>NZ_CP024627.1:0-1200000 GCF_024449095.1 Vibrio coralliilyticus
TTATGTGAGTAAGAATAGGGCAGCTTGTGTTGATCCCGAGAATAATGACGAAAATATTGTGAATAACTTAGATCTTATTCACTGGATCGTCGATCATTTGCTGGCGATCTTGGTTATCAACAGGTAAAATTGCCAATCTTTTTCGATCATTAACTTTGAGTGGGGGCACCGTGTCATCTTCGCTTTGGTTGCAATGTATGCAGCAGCTTCAAGAAGAGCTACCAGCTACAGAATTCAGTATGTGGGTACGTCCGTTACAAGCGGAGCTCAATGACAATACTCTCACTTTGTTCGCACCTAACCGTTTTGTTATGGATTGGGTTCGCGACCGCTACCTCAACAGCATTAATCGTTTGTTGCAGGAATACTGTGGTAACGATATTCCGAGTTTACGTTTTGAAGTGGGGAGCCGTCCTGTCTCTGCCCCTAAGCCTGCGCCGAAGCGCACGCCCGCTGATGTTGCGGCAGAGTCTTCGGCACCTGCTCAGCTTCAAGCGCGTAAGCCTGTGCATAAAACTTGGGATGATGATGAGCAGCAGGTGGCGGAAATCAACCACCGCTCAAATGTCAACATCAAGCACAAGTTCAACAACTTCGTTGAAGGTAAATCCAACCAACTCGGTTTAGCGGCCGCTCGTCAGGTTGCTGACAATCCAGGCGCAGCATACAACCCCTTATTCTTATATGGCGGTACGGGTCTAGGTAAAACGCATTTGTTGCACGCGGTGGGCAATGCGATTGTGGATAACAAGCCGAATGCTAAAGTGGTCTACATGCACTCTGAACGATTCGTTCAGGATATGGTAAAAGCGCTGCAAAACAACGCGATTGAAGAGTTTAAACGTTACTACCGCAGTGTTGACGCTTTGCTGATCGATGACATCCAATTCTTTGCCAATAAAGAGCGCTCTCAGGAAGAATTCTTCCATACCTTCAATGCGCTTTTAGAAGGCAATCAACAGATCATTTTAACCTCAGACCGCTATCCAAAAGAGATCAGTGGCGTAGAGGATCGCTTAAAATCCCGCTTTGGTTGGGGGTTAACTGTGGCGATCGAACCGCCTGAGTTGGAAACCCGTGTCGCGATCTTGATGAAAAAAGCCGAAGATCACCAAATCCACCTTGCCGATGAAGTGGCGTTTTTTATCGCCAAGCGACTGCGCTCGAATGTTCGTGAGCTGGAAGGCGCGTTGAACCGCGTGATTGCCAATGCCAACTTTACTGGTCGCCCAATTACTATCGACTTTGTCCGTGAAGCTCTGCGCGACTTGCTGGCTCTGCAAGAAAAGTTGGTGACGATCGATAATATTCAAAAGACGGTGGCGGAATACTACAAGATTAAAGTTGCCGATTTGCTGTCTAAGCGCCGCTCGCGCTCGGTTGCGCGTCCGCGTCAGCTAGCGATGGCGTTAGCTAAAGAGCTGACCAACCACAGCTTGCCTGAAATTGGTGATGCTTTTGGTGGTCGAGACCATACTACTGTTCTTCATGCTTGTCGTAAGATTGAACAATTGCGCGAAGAGAGCCATGACATCAAGGAAGATTATTCTAACCTGATTCGTACCCTTTCTTCATAAATCACAGTATTCTAAGCATTAAATAGAATAATACCGTATTAAGCTAAACGAATTCTGATAAGAGCGTACTATGAAATTTTCCATTGAACGTAACCACTTACTTAAACCGCTGCAGCAAGTGTCTGGCGCATTAGGTGGTCGTCCAACTCTTCCTATTCTGGGCAACCTGTTACTGAAAGTTGAAGACAATATGCTGTCAATGACGGCAACAGATCTGGAAGTCGAGCTTATCAGCCGTGTCGCTTTAGAAGGCGACTTTGAAGCGGGCAGTGTGACGGTTCCCTCGCGTAAATTTTTAGATATCTGCCGTGGATTACCTGACGATTCGGTCATTACCTTTGTTCTTGAAGGCGATCGTGTTCAAGTTCGTTCTGGACGTAGTCGGTTCTCACTCTCGACCTTACCTGCTAACGATTTCCCGAACATTGAAGATTGGCAGAGTGAAGTCGAAGTTTCACTAACGCAAGGTGAGTTGCGCGGATTGATTGAGAAAACTCAATTCTCGATGGCCAATCAGGATGTACGTTACTACCTCAACGGTATGTTGTTTGAAATTGATGGTACGACACTGCGCAGTGTTGCCACTGATGGACACCGTATGGCCGTCTCTCAGGCTCAACTTGGGTCGGAGTTTGCTCAGCAGCAAATCATTGTGCCACGTAAAGGGGTGTTGGAGTTGGTTAAGTTGTTGGATGCGCCTGAGCAACCGGTGACATTACAAATAGGCAGCTCAAACGTGCGTGCAGAAGTAAACAACTTTGTCTTCACCTCTAAACTGGTGGATGGCCGTTTCCCGGATTATCGCCGTGTGATGCCGCAATCAACGACCAAAACGCTTGAAGCGGAATGTGAAGAGCTGCGTCAGGCGTTCTCGCGTGCTGCTATCTTGTCGAATGAAAAATTCCGTGGGGTACGCGTCAACTTAGCGGATACTGAAATGCGTATTACCGCCAATAACCCGGAGCAGGAAGAAGCGGAAGAGATGCTGGATGTGAGCTTTGAGGGTGAGCCGATTGAGATTGGTTTTAACGTCAGCTATGTACTGGATGTGCTCAACACGCTTCGCTGTAACAAAGTTCGTATCTCTATGTCGGATGCCAATGCCAGCGCTATGATCGAAAATGTCGATGACGACAGCGCGATGTACGTGGTGATGCCAATTCGACTCTAGCATGCCGCTTTCTCGTCTTATCATTAAGCAATTTAGAAACATTGAAGCCTGTGACATTAACCTGTCTGCAGGCTTTAACTTTCTTATTGGGCCCAATGGTAGTGGTAAAACCAGTGTTCTGGAAGCCATCTATTTGCTGGGGCATGGTCGCTCGTTTAAAAGCTCTTTGACTGGTCGTGTTATTCAAAATGGCTGTGATGAGCTGTTTGTCCACGGTCGTTTTTTGAACTCGGATCAATTTGAGCTACCAATTGGCATTAATAAGCAGCGTGATGGCTCAACAGAGGTTAAAATAGGCGGTCAGTCCGGACAAAAACTGGCTCAATTGGCGCAGGTTCTGCCACTGCAATTGATTCATCCGGAAGGGTTTGATTTACTGACGGACGGCCCAAAGCATCGTCGGGCATTTATCGACTGGGGCGTGTTTCACACCGAGTCTGCTTTCTATGATGCTTGGGGGCGGTTTAAGCGTCTGAACAAGCAGCGCAACGCGTTGTTAAAAACAGCCACCAGCTATCGTGAGCTGTCGTATTGGGATCAGGAGATGGCAAGGTTGGCTGAACACATCAGCCAGTGGCGAGCCACATATGTCGTGCAGATGACCGAGAAAGCCAAGGAAATCTGTCAGACATTTCTCCCCGAATTTGATATCCAGCTGAAGTACTACCGAGGCTGGGACAAAGAGACCCCTTATCAAGACATTCTTGAGAAGAATTTTGAACGGGATCAGGCTCTGGGGTACACCTTTAGTGGCCCAAATAAGGCAGATTTAAAAATCAAAGTAAATGGTACACCTGTTGAGGATGTGTTGTCTCGTGGCCAACTTAAATTGATGGTCTGTGCCTTGCGAGTTGCACAGGGACAGCACTTGACCAAAGTAACAGGTAAGCAGTGTATTTACTTAATTGATGACTTTGCATCGGAATTAGATAGCCAACGTCGTGAGCGTCTTGCAGATTGCTTAAAAGAGACGAGGGCACAAGTTTTTGTAAGTTCTATTACGCAAAGCCAAATTGCTGATATGGCAGATGAAAATGGTAAGATGTTCCATGTGGAACATGGCACAATAGAGCAAAATATATAGTGGAAGATAACTCATGTCTGAAAATTACGATTCATCGAGTATTAAAGTACTAAAAGGTCTGGACGCGGTACGTAAGCGTCCTGGTATGTACATCGGCGACACGGATGATGGTACCGGTCTGCACCACATGGTTTTCGAGGTGGTGGATAACTCAATTGATGAAGCGTTAGCGGGTCACTGTAAAGACATCGTTGTGACTATTCATGAGGACAGTTCAGTATCCGTTCGCGATGACGGTCGTGGTATCCCGACCGAAATGCACCCAGAAGAGAACGTATCAGCAGCCGAAGTGATCATGACGGTACTGCATGCTGGTGGTAAGTTTGATGATAACTCTTACAAGGTATCAGGCGGTCTGCATGGTGTTGGTGTATCGGTAGTCAACGCATTATCCAAACAAGTGACTCTGACCATTCACCGCGGTGGCCAAATCCATACGCAAACCTATCATCATGGTGAACCGCAAGCGCCACTTGCTGTTATTGGTGAAACGGACAAAACAGGAACAGAGATTCGTTTCTGGCCTAGTGAAGAAACCTTCTCAAACACAGAATTCCATTACGACATTCTGGCTAAGCGTCTACGTGAGCTTTCTTTCCTAAACTCGGGTGTGTCTATCAAGTTGCGCGATGAGCGTGAAGAAGACAAACAAGATCACTTCATGTACGAAGGTGGTATTCAGGCGTTTGTTGATCACTTAAACACTAACAAGACGCCGATTATTGAGAAAGTATTCCACTTCAACGCTGAACGTGAAGATGGTATTGCCGTCGAAGTGGCTATGCAGTGGAACGATGGCTACCAAGAAAACATCTACTGTTTCACTAACAACATCCCTCAGCGTGATGGTGGTACTCACCTAGCAGGTTTCCGTGCGGCGTTAACACGTACACTGAACTCGTTCATGGACAAAGAAGGCTTCTCGAAAAAAGCAAAAACCGCCACTTCAGGTGATGATGCGCGTGAAGGTCTAACTGCAGTTATTTCTGTCAAGGTGCCAGATCCTAAATTCTCAAGCCAAACCAAAGACAAACTGGTTTCTTCTGAAGTGAAATCTGCGGTTGAATCTGCAATGGGTGAAAAACTGTCTGAGTTTTTAATCGAACACCCAGCAGAAGCGAAAACGGTTTGTACTAAAATCATTGATGCTGCGCGTGCTCGTGATGCCGCACGTAAAGCGCGTGAGATGACGCGTCGTAAAGGCGCGCTAGATCTAGCAGGCCTGCCAGGTAAACTGGCTGACTGTCAGGAAAAAGATCCTGCGCTCTCTGAACTGTACATAGTGGAGGGTGACTCGGCAGGCGGCTCCGCAAAACAAGGCCGTAACCGTAAGAACCAAGCGATTCTTCCACTGAAAGGTAAAATCCTCAACGTAGAGAAAGCACGCTTCGATAAGATGTTGTCTTCGCAAGAAGTAGCGACACTTATCACCGCACTTGGTTGTGGTATCGGCCGTGACGAGTACAATCCAGATAAATTACGCTACCACAACATCATCATCATGACCGATGCCGATGTCGATGGTTCACATATTCGTACGTTACTGTTGACCTTCTTCTACCGTCAAATGCCTGAGCTGATCGAGCGTGGCTACGTATACATCGCTCAGCCGCCACTTTACAAAGTGAAGAAAGGCAAACAAGAGCAGTACATCAAAGATGAAGATGCAATGAACCAATACCAAGTGTCCTTAGCACTTGATAACGCATCTTTGCACGTAAATGCAGAAGCGCCAGCGCTAGCAGGTGAAGCGTTAGAAAAGTTGGTTCAGCAGTATAATGCGGGCATTAAGCTGGTGGATCGCATGAGTCGTCGTTATCCGCGTGCGCTAGTGCATGAACTCATCTATACGCCTCGCCTAACAGCAGAGCAGTGCCACGATGCGGCAGCAGTAGAAGCGTGGACTAAGCAGCTTGTTGAGCAGTTAAACGCAAAAGAAGTGGGCGCAAGTCAGTACAGCTTTGAAGTTGAACAGCATGCAGAGCTTGGTTTAAACCTACCAAAGATTGTCGTACGCACTCATGGTGTGACGCATGAGTATGCACTAAGTATTGATCTGATTAATTCGAAAGAATATGGCAAACTGGCCGATCTATCTGAAGCGCTTAATGGTCTTCTCGAGGAAGGTGCTTATATCAAGCGTGGTGAACGCACTCAACCAGTAACAAGCTTTGTTGATGCGCTTGAGTGGCTTATCAAAGAGTCTCGTCGTGGTCTTAGCTTACAGCGCTACAAAGGTCTGGGAGAGATGAACCCTGAGCAGCTTTGGGAAACCACAATGGACCCAGAAACGCGCCGTATGATGCAGGTAACGATTGAAGATGCCGTTGGTGCAGACCAACTGTTTACGACATTAATGGGTGACCAAGTAGAACCTCGTCGTAACTTTATCGAAGAGAATGCATTGAAAGTAGCTAACCTAGACGTTTAATCACTACGATGCGTCGTTATTTCGCATGATTTCTGCGTTCGGCGTACTCACATACACTTGTATGCTGCGTGCGTTTCACTTGAACTAATGCGAACTAACTTAGCCTCGAAGCAATTAAATTGATAGCTTCATTGTATTTAAAGCACTGCCTATTGGTGGTGCTTTTTTATGCCTGTAAGGTATTGAAAAATATTGGTTTTGCGAAATAATTGAAAATAATCCCTTGAAACTAATTTGAGCTATCCACATATCTAATTGTGAAGAGGGACGCTGTCTTGCTCAAGAGAGAAGAAACAAACCTCACTAACCGCTGATAAGGTATCGCTCAGGAGAGGATGATCTTAGAGGCACACCATTGAACTTGATTCGACACTAGCTCCCAGAGTTAATAAAACCCGAGGAGTAGTGGATGAATCCCTTAGTCGGCAAGGTTCGAATACAAAATCGAACCGCGCAAACTCACGACTAAGACTATTGCTTACTATGAGGATAGCATTATGAGAACTGTAGATTTCACTCCACTTTACCGCAACGCAATCGGCTTCGATCGTCTATTCAACATGATGGAAGCGAATACATCGAAAAATTCTTCTGGCGGTTACCCTCCTTACAACATCGAGCAAAAAGATGAGAATCACTACCGTATTACCATGGCGGTGGCAGGTTTCGCTGAAGAACAGCTCGATCTGACTCAAAAAGAGAACATGCTGATCGTTAAGGGTGAACGTAAAACAGAAGAAGAGAAGCAATACGTGTATCAAGGTATCGCAGAGCGCGATTTCGAGCGTAAATTCCAGCTAGCAGATTATGTAAAAGTTATCGGTGCAAGCATGGAAAATGGTCTGCTACACATTGACCTAGAACGCGAAATCCCAGAAGCGATGCAACCACGCAAAATTTCCATTAATGGGAGTAAACTGTTAGAAGGCTAAAATATCTATCGCTCCGATGAGCGTATGTGTTGAAAGTTAGAGTGAAAGAGCACCATCTAGGTGCTCTTTTTTGATCTAACCGAAGCCGTTAACTTAGGCTTCTTGATAAGCTTTTTTGACTTCTTCAGCAATAATATTGATACCTTTCTGCATCATTTCGTCTTCTTGAACGTAGTTCATGCGCAGGCACTGGTGTGCGTGCTCCCAGTCATCTTCCTGACCAATAAAGAAGTACTCGCCTGGCACGATTAACACGCCGCGTGCTTTCAGTCTTTGGTATAACTCCATAGTGGTGATTGGCAGCTCATCAAACCAAAGCCATAAGAAGATAGCCCCTTCTGGTTTGTGAATGCGAAAACGTGAGTCAGTGATGGCGGTTTGCAGCAGTTCGACCGCTCGCTGAGATTTTTGCTTATAAAACGGCTTGATAACATTGGTGCTGAGATTCAGTAGGTCATCATTCTTAATCATATGATGACCCAACGCAGGACCAAGGCTTCCTGGAGCCAAGCTGATGATGCCGTTCATATTGGTCATAGCCTGAGTCACTTCTTCACTGGCAATCACAATCCCGCAGCGTACACCCGGAAGGCCGAGTTTAGACAGGCTCATACATAGGATGGTGTTTTCGTTCCAGAATGGCTGAACATCTTCAAAGATGATATTCGGGAATGGCAGACCATAGGCATTGTCGATGATAAGTGGAATGTTGTTTTCACGCGCCAGTTTATCCAGCTTATGGATCTCTTCATCAGTGAGCACGTTGCCGGTAGGGTTGGTTGGGCGTGATGCACAAATGGCGGCAACCGAGTCATCGACTTTGAGCTGTTCGAAGTCGACATGGTATTTAAACAGGCCATTGTCGAGCATTTCAATTTCTGGGTGGTAGGAGACAAAAATATCTTCATCAACGCCTGCATCGCCGTAGCCAATGTATTCAGGCGCTAAAGGCAGCAAGATTTTCTTATGCGAGCCATCTGGCTGCTTACCCGCCAGCAGGTTGAACAGATAAAAGAAGCCGCTCTGACTGCCGTTGGTCAAGCTGATGTTTTTTTCTGATATGTTCCAACCATAAGTGTCTTTTAATAACTTAGCCAGAGCTTTTACAAACGCGTCTTTGCCTTGCGGGCCATCATAGTTGGCCATGGCGGCTACGAGGTCCCCGTTGGCGAGCATCTCCTCACTGGCTTGGCGAAAGTATTCAAGCATGGCTGGAATAGCGGCTGGGTTACCACCTCCGAGCATGATCGCACCTGGCGTGCGCAGGCCGTCGTTTAAGTCATCCATTAAACGCGTGATACCGGAATACTGATTGAATTTTTCACCAAACTTAGAGAATTGCATTTGTAGTTATACCTAATTCATTGTGATTGCTTTAAGTGTAATAGTTACTAGTCGAAGCTAGTAATTCCAAGACTCACCTTGAGCGTAGTGGTCTATGGATAATCGGGTAATCCCTGAACATACCTTAATGTGATTACGAGGCAAAGCACAAAATTCCGTCACTGATAAAAACAAAGCCCAACTCCGAGGAGTTGGGCTTCGTAGAACCTATATTGTTCGAGATATTACTTCTGTAGAAGTGAAATATCCGCGATCTGTAGGAATAGGTTACGCAGGTTGTTCAGTAGCGTTAGACGGTTCTTTTTCAATGCTTCGTCATCTGCCATTACCATGACGTTGTCGAAGAATGAATCGACTGGCTCACGCAGGTCTGCAAGCTTGCTTAGCGCTTGTTGGTAGTTACCTGTTGCGAACGCTGGCTCTAGCGCTTCTGTCATTACTTCAACGCTTTCTGCCAGTGCTTTCTCTGCGTCTTCTTGTAGAAGCGATAGATCGATGTCTGCTGCTAGCTCACCATCGAACTTGGCTAGGATGTTGCCTACACGTTTGTTCGCCGCAGCAAGTGCTTCTGCCGCTTCCAGTTCACGGAAGTGAGAAACCGCTTTAACACGTTGGTCAAAGTCAGCTGGCTTAGTTGGACGATTCGCCAGTACCGCTTGGATGATATCCACGCTGAAACCTGCATCTTGGTACCATGCGCGGAAACGACCTAGCATAAAGTCGATAACGTCAGCTTCTACGTTGTCGTTGGTCAAACGGTCACCAAACAGAGATTTTGCCTTAGCAATCAAATCTGTTAGGTCTAGGTTGTAGCCGTTTTCTACGATGATACGCAGCACACCTAGTGATGCACGGCGAAGTGCGAATGGGTCAGAACCCTTAGGCGCTTGGCCAATACCGAAGATGCCGACGATCGTATCTAGCTTGTCAGCCATTGCTACCGCAGATGAGATGCCAGTGCTTGGCAGTTCGTCACCGGCGAAACGAGGCATGTACTGCTCGTAAAGTGCCAGTGCAACTTGCTCGTCTTCACCATCATGAGTCGCATAGTGCATGCCCATTACACCTTGAGTATCGGTAAATTCGAATACCATAGATGTCATTAGGTCACACTTAGCCAGTAGGCCTGCGCGCTTAGATTTCTCAACGTCAGCGTCGATTTGCTCAGCGATGTAGCCAGCAAGCTCTGTGATACGGTCTGTCTTGTCTTTGATAGTACCAAGCTGCTTCTGGAAGATCGCTTGCTCTAGTTCAGGCAGGCGGTCGATAAGAGGACGCTTACGGTCAGTGTTAAAGAAGAACTCTGCATCCGCTAGACGTGGACGTACTACCTTCTCGTTACCTTCGATAACATAACGAGGTTCTTTCGATTCGATGTTAGAAACAAAGATGAAGTTTGGTAGTAGCTTCTTGTTTGCGTCACCGTTCTCGTGTGAATAGACGGGGAAGTACTTTTGGTCACCTTTCATGGTGTAAACCAGCGCTTCAGAAGGCACCTTTAGGAACTCTTCTTCGAACTTCGCCGTCAGTACCACTGGCCATTCAACCAAAGAAGTCACTTCTTCAACTAGGTCATCTTCGAGATCAGCAACACCACCAACGGCAGCCGCTGCTTTTTGTGAATCTGCAAGGATGATGGCTTTACGCGCTTCGTAATCTGCCATCACTTTACCGCGCTCTTCTAGGATCGCTGGGTATTGCTCTGCAGATTCAATCGTGAATTCTTGCTCACCCATGAAGCGGTGACCACGGATAGTGCGATCTGATGCTACGCCTAGGATTTCACCTTCGATAAGGTCAGAGCCCATTAGCATAGTGAGTGTTTTAACTGGGCGGATAAACTGAGTTGTCTTGTTACCCCAGCGCATTGGCTTAGCGATAGGCAGGTTACCCAGTGCTTTAGCTGCTAGGTCGACAACGATTTCAGACGTTGCTTGGCCTTTCACTTCCTGTTTGAAAAGAAGCCATTCGCCTTTGTCTGTGACGAGACGGTCAGCTTGCTCAACAGTGATGCCGTTACCACGCGCCCAACCTTGAGCCGCTTTCGTTGCGTTACCGTCAGCATCGAATGCGACAGAAACTGCAGGGCCACGCTTTTCAACCACTTTGTCCGCTTGGCCTTCAGCCAATGCAGCAACTTTAAGTGCTAGACGACGAGGAGCGGCGTACCATTTCACGCCTTCGTGTGCTAGGTCTGCACCTTTAAGTTCCGCTTCGAAGTTAGCTGCGAACGCTTCCGCTAGAGTGCGAAGTTGCGTTGGTGGTAGCTCTTCCGTACCCAGTTCAATTAGAAATTCTTTTGCCATGATTACTTCTCCTCGCCTTCTTTCTTACACATTGGGAAGCCAAGAGCTTCACGTGATGCGTAGTACGCTTCTGCAACCGATTTAGTCAGGTTGCGGATACGAAGGATGTAACGCTGGCGTTCTGTTACCGAGATAGCTTTGCGTGCATCAAGAATGTTGAATGCATGACCCGCTTTAAGAATGCGCTCGTAAGCTGGAAGCGGCAGTGGCTTCTCAAGCTCAAGTAGCTCTTTGGTTTCTTTTTCACATTGGTCGAAGAAAGTGAATAGGAAATCGACGTCTGCGTGCTCGAAGTTGTACGTTGACTGTTCCACTTCGTTCTGGTGGAAAATGTCACCATAAGTGACTTTGCTGCCGTCTGGGGCGATGTTCCATACGAGATCGTAAACCGAGTCTACTTCTTGGATGTACATAGCGAGACGTTCGATACCGTAAGTGATTTCACCGGTTACTGGTTTACACTCAAGGCCACCAACCTGCTGGAAGTACGTAAACTGAGTCACTTCCATGCCGTTTAGCCACACTTCCCAGCCTAGGCCCCATGCGCCTAATGTTGGGTTTTCCCAGTTATCTTCGACGAAACGAATGTCGTGAACCAGAGGATCGACACCAAGTACTTCTAGAGAACCTAGGTACAGCTCCTGAATATTGTCTGGCGATGGTTTTAGCGCTACTTGGAATTGGTAGTAGTGCTGAAGACGGTTAGGGTTTTCACCGTAACGGCCATCGGTCGGACGACGTGAAGGTTGTACGTAAGCTGTAGACATTGGCTCTGGGCCAAGCGCTCGTAGACAAGTCATTGGGTGAGAGGTACCCGCACCCACTTCCATATCTAGCGGTTGAACAATGGTACAACCATTTTGAGCCCAATAATCCTGCAGCGCGAGGATCATTCCCTGGAAGGTTTTGATATCGTATTTTTGCATAAGTCAGGTTCGCGCGATTCTTCTGTTGCTGTTATTGATCAAATCTTCGCCGTAGTCATGGCGATTTCTATCACTTTCAGCACATTAATATAATGAAAATAACAATCAAGTATACCCAGATATTGCGTAGGGGAGTAGGGCTAATCTTGATTAATTCCTAGTCAGAATTCTCCTTTAATGGATTTTTAATGGCTTATTCGTCCAAATTTTCCTAAAAGGAAGTTTTTGACCACTTTGTTACTTGAGAAATGACATAGAGCTGGATAGAATTGCGTCCATCTTTGGGGAGTAGCTTACCAACACAATCAGCCTGATTGTTTGGTTCGTTCGTCAACATAATTGGTGCACAATCACCATGGCGCTCGAAACTCATCGCCTGATGGGTTTAGCAAGACCTTAGATAAACATCGTGAACCGGGGTGGGGCACGAGGTTTGTCTTAGGTTTAAAATAATTATCCCTGCCTCAATGAGCATGTCGTGAGCGTTTTAGCTATTTCAATTACCACTGTCGCTTTAGCCGAAATTGGTGACAAAACCCAGCTATTGTCTTTACTGTTGGCCAGTCGTTATCGAAAACCGATACCGATTATCGCCGCCATTTTCTTCGCTACTATTGCCAATCACGCCCTTGCGGCTTGGTTAGGCGTGGTTGTGGCCGACTATTTATCACCAGAGGTGCTTAAGTGGGTCGTGGTGGCAAGTTTTCTCGCTATGGCGGGTTGGGTGCTAATCCCAGATAAGTTGGATGATGACGATGAAATTTCCAACCGAGGACCGTTTGTTGCCAGCTTCATCGCGTTCTTTATCGCTGAAATTGGTGACAAAACTCAGATTGCTACCTCTATCTTAGGGGCTCAGTTTGCCGACGCGCTGACGTTGGTGATTATAGGTACTACGTTGGGTATGCTGGCAGCCAATGTTCCCGTGGTTTTGATTGGTAAATTGTCGGCTGATAAAATGCCGCTCAACCTGATTCGTAAGCTGACCGCTCTGCTATTTATCGCTCTAGCGGTAGGTGCAGCATTCTTGTAGAAATGTCGCTAAAGTGTGGTAAAAATCGGATATCTGGTGGAGAAATGCGATAGATCAAACTCTGTGCTAAATTCGTGTAAGGGCGTGATCGTTGACATATTAGTGTCGTACTTGTCATGCTAACTTAACGGTGTGAATGATGTTACTCAAGGTCAGAAGAATTCTGTTTTTTCTTCAAACACCTAGAGTATAGCGAGAGGGCAACATTATGCTTACACGTTATATGGGGATGACCCCAAAAAGTCAGAGTTATCTATTCACTTTCGGCTTGGTACTGTGTTTACTGGCAATGGTACTGACCGACATGTGGCTACCGATTGTTGCAGGTTCATTTGTGTTGACCGCATTGACGGTTGAGGCCTGGATTCGAGTCGCGCACATTATCCCCATGCATGAAGAAATGCGGGCAATGCGAAAACAGCTGAGAAAATTACAATCTGAAGTCCACACCATTGAATATGACGAATAAACAAACGGCTGCTCCAGGCAGCCGTTTTTCATTTCAATGAGTTTAGCGTTAACGCTAATCCATTCCTTTCTTGATCAGATACTGATAAGGCAGTTCTTCAGTTTGAGCCGCAATTAGCTGGTGATCCATAAAGCGGCAGAAGCTCGGAATGTCACGTGTGGTGGATGGATCATCGGCTTTTACCAGCAGAATCTCACCCTCTTGCATGTTACGGATTGTCTTCCTGACCATCATCACGGGCTCTGGGCAGCGCAGTCCTTCTGCCTCTAAAGTTTGGGTCGCCTGTTCTGAATTGATTGTCATGGTCATATCTTTGGTTACCTCAATAGGGGGTAGATAATACTGGTGAAGAAAAAATATTCAATAACCCCTTGGCAAAGCGATCAAATTGTTTTAACTTAGTTAACAAGTTGGTAACATTTAAAACAAGGAGCGCTGATGTTGACAGCTTTAGATCGTCTAACCATCTATTCCGTGCTGTGCTTTATTTCTTTTTGCGCACTTGTTTTACGTACACCAGCAGAATCGTCGTTTATGCCTTTGCTCGGCATGGTTGCGACGGTTGTAGGGATTTGGCTCGAGATGCATCGCTGGCCGAGCGCATCTGAAGAGCAAGAAAATTGATGGTTGAACTTCCAACAACCATTCTCAATTGTAACTACGCTCAATTACATTCCGACACTATCCCCATTTTTCTTGGGCTTCCCCGCTGAAAGGCGGGATTTTTTTTATCTAAAGAGTACAATTCAATAAATATACCCTTCATTTTAAGTGGCTATTTGTGGAATTAGAAGACATCTATCGCCGTGATCTGAATTTGCTGGTGGCGTTGCGGGTTTTAATCGAAGAGTGCAGCGTGAGTAAAGCAGCACATCGGCTTAATCTTAGCCAGTCTGCGATGAGCCGAGTGTTAGGTCGGCTGCGTGATATGCTGGGTGACCCCTTGTTTACACGTCAGGGGCAGCATCTGATTCCAACCGAAAAAGCGCTCGAGGTCGACAAAGCACTGGGAGAGCCGTTGGAGTCGCTGCGTCAGGTGTTGTCTCCGATTCAAACTGAACCGCAAAGCTTTGAGAACACCTTCAATATCGCCACCACTGACTATGCGATGCAGACTATTCTGCCCTTTGCTTTGCCGCGTATTTATCAGGAAGCGCCTAATGTGTCGATTAACTTTCTGCCTCTGCAACATGACCGATTAGCTGATCAGTTGACGTATGAGGGAGCGGATTTAGCCATATGCCGACCCATTGGCCCAGTAGATCCACTACGCAGTGAAATTCTTGGGCGTGTAGGGGTTTTATGCCTTTTATCTAAACAGCACCCGTTGGCCAACATATCACTCAGTTTAAAGGATTACCTTACCTATCCACATGCGATGATCGCCATCAGTGATGGCGTCAAAACGTTAATTGAGCAGGCTCTGGTCGATCAGCCAAAACGAAAAATGGTGCTGCGGGCTTATCATCTGGAAGCGGCATTGGCCATTGTGGATACCATGCCGCTGATTATTACGGTGCCAGCGGATTTAGCTTATCTGGTTGCAGAGCGTTACGACTTGGCGGTTAAACCTTTGCCGTTCCAATTCACGCCGTTTGATTATTCGATGATCTGGCATGCACGTTGCGAGCACTCACCGGCACAGGAATGGCTGCGATCTGTGGTGAGAGAAGAGTGTAGCCGTTTGATTGCCAAACGTATCGCAGATATGGGATTGGATTAACACGATTTCGATCGATACAAAAAGAGCCAGCAATGCTGGCTCTTTTACTTTGAATCGTAGAATTACAGCTTAATCACAACGCGACCTGTTACTTGACCGTTAGTGATGTCTTCTGCGTACTTTGGTGCATCGGCAAGAGCTACTTCAGTACAGGCTTGCTCAAAGTAGCTGTCAGGTAGTAGTTCAACCAGCTTTTCCCAAGCGGCGATACGCTTCTCTGTTGGGCACATCACTGAGTCTACGCCTTGCAAGCGAACATTACGCAGAATAAAAGGCATCACGGTTGTTGGTAGGTCAAAGCCACCAGCCAAACCACATGCAGCTACTGCGCTGTTGTAATCCATTTGCGCCAGTACTTTAGCCAGTACTTTGCTGCCCACGGTATCAACGGCGCCAGCCCAAACTTGTTTTTCCAGTGGGCGTGCGGGTTCTTCAAACTCGACACGATCAATGATGCGACTTGCGCCTAGCTTTTCTAGGAGAGGACCATTTTGTTCAATGCGGCCAGTCACTGCTGCTACTTTGTAGCCGAGCGTTGCCAATAGCGTTACCGCTACTGAACCCACACCACCACTGGCGCCTGTGACCAGAATTTCACCTGACTCAGGTTTGACACCAGCGTCGATAAGCGCTTGAACACACAGCATGGCAGTAAAGCCAGCGGTGCCAACCATCATGGCCTTTTTGCTGTCGATCCCTTTTGGCAGTGGTACCAACCAGTCTGCTTTTAGGCGCGCACGTTGAGCCATACCACCCCAGTGATTCTCACCCACACCCCAGCCAGTTAATACGACTTTATCGCCGACTTGGTAACGTTCATCATCTGAGTGAGCAACGGTGCCTGCCATATCGATGCCCGGTACCATAGGGAAGTTGCGGATGATCTTACCTTTGCCAGTGATCGCCAGACCATCTTTGTAGTTGAGTGATGAGTAATCGACATCGATCAGTACGTCGCCTTGTGGTAACTGTGCTTCGTCGATTTGTTCTACAGAGGCGATGGTGCGTTTTTCTTCTTGGTTTAGAATCAGTGCGTTAAACATAGATGGTCTCCACTACGCGGTAGCAAACATTTAAAAACTGATATTGAGTGTAGACTGAAAGTCACTATGACTAAAATGAAACTTTAGCATTATATACATGCATACAGTGCATTGTGGGAGGTCGTATTGGGCAGCAAAGAAAAAGCCAGTCATGTGACTGGCCTTTTGATGATTAAGAAAGGAAAAACTGATATGACGGGTTGTTGGTTTCGTCTTTGCATTGATAGCCCAGCTCTCGCAAATGGGCGGAAAAGCGCGATAAGTCGGCTTCATCCAGTTCAAAACCACACAGTACTCGACCATAGTCGGCACCATGGTTGCGATAGTTGAACAGACTGATGTTCCAATGTGTACCTAATGTGCTGAGGAATTTCAGCAATGCACCTGGGTACTCTGGGAATTCAAAGCTGTATAGGCGTTCTTTAAGCTGCTTCGATGGTTTACCACCAATCATGTAACGAATGTGCAGTTTGGCCATTTCGTCGTCTGACAAGTCGACCACAGGGTAACCACCTTCACGCAGATCGTGAATGATGTGTTCCAGCTCTTCCTGCCCACCTTGTAGACGGACACCAACAAAAATGTTGGCCAAATCGTCATCGTTGTAGCGGTAGTTGAACTCAGTGACCGCTCGGCCACCAATCAGGTTACAGAACTCAAAGAAAGCGCCTTGGCGTTCTGGAATCGTGACTGCCAGCAGGCCTTCACGTTTTTCACCCAGTTCACAACGCTCAGAGACGTAGCGCAGACCGTGGAAGTTCGTGTTTGCACCCGATAGAACAGTACCTAGGTTGCTGTTCTTAAGCTCGTTTTGCTCAGCGTACTTCTTCAAACCAGCTAATGCTAGCGCGCCAGAAGGCTCTGCGATAGCACGCGTATCTTCAAAGATGTCTTTGACTGCGGCGCAAATCTCATCGCTGGAAACGGTAATGTGCCCATCAAGGTATTTTTGACACAGGCGGAAGGTTTCTTCACCGATGCGTTTTACCGCGACGCCATCAGCAAACATGCTGACCTGATCGAGAACGACGGGCTCACCAGCATCTAAAGCGGCTTTAAGACACGCTGAATCTTCAGGCTCAACTGCAATGACTTTGATTTCTGGCATCAGCTGTTTGACCAGCACTGCCACACCTGCCGCTAAACCTCCGCCACCAACTGGGACGAAGATATGATCGAGATGGCCATTCTGTTGCAGCATCTCCATACCAATAGTGCCTTGGCCCGCGATCACTAATGGGTGATCAAAAGGAGGCACAAACGTATAGCCATGCTGTTCAGATAAACGCTCTGCTTCGGCTTTGGCTTCATCAAAGTTATTGCCGTGCAGTACCACGTGACCGCCAAAACCACGAACCGCTTCGACTTTAATGTCAGGTGTGGTTTTTGGCATCACAATTGTGGTTTTGATACCAAGCTTAGTACCAGAAAGCGCCATGCCTTGGGCATGATTACCCGCTGAGGCTGCAATCACGCCAGCTGCTTTTTGCGCTTCAGACAAACTGGCAACCATATTGTAGGCACCACGTAGTTTGAATGAATGAACAGGTTGGCGATCTTCGCGCTTGATTTGCACCTTGTTGCCAATTCGTTCACTCAGGCGTGGCATCTCCTGCAGAGGCGTCACCGTTGCGGCTTCATAAACCGGGGCTCTTAAGATATGGCGCAGATAGTCTGCGCCAGTCTGTAGAGCTTTCCCTGAAAAGAGAGAATCAGACATAAGCTAGTCCTCTAGCTTAGATTTGTCTCGTACCGCCCCTTTGTCAGCACTGGTTGCCATACTTGCATACGCTTTGAGTGCAAAAGAAACTTCGCGTTGACGATCGACAGGTTTCCAGCCTAGTTCGTCTTGTTTTACACGGCGCTCAGCAAGTTCCTGCTCTGAGACTTCTAGAGAAATAGAACGGTTTGGAATATCAATCGCGATCATATCGCCCTGTTTCACCAGACCAATCGCGCCACCATTCGCCGCTTCAGGTGAAGCGTGACCAATGGACAGGCCAGACGTACCGCCAGAGAAGCGACCATCCGTCAGCAGAGCACACTCTTTACCAAGCCCCATTGATTTCAGGTAAGTGGTTGGGTAAAGCATTTCCTGCATACCCGGGCCCCCTTTAGGACCTTCATAGCGGATTACTACTACATCGCCTGCTTTGACTTTGCCGCCTAAGATGCCTTCAACCGCGTCTTCCTGGCTTTCAAACACTACAGCAGGACCAGTGAATTTATGAATGCTCTCATCAACGCCAGCTGTTTTCACAATACAGCCATCAAGAGCGATGTTGCCTGACAGAACAGCTAGGCCACCTTCTTGAGAGAACGCGTGATCGATTGAACGGATACAACCATCAGCGCGGTCATAATCAAGACGATCCCAACGACAATCTTGTGAGAAAGCTTTGGTAGTACGAATGCCTGCAGGGCCTGCGCGGAAGAACTTCAATACATCTGCATCTTCCGTTTGGATGATGTCGTATTGTGCTAGCTGCTCTTTCATTGAAAGGCCGAGTACGGTGCGCGCATCATTGTGAAGCAAACCTGCGCGGTCTAGCTCACCGAGGATAGCCATAACACCACCCGCGCGGTGTACGTCTTCCATGTGATATTTCTGAGTAGATGGCGCCACTTTACATAGGTGAGGCACTTTGCGAGATAAGCGATCGATATCTTCCATATTGAAGTCAATCTCACCTTCTTGCGCAGCAGCGAGCAGGTGAAGAATAGTATTAGTTGAGCCGCCCATCGCGATATCAAGCGCCATTGCGTTTTCGAATGCATCAAAAGTGGCGATATTGCGCGGTAGCGCCGATTCGTCATCTTGCTCGTAGTAACGGCGTGTCAGTTCAACGATACGTTTACCCGCGTTGATAAATAGTTCTTCGCGGTCTGCGTGTGTCGCTAGCATTGAACCGTTACCTGGCTGAGAAAGACCAAGCGCTTCAGTCAGGCAGTTCATTGAGTTCGCTGTGAACATACCTGAACATGAACCACATGTTGGACACGCACTGCGTTCGATCTGTTCACTTTGCTCATCTGAAACTTTCGGGTCTGCACCTTGGATCATCGCATCAACCAAGTCTAGCTTGATGATTTGGTCAGAAAGCTTAGTTTTACCCGCTTCCATTGGACCGCCAGATACAAAGATTACTGGGATGTTAAGGCGCATTGACGCCATCAGCATTCCCGGAGTGATTTTGTCACAGTTGGAGATACATACCATGGCATCAGCACAGTGAGCATTCACCATGTACTCTACTGAGTCAGCGATAAGCTCACGAGATGGCAGTGAATAAAGCATGCCACCGTGACCCATTGCGATACCATCATCGACCGCGATGGTGTTGAATTCTTTGGCGATACCGCCTGCTTTTTCGATTTCACCGGCGACCAGTTGGCCCATATCTTTAAGGTGAACGTGGCCCGGTACAAACTGAGTGAATGAGTTCACGACTGCGATGATTGGCTTACCAAAATCTTCATCTTTTACGCCAGTTGCACGCCACAGTGCACGAGCACCCGCCATGTTACGACCGTGAGTGGTGGTTGCTGATCTGTATTTAGGCATCTTACTACTTCCTTTATTTTGCCGCGTCTGCTGGGTAAACGTAATCTAACCAGCCCCACTTATCTTCAGTGGTGCCGTTGAATAGTCCAAAGTAAGCTTCTTGCAGCTCTTTGGTGATAGGGCCGCGTTTACCGCTGCCTACGTCAATTTTATCTATGGTTGCAACAGGAACGACCTCTGCTGCAGTACCTGTCATAAATACTTCGTCTGCCAGGTAAAGTGCTTCACGAGCAATATTTGCTTCGCGTACTTGGTAACCTTTGTCACGAGCGATAGTCATGATCGAATCACGAGTGATGCCCGGAAGGATGGCGCTAGTTGCTGGTGGCGTGGTGATTACTCCATCTTTAATCACAAAGATGTTCTCACCTGCGCCTTCAGACAAATAACCATCAACACTTAATGCAATACCTTCATCGTAGCCATGACGACGTGCTTCACCGCCAACCAGCAATGAAGATAGGTAGTTACCGCCAGCTTTCGCTGCGGTTGGAATGGTGTTTGGCGCTGCACGGTTCCAGCTGGAAATCATTGCATCGACCCCTTTCTCCAAGGCTTCTTCACCTAGGTAAGAGCCCCATGGGAAAGCGGCGATGATCAGATCCATTTCGGTGCCCTGCGGTGGACATACACCGAGGCCAACATTGCCGACAAAACCTAGCGGACGAATATAAGCGCTATCGAGTTTGTTCTCGCGCAGTGTTTCGCGCGTCGCTTCCATGATTTCATCCACAGAGTAAGGGATAGGGAAACGGTAGATTTTGGCGGAATCTTTGAGTCTTTTTGCATGCTCACGGTGGCGGAAGATAATTGGTCCTTTAGGCGTGTTGTAGCAGCGCACACCTTCAAACACTGAAGTACCGTAGTGCATCGCATGAGTCAGTACATGAACATTCGCTTCTTCCCAAGGTACTAGCTTGCCATTAAACCAAATGTAATCTGCTGTTTTAGTAGCCATTGTTGCCTTCCTTTATGCACAAATTTTTTGTTGTAGGTTGTTATTCGGTAGTTCGTCGCGGGCGATTTGTGTTACCTCAACCGTGCGCACATCCCAGAGCTTTTCAATCTGATTGGTCAGGAAGGAGATTGGACGATCGCTGTCGACAATGATCTCTACACTGGCAATTTTACTCTCATGGTTTTGCGTGCCTGCAACTTGCTTAACAATGAAACCACGGTGGCGAACCACACGAAGAACACGCTCTAGCAGTACAGGTTTGTCGTCTGCTTTAATATCGATTAGATATCTTTCCATCTTAAGTGTTCTCCAGCATGTCATTGTTAGAAGCACCAGGCGGTACCAGTGGCCACACGTTTTCTTCTTCGTCGATCAGTACGTGAAGTAAGTAAGAAGTCTTACTCTCCAGCATTTCCTGAATCGCCGGCTCGACTTCTTCTTTTCTTGTGATCGTTTTTCCAGGGATATCAAACGCCTTCGCTAGGGTGACGAAATCCGGGTTGTCATCCAAAATAGTTTCACTGTGGCGGCCATCGAAGAACAGTGACTGCCATTGACGTACCATACCTAAGCGCTGGTTATTCAATAGAACGATTTTTACCGGAATTTGGCGACGCTTTAGTGTGCCCAGTTCCTGAATGTTCATCATGAAAGAACCGTCACCTGTAATAAGGATAGACTGATCATCTGGGCGTGCGACTGCAGCCCCCATCGCGGCAGGAAGACCAAAGCCCATAGTGCCGAGACCAGCCGAGGTTATGAAGTTTTGTGGATCACGTGGTTGGATATGCTGTGCGGCCCACATCTGGTGCTGTCCGACATCGGTTGAAACCATTGAGCTGTCAGGCATCATATCAGACAGTTGCTTCAGTAAGCCTGGGGCGAAAATCAGATCACCCGGGTGATCATAACGCCACTTAAAACCGCTGCGTAGGCTTTCACTGTGTTTGACCCAAGGTGTGATGTCTTGTGTTAGTTCTAACTGAGGAAGAAGGGTATTGATATCACCGCGCAGTGGTGCATGGGCGTGACGCAGCTTGTTGATCTCAGCGGCATCGATATCGATATGGATAACGCGCGCATGTGGAGCGAACGTTTCCAGTTTGCCTGTTACTCGGTCATCAAATCGTGCGCCGACCGCAATCAGTAGGTCACATTCCTGAACGACTAAGTTTGCGGCTTTAGTGCCGTGCATGCCCAGCATGCCAAGATAATGTGGATCATGACGCTCAATAGTGCCTAAGCCTTTCAAGGTGCTGACCGAAGGCATTGGATTGAGACGCAGGAATTGACGGACAGTATCAGTGGCTTTACCCAGTTGCACGCCACCGCCAACATAGAATACCGGGCGGGTACTCTGTGAAAGAAGCTCCTGAGCGGCAGAAACGGCTTCTGCTTGGGGAACAGGAGTAGCTGGTGGTGTGAAAGGCGGTAAAATATGAGTGGGGGATTGTGCGAGCTGAACATCTTTAGCGATATCAACAATCACTGGGCCAGGGCGACCCGTTTTAGCGACTTCAAACGCTTCGGCTAATGTTGGGGCCAGGTCTTCAATTTCTGTTACTAGGTAGCTGTGCTTGGTACAGGATAGTGACATTCCTATCACGTCCATTTCCTGAAAAGCGTCTGTTCCGATGTGGGAACTGGCGACCTGGCCTGTGATTGCCACCATTGGGATCGAATCCATAAACGCATCGGCCAAACCGGTTACTAGGTTAGTGGCACCGGGACCGGATGTCGCCATACAGACTGCGACATCTTGAGTCGCACGTGCCATACCGATAGCGGCCATGGCTGCGCCTTGTTCGTGACGGCAGAGAATGTGTTCGACGCCACCGTCATATAGGGCGTCATAAATTGGCATGATAGCACCGCCCGGATAGCCGAATACGGTTTTAATGCCCTGTTGCTTTAATGCGGCTACGACTAATTCAGCACCTGTCATCGTAAGCCTCCTTGGCTACCTAAGTAGCAATGTTGTGTTGTGCACGTCATGTGCGCTCCCATTCTTCCTGCCCGCTCGCGGCTGAGCTTTTTATTTTGTGTCTACCTGACTTTTGTCAGTGTTTATTCTTTCGCTGATTCTCAGCGTTTAAGTTGAAAAAAACCCCCGGACTTCTCAGTGCGGGGGTTTTTTTGAATTTGGTGTTTATTTTTCGCCCACCAGCCCCCGCGCGGAATCAATAATGACCACGATAATCAGGACAATCAGTGCGTTAATGCGGACGTTAAAATTCATATTCTTTTTATGTTGTGCTTACGTAATATGGTACGAAATTGTTTGCGTCACTAGTGGTAACATAGAATTCCGTTACATGACAAGCAAAAAGTCATTCTTTTTTCACATTCTCTCATCATCTCCCCAAGCTATATAACAAGATTGTTAAAAAGTTGACGTGTTATCAAACAGATAAATATTAAGTGGCCATGTGGGAGAATTTATGGGCTTAGCCATTATTTACAGTCGGGCATCAGTTGGGGTTGAAGCGCCCCCGGTGACGGTGGAGGTGCATATCAGTAATGGCATGCCGGGTTTCACTCTGGTGGGATTACCGGAAACCACAGTCAAAGAATCACGTGACCGAGTGCGCAGCGCGATCATTAACTCTCGATTTGAGTTCCCAGCTAAGCGCATCACGGTCAATCTTGCACCCGCCGATCTGCCCAAGGAGGGAGGGCGCTTTGATTTGCCGATTGCACTTGGCATTCTCGCTGCTTCAGAGCAGATCCCAATAGATAAATTGGCGGAAAAAGAATTTGTTGGTGAGCTAGCGCTGTCGGGTGAGCTGCGCGGAGTTAAGGGGGTATTGCCTGCGGCGCTCGCAGCCAACAAAGCACAGCGAAGCTTGGTCGTGCCGCATTACAATGGAGATCAAGCTGCCTTAGTGGGCGAAGAACAGCATAAATCTGCTCATAGCTTGCTGGAAGTGTGTGCTGATCTTTGTGGCCAACAAAAACTTAGCCTGCACCAAACGCAAAACCTGTATCGAGCGGTGGAGAATGGCCGTGATTTACAGGACATCATTGGTCAGCAGCAAGGCAAGCGAGCGTTGGAAATTGCTGCGGCAGGGAACCATAACTTGTTGTTTTTGGGGCCGCCCGGGACGGGGAAAACCATGCTTGCCTCGCGCTTGTGCGATTTATTACCAGAAATGAGTGACGATGAAGCAATGGAAACGGCGTCCGTGGCGTCATTGACTCAACAAGAGATTAATGCACTCAATTGGAAGCAGCGCCCCTTTCGTGCCCCACATCATTCAAGCTCTATGGCTGCTTTAGTGGGTGGAGGATCGATTCCAAGACCGGGTGAAATTTCTTTGGCACACAATGGCTTACTCTTTCTTGATGAAAGGCTATTAACCCCAATAATTAAAAAATCTCAAAATACTGTTAAGTTTTTGAATATTAATGATTTAAATTCCATTTAATACTCTAAAATAACATTGATAATAATCACATTGACAATTATGGTTCTTGTTAGTTGTCAATTTATGAAATTTGGTTATGAATGTAAAAACATTAAATGAGCTTTCTTTATTAAAAACTGCACTGTCAGCGAAATACACTAACTACCTAACACTTGCTGCTGAATCTTCAGTCCACCCACGTTCTATACAGGCGGTATTGAATATTTATGCGGCTTACTGCTATTTGGTTGGTCAAAGCAATTACAGTGCACAGGGGATACTGAATGATTCAAGCTCACTTAATGCACACCTCCAGTCGTTAATTGGCTTTGTTTATAGCTGTGATGATATCACTATCAAACGCAGATATAACTTCGGCAATCGACTCAAAGGCCTCTTCCATTACATTGCGCAAGATAAGCATTTAACCTTGAATGAAATAAAGCTTTCGAGCGTTACAATCACAGAAGACGCTTCGAGTTGTCTGGCTCAGTTTCGAAAGCTCAATATAGATAAATCAAAAGCTGACTACCTTGAAGGTTGGCAGGTGCTATCAAAAGAAGGCAAAGAATATGAGGCTTATCTTGATACGCTTTATGTTAATTTTGGTGAAGCGTTTACAAACAAGGTTCATCTTGCTCTTAAAAACTATGCTTTTACACAAAAATCCACATCTCTGCATCAGGCGTTAAAAGAACTCAGAAACCTTTTTGTGGGTTTCTCCACTGTTTATGACGACCGAGATAGACTAACAATAGAAGCCCTTCTAAGTCGTAATCATGTGCAGCCATTCTTCCACAAGGTGTTTAAAGTGCTATTTGTGCGCTCTCAAGCTGCTCAGAACTGCCCAAAGAATTTTCATGATAAGTGGCGAGATTCCATTAACTATTATACAGAGTGTTTTATCAACAAGGGTGTTTTTGCTGAGCCCCACAAACCATTCATTGTTCCAGCCTGGAAAGACCCAAAAGATGCAGCGCCCACCTTTTCAATCGGCGGAAATGCTACGCAGTCAGAAAACCTTCGATGGTTTGCTAACATCCCGCTCAAAATTAAAGGCGAAGAGGCTGTTTCAATTATTCAACAACGTGTAGAGAGAGACATGGCGCATATCAAGCATGTGTGTCTCTTGAAATTTGAAGAGTTTTTAGAGCGAGAGGATAGAAATAAGGCTTTTCAGAGCACAGGCTCCGTCAAACCACTGGATAGCAGTAACAACAGCACCCAAGAATATAATAACTTTGTCGGTACAGACAAGCTAGACAATACAGTAGCAACCTTTTATGCACACGGCATCGCTGCAAAAGACACTTATTATTTATCATTTTTAGGGTTTAGCTGTAATGCTAAGCAACTCAACACCGAGTTAAATCTCCCAACCAAATCAACACTGAATGTTCTTTTGACGCTTCTTGTGATGGAGCATCCTCGAATCACACCCTCTTGGTTAGCAAAGTGGGACTTATTTGATGTAAATGGCAATATGGTGGGCTATAAGCAAGTTGGTAACCAGCACATTGCGGTCAGTTGCAAATCACGCAAAGGAGCGACCAATGCGCAGCAAGAAGTAGTGCTCAATGAGTTTTCTAAATCTATAGTGGAGTTCCTGATACAGCATACTCGTATGAGCCGTGAATACCTGAAGCAAAAAGGGGATGTGAATTGGCGAAAGATGATTTTGACTGCAACCATTACCAATGCGATGCACCCAAGTAGCCTCAATGCCACTCTTCATTCGGCAATTGACTTTTATGATTGGCTTAAAGACAAATCACTCTTTGATAAGAGCAGCGATATCACCTTGAAAGATGCTAAAGCCATTTCTGATATTCATTCACTACGCTCAATCAGACGACACAGAGGCTTTCAAATTTATTTGGAAACACGCTCAATGGATGCCGTTGCCGAGGCGCTTGGACATGAAAAGAAAGATGCAAACCTACTGACCTCTTATCTTCCTAAACCACTCATGGATTTCTTTAATGCACGTTGGATACGCCAGTTTCAGAACGCTATTTTACTTGAAGCAATGAAAGATTCAGTGCATCGACTTGATGCTGTGAATATGAATGCTCAAGATATCGAAGAGTTTTTAAGTAACCACGGCATAAGTAATATTACTGAGTATTTCGATCATGGTTTTACTCAGCAAACTACTGACAGTGAAAGTTCTGAATCATTAGAATTTGACCAGTTGACATACACCATCTCGACACCTCTTTTGCAGTTATTAATGGCAATACGCCTTGTTGTTGAGAGAAGTGATGATGAGGAATCTTTTTTAGATATTGTGGCTCACTGGTATCAATCAGCAGTGTTTGTTTTAGATACCCTGACTTCAGGTAAGCATAATGCTGATGATGATTTAATGGGAATGCTTGATATTGCAAGCAATAACAAACTAGACACTGACTCGATCAAGGGAGTGCTGCTATGTTAAGTGTTACTATCGACAACTCCTCCACAGCTAACCTTATTGAGAGCATCGTGCTAGACCATTCGCTTTTGAACGGTCTAAGGGCCGAGATTCTTGAAGAAATTATCAATTTCTCAGTATCAAATGATGACTATCGAGCTTTAGATATCATTACGAACTTCCATACAGGCATCTACGGTTACGATGACAGACAACCCGAATGGTTAGAATCTAGTTTTCCTGCAAACAAATGGGTACTAACATTTGGCAAAACCCCAAAAACGATACATTGGGACACGGTTTACTTGGATGACGGAAAGAAACTCACCGACATAAAGCATCAAAAGTTATTAAACAGCTTTAAATACTGGATTACGGCAGCAGATAATCCACTTGAAAATGGTGGGAAGATTATTAGTCCAATAACGGCTTATCATAAAGTTAACAAAGTTATCGCTCTCATCAATGCTATCTTGCTGCACTCGGAAGAATTGAAGCTAGCAAAATACTACTTTCTGAATGTGAATGATGACTTCTGGCTGAACATCTTGACGAAATACGCCAAACACGGAAGTTTTCAAGGTGTGTATGAGATGGATAAGCGCACTCAGGTATTACTTGATAACGCTTCTAAGAGTGTTTCTGATGCAGACGCACAAACGTTTAAAGAGAAGTTCCCCTACGTTACACAAGACATTGCGCAAGATGAAAGTTTCTTATTTCTAGTAGAGAGAGAAAAGGCGTGCGCTTGGCTCTTTGAACAAGGCTATTATCACGCTAGAGAAAGCATAAAATACACTGGCAGCAGTGCTATACTGGGTGAGCTGTTATTTAAAGGTAAGATGCTTTATCACGACATTAACCTCCCCAACTACGCAGAGCTTCATCTCAAAGCGCTAAAGCGAAACTCAGAGTATCGTGCAGTTGAGAGTAGAGACATCTCAACAGGCACGAACCAACGAGCTATCTCGAGCTACATTGAAGCAATTCAATTGATTTATACCAACCTTGAGCGTAAAGATGCGGCAAGTCCTCCAATCTTGTCCGAGCGTATCAGTTCAGGTCACATTAACCAGTTAGTTAGCTTAAAAAGAGCAGGGCGCACCCGCACCTTGTCGCCTACCTTTGTGTTTAATTTAATTCGTCAGTGCTATGAGTTTGTCAAAGAGCATCTACCTACAAAGGAAGGTAATGTTACTTTACTGGATGAAACATTAACGCTGCTGTCTAAAGCAAGAAACAAATCTGTTGAAGATAATTCCAACACACTCCGTCCATCTGAATACTCCAAAGCTTGGAACGAAGAATTGCATCGAGATATGTCTGCTACAGAGCGAGGTTACTGGTTTCAAACGGAGGCGATCAATTGCCTGAGTAGTGAATACTTGAAAAAAGGAATAAAACAGGTTCAAGGCTTTGCTAAAAGTACTGAAAATCGACACGAAAAGATTCGAGCTAATGAGAGCCTGTTTGATTTGTTCTCTGTGCTTCAAGGCGCAATACAGGTCTTGGTGGGGGCAATCATGGCACGAAGACAAGATGAGTTAATCAAGTTGAAGCCACATGGCAATTTATCACCTAGTGTTAATCCCTTTTCAGAAGAAGGTGTAAAAACAGAGTACAACCTGATAATTAAGGTAAAAAAAACTGGATCAAAAGGGATAAACGCAACAATAGAAAGACCAATTCCCTTATCTATCGCAAGGTTCATTTGGCAACTGGAGCAATTTAACATCAAAGCAAGTGAGTTGAATCTATGCAAAGGAAAGTTATCTCTGTTTAACAAACTTAATTCAATGGTTACTCAGTTAAATGAGATTAATCACAAGACTTATAATGCGCACCTTGATTATTTGTGTGATTACATGGAAACGGACTTGGTAGAGTACGACAACGGTGAGTACCGCCGTAATTATGTTCGTCAGCACCAATTGAGACGCTTCTTTGCTATGGCGTTTTTCTGGTCTAAGGGTACTGATGGTATGGACGCCCTGCGCTGGATTCTCGGACATTCAGATATGGAACATCTATACCACTATATCTCCGAATCGGAAACAGGGGCTGTACTAAACGGAGCTAAAGCCAGTGTAATTGTTCGTGGTGTGGTCGATTCCTCTTCTGAACTAGCGAAGCTCGAAGGGATCGAAGAGGTTCGTAAAATCATTGCAGAGCGCCTGACAGATGATAGCTCAACACCAATCACTATAGAGTCACTGAGTGAAGCGGCAGAAGATTACGATGATGAGTCTTATCTAACCGTCCCTCATATAAGCCAGCTTCAAAAAGAGCAGGATATTGAAACAGAGGTTATTCAGCTTTTAGAAGAGGGTCGAATCACGCTTGAGCCTGAGTTCTTTACCATCGAAGATACTGATGGAAATACAACTCAAACCTTTAATCTAATTTTAAAGATCAAAGACCTTGATTGAGGATTGGGACGATGAAAGTTTTAGAAAAAAACCAAACTAAGATACTTGAAACAGAAAAGCTGTTAAGGGAAATAATCACATCTCCCACTGAATTTAAAGATGATGAAGAGCTTATAAAGGCTCTTAAATCACAATCTGGCTTATCTAAATATCAGAATGAAGAGCGTAATATCACATCATGCTCATTAAACACGGTAAAAAGCATCTCAGAAGCACTTCTAGAGAGAGGTTTCTTATCGTTAGATGAGCTTCGTATTAATGCAAAACTGGCAATAGAGGCTACACATCTTGATGAGAAAGCTTCCAAAGGCAACAAGCAAACCGTAGTGGGCCTAAAGTTCAAAGTTGCAAAGCTTGAATCAGAGGTGGATGCAGCACAGCGTAGCAATTCTCTACTGACAGTTATGGTCTCAGAGCTACGCTCTAGGTTAAAACAACTAGCGAATCATGAGGGAACAGTAGAAGAGCGACGGGAGCTTTATCGAGAGCACAATCGGAAGGTTGAAGCGCAGATGAATTTCACTTTGAATGGAGAGGTATGATGGCTGTTCGTAAGCTTAAAGGCTTTGAGCAATGGAGTCATCTTGGGTTTGATGGCAAGCTTGTCTTTCGTAAGCCTCTGGACATTCCTTTCGTAACCTACAGTAATCATACTCCTTGTTATGAAGCCAATGCCTACATCAACAGTTTGATGGCGAGAAACTTAAAAAGTGACACTATTCGAGGTTATGCCTACGACATCATCCACTTGGTTCACTTTATTGAAAAACAGCCACTATTGAGCCGGTTTAGTCAACTTACTAATGCAACATTCACTCTTTTCGTTCAATCACTACAGGCAGAGAGAACGCAACTTGGCGAACTAAAGCGTAAGAATAACTCCGTTATAAAGATTGCACATACCTGTTTGGTTTTTTTGCAGTTTATCCAAGAGTTTCATGATTTGAGTGCTTTTATTGGCAAAGATAAAGGTAACTCAATTCAGATACTAGAGAAGTATTACAGACGCAAACAGGAAGGTTACAAAGGTTTCATTGAAGGCTCTAAAATTACGCACCCTGCTATACCAACGAAAGATGAGATTAAGAAACGCCACCCTGTTTCTTCTGATGATGCTTTACGTGTATGGGAGCATATAAAGACTCAGGAAAACAAAGATAAACGTAGAAGGGACATGGCGCTATATACTGCAATGGAGCAGTTAGGTGGTCGAGTGTCTGAGCTTCATTTGATTAAAATGACCGATTACGAGGAAGCAAGGCGTACCGGTATGCTCACGCTTACTACTTTAAAACGTAAAGATGAGAACACAACTCGAAAGATACCAGTTCCACACCTATTATTATCAGTGATTGCAGATTACATCAAAGTTCGCAAGAAAGTCGTAAGGAAGAAAAAAGTCCAACATGATTACCTGTTTATCAGCTTAAAAACAGGTCTACGCCTATCCGCCGATTCATGGACAACGTACATGAACTTATGGAAAAAAGAGCTAGGTATCGAGGGAGAATTGCACCCGCACCTTTGGAGGCATGCATTCATTACAGATAAGCTCAAAGAGCTTATTCTTGCTTCTAAAGAAGTGAATGATAAAGATGATTTCCGAAAGCATTTACTGCACACACAAACGTTTAAAATGCAACTTCAGCAGTGGACAGGCCATACAAATCTTAGCTCTTTAGATACTTATATTGACCTCGCATTTGCAGATATTCACGGCTACACAGAGGTTTATAATGCAGTATCTCTTAAGTCGAGTGTTGACTTGGCAAAGCGTCAGATTGAGTTGTTAGAAGAACAGATAGCAAGGAAGGAGTTAACGCCTACCGCAGCGCTCGGAGAGATGAAGAGACTGTTAGGTGCTTTTCAATCTGATATAGATAAAAGCATTGTATCTTCGTCACAGTAAAAGCCATCACCAAACGGTCATGTAACATGTCTTTGGACAGAAATTAGTTCCGCAAATCAGAACATTAATATGTAATGAATTAAGTGAAGTATGGAAAAGTCGCTTAACTTGGTGCCTGGCATTGATGATGAGGATCTCATGAAGCAAGCACACATTGTCTTTGACTTGATAATATTGTGATAATTAATATGAGATTTGTTCCATATTTGTGTTTTTAACCATCACTATTTTTCCAATGTTGAGGTGTGCATGAGAAATCGTTCTATTTTTGGGTGGAAGCTAAGTGAGAGTAGAGTTGTTTCTGTTGTTGAGCTAGAAAGTGGCACTCAGGATGACGTTGTCTGTCCTTGCTGTGGAGACTTCATGGTTGCCGCACATAGTAATAAAGGCATAGCTAGCTACTTACGCCATCAAAGTAACGCAGAATGTCGCTACTCGTATGAAACCCAGTTGCATTTAAGTGCAAAGGAGTTCATCGAGCGGGAGAAGCTCATTCCTCATCCATATTCCAGTGGCATTTTTGATTCTAGTGATTGTGAAATGGTAGGTGTGAAAAATGTTCGTCTAGAAGTCTATCGAGACGGAAGGATTCCAGATATCGTCTGCCAGATCGGTAGGGAAGAGTATTACGTGGAAGTTACTAATACTCATGAAACCCCACCAGATAAAATAGTTGACTTTCGAAAGCAGGGTAGGAGTGCCCTTGAGTTATTTCTAGTTGGATTGGACTCAGATTCGCTGCTGAGCAGCTATGAAAATGTAAAAGTTCAGATAACAGCATTAAATCCTCTAAATCCATTCTGGGATTTTATTGAGCAGCAAGCTGCGATGAGTATCAGCAAAGAAAGAAGTACGTTGTTGAGAAAGATAGCAAGGCATCGCAAACAAGTTCAAAGAATTACTGGAAACATTTCTGAGCGTGAGGAACAAGCTGAAGAAAAAGTTGCCCGAATAAAACAAAGAGTTGAAAAGTGGCAAGAAAAAGAGCGGGAGCAAAAAGAGCTCTATAAGCAGATAAAGTCCCTAGCGAGTGATCTTCAAGTTGCGGTACTGCGGCTTGAAGAAGAGAAGTCATCATTAAATCAAGAATTAGAACAACTCAAGCAAACCATCTATCTTAGCAAATTAGAAGCGGGAAGAATCATTAACAATGCGAGAGTTGAAGCAGAACAACAACGTGAAAAGGTCAGAATAGAAGTTAGAGGTAGCGTTCTAGCTGAGTTAGCTACGGAAGTAGAAGATGCTAGAAAGAATGCTCAAATGATTACCGATAATGCTCTAAAGCAAGAGTTATCAGTGGTTGAAAGTGCTCAAAGAACAGCGCAACAAATATTGGATGGAGCACATTACAAAATCACGAGTGAGCTTGAAGCTGCACTTGCTAGAAAAGGTGTATCAAATGAAGCGTTGACCGAGTTAGAAAACCGTGTCAAATGGCTGAAACAAGAAACGGAGTGTCTAGAGGAAAAGAAAGCTGAGTTAGAGAGTGGCGTTAATTTAGATAGACTTTGGAGTAAACAACAAGACTTGCAGAGGGCGATTAGTAAGGAAACAAATCGTTTGAATGATCTTAAAGAAATCGGTGATAATTATGTCAAAATCATTAACGGTATTGCTCTAGATTTCAAACAGCTAGATACGGCAGAGTATGCCTCTCTTTTGCCTGAACGTATTCAAAAGAAAATAAAAGTTAATCGAATGATCTTAGAGATGCAAAACTCAATAGAATACGAGCCGCTGTAACTAACGGCATGCGTTATGGATTCTATGACTGTTAATTGCATTAGAGCAGAAGTGCTTCAGAGTGATTTTTGCAAGAGGCTCTTGCAAAATTGGGGTTGGAGTTTGTCCAACAGGCTGCTGGGCAACAGCTTGTTGCCCAGATAAATCTCATGATGGTTGCGTTCTAAACACGTCTTGGTGCACATTCGAGTTATAGTCAAAAATCAGTCTATGACGGCTCTGGCCATTTCCGTGTTAAATTAACTATAACGGTTATCACGCTCAGTGGAACATCACGCTTGGTTTAATACGCTTAATGAGAGACTTCCACCAAAGCAGGTGTGGCAACTTCAGCTTCTATGATGCTTTGCACTTCTGAATACAAATCCACTTCCACTTCTGGTACAGATAATGACACCACTAACGCGTATCGAGCTTTGGAATCATATCGCTCATGAGCTTTACGAGTTTTCCACCACCCCTTGGCAGGGTATATTGCAATCTTACCTCTAGCAGCCAAATCAGCAGCGCTGCCTCTCCAAACATCTTTATGGATAGAGCCTTTATGTCGTTGCTGTTTACCTATGAGCCAATTACTATCTTCGATTGCATCTGGCCTATCCCCCTCAGCTTGTGCGTTGACTCTTCGCATAAATTGGGCATCAGATTCACCGTGGTGTTTCACATCAAACCTTAACTGATGACTAGCATAGTTATACTTATCTAAGACATTGCGGCTTGAAGGGTTAGGTTCAACAAAATAGGAGAGTGTAACCGTCAGTTCAACATCAGCTTCGCCAATTTTCAACAGTTCCTCTTGCGGCCAAGGCAGGTTATGCAAGTGCATATCTTTTGTTCTTGTATCTTTAGAACGAGGTTTAATAAAAGGCTGTAACTCATCTTGAATCACCATCGAGAGCGAGTTGTCGGCACTGCTTAACGCTTTTTCAAGGTTAGGTACACCATACCCTACCTTTCTGACCAACTTCACCATGTCTGCTTTTCTAATGGTGCCGCCTCGCCGTGCAGAAATTAATGCATACATTGCATCAGTCCAATCTGCGGAATGCACGGTTAAAGCCCTAACCGTTTCTGGCCAAATATCACTATATTGAGCTTTTATCTGCGCTGAGAACCTAGCAGCCAAAGCAGTAGCTGCACTCGTTGCGTGTGTGGTTGCAAACTGTCTTTGAGAGAAGTCACTGTTCGTCGTTAAAAGATGAAGATCTGGTTCATCACCACAAAATCCATCTTCTGCTTTCGCCAAATTTCCACCCTCAAATACGACTTCTGGCTTGAATGGAGCGTTACTTTTATCCCAACCTAGAGATGTTGTCGAATATGGTGATAACCCGCCTTTGGGAGCTAAAGGGACTAAGTCGGCAGAGAAAGACAGCCGGTCTTTTTCCGTGAAAGCACCAACAGTAAGAACATTCCAAGCCTGAGCAGGGTCATGAACATTACTCAAGTAGTTAGCATTAGGGTAATCTACATTGGCATCTAGCTGGGCATTACCAGCACACACTGTGAACAAGCGCGGTGTTAAGCCCTCTCCAGAAAAATCTACTGCCAGCATATCCATTGCACTAGACCATGATGACGGCCGCCCTCTATCTGTACCTATACCTGACGACAGCGACATCGAGAAAACTCTAGAGCGTTCAGGCTTGTATATCTCCATTTCAGATACCGCATTAGTGGTAACGATACCCAGAGGCTTGTCAGCATTGTCACCATTAAACCTCATGGTTTTGACCGACTCTAATCGATGCCCAACCACCTCAACTCCTGATGAGCTTAACCTTTCGGTCATATCTCCCCAAATAGCTAAGCCAGCCATTCCTGTTCCATGACCTAAAGCATCAGTAGGGTCGCTGTCTTCTGTTATAGTTCTCTGGTCAGATGGCGTTGAAAAAGGAGCAAGCAATGGGTGCTGAACATTAACACCTGAATCTATAATACAAACATAAGGTGACTCATCGGAAGTGTTAGAGTTAAGACGCTGTAGCAGTTCTTCTGTCCACCCCTCCTGCTCCTCATTCGGCATTGCAGCAAAAAATTCAGCGGTAACTTTCGGGAACCGTATCTCAGCCACTCGAAACAATAAAGCGGCGTTTTCTTCTAATTTTCTCTGGTTTGTATACAACTGAATGACAGTATGTTCGGGGAATCGAAGCTTGTGCTCTGAGACAACCATTTCAGCCATACTTGCCAAGTGTGTAAAGTCAGCCAAGATTTCTTGGTAGTGATTGTGTGTTTGGCGAGACTTTCTAGGTGTAGCCAACCAAACTTCCCACCATACATTCTCATCCTTATCTTCAGGCAACAATGTTTCGTCATCAGCCCAAATGGCAGAGAAAGTGGCACGCTTAATATTTTTTATTGAGTCAATGAGTTTCTGGTGATCACCAGCCCTTCCACCAGATAGCACCCTACGTTCCTCGTACTCATTGAGCTTCTTCTGGTAAAAACTCAGTTTTCCTTCAGGAACATACGCAGTGGCAATTGTGGTTTTGTGGCCTTCTTCCAGTTCTACTGTCTTGACGTTATGCAACACAATACCCTGAGGGTCATTCGCCAAACTCTCTACTGCCATCGCCACATCAGGAAAACTTTCAAACTCAACCTGAATACCAACCCCCATACTCAACTCATTAGAAGATACAGATTGTTTCAACTCGGAAAATTCGCTCGCAACAGATTGAATATTTTGGCGTAGGTGAGCGCTATGAATGGCTCTGTCTTTAGCAGGAATGGTTACTGGCCCACCACCACCTCGATTTGGTGAGGTAAACTCATGAGAACTAGCTGAAGAATTAAAAAAGAAGTGGGGTTTATCAAATTCGTTGCGAGCCATTCAGGTTCCTTCTTACTCCATAAAGTGCTGGCTAATACTCTTTCTGTCTTCAATTGCCTGTTGAAGCATTGTGATGGTAATTGAGTTGTGGTCATGAATAAGCATTTCTTTAATTGCATCATTTGCAGCTAATGTAATTTCAGCATTACTTAACCCGTCAGCAATTGCTGGAAGCTTCCTCCAAGAGAAATTCTTAGCGACATAAGAATGCAAACGCGTTCTGAAAAGCTTGATAATTTCCTCTTCTGATGGAAGTTGATATTTAATGACATCATCAAAACGGCGGAAAAGAGCGTGGTCTAGTGCTTCAATATGGTTCGTAGCACAAACGATGACACTATTAGAGTCATCTTGTTCAATCATCTGCAAAAAGCTATTAAGAATACGCCTAGCTTCCCCTACGTCATTACTTGAGCCACGATGAGAGCCTAAGGCATCAAACTCGTCAAAAAAGTAAACCCCTCTTACCTCTCGAATAGTATCAAAAATCTGGCGTAGCTTAGCTGAAGATTCTCCGAGGTACTTTGTAATAACAGCATCAAGGCGAACCTCAAACAACGGAAAGTTTAGCTCGCCCGCCAAAACGGACGCAGTAAAGGTTTTTCCTGTGCCTGGCTTACCTGCCAGTAGCAGCTTTCTACGGGGGGAGAGACCATGATTCTTTAAGGTGATGAGGTGTTTTTGCTCTTTAACCAACCTTTCAAGCTTACTTTTAACAGAAAGTGAGACAATAAGGTCAGAGAAGCGTAGTTGTGGGTGGGTTGTAGCTAATAGGCCCGAAGTATCCTTAACACTGCTAGCAATCGAAACAGGTAGGTTTTTAGCGCTATTCTTTTTTGCTTGCTCAACTAACCCCTTGAGCTCTTGCGCGAGTTTTCCATGACCATTTCTTGCTTCATGAGCGGCAACCTGAAGTGCGACAGATAAAAATCTGTCGTCATCTTTATCGATGTGCGATTGCATCAAAGCTTTAATTTGAGTCGAGCTAGCCATGGATACTTTCTAAAATAAGTGAATGTTTACCGTGTAATCATACATTGAAACGGAAATTTCTTCTATGATCCGAAGTACTATGGCTCACATCAACAGAAAGAAATTCTGGATATCATTGCCCCTCGAATCCACAGTGGTATGGGTAGGTCTTGTATTTTGCTACGCATTACTTTTTGTATATCAACACTAGCTGACTATTTGTAATGTATTTAGAAGAGTAACAAGCTTTAGGTATTTTTGTATTGCGTGCTTAAGCCAGCATACCTCAGGACGTAAACACGTTGACGTTTGTGCAAGAGGCCTGAGCTGAATAGGGTAACAAGGTAGCCCAATTGAGTTTTGTATTGTGGAAACAAGCTCGTGTAAGAGCAAAGAGTTGCCCTATATTACTAAACCATTACACATGTACCTGATTGTCAAATGCAGCGGAAGGCTTCTATCACTCTTTGATTGAACTCATCTAAGCAGAGGTGTTGTGGCATGGTCTTGTTATCGCTTTTTAAGAGAGTTTCATTTCTAGCTGAAGTCTCCCATGCTAATGTTTCGTTCATTAGTTCTTTTTCACCTTTAGGATCTGAACGTGGGTCTTTCTCTGTGAGTCCACTTAGCTCTTGATTCCCCCGAGTGTTTTTACTTATACAAGTACAGCTCTCTGGTATGTCTATCTCGATTTGCTCAGCGAATTGAAGTAACTTTGCCTCAGCAAACGTATACAGCCATGCTTCTTGGTGGCTATCCGCAGTGGTTCGCAAGATCCGCCCTAGTACTTGTCTGAAGTATAATTCCGTCTTAATGTTTGAGAGGTAACAACATACCTGCAACCTTGGAATATCTGTGCCCTCACTTATCATACCTACGCTAATAATCCAACTGCGCGAGCTATTTCTAAAACACTGAATTACAGACTGTGCGTCTGGGGTTTTATAGGTAACAACATTCGCAGATTGATTGAAGCGCTCTGACAGAATTTGAGCTATTTGGTTTGCGTGCTTTATAGACGAAGCGACGATTAGCCCACCGGCACGTTTGTTTGATTTTCGGATGAGAGTTAATCGATTTACACTTTCTTCAAGAATGTGGCTGAGCGCATCAATATTTTTGATTACATCCGAATAACCAACATGACCACTAGATACTAGCTCGTGAATCGAGCTAAACACTTCGTGGTTTTTTGAATCGGAAAAAATGGTCTTCTCACAATCAATCAATGCAATCTTGGGGCGTCGACACACCTGATCTTGGACTGCTTGTGAAAGGGGATATTGGTAATCACAAACTATTCGACCATCTGGATCCGAGTATGTAGCGAGAACCACAGGAGTCTGATTGGAACGCCAAGGTGTTCCTGTGAGTGCAAGTGTATAGGTTGCTGCCTTTTGGACTATTGCCAAGGTATGGTAGCCCCAAGCATTGTAGTTGTCGTCTTTGTCGCCACCACAATGATGAATCTCATCAAAAACACAAAGCACTCGATAGTTTGCGAGTGTGTCCCAAAACTCTGTATTCACCGACCTAAGCGACTGGTACGTCAATGATATGCCCCTATCGCCAATTTGCCCCTTGAACTTACATTCCAAATATTTTGAGAATGTTTTCTCGATTCCATTTGAAATGGTTTTTGAAGGAGAGAAACAGACAATAAAGTCTATCATCTCCTTATCTAGCAGTTTCTTGGCTAGGCTAGCAGCCATAATTGTTTTGCCAGCTCCTGGCGTTGCCTGAGCCAAAAAATGAGAACCACCACTTTTGTACTTATTGTACGCGAGCTTGACGCATTGCTGTTGCCATGCTCTTAACATGGCATCGGCTCACTTTTACTCAATTGCTTAAGTGCTTCTGACCAAACGTTCAGTTTTGCTACAAGTGATGCGGCTTTTTTAGTTGTGCTCAAGTGTGGTTCATTGAGTAGTCTGCACAGCTCATTCGAACGCTTCATTAATATTTTGTATTCTTTGAGCTCTTCCAAGGTAATAGTGAGTTCAGCTTCAATGTCAGATTTTTCTTGTTGTAGAGCGGTATAAATAGGCATCGACTGACACTTTGTCGTGGCTGATTTTGAACCCTTTGAACCCTTCTCTTTGAGCTCAAACCTTACCTCATTAAAGGCACTTGTTTTTGAGTAAGTCTTGTTGTGCCTAACCCCTTGGCTAACAACAAATCCAGCCTTTTCAAGTCTATCAAGCTGCCTTGCAACAAATTGACGAGCGTTAGATACGCTGCCATATGCATCAGAGTAACTCTGAATATGTTTACGAACATCTGTCACGCGAAAGCTATTCATTGAAGGATGAGTTATCGCCCTGTAGACATCACGATTAATTCGATAATAGGTTTCGGTCATAACGACACCATCAAAACAGAAAGTTGCGGATTATAGTCCGTGGATATGGTCGCATCAAGAGCGGATAGTCTTTGATTTTAAGAACGACATAAAATGAAAGACTTAGCAAAACGGTTTGGAGACAATCTGCGTAAGATGCGTTTAAGCAAATCTATTGCACAGGAAAAGCTGGCTTTGATGGCACAGATTGATAGAAGCTACATTGGACGGATAGAGCGAGGGGAGGTCAACATCACACTAGAAAAAGCGTATATGTTAGCTTCAGTGCTAGAGTGTGATGTAAGAGAACTGTTGCCTTGATTTTGAATAAAGCCCGACCTGAGGCTCTATCTCTTTTTTCAAACTGCAGTGCTTCAATATCGAGTTTAGCTAGCACCTTCGCTATTTTTTGATGACAAGTAATCACTGCACATTTGAGCAAGCGGATTAGGTTTCTTCAAAAGCCGCCTATAAAGCTATGGTTTCAACAAACTGACTCCAACTTGCCAAAATGCAATTTTAACTATATTTGTCCCCTAATTTGTATTCACTCAGTCTGAAGAACTTAAACGCTTTGGGGTCGATATGCTTACTAAGCTTGGTCACAATACTTTCGTGAATGAGTAAACCACCGCCAGCAACTTTACTTGGGCGTACAATCAGACGATTTTCTAATGGAATTGCATCTAACACTTCATTTTTAAATTTATACCGGATGATTTCATGCCTACTGTCTTCAGGCGAATAATCGAGTATTTCACTGCTATCAAAGTCTATACAGTCGAGGTTGCCATAAGCATTAAAGAAGAAAAAATCTTCATGCCACTTCTCATCATCACCAATCAACACAGCTGGAAACAACTGAAAACCATTAATGTTATAAGGCGTTATCATTTCGGCAATTTTCTTAGAAACTACAGGGAAAAAACCATGGAGCAAAAAATCACTGACTATGAATGGCATTTCGCCTTTATCTGCATTCGTAAAGAATATGGGTCCATCGCCAAAATCTAATTTAGTGAAGCTATAACGACGGCGACCTGTATCCTGTGATGCCTTCAAATGAAGGTAAGTCTCTCGAAATGGTACTTCAAACACTTTGTAGTATTGTTGTTCGTAGTTATTCATATTTCCCTCTTTGGTGACCAACTTGTCCCAAAACTTATCTGGACTTCAGGAGTGTAACTTTTAAATTCATCCCACTCCCCTGAATGGTCATTTTTCTTATTCTCACAAGGTGTTATTGATTTTGATAATTCACCTATTTTCCCTTTATTTGCACATCCAATATACGGCTTATTTTCTTTATTAAAATGCTCACTAATCTTTGTAAGTGGCAAGCTGAAGTTCAAAACCCTCTTCAACAATTTTTCGCTAATGGGGTCCATATGTTTGTCATGTATATCTCTTTTAGACTCAACAACTTCCGTGGTGCCATTGCAAAGATAAATATCTTCTGCGATATCCAATAGATAGTCTATGACTTCATCGTGGTAATTGGACGCTTTTGTCTCTGAAAATTGGTTACTGCCAAATGTATGCTGTGTTCTGTGTACTTGAATTCCAAGATGGCAAGCGCCCTTGTAACTTGAAGGCAAACCAACAAGATTTGATAAGCTATTGATATTATAACCCTTATCTATTAGAGCGTCTTGCATATCCTTATCTATGTCGCTGAGTGCTTTACCAGAGATAAGATGATGTGTATCCATTTGAATGCCATGGCAAAAAGGGTGCGGCTTCACTTTATCGTTGTACTTGTTAACATTCGCAATCCATGCTTTACGATAATCCGGCGCACCAGGCTCAGGCTTTTTGGTAATGTTACCTTTAATGAGCCCTTCTAATTCCATTGTGTCTGACATTGTTATTTCCTCTTCAGCTCACCACGATAAACTTTTGGTGTTCGGTGCTTACTGCTCTTACACACCGTACATTTTCCTTTTCGTTTTTTGCTCTCCACTTGCTTAGATAGAGTCATGTTAGGGCGTCCTTGTATCGTCTCTCCCTTACGTTTCGCCAGCTTATCCGCTAAACCTTCTAAGTCACCCATGATTTTGCCCATTTCATCCAAAGCCTCACCAAAGGTATCAAGGGCTTTTTGAGCCCCAACAAGCTTCTTCGCTTGCTTACCCTTAACAACGAGCCTAGCGGCCGTTGCCGTTGTGCGAACGGCAACACCCGCTCCAAGAGTAAAGAAACCTAAAATGAGATTCAGAATAACTTCGAGTAAGACATAGATGCCTAGCTTACCGCCGTAGTAGGTATAGAAATTGGGTGGGATAGCGTCCAATAGAAGAACAACATAAGCGCTATAAGTAATTGCCGATGACGGGTCACGCATGACTGCCATTGCTTTAGGTAAAGCGCCAGTGTCGTTGATTTCTTTCGCCCAATCCGGGGCAATTTCTTTGAGTGCGGTATCAATAAATGTTTGCAGTGCTTTTGCGTCGTTTTCCGCGATGTATCTCGGCAGCGCAATGATCTCTTCGTGATACTTGGCAATCAGTCGGGCACGTTCAACCGCGTCTTCAGCATCGTCATAAAACTCCAATAGCTTCTCTTTAAGTCGAGCGCCATTGTCTAACATCATATCTCGTAGTGATTCCGCGCCGTCTTCAATCGCTTTGCTAAACAAGTCAGCTACATCACCCAATGACAGTTCATCAACAGGCTTCGTCGTATTCGACAAATACCATCCTGCCCCCGCTTTCACTTGCTCTTCTAGGGACTGCTGTATATTGTCGATCGCTTCAGAGGCGTAGACAGCGCCGGTGTCTAGCACGGACGCACCAGCATCCCAAACGGTATTGCCAAAGCTACTCCAGAAGTCTTGGCTGAACATGTCTGTGAAGTCTTTGCCCCAATCGACAATTCCGTCATCAATACCGTCGGCCAAACTAGCGATGCCACGTGTTTGCCACTGTAACGCAAAAGGCTGCATGGCTTTGCTGACTTGAACATAGACGCTGTCTAAGCGACGCTCAATGAGCGCTTGGGAGTCTTTAATCTGTTTTTCTATACCAGGCTCACCGACCATCTCTACCGTCACCACGTCAGTATTTGACTTCAGGTCATCGAACGCTGTGACACCGCCTTGCTTCTCACTGGTTTCTATAGCATGAATGGCGGTCTCCGATTCTGTACTTTTATTGGCAGACTTATTGAGGTTGACCTTCTCAGCATGGACGATTGAATTGGTCTTGATACACAGATTGTCGGCAAGGAAAGGGGTTTGCCATGGGTCATCGTAAAAGAGCTGCACTTTGACCCATTTTTGTTCTTCCAAGTCGATTTTTAAGATGGCGTTGATCACGACTTCGATGTTACCCGCTTCCGCAGAGTAGACGTTGTCAGGCGCCTGAATGACTGACACTCCCGATACATCACTCAATAGTCGGTCAGATTTTGACTGTAAACGCTTAAAGGCTTTGGACAGGTTATCGGTGAGTTTTTTAGCATAGGTGCTAATGGTACTGACGTGGGTGTCATACACATCCGAAGACAGATAGATGTAATTCAGTCGGTTTGCTTCCGCGCTGAGAGACTCAACTCGGCCTTTGATTTTCTTGAGTAACGCTTCCAGCTCGTCACCGAGTGTCTTTTGCGCGCCGTTCCAGTCGAATTGTTTTAAGTAGGTTTGCGGGTTACCTTTACCACGAGCTCGCATGTAGGCCAACATGCGGTCCACGGTTTCATGCTTGGGTAATCTGAGTAAGACAGAAAGAATTTCTCCTGATTCCATCACCATGGGCAAACCAGATGAAATGACGCTATCCATACTCTCGTCAGACATGCTTTCTATGCCTGCAATGATTGATTCCGCAAAGTCATCAAGCTGAAATTCTGGGTGATGTTTTCTGAAGTGGGTTTTGACTTCTAACTTCACGATGTCGGCAAAGTATCGGTCAGCGGTGAGGCTTGGTCCCATAAAACCCCAGCCTTCAACGGGCGGAGCGATACGAGTCGGGTGCCAAAAAGTTTGTTGTCCTTGCGCAGCTCGGTCAAAGAAATCGTCATCACTCACTGTGGAAAGGTGATGAGGGTTTTTCATTCGAACGACTTTAGGCACAAATTCATCGGTGCTCTCTTTGGCAAGAATTTTGATTTGACCGGGTTTTAAGCCTGACACTTTGCTTTTGCCTGAGTCATCAAAATGACCGGGGGATAGAGCGCCCCCGGAGACATCGGTAATGTCAAAGTCGGCGTTCATGAGAAGCACGCCATCCGGGTATCTGGCCTTAACATAGACGGTGTAAGTCCCTTCTTCATCTTCATTGACTGTGACGGCTGGGTTTTGAACTCCGCCTAGACACATAGTGTTGGCCTTGTTCATCGTCATTTGGTCAGAAAGCCTTGCTACACCTTTCCCTTCGATGATGACATTCGGTGACGCGGATATGAATTCAGCCTCGGATTCAATCGTGCCCGATGCCACGCCTTTCTTGTCCCCACCCGCATCGCCTGTACTCTTGGCAAACTTACTGCCCTTTAAAGCAATACTGTTGCCACCATCTGCGGTGACGGTCGTGGTACCTTCCACTAAATCCGCTGACTTGGCGTTGTTTCCGTAAGGGATAGGAACTACGGCATTACCAACGGTTGTAAGACACACATCAGGTAACGTGGCATTGGCCTCTCCGCCAGAGCCTTTGTGAACGATGCTCAGCCCGTTCGCATTGATGGTGACTGACATATTTACTCCTTATTAAGCTCGGTCAGTTCAGTGTGATTTTTGAACCTTGGATTTTGTGAACTTTTTCAGCACGACTTGAGATGTGTGTCGCCTTCGTCATAATGCGACCATCATTGCCACTGAACTTAGTTGCGACCTCGCCAGATCTAATCGTGACTTCTTCTTTGCCTTCCAGAACAACACGTTTGGCTTTAATGACAAACTCTTGTTGCTCAGCTAGCGAGAGGTAAATGTCTGTTAGTACAGGCACATCTATATCATCACCGACGAACTCAATTCGGCAATCAAGCTGATTGTCGATGGCCAAATGAATCTCTGAACGAGTGAAACCACGACCTAAAGCTGCCCAGACAGGTTGTCCGTAGGTATTCCCATAAAAATCGACTTTTACACGATTGCTTTCAGGGTGTACTTCTTTTACCCAGCCAATACGAACACTATGCTTTGAGGTTAAGGAGTCTGTAAAAGATCCGTGTATCATTAAAAAATCACATAACAATAGATGATTAAATCATTTTACTGATGAGGGGAAAGATTATGTAATGTTGAAAAAAATATGATTCCCTTCAATATGAATTGCACATGATTAGCTCTTAGCATTCATACAAGTAGATTTCGCCATCATTTCGAAATTTTAGGTAGTTTGTTTGTCTGGTTTCAGACTGTTGGCACTACCTCAATTATGTGATAGCTAGCTCAAAGAATTTGGAAAAATGGCTCCTAATACAACTACCGCTCAGGTCCCACATTAAAGATTTCGAAGAAGGGAAGCCGCCAATGTGACCGATACATCGCTTTGGGCTATACAAAAACAAAGATGGAACAAGGGTACTATCATGCATAATTACTAACGTTGTTCTCCCAATTACCTAAATAGTTCTTGATTTCACGGACTAGATTCTGACGTGATTCTAGGAAAGAGAGTATCAAGGCTAATCTGAGCATCCTAAACAAACGAAAAGTACAGTATCGTTGCAATTTCCAATCGATGAAATAGCTATCTATGAGTTTAGGTTGAATAACCGTAAGGTTGAGTTAAGACACTAGATACAGTAAACAATTTTAGTGTGTTGGTCTCTATTGAACATCGAGCTCACTTCAGTATTTAACCCTTAGTATTTAAATTAAATACTAATCGCCTTCTCTTAACGGGATATCAGCTGCTATGTAAACTAATGTGCTTAATTTGTAATGCCCCACTCGAAACCATCAACAACCAGGAGCTGATTGAGCCTAAGTAATTTTGGACAAAACCTCCTTAGGGTTAAAGATCTAACAGTCTGTTATCTAGAGTCGCATTTGCAAACAAAAGCTTATAGGGGATTGCTTAGATCAATTTAGAGCATATCTTAGTGTGAATCAGAGCTGATAATTCCGAACTAGATAGCAAATTATTCAATCAGTTGGTTATCATGCTTGAAAGGATGAATTGAATTGGCTTATTCGCTTGTATATTAATAAAGTTTTTAATGTCGGTGGTGCTTGGGAAGCGTTGCGGGAAAACAACGCAACCGAGTTGTCAGAGTTGCAAGTAGCTTTAGCTAACTTGGGGGATGTCGACTCTATCATAAACATGAGAGATTGTGTTTTAAACAAACTGCACGAAATGGAGTGGCGGTGTCGGAACTATTCGGGAGGAGGAGCAGCTAGTTTCAAGGAATTCAAAGCCGTTCCATCTAAACCGAAGATGATCCAGATGGTAGCTTTGAAAGGTGAGGTTGCAATAGATATTGGAATGAATATGCCTACAAGCTTAGATAGTTGGGTAACGTTTAGGTCTAAATCAGCATCTTCTTTGGGCCTCATTCCTGTTTTAATAATGCCCTTGGATATTGGAGAGAGCAGCTCTTTCCGTATGAGTTTCGACTATGTGGTTCAGCGGATACAGTATCTTGATATTGTTGAAGGAAATAGCTTTCTGATTCTAGGCTGTTCTTATGGTTACTCTGATATTGAGGTTATCGATTCAGATAAGGTCATCCGTAGAACCATCACATTTGAACCTCACCAGATACAAGCCGGTGTGGGGCTGCTTTCTTACTTTAGTGAAGTGCTTAAACATAAGTGCTCGGAAGCGAATAGCAAAGTTTCCATTGAGCAAGATGGTGAGAAAGTTAGGCTTAGGATTAAGTCTGATGCAGGTACTGAGCAGAAGGTTGAAGCTTTACTTAATGAGTATGGTGAAGTCCTCAATGGTACTCGTCAGCCAGAGCAACTCATGACAGACCAAGTTCAATTGCTGTCGCTTCAAAATAAGTTGGATATGGCAGCTATGGAAGTGAAGCACCAACAGAGTGTTCTGGCGCTAACCAAGTCTAATTATGACCAACGAATCTTTAGCCTAGAAGAGCAGATTGCTGATCTTAAACACATGCTATGTGAGAGCATAACTTCACATCGGGTTGCTCAAGATCAGGTGTCTAAGCTGATAGATAAATATGGTAGCAATAGTGCTGTTGAATTAGAGTTGTTAGGTTTAGCAAAGAAGCTCGATGAGCGTGCGGCGGATGTTCAGAAAGAAGAATTAGAGCGAATAGTTAAACAGCTCCATATGGATAATCCGAAACTAGCAGCTGAGTTTCTCTCGTTGCTAAAGGGACCTCTTGAAGGGGTTGCAGGCAATATCATCTATTCTTGGTTGCCACAGTTGGGCAGTATCATTGGAATGGCTATTCGCTAACAAGAAACAAAGTGCCTCTCTGTTCAGAGGCACTTTGTTTATTTACTGCTGCCAAATTGGTGCTGTTGCTGCATCATAGAATTCTATTTCTATATCACGGACAAGAAATCTATCTGCATTCGCCATTGCCTCTCGGTTCCATTCTTGATTTTTATCACCGAAGATACTGATGAAAACCTTGTTCACTCTGCTTTTATTAATCTGGTTGAATATATGACGGTCATTCTCTGCTATTGAATGACCATGAATGTAGAGTGTACCTCGCAGCTCACCTAATGCTTGATAGCAAGCATTTAGATATGGACTATGTTTAATTTTCTCGAGCTTCTTTTGATGAGTGGGTTCAGATACAAACAGGGGAAATTCTCCTGCATCTAGCCATCGCCTTACTTGGTCAACGATCGCATCCCAATCCTCTTGGTCGTAGACTCGTTTATAAATACCTTGCTCGTTATTATAGAGGTGGAGACCACCATGCAGAAAATGTAAGTTTTGCGTGCGCTCTTGCCATTCATTCCCATTAAAGCCATCTTTCATTCCACATCGTCGATCTGGTCTAAATGGAGGTAGATTCCATTTGTTTACGGCCCAATACAAAAGCAGGTCGAAATTGAGAGAGAATATATTAGAAAAGCGGGTAAGGAATCTTCTGGTAGAGATAAACCTATCATCAGTAATCGAGCTAGGTCGATGAGGGTGGGTATTAGCTATCACCTCTATTAGCGAGTCTTTTAACTGTTCTTGATCATCTTGAATCTGTTCGATGATACCCCTGTTTACGCCATAAGTTTTGCAGACTTGCTCTGCTGATTGAAGCGCATGCATCACTTTTTCAAAGTCAAAAGTATCGAAACGGTCAAACACTTCTCTCAGCTCACGGTCGCTATCTCTAAAGTTGGCTTCATCAAACAAGTTTTCATAGTTAAATGTTCTATTGCTCCATGCTCTAGAAAAACCATTTGCAAGTAGTATTGATGGCTGTTCCCCTAGTTCTAACTGTTCTAGGGTATCTTCAAAAGTTTGTAGTGGCACCGACGTATCTCTTGTGTGTTTTATGCAACTCTATTCTTTTACAACAATCCGGTCTATATAACGCAATCACACAAGAGACAAAAACGTTCTGTAATGCTCTCTGACAGTGTTAAGCAACAGCGACCATCTAACAGTCGACGTAGATGCGTGTAATTCAGATAACTTTTGTAGGATAAATATGTGTTAATAGGATGTATATGAAACCAACAATGGAGCAGGGTTTTGTTAGCTAATATTGCGCTGATAAGCCTTGGATAAAAACGAGCCAAGAACAGAAGCTAGCTGTAGCTGTGACGTGCAGCTACAGAAAAGCTCCATAATGTGATAGTTTTGAAATTTTCCGCCATGTTCTCAGTCTTTGGTGTTCACCGACAGTTACTTCTTGCTTGTACGCCACTTGCGCTCCGTTTAAAAACTGTCTCGATCAGCACTACAAAGCTCTATAGGTGGCTACTTATGTTGAAGGCACTTATGGGACTGAGAGGTGCCGTGTATATTCTGACTAAGCTTCAAACTCTTTTGCTACAACGTCCAAGAGTTCTTGGGAGGGAGTAATTCGTTGCTCAAAGTCCGTTCGAACGATGCGTTTACTCTTTTCCTGCCAAAATAAGTCAAACTGTAGTGTTCTTTTCTGAGTCAATTCGCCAAGCGAAACTAGTAGCTGTACCTTAGAGAGCGTAACTAAACTCAAATCTCTGCGTATCACTTCATTAAGGAGTAGATCCCTAGCTTCATCTGAGTTCCATAGGGAGCACATCTTATTACCCATTATGGCGATGTAGGCGATCCCCTTATGTGAGACAACACCATATTTTTCTGAAGTGACCCGATTACTGTTAGGATGCACGTAAAAAATATCTTTAAGCATATATTCCCGTCTATGTTTTGTTCGATCATCATGATAGTACGCCTCTAGGGGCGTACTATCAAGTGAATTGCCTAGTTTATAGACAGAGCAAATTTCACTATATGTTTCTGAGTATCGTTTAACTGCATCACTTACAGTACTTTTAGACACATCGTGCTTATGCCTCGCATCTGTTTGAGTTAGCCCATGTAAAAGGACATCTTCAGCCGCCAGAAAAGCTCTTGAAGCAGTATTGGCTCTGGTTAGTTTGGCTATTAAGTAAAGTTCTTCTTTAGTCATTTCTACCTAACTTTTTATGGTTGAAACTCCAGAAGCCTTGGTTGAGGGATCTCTTTGATTTTTGTACCGTACTTCACTTCATTTTCATTGTCAGAATTTAAACGCCATACAATAGTACCTTTAAAAAATATCAAAAAAATCACGTCATGCATTTGCCTGTGTTCAGCTATTTCCCAAAGTAACTGGTGGCATTGATTAAAAAGTGAGTCAAAATTTTGCCTGAATAGATAATCGTAGATATTTAGAAGTTCACCTATATCTTTATCTTTAATGCGCTCAAAAAGTCCCATTTCGACATGTGCTTGATGTTTATATATCTTAGCGCGACATACGTTATACTCACTTTGATCTGATTGTATTGCTTTATTGAGATTATTAATCTTCTCACTATGTGTACGTTCTCGATTAATAGTGAACAAAATGTTATTTGCCGCTGTGAAGTGACCGAACTTTCTTGCTTTTTTCTCTAATTTAACTAGGGTTTGGAAACGAAGGTCAGATGGTTTGCGCTTTGCAAGTAGAGCCTCTGTTACAATGTTCTCGACAGACTGCTTGTGGAAGTCATTTTTTCGCGATTTTGCGAGCTTAATTGCCATATCCAAGTCCGTTTTTTCAAGCAGGTATAACCTTTCTCTATAGATCATATCCTGTGTTCGTTTATCCGACTCTGGGCATAACGCTTCGCATAAATCTAAATACTTCTTTGCTTCATCATAGTTGGCTTTCATTCTATACGCACTGGACATTAGAGCATAATAGCGATGCAATTGGTCACTATCGACCTCTTTAATCACACTCAATAAACTATCTACAGCTGTAATTGTTTCAGTGAAGCGAGATGTACTTTTAAGTAAATACACATACGCTCCGCATAGAGAACATAACTTATTCATTCTTCTTAATGCCGGCTCTGTTGGCTCTCCAGTCATTTCAGCATTACGAATATTATCTCGACACTCTTCGAACGCGTTGCGAAGCAGGGTGCAGGTATTATCTTCTTCAGTATTGTACCCAGACTGTGAGATTTTTCGATTGATAGAGCTGAGCTTTACACCCCTTTTAGTTCGGGTGAGAGTAACATTCAAATACTCGTTTGATATTCTCAATACCTCTGAACGTGTCATTTTACTCAGCATATAGTCTTTGATAATAGGGTTAATTTTGACTAACTTTGAGTCCTTATCTAATTGCACTGTTGTGGCAAGTTCTAGTCTAATGAGCTCCATTGTATGCCTAGCATGCAGGCCTGTTCCCATTTCAGCTTTACGAATGTTGGTCAACGTTTCTCCATTCTTGAGAACGGCAAGAATTTTGAGATATCTTAATACTGGCTCTTTTGACGGTTCATCGAATAACAAGTTGATCTGATTCATCGTGGTTTTAGGAATGTGCTCCGAGTGAAACGCATCATTGAACATCTCGACATCTGAAAGAACTTCTTCAACAGAGCTAACACTTAAGTAGTCCATTATTAGTTCCAGTTTCTCCACCACTCCTTCCGAGTGTTCGTATATCTGAGAGATTTGTGCATGTGTAAAGCAGTGCTTGTCAAATCGATTGTCTAAAATAAGCTGAGTATCATTCCTATCCAGTTTTTTTAGTTCAACTTTCACCTTACCAAACTGTTTAATGTCAACGCTTGATGTGTAGATAAAAAATACATTCTTGCGTATAACATTAAGATTCTTTGGAAGGTTAAACAAATACATCAAAGCTTCCGCATCCATGTCACTACGAATTTTATCGAAGATAATGAAATGGACATCATCTTCACGTAGGTTAAGTAGGTAAGAAAGCTGAGACAGAGGTTGACCCGAATCCATAAGAACTTGATGGTCAATTTGTGCTTGAGAAATCACCTCTGAGCAGTTCACTCTAACGCAGTGAGTGTCTTTACCTGACACTGCGTTCATTAGCGAATAGATAAAGTCATATACACCAAACCCCAATGGTGACCTTACGAACAATGAGTTGTGTTTTGTCAACTTTTGTATTGACTTGTTTCTGGTTCGTCCACGAATTTGGCTATTGTAATGTCGCTCTGGAATGCTGTAGTAGTTAATCGTTTCTAAACGTTTTTGTTCGATGTCACGTTGCTCAATTTGTCTTTTTTTTATTGCACTGACCTGTGCCAAGGTCGCGAACACCTTATTGCAATCGATCCCCTTAAATAGCTGTATTCGACCTCGGCTCATACCATCGTTCAGACTATTTAATAACGGGGCTTCTCTTTGTTCTATAACTGCGTTATTGCCTTCGTAAAAACACCATAGGATGTTGTAGTTCAACTGAGTGTTGATAACTGCGGATGCCAAAGAGCGAGTAAAACTATCTTCCCATCCACCATACCCCATAACCACCAAACTTTGATTACCAATTAGGTTTTGCAATGATGTTTCAATACGGTCTCTATTTGATTGCAATTGATTCGTCGTATGCATTGAGTCGCCACGCTCCCAGCTACCATGCAAATGATAAATATTGATGTTGTCGTTCACATCGTTTGGGAGCTGAGTATCTGCCACAACGCTAAAAGAGTTGAACTGAATTTCTTGATTCCTGAACTCCTCTTCAAGTAGCGTATCAAAGTTGGTTGTAATGATGTTGTTCACTACGATATTACCGTTTTTGATACTAGCAACGAAGTCTTTGATTGCTTTAGGTATACGATGTCTGCCGTTTTCGTCGATATTACTTTTCACTACTCGTTTAATGATTTCATTTACCGACTCTTGACCACATAACCCAGCTATTAGACTAAAAGCTTGTTGGTATCTATCCTGTTCTGAAAAGCCTTGTGCTTCTTCGAAATAGAGCTCATCAACCCCTTGCTCAATTGCATATTCTTCAATAAATTCAAGAACGTCTCCAACATTTGGAATGCCGACTCCATCAGTTATTTGACTTAGTGCTGCACCAAACAAAAAAGTAGCTCCCTTACTACTATTTTTGATTCTTATGTTTAGGATACGTTCATCGTAAAAGCTAATTGACATGTATTGCTATTGCTCCCGATAATTTGTTTTGTGGTTATTTATATTTCTTTGGGTGTTATACATAGTTATTGGCAATTCATTTATAGCATCATCATGATACTGGCTCAGTCAGTAGCTCACTCTAATGATGCAAGCTTTTTGATTAGTGCTATTTCACTGTTTCAATAACGAGTGGGTAAATTTGATGAAGAGTAGGATGTCCAAAGATGGGTTCGTGTGGGGCAACCCTGTTCCTCAACGCGAATAGCCACCAAGTCAATAGACACGGTTTAATTTGGCAATTAATCAACTAGGTACATATTGATTCATCATCAATATTTGGTCAAATACAGGCGAATGAAGCTGTGATGAACAGTAACTCTCTGTGATCAAGATGGTACGTTTTATTCGTTTTTATGAATATCCATTCATTGCGATAGATAAGGAAGCGAGATTGAAGAGGTGGTATAAGTACTTGTTCGACTAAATACAAAAATTAACAACTTGCTTTTTCGCTAACGCCTGAAGTGATGCGTTCCACTAACTCTGACAATATTACAAGCCTTTAATTGACAACATTTCTTGATTAGATTCGATATTAGGAATATGCCAGAGTTCGAACGTAAAGTACTCGATTCGCTGCGTGAGCCATTGGAGTCTGGAGAGATCATCATTTCTCGCGCTCAGGGTAAAACTCGTTTTCCTGCTCGTTTCCAGCTGGTAGGGGCTCTCAACCCTAGCCCAACGGGCTACTATGAAGGTAGTCAGTCGAGAGTCAATCCACAAACCATTTTACGTTATCTGAGTCGACTATCTGGTCCTTTATTGGACCGCTTTGACATGTCTTTAGAAATTCCCGCTCTACCTAAAGGAACGTTAGCCGAAGGCGGTGATCGGGGAGAACCAACGGCAGTCGTCAGGCAGAGAGTTCTTAAGGCTCGGGTTTGTATGCTGAAACGTTCGAATAAGGTTAATGCGTTGCTAGGTAGCCGTGAGATTGAAAACTATTGCCCACTTCAAAAGGAAGACGCACAGTTTCTAGAAACTGCTTTGCATCGGCTTGGGCTATCGATACGGGCCTACCATAGAATTATAAAAGTCGCGCGCACTATTGCGGACTTAGATGGTCAGTCACAGATTGCTCGGCATCATATTGCTGAAGCCTTAGGTTATCGGGCGATGGATCGCCTGCTTAAACAACTGGCTGCGCAAGCGGTATAAAAAAGCCCGCATAAGCGGGCTATCTCTGTATTTAGAACTGGTAGCTCATCCCCACAGAGACTAGATACTGATCTTCATCGTAGAAGTCGATGTTGGCGTCCGTTTTGGAATAGCCAGCTAGTGATATCAAAGACCAGTTTTTCCAGCCCATAAAGTCTTGATACTCATAGGCCGCGAAGAGGCTAAGTTCATCTTCATCACGTGTTTGACTATATATTGGGTTTTCCGCATCGTAAGAGCGATTGGTGTATCCAGCCGTTAAGGCTAACTGATGGCGATTCAGAATATGGAAGTAACTTAGCTCACCTCCTATTGAATCTAGAGAGTTAGCATCACCATTGGCATCCGTTGTGATGTAAGTAATCGATGGTTGTAAGAAAGAAGTCCGGGTCAGTGGCAGACGGTAGTCACCTTTTAAGTAAATCGATGTCGCATCGCGCTGAAGTGCATTTCGCTCAGTGGTGGTTAATGAAGTATCACTAACGCCAGACTGCTCATCTTCAATATCGCGAGTTGCGTACGCAGTATCGAGACTGAAGTTAGAGCCCATAATGTTTTTGAACTTAAGACGAAATGCATTGCCTGTTTCGTCTGTGGTTTGACGTTCCTGACCAGTTAAAAATGGATCAGACCAAGTTTCACCCGACATAATGGTTGGCAGGAAAGAGGCATCAATCACCATGCCAGAGGCGAGCTGCTGCTTATAACCCAGTTCTAACGCTAGGGTACCGACTGCAATATCTTCACGGGCCATACCAACGTAAAATTGTTTGTCTAAATTTGTCCCAAAGGTATAGGCGAGATTACCCAATGGCAACACCAAAGAGCCACTGTCCGAAGATGCGGTTTGATTCACATCATTGATGGTTTTGTCGCCATCAGTATTAAAGTTTGAAGTAGTAGAGGCAAATCCAGCGCTGAGTGACACTCCACCACTCAATCCTGCGTGTTCTGATAGCTGGGCCATCGTTGGAAGAGCAACGAGGGACAGAGCTATTAGAGAGAGTTTGGATTTCATTGAGGGTCTCCTTGTTATGAACCTTTTGACATTTAATAAGTGGCTGTCGAACTAATCTGACCATCATTAGAGTGATTCCAATGTGGTTATGGCCTTGTATAATTACACGCTGTTTTATTATTCATAAATGAAACGTTATAAATTCTATCTGGGATCTCATTAAAAGCGTTATGTTTGCATACCTACTCCTTGTTTTGAATGTGGCTTTGGTCATCCTTAACTCAGCTTTCTGTTCACTCGTTATTTGTACCATTGCTTTGATTAAAGTCGTATTACCAACCGGTAAATGGCAAGCAAAAGGCACCGTAATGGCGAATCGAGTAATGTGGTTATGGGCGACCATCAACTCAGGCATTCTTTCTTTATCCAATCATGTTGAGTGGGATGTGGAAGGTGGTGAAAGCCTGAGAAAAGATGGTTGGTATTTACTGATCAGTAATCACTTAAGCTGGACTGATATCGTTGTATTGTGTTGCGTGTTTAAAGACCGCATTCCTATGCCGAAGTTTTTCCTTAAGCAACAATTACTGTATGTCCCATTTATAGGAATGGCTTGTTGGGCGCTGGATATGCCATTTATGCGCCGCTATTCCCGTGAGTACTTGATTCGCCATCCAGAAAAAAGGGGGCATGATTTAGCCACCACGCGTCGCTCTTGTGCCAAGTTCCAACATACACCGACGACGGTGGTGAACTATGTTGAAGGCACACGCTTTACCGAGCAGAAGCAAAAAAAAAGTAAGGCGGGTTATCAACATCTTCTGCAGCCTAAGAGTGGTGGTATTGCCTACACACTAGCGGCAATGGGTGAGCAGTTTGATAATATTATTGATGTCACCTTGGCATACCCAGAAAACACCGACAAACCTTTTCGCGATATGCTGATGGGGCGAATGACCAAGATTGTTGTGCGCACTAAGGTGTTATCTGTTGATGACAGTGTACGTGGAGATTACTTTAATGATAAGCCTTATAAGCGCCAGTTTCAGCAGTGGTTGGGAAAGGTATGGCAGGAAAAAGATGAACTGCTAAAAGAGATTTATCAAGATAAGTAGCGCCTAACTATATAAAAGCAGGGAGCCTTGGCCCCCTGTGAGAATCAAAGTATTACTTCTGAGTTAGTAAGTAGTTGACCAGTTCAAAGTATTCATCAATCGTTTCGATACTCTGTGCTTGCACTAGGTACTTGTTATTGACGACTACCGCTGGAACGCCGGAAAGACCACTGTCCTTAAACTGCTTATCGAAGCGACGCACCATAGAGTCGACCGCAAAGCCTTTGAATGCGCCGTCAAATTTCTTCGCTTCAATGCCTTCATCTAAGAAAATCTGGCGTAGCTCTTCGTCATTTTTAGGTGCTTTACGCATGTTGTGGATGCGGTTAAACATCACAGGTACCATTTTGTCTTCCACTTTCAGTGCCACCATGGTCGCGTAGGCTTTGCTCATCGACTCGCCCATGCTGCCACCCATGAAAGATACGTGGTTTTTCTGGAACTTAGCGCCTTCTGGTAGCTGAGCTTTCAGTTGCTGGATGATTGGTTCAAAGGTATTACAGTGCGGACAAAAGAAAGAGAAGAACTCGGTTACCGTTGGCTTTTTTGAAGCCTCAAGATCAAGAACTTGATAATGCTCACCTTCTTTGAATTGAGCGGCATGAGCAGAAAGGCTCAGCATAACAGTTGCGACAAGTGCAAACAGCTTTTTCATTATTGACTCCATGTTTGTCATTTTGGCTTCTTACCACTGTGGCATCAGTGAGAGTGGTGGCTCACTCAATGCCGAAATTTGTTCTTTGAAAGCTAATACTTGGCTTTCCCAATATTTTGGGTCATCGAACCACGGGAAGGCGATAGGAAAAGCAGGATCCTGCCATCTTTTTGCCAACCATGCCATATAATGCACCATACGTAGACCGCGTAAAGGTTCAATTAGTTTCAATTCGTTAGTGTTAAAGTCATTAAATTCCTGATAGGCCTCTAAGATGATGTCCAACTGCATCAGTTTGTCTGCGCGTTCCCCGCTGAGTAGCATCCACAGATCTTGTATTGCTGGGCCACTGCGTGAGTCATCAAGGTCGACAAACATCGGGCCGTCACGCCAGAGAATGTTACCGGGATGACAATCACCATGAAGACGAATAATACTGGCTGAGTCATCCCAGTGCTGTTGTAGTGAGTCAATCAATAAGTCCAGATCATTGAAAAAGGCGTTCTCAAGATGAAATGGAATGAACGATGACTGCTGCAGAATCTTACGTGGTTGATGCAGGTATTCTTCGAGGCTGATAGTAGGTCGGTGCTGAAAGGGAGTTCGAGCGCCGACCTTATGAATTCGACCAAGAAAGCGCCCTACACCTTCGAGCTGTTCTAGGTTGTCTACTTCAAACTGGCGCCCGCCGACACTGGCGAATAAAGCAAATAGGTAGCCCTGATAGCGATGCAGTGTGTGGTTATTAATCTTAATTGGCGGGGCAACAGGAATATCGGCTTCAATCAGTTCCAGTGTAAAGTCGTGCTCTTCTTGGATTTGTTCTGAGCTCCAGCGCTCTGGACGGTAGAACTTCACCACATAGCGTTGGCGCTTTTCATCGGTAAACTGATAAACACGGTTTTCGTAACTGTTGAGTGGCAGAAAACCGGATTCAGCGCGAATGCCGATGCTTTCCAAGGCATACCACATAAAGTCAGGGGTGAGAGCATCAAAGTTAAAGGCTTGCTGGGTCATAAATAAAAAGGGCTCATTGCTGAGCCCTTTTCCATATTTTAGGTAGAGTGCCGTTAGAGCTTTTTAATAAAGCGGCTTTCTACTTCAATTGTAAAGTCTTCGCTATCGGACAGTATAAACTGAATTGTCGCAACAGGAGAGTTGAGATTGTCTGGATTGACGCCTAAGCTCATTGGTAGGTTGTATACTTCACCTGGTGATACATGAACGGTTTGCTTACCGTACCAAGAGACATCGGTAAGCCCTTTGACACCTAAGTTATATTCTTGGGTCTGCTGAGTTTTATTGATGATTTTCAGTGTGTAGGTGTTTTCGATTTCACCTGAACCATTTACACGAAACAGCTGGTTGCGATCACGCAGTACGCTTAGGCCTGCTGGGTCGACGGCAGCAATTTGCGCAAAGAAAAGACCTATCATGACTAGCAGCACGGCGCCATAACCAAGGAGCTTTGGTCGCATGACTTTGGTGTGTTTTCCTGATAAACGATGTTCAGTAGTGTAACTGATCAGGCCTTTTTCATAACCCATGCGCTCCATCGTATTGTCACAGGCATCAATACAGGCACCACAGTTGATGCACTCATATTGCAGACCATCACGAATATCGATACCGGTCGGACACACCTGAACACACAAGTTGCAGTCGATACAGTCGCCTAAACCAAGGGCTTTTGGGTCGGTTTTGCGTGGGCGAGGTCCACGTGATTCTCCTCGTTTTGTGTCGTAGCCGACGATAAAGGTATCTTTGTCAAACATCGCAGACTGGAAGCGCGCATACGGGCACATGTGCACACACATAATCGAGCGCATCCAACCGGCATTGGCATAGGTACAACCAGCGAAGAAGAGTACCCAGAACACGGGCCAGAAATCTGCGTTCCAGGTGAAGAACCCGAGGACGAGATCTTTGATCGGCACAAAGTAGCCAGTAAAAGTAAAGCCCGTAGCTAGCGCAATGGCCCACCATGCTAGGTGCTTTAACCCTTTGCGCATAGCGAGATTTGAGGTGAGTTTACCTGAGTCCTGTTTGCGGCGTTTATTGGCACTACCTTCCAGCTTCTCTTCAAACCAGATATACATGAAGGTCCAGACAGTTTGCGGACAGAGATAACCACACCAAACGCGGCCTAAAAATGTGGTGAGAAAGAACAGTCCGAACGCGGAGATCATAAATAGCAGTGCCAGCAAGGTCAGATCTTGCGGGTAAAGGGTGGTACCAAAGAAATTAAATTGCTGATTCGCTAGGTCGAGCAGGATCGCTTGGCGTTCCCCGTAAGGAATCCATGGCACCATCGCAAAGAGGACTAGTAGGAACCAACCTCCATAACGACGTAATTGCTGAAATGTTCCCTTACTCTCGCGTACGTAGATGCGGTTGCTTGGGTTAAACCTATCCCCTGTGTTTTTGTGTGTCTTAGGGTTAAAGGTTTTAGGAGTCACGTCTTTTATTTCAATTTTGTCCTGACTCATTACGCTTCCTTCTTGGGCTAAAGGCGAGATTTCTGAGTGATCTCGCTCTGTCGACTGTGCTCTTTAATATTTTAGTCTTTTCTTATGGACGGCGATTATATACGCAATCTCTTTTTTATTTCTTTAAGGCTATCAACCTTTAAGCACAAAGAGCAGTACAGTTTTATAAATAAATTGCCTAACAGTTTTATCCCTCTTAATGATTTGGATATAAAAAAGCGACCTTGCGGCCGCTGTTTTTAATGGGGTTATTCTATGATCCCGCGTGCTCTTAAGATTGCGGTTTTGAAGTCATCTTCTTGGTCTTTTTTCAGCCCTGGGATCATTTCATCTTTAGCGCTATTACGCATCTTAAGGTGGTAGATCAAAACATCATCAGTAAGGTCTTCCAGTTTGCCTTGGTAGCCCGCTTCTTGAGTTAACTTGACGATAAATTGCAGCAAATTCATTTGCTGATCTTTTTGCCACTCGGGTTCAAGTAACTCTAGTAGCTCTTCAATGCGATGACACTTCATCGGCTTTCTCCACATTTTTTATATTGGTATAGCATTAAAGGTATCAAATCAGGCAGACCAATACCACGGGGTAGGGCTGAAGAGAGGGAAAGGAGAAAAGAAAAAGCGCAGTGGAAACTGCGCTTTGTACCTATGCCGCCTTAGTGACTTTGGCTGGGGTCGATGACATTAACGTCGTCTTTTCCACTAAAGTCATTCCGGGCGCGAGTTTTTTTGTCGCTGGAGTAGTGACAAAGCCACTACGACGACGCATCGCACGATTTGTGTGCGACGTACACCTGACTGCTGTTGGGCGCATTAATTAACCTAACTGCCAGGCACATCCATTGCCGAACTTATGGCCTGATTAGCTATGAGTTATGCTTCATTGCTGAAGGGTGGCTCTTCTGGCTCACGCCAATCCAAGTAGCTAATCAGGAATAATGATATGAATTATGCATATCAGTGATTAGATTAGCACCATCCTATCCATTGATCGATATCTATTCGATCCTATCTGACTTCTATCACTACAATTATGTGAGAAGCGTAGTAGCAGTGAGACAGACGTGCAGATTAATATGATACCGTGTGATTATATTGATGGCTGCGTTTTGCCACGGAGGTGTGTATGTCGTTCTTTAAGAAAACCCTCGCAAGTTTTGGTATCGGCTCTGCAAAGGTCGATTCTGTACTACAGCAAGAAGTGTTATATCCAGGTGAAAAGGTCAACGTGACTGTCCATGTCTATGGTGGCTCGACAGCGCAGGAAATCGACAATATAGAGATGAAACTCTATTGTCGTTACATCAAAGAAGTACCAGCGAATCAGGGTAGGGATGACCATCATCGTGGCCATATGCGCCGCATGCCAACCAGTTACACTCTGGCTCACTGGACATTACCTTATGCGTTTACTATTGAGCCCGGAGAGAAGCGTGATTTCGAAGTCGAGTTGGATGTGCCATGGAATGCACCGGTCACCATTGGTGACTCTAAAGTATGGCTGGAAACAGGGCTCAATATTGCCCTAGCAAAGGATCCCAGTGACACTGATATTCTTACGGTGCGCCCTGATCCCTTATTAGACGGTATTTTCACGGCATTGGAAGAGCATGGGTTGCGTATTCGTCAGGTAGAGTGTGAAGCGGTAGAGGGATTTGAGCTACCTTTTGTTCAGGAGTTTGAGTTTGTTCCGACCACTGGGCCCTTTCATGGTCGTTGGCGCGAATTGGAAATGGTAGCGTATCGCAATAATGATGAGCTTCAGATGTGGTTTGAAATCGATCGTCATCGAGAAGGTGCCAAGGGAATGCTCGCCAGCTTATTAGGTGGTGGCCAGCTAAAACGCCAACTGACGATCTCCGTTCATACACCTGCTGATGAGGCTGGTCAGCAAGTTCTCAAATATCTCGATAGCCACTCTTAACGCAAAGTTAACAATTTGGGCTTACAAGTGTAAGCTGAGTGTGCCATACTTTGGAGTAAATATTCCACCAGAGTATGGTTTGTTATGTCGACTAATCACACTGAGCCTTATTGCATCAAAGAAGAAATCGCTAACACGCTAACTCATGGTATCGGGATGGTCCTTGGTATCATGGGTTTGGTATTGCTGCTGATCAAAGCTGTCGATCATAATGCGGATGCTCTGACTATTACCAGTATGAGCATCTACGGCGGCAGCATGATCGTGTTGTTTCTTGCTTCCACTCTGTATCACGCGATCCCTTATCAAAAAGCCAAGCGGGCGCTGAAGACGTTTGATCACTGTGCGATTTATTTGTTGATTGCAGGCAGCTATACCCCATTTTTGCTTGTCAGCCTCAGAACCCCTTTAGCGATTGGTCTGATGATCGTCATCTGGACCATCGCTCTGGTAGGTATCATTATGAAATTGGCGTTTGTCTATCGCTTTAAAAAGCTTTCGCTTGTGACCTACTTATTGATGGGTTGGCTATCGCTGGTAGTCATCTATCAATTGGCAATGAATCTGGATGTTGGCGGGTTAACGTTACTGGCTGCGGGAGGGGTGATCTACTCATTGGGCGTTATTTTCTATGTTGCCAAGCGCATCCCGTATAATCATGCTATTTGGCATGGGTTTGTTTTAGCAGGATGCGCTTGTCACTTTCTGGCGATTTATCTCTACGTTGAGCCGATCTAACGTGTTTCGAGATTAATGACTTTGGCGGTCACTAAGTACTGCTCGGCTTGATCAATCGCCAGTTCAATCGTTTTGCCCTGTTCTACTTGTTGAGGACGTAGATAGGTATCGGCCATGCGCTTGATAGACTGCCATACTTTGACTGACTCTTTACTCAGCACGTTTCCTGAGGTTGTCGAGACCTGAATTTCGATTTCAACTAAAATCACTGACTGGCTGCTTTGGTTTGTTATTGAGGTTGGAATCATCAACTGACCATCTTGATAGCTCACCGCACCTAGTAACACTTCAACACCTGAGTCAGACAACTGCATGGTGGCACGATCGCTACCGACAGTGACAATGGTTCCTACCGCTTTTTCGATCAGCGGAATGGCTGCCACTTTGACTTTCTTGACCGGAATGGTAGCAGTGGGTTGAGTGGTCTCTGGAGTCATGACCATCTCATTGGTTTTGGTTGCTTCCACTGGTTCTACATATTGCCAAGTGAAATCGTCATTAAGCTGGACTTGGCGACCATCTTCAAGAGTGACAGTTTGGCTGGCAAACACCAGTGGACTGGTTAGCAAGGTAAAAAGTCCGAGAAGTTTTTTCATTGTTGTGTCCTTAACGTCGCCAGAAAGCCGGGAAAAACAGCACCAATAAGGTGAGAATTTCCAGTCGTCCCATCAGCATTCCAAAGCTGAGGAGCCACTTAGCGGCATCGGGTAATGGGGCAAAATTACCTGTTGGACCGATCACCGCACCCATGCCGGGGCCAACGTTGGCCACGGCGGTGATAGACCCGGAAATACTGGTAATAGGGTCTAACCCTAATGCACTTAGGCACCCAGCAATAAAAATAATTGTGATAAAGAACATCAAGGCAAAGGCGACTACAGAGCGCACAATGTCATCATTGACTGGTCTGTGGTTATAGCGCTGAACAAACACCCCCGAAGGGTGGATTAGCTTCATCATCTGTTTGTTGAGCAGCGTCTTCGCAATTTGAAAACGAAAGACTTTGATACCACCTGAGGTGGAGCCGGAACAGGCCCCCGCCATCATCAAGAAGGCAAATAAGGTGGTTGGCAGTGCGCCCCATGCGGTGAAGTCCTCTAGACCAAACCCTGTGGTTGTTACTACAGAGACGATATTGAACATCGACACCCGTAGCGCATCCATAACGCTGTAGCCATCCCTTATGACTAGCCAAGCTGAAATGATCAGGCTGGTGATAAGAAACAGGTAGGTGAAGCCTCGCACCTGAGCATCATTGATCAACTCATCCAGTCGGCGTTTGCGCATTGCGGCTACAAACAGCAAAAATGGCAAACCACCAAGGAACATAAACAAGGTCGCTACCCAGTGTGAGCCATTGGAGAAGTGGTTCATTGAACCGTCAGAAGTTGAGTAGCCTCCGGTAGAAAGCGTGGTGAAGGCATGATTGATGGCTTCGAATACATTCATACCAGTCAGAAGGTAACCCACCATGCACAATCCAGTTAGGATCAGATAGACCAGCATGATGTTTTTTGCCACGGTCTTGGCGCGTGGGCTGCTTTTATCTGACCAGTCAGAAGATTCGGTATGGAAAAGCTTCATACCACCGACGTTGAGCATCGGCAACACCGCGACCGCCATGACAATGAAGCCGATTCCGCCAAGCCACTGCAAGATAGAACGCCACAGCAAAATACTCGGTGCCATGCTGTCTAGCCCACTGAGTACGGTAGAACCAGTAGTCGTAATGCCAGACATGGTTTCAAAGTACGCATCGGTAAAGCTGATGTGATTGATGAAGACAAACGGCAGAGCAGCAAAAGCACTGGCGACCATCCACACCAGACTGGTGATTAGGAACATATCGCGTGCGCTGAGTTTGAAGCGCTTGGTACGGCCAATCGTCAGACAGGTGAAAGCAGCTAGGTGAGTAATAATGACTGACTGACCAAACTCAAGAAACCCTGCCGTACCGGTAAAGAAAGCCACCAATGTTGGAACGTACATGAACAGGGCCAGTTTCGACAAAACCAGCCCAATAACAAACAATACAGGACGGAAATTGACCATAGTGTCAATCCTAGAGGAAGAAAGGACTCGGTTGGAATAACGCTTCGACGTCTGGGACGTACTTTTTATCCACCAGGAACATCACTACGTGGTCATCTTGCTCAATCACGGTTCTGTCATGGGCGATCAACACTTCTTCACCCCGTACAATCGCACCGATCGTTGTGCCTGGTGGTAGTTTGATGTCGCCAATCGCGCGGCCAACGACTTTAGAGGTGGTTTCATCACCGTGAGCGATGGCTTCAATGGCTTCCGCTGCGCCGCGACGCAGTGAAGAGACATTAACAATATCGGCACGACGGACGTGCGTTAGCAAGGCGGAAATGGTTGCTTGCTGAGGTGAGATAGCGACGTCAATCACTCCACCCTGAACCAGATCCACATAGGCGCCGCGCTGGATAAGCACCATCACTTTTTTTGCACCCATGCGTTTCGCCAGCATAGCGGACATGATATTGGTTTCATCTTCATTGGTTAGGGCGATGAACACGTCGACCTGATCGATGTTCTCTTCGGTGAGTAGCTCCTGATCCGCAGCGTCACCACAGAAGACAATGGTGTTTTCCAGCTCTTCAGATAATTTTTCCGCACGCTTATAACTACGCTCGATCAGCTTGACGCTGTATGATTGCTCAAGGCGCTTAGCCAAGCTGGCACCGATGTTACCGCCTCCGACAATCATGATGCGGCGATAGGGTTTTTCCAAACGCTGTAGCTCGCTCATTATCGAGCGGATGTGATTACTGGCAGCAACGAAGAATACTTCATCATCGGCTTCGATAATGGTGGTGCCTTGAGGGCGTATTGGACGACCTTGGCGGAAGATAGCAGCAACGCGTGTATCAATGTGCGGCATGTGCTCTCGCAGCGCTGATAGGGCGTTACCCACTAGTGGGCCCCCGTAATACGCTTTCACCGCTACTAAGCTCACCTTCTGCTCGGCAAAGCTCACTACTTGCAGTGCCCCCGGATATTGGATCAGCCGCTCAATGTAGCTGGTCACGAGTTCTTCAGGTGCGATGAGGTGGTCAACCGGAACGGCACCGGATTGAAATAGCGCTTCTTTCTCGGCCAAGTATTGTGGCGAGCGGATACGAGCGATACGGTTGGGAGTATTAAACAGAGAAAAGGCAACTTGACAAGCGGCCATATTGGTTTCATCCATATTGGTCACGGCGACCAACATGTCGGCATCTTGTGCGCCCGCTTCACGCAGTACATCTGGGTGGCTGGCGTAGCCGTTCACTACCCGTAAATCATATTTATCTTGCAGCTCACGCAGTCGATCGCTGTTTCTGTCGACTATGGTGATGTCGTTGTTTTCACCGACCAGATTCTCTGCCAGTGTACCGCCTACCTGACCAGCGCCAAGAATGATGATTTTCATACCGTTTCTCGTCTAACCAAAATTTAGGGGATCGAAGATCCCCGAATTACTACGCGATTTTTGTCAGGATGGCGTAATAAAAGCCATCCATGTCCTCTTCGCCTGGAAGCACTTGGCGTCCTGGATTGTCTGCTGGAGAACCTTCTAACTGAGCATCCGCGGTGCGCGCCAGAAACGCTTTCACCTGTTCACCGTTTTCTTGTGGTGTCACAGAGCAGGTTGCATAAACCAGCGTACCGCCCGGCTTCAGCTGTTGCCACATTGCATCCAGAATCTCGCTTTGTAGCTCTGCCAATGCTGCGATGTCATCACCACGACGCAGCCATTTGATGTCTGGGTGGCGACGAATGACGCCAGTGGCCGAACAAGGTGCATCAAGCAGGATGCGATCAAATTGCTCGCCTTGCCACCAATCTTTTGGCTTACGTGCGTCACCGCAAATAACTTGCGCTTTCAGCTGAAGGCGTTGCAGGTTGTCGTGTACGCGTTTGAGGCGGCTGTCATCACAGTCAATGGCCACAACCTGTGCATCTTGAGTATGTTCAAGAATATGGGCAGTTTTGCCTCCCGGTGCGGCACAACAATCTAGAATTAACTCGCCATCTTTTGGCGTTAGGTAGTTAATCGACAACTGAGCAGCGGCATCCTGAACGGAAACCCAACCTTTCTCAAAGCCTGGCAGTTTTGTCACATCGCACGGAGCGGCCAATTTTAGGGCGTCGCTCGCTTCACTGTGAATACTGCTATCTATGTTTTCATTTTTGAGCAGTTGCTGGTATTCGTCACGGCTGTGATGTTGGTGATTCACGCGCAGCCACATTGGCGCTTTGCTGTTGTTGGCTTCCACAATGTCTTGCCATTGCTGTGGGTAGGCGTCCTGAAGCAGTTTAAGTAACCAGCTCGGGTGACCATATTTACCAGCATCGTGGCTCATGGCATGAGCGTCTAGCTCTTCTTGGCTACGTTGATAGTTACGCAACACTGCATTGATTAATCCGCGTAGGCGTGGACCTTTGAGTGTTTTGGTGCCTTCGACGGTTTCACCGACGGCTGCGTGCGCTGGAATACGCATAAAGCTCAGTTGGTAAATACCGACCAGAATCAGGTGGTGGAAAACGCGTTGTTTGCCTTTAAGAGGCTTATCCATCAGCTCATTCGCGATCGATTCAAGGCGAGGTAAATAGCGTAACGAGCCGTAACAGATTTCCTGTAACAACGCTTGATCGCGAGGTTTGACTTGTTGTTGAGCCGCGGGAAGTGCGTTAGACAGAGACTGGCCATTATCGACCACTTGGAAAAGGACATTAGCCGCAGCAGCGCGAACATTCATGTTGAATACCTTAACAGTAAGGGAGGGTGTCTCCACCTTCAAAAAGTACGTATAAATTAGGTCAGCTGAGTGCCGACTTCAAACCAGCTGGCACGCGAGTTGAGGATATCCTGAACCGGCATGGCTTTTTTACCGGGTACCTGAAGCTGTTCGAGAACCAGAACATGCTTGCCAGTGGCAATATAGATCCCCGTTTTATCTGCTTGCAGTATGGTGCCGGGTGCCTCAGTTGTCGTTTGAACGTCAACGCGGCTTTGCCAGACTTTGATGCTGTTGTCGGCGGCTTCAAAATGGCTCATCGGCCAAGGATTGAAGGCGCGCACACAACGTTCAATATGCTCGGCGTCATCACCCCAGTTAATGCGTGCTTCTTCTTTGCTGAGCTTTTTGGCGTAATTCGCCAGCTCGTCATCTTGCTTTTCAGGTGATGCTTTGCCGTCAGCAATATCAGCCAGACATTCAACCAGAGCTTGCGGGCCAAGCTCTGCCAGCTTTTCATACATAGAAGCGCTGGTATCTGTCGCTTCGATCGGCAAAGTGGCAATTTTTAGCATATCGCCAGTATCTAAGCCGATATCCATCTGCATAATAGTGACGCCTGTTTCCTGATCGCCAGCCCAAATAGAGCGCTGGATAGGGGCGGCACCGCGCCAACGTGGCAGAATCGAACCATGAACGTTGATACAACCCAGCTTCGGCGTATCAAGTACGGCTTGTGGCAGCAATAATCCGTAAGCGACCACGACCATCAGATCCGCATTCAAATCAGCCAGTTCTTGCTTAGCTTCATCTGACTTAAAGTTTTCTGGCTGGTAAACCGGGATATCATGCTCAAGCGCGATATTCTTTACTGGGCTGGCCGTCAGCTTTTTACCTCGACCCGCAGGACGGTCTGGCTGGGTGTAGACCGCAATAACCTCGTGCTCCGAAGACAACAACGCCGCCAAGTGACGGGCGGCGAAGTCCGGAGTACCGGCAAAAACAATTTTCAAAGGTTTGCTCAAAGTACGTTCCTTTAGTTAGCCATTAGGCTTGGCTGGCTTGCTTTTCGTTAAAGCGTTTGATTTTTGCCAGTTTGTCCTGAATGCGCTTGCGTTTTAGAGGCGAAAGATAATCGACAAAAAGTTTGCCTTCTAAATGGTCAAGCTCATGCTGAACACAGATAGCAAGCAGGTCATCTGCTTCAAATGTGTATTCTTTGCCATCACGGTCAAGTGCTTTAACTGTGACTTCTGCAGCACGTGAAACCAGTGCTCGTGCACCAGGAACAGACAAACAGCCTTCCTCAATGCCATCTTCGCCACGCTTATCAAGAATTTCAGGGTTGATCAAAACCATTGGCTGATCGCGAGTTTCTGAAATATCGATAACGACGATGCGTTGGTGGAAATCGACCTGCGTTGCCGCAAGACCAATACCTTCTTCGTCATACATGGTTTCAATCATGTCGTCGACGAACTTTTGAATCTCAGGGGTCACCTTCTCCACTGGTTTTGCAACAGTGCGAAGGCGCTCATCTGGGAATGTTAATACTTGTAATACAGACATATACACTCGAAATGTTGAACTGAGCCGAATCAGGATAAACCTTGTTGGCTCAATTCTAGACATTTTGCTACCCAAATGACAGCCTCATTACACTTTTGCGTATTTTCCCCGAGTTAAATTGCACTGTGAATCATGTCAAATTTGGCGAACACTAAGCGGTCAAACTTTGCTTGAAATAAGAGGTTTAGGCTGACTTGCTCTAGCTCGTCAGCGTCGTATAATAAGGTGCTAGGCCGGATTAAATTTTCCTATGACGAAAGAAGAACTGACGGCTTGGCTGAGCTTGTACTTTACGCCGCGGATTGGGCCCAAAACGTTTCAGCGTTTGGTGGCGGTAGATTCTCCAATTAACATCATTGACTCTTCACCCGAGACATTACGCCGCTTAGGCTTTTCCGACTTGCAACTGAACTATCTCCAACACCGAGCTGCCGAGGATATTGAAGCGTGTTTTGAGTGGCAAGCAGCGTCCAGTGTCAGAACTATTCTGCCTTTGAGTGACCATGGTTATCCGGCATTACTGAAACAGGCTGACGCTGCGCCAGCAACGCTGTTTGTTGAAGGTCGGCTAGAGAGCCTGTCTCAGCCACAAATGGCGATTGTGGGCAGTCGCAATGCCAGTATTGATGGGCTTAACACTGCACGCAGCTTTGCAACCCAGTTGGTGAATCAAGACATGGTCGTGACCAGCGGCTTGGCGCTAGGCGTTGATGGTTATGCCCATGATGGGGCTCTGAATGGCAATGGCCAAACTATCGCCGTGCTCGGTTGTGGCTTAAACTCTGTGTATCCGGCAAGGCATAAAAAGTTAGCTCAACGCATCGTTCAACAAGGGGCGTTGGTGTCTGAGTTCCATCCTAATGTGAAGCCAAAAGCCGATAATTTTCCACGCCGAAATCGAATCATTAGTGGTTTGTCATTGGGCGTTTTAGTCATAGAAGCGGCAGAGAAAAGTGGTTCTTTAATCACTGCTCGCTACGCGATGGAGCAAGGTCGAGAAGTGTTTGCCATACCGGGCTCGATTCATCATCCCCATGCGAGAGGCTGTAACCTGTTGATAAAGCAAGGTGCGTGCTTGGTTCAACAGGTTTCTGACATAACCGATGAAATCGACAGCTTGATTCGCTGGTCTGATATTAATAAGCCGCCAGTGCAAAACGATCTATTTGAACAAATTGATTGCAAAGAAGAATTGCCATTTCCTCAGCTGTTAGCTAACGTAGGAAGTAAGGCTACACCAGTTGATATTCTTGCAAGCAGGACCAATATACCTGTGCATGAAGTCATGATGCAGCTCTTGGAGCTTGAGCTCTCAGGGCATGTTGTTGCGGTTTCCGGTGGCTATATTCGAAAGGGGAGGGGCTAGCTATGATGATGGATATCCTAATGTATCTGTTTGAAACTTACATCCATAGCGATGCAGAGTTACAGGTCAATCAAGATGAGCTAGAAGAAGAGTTACTTCGTGCTGGCTTTCATCAAAAAGACATCTATAAAGCCCTTGTCTGGCTGGAAGAGTTGGCTGCATTGCAGCAAAGCGAAACGCATTCCGCGATTTCCATTTGTAGCACATCCACCTCAACGCGTATCTATACCGCGAAAGAGTGTGAGCGCCTAAACCTTGAATCGCGAGGTTTTTTGACTTTCCTTGAGCAGGTCAATGTGCTGACGACTGAGACGCGTGAGATGGTGATTGACCGTATCATGGGGCTTGAAACAGACGAGTTCGAACTGGATGATCTGAAATGGATTGTTCTGATGGTGCTGTTCAATGTTCCAGGTAATGAAAACGCCTACACGCTTATGGAAGAGCTGTTGTATACCAAAGAGCAAGGTATTCTTCACTAAACTCCATGAGTGGCTATGAGCGGTAAAATAGATCATCAGTTGTTTTCGGCCCATGAGCACGCTTTAGAACATAAAGCGTGCCCTAAGTGCCAGTCTGAACAGCGTGAAGGCGAGCTACAACTTCGCCACGGCAAGCACGGCCCGTTTTTGGGCTGTAATCAGTATCCAACCTGCGACTTTATCCAACCTTTATATCAGAATGACGGCCATATCATTAAAGAGCTGGGCGTCCCCTGTCCTGAGTGCTCGAATGAATTGGTGCTCCGCCAAGGGCGTTACGGTATGTTTATTGGTTGCAGTCATTATCCGCACTGTGACCATATCGAGTCGCTTGAGCAACCGACTGAACAAGAGGTTCAGGCAGAACATGCGTGCCCGGAGTGTGGTAAAGGTCATTTAGTCGAGAGGAAGAACCGTTTTGGCAAAGCCTTCTTTGCCTGCGATAACTACCCAAAATGCAAGTTTGCGGTCAATCAGCCGCCAGTTAAGGGTAAGTGCGAAAAGTGTGGTTTTCCTTTATTGATCGAGAAGAAGTTCGCTAGTGGGATGAAACATCAGTGCGCTGACCGAAAATGTCATCATACCCAGAGTGAACAATAAAAACGGCGCTGAAACAGCGCCATTTTTGTTTTTATTAATTTTGCGATGACTAGTGCTTAATGTGACGCGCGATCTCATGAACCGCCGCGAAAGCATTCGCGTCTAAGACTTCTGCCAGAGCAGATAATTGACGTTGCAGTTCACCACTGTAATCACCACACACGTTAATGTGGCCCATCTTGCGTCCTGCGCGCTTTTCTTTCCCATACCAATGAACGTGACATCCAGGCATAGCGAGCACGCTTTCTGGCAGGGTATCTTCACCGAGGATATTGATCATCGACGTTTCGCGGATCAGCTTGGTGCTACCCAGTGGCATACCACACACTGCTCGTAAGTGATTCTCAAACTGACAGGTTTCTGCACCTTGTTGTGTCCAGTGGCCAGAGTTGTGGACACGAGGTGCAATTTCGTTGACCAGTAAGGTGCCATTCAAATCAAAGAACTCAAGGGCTAGCACGCCCACATAGTTGAGCTCGTTAGCAACCGCAGTGAACATCTCTTGTGCCTGTTGTTGCAACTCAGTATCGGCAATGGCTGTTGAGACGCTCAGTACCCCGTTGGTGTGGACGTTTTCTGCAAGTGGGTAGACCGCGACTTCACCACCTTGACTGCGTGCACCGACAAGCGACACTTCACGTTGAAAAGGAACAAACTCCTCCGCAACAATTGCTTGTGTTTCGGTGGCGCCAATACACGTTTCCATCTCAGCCCATATTGCGTCTATCTGAGCAGGGTTTTTGAGTCGCCACTGGCCTTTGCCGTCATAACCACCTAACGCACTCTTTAGTACCATTGGGATACCGACATGCTCAATAGCGTGAGCAAAGTCTTCGCGTGTCTGGATCACATGGTATTTGGCGTTGTGGACCTTAGCCCTGTCCAGCAATGCTTTTTCGATTCGTCGGTCACCGCCAGCTTTGATGGCGTCGGCAGAGGGGAAGAGCTTTCCGCTTGCTTGGCAAACATCAAGAATATCATGTGGGATATGCTCGAACTCGGCGGTAATTACATCTGCTTGCTCAATCGCATTGTCCAACCCTTTGCCCAGTAGCGACTGAGTCAGCGGATGGACGATATTTTCGTTCGCAACATCATACGCAATAATATCGATGTTCAGAGGAGCGCCAGCCAGTGACATCATGCGTGCCAGCTGTCCCGCTCCAAGCACTAACACTTGCATGGGATTAGTCCTCTGCCGGGTTTGGGTTCGCTAACACGGTTTCAGTTTGCTGGTTGCGAAATGCTTCAACTTTCTCCATCACGGCATCATCATGTGTGCCGATGATCTGAGCCGCGAGAATGCCCGCATTCGCCGCACCTGCTTCGCCAATGGCCAATGTGCCTACCGCGATACCTTTTGGCATTTGAACAATTGATAGTAGCGAGTCCATCCCTTTTAATGCACGCGATTGAACAGGGACACCGAGAACAGGTAAGCTAGTGAAAGCGGCCGCCATGCCTGGTAAATGAGCAGCGCCACCAGCACCGGCAATGATGACTTTCAGGCCGCGCTCTTTAGCGCTGTTGGCATAATCAGCAAGAAGCTGCGGAGTACGGTGAGCTGACACCACTTTTGTTTCATATTCGACGCCAAACTGATCCAGCATTTCTGCTGCTAGTTTCATGGTTGGCCAGTCAGATTTAGAACCCATGATGATACCGACTTTCATCTTAAACTCCTTTAATGCAACTCTATTGATGAGCAGATAAATTTGAGCGCATTATACGGGGATTTTACTCTCAAGCAAACGTTTGCGCGAAGTTTAAATCCAGATTGACACAATTTATAAATAAATAGCTTTAGTCACTACCAATGATTGTTTGTAAACTTAGTGATTAGACAGTACATCAGACAGGAAAGAATCAGTGGATAATTTTGAGCAGGCTCTATTGGCTCTGAAAAACGGTGAAGTGATTGCGTACCCGACGGAGGGTGTGTTCGGTGTTGGTTGCGATCCTGACAACTCTGAAGCGATTCAGAAACTATTAGAACTGAAACAAAGGCCAGTGGAAAAAGGTCTGATCCTGATCGCTGCTAGCTATGAACAATTGCTGCCATACATTGACGAGTCTCAGCTGACGGATGAGCAGCTACAGAAAGTCCATCAGACTTGGCCTGGCCCTGTTACTTGGATCATGCCGTGCAGCGATAAAGTGTCGGATTGGGTTTCAGGCCAGTTTGACTCGATTGCGGTGCGTGTGACCGATCATCCTTTGGTACAAAAGATGTGTAATGCGCTTGGAAAGCCGTTAACCTCTACCAGCGCAAATTTGACCGGTGAACCCCCTTGTATGACAACCGCAGAAGTGGAGCAACAACTCGGTGATCGCTTAGTTGCAATTCTGGCGGGAGAAACGGGTGGGCGAGACAAGCCAAGTGAAATTCGCGACGCAAAAACATCCAAGGTATTAAGACAGGGTTAACCCTGCAAAGGAAGTAGAAACATGTCAGCCATCGACAAGCAAGCAGTTAAACAGTTCCTGATGGAGCTACAGGATTCCATTTGTCAGCAACTTGAACAGGCCGACGGCCATGCTGAGTTTATAGAAGATGCGTGGAGTCGTGAGCCTGGTGAACGTTTAGGTGGTGGTGGCCGCACTCGAGTGATGAAAGAGGGGGCTGTATTTGAGCAAGGTGGTGTGAACTTTTCGCACGTACAGGGAAAGGAAATGCCAGCGTCGGCTACGGCACATCGCCCTGAACTTGCAGGCCGTCGATTTGAAGCGATGGGCGTGTCTTTGGTCATGCACCCGAAAAACCCTTATATCCCCACATCCCACGCCAATGTGCGTTTCTTTATTGCTGAGAAAGATGGTGAAGCGCCTATCTGGTGGTTTGGTGGTGGCTTTGACCTGACACCTTTCTATCCGTTTGAAGAAGATGCCCAATATTGGCATAACACTGCCAAAGAGGTGTGTGCACCGTTTGGGAGTGAAGTGTATCGAGAGCATAAAGAGTGGTGTGACAAATATTTCTACCTACCTCATCGTGATGAAACACGTGGTGTTGGTGGTTTGTTCTTTGACGATTTGAATCATTGGGAGTTCGATAAGTGTTTTGATTACATCAAAGCCGTTGGTGAAGGGTATTGCCAAGCCTACCTACCAATTGTCGAGCGCCGCAAAGCAACCGAATACGGTGAGCGAGAGCGTCAGTTCCAGCTCTATCGTCGTGGCCGCTATGTTGAGTTTAACTTGGTTTATGACCGCGGAACGCTGTTTGGCCTGCAAAGTGGTGGGCGTACAGAGTCGATTCTGATGTCGATGCCACCACTGGCACGATGGGAATACAGTTACCAAGTGGAGCCGGGAACCCATGAAGCAGAGTTGTATCAGGACTACTTGAAGCCTCGCGATTGGTAACACTTTCTTCCTTATAGGGTTAATGATAGGGTCATTGGTTTGCAATGGCCCTTTTTGTTTTGAGTAGGTAAGGATATGACCCAGCAGATAGATCGTTATGCCGTTTTCGGAAACCCGATAAGCCAAAGTAAGTCTCCCTTTATACATACGCTGTTCGCTCGTCAAACCAATCAGTCACTGACGTATACCGCTGAACTGGCTCCTGTGGATGGATTTGTTGCGGCGGCTGAAACTTTTTTTGCTCAAAACGGAAAAGGATGCAATGTCACTGTGCCATTCAAGGAAGATGCTTACCGACTGGCGACACGTTTAACAGAGCGGGCTCAGTTGGCGGGTGCCGTCAATACACTGAAAAAGATCGATGATGGTGAGATCTTGGGTGATAACACCGATGGTGAAGGTCTGGTACAGGACCTATTGCAGAATCAGGTCGTGATTGAAGGTGCAAGAATTCTCTTGATCGGTGCAGGAGGAGCGGCTCGTGGTGTAATCAAGCCTTTGCTTGACCAAAAACCTGCTGAAATTGTGATTACCAACCGGACCTTATCCAAAGCGCAGACGTTACAAGAGATGTTCGCGAGCTTTGGTTCGATCAAAGCAGTTGAGATGGCACACATCGAACAGAGCTACGATATTATCATCAACTCGACGTCCTCCAGTCTCAGTGGCGAGTTGCCTGCGATTTCATCGGCCATCTTCTCATCTAACTCTACCGTTTATGACATGATGTATGGCTCTGGTCACACGACATTCAATCAGTGGGCAATTGAGCATAATGCGGCGGTGGTATACGATGGATTGGGCATGCTGGTGGGGCAGGCTGCGGAAAGCTTCATGTTATGGCGAGGTATCCGCCCAGGGACAAAACAAATTCTACGCGAATTAAGAAAGAATCTAGAGGGTATGTAATGAATCAGTCGATTCTGTTTCCCGATATGCAGCATTGGGATGACCAACTGCAAGCAGTAGTGTTTTCCGCGCAGCAGTCAGGCGCGTTGATAGAGTGCGTGGTTACCTTGAATCAGCTGGAAGTATTGGCTGGGCAAAAACTTCAAGGTGCTGAGCAAGCTCTCGTTTGCTTTAGTCAGCACCGATTTGACCTGGAAGAGTTAGCCGAAGAGCTGATTGAAGACGAAACCTTCAATCAGTCAGGGCAGGTCGAAGTTATTTGCTAATCACATCGACATGATGCAGGTAATCTTCTTTGTTCTGCACATAATTGTCTGCTGACTTTTGTAGGAAAGCGCGTTCTTTATTGTTAAGAGGACGTGCCTGTTTGACTGGGCTACCTACATATAAGTAGCCGCTTTCGAGAGTCTTCCCAGGTGGGACCAAACTGCCTGCACCAATCATGACGTCTTCTTCTATTACTGCCCCATCCAATACAATCGCACCCATACCTACTAGCACCCTGTCTTTGATAATGCACCCATGTAGCATCACTTTATGGCCGACAGTGACGTCGTCGCCAATAATAAGCGGGTAACCATCAGGGTTTTCCTGATTTTTGTGCGTAACATGCAATACGCTGCCATCTTGGACATTGGTTCGTTTGCCAATGTGAATATGGTTGACATCACCGCGAGCCGCAACCAAAGGCCAGATGCTCGAATCATCGCCAATTTTAATATCGCCCACCAACACTGAGCTTTGATCAATATAGACACGCTCACCAATGACGGGGCGTGTATCTTTATAACTACGCAAGGCGCTCATTTTTTCTCCTTATATAGAGGAATTCTGGATAAACAGAGGTAGAAGAGTAAGGAAAATAGCTATCTTTGAATAGAAAATACTCAAACGGCAAAAAAATCAAAAAAAACTGCAAAAAGGGGTTGCCAACGTGACGCTGATCTCTATAATGCCCCCTCGCTGACACGGGAACGCTTCGAAGCTTATGTTTCGAAACCATAAAACCCAGTTAGCGAGGTCGATTAGCCAAGCGGAAACGCTTGAAAATAAGTTTGAAAAAAGTGGTTGACACTAAACTTTATCTCGCTAAAATGACCGCCTCTTCCGAAGTGATGTTAATCACAAAAGAAGAACGCTCTTTAACAATATAAACCTATCAATCTGTGTGGGCACTCGTTGATGATAATCCAAATAGTTTCTTCGGAAACAATTTAGGTTTCAATGATACGAAGTGACCATTCGAACTGGGAAGCAGCCTTGAGCTGTTTTGTTTTACTTTTTCAAAAGTGAAAACCAATAAGAGCACAGTCAATTCAAACATTACTTTATGTAATGTTCAGTATTCATTGAGCCGAACAAAATCTTAAATTGAAGAGTTTGATCATGGCTCAGATTGAACGCTGGCGGCAGGCCTAACACATGCAAGTCGAGCGGAAACGAGTTATCTGAACCTTCGGGGAACGATAACGGCGTCGAGCGGCGGACGGGTGAGTAATGCCTGGGAAATTGCCCTGATGTGGGGGATAACCATTGGAAACGATGGCTAATACCGCATAATAGCTTCGGCTCAAAGAGGGGGACCTTCGGGCCTCTCGCATCAGGATATGCCCAGGTGGGATTAGCTAGTTGGTGAGGTAATGGCTCACCAAGGCGACGATCCCTAGCTGGTCTGAGAGGATGATCAGCCACACTGGAACTGAGACACGGTCCAGACTCCTACGGGAGGCAGCAGTGGGGAATATTGCACAATGGGCGCAAGCCTGATGCAGCCATGCCGCGTGTATGAAGAAGGCCTTCGGGTTGTAAAGTACTTTCAGCAGTGAGGAAGGTGGATGTGTTAATAGCGCATTCATTTGACGTTAGCTGCAGAAGAAGCACCGGCTAACTCCGTGCCAGCAGCCGCGGTAATACGGAGGGTGCGAGCGTTAATCGGAATTACTGGGCGTAAAGCGCATGCAGGTGGTTTGTTAAGTCAGATGTGAAAGCCCGGGGCTCAACCTCGGAATAGCATTTGAAACTGGCAGACTAGAGTACTGTAGAGGGGGGTAGAATTTCAGGTGTAGCGGTGAAATGCGTAGAGATCTGAAGGAATACCGGTGGCGAAGGCGGCCCCCTGGACAGATACTGACACTCAGATGCGAAAGCGTGGGGAGCAAACAGGATTAGATACCCTGGTAGTCCACGCCGTAAACGATGTCTACTTGGAGGTTGTGGCCTTGAGCCGTGGCTTTCGGAGCTAACGCGTTAAGTAGACCGCCTGGGGAGTACGGTCGCAAGATTAAAACTCAAATGAATTGACGGGGGCCCGCACAAGCGGTGGAGCATGTGGTTTAATTCGATGCAACGCGAAGAACCTTACCTACTCTTGACATCCAGAGAACTTTCCAGAGATGGATTGGTGCCTTCGGGAACTCTGAGACAGGTGCTGCATGGCTGTCGTCAGCTCGTGTTGTGAAATGTTGGGTTAAGTCCCGCAACGAGCGCAACCCTTATCCTTGTTTGCCAGCACTTCGGGTGGGAACTCCAGGGAGACTGCCGGTGATAAACCGGAGGAAGGTGGGGACGACGTCAAGTCATCATGGCCCTTACGAGTAGGGCTACACACGTGCTACAATGGCGCATACAGAGGGCGGCCAACTTGCGAAAGTGAGCGAATCCCAAAAAGTGCGTCGTAGTCCGGATTGGAGTCTGCAACTCGACTCCATGAAGTCGGAATCGCTAGTAATCGTAGATCAGAATGCTACGGTGAATACGTTCCCGGGCCTTGTACACACCGCCCGTCACACCATGGGAGTGGGCTGCAAAAGAAGTGGGTAGTTTAACCTTCGGGGGGACGCTCACCACTTTGTGGTTCATGACTGGGGTGAAGTCGTAACAAGGTAGCGCTAGGGGAACCTGGCGCTGGATCACCTCCTTATACGATGATTACTCACGATGAGTGTCCACACAGATTGATAAGTTTATGTAGTTTAAGAGAACGAAGATATCCCAATATCTTCAACTTAGTGTCCCGTTCGTCTAGAGGCCTAGGACACCGCCCTTTCACGGCGGTAACAGGGGTTCGACTCCCCTACGGGATACCATTGGGTCGTTAGCTCAGTTGGTAGAGCAGTTGACTTTTAATCAATTGGTCGCAGGTTCGAATCCTGCACGACCCACCATTCTTCTCCACGAAGAATCAAAACTTATGTGGGCGATTAGCTCAGTTGGGAGAGCACCTGCCTTACAAGCAGGGGGTCACTGGTTCGAGCCCGGTATCGCCCACCATTCTCTAAGTATTTTTGGATTCAGATTTCCAAACCACTTCAGTAATACGTACGTGGTTGGATTTTTGCCGCTGAAAGTCTTTAGAAAATGTAACTTCCTTGTGAAGAAACATAGCTCTTTAACAATTTGGAAAGCTGACGAATAACAACAATCCCCATCTCTTTGAGATGCGTTGTTATTCAATTAAAAGTTCTCAAATCCTAATGACTTGTTCATTAGGTACCAACACACATTCAAGTGTTCTTGGAAATTTGAGTCCGGCAAAATCGAGTCTGCATCATGTTTAAATAATTGCAGACAACTTTGGTTGTTTGACTAGAAGACCCTTTGGGGTTGTATGGTTAAGTGACTAAGCGTACACGGTGGATGCCTTGGCAGTCAGAGGCGATGAAGGACGTATTAACTTGCGATAAGCCCAGATTAGACAGTAAAAGTCATTTGAGTCTGGGATTTCCGAATGGGGAAACCCAACTGCATAAGCAGTTATCATTATCTGAATACATAGGGTAATGAGGCGAACCGGGGGAACTGAAACATCTAAGTACCCCGAGGAAAAGAAATCAACCGAGATTCCGAAAGTAGCGGCGAGCGAAATTGGACTAGCCCTTAAGCCTATAATGCGTCAGGTGAAAGTTCTGGAAAGGTCTGCGATACAGGGTGATAGCCCCGTAACCGACAGCGCATTTTAGGTGAAATCGAGTAGGGCGGGACACGTGATATCCTGTCTGAATATGGGGGGACCATCCTCCAAGGCTAAATACTACTGACTGACCGATAGTGAACCAGTACCGTGAGGGAAAGGCGAAAAGAACCCCTGTGAGGGGAGTGAAATAGAACCTGAAACCGTGTACGTACAAGCAGTAGGAGCACCTTCGTGGTGTGACTGCGTACCTTTTGTATAATGGGTCAGCGACTTATATTCAGTAGCAAGGTTAACCATCTAGGGGAGCCGTAGAGAAATCGAGTCTTAACTGGGCGTCGAGTTGCTGGATATAGACCCGAAACCAGGTGATCTAGCCATGGGCAGGTTGAAGGTTGAGTAACATCAACTGGAGGACCGAACCGACTAATGTTGAAAAATTAGCGGATGACTTGTGGCTAGGGGTGAAAGGCCAATCAAACCTGGAGATAGCTGGTTCTCCCCGAAATCTATTTAGGTAGAGCCTCGGACGAATACTACTGGGGGTAGAGCACTGTTAAGGCTAGGGGGTCATCCCGACTTACCAACCCTTTGCAAACTCCGAATACCAGTAAGTACTATCCGGGAGACACACGGCGGGTGCTAACGTCCGTCGTGGAGAGGGAAACAACCCAGACCGCCAGCTAAGGTCCCAAATTACAGCTAAGTGGGAAACGATGTGGGAAGGCTTAGACAGCTAGGATGTTGGCTTAGAAGCAGCCATCATTTAAAGAAAGCGTAATAGCTCACTAGTCGAGTCGGCCTGCGCGGAAGATGTAACGGGGCTAAGCTGTAAACCGAAGCTGCGGCAATGCATTTTATGTATTGGGTAGGGGAGCGTTCTGTAAGCCGTTGAAGGTGAGTTGTAAAGCTTGCTGGAGGTATCAGAAGTGCGAATGCTGACATGAGTAACGATAATGGGGGTGAAAAACCTCCACGCCGGAAGACCAAGGGTTCCTGTCCAACGTTAATCGGGGCAGGGTAAGTCGACCCCTAAGGCGAGGCCGAAAGGCGTAGTCGATGGGAAACGGGTTAATATTCCCGTACTTCTTACAATTGCGATGGGGGGACGGAGAAGGCTAGGTGGGCCTGGCGACGGTTGTCCAGGTTCAAGTGCGTAGGCTTGAGAGTTAGGTAAATCCGGCTCTCTTTAAGGCTGAGACACGATGTCGAGCTGCTACGGCAGTGAAGTCATTGATGCCATGCTTCCAGGAAAAGCCTCTAAGCTTCAGATTGTAAGGAATCGTACCCCAAACCGACACAGGTGGTCGGGTAGAGAATACCAAGGCGCTTGAGAGAACTCGGGTGAAGGAACTAGGCAAAATGGTACCGTAACTTCGGGAGAAGGTACGCTCTTGACGGTGAAGTCCCTTGCGGATGGAGCTATTGAGAGTCGCAGATACCAGGTGGCTGCAACTGTTTATTAAAAACACAGCACTGTGCAAAATCGTAAGATGACGTATACGGTGTGACGCCTGCCCGGTGCCGGAAGGTTAATTGATGGGGTTAGACGTAAGTCGAAGCTCTTGATCGAAGCCCCGGTAAACGGCGGCCGTAACTATAACGGTCCTAAGGTAGCGAAATTCCTTGTCGGGTAAGTTCCGACCTGCACGAATGGCGTAATGATGGCCACGCTGTCTCCACCCGAGACTCAGTGAAATTGAAATCGCTGTGAAGATGCAGTGTACCCGCGGCTAGACGGAAAGACCCCGTGAACCTTTACTACAGCTTGGCACTGAACATTGACCCTACATGTGTAGGATAGGTGGGAGGCTTTGAACCCGGTACGCCAGTATCGGTGGAGCCGTCCTTGAAATACCACCCTTGTAGTGTTGATGTTCTAACTTAGACCCGTTATCCGGGTTGAGGACAGTGCCTGGTGGGTAGTTTGACTGGGGCGGTCTCCTCCCAAAGAGTAACGGAGGAGCACGAAGGTGGGCTAATCACGGTTGGACATCGTGAGGTTAGTGCAATGGCATAAGCCCGCTTGACTGCGAGAATGACAATTCGAGCAGGTGCGAAAGCAGGTCATAGTGATCCGGTGGTTCTGTATGGAAGGGCCATCGCTCAACGGATAAAAGGTACTCCGGGGATAACAGGCTGATACCGCCCAAGAGTTCATATCGACGGCGGTGTTTGGCACCTCGATGTCGGCTCATCACATCCTGGGGCTGAAGTCGGTCCCAAGGGTATGGCTGTTCGCCATTTAAAGTGGTACGCGAGCTGGGTTTAGAACGTCGTGAGACAGTTCGGTCCCTATCTGCCGTGGGCGTTGGAAGATTGAAGGGGGCTGCTCCTAGTACGAGAGGACCGGAGTGGACGAACCTCTGGTGTTCGGGTTGTCATGCCAATGGCATTGCCCGGTAGCTAAGTTCGGAATCGATAACCGCTGAAAGCATCTAAGCGGGAAGCGAGCCCTGAGATGAGTCTTCCCTGACTCCTTGAGAGTCCTAAAGGGTTGTTCGAGACTAGAACGTTGATAGGCAGGGTGTGTAAGCGTTGTGAGGCGTTGAGCTAACCTGTACTAATTGCCCGTGAGGCTTAACCATACAACACCCAAAGGGTTTTGATGGACTCAGATAAGAACATTGAATGTGTAAACACAGAACTTAAAACAGCTTTCCAGATTAAAGAATTTGCTTGGCGACTATAGCGTTGTGGACCCACCTGACTCCATGCCGAACTCAGAAGTGAAACGCAATAGCGCCGATGGTAGTGTGGGGCTTCCCCATGTGAGAGTAGGACATCGCCAGGCTTTAATTTCGACTTTGCTTATTTACTAAGCAAGTCACCATAAGATTCTAAAAAAGTTTAGAGTTTTATGTTGACTTCAACAGTCAGTCGCGTATTATACGCGTCCTGCTTAGGTGCTAAGGCACTGAAAGCACAGCTCTTTAACAATATAAACCTATCAATCTGTGTGGGCACTCGTTGATGATAATCCAATTAGAAACTTCGGTTTCAAATTAGGTTTCAATGAACTGAGTGACCAATCAAGTCCTCGGACTTGGCACAGTCAATTCATTATCGTTCTGTTGGAACGATAATAGCTTTAAAATTACACAGTAGTTTTGAAGTCAGTATTCATTGAGCCGACAAAATCTTAAATTGAAGAGTTTGATCATGGCTCAGATTGAACGCTGGCGGCAGGCCTAACACATGCAAGTCGAGCGGAAACGAGTTATCTGAACCTTCGGGGAACGATAACGGCGTCGAGCGGCGGACGGGTGAGTAATGCCTGGGAAATTGCCCTGATGTGGGGGATAACCATTGGAAACGATGGCTAATACCGCATAATAGCTTCGGCTCAAAGAGGGGGACCTTCGGGCCTCTCGCGTCAGGATATGCCCAGGTGGGATTAGCTAGTTGGTGAGGTAATGGCTCACCAAGGCGACGATCCCTAGCTGGTCTGAGAGGATGATCAGCCACACTGGAACTGAGACACGGTCCAGACTCCTACGGGAGGCAGCAGTGGGGAATATTGCACAATGGGCGCAAGCCTGATGCAGCCATGCCGCGTGTATGAAGAAGGCCTTCGGGTTGTAAAGTACTTTCAGCAGTGAGGAAGGTGGATGTGTTAATAGCGCATTCATTTGACGTTAGCTGCAGAAGAAGCACCGGCTAACTCCGTGCCAGCAGCCGCGGTAATACGGAGGGTGCGAGCGTTAATCGGAATTACTGGGCGTAAAGCGCATGCAGGTGGTTTGTTAAGTCAGATGTGAAAGCCCGGGGCTCAACCTCGGAATAGCATTTGAAACTGGCAGACTAGAGTACTGTAGAGGGGGGTAGAATTTCAGGTGTAGCGGTGAAATGCGTAGAGATCTGAAGGAATACCGGTGGCGAAGGCGGCCCCCTGGACAGATACTGACACTCAGATGCGAAAGCGTGGGGAGCAAACAGGATTAGATACCCTGGTAGTCCACGCCGTAAACGATGTCTACTTGGAGGTTGTGGTCTTGAGCCGTGGCTTTCGGAGCTAACGCGTTAAGTAGACCGCCTGGGGAGTACGGTCGCAAGATTAAAACTCAAATGAATTGACGGGGGCCCGCACAAGCGGTGGAGCATGTGGTTTAATTCGATGCAACGCGAAGAACCTTACCTACTCTTGACATCCAGAGAACTTTCCAGAGATGGATTGGTGCCTTCGGGAACTCTGAGACAGGTGCTGCATGGCTGTCGTCAGCTCGTGTTGTGAAATGTTGGGTTAAGTCCCGCAACGAGCGCAACCCTTATCCTTGTTTGCCAGCACTTCGGGTGGGAACTCCAGGGAGACTGCCGGTGATAAACCGGAGGAAGGTGGGGACGACGTCAAGTCATCATGGCCCTTACGAGTAGGGCTACACACGTGCTACAATGGCGCATACAGAGGGCGGCCAACTTGCGAAAGTGAGCGAATCCCAAAAAGTGCGTCGTAGTCCGGATTGGAGTCTGCAACTCGACTCCATGAAGTCGGAATCGCTAGTAATCGTAGATCAGAATGCTACGGTGAATACGTTCCCGGGCCTTGTACACACCGCCCGTCACACCATGGGAGTGGGCTGCAAAAGAAGTGGGTAGTTTAACCTTCGGGGGGACGCTCACCACTTTGTGGTTCATGACTGGGGTGAAGTCGTAACAAGGTAGCGCTAGGGGAACCTGGCGCTGGATCACCTCCTTATACGATGATTACTCACGATGAGTGTCCACACAGATTGATGGTTTATGTAGTTTAAGAGACGATACTGGGTCTGTAGCTCAGGTGGTTAGAGCGTTCGCCTGATAAGCGAGAGGTCGGTGGTTCAAGTCCACTCAGACCCACCAATCTTCCTCCCAGGAGATTGGCAACAGTATCGACACCTTGATGGGGCTATAGCTCAGCTGGGAGAGCGCCTGCCTTGCACGCAGGAGGTCAGCAGTTCGATCCTGCTTAGCTCCACCATCTTTAAGCATACTTGCTTAAGTGTTCTTAAAAATGGTTCTTAAATGAATCTAGCTCTTTAACAATTTGGAAAGCTGACGAATAACAACAATCCCCATCTCTTTGAGATGCGTTGTTATTCAATTAAAAGTTCTCAAATCCTAATTCTTTGAATTAGGTACCAACACACATTCAAGTGTTCTTGGCTTTTTGTTTTCATTTTTTATAAAAAAGTAAAGTAAAAAGATATTTGAGTCCGGCAAAATCGAGTCTGCATCATGTTTAAATAATTGCAGACAACTTTGGTTAGTTGACTGTAAGACCCTTTGGGGTTGTATGGTTAAGTGACTAAGCGTACACGGTGGATGCCTTGGCAGTCAGAGGCGATGAAGGACGTATTAACTTGCGATAAGCCCAGATTAGACAGTAAAAGTCATTTGAGTCTGGGATTTCCGAATGGGGAAACCCAACTGCATAAGCAGTTACTGTTAACTGAATACATAGGTTAACAGGGCGAACCGGGGGAACTGAAACATCTAAGTACCCCGAGGAAAAGAAATCAACCGAGATTCCGAAAGTAGCGGCGAGCGAAATTGGACTAGCCCTTAAGTCTATAATGCGTCAGGTGAAAGTTCTGGAAAGGTCTGCGATACAGGGTGATAGCCCCGTAACCGACAGCGCATTTTAGGTGAAATCGAGTAGGGCGGGACACGTGATATCCTGTCTGAATATGGGGGGACCATCCTCCAAGGCTAAATACTACTGACTGACCGATAGTGAACCAGTACCGTGAGGGAAAGGCGAAAAGAACCCCTGTGAGGGGAGTGAAATAGAACCTGAAACCGTGTACGTACAAGCAGTAGGAGCACCTTCGTGGTGTGACTGCGTACCTTTTGTATAATGGGTCAGCGACTTATATTCAGTAGCAAGGTTAACCATCTAGGGGAGCCGTAGAGAAATCGAGTCTTAACTGGGCGTCAAGTTGCTGGATATAGACCCGAAACCAGGTGATCTAGCCATGGGCAGGTTGAAGGTTGAGTAACATCAACTGGAGGACCGAACCGACTAATGTTGAAAAATTAGCGGATGACTTGTGGCTAGGGGTGAAAGGCCAATCAAACCTGGAGATAGCTGGTTCTCCCCGAAATCTATTTAGGTAGAGCCTCGGACGAATACTACTGGGGGTAGAGCACTGTTAAGGCTAGGGGGTCATCCCGACTTACCAACCCTTTGCAAACTCCGAATACCAGTAAGTACTATCCGGGAGACACACGGCGGGTGCTAACGTCCGTCGTGGAGAGGGAAACAACCCAGACCGCCAGCTAAGGTCCCAAATTACAGCTAAGTGGGAAACGATGTGGGAAGGCTTAGACAGCTAGGATGTTGGCTTAGAAGCAGCCATCATTTAAAGAAAGCGTAATAGCTCACTAGTCGAGTCGGCCTGCGCGGAAGATGTAACGGGGCTAAGCTGTAAACCGAAGCTGCGGCAATGCATTTTATGTATTGGGTAGGGGAGCGTTCTGTAAGCCGTTGAAGGTGAGTTGTAAAGCTTGCTGGAGGTATCAGAAGTGCGAATGCTGACATGAGTAACGATAATGGGGGTGAAAAACCTCCACGCCGGAAGACCAAGGGTTCCTGTCCAACGTTAATCGGGGCAGGGTAAGTCGACCCCTAAGGCGAGGCCGAAAGGCGTAGTCGATGGGAAACGGGTTAATATTCCCGTACTTCTTACAATTGCGATGGGGGGACGGAGAAGGCTAGGTGGGCCTGGCGACGGTTGTCCAGGTTCAAGTGCGTAGGCTTGAGAGTTAGGTAAATCCGGCTCTCTTTAAGGCTGAGACACGATGTCGAGCATCTACGGATGTGAAGTCATTGATGCCATGCTTCCAGGAAAAGCCTCTAAGCTTCAGATTGTAAGGAATCGTACCCCAAACCGACACAGGTGGTCGGGTAGAGAATACCAAGGCGCTTGAGAGAACTCGGGTGAAGGAACTAGGCAAAATGGTACCGTAACTTCGGGAGAAGGTACGCTCTTGACGGTGAAGTCCCTTGCGGATGGAGCTATTGAGAGTCGCAGATACCAGGTGGCTGCAACTGTTTATTAAAAACACAGCACTGTGCAAAATCGTAAGATGACGTATACGGTGTGACGCCTGCCCGGTGCCGGAAGGTTAATTGATGGGGTTAGACGTAAGTCGAAGCTCTTGATCGAAGCCCCGGTAAACGGCGGCCGTAACTATAACGGTCCTAAGGTAGCGAAATTCCTTGTCGGGTAAGTTCCGACCTGCACGAATGGCGTAATGATGGCCACGCTGTCTCCACCCGAGACTCAGTGAAATTGAAATCGCTGTGAAGATGCAGTGTACCCGCGGCTAGACGGAAAGACCCCGTGAACCTTTACTACAGCTTGGCACTGAACATTGACCCTACATGTGTAGGATAGGTGGGAGGCTTTGAACCCGGTACGCCAGTATCGGTGGAGCCGTCCTTGAAATACCACCCTTGTAGTGTTGATGTTCTAACTTAGACCCGTTATCCGGGTTGAGGACAGTGCCTGGTGGGTAGTTTGACTGGGGCGGTCTCCTCCCAAAGAGTAACGGAGGAGCACGAAGGTGGGCTAATCACGGTTGGACATCGTGAGGTTAGTGCAATGGCATAAGCCCGCTTGACTGCGAGAATGACAATTCGAGCAGGTGCGAAAGCAGGTCATAGTGATCCGGTGGTTCTGAATGGAAGGGCCATCGCTCAACGGATAAAAGGTACTCCGGGGATAACAGGCTGATACCGCCCAAGAGTTCATATCGACGGCGGTGTTTGGCACCTCGATGTCGGCTCATCACATCCTGGGGCTGAAGTCGGTCCCAAGGGTATGGCTGTTCGCCATTTAAAGTGGTACGCGAGCTGGGTTTAGAACGTCGTGAGACAGTTCGGTCCCTATCTGCCGTGGGCGTTGGAAGATTGAAGGGGGCTGCTCCTAGTACGAGAGGACCGGAGTGGACGAACCTCTGGTGTTCGGGTTGTCATGCCAATGGCATTGCCCGGTAGCTAAGTTCGGAATCGATAACCGCTGAAAGCATCTAAGCGGGAAGCGAGCCCTGAGATGAGTCTTCCCTGACCCCTTGAGGGTCCTAAAGGGTTGTTCAAGACTAGAACGTTGATAGGCAGGGTGTGTAAGCGTTGTGAGGCGTTGAGCTAACCTGTACTAATTGCCCGTGAGGCTTAACTATACAACACCCAAAGGGTTTTGATGGACTCAAAGTAGAACAGATTGAATGTGTAGAGAACACAATAACAGCTTTCCGAATTATTCGATTTGCAAGCAAATCTCACCCTAAAGGGCCGTACTAAAGTGCGTTTGAATTTGCGAGCAAATTGATAAAGAATTTGCTTGGCGACCATAGCGTTGTGGACCCACCTGATCCCATGCCGAACTCAGAAGTGAAACGCAATAGCGCCGATGGTAGTGTGGGGCTTCCCCATGTGAGAGTAGGACATCGCCAGGCTTTAAATATCGTTATTCGTTTAAACGGGTAACAACATCATCAGTGTACTAATCTGACGATGACAATTTGTGGAGAGATGGCTGAGTGGTTGAAAGCACCGGTCTTGAAAACCGGCATACGTTAATAGCGTATCTAGGGTTCAAATCCCTATCTCTCCGCCACTATTAAAAAGCCCGTTGCGCTAGCAACGGGCTTTTTGCATTCCAAGAATTAAAAATACATTATCCTGATACATACTGTTTCTCAACAAAGAGTAGCCTCTGGAGGCGCAAACACTGAGTACTGCACCCTCTATATCTTGCTTCTGAAGATACAAAAAAGCCGACATTTAATGCCGGCTAAATAAAAGCGAGTAAAAAGATTAAGCGCGGTTGGCGACTTTATCCTTAAGTTCTTTCTTCTCTGCATCTGAGATGAATGCCAGCTCTAATCCGTTGATCTGTGTCTGACGAATTTCATCTTGTGATAGACCGGCTTGAGGCGCTGCTACTTCGTATTCGTATGGTAGCTCAATGCCTTCTACCGCTGGATCATCAGTATTTAGGCAGGCTAGCACGCCGTGATCCAGGAATTGTTTAATAGGGTGGTTGGCTAGTGACTCTACCGTACTTGTCTGGAAGTTAGAGGTTAGGCATGACTCAATACCAATGCGGTTTTCTGCTAGGTAATCCATTAGCTTAGGGTCGTGAATAGCTTTGACTCCATGACCAATACGAGTGGCTCCCAGCTCTTGAATTGCTTGCCACATGCTTTCGGCACCAGCAGCTTCACCAGCATGAACTGTCACATTCAGACCCGCATCTTTAACTTGAGTGAAGTGTTTAACAAAGCGATCGCCAGGCTGACCCAATTCATCTCCAGCTAAGTCAACAGCAACGATTTTATCTCTTTGAGTCAGAATCGCATCTAATTCTTGCTGACAAGCGTCAGTACCAAAGGTACGGCTCATGATGCCAATCAGGTTTGCTTTGATACCAAAATCACGTATACCAGCTTCCACGCCATCGACAACCGCTTCGACCACGCCTGCAACAGGCAATTTGTGTTTCATTGCCATGTAATATGGAGAGAAGCGTAGCTCCGCATAATCGATCTGCGCATTCAGTGCGTCTTCAACGTTTTCGTAAGCAACGCGGCGACAGGCATCCAGGTCACCAAGAACTGCCACTCCCCAATCGAGCTTTGAAAGGAAGGCTACCAAAGATGGTTCTGCTTCAACTATCTGTACATGCGGAGTGAGTGATTCGACATCATACGCTGGAAGTGCGACGCCAAACTGTTGACCAAGCTCTAAGATTGTCTTGGTGCGGATATTTCCGTCAAGGTGACGGTGCAAGTCTGTAAGTGGTAAGTTCTTGGTTATCATTATTGTAATTCCAGTTGTCTGAATTGCACTAAGTATAAGAATCAATGCCAGAAGTGTCAGTAAGCATTGCGTGTAAAACCGACTAATAGTGCTGATATTTATTTCATGTTCACTAGATCTGTTGGCCACTCTTCGAACGGTACCGGGTGGCTAAATAAGAATCCTTGACCTTGTGGGCAGTTAAGAGAGACGAGCATTTGTGCCTGCTCTGCGGTTTCGATGCCTTCAGCGACAAGATCAACTTTCATTCCTTGAGTCATATTGATGATGGCAGCGACAATGGAAGTGTCGAGGTGCTCTTTTTCCATTTTCTGGACGAAAGTGCGATCGATTTTGAGGCAATCAAAGGGCAGCTTGTGTAGATATGCCAATGAGCTGTATCCGGTACCAAAGTCGTCGATAGCAATGTGAATACCAAGGTCACGTATAGATTGCATGTTATGAATAATCACCGGATCATTATCCACAATACGCGACTCTGTGATTTCCAACGTCAAGTTGTCGGCATTTAAACCTGATGACGTAAGTATTGAACGCAGTGATTCCCCTAAATCGGGGTTAGAGAGCTGTTTCACTGATAAGTTGACATGGAGGTGAAAATTCTTATCCCATTTGCCTTCTTCCATACCTTTCACGGTATCTTCACAGGCCTGAGTAAGTATTTGCTCACCAATTAAGCCAATTAAGCCACTCTCTTCTGCAATAGGAATGAAATCCAGAGGGGATATCAAGCCAGAGGTAGGAGATAGCCAGCGAGCCAGTGCTTCCGCGCCAATTACCTCGCCCGTGTTGAGATTGACGATTGGCTGATAAAATGGCACAAACTCGTTATGTTCTAGAGCATCCTTAATTTTGGCTTGCATCAGCGTGCGTTTGCGCGAAATATCGGCCATTTCAGGCTTGTAGTGACTGACCTGATTGAGGTCTTGCTTGGCGGTACTTAAGGCTATACTACCGTTGCGCAGCCATAGCGTCATACTGTTGTGTTCGCTCTCGGTTACAACACCGATCGCTACACTGACCACCACACTTTCCTGCTCCATGACGAAAGGTGCGGCAAACATTTGTTGAATTCTATGTGTAGCAAATGTGATTTGCTCACTATTGAGATGGTCAGTGAAGTAGATTGCAAACTCATCCCCACCAATTCTGGCCATGTAGCAATCTTCATCAAACAGGGCTTTAAGTCTTTCTGCAATAATAACGAGTAGCTGATCTCCCTTGTAATGACCTAAGCTATCGTTAATATCACGAAATTTGTTGATCCCAATAAGCAGCAAGCAGCCATTCATTTTTGGCAATCCATCACAGGTATCGATAAAGCCTTCTCGGCTATAGAGTTTAGTCAGTGAATCAAATAACAATTGAGAGCGAAGGGCACGAAAAGACGCTTTGAGGTTGTTGGCCATTTCGTTAAAGGCGAACACTAACATGTTGGTTTCATAGATATACCCAGGTTTTGGCATGGTGCTATCCCAGTCACCTTTAGCCAAATGCTTGGCCGCAGCGGCTGTAGAAGTAATTGGGGTCACTATGCGATTAAAAGCGACTAGGCCAATCACGATGCCGATAAAGCTGGCAATGACACCAATGATCCAACTGTCTCTTTGACTTTCGGGCAATTGACCAAGTAGATCGGATTCAGATATAGCGACGCCGATGTACCACTTGAGGCCGAATTCATCGGTATAGGGTGTAATGTGATTGAAATAGCGTTTTCCATTAACATCCAAGCTGAAGCGATTGGTTTTTGGCGAGGAATGGAATTGGTGATTAAATGCATGTTCTGCACTTTTTTTGACGATGGGATTTGAGCTTTCTGTTGCGAGTAGACGTTGGCCTTTATCACTTAATGGCGTTCCCCAAGAGACCACATTTCCCCCAGTTGAGTGAGCAACGAGCCTGCGTTCTTGATCAAATAGATAAATTGCTGCGCTGGTTTTTTCTTGTTGTTTCTTTAGGAACGTGTTGAAAGTGCCAATTTTGATATCGGCAACCACGACCCCCTGAAAACGTTGTTGCTGAAATACCGGAGTTAAGGCTGACAGGGTAATCTCTTGACGTTCATCAGCATTAGCATAAATTGACGACCACATAGGGACGCGGCTTTTTGCAACTGGCGCATACCAAGGGCGAATGCGAGGATCATAGCCTTCAAAGACTGAACGAATATCGTCACTGACAACTTGTCCTCGGTATATAACCAATTTTTGTTCTGTGCGATCATCTTGAATCATCAAGGTGTAATTTTGGTTGGCTTCTTTGCGAAAACCAATGTATTCGGCGCCTTCGCCACCGAAGCCAATCACATCAAGTTGAGGGATTGAACGATACAAGTCATGGAAGCTAGTGAGAAGAAATTTCTCAATCACAGAGGTGTTCCCTTTCTCGTACAATTGGTTGAAGCCTATGTTGTGGCTGAGGGATAAACTGGCCTGAAATGGTCGACTCAAAAAGTTATCTAGCTCTAGAGTGACGTTATCGGTGAGCGCAGTCAGTTGCTTGTCACTGATGTCCAAGACCATTTCTTCATAACTGCGCTTTTGCACAGTGACGATAACGCCAATTGTAAAGAGAAAAATCATTACAAAAGGGAGAACGACTGCGGTTCTTAATGTGATTTGCGTAGTTGACGACATGCTGTCCTTAAATACTTGAAACTAAAATCCGTATAGCAGGTTTGAGTCTGCAAGCAAACAGCCATAGTGCACTGGTGCTGACCCATAAAGCCCTAAAATGCTTACCAATTGTACAATGCGACAGGCTTTATGGAATACATTAATTGAGCTAGGTGTTAATAAAGCTCTTTTAGTTTTCGGGTTAACGTGTTTCTTCCCCAACCGAGAACTTTGGCTGCATCTTGCTTGTGGCCGTTGGTATGCTCTAAGGCTGCTTCCAAAAGTATACGTTCAAATTCAGGAAGTGCGTAGGTCAGCAATTCGGTATCCCCTTGAGAGAGAGACTGTCTTGCCCAGCTAGAAAGCTGCTGCTGCCAGCTTACATCTGTATCGAAGTGAGCGTTGGATTTCTCTTCCAATAATTCAGTTGGGAGATCCGCTGGGAGGATTTCACTCCCGCTTGCCATCACAGTGAGCCAGCGACAGATGTTCTCCAATTGCCTGACATTGCCTGGCCAGTTAAGCCTATTGAGCGCTTCAATTGCAGAAGGGTGAAGCGTTTTGACATCCACCCCCAGCTCCTCTGCGGCCAAGGCAAGAAAATGTAGAGTGAGTTTTTCAATGTCTTGTTTGCGCTCACGCAATGCTGGAATTTGAATACGTATAACGTTTAGGCGATGAAATAGATCTTCACGAAAATCGCCTTGATGCACTAATCTCTCTAGGTTTTGGTGAGTCGCTGCGACAATTCGGACATCCACTTTGATCGGAGAGTGACCACCAACGCGATAAAACTGGCCATCAGCAAGTACCCGTAGTAATCGAGTTTGAATGTCGAGTGGCATGTCACCAATTTCATCAAGGAACAATGTGCCCCCGTTCGCTTGTTCAAAGCGCCCTTGTCGGATGCTATTGGCTCCCGTAAATGCCCCTTTTTCATGACCAAACAATTCAGACTCAATCAGGTCCTTGGGTATTGCCGCCATGTTAAGCGCAATAAATGGTTTGCTGGCCCTCGGGCTGTGTCGGTGTAGTGCATGAGCGACCAATTCTTTACCCGTTCCTGATTCACCGTTAATCAGGACTGAAATGGATGAACGAGATAACCGACCTATCGCACGAAAGACTTCCTGCATCGCAGGAGCTTCACCAATGATCTCTGGTGTATTGTAATCATTGGAATCTGAACTCGCTTGGTCGCGCTTTTGCTCCTGACTGTGCGCAATAGCACGTTCTACTAGTGTGAGCGTTTCATCGACATCAAAGGGCTTTGGCAGGTATTCAAATGCGCCTTTTTGATAGGCATTGACGGCGGCATCTAAATCGGAGTGCGCCGTCATGATGATCACCGGTAATTCGGGTGAACGGTCATGTACTTGTCTTAGTAGTTCGATGCCATCGATACCCGGCATACGAATGTCGGAGACCAGCACATCGGGCGTTTCACGTTCCAGTGCCAGTAAGACACTTTCAGCGTCGGAAAATGTATCGCACTTAATATTTGCTGACGAAAGGGTTTTCTCCATGACCCAACGGATGGAGCTATCATCATCGACCACCCAAACGTATCCTTTACTCATAACGAACTTATCCTTTCAGCAATGCAACTTACGTAAATTTAAATAGGCAGATATATGGTGAATGTGGTTCTGCCTGGCCAGCTTTCGACATCAATTTTGCCTTGATGCTGGTCTATTAGGTTCTGAGCGATTGATAAGCCCAGTCCTGTACCGCCTTCTCTTCCACTGACCATTGGATAGAAAAGGGTGTCTTGTAATTCTGCGGGGATGCCCGGCCCGTTGTCGATGATCTCTACCCGCGCAGCCAGCTTGCAGCGCTGACCATGAATATTGGTTTGATGCACTGTTCTGGTGCGAATGATGATATTGCCATTGTTCTGCTTCTGCAGAATTTGCCCAGCATTACTGACAATATTTAAAAGCGCTTGCTCAATCTGATCCGAATCCATTAAGAATTCCGGCAAACTAGGGTCGTAGTCACGCTCGATGGTGACGGACCGATCGACTTCTAACTCGACTAGTTGACGTACTTTCTCCAATATCAGGTGGAGATTTTCTTGTTGTTTTTTGCCCGGCTTTTGTGGACCAAGCAGGCGATCGACTAAGGAACGTAGTCTGTCTGCCTGTTCGATGATGATTTGGGTGTATTCCGTCAGGGATTGATCTGGCAGCATGCGTTCGAGTAACTGCGCCGCGCCGCGCAAGCCACCTAGCGGGTTTTTTATTTCATGAGCGAGCCCACGCACCAGTAGTTTGGCTGCTTGCTGTTGTGCGTGTTGATTCAATTCTTGCGATAAACGCCGTTGTTGACCAATCTTGCGCATTTCGACCAACAGCATGAGTTCTTTTTGCCAAGAGATCGGGCTGACCGTCACTTCGAGCATAAGCGGCTTACCATCTACCACAAAGGTGACGTCACTGTCGGTAATGCTTTGGCCGCTTTGTAGCGGCTGAGACAGTAGTGCTAAGTCCATAGAAGCGTGCTGGATGAGCTTGGACAACGGCTGGTCAACGATGCGTTTGGCACTTTGTGAAAACAACTGCTCCGCAGCTGGATTAGCATAACGGACTTGCAGTGATTCATTCATGATCAGTACAGACGTGACCTGATGATTGAGTATGATGTTATCGAGTTCGCTGCTCACTGTCGTCCCTCATCCTTGACCTTAAAATGTGCAATGCACCATTTTGGTGCGGTTACATTCCAAGTATGGCGCAATAACTCATGCAGAAGAAGTAAAAAGGCCATATATCATCGCTTTTAAGCACCATCATTGCTGATTGCACCGTCATGAACTGAATAATGCAATAAGCTTGCCGAGCATAAGATATTGAATAAAAAGCTTTTTGTTAGTGGGTTAGATATAAAAAAGGCTCACGTTATCGGTGAGCCTTTCTAAGGAAGGAGTTAATCGACGGAGCGATTACACAGAGTAGTAAAGTTCAAACTCAAGTGGGTGAGTTGTCATGTTTACTTGTTCTACGTCCTGAGACTTAAGGCCGATGTAAGAATCGATAAAGTCGTCAGAGAATACGCCGCCAGCTGTTAGGAACTCACGGTCTGCATCTAGTGAATCTAGTGCATCTTTCAGTGAGTAAGCCACTGTTGGGATTTCTGCTGCTTCTTCTGCTGGTAGATCGTATAAGTCTTTATCCATTGCTTCACCTGGGTGGATCTTGTTCTTAATACCGTCAAGACCAGCCATTAGCATTGCTGCAAAACATAGGTATGGGTTAGCAGATGGATCACCGAAGCGAACTTCGATGCGACGTGCTTTCGGGCTTGGTACCACAGGGATACGAATAGAAGCACTACGGTTACGAGCGGAGTAAGCTAGCATTACAGGCGCTTCGAAACCAGGAACAAGACGCTTGTATGAGTTAGTCGACGCGTTTGCGAATGCGTTGATTGCACGAGCGTGTTTGATGATACCGCCAATGTAGTAAAGTGCCGTTTCAGATAGACCGCCGTACTTATCACCCGCGAACAGGTTAACACCGTCTTTAGCTAGAGATTGGTGCACGTGCATACCAGAGCCGTTGTCACCAACTAGTGGTTTCGGCATGAAGGTCGCTGTCTTACCAAATGCGTGAGCAACGTTATGAACCACGTACTTGTAGATTTGGATTTCGTCTGCTTTTGAAGTCAGTGTGTTGAAACGAGTCGCGATTTCGTTCTGACCTGCAGTCGCTACTTCGTGGTGGTGCGCTTCTACAACTAGACCCATTTCTTCCATGATTAGACACATAGCAGAACGGATGTCTTGAGATGAATCGACAGGAGCTACTGGGAAGTAACCACCTTTCACGCCAGGGCGGTGACCTTTGTTGCCTTCTTCGTAATCAGAACCTGTGTTCCATGCTGCTTCCACATCGTCGATCTTAAAGAAAGAACCTGACATATCGGTCGCGAACTTCACGTCGTCGAATAGGAAGAACTCTGGCTCAGGACCGATAAGTACGGTATCAGCAACGCCTGTAGAGCGCATGTAATCTTCAGCGCGTTTAGCGATAGAGCGTGGGTCACGATCGTAACCTTGCATCGTTGCAGGCTCAAGGATGTCACAGCGGATGTTTAGAGTTGCATCTTCAGTAAATGGGTCGAGTACAGCAGAGGATGCATCTGGCATCATAACCATATCTGACTCGTTGATGCCTTTCCAGCCAGCAACTGAAGAACCATCGAACATCTTACCTTCTTCGAAGAAGTCTGCATCGATTTGGTGAGCAGGGATAGAGATATGTTGCTCTTTACCTTTTGTGTCGGTAAAGCGTAGGTCAACAAACTTAACTTCGTTTTCTTGGATCAGCGATAGAACGTTTTCAACTGACATCTTGGATAACCTCCAGTGTTATTAAAGCGGGTTAGCTCGATTGGTTTAACAAATCCAGCATTGATTAATTTCATTTCAATCGTATTAATCGATGCTGATTTAAATAAAGCCAAAACCGTGCCAAAAAAATTATTCCATTAATTTCAAGCAATTAATTGTTTAAGTGTCAGATTGGTGCAAAGTTCTGCACCAAAATGAACTAAGAATGCACCCTTGTGGTGCAATGTGCATGTGTTGCACCAATATGTAACAAAAGCGTATTCCATTCAGCCGCTATTCGTCATCTATGTCAACGCATAATTTCGTATATTCAGAGCGATATTGAGTTCGATCAAAGCACATTCATCAGAAAACCAGCGTATCAGATCACATATTTCTGGGTTTTTCGCTAAAATCTGGTACATTATGGCCGTTTTTTTAATCAAGTAAGCTCGCTTCATTCATCGACTATGTTTGAAGCGAGCTTCTACTATCGAGTGAATCAAATCCATGGCTACTCCACAGATTGATAAATTGAGAAATATCGCGATCATCGCGCACGTTGACCACGGTAAAACAACACTGGTTGATAAACTGCTACAGCAATCAGGCACTTTAGAGTCTCGCGGTGAAGCTGAAGAGCGAGTCATGGACTCGAACGACATCGAAAAAGAGCGCGGCATTACCATTCTTGCTAAAAACACAGCAATTAACTGGAATGACTACCGCATCAACATCGTAGATACTCCGGGACACGCGGACTTCGGTGGTGAAGTTGAGCGTATTATGTCAATGGTAGACTCAGTGCTGCTGATTGTTGACGCTGTTGATGGCCCTATGCCTCAGACTCGCTTCGTAACACAGAAAGCATTTGCTCACGGTCTTAAGCCAATTGTTGTTATCAACAAGATTGACCGTCCTGGCGCTCGTCCTGATTGGGTTATGGATCAAGTATTCGACCTATTCGATAACCTAGGTGCCACTGACGAACAGCTAGACTTCAAAGTGGTTTACGCATCAGCGCTTAACGGTTGGGCTTCTCTAGAAGAAGGCGAAACTGGCGAAGATATGGAACCGCTATTCGAAACCATCGTTGAAGAAGTGACAGCACCGCAAGTTGACCTAGACGGTCCACTACAGATGCAAGTTTCTCAGCTAGATTACAGCTCTTACGTTGGTGTTATCGGTGTTGCTCGTGTCACTCGTGGTAGCGTTAAGCCTAACCAACAGGTTACTGTTATCGGTGCGGACGGTAAGACTCGTAACGGTAAAGTCGGCACTGTAATGGGTTACCTAGGTCTTGAACGTCACGAAGTCGAGCAAGCTAACGCAGGTGACATCGTTGCAATCACAGGTCTTGGTGAGCTGAAAATTTCCGATACTATCTGTGCACAAAACCAAGTTGAAGCGTTACCAGCACTTTCTGTTGATGAGCCAACGGTAACCATGACGTTCCAAGTAAACACGTCTCCGTTTGCTGGTAAAGAAGGTAAATTCGTAACGTCACGTAACATCCTTGAGCGTCTAGAAAAAGAGCTAGTACACAACGTAGCACTGCGCGTTGAGCAACTCGATGATCCAGACAAATTCCGCGTATCAGGCCGTGGTGAACTTCACCTATCTATCCTGATCGAAAACATGCGTCGTGAAGGCTTCGAGCTAGCGGTTTCTCGTCCTGAAGTTATCATCAAAGAAGAAGATGGTCAGCTAATGGAACCGTACGAAACGGTAACTATCGATGTGATGGAAGAGCACCAAGGCGGCATCATGGAGAACATCGGCCTACGTAAAGGTGAGCTGACTGACATGTCTCCAGATGGCAAAGGTCGTGTACGTATGGACTTCATCATGCCTTCTCGTGGTCTGATTGGTTTCCAAACTGAATTCATGACGCTAACATCGGGTTCTGGTCTTCTTTACCACACATTCGATCACTACGGTCCACACAAAGGCGGCGAGATCGGTCAACGTATCAACGGCGTATTAATCTCTAACGGTATGGGTAAAGCGCTAACCAACGCACTATTCAACCTACAAGAGCGTGGCCGTATGTTCATCGGTCACGGTGTAGAAGTATACGAAGGCATGGTTGTTGGTATTCACAGCCGTGACAATGACCTAACAGTAAACGTACTGAAAGGTAAGCAGCTAACCAACGTTCGTGCTTCTGGTACTGATGATGCACAGGTCCTTACTCCGCCAATCATCATGACACTTGAGCAAGCACTTGAGTTCATCGATGATGACGAGCTAGTAGAAGTAACTCCTGAAAGTATCCGTATCCGTAAGAAGTTCCTAACGGAAAGTGATCGTAAGCGAGAAGCGCGTAACGCTAAGTAATTTCACTTAGTCGTTCTTTAAGCTATAAAGCCCTGAGTTGATACAACTTAGGGCTTTTTGTTATTACAGAGCAGTAAAAATGAAACCCATTATCGTTACTGGTGGTCCGGGGGCGGGTAAAACGACCTTAATTGAAGCGTTAGCTGAATATGGTTATGCCACTTTTTCTGAAGGATCACGTACGTTGATTGAGCAGCAGAGCCAACAACCAGAAGGGGTATTGCCTTGGACTGATCTGCCTGAGTTTGCCCGTTTATGCTTAGAGCTGATGGTGGAGCAAAAACTCACCGCTCAGCAATCGCAAGTCGCTTTTATGGATCGGGCTATTGCTGATATTGTTGCCTATCTTAAAGTGGGTGGCTGTAAAGTGGAGCAAGAGTTTCTAGCTCAAAGTGCTGGGTACCATAGTCAGGTGTTGAGTTGTCGACCTGAAGCCTCGATTTACGTTCAAGATGATGTGCGTCCTCATAGCTTTGAAGAGGCCGTCGACATTCACGACATGCTAGTTAAAACCTATTCTGAGCTGGGTTATCAAGTGATAGAAGTGCCATGGGGAACCGTAAAAGAACGGGTAGCCTTTATTCGTCAGGTCACTGGTTTAGTGACTGAGGTGTGAAAGGGCTACTTTTGATTGAGTTTTTTCAGGAACTTGTCTGATTCTGCGATCGCTGCATTCATGTCGTTGATCGCGTACTGGATATCTTGTTCTAAACTTGCGAATTCGCCTTGCAAAGACCCAATCGCACTCGCATTAAGGTTGTGCTTCAAGTAAAGCGTATTGTCACGCAATGTATTGAGCACTGGCGTCATTTTATCTTCTGCACGCTTCATTGCACTTAACATCGCCTTGTATGAACGCTGTGTTTCTTTCAGTTTCTGCTCACTGGTGCGACGAAGTTTGTCGCTGGTATAGAGATCCAGTTCGCTTTGCCATTCTGTAAAGAGTGCGTCTGATACGTCCTCAATTGCGGCAATGCGATCACTCACTTCTTGCGCGGCTTGCTCGCTGTCTTGGTATTTAGCGTTGATTTTATTGTAGACGGCTTCTAGTTCACCACCGTTGAAGTTGGTCAGTGTCGACAGTGCTTCTAGTGCGCTGGTGAATTCTTGCTGGGCTTCTTGTTGTGACTGCTTGGCATCTTCAACACGATCTACCATGATATCGCGTTTGTGATAGCCTACTTGTTCCATAGCTGAGTAATAGGCAGATTGGCAGCCCGAAAGGGCAAAAATGGAGAGCATCAGCACCAGTAAGTACGGCATGATCGTGTCCTTTCCTTTAAAATGATGATGTTAGGATGGCGTAGTTGATAAGGAGATACAAGTTGAATATCGAACAACTGAGTAAGCAGAGCCTAAATTTCGGGCGCTATCTGTTCATTCGCATGGGACATGACAGAGTAAACGTTAATGCGGGGTATTTGGCTTACATTACCTTATTGTCGATCGTACCTATGTTGACGGTGTTGCTGTCAGTACTGTCTTCTTTTTCTGTCTTTGCCAATGCCGGTGACGTGATTCAAGATTTTGTTATTACTCATTTTGTTCCCGCAGCAGGGGACGCAGTTAAATTGGCTTTGTTTGAGTTTGTTGCCAACACAGGAAAGATGACCGCTGTAGGTGGTTTGTTTTTGTTTATTGCAGCGTTAATGTTGATTTCTAACATCGATAAAAATCTTAATTATATCTGGCGAGTACAACGTAAGCGCCGAGCGGTGTTCTCCTTTTCTATGTATTGGATGGTACTGACACTTGGTCCCATTTTGGTCGGTGCGAGTATCGCTGCAACGTCTTATGTGACGTCCCTTAAAATTCTTGACAGCGAAGCCATTTCTGGCGCTTACGATTTGCTACTGCGTTGGCTGCCTTTCTTATTGTCCTTTTTTGCGTTTATGGGGTTGTACATCTTAGTGCCAAACAAGAAGGTTTATGTGTCTCATGCAGTAGTTGGGGCGATTGTCGCAGCACTATTGTTTGAAGCGAGTAAGAAAGGCTTTGCCGCGTACATCACTCAATTTCCTTCTTATCAATTGATTTATGGCGCGCTAGCGGCCATTCCAATATTGTTTGTGTGGGTGTATTTGTGCTGGCTGATTGTATTGGTTGGCGCTGAGGTAACGGCAGCGTTAGGTGAGCGAGAGCAGTGGAGTGAGGACCAAGAAATGGTACACTCTGCGCAAACGATGCAACCTCAGCAACAAGGAGTGGATAGTGATAGCGCTGATACAAAGAGTGAGTGAAGCCGCGGTACGTGTTGATGGTGAAGTGGTTGGCGAAATCGACCAAGGTCTACTTGTCCTGCTTGGTGTAGAAAAGGACGATGATGAAGCCAAAGCCAAGCGTCTGATGGAGCGTGTAACGACTTACCGAGTATTTGGTGACGATGATGGGAAGATGAACCTCAACGTGAAACAGGTTGATGGTAAAGTGCTGGTGGTGTCTCAGTTCACTTTACCTGCGGATACGAAGAAAGGTACCCGTGCGGGCTTTTCTCGCGGTGCACATCCCGAAGACGCTGAGCGTTTATACCACTATTTTGCTGACCAATGCGCACAGGTTCTACCAACTGAACGGGGGCGTTTTGCGGCGGATATGAAAGTATCTTTGATCAATGATGGCCCGGTGACCTTCTGGTTGCAGGTATAATGAGAAAGATAGGCTAGAAGGGTAACGTACAATTGTTACCGTTAAAAAAGGATTTTTATGTTTAAGCTGATCACGCCAAAAACGGAAAACCAACTCAACAAATATTATCATTTTCGCTGGCAGATGCTGCGCGAACCTTGGCGGATGCCGTTAGGTTCCGAGCGTGATGAATACGATGCAATGAGCCATCATCGTATGATAGTGGATGGCCGAGGACGCCCTATGGCGATTGGTCGACTTTATATCACGCCAGATAACGAAGCGCAGATTCGTTATATGGCGGTCAAAGGCAACCGTCGTAGTAAAGGCATGGGGTCGTTGGTACTGGTGGCTCTGGAGTCACTGGCGAGGCAAGAAGGGGCCAAACGTCTGGTGTGTAACGCACGTGAAGACGCAATTTCGTTCTACGAAAAGAATGACTTTGAGCGCCGAGGTGAACTGACCGATGAACGTGGCCCAGTACGACACCAACAGATGGTGAAAAAACTTGATCCAATGGCGAATGTTCTGCGCAAGCCTGAATGGTGTACTGAGCTGCAAGAGCGCTGGGAACATCAGATCCCGATCAGCGACAAGATGGGCATCAAGATCAATCAGTATACCGGCTATCAATTTGAGTGTTGTTCTCAACTCAATCCGAACTTAAACCCACATAATACGATGTTTGCGGGCTCAGCGTTTACCCTTGCGACCCTGACAGGGTGGGGGATGACATGGCTGCTGATGAAAGAGCGAGGTTTGAGTGGTGATATTGTGTTGGCTGATAGCCAGATCCGTTATCGTCACCCAGTGACTCAAAACCCGGTTGCTTCAACGTCTTTGGATGGGATCAGTGGCGACTTAGACCGCCTTGCCTCAGGCCGAAAGGCACGTATTGTCATTCATGTCACTATTCACAGTGGTGATACGGAAGCAGTAGAGTTTATCGGCACTTATATGCTGCTACCGAATTATAAATCGATGTTGGATTTGCCTGCGTCTTCATCTTCAGAAGAATGATTTTCTTCGCTGGCGGGTAAGGTAGATTCGACCTGCTCGCCACACACATCCTCAATTATATTGGTACGAGTGAATATATCGGACCACAATCTTTGGCAGTGATGCTTACTGGTAAAAATGAGTGTGCCAAATTGAGGTTTAGTCAGATCAATTTGTCCGGCAAGCTCTGCGCTTTCCCCGTCTGAAGAGACTTTAATTCGACCACGATCAACGTCAACTGTCACTTTATCAAGGGGCCAAAGCTGGAGGTGATTGATTGCTCCATCCACGGTTTTTGCTTCCAAGGCACCATCATGCAGATAAGCATTGATTGAACCTGTTAAGCTGTGCGCCAGCATGGCGTAGTCACCTGAGAGCCCACTCAGTTCCAATTCGACTTCTGCCAGGCCCGCCAGTTTAAACGGCAGCTGTGCTTGCAGAAGTGGTTGATTGACCTGAAACCCATCGATATGCAATGAAAGCTGCCAAGGTGCACTGGCTGATTGCCTTTGCCATTGTCCGCTTGCTTCAATATAGCCCTGATCCAACGGCACGAACGCGCGTTGTAAAGTAATGTCTCCCTGCTGTGCAGTGGCGGTGAGTACGGCTTGTGTCGTCATCAGTTGCTCAATGCTGGCGTTGTTAACACTGACTTCTAGATGACCGTTGTGCAATCCTACCTGATTTTGATGAATCAAGGTGAGATTCTCTCCTTCGATATTCAAACCGGACACTTGCCAATAGGGTGAGCGTTCTACTTGTATCAGTTGTGCATTTTCGATGTCGAGATCAGCGATACTCAATGAGTGAAGTGGCTTCGACACATCGGAGAGTGTGCGGAGAAGCTGGTCTGTTTGTTCTAGCCATTTTACTCCGGAAACCTTGAGTTGATTCAAGGCTACTTTGTTTGGTGTGATCTTGCCGTTGAACTGGATTCTTCCTTGTTTGAAATCGGCATCAAACTCATCTATGGCGATTTGGTTAGCACTCAAGCCTAACCTTGCAGTTGGCGAAATGAGGCGAATTTGTTCGAAATCGGCACTTTCAGCATCAAAGGAGATGTAGCCATTCTCCTGTAACCAAAGTGGACGGTCGAGATAGAGATTTTCGAGGGATGCATCGAGCTGATTAAATTGCCACCCAGCATAGTGGATGTTGCTGCTGAGAAGATCGAGGCTATTTATGTGGTACACCGGTAGATTGAGAGATTCCAAGCGCGAGAGCAATTTTTCTGCTGAGGTGCTTGACGGCATTTCAAGCTTATTGACGGTGACATTGATCAATGACCAGCCTTGAGAAAATTGTTCAGCTTGACCTGAGATGTCAGCGCCGTGCCATTGGAAAGAGGCGCCATAGATGGTGCTGTCTTGGGCTTGATATTGAGCGTCGATCAGCAGGTTATCTAGAGCTTCTCCTTTAATATAAAGCTGTTGGGCGGAAAGCTGAACATCCCCATAGGGTAAGTATTGCTGTGCACTGCTCCATTGAGGTTGTGTGACTTGAAGGTTGACATCGCGGGCAGACCAGCCGGGAGCGGTGATATCGACGTGTTGTAGAGCCAGCTGTTCTAAGTTAACCGATTGTAGCAAGGGCGAATTGAAATCAGTCAGGTCGACAGTGGCCCCCTCAACCAAAACTGAATCCAAGCTGGCTTTATTGTTTTTCCACAGCGATGGGCTTAGCCAAAGTGTCAGTTTAGGAATGTGCAGTGCGTTTGATTCAGCACCGATTTCAACATCTTCTAATGTCAGTTGATACGGAGGTGTGTAGGATGCGCGTTGAGTAGTGATGGTATAGGGGGTTAGATTTTGTAGCATCCCGTTGACTACTTGGCTCGCATAGCTAGTGTTGAGCAGAACGAACAGGGCCAGTAGCGGTAAGCTGATCAGGCTGACAATTGCAATGGCAGTTAGCAGCAATGCTTTCTTCAAAATCTCGACCTTTCCTCTAAGTAATGTTGCTAGCTTGGAACATTTTTTCTTTTCAGGCAACAAAAAGCCCCTCCCAAGAGGGGCTTAGCTAAGCAATTGGTGGCGATATCACTAATCTAGCTGAGGTCCAGCGGCAACCAGTGACTTACCTTCAGCGTTATCGGTGTACTTATCGAAGTTGTTGATAAAGCGCTGTGCCAAATCCTTCGCTTTGCTTTCCCACTGCAGCGGGTCAGTGTAGGTATCGCGAGGATCTAGGATTGTTGGGTCAACGTCATGTAACGCAGTTGGAACTTCCAAGTTGAAGATAGGAATATGCTTCGTTTCCGCTTTCTCAATCGAGCCATCTAAGATCGCATCAATGATGCCACGGGTATCTTGAATAGAGATACGCTTACCACTGCCGTTCCAGCCAGTATTGACGAGGTAAGCTTCTGCTCCTGCCGCTTCCATACGTTTCACCAGTACCTCAGCGTATTTGGTTGGATGCAGGGTCAAGAATGCCGCGCCAAAACACGCTGAGAAGGTTGGAGTGGGTTCGGTAATGCCACGCTCTGTACCAGCTAGTTTTGCGGTAAAGCCCGATAGGAAGTGATACTTGGTTTGTTCTGGCGTCAATTTTGATACCGGAGGTAGCACGCCGAACGCATCTGCAGATAAGAAAATCACCTTATTTGCATGGCCGGCTTTCGATACTGGTTTAACAATGTTTTCAATATGTTCGATGGGGTAAGACACACGCGTGTTTTCTGTTTTTGAGCCGTCATCGAAGTCAATGGAGCCATCACTGCGTACTGTTACGTTCTCAAGCAAAGCATCACGACGAATTGCATTGTAGATGTCCGGTTCGGCTTCTTTCGATAGCTTGATGGTCTTGGCGTAACACCCTCCTTCGAAGTTGAAGATACCATCGTCATCCCAGCCGTGCTCATCATCACCGATCAGCTCGCGCTTAGGATCAGTAGAGAGTGTGGTTTTACCTGTGCCTGATAGGCCAAAGAAGACTGCAACATCACCATTCTCTTTACACTTGTTGGCGCTGCAGTGCATAGAAGCAATGCCTTTGAGCGGGAGGAAGTAGTTCATCATAGCGAACATACCTTTCTTCATCTCACCGCCGTACCAAGTGCCACCGATCAATTGCATGCGCTCAGTCAGGTTGAAAACTGTGAAGTTTTCAGAGTTCAGACCGTGTTCTTGCCATTTCTGGTTGGTGCACTTCGCGCCATTCATGACGACGAAGTCAGGCTCGAATGTTGCTAACTCTTCCTCACTTGGGCGAATGAACATGTTCTTAACGAAGTGTGCTTGCCAAGCGACTTCAGTAATAACTCGGATGCTGAGGCGTGTATCTGGGTTGGCACCGCAGTAACCGTCAATCACAAAGACACGTTTACCTGAGAGTTGGTTAGTTACTTGTTCTTTGAGATCATTCCAGATTTCTTGAGTGATGGGTTTGTTGTCGTTTTTGACTTTATCAGAAGTCCACCACATGTGCTCTTCTGTTGTTGAGTCTTTAACGATGTACTTATCTTTTGGTGAGCGTCCAGTAAAGATACCCGTGTCCACGGCGACTGCACCGAGCTCTGTGACTACCCCTTTCTCGTAGCCTTCCAGATCTGCGCGCGTTTCTTCTTCGAACAGCATTTCGTAACTTGGATTGCGGACAACCTCTTTTACGTTGTGAAGCCCGTGTTTGGTAAGATCAATTGTTGCAGCCTTTGCATGTTCCATAACGGTCATAGGTGCTCCTTGTAGGAATATTTTGTAGGGATTTTGTAATAATGTTTTGATGGTTATCTGCTCACCATGCTAGCAACGGGTCTCTGTGAAAACAGGGATATAGCTCAAAATTTATCCATGATTTCTATGGGGTTTTAAGCGACTCATCACATATTGGCCGAGATAGTGTATCGTGCACGCAAAGGATTGCGCTAGAGCAAGAAGGATTATTAATTGACTAAAATTAAGTGGTTGTTTTATTACGTTAAAGCCTAATGTTAACGGGGCTTTGATCACAAAAAGGCCAGCGATATGCTGGCCTTTTGACTGGTAAATTACGTGCTTCTTAAATTATAAAAATTAATGCAACGTTTTGTTGCCCGAATCAGTCTGATCGAACAGCTCTGCAACTTGAGCTTCATCAAACGTGTAATTCGTGCCGCAGTAATCACAATGTAAAGAAATTGAGCCAACCTCTGCCAAAATGTCATTGATTTCTGAGCGCTCGACAGTGACGATCGCGGCACCGCTGCGCTCGCGTGAACAGCCGCAGTGGAATGTCACTGGCTGTGGTTCAAACAGACGAACTTTCTCTTGGTTGTATAGACGGTAAAGCAGATCGTTGGCTTCAAGTGTGAATAGCTCTTCGTCTTTAACGGTATCTGTCAGTTGCTCTAGATGTTCAAAATCTTCAGGCGTTCCAGTACCATCTGGCATAACTTGGATCAGCATGCCAGCAGCATGCTGTTGACCTTGGTGTTCACCGAGGCGCAACCAAATACGAGTCTTTAACTGCTCTGAGTTGGCGAAGTAGCTTTCAAGAATTTCAGATAAGTTGTCACCATCTAGGCCAACAATACCTTGGTAACGTTCACCTTTCTTAGGATCGATAGTGATGACTAAGTGACCTTTGCCCATCATGTCATGAATGCTAGCGTCGTCAGCAATATCACCTTCCCAGCGCGCGACACCGCGAATTTTCTGGTCATTATCACCATTAATGACAGCCAGAGAAACTGGGCCATCGCCTTGCAGCTGCATAGTAATAGAGCCTTCGAACTTTAAGGTTGCAGTCAGCAGGGTTGTAGATACTAATAGCTCACCCAGTAGCTTCTGAAGTGGGGCTGGGTATTCCTTGCTGGAGATAATACGTTGGTAAGCGTCGTCCAATTGTACCAACTCGCCACGTACAGACAGGTCTTCAAAAAGGTAGCGATTTAAAACATTGTTTGCCATGTAAGCATTTCCTCGTACGTATGGTACTGATATCAGGCCAGTTTGGGCTGATACTTATTGATGTTTGAATTTGATGATGTCGCGACGCTGCTTTTTGTCAGGGCGACGATCTGGGCTTGGGTTATGGGCGTGAAGTTTGCGACGGGAGGCATTTTCTTCACGTTTAGCAAGGCTGTCTACCGTCTCTGTATAAAGAGTCTGAGCTTCCGGTGCGCCACGACGCTGATCGGAAATCTTTTCAATGATGACGGTTTTTTCCTCATGCCCCTGACGAAGCGTAATCATTGCGCCAAGCTCTACAGCTTTACTCGGCTTGCTGCGCTGGCCATTATAGTGAACTTTGCCGCCGTCGACCATATTTCGAGCAATGGAGCGAGTTTTGTAAAAACGTGCTGCCCATAGCCATTTATCAAGTCTAACTGCTTCAGTTTGGGAACCCATTGTGGATACTCGCCTCTAACTGGTGGTGAATCTTGTGCCAAATTATTGGTGTAACAATGGTGATGAAGCGCGCATTTTTCAAGGTATGTGGTAAAATTCCGCCGCTTTACATGTTAATCAGGCCGTTAGCTATTTAGCCTATTTCATATTTTGGTAGAATGCTTGGTTCAAATAAAAACTCTAATTATAGAGTACTTTGCTTGGTAAACAGTACCTTGCATGGCTTCGTCAGCTGGTGATCAAAAGGATTGTGAGTGAACATACGTGGTGTAATTCGACAGGACAGTTTCATAAAAAATCAGGACCGCCTGAGCTCAATGGCAACAGTGTTATTGTTAGGGCTGAGTGCTTGGGTGGCTGGTGCGATGATCTGGAAACCGATGGAATCGCAATCTGTGACGCCATGGCAGCCGACATTGGTTTCGGGCAGCGTGAGTAAAGGTTCAGGTTTGAACATTGCTGATCTGCAAAATAGTCACCTGTTTGGCCGTTACCAAGCACAACAAGCCCCTGTTGTGAAAAAGCCAGTGGTGACAGAAGCCCCAAAAAGTCGCTTGAATGTAATTTTGGTTGGTGTTGTGACGAGTACCGAACCGGATAAAAACCTTGCAGTAGTTGCCAGTAGAGGTCAACAGGCCACTTATGGTATTGGTGAAGCACTGGAAGGAACTCGAGCGACGGTTGTACAGGTGTTGTATGACCGAATTATCGTCGATAACTCAGGTCGCAATGAAACAGTCATGTTAGAAGGGCTAAAATACACCAAAGATCCGCAGCCACAACCAAAGACCAAATCAATAAAAGCAGACGTTTCCGCCGATAAGCTGGAAGAAATTCGTTCTGTTATTCGCAAAGATGCCAAACAAATTTTCCAATATGTTCGCATGTCTCAAATAAAAAGAGACGGTGAAGTTATTGGTTATCGCTTAACCCCAGGTAAAGAGAAAGAACTATTCGAATCGGTTGGCTTACAGTCAGGGGATATAGCAACACAAATCAATGGCCAAGATCTCAGTAACCCTGCAGCGATGGGGGAGATCTTCAAAAATATGTCTCAACTTACCGAACTTAATTTAACGGTAGAGAGAGATGGCCAGCCTTATGAAATTTATATTGAATTATAAGAATGATGCAGATGCGTGAATCATTCCGAGGAGTAGAGAGTGAACCATTGGCTTAAAAAAAGCGCTTGGCTTTTAGCAGGAAGCTTGTTGACGTCACCTGCCGTTGTATTCGCGAATGAATACAGTGCGAGCTTTAAAGGCACAGATATTCAAGAGTTCATCAACATTGTTGGTCGGAATCTGGAAAAAACCATCATCGTTGACCCGTCAGTACGTGGCAAGATTGATGTTCGTAGTTACGATATGTTGTCAGAAGAGCAGTACTACAGCTTTTTCTTAAATGTGCTCGAAGTCTATGGCTACGCTGTTGTTGAAATGGATAACGGTGTTATCAAAGTCATCAAGTCGAAAGACGCCAAAACATCAGCGATCCCTGTTGTCGGTGATGGTTCCGTTCAAGGTGACGAAGTGGTCACTCGTGTCGTAGCGGTTCGTAATGTTTCGGTGCGTGAATTGTCCCCTTTGCTGCGTCAATTGAATGATAATGCAGGGGCGGGTAATGTGGTTCACTACGATCCTGCCAATATCATCTTGATTACCGGCCGTGCAGCGGTGGTTAACCGATTAGCCGACATCATCAAACGTGTTGACCAAGCCGGTGACAAAGAAATCGAAGTGGTTGAGTTAGACAATGCTTCAGCGGCCGAAATGGTGCGAATTGTTGAAGCGTTGAACAAGACTAATGACGCGAAAAGTACACCAGCCTTTCTTCAGCCAAAGCTGGTGGCCGATGACCGTACTAACTCCATCCTTATCTCCGGTGATCCTCAAGTTCGCCAGCGGTTGCGTAAGTTGATTAAGCAGCTGGATGTCGAGATGGCGACCAAAGGCAACAACCGTGTGGTGTACCTCAAGTACGCTAAAGCAGAAGACCTCGTTGATGTACTCAAAGGGGTGTCGGATAACCTTCAAGCCGAAAAGTCCTCAGGTACTAAGCAATCCTCCAGTGCCCAGCGCGGCGAAGTGATGATTTCAGCTCACCCTGGCACCAATGCGCTTGTTCTGACCGCGCCGCCAGATATTATGAATGCGCTGCAAGATGTCATTTCTCAATTGGATATTCGCCGTGCACAGGTGCTGATTGAAGCCCTGATTGTCGAAATGACAGAAGGTGACGGTATTAACTTAGGTGTCCAGTGGGGCTCGCTCGAAACTGGTGCGATGATTCAGTACGGTAATACGGGCACACCCATTGGCCAAGTGATGGTTGGCCTCGAAGAAGCCGAAGATCAGAAGAGTACAGAGTATTACACTGATAATAACGGTAATCGAGTACCGTATGATGTGACTGAACCTGGTGATTATTCCACGCTAGCTTCCGCGCTCTCTGGCGTTAATGGTGCGGCACTTAGTGTAGTAATGGGAGATTGGACCGCACTGATCAGCGCAGTATCAAGCGACACCAACTCTAACATTCTGTCTTCTCCGAGCATTACCGTTATGGATAATGGCGAAGCGTCTTTCATTGTCGGTGAAGAGGTACCTGTCATCACGGGTTCAGCCGCTGGTTCGAACAACGATAACCCATTCCAGACGGTGGATCGTAAAGAAGTCGGTATCAAGCTGAAAGTTGTACCACAAATCAATGAAGGCAACTCAGTCCAGCTCACCATTGAGCAAGAAGTGTCTAACGTGCTACCGGCAACCAGTAATGCAGCGGTGGATGTCAGTTTTGCGAAACGTCAGCTTAATACCTCGGTTATGGTAGAAGATGGCCAAATGATTGTACTGGGTGGTTTGATTGACGAGCGTGCGCAAGAAAGTGAGTCTAAAGTACCGCTGCTTGGTGATATCCCGTATCTTGGCCGCTTGTTTAAGTCGACCAGTTCACAAATGCAAAAATCTAATCTGATGGTCTTCATCAAGCCAACCATCATTCGTGATGGTATGACGGCTGACGGTATTACTCAGCGTAAGTACAACTTTATTCGTGCTGAGCAGCTTTACAAAGCGGATCAAGGTCTGAAGCTGATGGAAGATGCTCGAACACCGGTACTGCCTAAGTTTGGTGAAGAGATCAGTCACCCAGCAGAGATTCAAGCCTTCCTTGACCAAATGGAAACTCAGTGATGGATGAAATAGCCACATTTCGTCGCTTACCATTCAGCTTTGCCAATCGCTTCAAATTGGTTCTTGAGCCAACAGAACAGGGACTCACTCTCTACTATGTTGAGCCATTGGCATTTGAAGCCTTGATTGAAGTGAAGCGCGTGGTGGGTGAACAGTTTGAGTTGCGTGAAGTGTCGAAAGATGAGTTTGACTCCAAACTGACGGAAGCCTATCAGCGTGACTCCTCAGAAGCCCGTCAGCTAATGGAAGATCTTGGTGCAGATAATGATGACTTTTTCTCGTTAGCGGAAGATCTCCCACAGGATGAAGACTTGCTCGAGTCGGATGACGATGCACCAATCATCAAACTGATCAATGCCATGCTCGGTGAAGCGATCAAAGAAGGGGCGTCGGATATTCACATCGAGACCTTCGAAAAAGCGCTTTCCATTCGCTTCCGAGTGGATGGTGTGTTGCGCGATGTCCTATCACCAAGTCGTAAGCTTGCACCGTTATTAGTTTCTCGTGTTAAGGTCATGGCCAAGCTGGATATTGCGGAAAAACGAGTGCCTCAAGATGGCCGTATTTCACTGCGTATTGGCGGGCGAGCTGTTGATGTGCGTGTGTCCACCATGCCGTCTTCTCATGGTGAACGTGTGGTTATGCGTTTGCTTGACAAGAACGCCACTCGACTGGACTTACACAGTCTAGGCATGACGCCGGCTAACCATGAAAACTTCCGCAGCATGATTGAGCGTCCTCACGGCATCATCTTGGTCACTGGTCCTACGGGTTCAGGTAAATCGACCACCTTGTATGCTGGCCTTCAGGAGCTCAACAGCAATGAACGCAATATCCTGACCGTTGAAGACCCGATTGAATTCGATATTGATGGTATCGGCCAGACACAGGTCAACCCCAAAGTAGACATGACCTTTGCTCGTGGCCTGCGCGCTATATTACGTCAGGATCCAGATGTTGTGATGGTCGGTGAGATCCGTGACCTAGAAACAGCTCAGATTGCTGTTCAAGCTTCTTTGACCGGTCACCTAGTAATGTCGACCTTACACACTAATACGGCAGTGGGGGCGATTACTCGCTTGCGTGATATGGGGATTGAACCATTCCTGATTTCTTCTTCATTGCTTGGCGTGCTCGCCCAGCGCTTAGTTCGAACACTGTGTCCAGACTGTAAAGTGCCTTATGAGGCGGATAATGAAACCAAAAAGTTGTTTGAACTATCGAGTGATGATGAGCTGACACTATACAAAGCCAACGGCTGTGAGCACTGTAACCACAAAGGCTACCGTGGACGTACCGGTATTCATGAACTCCTCGTCGTGGATGAGCAGGTGCAGGAAAAAATTCACAGCGAAGCGGGAGAGCAAGCGATAGAAAAAGCCATCCGTGAGTACACACCAAGCATTCGTGAAGATGGCTTGAGCAAAGTGCGTCTGGGTATTACGTCTCTCGAAGAAGTGATTCGGGTGACTAAGGAAGGCTAATGGCAGCGTTTGAATATAAAGCCCTCAATAAGAAAGGCAAAACCCAGAAAGGGGTAATTGAAGGTGATAACGCTCGTCAGGTCCGAGCTAGGCTCAAAGAACAAGGGCTGATGCCCGTAGAAGTGAGTGAAACACGCCAGAAAGCGAAAAAGCAAACGGAACAGGCAGGGTTGACGTTCAAACGCGGTATCAGTACGCCTGATTTAGCATTGATCACTCGTCAGCTGGCGACTTTGGTGCAATCTGGCATGCCTTTGGAAGAGTGCCTTAAAGCCGTATCGGAGCAGTCGGAGAAACCGCGTATTCGCACTATGTTATTGGCGGTACGTTCTAAAGTTACCGAAGGTTACACCTTGTCGGACAGTCTGGCGGATTTTCCGCACATCTTTGATGATTTGTTCCGTTCTATGGTGTCTGCTGGTGAGAAATCGGGCCACTTAGATGCGGTGTTAGAGCGCCTAGCTGATTACGCTGAAAACCGCCAGAAAATGCGTTCCAAGTTGCAGCAGGCAATGATTTACCCTGTTGTGTTGGTGGTGTTTGCGATTGGTATTGTCGCCTTTTTGCTCGCGGCAGTAGTACCGAAAATTGTAGGTCAGTTTGTGCAGATGGGGCAGGAATTGCCTCAATCGACGCAATTTCTACTCGCGTCTAGTGAATTCATTCAGAATTGGGGGATTCAGATTCTGGTGGCTTTGACTGCCGTTGTATATCTGTTTAAGTTTGCCCTTAGCAAACCGAATTTGCGTCTGAGCTGGGATCGAAAAATCGTTCATATGCCTATGATTGGCAAAATCTCCCGAGGCCTCAATACATCGCGTTTTGCGCGCACGTTGTCGATTTGTACTTCCAGTGCGATTCCGATTTTAGATGGCATGAAAGTGGCAGTGGATGTGATGTCTAATCATTATGTTAAACAGCAGGTGCTGAGTGCGACAGATAATGTTCGTGAAGGGGCAAGCCTGCGTAAGTCACTTGAGCAAACCAAACTCTTCCCGCCGATGATGCTGCATATGATCGCCAGTGGTGAGCAAAGTGGTGAATTGGAAAGCATGCTGACTCGCGCGGCTGATAACCAAGATGCTAACTTTGAATCAACGGTCAATATCGCCTTAGGTATTTTCACTCCAGCATTAATAGCACTGATGGCTGGCTTAGTACTGTTTATCGTAATGGCGACCCTGATGCCAATTTTAGAAATGAACAACTTAATGAGTGGATAGTCATACTGAGAGCAGTTTAATCTCTCGCTATGAATTTTTATTTGGAGAATATAATGAAAAGAAAAATGAACAAGCAGTCTGGCTTTACGCTTTTAGAGGTGATGGTTGTTGTCGTCATCTTAGGTATTTTAGCGAGCTTTGTTGTTCCTAACCTTTTAGGTAATAAAGAAAAAGCGGACCAACAGAAAGCCATCACTGACATTGTTGCCCTAGAAAATGCACTGGATATGTACAAGCTAGACAACAGCGTTTACCCAAGCACTGACCAAGGTTTGGAAGCGTTAGTTAATAAGCCGTCCAGCCCAGAACCACGCAACTACCGCGATGGTGGTTACATTAAACGTCTGCCTACTGACCCTTGGGGCAATGATTACCAATACCTGAGCCCAGGTGACAACGGCAATATCGATATTTTCACTCTTGGTGCCGATGGCCAAGAAGGCGGTGAAGGGGTCAATGCTGACATCGGTAACTGGAATATTCAGGACTTTCAATAAGGCAGAGGCGGCATAAGCCGCCCTCTTTTTCCCATGCGTCAAAGTTATCCGACTCTTTCTCGAACCGGCTTTACCCTGCTAGAAATCTTACTGGTTCTGGTATTGGTTTCACTCGCTTCGGTTGCAGTGATTTCCACCTTACCGACCAGTTCAAAAGATGTGGCAGAAAAGCAGGCGAAATCCCTTTTTCAGCGCGTTTTGTTGCTGAATGAAGAAGCGATGCTCAGTGGTCGTGATTTCGGTTTACGTGTTGATGAAAAAAAGTCGGCCTACTACCTAATGTCTTTGGAAAGTAAAGGTTGGCAGAAACTCAATATCGACCAAATTCCTTATGAGACAAAGCTGAACGAATCAGTGGCGATCACTCTCACATTAGGTGGAGGGGCGTGGGCAGATGATGATCGCTTGTTTAAGCCGGGCAGTCTGTTTGATGAAGAGATGTTTGCTGAACATAAAGAAGAAAAAAAACTGCGCCCACCACAGGTGTCTATTGTCTCTAGTGGTGAAGTGACACCATTTTCTATTGCCATTTATCCCCAGCAAGGTGATCAAGAGCAGGATGCTTGGAAAGTCGTGGCAAAAGAAAATGGCGAAGTGGTGCTATTGGCTCCGGGAGAAAGCGAAGATGAAAGCTAAGCGGGGCATGACACTGTTGGAAGTGTTGGTGGCGCTTGCGATATTCGCAACGGCAGCGATTGCAACCATTCGTTCTGTTAGCCAGCACATTAACACGTTGAATTACTTGGAAGAAAAAACATTCGCGGCGCTGGTTGCTGATAACCAGATGGCGAAAGTCATGCTAGCAGGCAGTAAACCGAGTAAGAAAAAAGGCAAAGAAGAATTGGCAGGGCGAGAATGGTTTTGGTCAGTAGAACCGGTGGAGACTGCAGGAGATATATTGCAGGCGTTTGATGTCAAGGTTGCCACCAGCGAGAAAAGTTCGCCAGTAGTCACGGTGAGAAGTTATGTGCCGAAATAAGCAGTCAGCTTTCCAAAGCGGTTTTACTTTAATTGAAGTTTTGGTCGCCATTGCTATCTTTGCCAGTTTGAGCGTCGGTGCTTATCAGGTACTCAATCAAGTTCAGCGCAGCAATGCTTTGTCGCTTGAGCGAAGTGAACGATTGAAAACACTGCAACGGGCTCTGGTATTTATGGACGGTGATTTTCGCCAGATGGCATTGCGTCAGACTCGCACCAATGGCGAAGAATCGAATGGCCTATTGCTGCACTGGAAAGAGTATCTACTTGATTCCGATGCGAAAGGGATCATGTTTACTCGCTTAGGCTGGCACAATCCTCAGCAGCAATTTCCCCGTGGCGAAATCAGCAAAGTAGGTTACCGAATCAAGGATGATGTGCTCGAGCGTGTTTGGTGGCGCTATGCGGATACGCCCGCAGGGCAAGCGGGAATAACGATGCCACTGATCGACAAAGTGGAAAAGTTTAATGTGAAGTTCTTTGACGGCTCAGATTGGAAGAAAGAGTGGGATCAGAAAGCCATGCTGCCTCAGGCTGTAGCCGTTGAACTTGAGCTGGAAGATTACGGCAAAATTGAACGCATTTATATGACAGCGGGTGGTGGCATAGGTGGTGCTGAGGAGAAAAGCGATGACAGCTAAGCGTCCTCAGCGCGGTGTTGCTCTGATTGTAATTTTACTGCTCCTTGCCGTTATGGTCAGTATTGCCGCCAGTATGGCCGACCGTTTGTTCAGCCAGTTTAAGCGTGCTGGCAGCCAAATCAATTATCAACAAGCGTACTGGTATAGCTTGGGGGTTGAAGCACTAGCAAAATATGGTATTGAGCAAAGCTATAAAGACAACGATGACAGTATTAATTTGTCGCAGCCTTGGGCTCAAGAGCTGGACAGTATGCCGCTGGACTATGGCACGGTAAGCGGTAAGTTATATGATGCTCAGGCATGTTTTAATATCAATGCGTTGTCTGAGTTGGAGCAAACCGCAGGGTCTGCGCAGTTACCTTTTCTCGTGGAGAAGTTTCAGAACCTACTAGAAGAGCTGCAAGTGGATAATTATGAAGCAGAAACCGTTGCACAATCGCTGTGGGAATTTGTAGACAGTAATGATTCCGTTAATTCATCGTCTGGTGTCGAAGACAGCCATTACGAGGGGCTGTCTCCCGCTTATTTGAGTGCCAATACCTTGCTGGCTGACAGCAGCGAGCTGCGAGCGGTGAATCAGGTGAGTGGTGAAGTGATGGAAAAAGTCAGCCCAATGATCTGTGCGTTGCCGACCACGGACTTTCGCCTCAATGTGAACACCATTATGCCGGAGCATGCCGCTTTGTTGGCGGCGATGTTCTATCCGAACCTGAGTACATCTCAGGCCAAACAGATTTTGGAAAATCGTGGCCCCGATGGCTGGGCATCAACGGATGACTTTTTCGCTGAATCCGACCTGAGTGGTTTGAGTGAGGATGTTAAAAAGCAAGTCAAAGGTTACTTGAGCGTCGATAGCGTCTATTTCGAGCTGGACGCTGAGGTGCTAGTGGATAAATCCAGGGTGCGAATTCGCAGCCTGTTGTTTAGTAATAATCGAGAAACTGCAACGGTAATACGCCGTCGCTTTGGAGGGATCGGTGAACGAGTTTCTAGTCGTTCGGCTGAGCAAAAGTAAAACAGCAGCGATTCAATGGCTGGTTTGGTCAGAAAGCCAAAAGGAAGTGATAGCGAGCGGCGAACTGCAAGATCATCAGGATTTAGCTGAGCTTGCCAATTACGCTGAAGGGCGTCAGGTCGTTGTTTTGGTGTCAGCCGCTAATTTGGTTCTGACTCAACTAGACGTTCCTGCAGGTGCCAATCGTCAATTTGACTCTATGCTGCCATTTATGTTGGAAGATGATGTGGCTCAGGATGTTGATGAGCTGCACTTTACTGTATTAGCCAAAGAAGCTGGTCAGGCCTATGTCTGTGGGATTGACTATCACTGGTTGGAATCCATCTTGGCAGATATGCAGCAGTTGGGTCTTGTGGTGCGTAAAGTCATGCCAGATGCGTTGGCATTGCCACTTGATGACAACTGCGGTTTGAGTGCGGTGGAGCTTGATGGTCAATGGCTGGTCAAGAAAGGTCAGTTTAGTGGAGTGAGTGTTGAACCTGCTTGGCTGCCTCTTCTCGTTCAATCTGATTGGGTAAAGCAGGGGGAAGATTACCTACCACTGCAAGCATTTTCACCATTACCAGAGCTGCCTTATGCCGATGGACAAGAATGGCGTAATGAAGAGCCGCAATTAGTGATGCAGTTGCTTGCTGAGCAAGCGGTAAAGAGCAAAACTAATCTGCTGTCTGGTGAGTTCAAGCCAAAATCTTCCTTGGGTCGTCACTTGAAAGTGTGGCGCAAAGCCGCGATTGCTGCAGGTGTATTGATTGTGGTCTTAAGCGTGGATAACTGGCTGCAGATTCAGAGTGCAGAAACACAAGCCAATGCTTATCGTCAGGAAAGTGAGCGTATTTTCCGCCAAATGACGAATAAGAATAAAATTCCGACTGTCACCTATCTCAAGCGCGAAATGGAGCGAGAGGAAAGCAGGCTGTCCGGTGGCGGTAGTGGTGACTCGGTACTTGAGTGGATGGTGAAGATGCCACAAGTGATGAAGCAGGTCCCAGGCCTTAAGCTGACCAGCTTCAAATATGACAGTACTCGTGGCGAAGTAAGGCTTCAAGCGCAAAGCAACGACTTTCAGACATTTGAAAAAGCGCGTGAGCTGATGTCGAGTCAGTTTACGGTTGAGCAAGGGCAACTGAGCAAGTCGGGCGCTCTCGTTAATGGCACCTTTGTGCTTAAGCGTTTATAGGGGAGCCGTGATGAAACAGTTAATGACTTCACTGCAAACGTGGTGGATGGGAACGAGCCAGCGTGAACAACGCTTGCTCATTGCGTGTGCTATTTTACTGCTCCTTGGCGTGATTTACTGGGGCGTTCTGCAACCTGTCAGCCAACGAGCAGAAATGGCGACGAACCGAATTCAAAGCGAAAGACAGCTACTGAGTTGGGTGAAAAACAAAGCCGATAATATTAGCCAGCTGCGTGCTAAGGGGGGTGTCGCTTCCTCGGATTTGCCGCTTAACCAGTCGATTTCTTCTACGGCAGCTCGTTTTGGTGCTGAGTTGGTGCGAGTGCAACCAAGAGGGGAAGAGCTTCAGGTATGGATTCAACCGATGCCGTTTAATCGTTTGGTGGAATGGATGACTTTCCTCAAAGAAAAGCATGCTGTTTCTGCGACCTTTATTGACATTGATAAAGCTGAGCAAGAAGGTGTGGTTGAAATCAAGCGCTTACAGTTTGTGAAAGGGTAAGATTAAGTGAGAAAAGTTATTTTACTCAGTCTGGCTTTGATTATGGTGTTTATCACCAGTGCGATAGTCCATATTCCTGCTCAGGTGGTGTTGAGCTATGCACCATTACCACAACAGTTGGTGATCAATGGTGTCTCGGGGACGGTCTGGGAAGGAAGAGCCGCCAGTGTAATTTGGCAAAAACAGAAGCTAGGTGCACTGCATTGGCAACTGGCACCGTTGAAACTGTTAACGGGTAAAGCGGAAGCGCAAGTTCGTTTTGGTCGTGGTAGTGATATGCAGATCACAGGCCGTGGTATCGTGGGATACAGCACTTCTGGGCCTTATGCGGAAAACTTGATTGCGTCTTTGCCGGTTGAAAAAATTCTTGAGTTCACGCCTCCGATGCCGATTCCCGTTGAGCTGACGGGACAGGTCGAACTGAGTATTAAATCTATGGTTTATGCGTTGCCTTACTGCCAAATGGGAGAAGGATCGTTGGTGTGGAATACCGACAAAGTGGTGACTCCACTTGATGAGCTGTATGTTGGACCTGTGGTTGTGGACTTTAGCTGTCAGGACAGTTTGATCACATTGAAGGGTGACCAGAACAGTGAGCAAGTCAGCAGCGCTGCAGAAGTAGTGCTTGAGGCAAACCGTAACTATCAGGCATCAGCTTGGTTTAAGCCGGAAGGGAAATTTCCCAGCTCACTGGCTGAGCAGTTAAAATGGTTACCATCGCCAGATGGAGAAGGGCGCTACCAATTTACCTATCAGGGGCGCCTGTAAACACAGAGACATAATAAAAGAGCGGCGTCATGTCGCTCTTTTTACTTAGCTTACTTTCCTTGAGTAGGGAAACTGATTTGGGCGCGTAAACCGCCACCACTGCGATTATTAATGATCACGCTGCCGTTGTGCTGACTGGCAATACGCTTGACAATCGCTAGCCCAAGCCCTGTGCCTTCACTACCTCGCGCGGCATCGCCACGGGTGAAAGGTTCAAACAGCTTCGCTATCTGGCTTTGTTTAATACCTGGGCCGTTATCTTCGACACAAACCCATACCAGCTTGTTATCAGCGGTGACACCAGTGCTGACTTTGACCCAGCCATTTCCATAACGGATGGCATTAACAACCAGATTACTCACTGCACGCTTGATGGCGATCGGGCTGCCGCTGGTCAATTTTATCGGATGCTGAAGCTCGGTTTCTATTTGGATTTCATAGCCTCCCTCAGAAGTGGCGATATCATTGGCGATTTCATTCAGATCAACGTCGATAAACGATTCTTTATTGACCGGTTTGAGGTAGTCCATAAACTGGCTGATGATTTCATTACACTCTTCTGTGTCGCTGATTATGCCTTCCGCTAAATAACTATCCTCTGGTGACATCATCTCAGTCGCGAGGCGGATGCGTGTCAGTGGTGTCCTTAAATCATGACTGATACCCGCCATCAGTAGTGCACGGTCTTCTTCCAATGCTTGAATCCCTTTCGACATCTGGTTAAAGGCTCGGGTGACGGAGCGGATTTCTGATGTGCCTTTTTCTAGTAAGGGGGGAGGGATTTCGCCACGGCCAACGCCTTTAGCCGCCTTTTCCAAGGCGATCAAAGGCCGGTTTTGTAAACGAATGAATAACCAGCCTCCTGCAACGATCAATAATGCCATCACCAAGCTGTTATGAAATAAGGGAGCGAAATCTTCTTCCTGTAATTCAGATAGTGGAATGCGCAGCAGCGAGCCGGGTAGAGAGTCAATTTTCATCCATAGAATGTAGCTGTCGGAACCGAGCATCATGCGCACATCGGTGGCTGAGCCGAGCTCTTTACTCATTTCCTCGCTCATCAAGTCGATGCTCACCGCATGGTAGTACTCATCTGCTATTGGGCTGTCATCAGCATGAATGGTTACACCTAATTGTTCCAGCACACGTCGACGTAGAGGGGCATCCATAGGTAGGCCATCTTTAAATGCGGCCGAGTCATCGAGCATCAGGTTGATTTCATGACCGAGGATCTTGTTGAACTGCTGCAGGCTTGGCATCAGTGCATAGTTAAACACGGCGTAATAAGAGTAAACCTGACTGGCAATTAGTAGGGTGAGAAAAATGAAAATAGACTGGGTAAACGAGCTGCGAATACGCATATATTCGACCTTGTGAACGGTGAAAGCAAAGAGTGCGAGACATTGTCTCGCACTCTTATTGAATTAGCTATTAAGCTTCTTTGCCATCTGGCACAAATACGTAGCCTAGCCCCCACACGGTCTGGATATAGCGAGGTTTGCTAGGGTCCACTTCAAGCATACGGCGCAGACGGGAGATTTGAACGTCAATCGAACGCTCCATGGCAGAATATTCACGACCACGAGCCATATTCATCAACTTATCGCGTGACATCGGCTCACGGGCGTTAGTGACCAGCGCTTTCAACACAGCAAACTCACCGGAAGTGAGAGGCATGGCTTCATCTCCACGGAACATCTCACGTGTGCCTAGATTAAGGCTGAATTCACCAAATTCGACAATCGACTCCTCCGCACTCGGTGCCCCAGGCAGCTCTGTGGTTTGGCGACGTAAGACAGCTTTGATGCGAGCAAGTAGCTCACGAGGGTTGAACGGCTTTGGCAAATAGTCATCGGCACCGACCTCTAAGCCGACGATACGATCAATTTCATCCCCTTTGGCGGTGAGCATTAGGATGGGTAATGAGCTATTTGCATTTCTCAGTCGACGGCAAATGGATAGGCCATCTTCACCTGGCAGCATTAAATCAAGCACCATCAAGTGGAAGTTTTCACGGGTTAACAGGCGGTCCATCTGTTCACTGTTAGCAACACTGCGTACTTGGAATCCTTGTTCAGACAAGTAACGCTCTAGCAATGCACGCAGGCGTGCATCGTCATCAACGACTAAGATCTTGTGATTTTCTTGCATGTAATGATTCCACCTATTAAATAAGCTTAGCGCTTTGACAGAGCCGCTGTTCAGCCCTTTTTCACAAGTCAGAATGTAACATTGTTCTGAGGAAAGTGGCGCAAAGAATTGTTAACGATTATTACCTTTTTCACTCCTTTTTAGCTAATGTATACGCCATATTCAATTCACTAGCGTCAGAAATATGAAAACAAACCTAATCACACGCGAAGGCTTTGATCGACTTAAAAAAGAACTCGATTTTTTATGGAAAGAAGAACGCCCAGAGGTGACTAAAAAAGTAACGTGGGCGGCGAGCTTAGGTGATCGATCTGAGAATGCGGATTATCAATATAACAAGAAGCGTCTACGTGAAATTGACCGTCGTGTGCGCTATCTACGCAAACGCTTAGAGCAGGTGAAAGTGGTGGATTATGCGCCGCAGCAGGAAGGTAAAGTGTTTTTTGGGGCGTGGGTTGAAGTAGAAAATGAAGCGGGAGATGTAAAGAAATTTCGTATTGTTGGTCCGGATGAGATTTACGGTGATGCCAAGGATTACATTTCGATTGATTCCCCGATGGCTCGAGCGTTATTAAAAAAAGAAGTTGATGATGAATTCAGTGTCAGGACGCCAGAAGGCGAGAAAGAGTGGTTTGTGAACAGTATCCGCTACTCAGAATGACACCAGTGCCGCGCCGGTGAGCGCGGCACTGAGTTACTATTTTTCGTAGTCAGGTTCATCCGTCACGATATAGGCTTGGTCACTGCTGACGATCGCTCCGTATTTGAGAAAGTTCTCTCCTAAAATCATGCTGTAATGGAAACGGCCTCTATCTTGCAAATTGACGCGAATCGTTTGGTCTATCTCTCCTAGTCTGACTCGCATCTCGACCACTGGGCGAACGTTGTCTTTTTCGCCTTTCTTGGCTTTAATTCTCATCACATCGACCACTTCCCGTGTGAACTCCTGTTTCATGCCGACATCATTTTCGTAAGTGAAAGTGACCATGTCTTTGCCGTTTTTCTGAAACTGTTTGATGTTTTGTGCGTTTATCGAGCTGACATCAGCGCCAGTATCGAGTTTGACGGGAAACGACAACTCTTCCACTTGGGCAACTTCGATGTACCCTGCTTTGAACAACGGGTGCGGTGTGAGCAGGTTTTCAGTTCTGGTATTTAACAGCACACCATTTTTAGCCATGCTATGCCCCATGACGAAGAAGGGTTGAGCATCGCCTTTCCCTAGTTTGTCGATAGCGAACTCCAGCTCGCGTTTTTTGTCTCCTAACTCGAATACGCCCTCGACAACCGGACGAACGGATTTACCAACTTTGAGTTTACGCAGGACAGGCTTAGTCACCGTTTTCATTTCACCTTGGCTGTTTTCAAGAGTGAAACTGACCTGCTCTTTGCCATTTTTATTACTTAGCTTGAACTTTGTAACTCTCAGAAGCGGTGTTTTGACGACAAAGCTCGGATGAGCAGGGAGCTGGTAATCTTGATCTATGGTGATGGTTTCCTTTGGTGAGATCACCAGAGGGTCTGATTTAAGAGCGCTTTTAAAGCTGGTGTCGGCGCCTTGGAGCAGGTTTTCTTTCTCGGTGTTGATCACAAAGTGTTCGCTGGCCACATCGCGCCCGAGGCTAATCTGGCTGTCTAAATGGCCGCGATCACGCAGATAAACCAGCCAGTGTTGAGTTTGGTCTTGATTAAGTTTGACGGGTAAGTACACCAGAGGGCGTTCAGCTTCGCTTGTTTTCAAAGTGCGAATCAGAGGCAATGTCATAGACTTTCTCTCACCGTTCTCTCCCTCCAGTTTGAATGAAACTAAGTTGTTCTTCTTATCGATGTTGACATCCAGAGCATGAGCATTGGAGTAGCGGCTGGTGGTTGCTACGCTGACCTTATAAGGTAGGCCATCGACTTGCACCGTTTCTTTCTTGCCGATTACCTGAGCGTGAGGTTGTTCTTGCAGATAGTCATACCCAGCCATGACCCAGGCATTGTCTTCTAGGAAGGTTTTACCAATCAGAATCGGTGCGGAAAATTGACTGCGTTTGGTGAGATTGATCATGGCCTCGACTGTTCGTCCGCCGATGGTCAAAGGCATCTTGACCGCCGGACGGAGAATTGGCTTTTTGCTGGTTCGACTGCGAATAATGCTGATGCGTTCTAGATCATCTTTAATATTAATATTTTCACCTGTGTATGGGTGACGGATGGTGAAGGCAATGGTGACCTGATAAGACAAATAGGTTTCCGTTGTACGTTTGAGTTTCTTCTTACGTCGGTCGTTAACTACCGCCCACAGCAGATCGTTGTCGGTCAGGTGTTTAAAGTCAGGGTGTGTGCTGGATAGATGAATGTTTTCGGCGTGAATCGAGGTGGTATCGGCACCAGTATCGATCTTACCCATAAAAGGAACATCTTTTAGCTCTGGAATATCGTTGTAGTAGACGTTTTCTATGCGGCCTAGAATCAGATCGTTATCCACCTGATAAGCTGGTTGCTGTGTGGTGGCTGAAAGGGACTCTGACCAAGCGTGTGGAGTGGTTAACAGAACGCTGGTTAACGTCAAAAATAAAGAGAGCTTTTTCATGCAATGGTTTCCAAACAAATCAAGGTATCGATATAAGTAAACGATTTCACGTAAATATAACTGACTTAAATATAATGAATAAATGCACAATGCGACTGCAGTTTTGACACAAATGTGCACAGTGTCTATCAAGGAACGGTGATTTTTTCAGGGTAAGATTAAAAACATTGCAAAATCGATGAATTGCCCCAATGTCTAGGGCTGAAATACTCCTTCACATTATAGAATTAAGAGAATCCACGGATGAGCCAAGCTATCTGTCAAATGATTGCTCAAGAACTGAATGTTCGTACTGAGCAAGTTACCGCTGCTGTTAATCTGATCGATGATGGTAATACGGTGCCATTCATTGCCCGTTACCGTAAAGAAGTGACAGGTGGTCTGGACGATACCCAATTACGTAATCTCGACAGCCGTTTAGCGTATCTGCGTGAACTGGATGATCGTCGTCAGACGATTCTGAAATCCATTCAGGAACAAGGCAAACTGACGGCTGAGCTTGAAACGGAAATCAATCAAGCGGATAGCAAAACTCGCCTTGAAGACTTGTATCTGCCATACAAACCTAAGCGTCGCACCAAAGGCCAGATTGCGATTGAAGCTGGCTTGGAGCCGCTGGCGGACAAACTGTGGAACGAACCGCAAACGGATCCCGAACAGGAAGCAACGCATTACATTGATGCTGAAAAAGGGGTTGCTGATGTAAAAGCGGCTCTTGATGGTGCGCGTGCCATTGTTATGGAGCGGATTGCTGAAGACGCTAACTTGCTAGAGAAAATTCGTCTTCATCTGAACCGTAATGCAGAGATTATGTCTCGTGTTGTGGAAGGTAAGGAGCGAGAGGGTGAAAAGTTCAAAGACTATTTTGAGCATAATGAAGCACTGAGCAAGGTGCCTTCACACCGCGCACTTGCAATGTTGCGTGGGCGAAATGAAGGCTTTCTGACATTGGCGATGAATGCTGACCCTGATCAAGAAGAGGGGGCGCGTCAATCGTATTGCGAAACCCTGATCGCGGACCATTACGGTATCTCGCTGAGTCAGGCGCCTGCTGATGGTTGGCGTAAGCAAGTGATCAGTTGGGCGTGGCGCATCAAAGTTTCGATGCACATGGAAACCGAGTTGATGGGCGCGATGAAAGAGCGGGCTGAAATTGAAGCGATTGAGGTGTTTGCCACGAATTTGAAAGATTTGTTGATGGCAGCACCGGCTGGCCCTCGTGCCACATTGGGGCTCGATCCTGGTCTGAGAACAGGCTCAAAGATCGCGGTTGTAGACTCAACAGGTAAGGTACTGGCAACCGAGACAATTTATCCTCACCCACCACAGAACCAGTACGATAAGTCGGCACAAGTGGTGGCGAAACTGGTGCAACAGTTCAATGTTGACCTCATTGCTATTGGTAATGGTACCGCCTCACGTGAAACCGACAGCTTCGTCGCCGATCTGATAAAGCGTAACAACCTAAAAGTGCAGAAGATCATGGTGAGTGAAGCGGGGGCATCGGTTTATTCCGCTTCTGAATTGGCCGCGAAAGAGTTTCCACATCTTGACGTGTCATTGCGCGGCGCAGTGTCGATTGCTCGTCGTCTGCAGGACCCACTCGCGGAGCTAGTTAAAATTGACCCTAAATCGATTGGTGTTGGCCAATATCAACATGATGTCAGCCAGTCAATGTTGGCTAAGCGTTTGGATGCCGTGGTTGAGGATTGTGTAAACGCCGTGGGTGTGGATGTGAACACGGCATCCCCTGCTTTGCTGACTCGTGTTGCTGGCTTATCGAGTACCCTTGCTCAAAATATCGTTGATTACCGCGATGAACATGGCCGCTTTGAAGCGCGAACCACATTGAAGAAGGTGGCGCGCCTTGGGCCTAAGGCATTCGAACAGTGTGCCGGATTCCTACGTATCATGGATGGTAAAAACCCGCTAGATGCGTCATCCGTTCACCCAGAAGCTTACCCAGTGGTAAAAGCGATAGCGGAGAAAAACAGCAAAGACGTTCGTGCTTTGATTGGTGATACTCAGTTCTTACGAGGGCTTCATGCGGTCGATTATACTGATGATAACTTCGGTGTTCCGACGGTCAGTGACATTATTAAAGAGCTAGATAAACCGGGGCGGGATCCTCGTCCAGAATTCAAAACCGCGACATTTGCCGATGGGGTGAATCAAGTGTCAGATCTTGAGCCAGGGATGGTATTGGAAGGAGTGGTTTCTAACGTGGCCAACTTTGGCGCTTTCGTTGACATTGGTGTGCATCAGGATGGCTTAGTGCATATTTCAGCATTGACGGATCGCTTTGTATCGGATCCGCGCGAAGTAGTGAAAGCCGGTGATATCGTGAAAGTGAAAGTGATGGAAGTGGATATCCAGCGTAAACGTATCGGTTTGTCGATGCGTCTTACCGATGAGCCAGGTCAGGATAATCGTTCGCAACGCTCTTCAGATACTCGCGCTCAGCAGCGTCAAAGCCATGGTAGCAAAGGTGCTCAACGACGTCGTGATGAACCTGCTAGTGGGGCGATGGGCGGGGCGTTTGCTGCTGCCTTTGCCAAAGCGAAAAAATAACCCCTAGAAAGACAAATCCCCGCAATCGCGGGGATTTTTTCGGCATTTCCTAATCATTTGGCTTAGGAACTACAACACCGCAATGACATCTGAAGGTGTATTGGGTGCAACCGCATCACCATAGTGAAACTTAATCACAGTTCTGCGTTTGGCCATTTTGCCTTCAGTTATCGCCGCATCGATTATGTGCCTAGGTAACCGAAAGCGCATTGCGTAGCCTTTGCCCTGATCTTCGCTGTAGCTATCCAGAGCAATCAGCTGGAAAATCCGTTCGAGTGTATCTTTAGGATCTTCCTGATAAGTAGCTTTGACTTCTTCTTGTTCACCGGTTTCATAGCTTGGATGCTCTGCCGGATCCCAAGAGGATTGCCTTCGCCTTTTATCATCGGCTTTAACTTTACGTTCAGCGTTACTTTTGGTTAATGCCACTGTTGGAGTGACGGGTTCGCGAACTTTATTGTCTCGAGCTGCCTGCTCCGTTTGCACATTAACCGATGGGGCGATCAGCGGTACACTTACATTGGTAGGTGATACGAGCATTTAAACCTCCTCACGCCCAGCCAGAAAATGCAATAAAACAGCGTTTTCTTGGCTCGATTATTTATCGGCCTTGATAGTCAAAATTTTAGCGTATTAGGCAAAATAATTTCTATTTGCTGACTGAAAAGCGAATAACTTGCTGACAAAAATCGCTAAATTCGGTCATGAAAGGGGCGTGAGAAGAGGCGTCAAACATATAGCTTTCACTGCCGGGCATGAGGTTATCGACTTCAGCGGCGACTTTGGCTGGAACTAAGCCATCGAGGCGTCCGTAGAGGCGCAGAGTCGGTGTGGAAATCTCCGTGAGTGCTTGGCGGTAATCGATATCGGCTAGTAATTGCAGACCTGACAGCAAAGATTGAGGGTTCGGTTCAGGGCGAGATAATACCGCTTGCTTGAGACTTTTGACATCCTGACGCGCAGAGGGGCTCCCCATAGCTTGCAAGGCCATAAAGCGTTCAACCGTCACGCGAAAGTCTTCGACCAATTGCTCGGTGAATGCTCTCAAGACTTGAGGCTGTATGCCGCGCCAGCGTTTTTCAGCGGAAAATTTTGGTGAACTGGCCACGGTGATCAGTTTAGCGATCCGTTCTGGGTGATGAATCGCGATATGCGTTGCCACCAAGCCGCCCAAAGACCAGCCTAGCCAAATCGCCTTGTCCGGTGCGTTTTGCAACACTTGCTGCGCGAGCTCTTCCATCGTGTCGAAGTGTAATTGATGGCTATGGCCAAAGCCTGGTAGGTCAACGACGTGCACACGAAAATGCAGGCTTAATTGCTCAACGGCTTGATGCCAGACCGCACCATTCATACCCCAGCCATGAACCAAGACCAAATCCTCACCCTGACCGGTGGAGTGCCAGTAAGGCGTTTCTGGTTTGATCTCATTGTGTGCCACGTTTTTCATCCTTTACACCCGAGCTAAAGCGATAAGCTGATTGCTAAATTCGTTGATACTTGGCCCCTATGTTAACTGATTGGATTAAGAAACACACAACCTACCTGTTTCCGAGTCATTGTGAACTGTGCCATATGGTGATAGAGCCTGAGGCCTTTCATCCTCAATTTTGTGTCACTTGTCAGCTGAGGTTTGCGCCAACAATACGTTGTCGTCGTTGCGGCTTAGTGACGCCAGAAGTGACTGAGATGTGCGGAGAGTGTTTAGTTTCACCGCCATTATGGACGCGCTTGTATTGTGTTGGAGATTATCAGCCCCCTTTGGCGAGTTATGTTCATCGCCTTAAATATGAAGGGCAGTATTGGCAGGCAAAAACTTTGTCTGGGCTCTTGGCTCCGCGAATCGACACCCGACCAGACTTGATCACTTTTGTGCCTGTGCATTGGCGCCGTTATTGCTATCGAGGCTATAACCAAAGTGAGCATTTGGCGTGGCAGATCAGCCGAGAGTTAGCTATTCCTTGTGATGCGGTGTTTAAAAAAGTGCGTTCAACACCAAGACAGCAAGGGATGGATAAGAAGCAACGTAGGAACAATGTGCGTCAGGCTTTTTGCCTAACTAAGGCAATCGAGGTAGAGCATATTGCTATTGTCGATGATGTGTTAACCACAGGGAGCACCGTACATCAATTATGTAAATTATTGCTTGGTAACGGGGTAAAAACCGTTGATATTTATTGTATTTGCCGCACTCCTGAACCGTCGAACCGTTAAAGTGACGGTGATTTGATCTAAAAGGCTAGATCTTGAGGAAATCAGGAGTAAAATGGTGCTTAAATAGCCTACAAATTTACTCAGGTATTCGTCGTGTCAAATCCTATTACTATTACAGAAAATGCTCAAAAACACTTTGCTAACCTTTTGAGCCAGCAGCCAGAAGAGACAAACATCCGCGTATTCGTTGTGAACCCAGGAACGCAAAATGCAGAGTGTGGCGTTTCTTACTGTCCTCCTGAAGCTATTGAAGCTACAGATACGGAGTTTCAGTACGAGGGATTTTCGGCTTATGTTGATGAGCTAAGTTTGCCATTTCTAGAAGATGCTGAAATCGACTTCGTGACGGATAAAATGGGCTCTCAACTGACGCTGAAAGCGCCTAATGCAAAAATGCGTAAAGTGTCTGACGATGCGCCTTTAGTCGAGCGTGTTGAATATGCGATTCAAACACAGGTAAATCCTCAGTTAGCGGGTCACGGTGGTCATGTCAATCTGGTAGAAATTACCGATGACGGCGTTGCGATTGTTGCCTTTGGTGGTGGTTGTAATGGTTGCTCAATGGTGGATGTGACGCTAAAAGAAGGCATTGAAAAAGAGCTGCTACAACAGTTTGAAGGTGAATTGTCTGCGGTTCGTGATGCAACAGAGCACGACCGTGGTGAGCACTCTTATTACTGATCATGACTTAAGTCTTTGATTTAACCATATGCAATACAAGGGGTTGACGAGAGAGTCAGCCCTTTTTTTGTTTTCAAACATAGTAATTTTCTCATATATTAGTGGCTTCCCCCATGGCTAAGGAGTCAGCAAGTGGCTAAACGGAATCCACCAGAAATTCTGGCAAAACAAACAGTAGCTCGATCCAAGTTATTTGCTGTTGAGGCACTCGACTTACGCTTTAGCAATGGCGTCGAACGTACTTATGAACGCATGAAACCGAGTGGGCGCAATGCAGTAATGATGGTACCTGTGACAGCGGAAGGAGACATATTATTGGTTCGTGAGTATGCGGCGGGCACAGAGCGTTATGAGCTGGGTTTTCCTAAAGGTTTGATTGATGCTGGAGAGTCGCCAGTTGAAGCAGCAGATCGTGAGTTGAAGGAAGAAATTGGTTTAGGCACTCATAAGCTGACACCCTTGAAAGAGGTTGTGCTTGCCCCTTCTTATTTCTCAAGCAAAATGACTCTGTTTATCGCAGAAGAACTATACTCAGAACAATTAGAAGGGGATGAACCAGAACCTCTAGAAGTGATTCGCTGGCCACTTGCTCAAGCTGAAGAGCTTCTGACTCACCTCGATTTTTGTGAGGCGCGCAGTATTACCGCGCTGATGCTGGCTCTACGTATCTTAAAACCATAATCAATGTAGAGCGTGAAGGATTGACTATGCCAATGACAGACGACCTTTCTCACCATTTGCCTGCCGTTATTGCCATTGCTCGCTCGGCAGGTCAGTTAATTCTCGATATCTACGAGAAAAAAGAATATCAAGCCTATACCAAAAGTGACGAAACACCAGTAACCAGTGCAGATATAGCTGCACATAAGCTGATCATGGAAAAGCTTTCTGAGCTTACCCCTGATATTCCCATCCTGTCCGAAGAAGACGCGGAGATAAGCCTTGATAAACGCTCTCAATGGGACCGTTATTGGTTGGTTGACCCGTTAGATGGGACACAAGAATTTATCGCTCGTAGCGGTGACTTTGCGACGATTATCGCCTTGGTCGAGAATAACCAACCTATTATGGGAGTGGTGTACGGTCCAGTGTCTGGTGTGACTTACTACGCATACAAGAACAAAGGCGCGTGGAAAATACCCGATATGGATGAAAGCGTTCGGATCTCATCCCACAACCATGATGGCCGAGCGCATCCGATTGCGATTGCCATTAGCCGCCGTCAAGATATCAACCGTATTACCAGCCGCATGAGCAGTGGTTGGAACTATGATTTAGTACCACTCGGCTCAGCAGCACTGAAAGCTTGCTTAGTGGCAGAAGGTGCGGTGGATTGTTACCTTCGCCTTGGCCCGACTGGTGAGTGGGACACTGCGGCAACGCAATGTATCGTTGAAGAAGCGGGTGGCCGTATTTTGAGTACGCAGCTTGAACCTTTGTCTTACAATGAGCGCGAAACGTTGGAAAACCCTAATTTCATCGTGCTCGGTGATGAAGTGTTACCTTGGGATGAAATTCTTCAAGTTAAAGATTAGCGTCACAAGGGCGCTTAACGTCCGTGCTTGATGAAAGAAGGGCTGGTGTGAATACATCAGCCCTTCTTTGTACGTGCAGAAAAAGAGCCAGTTTGGTGGCAGTTAGCGACTCGGGTCACTGCGGCACAACCAGCTCTCTAGCGATATTTTAGATACCATATTCAGCGCGATAAGCTTTAACAGCTTCAAGGTGTTCCGTCGCATTACCTTTTTCTTCAAGGTAAGTCACCAAGTCACCTAGGCTAACAATCGAAATCACAGCACAACCAAAGTCACGCTCGACTTCTTGAATCGCAGACAGCTCACCCTTGCCCTTCTCTTGGCGGTCGATTGCCACTAAAACACCCGCTAGGTCAGCACCATTGGCTTTAATGATTTCCATTGATTCGCGGATTGCCGTGCCAGCAGTGATCACATCATCTACCAGCATGATGCGCCCCTCAAGTGCACTACCGACTAAGTTACCGCCTTCGCCATGGTCTTTCGCTTCTTTACGGTTGAAGCAGTATGGCGTGTCGATATCATGATGATCGGCCAAGGCTACGGCTGTTGTCGTCGCAATTGGGATGCCTTTGTACGCTGGGCCAAATAGTACATCGAACTCAATTGCAGAATCCGCCAGTGCCGCTGCGTAAAAACGACCGAGACGCGCTAGGTCACGACCAGTATTGAAAAGACCAGCGTTAAAGAAGTAAGGGCTCTTACGGCCAGATTTTAAAGTAAATTCGCCAAATTTTAGGACTTCTTTCTCTAATGCAAACTCAATAAATTCACGCTGGTATGCTTTCATCACTTTCTCTCTAAATAAAAGGTCTAGTTGTCTAGACGGTTTATAAACACTAATGAACTATCTCCTAAAGAAATGGAGATAAAAAAATAGCTTCCAAATGGAAGCTATTTAATAACAATCAATTTTCTAACGCCGCTTTCTGCGCCGCTACAATTTCGCTAATGCCTTTGGTCGCCGACTCCAGCAGCGTCATCAGCTCAGCATGAGTAAAGGGTTCGCCTTCTGCTGTGCCTTGAACTTCGATCATACGGCCATCTTCCGTCATCACCACATTCATATCAGTATCGGCTGCGGAGTCTTCGGTGTACTCAAGGTCACACAGAATGTCTTCACCTAAGATGCCCACAGATACAGCAGCCACATGGCCCTTCATCGGATTAGCTTTTAATTTGCCTTTCTCAACTAGGTGTTGGAAAGCATCCGCCATTGCGACACTCGCGCCAGAGATAGACGCAGTACGTGTACCTCCATCAGCCTGAATCACGTCACAGTCAACCGTCACCATGATTTCACCCATTGCTTCTAGGTCTACGACAGCACGAAGACTGCGAGCAATCAGGCGTTGGATTTCCATCGTACGGCCGCCTTGTTTACCGCTTGCGGCTTCACGGCGCATACGTGAATGCGTTGAACGAGGTAGCATGCCGTATTCAGCGGTTACCCAGCCTTTACCTTGACCTTTTAGCCAGCGAGGGACGTTTTCTTCAACGGTCGCATTACACAGCACTTTAGTATTGCCGAATTCAACCAGCACAGAGCCTTCTGCATACGCAGTGTAGTTACGAGTAATTTTGATTGGGCGAACTTGATCCGCCTTGCGATCGTTTGGACGCATGGGCATCTACCTTAGTTATCTATCTGCTGATAGGGGGAGACGAATTTGGTTGGAGCAGGATTATAGCGAAGTTTAGTAGACAAAGCTATGTGGATTCCTTCAGCTAAGCACCAGTGCATGTGCTACTATTGGCTCGCGTTATTTTCACAGATAATAAACAGGAAAATTCGATGATCTACAGTATGACAGCCTATGCGCGTAAAGAGGCGAAAGGTGATTGGGGTACAGCAGTATGGGAGATTCGCTCGGTAAACCAGCGTTACCTTGAGACCTACTTCCGTCTGCCAGAGCAGTTCCGCGGCTTGGAACCTGTATTGCGCGAGCGTTTTCGTAAGCGCCTTGCACGCGGTAAAGTCGAGTGTGCACTTCGATTTGAAGCCAACCCTGCAGCAAAAGGTGAGTTGACCATCAACGAAGATCTGGCGAAGCAAGTGATCAGTGCCGCTAACCAAGTGATGGCTTTATCTGGCGATGAGAGCCGTTTAAATCCTTTCCAGATCATGAACTGGCCTGGAGTGATGGAAACACCAGAGCAAGATATGGACGCCGTCAATAAAGACCTGATTGCGGCTTTCGATGCCGCATTGAGCGACTTTATCGAAGCCCGTGGTCGTGAAGGCGACAACATGAAGGCGCTTATTGAGCAGCGCTTAACGACTATTTCTGAAGAAGTCGTGAAAGTACGCGCGCGTATGCCGGAAATTCTAGAATGGCAACGTGAGCGCCTGTTTTCGAAGTTTGAAGATGCAAAGGTAGAACTCGACCCATCACGAGTAGAGCAAGAGCTTATCCTGCTGGCGCAAAAATCAGACGTAGCCGAAGAGCTTGACCGCCTAGATTCACACGTAAAAGAAACCACTAACATCATGAAGAAAGGGGGCGCAGTCGGACGTCGTCTCGACTTTATGATGCAAGAGTTCAACCGTGAGTCCAATACCTTAGCCTCTAAGTCTATTAGTACGGACATCACTGCGTCTGGTGTTGAGCTGAAAGTGCTCATCGAGCAAATGCGTGAACAGATCCAAAATATTGAATAGGTTGACCTATGCTATGCAGCCCCCACTCTTGGAGTGGGGGCTTTTTTTTAATCTAAATCTGATTAAAGCAGGATCAAATACATCAAGAAGAGTGCGGATAGGGCGTAAATCACCGGATGAACTTGCTTACCTTTGCCGGCGACGACCATAGTAAATGCGTAGCTGATGAAGCCCATCGCCATGCCGTTGGCTGGTGAGAAACTCAGTACAGTGAACATGATGGTAAAGAATGCCGCAATGCGCGACTCTTTTTGCTCCCAGCTGATTTGTCCTAACCGTCCAATCATGTAGATGCCAACCACAACCATTGCTGGTGCTACCATCGCGGCTGAGAAAATAGAAAACAGCGGGTATAGGAATAATGAAAGCAGGAATAGCCCTGCGACCATCACAGCGGCTAATCCGGTTTTTGCTCCCTGAGAAGAGGCGATGCCTGACTCTGAAAATGCCGTGATGGAGGTGGTGCCTAAAACGGAACCAATCACTGTCCCACCCGCATCTGCGACCAAAGCAGAGCGTGCATTCGGTACTTTACCATCCTTATCAATGATCCCTGCATCACGCCCAACACCAACAATCGTGCTCAGACCATCAAAGAAATCGACGATGAGGAAAATAATCACAATAAACAGCAGATCGAACATTTTGTCTGCGGTCAGTCCAGAAAAGTCAAAGACGGCACCAAAACTACTCGCTAAGCTTGGTGGGGCAGAGACAAATTGTTCTGGAATCGGCGCGTTATTGGTACCCATTATCATGTCTGCAAAGACTGTTAACACTATGGCTGTAATGAACGAAATAAAGGTCGCTAATTTGATATCACGGACCATGCATCCCAGAGCGACAAAAATACTGATGTACGCAATGATGACTTGTGGATCTGTCACCTTGCCCATACTGACGAGAATGATGGGGTTAGAAACAATAATGCCAGCGTTTTTTAGGCCGAGAAAGGCAATGAATAAACCAAGCGAAACGGTGATCGCCAGTTTCAGATCCTCTGGTATCGACTCAATCATCGCTTTGCGGATATTGGTCATCGACAAAATCAGGTACAGTACACCGGAGAGAAAAATGCCAAACAGGGCTTCGTGCCATACCAATGCCACCGAGCTACTCAGCAACATACCTTTGAAAAAGCCATTCATGCTCATTCCCGGTGCCAACATCACAGGGTAATTGCCCCAAATGCCCATAATTAACGTGGCTGCTGCGGCTGCAATGGCTGTCGCGGTAAAGACTGCGCCTTTATCCATACCAGGAATACTACCTAGAATGGCGGGGTTCACCGCCAGAATATAGCTCATCGCCAAAAAAGTAATGAAACCCGCGTACAACTCAGTACCTAGGGTCGTTTTACGTTGAGTAATTTTAAATACTGATTCCAGCACACCGGATTGATTCTGGCTTTTCAGGGTTGATTCGACACTCACAATGAAACCTTTAAAAGTGGGGATAAACAGGCAACGGGTTCAATGCTGTAGCAGAAGAAAAGTAGTATAGCGACTGTAGTCACCGAGATAGGCTCAATGGTAGAAACGTCTAATCCATTTCATCAGACATATACAGCATTTAATCGTTTGCGCGGATTGTAAGGATCTTGAGTGAAATCTCAATGCTTTTATAAAAATTTAGCAAACGTTTGCTTTTGGCGAGAAGAGCTCGCTAAGCTCACGCAGGTACTTGAGAGTAACCCCTTGAGTATAACTTCCCTATGAAGATTCTTGCGGCTGGCTTCCTTTAGCGTCGTGGTTTATGTAGTGAACTCTTGTTTGAGCGCTTCCACTGGTTTTTTCAGTCCCGCATCAACATCAATTGGCACCACGAAAATGGCACAACCACGCACTCAAATACTTGTGAAGATCCTTAGGATCATGCTACTCTTCGCCTCCATTTTTCTGACCTAATTTTCACCACTTCGGTGATCCTGCAAGGTCGGTGCTATCTTTAACATGTCGGCTTGTTAAGCTGGCAAGATCAAACCAAACGTGGAATTGTACCTATGGGCAAAGGCACTCTTTATATTGTATCTGCACCAAGTGGCGCTGGTAAATCGAGCTTGATTTCCGCCATGCTGGAGACCAACCCGACTTACGCAATGAAGGTGTCTGTTTCACACACTACACGTGGCATGCGTCCGGGTGAACAAGATGGTGTCCATTACCATTTTGTCCAGAAAGAGTCCTTTGAAGAGTTGATCGAGCAAGGCGCATTCTTGGAATACGCCGAGGTGTTTGGTAATTACTACGGTACATCGCGTCCATGGATCGAAGAAAACCTCGATAAAGGTATCGATGTTTTCCTTGATATTGACTGGCAGGGTGCACGCCAGATCCGTGAACAAATGCCACAGGCACAAAGCATCTTTATATTGCCGCCATCGAATGGTGAACTTGAGCGTCGCCTCAATGCTCGCGGCCAAGACAGCGATGCTGTGATCGCTAAACGCATGGCTGAGGCAAAATCAGAGATTTCACACTACAGCGAATACGACTATGTGATCGTCAATGACGATTTCGATAGCGCACTGATGGACTTTAAAGCCATCATACGTGCAGAAAGATTGAAGCAAGATAAGCAAGCTGCTAAATATAAAGGCATGCTTGACGCGCTTTTAGCAGAATAAACCGGCTTGTTAACAAGCTGTTTATCAAGAAATACTGTCTCTGCCTACTCTGATCTAGACACTGGGAACACAGAGACTGTATAATTTCTCGTCATACAAAATTTTAGTTAACTAATTTGGAGTCCTCATGGCACGCGTAACTGTTCAAGACGCTGTTGAAAAAGTTGGCAACCGTTTCGACCTAGTTCTCATTGCGGCTCGCCGCGCTCGTCAAATGCAAACTGGCGGTAAAGATTCACTAGTGCCAGAAGAGAACGATAAGGCAACGGTTATCGCCCTTCGCGAAATCGAAGAAGGCCTGATCACGAAAGAAATCCTTGATGCTCGTGAGCGTCAGGAGCAGCAGGAACAAGAAGCAGCAGAGCTAGCAGCCGTAAGCAGCATTGCTCACAGTCGTTAATCTGACGTCCTTCTCATCAACTATCTTCCGGGCCTAAAGTTTGTATCTATTCGATAGCCTAAAAGACGTTGCCCAAGAATACCTATCAGAGCCTCAAGTTGAGGCTCTGCGTCAATCTTATGTGGTAGCGAAAGACGCTCATGAAGGGCAAACCCGCTCCAGCGGTGAACCTTATATCATCCATCCTGTTGCTGTTGCTCGAATCTTGGCCGAAATGCGCCTTGATGTCGAAACACTGCAAGCCGCTCTACTTCATGATGTTATTGAAGACACAGAAGTCACTAAAGAAGAGTTAGAAACTCAATTTGGCACCACAGTGGCTGAGTTGGTTGATGGTGTATCTAAGCTGGATAAGCTTAAATTTCGTGATCGCAAAGAAGCTCAGGCTGAAAACTTCCGCAAAATGGTTCTTGCTATGGTGCAGGACATTCGCGTTATTCTGATCAAGCTTGCTGACCGTACGCACAACATGCGCACGCTCGGTGCATTACGCGCGGACAAAAAACGCCGTATCGCTCGTGAAACCCTGGAGATTTATTCTCCGCTTGCGCATCGTCTCGGTATCCATAACATCAAAACGGAACTCGAAGAGTTAGGTTTTGAAGCCCTTTACCCGAACCGCTACCGTGTTCTTAAAGCCGTGGTCAAATCGGCGCGTGGTAATCGTAAAGAGATGATCCAAAATATCCATAGTGAGATTGAAGGACGTCTTGAAGAGGTTGGGCTGAAAGCACGCGTATTTGGTCGAGAAAAAAACCTGTTCTCCATCTACAACAAGATGAAGACCAAAGAGCAACGCTTCCACACCATCATGGATATTTACGCTTTTCGTATTGTGGTTGAAGATGCCGATACTTGTTATCGGGTACTCGGACAGGTTCATAGCTTGTACAAGCCGCGTCCGGGGCGTGTAAAAGACTACATCGCGGTACCCAAGGCTAATGGTTATCAGTCCATTCATACTTCGATGGTTGGCCCGCATGGGGTACCTGTCGAGGTGCAGATCCGCACCGAAGACATGGACCAGATGGCAGATAAAGGGGTGGCGGCACACTGGTCTTACAAAGGGAATGGTGATCGTACTGGTACTACGGCGCAGGTGAAGGCTCAGCGTTGGATGCAAAGCCTGCTTGAGCTTCAGCAAAGTGCGGGTAACTCGTTTGAGTTCATCGAAAATGTGAAATCGGATCTGTTCCCGGATGAAATCTACGTCTTCACACCGAAAGGACGCATTGTCGAGCTGCCTGTTGGCGCAACTGCGGTTGATTTTGCTTATGCCGTCCACACTGATGTGGGTAATACTTGTGTAGGTGCTCGTGTTGACCGTAACCCTTATCCACTCAGCAAATCGCTGAAAAATGGTCAGACGATCGAAATCATTAGTGCGCCAGGAGCGCGTCCGAATGCGGCTTGGCTCAACTACGTGGTGACTTCACGTGCTCGCACGAAGATCCGCCAAGTGCTGAAAACCATGCGCCGTGAAGAGTCGGTGACACTTGGCCGACGTCTGCTCAATCATGCCTTGGGTGACCTGTCTCTTTCGGATATTGATGAAGAGAACATCAACCACGTCCTGTCAGAACTGAAAGTCGATAGCGTTGAGGACTTGCTAGCCGATATTGGCCTTGGCGAATTGATGAGTATTGTTATTGCCCGTCGTCTACTTGGTGATGTTGAGGAGCTGACTCAAGTTGAGCAGGCTGACAGTAATAAACCGAAGAAGAAGCTGCCAATTCGTGGTGCGGAAGGCCTGCTACTGACATTTGCTAACTGTTGCCATCCAATTCCTGACGATCACATCATTGCTCATGTTTCTCCTGGGCGAGGGCTGGTTGTTCATCGTGAAACGTGTCCAAATGTGCGCGGCTACCAGAAAGAGCCAGATAAGTATATGGCAGTGGAATGGTCAGAAGATTATGACCAAGAGTTTATCACTGAGCTATATGTCGATGTCCAAAACCGTCAGGGGGTGTTGGCCGAGCTGACCAATGTGATCTCCAAAACAGGTTCGAATATCCATGGTCTTTCGACGGAAGAGAAAGATGGTCGATTGTATACGGTGACGGTATTACTGACGACCAAAGATCGTGTTCATCTTGCGGGTATCATGCGTAAGATCAAGGCAATGCCGAACGCACTAAAAGTACGTCGCCGTAAAAACTAGCGGTATATTCATCGAGCAAAACGCCCTTGAAATTACGGTTTCAGGGGCTTTTATTTTACTATCATTATGAACTTAGAACGTTACAACCGAATTCAACAAGTCCTCAAGTCTCGGCAGGCTGATCTGACTTTCTGTCTTGAAGAAGTGCACAAACCTAATAATGTTTCCGCAGTTATCCGTACCGCTGATGCGACGGGAATTCATAAGATTCATGCTGTGTGGCCCAATGATATGCGCACGCTTAGCCATACTTCTGCGGGAGCACGAAACTGGGTTGAAGTCGACACTCACGATACGATTAGCAAAGCCGTCAAAACGCTTAAAGAGCAAGGTATGCAGGTTCTAGTGACGAACCTGTCTGACAACGCGGTTGACTTTCGTGAGATTGACTACACTCAGCCGACGGCGATCATTCTAGGGAGCGAAAAAATTGGCGCTTCTGAAGAAGCAAAGCAACTGGCCGATCAAGATATCATCATTCCTATGATGGGCATGGTCCAGTCGCTTAATGTCTCGGTTGCCAGTGCTGTCATCATGTACGAAGCTCAGCGTCAGCGCGAAGCGGCTGGCATGTATAACAATCAGGTTAGCAAGCTACCTGAAGAAACGATTCATCGTATTCTGTTTGAGCGAGGCCACCCTGTGCTTGCGAAAGTTGCAAAACGCAAGGGGCTACCTTATCCGCCGCTTGATGAAGAAGGTCAGATCATTGCTGATGAAGCGTGGTGGCAGGAAATGCAGAAGAAGTAATGTCAATGAACGTTAGGGGTTGAAGCGAATGCGTCAACCCTTTTGATTTTCTGCTCATCACCAATGCCGACTGCTTGAAGGCGTTATACTCTTATTACCAGACTAAATTTCCCTGTACAAAAACACAGCTCAATGGTTAACTATTAGGTTTAGACACCTATGTAACTTACTGAATAACTTACCGAGCTCTGTTATGTCCCAATTGCTATCTGCTATTCCTTTGACTTCTCTGACTGGTGTTGGTGCCAAAGTGGCAGAAAAGCTAGCAAAAGTCGGGCTACATTCGGTACAAGATCTCTTATTTCATCTCCCACTGCGTTACGAGGATCGAACGCGTATCTATCCTATTGTGAAGTTACATGCCGGCTTATGGGCGGCAGTGCAGGGAAAGGTCATGAGCGTCGATACTTTGTTTGGTAAGCGTAAGATGCTGACGGTCAAAATCAGTGATGGTAATGGCACCATCACCTTGCGCTTTTTCAATTTTACCGCAGGGATGAAGAACAACTTTGCTGAGGGCAAAACTGTCCATGCCTATGGTGAAGTTAAACGGGGCAGCTATGGTTTAGAAATTGTCCACCCAGACTACAAATTCTATGCGCCGAATCAGCCTGCTGAGGTAGAACAGAGCCTGACACCGGTCTATCCGACCACAGATGGCCTACGTCAAATCACTTTACGTAACTTGACTGATCAAGCGTTAGAATTACTTGATAAGTCGGCAGTGCAAGAGCTCTTGCCTGCCGGCCTGTATGATCAGCAAATCTCGCTTGCTCAGGCGCTGCACACGATTCACAGGCCAACACCCGATATCGATTTACACGCCTTTGATGAAGGTAAGCACCCAGCGCAAATACGCCTGATTATGGAAGAGCTGCTGGCTCAGAACCTTTCGATGCTCTCAGTGCGGAGCAAAGGTCAGCAAGACATTGCTCTGCCACTGGCTGAACGCAATGAACTGAAACAAAAGCTGCTCAGTCAGTTGCCTTTCTCCCCAACCAAAGCGCAATCTCGAGTTGTTGCGGAAATTGAACAAGATCTTGCGAAACCTCACCCGATGATGCGTCTTGTTCAGGGAGATGTCGGCTCAGGAAAAACTTTGGTTGCCGCTTTAGCAGCGCTTCGAGCACTAGAACATGGCTATCAGGTGGCTTTAATGGCCCCGACTGAACTGCTGGCAGAGCAACATGCGATCAACTTTGCCCAGTGGCTGGAACCTATGGGGATACATGTAGGCTGGCTAGCAGGTAAACTGAAAGGTAAAGCCAAAGATGCTGAGTTAGCCAAGATAGCCAGTGGCGAAGCGCAAATGGTGGTTGGTACTCACGCTTTGTTTCAGGAACACGTTGCTTTTCATCATCTTGCGTTAGTCATTATTGATGAGCAACACAGATTCGGTGTACACCAGCGCCTCGAACTAAGAGAAAAAGGCGCGAAACAGGGCGTATTTCCTCATCAACTGATCATGACGGCTACCCCGATCCCGCGTACATTGGCGATGACCGCCTATGCGGATCTTGAAACTTCCGTTATTGATGAATTACCCCCAGGGCGAACGCCTATCCAGACGGTCGCTATTCCAGATACCAAACGAGATGATATTGTTGAACGTGTACGCAATGCCTGCCTCAATGAAGGAAAGCAGGCCTATTGGGTGTGTACATTGATTGATGAATCAGAAGTATTAGAAGCTCAAGCTGCGGCTGACACCGCAGAAGAACTGCAAAGAAAGCTGCCTGATGTCAAAATCGGTTTAGTGCATGGCCGGATGAAACCTGCAGAAAAACAGGCCGTAATGCAGGATTTTAAAGACAACAAACTTCACTTGCTGGTGGCTACTACCGTGATCGAAGTCGGTGTTGATGTCCCCAATTCAAGCTTAATGATCATCGAGAATCCTGAGCGCTTAGGGTTGGCTCAGCTGCACCAGTTACGAGGACGAGTTGGACGGGGGAGTGTTGCTAGTCACTGTGTGCTGCTTTACCATTCCCCATTGTCTAAAACCGCACAAAAGCGTTTAGGTGTGCTGCGTGAAAGTAATGATGGGTTTGTTATTGCTCAGCGCGATCTGGAAATTCGTGGCCCAGGTGAGCTACTAGGCACTAAGCAAACGGGCATGGCTGATTTTAAAATTGCTGATCTGATTCGAGATCAGCATTTGATTCCAGAAGTTCAGCGAGTTGCGCGTCATATTCATGAGTACTTCCCAGACAGCGCCGCGGCAATAATTGAACGTTGGCTGGGGGATAGAGACATGTATTCGAAGGCATAGAGAGAAAGGCTTGTAGGGTTGGAGTGACAATACCAACCCTTATCGCTCGCTAGCTATTAGTACCTTTGTGAGAGTTATCGTAAATCTCACTTCCATCGCGCTGAGTTTTGAGTAGCGATAGGTTCCACATGTATTGTTCTGGATGCGGTCTGACTAAGTCTTCAATGGCTTGGTTCATTGCGCGAGCATCGGCTTCTTCATCGCCAGTTGGAAAGTTTTCGAGCGCAGGCAGAATATGCACTTCATACTTGCCTGATTTGTCGTTGTAGGCAGGTAACACTGGGATCACTTTGGCTTTCGATAGGCGGGCCATTTTACCAAAGCCTTTTAGCGTTGCTTTTTCTGTACCAAAGAAAGGCACAAATACTGAGTTGGCCGGGCCAAAATCTTCATCTGGTAGCCAGTAACCAAGGTAACCATCTTTAATTGAACGCACGAAAGGCTTCACCCCGGCTTCACGAGCAAAAATACGACCGCCATATTGCATGCGTTGCACTTGCATCAACCAGTCCCCGATAGGGTTACGTTGCGGCTTCATGATGGTGGTGACTTTGTAGCCCTTTGCAGCCAACATGACCGCAGGGTAATCGACCGCCCAAGCATGTGGCGCTAAGATGATGACTTTCTCTCCGGCATCAAGCAGCGGTAGGATGTTTTCTTCGCCAATCATGACGCCACGCTCTTGGTTATGTTTGGTTGAACGAACCAAAAACTCCGAATAACCCAACAGATACTGTGCAGCCTTAACGAAGGTCTCTTCCAGAATATCTTGGCGTTCTTGGTCTGATTTTTCAGGAAAGCAATACTCAAGATTGACACGCGCTCGGCGTACCACTCGTCCGTTTTTACGCACTGCAAAGACAGACATTTTGCGTGCCAAGTTATCGCGCCAGCGGTACGGAATAAAAGCAAACAGGGCGGCAAATAAAATGCCCAGCCATGTCCCCCAGTGTTTAGGATGTAAAAATGCCCACTCGAAGGTAGGGTTATGCAAATGTTTATCGATGCTATTTTTATCGTTGTTGCTCATTGAAAGCAGCACCTATGTTATTGATATCTTGAGTTAGTGAGAGAGTGGTCTGGCATCGACTTGAAACGCTTGTGTAGCCACATCCACTGTTCCGGAGCGCGCATGATAATCTCTTCGACGAATTTATTCATGTAGGCCGCGGCCGCCGTTTCATCTTTTTGTGGAAAATCTTGGTCGATAGACTTATCCGCCATGATTTCATACTTGCCGTTTTGGTTACGGAATCCAGAACCTGGAACGATGGCACTCTTACTAGTGTAAGCAAGGATGCTGGTTCCTGTCGTTGTACAGGCTTCTTCGACGGCAAAGAAAGGCACGAACACAGATTTGTTATGGCCGTAGTCCTGATCTGGTAGGTAGAACAGGCGATGGCCTTGGCGCAACACGCGTACCATCTGTTTAAGATCGCGACGATAAATGAGTTGGTTGCCGTTACGTGTGCGTCCTCTATATTGGATGAACTCGTAAGCCGGGTTTGTGTGGGGACGGTAAGCGCCATAACCCGGTAGGCCAAGTACACCAAAAGCTCGCGCGGTAATTTCCAAATTGAGGGCATGCACGCAGCAAAGTAGTACACCTTTACCTTCGTCATTGAGTCTCTTTAGCTCTTCGATATCTTTCGCAATCAAAATACGTTTGAAACGCCACGTCGGCCAAAACCAAGTGATGCCTGTCTCAATCAAAGCCATACCGGTATTTTTGAAGTTTTCTACGACCATGCGCTCGACTTCTGTCTCTTCCATCTCTGGAAAGGCCAGTTCAAGATTACGCTTAGCGATCTTTACCCGGGATTTACCCAGCTTCATACCGATCGCTCCGATGCCTCGGCCTATTTTAAGTAGTACCGCATAAGGTAGAAGGTTGACTGTCAGAGCCAACAAACCAAACCCAAACCAAACCCCCCAATATTTGGGGTGGAGCAGGGCTAGTGTAAATTGAGGCTTTTCGACGCTATTTTTTTTGCTCATAGTGTTTACTTGATCTGTGCACTTAAGAGTGACCAGTATTGTTCAAAATTTGCTGTTGGTTGATATTTAAAGTCTGAACGCACAAAACGGTTCAAGCTACCTTCCACCTGACCGAGTAACTGCGTTGCCAGAATGGTCTCATCGACAGGGAAGGATTTGCCTTCTCTCAGCTTGCGCTCACGCAAGATCTGACGGATGGATGTTTCAATGCGTTCAAACAATTGATTGATACGATCACGTAGGCGTTCATTCTCGAACATCAATGCGTGTCCTGAAAGAATACGGGTTAGGCCAGGGTTACGCTCAGCAAATGCCAGAATCAACTGGAGAACCAGTCGTATACGTGTCAGCGTGTCTTTTTCTTCATCCAGAATACGGTTAATACGTGACATTAAGGACTCTTCAATGAACTCGATCAGGCCTTCAAACATGCGAGCTTTACTGGGGAAATGGCGATATAACGCCGCCTCCGAGACTCCAACATGCTTGGCAAGTTTGGCGGTGGTGATACGAGAGCCACCATCGTTGGATTCCAACATTTGAGCAAGTGCTTGTAAGATTTCTTCCCGGCGATTACTTTTTCTTGTTCCGGCCATGAACGAGTTCCTTTTGTTACCACTGTTGATGCCCATAAACACAGGCATTCGTCCACCTTACTAAGCTAAGGTGAACGAAATAGACGAATTTCTGATTGTTAGAATAGCGACTTAATTGTCTAACTTTGCGGCGATAATTGTAAGTATCTGCTTCGCAATTTGTTGTTTTGATGCAAGGGTAAGTGATTGCTCACCATCTTTCCAGTATAGGTTAATCGCATTGTTGTTGCTGTTGAAGCCTTGCCCCTCTAATGAGACATCGTTGGCACAAATCATATCGAGATTTTTCTTGGTCAGCTTAGTTCGCGCGTAATGTTCCACATCTTGCGTTTCTGCAGCGAAACCGACGGTAAAGGGACGCTGCTGAGTCATACCGGCAACGGACGCGACAATATCTGGGTTTTTAACCATAGTGATGGTCATTTGATCGCTGTCATCCGTCTTCTTAATTTTCTGCTCAGACACTGCTTGTGGGCGATAATCCGCTACAGCGGCACAGCTAATGAAAACATCATGTTCACAAGCTTTATCCATGACAGCGTTGTGCATGTCTTCTGCGCTGGAAACATCAATGCGCTTCGAGCCGACTGGCGTTGGAAGAGTCACTGGGCCAGCGACTAACGTGACCGTCGCACCGAGCTGAGCTGCTGCTTCTGCTAATGAAAAGCCCATTTTCCCTGAGCTATGATTGGTAATGTAGCGTACCGGATCAATAGCTTCGCGGGTTGGACCGGCAGAAATCAATATCGATTTACCGCTAAGAGGTTTGTCGCCCCAAAACTGTTCACATAAGTCAACTAATTGCATCGGCTCTAACATGCGGCCAGGGCCAATATCACCACAAGCTTGCTCACCAGCAGCGGGCCCCCAAATATGCATGCCACGCCTTTTTAACGTCGCGATATTTTCTTGTGTGGCTGGATTGCGATACATCTGCTGGTTCATGGCCGGAGAGACTGCAATTGGAGCATCGGTCGCAAGTACCAGTGTGGTGAGTAAATCATTGCCCATGCCAGCTGCCATACGCGCAATTAGATCAGCGGTGGCTGGTGCAAGTAAGACCAAATCCGCCCATTTAGCCAGCTCAATATGGCCCATAGAGGCTTCTGCTGCCGGATCTAATAAGCTGTCGGAAACTGGGCGACCAGAGACTGCCTGCATCGTTAAGGGGGTAATGAACTCTTTTGCTGCTTTGGTCATAACAACCTGAACTTCAGCGCCACGTTCAATCAGACGACGTGTTAGGTCGGCACATTTATAAGCGGCAATACCACCACCGATACCAAGTAGGATCTTTTTGCCCGCGAGTGTTTGCATGATGAACATCCTTAAAAAATACTGGAGGTAGATTACCACGCAGCAATTAGAGACTCTAGAAATGGAAAGTGTTGTTGCAGATTCAGCACGTTTTTGCTTTTTTATTTTTTGCTTCTTTATATACCTATTATTTACAGAAAATCTTTCACTACTTCGAAGATAAAGTTTCAGCGCACGAGCTTGATGACAAGCTTGTTTAAGCTAGAGGTACTGTGTTTACCGTAGAAGGGTGTGTTCTAACTATGTTACCTCGTGAGTCAATGCCGAGAGAAAAGCTGTTAACCAGAGGCCCGCAGTCACTTACCGATGCTGAATTGCTGGCGATTTTCTTGCGTACTGGTACTCAGGGCATGAATGTTCTTCAGCTGTCAGACAAACTACTCAAAGAGCTGGGTTCGTTACGAAGTTTATTCGCTGCGAGCAAAGAAGAGTTCTGCCAGCATAAAGGGCTCGGTGAAGCGAAATATGTTCAGCTTCAAGCGGTACTTGAGATGACACAGCGCTATTTGAGTGAAACCTTACAGCGAGGGGAGGCTCTGACCAGCCCGCAACAAACCAAACTTTACCTTTCGAGTATGCTGCGCGATCGCCAGCGTGAAGCTTTCTATATTTTGTTTCTCGATAATCAGCATCGGGTAATTAAAGACGAAATGATGTTCGAAGGTACGATTGATGCAGCGTCTGTTTATCCAAGAGAAGTTGTCAAACGGGCATTAGAGTTTAACTCGGCAGCGTTGATTCTTGCTCATAACCACCCATCAGGGATTGCGGAACCAAGCCAAGCCGACCGTAGAATTACCCAGCGAATCAGTGATGCATTGGCGCTAGTGGATATTCGAATTCTCGACCATTTCGTCGTCGGAGATGGAGAGGTGGTCTCCTTTGCAGAACGTGGATGGATTTAAATCACATTATTTGTTGTGAGTTGCGCGAATTCTGCTACAATCCCCCGACATTTTTTGAACTATTATCAGCTCTGCCTAAAAAAGATCACGAAAACCTTGAAAAAGGATCTGTTCGGGTCTTGAGCAATGCTAGTCAAGTTAGTATAATGCGCGACCTTTGATAGCCTTGTATGGGTTTCCATAGCGGTATAAGACCTCGAAATTCTTCTTAGAGAACTAGAGAGGTTCGGCCACCAAGGTTGATATCGAGCTGAAACGATTTTGGAGAAGACATTCATGTCACGAGTATGCCAAGTAACTGGTAAGCGTCCAGTAACGGGTAACAACCGTTCACACGCACGCAATGCTACTAAGCGTCGTTTTCTGCCGAACCTACAAACTCATCGTTTCTGGGTAGAGAGCGAAAAACGTTTTGTTAAACTACGTCTATCTGCTAAAGGTATGCGTATCATCGATAAGAAGGGCATTGATGCTGTTCTTGTTGACATTCGCGCAAACGGCGAAAACGTTTAAGAGGAAATAGGCAATGGCAAAGAAAGGCGTACGTGAGAAAATCCGTCTAGTATCTTCTGCAGGTACTGGTCACTTCTACACTACTGACAAGAACAAACGTAACATGCCAGGCAAATTTGAGATCAAAAAGTTTGATCCAGTTGTTCGCCAGCACGTTATGTACAAAGAAGCGAAAATCAAGTAATTGATTCTTCTTTGAAGCTTCTTAAACAGAAGTCTGTATTTGAAACCCAGCGTTCTCGCTGGGTTTTTTATTGCCTGTTATCCTAATAGCAACCAACCGTTCTTCCTCTTTGTTTCATTCCCCCCTTTGCTATTTTCTGCTACCTTTCTTGTAGTTACCTTTAGGGAAGTATAAGTTCATGCGTGTTTCTACCTCACGACGCCGTCGCTGGAATAACATCATGATATTGGGCATTATCGCGTTTATCGCGATCCTCAATTTGCCGACTATCATCAAAACCTATTTGATTGACGACCAAACAACCGCTGAAGTTAGTCCTTACCCTTATTTGCTCAACCCCTCCGCAGAATTGAAAGCTCTGCATTTTTCTGACTGGTCGTTGGAATTCGTAAATGGTGAATGGGTTCTGACTCAGCAAAGCCCCCTTGCTGCGCAGGAATTGGTTGAGCGCTGGGTGGGTCTCGTCGGGACCGAAGTAGACCAGAAAACGTTTGATAGCTTAAAGCCTCAATTGTCCGCACCGCAGACGATTGAAGTCTGGTATCGTGATCAGGAAGAGCCTCAAAGGATCACCTTCTACCAAACGCCGCAATTTTGGCTGCTGAAAAACTGGCAGGATCAATGGATCGCTGTTTCAGTTGCTCCGGAATATCTGCTACCTTAAACGCCCAGAATTATTAATTGCTTAACCACTATGCCTGAATTACCTGAAGTTGAAGTCAGTCGTATGGGGATCACCCCTCATCTGGCTGGACAAATTGTTGCCAAGCTGACTTTTCGTACCCCTAAGCTGCGTTGGGATATCCCGCATGAGCTAAAGAAGATGGAAGGTCAGGTGATCCGCAGTATTTCTCGCCGGGCTAAATATTTGCTGATTGAAACCGATGTGGGTAGCGCGATTGTCCATTTGGGTATGTCGGGGTCTTTACGTGTACTGGATGCAGACATGGAGCCGGGAAAACACGATCATGTCGATCTGAAACTGACCAATGGCAAGGTACTACGTTATAACGACCCTAGACGTTTTGGAGCCTGGTTATGGACCGAAGATGGTGAACATGATGCGTTGGGCCATATGGGGCCAGAGCCGCTAACGGAAGACTTTGATGCACAATATATCGCAGACAAGGCAAAGAATAAGCGCGTCGCGGTGAAGCAGTTCATTATGGATAACAAAGTCGTAGTTGGGGTAGGAAATATCTACGCCAATGAGTCATTATTTAGTGCACGTATCCATCCGACACGGGCAGCAGGCACACTAACGGCGAAAGAGTGGCAACGTTTGGTTAAAGAGATTAAACAGGTGCTCGATACGGCCATTAAGCAGGGCGGGACGACATTAAAAGATTTTGCTCAGGCGGATGGTAAACCGGGCTATTTTGCTCAAGAGCTGCAAATTTATGGCAAAGCAGGTGAAGCTTGCCCTAGCTGTGGTGAAGCGATTGAAGAGCAGAAAATTGGCCAGCGCAATACGTTTTTTTGTAGCCATTGCCAGAAGTAGTTAAATATAGAGCTGAGGTTTTATGCCAGCTCTATATTTCTATTAAAGTTAGACTTTTGCTTTGCTTTTTAACGCTTCCGCGACCGCTTTAGGCACAAAGTTGGTGACATCCCCTCCATGAATAGCCACTTCACGGACTATGGTCGAGGAGATAAATGCGTGCTCTTCCGCGGGTGTGAGAAAAACGCTTTCTAATCCGGGCATCAGTCTACGATACATATTGGTTAAACCAAATTCGTACTCAAAGTCGACGGTGGTACGTAAACCACGGATAAGAACATTGGCATTTTCTTGCTTGGCAAAGTCGACCATCAAACCCGAAAATCCCTTCGAGCTTACATTGTCCAAATGCTGAGTCACCTGCTGCGCAAAAGCTACGCGCTCTTCTAGCGTAAACATGGTGTTCTTACTTGGGCTGGCAGCAACAGCAATGATCACTTCATCAAACATATCTGCCGCACGTTCGATTAAATCCAAATGGCCATTAGTAATAGGATCAAAGGTCCCTGGATAGATCACTCGGGAAAGGCGTTTTTTGCTCACAGTCAGTTACTCAAATGATTCTTTTATATCGCTTAATGGTAACAAAAAGGCTCACATTTACCCAACTTAGCCGTTATCATTGGGAGTAAAGATTGAGAGTTAGGAAAAGTAATGAAAAAGATACTGGTAGTTCGTAACGACAAAATAGGCGACTTTATGCTGGCTTGGCCCAGTTTCGCGATGCTGAAAGCTTCGATGCCGGATTGTCAGATTACAGCGCTGGTACCTAATTACACTGTGGCCCTGGCAGAGCTTTGCCCTTGGATTGATAACGTGTTGGTTGATCCTACTAAGAATAGCTCTAAACAGGCGCAATTGACTTTAATTGAGCAGATAAAAGCGGAGCGCTTTGATGCATCCATTAACCTTTTCTCTACGACATATAACGCTAAATTGGTCTGGAAAGCGAAAATTCCATATCGCCTTGCTCCGGCGACAAAGCTGGCGCAGATCTTTTACAACAAACGTATCAAACAAAAGCGTTCACAATCAGCAAAACCAGAATACGAATACAACCTAGATTTAGTGCGTGCGTTTTTAACGGATATTGGTCAAGCAGTGGTTGAGCCTGATGCACCTTACCTCTCTTTCTCAGCTGACGATCTGCAGCAACAAAAGCACAAACTCTCACTACAGTTGGATTTAAATGTAGAGAAACAATGGGTGTTCGTTCATGCCGGTAGTGGTGGCTCAGCCAATAACTTATCTCTTCAGCAGTACTCTCAGTTAATTTGCGATATGCCGGAGCCGTTTGAAATTATACTGACAGCTGGGCCGGGAGAAGAACAGAAAGCCGCTGAGTTACATAGCCTACTGAAAGAAAAGGGCAGAGCCTCGGTGGTGTACGACAAGAACGATGGCTTGGTCGATTTCTCTTGTTCTATTGCTTGTGCCGACTTGTTTATTGCAGGTTCTACTGGGCCCTTGCATATCGCGGCGGCGATAGATGTACCGACCGTTGGCTTTTTTCCAAGTAAGCGTTCAGCGACTCCTCTACGCTGGAAGCCAATTAACTCGGCAGGCAACCATATCGCTTTTTGCCCACCAGTGGCTGAAGATAAAGCCAGTCAGGAAAATATGGCCAGAATTGATATAGATGTGGTCTTGAGAGAGTTACAACCATGGATAAGTCGTAAGCTGAATTGATAAAAAGGGCGATAGAAATATCGCCTTTTGTCTGGATTGAAAAGATTAGAATTTATCCGGCATCTTGTCTGTTTCACTGCGAATCCACAGAGCCGCATATTTCACAAAAGTAGAGTGTGCTGAAAGTAGGGAGAGCAAGAAGCCTTGCTTGCCATCAAGAAAGCCGGCTTTAACAACATACATTTTCAAGAAGCAGCCTAATGCGTGCAAAATGCCTTGTGAGATGCTGCTTTTCTTACCTTTTTTCTCGCGCTGTTCAGCCCAGGCTTTGGCATAGCCCGCCGACTTCACTAAGTAGTGATTCATGTCGTTATAGGTGAAGTGAATCAAGTCGCCATTCAAGTTTTCGACTTTCATGGTTTTCGCCACCTCGACTTTTTCATGAACCAGAGCGTCATTGTACTGCGTCAGCTTTGTCGGGTATAAGCGCAGTACACGGTCTGGGTACCAACCGCAATGACGAATATAGCGTCCAAACACCCAGCTTAGACGCGCCGTTTGATAAATGGTATCCGGCTTGTTGGCACTCACTGAATCTAAAATACTTTGCTTGAGCTCAGGAGTGACCCGCTCATCGGCATCTAACCACAGGACGTAATCCGACTCAACATAGGACTGAGCTAAGCGGCGCTGAGGGCCAAAGCCAGGCCATTCAGGATTGACGAAAAACTTGTCCGTAAAACGGCGTGCAATCTGTTCGGTATTGTCTGTACTTCCGGAGTCAAGTACCACAATCTCGTCAACCCAGTCGTGAACAGTTTCTAAACAAGCTTTCAGGTGCTGCGCTTCGTTCTTGACGATAAGTGCGACGGCAATGGTTGGTTTACTCACTGTGGTACCTCTGAAGTCTCTCGGAGTTTATTTTAAATGGAGTTCTGCGGTTACTTTATCAAACATGGCGATGACTTGCTGAGGTTGAATGCGCTGCATGGCATTTTTGTCTTTTACGCGTGCACGCCAGCTAAGCTGAGTTGCAGATTTCCCCGTTTCAGCTTGAATTGCGTCTTCATAAGCAGACACTACATATTGGCGATATTGATAAGGCCCAGTGCGTTCAGGATTATGGTGGGCATACAAACCAATAACCGGTGTATTGACCGCATTGGCCATATGAGCTGGGCCAGTGTCAGGGGCGATCACCAAATCAGCTTGGTCTAACAGTGCCAGCATTTGCTTCAGCGAACTTTGGCCGACCTGATTGTTGACAGTGCATGTCAGCTTGCTCTCAATTTTCTTTGCGAGGTCTAATTCTACTTGCGCTGGGCTACCAGCTAAGGTGACCTGCCAGCCTTGATTGACGGCGTGCTGGATAAGTTCGACGTAGCCTTCTGCTGTCCAGTTCTTGTAGGCTTTACTTGCCGCAGGCACGACAACTAGGTTGCGTTTGTCGGCAGATAATTGCTGTTGTGCCCAATGTTTATCTGAATCTGAATATTCAAGCGTCCAGACGGGGCTCATATCTTCAACGCCAAGTGTGCGGCCAAAGGCGAGCAGCCCATCTAAGACGTGCATGGAATCAGGTGACGCCACTTTGACATTGGTGAACAGAGTTTGGAAGTCCTGACTGCGGATAGAATCAAAGCCGAGCTTGTATTTTGCCTTAATGCCAAGGGTGGCAATACTGGCTCTAAATGCGTACTGCATGTGCAGCAGTGCATCGAATTTTTGTCCTTTTAATGCAGCCCAGAGTTTTTTATAGCCCTGCCAGCCTTCCTTCTTATCAAACACAATCACACAAATACCGGGTATGCCTTCAATAAGCTTGGCTTCAAGCTTACCTGTGACCCAGACAATGTCGGTCTGCGGCCACTGACGCTGAATGGCTTGCACTGCCGCAACGGTATTACACACATCACCAATCGCAGATAAACGCAGAATACACAAAGAGTCAGGGGCAGAAGAAAAAAGGCTCATAAATAATTCTTTTGGCTAGCAATGGTGAAGATTATGCAGAGGCAGTCAATAAATGTAAAATGGCCACTGAAATTTAATCAGAGATAGCCACCGCATGAAAACCGTGCAATTGGACAACCAAACCATCTGGTATGACGAAAGCTTGCTTAAGGAAGACCCTAGGCAGGTGTTTGACGCTGAATTTTGGCAAAATGCCGGTAAAGTCATCGGTAGCGCCCAAGGACGTGGTACCACTTGGTTTGTACAAACGGAAACTATTGAAGCGGCACTCAGGCATTATCGCCGCGGTGGTTTGTTTGGAAAACTAGTGGAAGATAGTTATCTCTTTTCAAGCTGGGAAAAAACTCGCAGCTATCAGGAATTTCAGCTGCTAAATACTTTGATTGAAGCTGGTGTCAACGTGCCTAGGCCAGTTGCTGCCCGAGCGGTGAAAGCTGGCTTCACTTACCAAGCGGACCTTCTGAGTGAGAAAATCCCCAATGCACGAGATTTGGTTTCTATTCTGATAGAAAAGCCACTTCCCGCAGAAATGTATCAGAAGATTGGCTGCGAAATTCGCAAGATGCATGATGCGCAAGTCAATCACACCGACCTTAATATTCACAATATCCTGATAGATGAACAGAACAAAGTGTGGATAATCGATTTTGATAAATGCTATCAGCAATCAGGAAATGGCTGGAAGCAGAGCAACTTGGATAGATTGAAAAGGTCGTTTGAGAAGGAAGTCGGTAAGCGCAATATTCATTGGTGTGAGGTGGATTGGTTATCAATCCAAATAACCCCCTGATTGTTGCTTTTCGTCTCGCACAGTCTTGCCCTAAATACTATAATCTAGGCCTATTTTCTTGTAACTTAATACATAAAACCGATGCAATATGACATAACCCTTTCTCCCTCAGGAGTGCGTTTTAGCAGCCAAGATAATTTATTAGATGATGCACTATCGCAGGAGATCACGCTGGAACATAGTTGTAAAAACGGAGATTGTGGTGTCTGCGAAGCAAAGGTTATTTCCGGAGAAGTGCTGAATGAACTTGGTGAAAAAGTACACTCTGGGAGCATTCTGACCTGCCAGTCTAAAGCCATATCGGACTTGGTTCTTGAAGCTGAATTCTATCCAGAACTTAGCGCAATTAAACAGCAAACCCTGCCGTGTAAAGTGTCTAATATCACTTTTCCTACAGAGGATATCTTGATCATCAAGTTTCGCTTTCCTCCCACGGCTAACTTCATTTTTCGTCCGGGGCAGTATCTAGACCTCATTTTTAAGGGAGTGAAACGCAGTTATTCAATTGCTAATGCAATGGTTGATAGTCAGGAGTTAGAACTGCATATTCGTAAGGTCCCTAAGGGCAAGATGTCAGATCTTCTGTTTAATGACCTAAAAGACAATCAGTTGATGCGCATTGAAGGGCCTAAAGGTACATTCTTTGTGAGAGCGTCCAATCGGCCCATTGTTTTCTTAGCGACAGGGACGGGAATTGCGCCTGTAAAAGCCATGGTCGAACAACTAATTCACGATAATGATAAAAGGGATGTAGCCATTTATTGGGGGATGAGAACGCCAGATGAAATTTATGATGAGGCGTTTATAAAACTTCTGAAAGGTAACAAGCACATCCGCTTTATCCCTGTTTTGTCTCGATCTCCAGAATGGGGAGGTCGAGTAGGTTATGTGCAAAATGCCGTTATCGAGGACATTGCCAATTTAGAACCGTATGATGTATATGCATGCGGTTCTCTTTCTATGATTGAAGCAGCCAAAGCATTATTCTCAGATCATAATTTACCATTGAAACACTTTCACTCGGACGCCTTTACTCCCGCAAAGTAGCGTCTAATAACTGGAGATAGTAATGAAAGCAGTTATTCTCGCAGGCGGCTTAGGAACGCGCCTAAGTGAAGAAACCTCTGTAAAACCTAAGCCAATGGTTGAGATCGGTGGAAAACCGATCTTATGGCACATCATGAAACAGTATTCCTCGCATGGTATTAATGAATTCATTATTTGCTGTGGCTATAAAGGTTATGTCATTAAAGAATATTTCGCTAACTACTTTCTGCATATGTCTGATGTTACATTTGATATGCAAAATAATGAGATGAAGGTTCACCGTAAGCGTGCAGAGCCTTGGACTGTCACACTGGTAGATACAGGTGACAATTCTATGACAGGTGGACGCTTAGGGCGTGTCGCAGACTACCTGAAGGACGATGAGGCTTTCTGCTTTACTTATGGCGATGGTGTCGGTGATATTGATATTACTGAAACTATCAAATTTCATAAGTCACATGGTAAGAAAGCAACATTGACGGCAACGTTTCCACCTGGTCGCTTTGGTGCCTTGGACATGAAAGAGGGCCAAGTACAGAGCTTTAAAGAAAAACCCAAAGGTGATGGGGCGATGATTAACGGCGGCTTCTTTGTTCTCTCACCAGAGGTATTGAACTACATTGATGGTGATGACTGTGTTTGGGAGCAGTATCCTTTAAATCAATTAGCGAAAGATGGCGAACTGATGGCTTTTGAGCACCATGGCTTTTGGCAGCCAATGGATACATTGCGTGACAAGGTGTATCTTGAAAGCCTTTGGCAGTCAGGTAAAGCGCCTTGGAAAGTTTGGGAGTAAAGCATGAATCCTAAGTTTTGGACAGGTAAGCGAGTTTTTGTCACTGGCCATACAGGTTTTAAAGGAAGTTGGCTGTCTCTGTGGTTACAAGAAATGGGGGCGGTTGTCCAAGGTTACTCTCTAGCAGCGCCAACGACCCCAAGCCTGTTTGAAGAAGCAAAGGTATGGGAGGGGATGTCATCGCAAGAAGGAGACATTCGCGACTTTACGCATTTAAGACAGGCAATACACGACTTTAAGCCTGAAATTGTTTTCCATATGGCTGCTCAGCCTCTCGTTCGTCTTTCGTATGAAGAACCCATCGAAACTTATTCGACAAACGTTATGGGCACCGTGTATCTCCTGGAAGCCATTAAACAAGTTGGTGGTGTCAAATCGGTCGTCAATATCACTTCCGATAAATGTTATGAAAACCGTGAGTGGGTATGGGGTTACCGAGAAGATGAACCCATGGGAGGGTATGACCCATACAGTAATAGCAAAGGCTGTGCTGAATTGGTGGCCTCATCTTATCGTCAATCTTTCTTCAACTCAGATAAGTATCAAGAACATGGCTGTGCACTCGCATCGGTTCGAGCTGGTAACGTGATCGGTGGTGGTGACTGGGCTGAGGACCGCCTTATCCCTGATATTCTTCAAGGATTTGCCAATAATAAGAAAGTTGAGATCAGAAGCCCCTACGCCATTCGACCATGGCAGCATGTTTTAGAGCCATTATCAGGTTATATCGCTATCGCTGAAAAGTTATACTTAGAAGGCCCGAGCTTTGCCGAAGGATGGAACTTTGGCCCTAGAGATGAAGATGCTCAACCTGTTGAGCACATCGTCAATCGAATAGCACAGTTGTGGGGTGAAGATGCTCAATGGTTCTTGAGCCAAGAGGTTCATCCTCATGAAGCTCATTACCTAAAGTTGGATTGTTCTAAAGCAAAGATGCGCTTGAACTGGCAACCTGTTTGGAGCCTAGAGACGACGCTGGAGAAAATTGTAAGCTGGCAAAAAGCTTGGCTTAGTGGTGAAGACATTAAGTCCTACACGATAAATGAAATCAAAGAATACATGACCGCAAGAGCAGGTAATAGATAATGTCGAAAGAGCAATTAAGAGCTCAAATTGCAGACCTTGTAGAGCAATATGCAGAGCTAGAGTACGCACCTAAAGAGTTTGTTGGTGGAAAAAGTGTGGTTCCTCCTTCAGGTAAAGTGCTTGGAGCAAGAGAACTACAATTAATGGTTGAAGCCTCTCTTGATGGCTGGTTAACAACTGGTCGATTCAATGACGCTTTTGAGCAGCGCCTGGGAGAGTACTTGGGGGTTCCTTATGTGTTGACTACGACGTCAGGTTCTTCAGCTAACCTTCTTGCGTTAACTGCACTAACATCCCCTAAACTAGGTGAACGTCAACTAAAGCCTGGTGATGAAGTGATTACCGTTGCTGCAGGTTTCCCTACGACAGTAAACCCAACGATCCAAAATGGCTTGGTGCCTGTATTTGTTGATGTCGATATTCCAACCTACCAAATTAAGCCAGAAATGATAGAAGCTGCCGTTTCGGAGAAAACTAAGGCAATCATGGTGGCTCACACTTTGGGTAATACATTTGACCTTACCGAAGCGCGTCGTGTTGCCGATAAGTACAACCTTTGGTTAATCGAAGATTGTTGTGATGCTTTAGGCTCAACATACAATGGTCAAATGGTTGGAACGATTGGTGATATTGCCACTGTCAGCTTTTATCCTGCTCACCATATCACCATGGGTGAGGGAGGCGCTGTTTTTACAAAAGATAAAGAACTACGCAAGTTAGTAGAGTCTTTTCGTGATTGGGGACGTGACTGCTATTGTCCACCGGGCTGTGACAATACTTGTGGCAAGCGCTTTGACCAGCAGCTAGGCTCACTTCCTGATGGTTATGACCATAAGTACACCTACTCTCATCTAGGTTACAACTTGAAAATTACCGACATGCAGGCAGCATGCGGCCTTGCTCAGATGGATAGAGTAGAAGAGCTCGTTCAAAAACGTAAGTACAACTATGTGTATTTACGTGACGGCTTAGCGTCATGTGAAGAGTTTATTATTCTGCCAGAAGCGACGGAGAACTCAGAGCCTTCTTGGTTTGGTTTCCCAATTACTATACGTGAAGACTCAGGTATTGATCGCGTCGATCTGCTGAGGTTCATGGACCAATATAAGATTGGTACTCGTCTTCTGTTTGCCGGTAACCTGACCCGTCAACCGTATTTTGAGAATGTGCATTATCGAGTGGTTGGTGATTTAACTAACACAGACTTGATCATGAATAACACTTTCTGGATTGGTGTTTATCCAGGTCTAGGGCAAGATCACTTGGACTTTGTTATCGAAAAGTTTGAAGAGTTTTTCGGTGTTAGTTTCTAAAAACAGCAATAAAGAATGGAAAGCCAATGAGAAATCATTGGCTTTATTTTATGAATATAACGCACCTCGATGTTTCAGGCTGCTACTTAATTGATCTTCCAAAGTTTGAAGATCATCGCGGCGCCTTTATTAAAACCTTCCATCCAAGCTTCTTTGAAGGTACGCCAATTTCTGAGTTTGACCTTCAAGAAGAGTTTTATTCTGTATCGAAAAAGAATGTTCTGCGGGGGCTTCACTTTCAAGAGCCACCTGCTGCACATAATAAAATCGTGACTTGCCTAGAGGGGGAAGTACTCGACTTCTTCGTTGATATCCGGAAATCATCCCAGACTTATGGCAAGCTTGTTACGGTGGAATTGAATGCAAATAAACCGCAACTTGTCTATCTCCCTAAAGGTATCGCCCATGGCTTTCTTACGCGATCAGAGCATGCGACGTTGCTTTACAAAACTGATAATGTTTATGCACCAGAGCTAGATAAGGGTATTTTATGGTCAAGTGTGGGCCTAGACACTGAGGGTGCATCACTAGGAGAATTGATTATTTCTGAGAGAGATCAATCATTTCCCAGTTTAGAAAACTATGAGAGCCCATTCTTATGAAAGTATTAGTGACAGGTGCGACAGGCTTTATTGGTCAGCAATTTATTGCCACCTGGAGAAATGAGTATGACATTCATGCATTGGTAAGGGCGAACAATGGCTCTATTACAGGTGCTCATATTCATGAATACGATGGAACAATCAGTTCAATTAAGGCTGCGTTAACGGACATTGATGTCGTCTTGCATCTTGCTACCTGTTATCGGGCTGCCCATCAGGAAAGCGATATCACCCCGATGCTAGAGGCTAATATTGTATTTGGCACTCAACTACTCGAAGCGATGAATCAAACGGGCACATGCCGAATCGTCAATGTAGGTACAACATGGCAAAAGTTTGAGGGAGAGCATTATCGTTACGCCAATCTATATGCTGCGACCAAGCAGGCTTTTCAGGAGTTATTGAATTTCTACTCTGATGCGTATAAATGGCATAGCCTACATTTACATTTCAACGATACCTACGGCAAAGAAGATCATCGAAAAAAAATTATTCAATTACTGATTGAAACCGCTGAGAAAGGCAATGATTTAGATATGAGCCTCGGGGAGCAAAGGTTTGAAGCTTGCCACATTAGTGATGCTATTAACGCGTTGAACGTAGCATTAAAGCGAGTCGCCTTATCAGATACTCCTAGATGTGAGGAATTTTCCATTTTAACTGGGGATGACACGTCGCTAAGAGAGCTAGTTAGCCTTGTTGAAAGTGTTACCCAGCTACCACTCAGAATCAATTGGGGGATGCGCCCTTATCGTGACAGAGAAGTTATGGCTCCTCCTCATCATGCTTATACCCCACTTCCCGGGTGGAAGAAAAAAATTTCACTGCAAGAAGGTATTAAAGATCTTTTAGGGCCAAAATAAAATGTTTGATTTAACATCGACTACCAATCACTTTAATAAATATACAGCAGTAAAGTCTCAATTATTGTGGAGTAATGTAATAGAGCAAGAAGAGGCGGTCGAAGTCTCAATCACAATTCCTACTTATAGAAGGCCAAAACTTCTACTGGAAGCCGTAAAGTCTGCTGCTCAGCAATCGGGACATATCAAGTTTGAAATAGTGATTGTTGATAATGACGATAGTCGAGAATTCTCTAAGCAAATAATAGAGAGTTTAAAAGGTATAGACAGTAATATTCGTTATTATATTAATGATGAAAATATCGGTATGTTTGGGAATTGGAATCGATGTATTGAACTTGCCGACGCAAGTAGAATTACAATACTTAATGATGATGATTTACTCGATAAAGACTGGTTAGATATTGTTTCAAAATACAGAAAATATAGTTTTGTTAAAGTAGATAACCAGAGCTTTACCAACCAAAGTGATATTCATCCATATAATGGTGATAAGAAAATAAAAGAAAAAGAACTTAAATTAAAGGATTGCTTTTGGGGAAATATTAACCCAGGCTCGTTGGGCATACTTATGGATAAACAGGTGTGCTTGGATATTGGAGGCTTTAACCCGGATTTATACCCTACAGCAGATTATGACTTCTTATGTCGCTATATCAATAGTTATAATTCGATTAGAGTTAAAGCGAATCTTTCTTATTATCGATGGGCTGAGAATGAAAGCATGAAGAAAGAGGTATTAGAAAGGTTTGTTTGTAATGATTTTGATATGAGAACACGTTTTTATAAGCAGACACCTCTAACGACTTTAACATGCAGAGTGCTATCTATGAGGTATTTTGAACGTTTATCTCGGGTTAACCCTAATCTTGATTTCAATGTCATTAAAGAACATATGAATATTACAGATCGTGATTTGAAGATCATGCGTATTTTCCGTATTCGATTTTTCTGGTCTGTGCTTAAAGACGTAACAAAGTTGTTTTTATAAAGGTGTTCTCTATGAAAGTTTTTGTAATATCGTTGATAGAGTCTACTGAGCGACAAGAGAGAATCCAGAATACGCTAGAAGCTCAAGACATCAAATTTGAGTTCTTCAATGCTGTCGATGGACGAAAAGGCCTACCTGAAGACTTGATCAATTTACCGGATGATCAACATCGGAGAATATTTCGTAGCAGACCATTAACTCCAGGTGAGCGTGGTTGTTATGCCAGTCATTATCGTCTATGGCAAAAATGCATAGAACTCAATGAGCCGATTTTGATTATTGAAGACGATTGTTTGCCTACTCACTTTATGAAGTCGTCTTTAAACACTTTAGGGCAAATGCATAATAGAGGTTATGAATATATTCGAGTTGAGCCGCAAAATGGCAAAGCGACTCTATTAGAAGAAATTAATGGTTCTCACAGTGTATTTTGGCACGATAACCGTGGGGGAACACGTGGATACAGTATTTCTCCTAGCGGCGCAAAGAAGCTTCTTGATAAGAGTAAGCGCTGGTTATGCGCAGTGGATAACCATATCGGTGAGTCATACCGCACAGGTTTAAAGTGTACCGGTATTATTCCTTATTTAGTGTTAGATCCTGCAGACATGGGAACCACGATTCAAAATAGCGGAGCGAAACTCAAAACGCCTATTTATTTTAAAGTGACTCGTGAAATTTATCGTTTTTACGTTTTTATACGACTGTCTTTATGGAATATGAAAAATAGCAGGCTCTAAGTGTTATAGGTGGAACGTTTTCCCTGTAAAGTCTGCAATGGCATGTGCTGGGTTTCCACCGATAACGGTATTGCCGTCAAACTGACGAGACACAGTAGAAGTACTTGCGATAACGGAATTGGTTGCTATGTGAGCCCCTTTAAGAATCGTAGACCTAGCGCCAACCCATACTTTATCTTCAATGGTTATTGGTTGATCTGGATTAGTTTGTTGGTTTTCTGAATCGGTAATTTTGTGTAGATCTGAATCCATAAATAGAGTCTGCCAAGAGACTAAACAGTTGTGACCGAAAGATATTTCTCGATGACAAACAATAGTCGCTTCGCCTGTAAAGTTGCTTCCCGAACCAATGGTTAATGTTCCAGTGATGTGAAGTTTGGAACCTGTACCTATCTTAATGTGATGGCCTAACTTAATGTGCCCGTTTTGATCTACGTTCCATATAAAGCGAGAGTACTTGTTGTCTGCAATTTGTACACGGCCAAACCCTAGTTTGATTTTCCCTAGCTTGGCAGACTCAGGAATAGATACTTTACCGCCTAAAGACACAAACTTGGTGCGATGATTAACCAGAATTGGCAATTTTATCGCTTGGCTCAATGGAAGGTAATAAAAATTAAAAAAGAGTGTTTTGGGTACGCATCTCACATAGTGGTATAACTTGGACAACTTCTTCAAACTCATCACTTTTCTCCAAATATGTATTGGACTGTTTTTTCGAGTGCGCCTCGGTTCCGCTCCACTACATCTAAGGCTGCTTGGCCTTGTTCACCCCTGAGCGCTGGAGACTGAAGAAGCAAAATGATTTTGTCTGCTAGATCAGACTCTGAATTGATAATTTGACAACTATTTGCAGTCAATAACTGTTGTGTGATGTCGGCAAAATTAAAATAACTCGGTCCAGTCAGGGTTGGTTTTGAGAGTGCGGCCGGCTCTAATAGGTTATGCCCTCCCACTTTACTTCCAACCAAGCTCCCCCCCATAAAGCAGACGTCACTCGCGCCAATAAGTGTCAACATTTCACCCATAGTGTCACCTAAATACACTTTTGTATTTTCTGTAACTGCTACTTTGGTTGTCCGACGTACAGTTGTGAAGTGTTCACTGCATTGTACCATGACATCATTAAATCGTTCGGGGTGTCTAGGAACCAGTATGAGTAGGGCATTTGGTACATGCTCAACAACTTGTGAGTGGGCAGCGAGTATTTTTTCATCTTCACCTTCATGGGTGCTGGCAGCAATCCAAATCGGGCGAGAGTAGCCTAACTCAGACCTGAGTCGGTTTGCCGTTTCTAATTGCTTAGCTGAAATAGAGATATCGAACTTTATGGAGCCTGAGACATAGACTTTACTTTGTGGTATTCCCAGTTTCTCAAACCTTTTAGCATCATCTTTGTGCTGACAGATGACTTGGCTTAAAGCAGGAGAAAAGCTATCAAACAAAGGCTTGATTTTTGTATAGCCTCGAAACGATTTATCGGATAAACGTGCGTTTGCGATAGTGATAGGAATATTCTGTTTAGATACCGCTATCAATGTATTGGGCCATAGTTCAGTTTCGATAATGATTAACTGTTTTGGCCTGACTGTTTTTAAAAAGGTTTTGACTGCCCAAGTAAAATCCAGAGGCATATATCTATGTTCGGCATATTTCTTTAAATTTTCTGCCTGCTTAGCACCTGTTGGAGTTGTAGTAGTGACAAGGATTTTAGCATTTGGCTGGGCTTGATGTATCTTCTTAATCAACGGTGATACAGCAATAACTTCTCCCACTGAAACAGCGTGAATCCATATGACAGGCTTTTTCTCAGGGTTTTTCAGGCTAGGTGTGAAACCGAAATGTTCTTTCCAGCGAGAGCCCACGGAAGGTTTACCAAGCTTATGTTTATATAAGCTTGGTAAAAGGAAAGGAAGAGCAATGGCTAGTAAAAGTGTATATAGAGCTCGTATCACTTGAGGAGATCTTCCGGTTTTTTATGTGTCCATTTACTACGAGGTTTATCTAGGTATTGAAAGTGCTCATTCGTAAATGTGCCTTGTATACAAACGTACTTTCTTTCTTTGTAAGCAACCTGTTTATTTTCTAGAACCTCAGTGATCACCATCGGGCCCGTTAAAAAATAGACGCCTTGCGCAATATTTCGACTTTCAATGTTCTCGACAATCTTGTTGATGGCTAATTCATAATCTGGGTTTTTGGGTTCTGATGCGAGAAAGAAGTTTGTAAAGTGTTGATTCTTTTCAAGCTTCACATACATCGCGTTATCATCTTGAGGCAGGATATGCTTGAGCGGCCATACGAGTGTTGCGTCTATATCCATGTAAATACCACCATGGGTATAGATAGTAATGAGTCGCCATAAATCAGCTTGTGCAGCACCATCATTTAATTGCATGTAAGCGTTATATACTCGCTCAGAAGCATTTGCTTTGATGAACTCGGCACGTTCTTCTGTACTAACATAGCGATACTCATAATCTAATGACATCAGGCGATTGAACAGGTAGTTAAGATAAACAGGTAAAGTACTTCGTGCAGAGAAGTTGGTTTGCCATATTATCTTGGGAATCTTGGTTTGCTCACTAGAAAACACTTTCGGCTTAGACAAAGATGGAATCGTAAAGCGTTTATTTGGAAACAAAGCATGAAAAGGGTATGACAACATTTTAAAAATGTTGCCGATGAGCCTAATGAGTCGATTGGAAACTAAAATTGATAGATTTTTCATTGCTGCTTATAAAATTCCGAAATGAAGTTATTGGCTCGATAGGGCACGGGAAATTGCATCTGTGATTTGTACCGTGGTCGGTATTGAGCCATTAGCATTCATCACGATATCATGGTGCTCATACAAAGGCGTATATCTAAACGGTACTGTCGCATAGAAAATGCCTACAGTTGGTGTATGGGTTGATATTGCAATGTTCCGGACGCCAGTATCAGGAGCGACCATTAACGTTGCTTTCGCCGTTAAGTCTACGAGTTCGTCAAGTGGCAAACACGGCTGAATTTTAAAGTTAGGATATTTTAAAAGGCTTTGACAAAAATCCCCTTTCTCAAAGTCATTTTTGCCTTCCAGATACACGTGAGTATGATTTGGGTTCTCTTGGACTGCCTTCTCTAATACCGCAAACATTTGTTCTTTGGATAATATTTTTCGCAGCTGCGAGGCGCCGTTAAAATAGAGCACATAGGGAACTTCAGTGTCTACCAGTTCGCGATGATCTGGATAGGCAAAGTCTAGTGGGTGAGAGGGGTTGTGGCCTAGTAGCTTGAGCATATCTAACATGCATTCCACTTCTGGCTGAAAATCAGAGCGATGAACGGCAACATTAAATAAAGTACCGCAGAAGTACCATTTGTATGGAAAGCCTATTTTTAGCTTGGCTTTACTTAATGCTGTCATCCAATGAGAACGGTTAGTGCTCGCCAAATCGAAAATTATGTCTTGTTCGCCTAGTTGTTTGATGTTTTGAATTTTTTCTTTGACAGATGTTGTTTTCCCTGGCTCTTTTCCTGGCATCACATGAACATGATCAACTAAGTCACTCGGTATACCATACATATAGTTAGAGACTGGCACTAAGGTTATCTCTGCGTTAGGAAAAAACTTCCGTGCTTCAACCAAAAATGGGCGAACAACAACCTGATCCCCAAGTGCTGCGTGTCTAATTACTGCTATTTTCTTGATTTTTTGAGGCTGAAAATCATCTTGAATATACTTGCGTGCTTTTTTAGAAGCGTAAGCACCACGCTCAAACCATAGGTGTTTCATGAATTATTGCTCTAGAAATTTATCAACAGCATTGATGACTTGAGAAGGCATTAGTTTATTGAGACAGTCTTGGTGACCAAGTGGGCATTCTCGTTTGAAGCACGGCCGACACTCAACGTCAGTATGCACCATTTCTAACGTGTCAGTCAGAGGTGGCGTATATTTTGGTGAACTAGAGCCGTAAATAGCGACTATATTACACCCGACCGCCGCAGAAACATGCATTAAGCCTGAATCGTTTGATACAACGGTATGACAGGCTGCCAACAAATCCACCGCCTCGATAAGGGACGTTTTCCCTGCTAAATTAAAACAGTATTGTTGTTGTTCTGGTGTAAGAGCTGATTTGATTTGTTCGGTGACAGCTTTGTCTTTTTCTGAGCCAAACAACCAAACTTGCTGGCCTTTATCTATAAGATATTTGGTAAGAGCTGAGTAGTGCTTTTCTGGCCAGCGCTTTGCTGGGCCAAACTCTGCCCCAGGACATAGGCCTACGACTGGAAGTTGCTTCTCTAGACCTAATTTCTGACGAGCCGCGAGTTGTGAAGTAATGTCGACTGTTAGGCTTGGCTTTGGACAATTGGCTAACTTAACCTCTTCCAACATCTTTTTAGAAGTTGAAGCCAGAGCGACGTACCTTTCAACCATATATTGAAATACACGCTTATCAGGACGAAGATCTGTCAGCAGACCGTATCTGAACTCTCCTTTCCAACCTGTTCGTTTCGGTATTCGAGCAAAGCATGGAATTAGAGCTGATTTTGCTGAATTAGGTAAGATGTATGCATGACTATAATTATTTTTACGTAGTTCATACCCAATAGCTCTTCGACCAAACAGGTTGAAGTCACCATGACCAATCGGCATCTCTATGGCTTGATGTACTTCAGGCATACGCTCTAGTATGGGCTTACACCAAGCAGGAGCAAGGACATCCAGCTCACAGTCTGGATGTTTGGCTTTGAGTGTCGTATACAAGCTTTGCGACATAACCATGTCGCCAACCCAAGAGGGACCGATAATGAGAATTTTCATTTAGGAAGCTAGGGTTCATCTAATAAGTCAGTTCATGCTGCCATGATACTTCATTCTGTACGACTTTGGCAGGGTTACCAACCGCAATGACGCCCGATGGGACTGACTTAGTCAAAGTAGAATTAATGCCAATGATCGATCCTTCACCGATAGTCACTCCTTTTAAAACGGTTACATTATCGGTTAGCCAAACCTTAGAGCCAATGTCGATACTTTGAGCACTGTTGATGCGTTTTCCATCTTTAGTAATATTATGACCATCACTGGTCATGATTTTTACGTTTCGGGATAGCATGCTTCCTTCACCTATTCTGAGCTTAATTCCATTTTCTCTGGCGGATAGGTAGCAGTCATGGCCTATGATTGTGTTGTCATCAATTATTAAATGACAATTATTACCATCTATTTCAATGTTGCAACGACGCAAGTTTGCATTTTTTCCTATTTTTAGGCTGTTGTTATCTCCTTTAATAACAATCTTACATTGTCGTATTTTTGAAGATGGATCTATTGCGAATTGATGTCGACCCGATATTTTTATTTTGTTTCTTAGTCTGTTAGTAAAACTGAACATTGTATTCACCTATATCTATCCATATCATTTTTATATGGTATAGCTCATTAACTAAAATATAAAGCAATGACCATGAAATGACGTTGTCTATTACTGTGTTGAAAACACAGTTAATATAGTTGGGTTTATGGCTATTGAACGTAGTTATGATTGAGTTGTGCTAAACACTTGGACAAGTCTTTGGGTGAAACCAGTTGCTTTCGTGTTCTTGATTCGTCGGGTAAACATCAACTATTAAGAAGGTCGTGGGATGTATATGTGACGTTAGGTTTGTGTGAGTGTTGGTGAAATTCGGTTCAATTTAATTGTCATATATGGTCTAATGGCGTCCATTTCTCTTGGTTTGGTAGTGTTTAGTGAAAGTTTTTGTTATTAGTTTAAAACGTAGCCCTGAGCGTAGAGAGTACATCAAGAAGCAGCTAGACCAACTTAATATTGATTTTGAGTTTTTTGATGCAGTTGATGGCAGGGCTGAGCCTCCTCACAAGTTGTTCGAAAATTACAACTATGCTAAACGATTATGGCTTACCAGCGGCAGAATGCCCTCGAAAGGAGAGCTAGGTGTATACGGAAGTCATTACCTTTTGTGGAAAAAGTCGATTGAGCTTGATGAGCCTATTATAGTTTTTGAGGATGACGCAGCAATCTTGCCTTCATTTCCGAGTAGTTTAAAAGTGGTTCAAGAAAAAATCGATAGTTATGGATTTTTGCGTTTAGAGCCTAAAACTGACAAAGGGGTTTTGTACCTCAAAGAAGAAAGTGATAATTTTAGTATCTCTTTTATGACAAATAACTATGGCGGACTCAGGTGCTATGCGATTTCACCGAGTGCTGCCAAAAAACTTGTTCGCCACTCTAAACGATGGTGCATGCCAGTAGATAACTATGTTGGCTCTTTGTATCTGCATGACATGCCGTCTTATATACTTTCCCCTGCTGTTGTTGAAAACCCCCAAGAATTCGAAACAACAATTCAATTAGGTGAAGAAAGTAAAGCTAGTTGGTATCGAAAACCTACTCGAGAGCTGTACTCTCTATATAGAAAGATTGTCTTACGTATTTACAATAGAAAGTATCAATGAAGAATGCAGTTCAGCAATTGGAGAAGGTGTTTCTTTTCTCTCCAACTTTTTTAGTTTTAATCTCAATATTTAACTTTATTGATACTAAATATTTAGTTTCAAGAGCCACAGTTATTGTTATTATTTATAGTGTTGTAAGATATAGGCAACATATTAAGGTTAATTTTGAACAGAATAATTATAAAAAGTTTTTTTTAGCTAGCATTTTGACCTTTACATACTGCTCTTTTATGTATGTTTTGAGGGGAGATAATTTTGGGTTGCCTCGAACTTTAATTACTTGTTTAATCTATTTGTCAGTTATTCCTTGGAGTAAGTTTTCTAGAGCTTGGGTATATAATACAATTATATTTTCCGCATATGTATGTGGGCTTAATGCTATATTCGAACACTACTATTTAAATGTGGCTAGGGTCGGCATGGCAACTAATCCAATACCTTATGCGCTGTACTGTTCATTTTTATCTTTATCATCTTTGGTTTTGGCTAAGCGCTATACATCTAGAATTATTCAAAGTTTATGTATTATTGGTTTTGTACTGTCTCTATGGGCACTAGTCTTGACTGACACTCGTGGGGTCTGGGTAGCATACCCAATAGTGATGATGTTTGTAATGTACAGAAGCTTTAATACTTTGTCATTTGTGAAAATAGGGGCTTTAACATTGATTGGTTTGAACGTTGTTTATTTTTCATTTAAACCGATGATAAATGAGCGTATTGACCGAACAGTGGCTGAGTTTAATTCTATAAGCAAAGGAAACTATGAAACATCTATTGGAGCGCGATTAGCACTATGGGAATTGGGGGCTGACATTTGGATTGAAGTGCCTATTGCTGGGGCTGGCGATGTTGTGTTAGAGAAAAAAATTAGTGAAGTTCCTAATAGAGTTGCCTATCGACAACCTCATCTCCATAATCAATATATAGACACTTTTGCTAGATACGGTTTTGTTGGCCTGTTAATTATGATGATTTGGCTTTTTTACCCAATAAAGCTGAATAAGGCCAAAGAAGAAGAGAATGTAATTACCCAAGTGTTGATTATGCTTCTCTTCATTGCAGGCCTATCCGATGTACCTTTTCACCATACGCATGTAGTTTATTTGTTCACCTTGGTGGTTGGTTTATTCTCTATGAATCAGATGGACTCAAGGTCAAGTTAATCTGGTTGATGGAGGTTACTCATGATAGTACTTTGCTAGCTTCTCAATATGTGCACTCATCGAAAATTCTGACTGTGCTCGTTGATAAGCTAGAGCTGAATTTTTCTTCATCAACTCATTGTCAAGAAGATAGGACTCTAGGCTAGCTGCTATTTTCTGAGGCTCTAATGGGCTTGTTAGTATAGCTGTTGATACTAGTATTTCTGGCAGCGCTCCAGTATTGGCAGCTACTATGGGTTTCTTGGCTGCCATGGCTTCTATTGCAGTTAAACCAAAAGCTTCATTGTGATTTGGTAGGCATACAATATCCATTGCTGCTAGCATACGATTAGTATCTGTCCTAAATCCAACTAGATGAACGCGCTGGGTTAAATTTAGGTGTTTAATTTTATCTTTTAGCTTGTGAACGAAAGTGTTGTCCGAACCTTCTGAAACATCTAACCCTCCGACTAGTAATAGATGAAGCTTGGGGTATGTGTCTTTCAGTAAATTGAAGGCCTCTAAAAGTTCCATTTGACCCTTACCAGAGCAGACCCTACCAAGATTACCAACAATTACACTATCTGTAGGTAATCCCAATTCAACCTTTATAGTGGCAATTTGATTTGGGTTATCAATTGGCTGCTCTGGGATGTCAGTGCCTAGCCAGAGTCGGGTAATTCTATTTTCAGGTATAGGGAGTGCTTTTAGGTTACGTCTATAGGTTTCATCACTGATCGAAAAAATCTGGTCAACATGTGAATATGCCCACTTATGGTAAAGGTCTTTTTTAGGGCGAGTAACCCCCATGTGTTCTGTGAAAAAAGTTTTCCGTCTAGTTAATAAACTCAGTAGTGCAGAAACAAGAATATCACCAGATTTATGACAATGAATAATTTCGATGTTTCTTTGCTCTAACCAGTGGTTCAGTCGTAAAAGTTGAGATGCTATTTGCCCTTTGCTTGATACCTCAAAGACTTCAATACCAGACTCTCGCATTCCTGAGGCAACTTGTGTCCCCCTAGTACATAGGCCATAAACTTTATAGCCACGCTGAAGAAACTCTTTGCCAGTTCTAATCGGATACATCTCTAATCCCCCCAGCCTTGGGAAAGACAAATATGAAGAATTGCTGGTTTTGTCACAACTTACCTTTATCTAGTGAAGAGGCAATAAAAAGGTGGCATTGAAACCACCTTTCTATAGTAAGCTTTTAAAATATCAGAGGCTACTTGTTTATCTTCTGCATATATTCAGCAACACCTTCGGATACTGTTTTAAACTGGTGATCACAGCCTGCTGCACGTAGTTTTGTTAGGTCTGCTTGAGTAAACTCTTGGTATGCGCCTTTAAGGTGCTCAGGGAATGGAATAGTTTCTATTTCACCTTTACCATGGAACTTAATCACGGCTTTAGCGACTTCTTCGAAAGATTCAGCATTCCCTGTACCTAAGTTAAAGATACCTGACTGGCCACTTTCTAAAAATGATAAGTTTACTGCTGCAACATCACCGACATAAACGAAGTCACGCTTGAATGTTTCACTGCCAGCAAATAGTTTAGGATTTTCACCTGCGTTCATCTGGTTGTTTAGATGAAAGGCAACAGATGCCATTGAACCTTTGTGTTGCTCACGTGGACCATAAACGTTGAAGTAACGGAAGCCAGTGATTTGAGACAATTGCTCACCATGCTCTTCTGCGTCTTGCCAAATACGGCGTACGTAATTGTCAAATTGCTGCTTTGAGTAGCCGTATACGTTTAATGCTCCTTCGTACTTTTTCTCTTCAATGAAAGTATCTGTTTCACCGTAAGTTGCAGCTGAAGAGGCATAAAGAAATGGTATCTCACGATCTAGACAGAAGTGTAGTAGTTCTTTTGAATACTCATAATTGTTGAGCATCATGTATTTGCCATCCCACTCTGTCGTTGCAGAACAAGCACCTTCATGGAAAATAGCCTCGATAGGGCCAAAGTCATCACCCGCCATGACTTGAGTTAGAAAATCGTCACGGTCCATGTAGTCTGTGATATCTAAATCAACCAAATTCTGGAACTTTTTACCATTCTTAAGGTTGTCGACTACCAAAATATCGTTAATGCCTTTTTCATTAAGTGCTTTAACGATGTTGCTGCCAATCATGCCAGCACCGCCTGTTACGATTATCATGTAATACGCCTACGCAAATTGATTTTCAATCGTAGTATAACATGCTTCTTGCAATGTCCAACTGTCTGTTAAGTTTGGGGGGAGCTATATCTATGTATCAATTAGTTTAAAGCGGACTAACCTTAAGGTCGATCCAGTAAGGATGTTACGGTATAATTTGTCATATTTTACATTGATTAAGAATAAATATTACTGGGTTTAACTACTCACTATTGACAAGTGTTTTGATTTAGGTGTGAGTGAAAGTTGATGCAGTTAGGGAACAGCTAAATGAAAATATTAGTTACAGGTGGAGCAGGGTTTATTGGCTCAGCAGTCATTCGTCACATTATTAATGACACCTCTGACAGCGTTATAAACGTAGATAAATTAACTTACGCGGGCAATTTAGAGTCGCTTCGGGACATAGCTTTAAACTCTAGATATGTATTTGAAGAAGTTGATATCTGTGACCGTAATGAGCTAGACCGAATTTTTAATGAGTACAAACCTGATGTAGTAATGCACTTAGCCGCTGAATCTCATGTTGACCGCTCAATCGATGGCCCAGCGGCATTTATCAGAACGAATATTGTTGGCACTTACACTTTACTAGAAGCGACTCGTTCATATTGGAATGAACTTCATCTAGAGTCTAAACGTGCATTCCGATTTCATCATATCTCAACAGATGAAGTGTATGGTGATCTTGAAGGTACAAATGACCTATTTACTGAGATGACTTCATACGAGCCATCCAGTCCCTATTCGGCATCAAAAGCATCGAGTGATCACTTAGTTAGAGCTTGGTTACGCACATATGGCTTACCCACTATTGTGACTAACTGCTCGAACAACTACGGCCCTTATCACTTCCCTGAAAAGTTAATCCCTCTAATGATCTTAAATGCTTTGGACGGTAAAGCATTGCCAGTGTATGGTGATGGCATGCAAATTCGCGATTGGCTATTTGTTGAAGACCATGCAAGAGCTTTATACAAAGTTGTTACTGACGGAGTTGTTGGTGAAACATACAACATTGGTGGGCATAATGAGAAGGCCAATATAGAAGTTGTGAAAGCGATCTGTAGCCTCCTTGAAGAGTTGGTTCCGAATAAACCGTCAGGTGTAGCTCGATACCATGACCTCATTACATATGTAACGGACCGCCCTGGCCATGATGTTCGATATGCAATTGATGCGAGTAAAATTGAACGTGAACTAGGGTGGAAGCCAGAAGAAACATTCGAGTCAGGTATCCGTAAAACAGTAGAATGGTACTTACAGAATAAAACTTGGTGGTCTCGTGTACTTGACGGATCTTATGCGGGTGAACGTTTGGGTGTATCTATAGAGGGGCAAAAATAATGAAGGGTATTGTTCTTGCTGGTGGTTCTGGTACTCGTTTATATCCACTGACTCGTGGTGTATCTAAGCAACTTTTGCCTATATATGACAAACCAATGGTATTTTATCCAATATCAACACTAATGTTAGCAGGTATCAAAGATATTTTGATTATCACAACGCCAGAGGATAATGCAGGCTTTAAGCGCTTATTGGGTGACGGTACAGATTTTGGTATTAATCTAGAATACGCGATCCAACCTAGTCCAGATGGCCTTGCTCAGGCCTTTATCATCGGCGAAGAATTTATTGGTGAAGAAAGTGTTTGTTTGGTGTTAGGTGACAACATATTCTATGGACAATCTTTTTCAAACACGTTGAAGCGAGCAGCAGAGCGAGAATATGGTGCCACGGTGTTTGGATATCAAGTGAAAGACCCTGAGCGATTTGGAGTCGTTGAGTTTGATAAAGAAATGAAAGCTGTTTCTATAGAAGAAAAGCCTCTCATTCCTAAATCAAACTATGCCGTGACTGGGCTCTATTTTTATGACAACCGCGTAGTAGAGATGGCAAGACAAGTAAAGCCATCAGCGCGAGGAGAATTAGAGATTACAACACTTAATGAAATGTATCTAAATGACAACTCTCTCAATGTAGAGCTTCTTGGGCGTGGTTTTGCTTGGTTAGATACAGGAACTCATGAAAGTCTTCATGAGGCATCTTCTTTTGTTCAAACTATTGAACATGTACAAGGGTTGAAAGTAGCTTGCTTAGAAGAAATAGCTTGGAGAAATCATTGGATTGATGATAGCCAACTACTGACTTTGGCTCGAAAGATGGACAAGAATGATTATGGTAGATACCTAGTTAAACTTCTAAAAGAGAAAGAAAAAGAGAAAGAGAAATGAAGGTATTAGAAACAAACCTTGAAGGATGCTTATTAATTGAACCTCGTATTTTTAATGATAATAGAGGGCACTTTCTAGAAACCTATAACTATACTAGGTATATGGAACTTGCTGGACTTAATATTAATTTTGTTCAAGATAACCAATCACTATCAAAAAAAGGCATTCTAAGAGGCCTACATTTTCAAAAGAGTAATCCTCAAGGAAAGTTAGTATCAGTAGCATACGGGGAAGTTTTTGATGTAGCAGTTGACATGCGCCCCAAGTCGAAAACATTTGGAGAATATTTTTCTGTAATACTAGACTCCGAGAAGAAAAAACAATTATATGTACCTCCTGGTTTTGCTCATGGTTTTTATGTGCTTAGCGATATGGCTATTTTCAATTACAAGTGTACTGACTATTACAATCCTAATGATGAAGGTGGGATAATTTGGAATGATCCCTGTTTAAATATAAATTGGCCTAATGAGTGCCCCGAAATATCGGAAAAAGACAAGTTACTACCAAAGTTTTCAAACTTAAAGGAAATATATTGATATGATACCGCAATTTAAAGTTTTTATGCCAGACTCTGTAGATAAGCCACTTTTGGAAGTAATTCATTCAGGTTTTATCGGTCAAGGAAAAAAAGTTAATGAATTTGAAAAAAAACTTGGTGACTATTTTGGTAATAGTAATGTTCTAACTTTAAACTCAGGAACATCGGGTTTACATCTTGCTTTAAGGTTGTCGAATGTTGGGGCCGGAGATGAAGTTATTACAACCGCAATGACTTGTACGGCGACAAATATGCCTATAATTTCGTCTGGTGCAAAGATTGTTTGGGCTGATGTAGATCCTGTAACTGGATTAATATCCCCTGAGAGTATAGAGGAAAAAATAACCCAAAAGACCAAAGCAATTGTTATTGTTCATTTTGGCGGTATTCCTTGCGAAATTTCTAAAATTTCTAAAATTGCAAAAGCCCGAGGTATTAAAGTAATAGAAGATGGAGCTCATGCGTTTGGTAGTGAATATAATGGCGAGAAGATAGGATGTCATTCTGATTTTGTAATGTTCTCATTGCAAGCAATCAAGCATATCACGACAGTCGATGGCGGTTTACTTTTATGTAAGTCCAAAAGTGACTATCAAAGAGGGAAGTTGCTGCGATGGTATGGTATAGACCGAGAAACAAAAGCTAAAGGTTTTCGCTGCGAAGATGACATCCCAGAATATGGATATAAATATCATATGAACGATGTTTGTGCTGTAATTGGTATAGAGCAGCTTAAATATGTTGATGAAATAGTTAGTAAGCACATTGATAATAAAGACTACTATGATAAGCAATTAGAAAATATCAAGGGTGTTCGATTAATTCCTTCTGAAATAAAAAGAGGAAGCTCTAGTTGGCTATATACTCTACATATTGAAAAAAGAGACTTTTTCATGGACTGGATGAGTAATAAGGGGATTCAGGTCTCGCGAGTTCACGAAAGAAATGATAAGCATAGTGCATTCTCGGAGTATAAAAGCGAACTCCCTTTTTTAGATATATTTAACGCAACTCAAGTATCAATTCCTGTAGGCTGGTGGCTAGAGGATAACGAGAGAAAATATATTGTAGATTCTATCAAAGAGTTTTCAGAATCATGTCTGTAATTAAAAGTTCATATCTATCTAAAGGAGATCTATCTATTGATTTGGCCTGTAGCGAAGACGCAAACTTTATGTTTCACCTTCGTAACAGTAAAGATATATGGGAAAATTTAGAAAATATTGAACCACTAAATATGGACGGCCAATCTGAATGGATAAAGTCTATTCAAAGTTCTAAAAATAAGTATTTTATAATAAGATCTTCAGGTGAGCGTGTTGGCATTGTAAGACTGAATAATATTGATATGATCAATAGATGTGCGTGTATTGGTGTTGACGTTCATCCTTCATATCAGCGCAAGGGAATAGCTAAAGGAACTTACCATATTATGATGGAGTATTGTTTTAACAGTTTGAATTTGAATCGCCTTTATCTTTATGTATTAGATGAAAATGTCAAAGCTATTTCTTTGTATGAAGGTCTTAACTTTCAAAAAGAAGGTGTTTTGAGAGAAGCCATTTATCGAAATGGTAAGTATATAAATTATTACCTCTATGGTATTTTAAGAAATGAATTTAAATGAACTTACGATAGTTATTGGTGCGTATGGTGATGTAAATAAGCTTAATGACACATTAAATAGTTTCCTTGCTTATGAACATTCTGGAATAAATATTATTGTTATAGATGACAATCAGAGTGAGGATTTAATTAACTCTAGTAAATCTGTTTGTCAAAGTTATAAAGCATTGAAAATAAAATATATAAGAAATGATAGCAGAATCGGTGTTCCTCATGTATTTAAAAAATGGCATGATGTAGTCGAGACTAAGTTTTTTATGTTTTTCGGTGTTGGAGACAGAGTGATGCCTAATACATTACAAGTCTTGGTAAAGGCTCTGTATGATCATCCTGAAGCTTCTTTAGCACACGGGGGGCAAAAACAGAAAATAACAGTAGGTAAGGATAGCATAAATGCGGACCAAATAGTTTCTAAAGATAGACTTGAAATTATAAGTACTGATAAGTACCTGAAGAGCTTATTAATTGGTGGGGATTACAAAATGTCCCAGATGGCAACGGTTATAAGAACTGAACAGTTTAGATATAAAGTGAAAATGTCTAAAAATTGGTTCTGGGATTATGATTTTCATTTGGAGTATCATCTTTTTAATGATTTTATCGCTTCCATTCCTCTATTTGTAACTGAGAGAGAAGAACGAATAATTTCTAGAGATTATTATAGTGACCTTTATCAATTTAGACTAGTTTTAGAACAAAAGTTGCAAGCTATTAAGTTTATCGAAAATTATGAGTCAAATTTGATTGAGAAAAATATTCCTGTTGTTAGGTATAGAAATAAAATCGCATTGTCCCTATTGATTAACTCGTCTCGAATTTCTAACTTATCTCGAAGAATGTATATTATTAGAGAAGCATTAAAGGTTATAACTGGCGACTTCTTTACTTTTATTCTGTCAAAGATATTAATTCCAACCAATTACTTGTTTAAATTAATAGTTAGACTTAAACGTTAACCCTTCGATAAGCGGGTTATTTTTAATGAGTCATATAGTGAAGTTGTATATTTGAATTTATAGCCTATGATTTATGGGTTTTATTCGTACAAATAATGATTGTGGTTTTAATTCGGTATTTAGAGTTTTTAATATGAGCAGAGATATAAAAAGGCTGTGGGACCTTTTCTCTTCGAAGCAGAAAAAAAAATTGGTTTTACTACAGGTAATGGTAGTTGCGATCTCAGTCTTTGAGATTGTTACCATTGGAATGGTAGCTGGATTCATGAGTATCATTAGTGATACTGGCAAACTGGAAGAATATTCATACTTGTTTGATATCTTATTTTCTGGAAAGCTGACTACTCAATCTATTTTACTTTATTTATCACTACTTATAGTTACTTGTCTCACAGTAAGTTCTTTACTCTCTGTTATCATGACTAAAAAAATAAATAGAATTTCACTTATTTTAGGTCATGATATTACGCTGCGTTTATTTAAATATTATCAAAGCCAAGATTGGCTGTATTACTTGAATAAAAATACTAGCGATCTTTCTAATCGAGTACTCATCGAAAGCGGACGTCTGGCTATAGCAATACTTACCCCAGCTGTAAATCTACTATCTAGGCTAGTGTTCATCACCTTAATTGGATTCGCTATTTTATACTATGATGTTAAAATGACATTAATAATAATGACCTTTTTTATATGTAGCTATATTATTATATCCTTACTTCTCAAGAATAAGCTGATAAGGAATAGTAAGAATCTTGTGAGAGCTAATAAATATAAAAGCAAAGTTGTTAAGGAGTCATTTTTAAACATAAAGTCTTCAATATTGCTTGGTAAAAAAGATTACTTTATTAAATCTTTCGAAGTGGAAAGTTTGAACTATTCCGAGTCTCATGCCAGCACAATGACGATCTCGGGTGCTCCCAAGTACTTGATGGAGTGGTTAGCCTATATAAGCATGATCATGATAATAGTTTTAAACCTTGTGATAAATGGAGATGATTTTTCCTCTGTACTACCCTTACTTACTATTTATGGTTTGGCCGCTTTCAAGTTATTACCGTCACTCCAACAAGTTTATCATAACCTCTCTACAATAAAGGGTAATATATCAGTACTACATATATTGTATTCAGACTTGAAGCATGGTTTAGATGACACTGAGCCGAAGAAGTCTGCTGAATCATTCCATTTTAAAGATGTGCTTGAAATAGAAAAAGGGACATTTTCCTATAATAATAACAAGGAGCTAGCTTTAGACTCTGTGAGTCTTAAAATTAGGCGTCTAGAAAAAATAGGAATAGTCGGACATTCCGGTTCTGGTAAGTCAACTTTAATTGACGTTCTTTGTGGGTTGATACCTTTACAGGAAGGTAACTTTAAGGTTGATGGGAATGCTATTAACGATAATTCATCATGGTCGAGCAATATTTCTTATGTACCGCAGTTAGTTACCTTGTTGGATGCTTCTATTGCTGAGAATATTGCTTTTGGCGTGAGTTATAATGATATTGATTGGGAAAAACTGAACCAAGCAATTGAACTTTCTTGTTTGTCAGAACTAATAGAACGATTACCTGAAGGCGTTAATAGCCAAATTGGAGAGAATGGCGTTCAAATCTCTGGGGGCCAAAGACAAAGAATTAGTATTGCACGAGCGTTATACTTCGAGTCAGATATTATTATTTTTGATGAAGCTACTAGCGCTTTAGATGGAATAACTGAGAGTCAAATCATGGAATCCATCAAAAACTTGTCTGGGAAAAAGACGATTATAATGATTGCTCATCGGCTTAAAACTATAAAGAGTTGTGACCGTATTTATTTTATGGATAAAGGTAGGGTAGTCGATGAAGGTAGTTATGAATACTTATTAGAGAATAATGAAAAGTTTAAAGAAATGGATAAGTTCTCATAAAGATAAACCAAAATAACATATCTCTATAACATAGGAAGGTAGTTAATGAATACTATTTTGTCTTTAATTGGCCGTAATAAAGACTTATTTACCCAAGACATTTGTTGTTACGAAGTCGAATTGTCTAATATTGTCAGTGAATCACGGTTTTTGGTGTTGGGTGGCGCTGGGTCAATTGGACAAGCCGTAACTAAAGAGATCTTCAAACGTAATCCCAAGAAGTTACATGTTGTTGATATTAGTGAAAACAACATGGTGGAGCTTGTTCGAGATATTCGCAGTTCGTTTGGTTACATAGATGGTGACTTCCAAACATTTGCTTTGGACATAGGTTCTCTAGAGTACGATGCATTCATTAAAGCCGACGGTCAGTTCGATTATGTGCTGAACTTATCTGCGCTTAAGCATGTTAGAAGTGAAAAAGATCCTTATACATTGATGCGCATGATCGATGTAAATGTTTTTAATACAGAGAAAACGATCCAACAGTCTATTGATGCTGGTGCGAAAAAGTATTTCTGTGTTTCAACAGATAAAGCTGCAAACCCAGTCAATATGATGGGGGCGTCTAAGCGTATTATGGAAATGTTCCTGATGCGTAAAAGCGAACAAATGGCAATCTCAACTGCTCGATTTGCAAATGTAGCATTCTCGGATGGCTCTTTGCTTCACGGGTTTAACCAACGTATCCAAAAGCGTCAACCTATCGTGGCGCCGAACGACATCAAACGCTACTTTGTTACTCCTCAAGAGTCAGGCGAACTGTGTTTAATGTCTTGTATTTTTGGTGAAAATCGTGACATTTTTTTCCCGAAATTGAGTGAAGCTCTACATCTTATTTCGTTTGCAGATATTGCGGTGAAATACCTAGAGCAACTTGGCTTTGAGCCTCACCTATGTGAAACAGAAGAAGAAGCCCGCCAACTTGCACATACGCTTCCAGAGCAAGGGAAATGGCCATGTTTGTTTACTGCAAGTGATACGACGGGTGAAAAAGACTTTGAAGAGTTTTTTACAGATAAAGAAGAGTTAGATATGTCGCGATTCGAAAATCTGGGCATCATCAAAAATGAACCTCTTTATGAGCAAGAACTTCTCACCTTGTTTGAAAACAGCATTTCTGAGATGAAAGGTGAGCGAGCTTGGACTAAAGAGCAGATTGTGAAACTGTTCTTTACCATGATCCCTGATTTTGGGCACAAAGAAACGGGGAAATACCTCGATAGTAAGATGTAAGTGGAGCATTCAATGAAAGCGACAACTATTGTTGAATTTGTGAGAGATACTTACAAAACAGACGAATTTATTCCCTTACATGCACCAACGTTCGATGGCAACGAAAAAGCGTACGTAATGGAAACGATTGAAAGTACATTTGTTTCTAGCGTCGGTAAGTTTGTTGATGATTTTGAGAGAAAAATTGAAGCTTACACTGGTACGGCTAAAGCTGTAGCGACAGTGAACGGTACAGCAGCATTGCATGCTGCATTGTACATGGCTGATGTTCAAAGAGGCGACTTGGTCGTCACACAAGCTTTGACTTTTGTTGCAACCTGCAACGCTCTTTATCATATGGGGGCTGAGCCTATTTTTCTGGATGTATCTCCAGTGAGTTTAGGGTTGTGTCCGAAGGCTGTAGATGCATTTTTAGAAGAGAATGCTGAAGTCACAGACGCGGGGTGTATCCATAAAAAAACAGGTAGAAGAATCAAAGCCGTTGTACCAATGCACACGTTTGGTCACCCTGTAGAGCTTGATGAACTGGTTGCCGTTTGCTTGAAATGGAACATCACGTTGGTTGAAGATGCAGCAGAAAGTCTAGGATCGCTCTATAAGGGCAAACACACCGGTACTATTGGTGATTTTGGTGCTGTCAGCTTCAATGGCAATAAGATCATCACCACAGGCGGTGGTGGCATGGTGTTATGTAAGACTCAAGAATTAGGCGCGCATACTAAGCATGTTACTACGACAGCAAAAGTTCCTCATCCGTATGAGTTCTTCCATGATGAACCTGGTTTCAACTATCGTATGCCAAACCTGAATGCGGCTCTAGGGTGTGCTCAGATGGAAGTTATCGAGCAGTACCTAAAACAAAAGAGAGTGCTCGCCGAAGGTTACAATAACTTTTTTAAAGGTTCAGACATCAAGTTTGTCACTGAACCTGAATATGCGCAGTCAAACTATTGGTTAAATGCGATCATTTGTCCAGATAAAGAGAGCCGCGAAGAGATTATTGCTACTACGAATAGTTTGGGTGTTATGACTCGACCAATTTGGCAACTTATGCATAGATTACCTATGTTTGAAAATGCAATACGTAGTGATTTAACTCACTCTGAGTTTATCGAAGCACGCTTGGTGAATTTACCTAGTACTCCTACGGAGATGTCATGAGAGTTGCAATAGTAACTAGCACACGAGCGGATTTCGGGATCCTATTACCACTTATTCATAAGTTAGAAGCAGACCCTTTTTTTAGCGTTACCATTTTAGCTACGGGCAGTCATACAGACACTGTTCGAGGAGGCACACTGCAAGAAATTAAATCTGAAGGTTTCAAAGACCTTGCCGTTATTGATATTGATACTTCAGATACGACTGAAATTGGCGTTGCAAAATCTGCGGCTGAAACTGTAGAAAAGTTTGCGTTTGAGCTTGATAAATTGCACCCGGATCTTGTCATCCTGCTAGGTGACCGTTATGAGATTTTATCGGTAGCCATGGCTGCATTTCTACTGAAAATCCCAGTAGCTCATATTTCAGGAGGAGACGTAACTTCAGGTGCGTTGGACGACTCTATTCGACATAGCATTACAAAACTATCTCATATTCATTTTCCAACAACGGAAGAGTATAGAGAGCGAGTAATACAACTTGGTGAACAGCCTGATAAGGTATTTAACGTCGGAAATTTATGTATCGACAACGTTAAAAAAGTGTTACCAGTATCCAAAGCTGAGTTAGAATCTTTCTTAGATTTTGATTTGGATAAATTTGAGAGAAACATTCTAGTCACTCTTCACCCAGAAACAACATATGGTGATCAACGAGTTTTAAACGATATTTTCTTTGATGCTTTATCAAACCTAAAGGATGTGGGAATCATAATCACGTACCCAAACCATGATGCGGGGGGCGATACGATAATCGAAAGTATTTTAAAAGTTAAGTCAGAAAGCCCATATTCAATCTGTGTTCGCGAATCATTGGGTATGCGTCGTTATCACTCATTATTAAGGTATGTTGATGCTGTTGTAGGAAACTCTTCGAGTGGAATAACAGAAGTCCCTTCTTATGGAATACCGACCATTGACATTGGAAGTCGACAACAGGGGCGCATACGTGCTTACTCTGTGATAAATGTCGGATATGAGTCTGATGACATACAGCGTGCACTTAAGCTAGCTCTTAGTGATGAGTTTAAACATAAATGCCAAGAAGTTAAAAACCCTTATGGTGAGGGTGATAGTGCAGAGAAAATTGTAAATATCCTTAAAAGTATCAAACTTAAAGGGCTTATCAAGAAGGAATTCTATGATGCAAAATAATAGTCATGTCTACATTATTGCAGAGGCAGGCGTTAACCATAATGCAGACTACCAAATGGCAAAACAAATGATCGAAGTTGCTAAGGATTCTGGTGTTGATGCAGTTAAATTTCAAATCGCTATTCCCGAATTAGTGATGACAAAATGGGCCGGTAAAGCAGACTACCAAGAAGTAAATACCGGTAGTGATGAAAGCCAACTAGAAATGTGTAAAAAGCTGCATCTAGATCTATCAGATTACGCGGGATTAAAAGCTTATTGTGATGATCTTGGGATTACGTTTCTTGCGACTGCTTTTGATCACCCATCTTTTGAGGTGCTTAAGACTTTAGGTGTAGATACCTATAAAATCCCATCAGGCGAAGTAAACAATTTGCCGTATCTACGTATGCACTGTGAAGAAGGTATTAAGATTATCTTATCTACTGGTATGGCAGATATGGCAGAGGTTACAGAAGCCGTAAATGTGTTGGTGAAAGGTGGTGTAGATAAAGCAAACATCACAGTTCTCCACTGTAATACAGAATACCCAACACCTATGGGGGATGTGAACCTTAAGGCCATGACTCAAATCAAAGATGAGTTGGATGTTGCTGTTGGGTACTCAGATCATACAAAAGGGATTGAGGTTCCAATTGCTGCTGTTGCATTAGGAGCTACATGTATTGAGAAACACTTTACTTTAGATCGTACTTTACCGGGACCAGATCATGTTGCGAGCATTGAGCCAGACGAGTTAGCGCTGATGGTTCAATCAATTAGAAATATTCAAGCGGCTATTGGTGGCTCTGGTGAAAAGATCCCTTCTGAAAGTGAGAAGAAAAACATTGAGATAGCGCGTCGCTCGATTGTAGCTAGCTGTGAGATAAAAAAAGGTGAGTTGCTTACAGTTGATAATATTACCACCAAGCGTCCAGCTACGGGACTAAGTCCAATGCTTTGGGATGAGGTAATTGGGACTGTCGCTGAACGAGACTATATCGAAGACGACTTGATTGAGAAATAATATGAAAAAGACAGTACTTTTTCCAAATGCAGGGCGTCGAGTTGAGTTGATTCAACGTTTTCAAATGGCAGCTAAAGAAAATGATATTGACCTTACTATTATTGGTACCGATATCACAACAAACGCACCTGCGCTGTCATTTTGTGATAAGACTTATCTCCTCCCGAAAGAGCGAAATTTAAACACACTTGAGCGTTTTCTTGAAATTATAGAAACAAATAGTGTGGACATTGTGGTTTGCACGATTGACCCTGATTTAGAGTTTTTTTCGCAGCACAGGGGCGCTTTGTCGACTGTAAACAGCAAGAATGTGGAACTCCTGCTTTCAGATGTAAATATCATTGATGCGTCATCAGATAAGCGAAAAACTGCACAGTTTTTCAATCAAATTGGAGTATCCACACCGCAGTTATATGACCAAGCATCTATAAACTTCCCCACCTTTGCGAAACCAGTAAAAGGAAGTGGTTCCTTTGGCGCTAAACTACTGGTTGATGCCTCCGATTTAGAAAGCTATTTAATTGAATTTGGAGAGCATGATCCTATTTTTCAAGAGTACGTTTCGGGGAAAGAGTACACTCTAGATTGCTTTGTTGATATTAATGGCGAAACGGTAGTTTCCCCAAGAGAAAGACTGAGAGTCCGAGGTGGGGAAGTAACCGTAAGTAAAACAGTTGAGCTACCAGAATTAGAGAAGCAAGCTAAAAAGGTATTATCTTCAGGTGGTTTCTTTGGGCCTGTGACTTTACAAGCGATTGTGGATGAGACTACTTCTCGTCCGTACTTTATTGAGATCAATGCTAGATTTGGGGGTGGTTCAATTCTGTCCATTGAGGCTGGATTGAATAGCCCATATCACATTTTAAGTCAGGATCATGATTGGTTTTCTGGTTTGAAAAGAAACCTGACTATGATGAGATATGATATGTCAGTATTCTCTGAAGGTTGAGATGAAAAAACTCGTAATTTTTGACTTGGACGATACTATTTATCCAGAGCAGCAATACAATTTAGCATGTTATAGGGCTGCTGCTGATAGATTTCTTGAAGATTACTCTGTAGATATCTATCCATATATCGAAGAGCAGTTTAAGAAAAAAAACTACCAGAACCTTTTTTGTTTAGCGCTCGAGAATGCTGGAATAGCTTGTTCTGAAGACTATATTTTTAACGTATTAGTTCAGACTTACCGAAGCTTTAAGCCCGAGTTAACACCTTATAAAGGCTTTAACGAGTATATTGAAAAGCTAAAAGAAAAGTTTCAGCTTGCTATCATCACGGATGGGCCTCTTGATATACAAAAATCTAAGGTCAATGCTTTAGGTATTGCCTCAGACTTTGATTTGATACTGTGTTCCTCTGAGTTGGGGGATAATGTCAAAAAACCTAGTTCAGAGCCCTTTGAATACGTATTGAGCAAGTTGAAGGTTCATCATCAAGATAGCGTTTATATTGGTGATAACATCAAGAAGGACTTCGTATACCCAAACCATTCTGGGATGCATTCAATTCATTTATCTAATAAGTCAGAGAATGACAATTTAATTTATGAGTCGCAAGTTGGTGAAGCTGCTCATCATTATTGTGAGTCTTATGATGAGTTATATTTATTACTACACCAGATATTCAACGATGGAAAATAAATTACTATTAATCTATAAATTTATCAGAGCACCTTTGAGTTTTTTATCTTTCTACAATAGAAATAAAGTTATATGAGTCATAATTGGAAAGAAATATTGGTCTCTTCGGCAGAGACTATAAGATCAGTATTGAAAACCATTGATCAACAAGCCCTTAAACTTGCATTAGTGGTTGATCAAGATAATAAGTTGCTCGGTACTGTTAGTGATGGTGATATTCGCCGGGCTATTTTAAAAGATTCTTCATTAGAAGACGAAGTGGTGACGGTGATGAATTCCAATCCAACCACTGCTGACGTCAGTATGACTCGTGAGAGTATCTTATTGCTAATGGAAAAAAAGGAACTTCATGCGATACCAGTACTTGATAACCAAGTAGTGATCGGATTAGAAACTCTGCATGGCATATTGCATAAGCCGCAATATGATAATCCTGTTTTTTTGATGGCGGGTGGGTTTGGTACACGCCTTAAACCTTTGACAGACAATTGTCCTAAGCCGTTGCTGAAGGTAGGTGATCGACCAATCTTAGAAACTGTGATTCTGAGCTTTATCCGATATGGTTTCAGCAACTTTTATATCTCTACCCATTACTTACCCGAGATGATTCAAAATACCATTGGTGATGGTTCTCGATGGGGGGTGAACATTCAGTATATTCATGAGGATACACCGTTGGGTACGGGGGGAGCTCTTGGACTATTGCCAGAGGATTTACCAGATCTACCTGTGATAGTGATGAATGGAGACGTGTTGACAAAGATCAATTTCGAGGACGTACTTGCCTTTCATAATAGTAAACAATCTAACGCTACTATGTGTGTACGGGAATTTGAATATCAGGTTCCTTTTGGGGTTGTTGAAGAACATGATTTTAAAATCACCAACATTGTTGAGAAACCAACGTATCGCTTTCATGTAAATGCGGGTATCTACGTCATTAACAAGTCATTGATTTCAAAGGTTAAAAAAGAAGAGTACCTGGATATGCCGACCTTGTTTGAATCGCATATTGGCAATGATGCTCATGTCTTCCCTTTCCACGAATATTGGTTGGATATCGGACGCATGGATGACTTCAAACGTGCACAAGTTGATATTTTGACATTAGGTCTATAATACGAATGAAAATACTAGCGATTGTACCTGCGCGAGGTGGAAGCAAACGCCTACCAGGAAAAAATATAAAATGCTTACATGGTAAGCCTTTGATTCAGTGGGCAATTGAGTCGGCATCTGACATCGAAGAAATCAGCCGCGTTATAGTCTCTACAGACTCTCCTGAGATTGCAAAAATTGCGTCACAATCTGGTGGTGAAGTACCATTTATGCGCCCAAAAGAGCTAGCTAGTGATACTAGCTCAAGCACGGATGTGGTCAAACATGCCCTTAAATTTTACGAAAGACAAGGTGAATACTTTGATTATGTTCTATTGCTACAGCCGACCTCTCCAATTCGCAATGCTGAACACGTTACCGAGGCTATAAAATTATTACAATTGAAAGAGGCAGATGCAGTCGTATCCGTATGTAAAAGTGAGCATTCTCCACTATGGACCAATACGTTACCTGATGATTTATCTATGGACCAGTTCATAACGGATGATATAAAAAATACTCGTAGTCAGGATCTTCCCTCTTTTTATAGGCTGAATGGCGCTATTTATTTATCAAATGTCAAAAGGTTTTATGAAGAGAGTACCATGTTATTATCATCAAATATTTATGCTTATAAAATGGACAACGAATGTTCTGTAGATATTGATCATGAACTAGACTTTCTAGTAGCCGAAGCAATTCTAAAATATAAGGAAAAAAATGTATAATGTTTTAATTATTGGAGCTGGCCAATTAGGAAGCCGGCACTTACAGGGTGCGCTGTTGAGTGTTAATCAATTAAATATCACGGTTGTTGATCCTTCACCGAAATCATTGGATGTTGCTAAAGAAAGAGCAGGCCAAGTTCAGTTTGGGAATGCTAATTCGACAATTATTTACTCCTCGGACATCCCAAAAAATAAATCATATGATGTTTGTATTATAGCTACAGCTGCGAAAGTTCGTGCTGCTGTAACAAAGCAGCTTTTGGCTTTCAGTAGGGTCGAACATATTATTTTTGAAAAGGTATTATTTCAAAAGCTAGTAGATTATACGGAAGTCAGAAAAATTTTAAAAGATACCAATACTACTGGATGGGTTAATTGCCCTAGGCGACTATTTTCAACATATGTAGAATTAAAAGAAGCATTAAATACATCTAAGCCAATTAGCATGGCGGTTAAAGGCAATGCTTGGGGTATGTCATGTAATAGTATTCACTTTATTGATATTTTTTCTTATTTGATTGACAGTACATCATTAAATTTAACTGAATCAGAACTAAGCCCAGAGTTAATTGAAAGTAAACGTGTGGGATTCTATGAGACAACAGGGAAAATGAAATTTATTTCAGAAGAGCATTCGCTGGTGTTAGAATGTAATCGCGGTGATGAGTTAAACTTGAGTTTATCTATTGAAAATGGTGTTGATAAATATATCATTAATGAGTCTGATGGCAATTGGACACAGAGTGTTGGTGGAGTTCAGACTGAGAAAGCATATATCCCGTTACTTCAAAGCGAGTTAACTGGCGGGAATATTGATGACTTAGTGTTATCGAATACTTGCGGATTAACACCATTTTCACAGTCATGTGCTCTTCATATCCCTTTTATTAAATCTCAGTTGATGCATATGTCAGCAGTTCTTGAAAAAGAATTGGACGCTTGTCCTATTACCTAAATATTTGGAGAAATAATGATTTGGCTAGTTGGCTCCGGCCTTATGTCCATAGATTACGCTAAAGTTTTAGAATCGCAACAACACGATTACTTAGTGATTGGTAGAGGAAAACGTTCAGCTACTGACTTTACAGCGCAAACGGGTAAAGAAGTGATTCAAGGGGGACTTGAGAGCTTTCTGGATTCAGCTCCTGAGTTACCTAAAGCAGCAATAGTTAGTGTTGGTGTTGCTCAGTTGTATGAAACAACCTTGGCACTTATTGAAGCTGGTGTAAAAAAAATTTTGGTTGAAAAGCCTGGTGGGATGAGTCAGATTGAAGTAGATACTCTTCATCAGCGCAGCCAGACTAACGCGTGTAAAGTATATATTGCTTACAATAGAAGGTTCTTTTCTTCAGTTCTAGCTTTGGAAAATAAGATCAAAGAAGAGGGAGGTGTCACCTCGTTTAATTTTGAACTGACAGAATGGGCGCATGTTATTGAAAAAATTGACAAACCTGAAAGTGCCTTAAAAAAATGGTTTTTAGCTAACTCAACTCATGTAGCAGATTTAGCATTTTATTTAGGAGGCAGGCCAAAAGAGCTAGCCAGTTTTGTTCAAGGTAAATTGGCATGGCATCCTGCAGCTTCTGTCTTTTCTGGCGCAGGCATTAGCGACTCAGGTGCATTATTCAATTATGCGGCAAATTGGGAGTCGGCAGGCCGTTGGTCCGTTGAAGTATTGACTAAAGAAAATCGTTATATTCTCCGTCCAATAGAAACACTTCAAGTGCAGAGAAGAGGAACGATTCCTATTGTGGATATAGATATTGACAACTCTTTGGATTTACAGTTTAAGCCTGGTCTTTATAAACAAGTTGAATCATTCTTATCAGGTGACGACAAGTTTTTATGTAAAATCGAAGAGCAAGTGCTTTTGTTTTCGACTTATGAAAAAATGGCTGGCTATCTATAAACTGCAACCTGCTTAGTTTTAGCAATAGCTAATGTGGTTTTGGTTGGAATCAATTGAAATAGGTGTCAAAAGTAATGAGTGTCATTAAATTTAAAAAGATAACCAAGATATATAATAAGTTAATGATCTCAGAATCTTTGTATTCGATTGCGTTATATAGACACATTATGAATGATGACGTATCGGATACAATTTTTTTAATTGGAGATAATATATCATACACTGAAGTGTTAAATAGTTTGGAAAATGTTATTGTTTTTGATAAAAAACAAGTGGGTTTTTTGGGCATCTCCGATGCCCTGTTTTTTTTGCTTGGCATAAAAAGGAAAAGGTTTGATGAGTTATGGGGATTATTGAGTACTATCGATAGTATTTATGGACATGATCACTTAGTAGTGTCGAGATTATTTAAAGATCATAAGATAACATTAGTTGAAGACGGCTTGTCAAACTATTTTGAACCAAAAAAACAAGGAGTTTGTAAGGAGTTTTTGAAGAAGGTTATTTTCAAAAGAGCACACTCAAAAGGATATAACAGTAAACATGACGAAATATACTTGACAGGATTATTACCTCTTCCAAAAAGCTTTAAGGCAAAGGTAAACTGGATAGATAAACAGTTGTTTTTAAAGTCGTTAACTACTTTAGGGAATGGGGTATTTTCACCTGACTTACAAAGCCAAAAACTGTATTCATTGATTATTACGCAACCCTTATCGGAAGAAGGCGCGATAACTGAGTTGGAGAAAGTAAACTTATATAAAGGGGTAATTTCAAAGTATAGGTTGAAAAATGTAATAATTAAACCACACCCTAGAGAAACAACCATGTATCAAGAATATTTTGATGAATCGGAAAACGTGAATGTGTTAAAGCCGCATATTTTATCTGAATCGTTATTTTTAGCATTAAAGTTTAGTGTGATATGTACGGTTTCATCTGCGTCAGTGTATAGCTCAGATGTTGGTTCTGCTAGGCTAATTGTATTAGGAACTGGAATTCATCCAGCTTTGAAGGGAAAACTAGGTGAAATTCCATTTTTTGATAGCTATGACTCTAACTACTAATATTTTAGGTTTTACTCATAGCGCCTGAATTTAGTATAGGTACCCCCTTAATGATCTCTATTACTCTCAATTATGAAATTACTTAATAAGATTTTACTATTATCCCCTTGCCTATTATTACCATTTATGAACTATGGTATTGATGTGGGTTTTAGTTTAAAACCGTATATGTTGGCAAGTTTGGTGGTTTTTTTTCTATATTTCAAGTATTTAAAGTTACCAGCTTTGTCTATTGAAATGAGTGCTTTTTTGTTTTTTATTTTTTATTTTTGCATGACGAGCCTTTGGTCTGAATATGTTGAGTCAAGCTCAAGAATGGTTTTCTTAATGATTATCAATTTGTTTTGTTTCTCAGTTATTTATGCATGCTTAAATAGTTATACATCTCAATACGGATTATATGATCTAGTTACATTTTTTATTAAGTTTAACTTGGTAATATTTTCTATAGCTTTCGTGATCTATATAATAACTTTGTTCGCATATGGAAATTCTTATACTAGTTACGAAGGTAGTATTTTAGGTGTATTTATGGTTAATAAAGGGATGCCTAGGTTAGTAGCATATGCTCCGGATCCTAATATGGTCTCTTTATTTATTTCGGCACCATTGTTTTTGCGGTTATTTTTAAATAGAGGTAAATTCGATATAGTAGTTTTGTTCTTTTCACTACTATTATTCATGACATGGTCACGAGCCGCAATAGCGGTGTTGGTAGTTGTTCTGCTATTTTTGATTTTATTTAATAGTATGTCTTTTATTAAAAACTTCACTTTTAGCTATAGAACTTTAATTTTTGTTTTTTTGTTTACTCTAATTATTTACTTCTCTGTTGAAATTTTCTCTTTACAAGAATTAATTGAAAGAAGGCTTAGTGATGTGCACCGTGCCAGCGGCCGTTTTGATATTTGGTCAAATGCTATTGATATTATTATCGACAATCCTTATTTTGGTGTTGGTGTTTATAGTTTTGCTAAATGGAATATGGCATTATTTAATGACGCACATCATACACATAATACTTATCTAGATATATTGGTTGAGTCAGGAATATTTGGCTTCACATTATTCTCTATTTCATTATCTTTATTTTTCGTTAAAATATTAAATGTTAATATGAGTCTAAAACGGAAATCAGTTCTTTTTTCTTGGCTTGTTTTTAGTCTGGGTATGATATTATCCCTGTCTGCAATAAGTCATGAGGGATTCATTTTTACACTGGTATTTCTTTCATTTTTATTATCGAGGATGAATTTTTTTGAAGAACAATAAGCATACTATCACTGTTGCAATATCGACCATGGGGCAAGGAATACATAAGATTCTAGAGAACTCTTATCCTCAACATGACAATATGAACTATTTGGTCATCCATCAAGTACTAGACTCAACAGAAGATGAGTATTCATCGGTATATAAGAAAGTCAAAGCGCATAATAATGCCGAGATTATCATCTCCCGGACAAAAGGACTGTCTCTTAGTCGCAATATAGCTTTAAGTAAATGTAAAACAGATTTCATAATATTTAGTGATGATGATAATTCGTACAACGATAACCTATATCAAATTGTTACTAATGAAATAAAAAACAACTCAAATGCCCATTTCTTTTCTTTTATTATTGGCGATAAAATGGGTGGGCTATTCAAAGATTATAAAGATAAACCTTATTACCATACAAAACGAACTATCTTGAGATTGTCTTCTATTGAAAACTGCTATGATATGTCATTTATCAAGAAACATTCTGTTCGATTTGATGAAATGTTTGGACTTGGATCTTTATATCCCGCATGCGAGCAGCCAATATTTGCCTCAGACCTCCTAAGTAAAGGCGCTGTTGGAATGTATTTACCACACGTTATAACTTACCACCCAAAGGAAAATAGTGGGCATGACTTTTACTCTCACTGGAATGTTTTAGCTAGGAAGTATATGTTTATACATATATATGGAGATTTTCTTGGTAGTGCATTATTCGCTTTTTTTATTATAAAGAAGATGCTAAATGTTCCAAGAAATAAATTGGTTGATTATATTCGGAGTGCAGTTTGTGATTAATAAAATAGAAAGTAAAGTATATGACTACCTTAAGAAAAATAGAAGAATGAAAAACGCTGTATTATATATATATCAATTTATATTTTCAGTTGGAGGTTTTATAAAACCAAGAATTATATCTGGTAAAACTTATGAGGTATATGAAGATTCTTTTTTTGGTTTTCATGATCGTATTTCCCTTAATAAATCTGGTTTTTTGTTGGCTCACAAGGAAGTTGCTCCATTTATTAATGGTAAAGGTGAGGCTAAAATTGGCTATTATGATGTTTCAGATGAAGGGAAAAAGTATAATTTTTTAGCGTCTACGACTTGCTGTAATTACCAACAAGGTTCAATGCTCACTTGGTTTTCTTCGGAGAAAGTGATTTTTAATAATCTGTCGTCTAATGGCAATCCTATAACGCAAATCCTCGATATGTCAGGGAATATATCGTTAGAGCTACCATTTCATTTTTATTCCCTCTCTAATAATAGAAAATATTTAACATCTATTTGCTTTAAAAGATTTGAACGAGGTATGCCTGGTTATGGTTATGGTTATGGTTATGACAATGGGGATTGCACTGATGAATTAAATACAAGCTTCTTCATTTTTTGCTTGGAGAGCAATAAAAAAATCTTTGAATTCGATTTATCTGATGCAAGAAACTTTGTTGACTTGTCAAGCCATGGCTTTGAATATTTCTCTCATTCATCATTTAGTCCCAATGATGAGTATTGTTATTTCCTATATCGTTCAAATAATAAGAATTACAATACGTCAGTACTGCTAGTCGTAGACTTGAAAACAGGTAAAGTTAAAATGCTAAACACATCTGGTATGGTGTCTCATTTATGCTGGTTGAATGATAGTGAGATATTAGCTTATTGTTCTGTAAATAGCCTCGATGGGTACTATGTGTTTAATGTTGATACAATGAAATTCATTAGATTAGATATTGAAGCTTTGGCGCGAGATGGTCACCCTTCGACATTTACGCAGAACGGTTTTTCAAGTAAATTTATCACTGATTGCTACCCGGATAGATCTAGACGTCAGTCTTTATATGAATGTGATTCTGAAAATTTGACTGCTACTGTTATTTTTGATGTTTATAGTCGTTTTAAATATAGGGGAGTCGACCGAGTTGACTTTCATCCTCGATACTCGGAGTGTGGTCGATTCGTAACTATTGATTCTCCCCATGGCAAGCGGCGGTCACAAGTTATTGTAAAACTCTGATTTTTTTATGAATATATTATTTTTTAAAATTATGGTTAGTCATTAATATTATGCTAGTCTCAATTATAACGCCTTGCTTTAATCCTGGTTCTGAGCTTTTAGAAACAATTAAAAGTGTCAGAAAGCAAACGTATCAAAACTATGAGCATATTATAATCGATGATTGCTCATTTTTGAATCACTCGAGCGAACTTGAGCGTCAAATTAAAAGTGACCCCAAGATTAAATATATCAAACGTTCTTGGAATGGCGGTGCCGCGGTAACACGTAATCGAGGTATTTCAGAAGCAAAAGGTAGTTTTATAGCATTCCTAGACGCGGATGATATTTGGCATTCAGAGAAATTAGAAAGACAAATAAAGTTCATGTTGGATAACCAGGTAGCTCTTTCTTATTGCTCTTATGAGGTTTTTGATCATAATGGTAAAGTTCTAGGTTTAAGAGTCCCGCCTAAAGAGCTAACATATTTTGATATATTGAAATCCAATCAAATAGGTTGTCTTACCGCTATATATAGTGTCGACCTTCTCGGTAAAGTTTATATGCCAAACATTGCTAAGCGGCAGGATATGGCTCTATGGTTAAAAATATTAAAATCTGGAGTTGTTGCAAAGGGTATTGTTGATAGACCTTTAGCTAGATATAGGGTCGGTGTTAAATCTTTGTCTTCAAATAAGTTTAATGTGTTAAGCTATCAATGGCGTATATATCGAGATGTAGAAAAACTATCGTTTACAAAATCAGTTAGATATTTTGGTTGTTACGTATATAAAGGGTTAGTACGAAAAGTCTAGATGAAGTTTTCCTCCTCTGACTTAATTGAGACCTTTGTTAAAGTTTAATCAATTTTTTGGGGGGTGAATATTGCTTTACCCCAGTAAAAAGAAGGCATTAAAACTGCTACACAGACGACCAGGGAACGCAATGTTATTTTCTCGAGTTCGCGAGTTGAATTCCGAATAGAATCGGAATCGTGACGATACTGCTTGATAAAAGTGAGTATATCGTCTCAGTGTCGAGTATAACTTCATAACCGACGCCTTCATTGGAGTAGAATGCCGTCGAAGCCACCGGCAAGGGGGATGGATGGTATGACACTCTTTCCTTCAAAAGCTAGAGATCGACACTATTATCTGTACGCTATAGAAGCTCTCTACAGTCGCAAAGTCGGGCGTATCGGGCATGCCTTGCAGATCTATTCATATCATTTATCGATTGCTGATTTACATTTTAATTTCGTTGGAGATCCGGTCACGGGTAGCCTTACTCAGGAACATTGAATTTAAACTTCTTCTGGTAGATTGGGTCATAGTGTAGCCTGTTTTCTATCAGTTGTATCTTAACGTCTTTAATCAGGTAGCCAAGTTAATTGTGCCACTGAAGGGGTAATGTAGATCAGATAAGGTTCGGTTGACCGATCCTTCTGATGAGAGACAATAGGTGTAGTGGTCAAGTAAAATTGGCCACGGTTTTGTAAGTTTGCCAGTAGAGCCGTTCCGACTCATTTGGTGTGAGACCGCCATTGTACTGATGTGGTCTGATTTGGCTGTAATATCTTATGATGTAGCCAACAATGCTGTTCCAGGCCTCTGTTAAATTCCGATAGCCACTAGCTGGCACCCATTCTGTTTTTAGGCTTCTGAAGAAGCGCTCCATGGGGCTGTTATCCCAACAATTACCTCTACGCGACAGACTTTGTTTTATCTGATAACGCCATAAAGTCTGGCCGAATTTACGGCTAGTGTAATGCGTACCTTGATCGCTATGGAACATCACTTCTTTAGGCTTGCCACGGCTTTCATAAGCCATTTTTAAGGCTTTGCTTGTCAGCTGGCTGTCGGGCGAAAAAGACATCGCCCAACCAATTGGTTTACGAGCAAACAAGTCCAGCACAACGGCTAGATAAGCCCAGCGGTTGCCAGTCCAGACATAAGTCACATCACCAACCCACACTTGGTTTGGGGCCGTAACCGCGAACTGTCGTTCAAGGTGATTCGGGATCTCCACATGCTCGAGAGGCTGCATCTTATATCTGTGCTTCGGTAGCTGTCGACTCACTAATCCAAGCTTTTTCATGATCTTAGTTGCTCGATAGCGACTCAAGTTAATGCCCAAATTAGTTACGATCCCTGCTACCGTCCGAGCTCCTGCGGACCCATTACTGGCACTATGAGCCTCTTGTACAAGCGCTCGAGTTTGAACTTCTAATGCAGGAATGGCTCTTGATCGCCGCTTCCAACACTTGTAACTACTTCAGTGGATGCAGAAGACCTTGCATAGCGTAGTGATGCGGTAGCTCTGTTTGAGTCGCTCGATTATCGAGAATTTTTCAGTGAGTCCGACATTAACAGAGCTGTAGCCTTTTTTATGATTTCATTGTACTCTTCAAGCTCTGCGATCCGCTTTTTAAGCTCTCGGATTTCAATCTGTTCGGGCGTAAGGGGGGAGGCCTTTGGCGAAATACCTTTTCGCTCTTGTTTGAGCTGCCTGACCCACTTATCCATGGCCGACTTGCTGACGTTCATGGCCTTGGCTGCTTCGTCAACAGAGTACCCTTGGTCAACAACAAGCTGCGCTGCTTCAAGTTTGAATTCTGGGCTGAAAGTTCTGCTCGTACGTTTTTTCATAGTTCCACCTGTTATGTACGAGGTGCATCTTAACACCTCTAATCAGGTGGCCAAATTCACTATGCCACTACAAGGAAATCTGTTTATTGGTTTCCTATTTTTATGTCTATTCAAAACTTCTTTGCTGACTTTCTTGAAGAAAACCTGTTGATGTCGCCCAACTCACCACTTTTCTGAACACATTCCCGATAAGTGGATAGCCAAAGCCGCTGTGCTCTCAGATAAAGCAACGATTCGTCGACGTCGATTACCCGGTGACATTGTCCTTTGGCTCATCGTTGGAATGGCATTCTTCCGCAACGAACCAGTTGCAAGACGAATGCTCGTAAGAAGAATCCTAACCTTCCAGAAACATGGAAAGTAAGAGCCGTCACCTATGAGGTACAAGGGAAGGCCAAGACCGTGTTTACCTCGCTATCTCGCGACCAGGTATCTGAGCTATACCATGAGAGGTGGGAGATAGAGCTTGGTTATAGAGACATAAAAAGCTCAATGCAAAACAACGCTTTAGTGCTGAGAAGTAAGACCGTAGACCTTGTTGACCAAGAACTATGGGGGGCTGTTACTTGGGTACAATTTGGTAAGAAGAGAGGCCAGTCAAGCTGCTGTTGAACACGGTCGTTCGCCGAATGAAATCAGCTTCAAATACGCTTGTCAGTTCATAGCCAGCAGTCAGTTGCAAGTAATGAGCAAAGCAATAACACCAGGGAATACACCTAAGCGCCTGAAGAGCTTACGTGGTGACTTATCTGTCCTCTTTATAGACAAGCGTCCTAAGCCAAATCGGCCTAGGGCGGTAAAAATATCAAAGACCCGCTATCCGGTTAATCGCAACGCAGCACCGGTTAATCGCAACGCAGCACCGCTTAAGTGAACTACGTTGCACTGAAGGGGAGCTTTATAATTATTGTGCGCCGAAACCAGTAAGCATCGTACGTATTGTTTTTAATACAATATTCATATCTAGCCAAAAAGATAAGTGCTTTATATAATAAAGGTCATGAGCTAACTTTTCTCTTGTAGAGTCAGTATCATCTGCATAACCTTGTACAGTTTGAGCCCAACCTGTAATCCCTGGTTTCACCATATGGCGATAGCCATAAAATGGTATATCTTGTTCAAACTTATTTACAAAGCTCTCTTGTTCCGGTCTTGGGCCGATCAGTGACATCTCACCTTTTAAGACGTTAAAGAATTGAGGTAATTCGTCTATACGCACTTTCCTAATAAACTTACCTATCTTTGTGATTCTTGCTTGCTCTTCGGTCGCAAACTTATCTGTATCATGGGGTTGTTTCACGGTCATGCTTCTGAACTTATAGATTTTAAAGGATTTGCCTTTTTGCCCAACCCTTTCTTGGGTGAACAAAGCTGGTCCGGGACTCTCTATTTTTATAAGCAATACGGTTAAAGCCATGATGGGGATTGTTATTGGAGCTGAGGCTATGATTAGCAGCGATTCCCATATGCGTTTCAAGTTGAAATAGATAGGGTTTGGGTTAAGAGTACCAATTGCGTTTTCTGAAAGGTGGCATGTTTGAACTTTACCTTCAATCATTTCCCTGATGCTCTCCGAGTGGAACACTGGGATGTTATTTATACTGCAATCAGCCACGAACTTTGAGTCTTCCGCGCTAAGTTTTTTGTGTAAGTTGACAATGAGTCCAGACTGAATAGAAGCAATATTTCTATCAAGGGGTAAAGGTATAACTTCAATATTTTTATGGTTCTTAAATATAGCTAGGTCAAAGTTATCGATAGCAGAAAGTTTGAGCTTCTTATAGTTTTTTCTCATCAAACTGCTTGTGTATAACCACGCAAAACTTATGGTAAAACCATGAACTATAATTGTACGAGAGTACTCAAGTCTAGTTAATGCAATAACGCCAGCTAAAATAGCAAACATTGTTAGCAGGACGGGGAGTATGTAATATTTCCTCTCTACTAATAAATACTTACTTATCTGCGGGAGTGTGCTCGCAGCAGCGGCATACGTAATTAAAACGCTAAATATACTGTACTTGACCGCCTCTGGAAGAGTTGAAAATTCGCCACCGGATAATACTACTAGATAGCAAAAAATTAATGCTATGCCTAAGCCATGGCTAATCACTGAGTTGGATAAAATATGTTTTTTCACTGTAATTGCTTTCTGTTTTATTACTGTTATTCACGTTAATTTGAAGCTTACAAAATTTGCTTCAACACTCGATCTGCTTTTACGCGAGTTATCTTACGTATTAGCTTCTGCACAGCCTCGGGGTAATCTTCCGCTTTTTCTAACTGCCTATAAGTACAAATTAGCTGAGTATGCTGAAGAATATTCTCCACCTCTTTCTCAAATTGAGAAGTGAGGTGGTGGAAGTGGTCTTGAATAAAGAGCGCGTTTTCGAGATCTAGACTCCAAGCTCTTGGGTTTAGGTTGTTACCCGTAATTAGCATGTAGCGCTTATCTACCCAAATGCCTTTTAAGTGGAAGCTATTCTCTTCGTGTTTCCATAAATGGATAGAAAGCTTACGACTTGCGATATTGGCTTCATTAGATTTAGCAAATTGGCGCAAGTTACGCTCATAGAGATAAGGTAAGCCACCAATCGTTTTAAACTCTTCCTCAGGCGAGATATAAAAATCATTGGCTGTTTTATCACCTACGACGATAGTCACTTTTACCCCACGTTTTAGGGCCTTTCTGACTTCTTTGGCAACACTGCGTGGGAAGTTAAAATAGGGCGTGCAGATGAAAATTTCATCTTTCGCTTTTGCTAGTAATTGATTGATGCCTTGATTAAGTTTATTACGCTTTTTCCCAACCCCGACGATTGGCGTGATCGCGACTTGTTCTTGAGAGACACTCTGAGTTTCAAATTGATAGGTGGACTTCGCTAGAGAGGCACGTAGCTGGCGAATCTGTACTTTTATCTCTTTGGTATCAGGCTTACTCGGGCAAGCTAAATCATTCACTGCCGGATGTTCGATCATCTCTTTTTGCACAAAACTGCTCATGCTGTCTGCAAGTGCTTTATTGTTCATAACGTGATAGCGATCAAAACGATAGCGTTCTTTATAATTAAGATAGATGTTGTTAAGACTCGCGCCACTGTAGATGACTGAGTCATCTATAATGAAGCCTTTTAAGTGCAAGACGCCAAAGACTTCACGTCCTCGAACAGGTACGCCATAGATTGGAATTTTATGCCGGTATCTATCTGCAAAGTTTTTATACATGGAAGCATTGGTTTCCCCCGGTTCGGATCCAATCAAACCACGTTGAGCACGGTGCCAGTCAACACAGACGTTCACTTCTAGGCCAGGGTTACGCTGCTTGGCTTCATAGAGCTCTGTTAAGACTTCTCTTCCCGCTTCATCATCTTCTAAGTAAAGAGCAACCAGGTAGATTCGTTTACTTGCCTGACGAATCGCTTCAATTAAGCGAATCCGAAAATCTTTAGCCGCATAAAGGGTTTCAAACTGAGCGGGATCTTGCGCCAAAGTAGGAAGTTGTTCGAATAAATTCCTATTAGTCATCATGTTGGATGGGTTACCTTTACTTAACGTGGACATGGATATTAGCAAAATGTGCTAGCAGTTCCTAGCGGCCAGATCTTGCTTCGACAATCGCAGTGGTAAAGCTTGTGACTTACTTATTTGAGCGAAGACTGATCTCACCACCAATATAGGTTTCTAAACCATTTTTCGTTTCTAAAAGTACCGCGCCTTGTTCGTTAATACCTCTAGCGAGCCCAGTGATCTCTCTCGGTCCCATGAGCAGTTTAACTGGACGGTTGATGAAGTTATCCAGTCGGTTCCATCTTTCCACAAACCCGACCATTCCATATAGTTCATAATCAGTCAACGCTTTATGCAGTGTAGTTATCATGGAAATCGCGAGCTGGTTTCTATCAATATCCTGATTGTTTGCCACCTCAGAGAGACTAGACCAAGGTTGGTTAATACCTTCCGTCGAGTCTGACATCATCAAGTTGAGCCCCATACCTATTACAAGGTTGGCCGCTGCACCAGCCTGACCTGACATTTCGACCAGAATGCCTGCGAGCTTCTTATCTTGATAATAGAGGTCATTCGGCCATTTTAACTTAACACCTGTCAGTCCCATTTCTTCGAGAGCTTCGACAATTGCTACGCCAACTACAAGGCTTAACCCCATCGCGGCTGCCATACCAGCATCTAAACGCCAAAACATCGATAGGTATAGGTTTGAGCCAAAAGGAGATACCCATTCTCGTCCTCGGCGACCTCTGCCTTTGGCTTGATACTCTGCAAGGCAAACTGACCCTGATTCTAAGCTATCGATTCTATCGAGTAGATATTGGTTGGTTGAGTCGATAATGGGGATTAGATCTACGTGGTTAGCTAGGCTATTTTGGAGTATTTCCTGATCGAGTAGCTGGATAGGTTTAGCGAGTTGGTAGCCTTTTCCCTGCACGCGAAATACATCGACGCCCCAAGCTTGGATACCTTTGATGTGTTTACTTATCGCTGCTCGAGAGACGCCAAACTTCTCTCCAAGCTCCTCTCCCGAGTGAAAGCCTCCTTGAGATAAAGTCTTCAAGATAGAGAGCTTTACGGAATGTTCTTTCATTGCTGATTCTCCAATATCTCCTCAAGATTGGTTTCTGCCTGAGAGCCGATAAATCTTACCTCGTGTTCTAGGGTTATCTGGTACTTTTCAAACACAGTTTGTCGCACTGTAGCAGCTAATTTGACAACGTCCTTTGCTGTTGCGTTGTCTTTATTCACCAACACCAAGGCTTGCTTAGGGTGAACTTGAGCCCCGCCGATTTGATGGCCTTTCAATTGGCATTGATCTATTAGCCAGCCAGCGGCTACTTTTACGCCACCTTGTGTTGGATACGCGGCAATATTGGGGAATTGTTTACTCAAATTTTCGAACTGCTGGTTTGATACCACTGGGTTCTTAAAGAAGCTCCCTGCATTGCCTAGCTTGGTAGGGTCAGGCAGTTTTTCCGTTCGGATTTGGCAAACTCGTTCAAACACTTGCTGTGCGTTGAGGGGGGCGCTTTGCAGAGATTGAAGTGGGCCATATTCGATATTCGCTGACCACTGCTTGGGGAGCTTTAAGCCAATCGCGACAACCATGACTTTCTGAAACAGCTCATGTTTAAAAATGGAGTCTCGGTAGCCAAATCGACATTCTTCAGTACTCAATCGCTTTGTATGGAAGGTTTCCAAACAAAGTATGTCGACGTATTCGCAAACATCTTTCAGTTCAACGCCGTAAGCGCCAATATTTTGAATTGGGGCGCTGCCAGCACAACCAGGAATAAGGGCGAGGTTTTCCAATCCATAATAACCTTGCTCAACGCTCCATTTGACTAAGCTAGGCCAATCTTCACCGCCTGCAATGTGCAGGTGCCAATGAGTGTCGCTTTCAGTGATTGACTTACCGAGTAAATTATTCACGACTACAACGCCTTGATAGGGTTGAGTAAATAAAACATTGCTGCCTTTACCCAAAATGAGCTTTGGAAGATCCAACCATTCTCGTTTTTGATAGGCTTGTTGAATCTCTTCAACGTTTGTCACTTCAACTAGGTAAGAGCAGGTTTGAGAAATGGAGAAAGTATGGAAGCGACTAAGATCTGCGTTAGCTAATATTTGCATCGGATTTATTGAGTAATCTAAACTGCGCACATTCTACCTCAAATAAAGGTTGGGTGATAATGAACGCCATGCAGATAGAACAGATTGATCCGCTAAAATTGCCTTTAGTCACGCGTTTGTATAAGCAGTTTTACCCATCCGGTAAGGCTAAAAAGGATGAGCTGACATTAGTAGGGTATCTCGATGATCAAATTGTGTCGGTTGTGCGCTTGAAAACGATAGAAAATATCAGATTACTTACGGGTATGTTGGTTGTGCCTGATAAACGTCAACTCGGTTTAGGTCATCAATTGATGCAATATTGCTCTGCTAATATCCTTGCTGGTAGGGACTACTGTTTTGCTTACGAACACCTAGAAAATTTCTACGCTCAGCATGGGTTTGCAACAATAGAACCTTCAGGCTTGCCCGGTCAACTAAAAGAGCGGTTTCATCGTTACAACCGAAATAAGAAATTAGTTCCAATGCAATTCTTGCTGCAGTGATGTATCAGTATATCAATGAGTTGCGTTATTAAGCCCGTGCGCAATAATGATTATTGTGATGAAAGGAAGTGATATGAAAAGCACGGAGAAAATTTTACAAGTCATCAAAACTCGTGGCGCTGTTACGGTTAAGGAGCTTGCACAAGAACTTGGTATGACCACTATGGGAGTCAGGCAGCACCTACAAAAGCTTGAGAAGAATGGGTTGCTATCATATGAAGATCGCAAGGCAAAGATTGGGCGTCCTACACGCCATTGGTTACTGACGGCCTTGGGCCATAAGCAGTTTGCGGATCGTCATGGAGAGCTGACTATCCAAGTGATTGATGCGGTGGAGCATCTATTTGGTGAGGATGGGCTCAAAAAAGTTGCAGAGGAACGCGAGCGGAGCACCTTTCTCAGCTATCAAATGCAACTTAGCGAATTGTCTGGACTGGAACAGCGTTTGATTAAACTGGTGGAATTGAGACAGCAAGAAGGCTATATGGCGGAGCTTGAAGAGTGTAATAATCGCTATCTATTGATCGAAAACCACTGTCCTATTTGTAATGCGGCGGTGCATTGTCCTTCTTTGTGTCAGTCTGAACTGAATGTGTTCCAGAAGCTTCTTGGAGACTTGTGTGTGATTACTCGGACGGAGCACATCATCCAAGGACAACGTCGTTGTTGCTATGACATTACCCCTATTGAGCAATAGATGTTCTCACTTATGAGAATGTGGAACTGTACATTTCCCTTTTTCTGTCGTTAATCTAAACTCTTTTTATGGTGGTGATAAAACTATCACTATATGGGAGGAATCATGAGTGCGGCACTAATCAATCAAACTTTACCATCTTTTGATGAGCTCATGGCTCTAGCACAAAATAACCCAGAAGAGTTTAATCGCTTTAAAAAGAATATGTGTAAGGAGATGATCAATTCTGCCTCTGAGGAAATGCAAGGGAGGTTGTGGGCCCAGCAAAGTCATATAGATAGGGTTGTTGGGCACTGTAAGAACCCGAATCACACCAATGTCGTGCTGATGCGAGAGTTAGTCAGTCAAATGGGTAAGTTCCATGAGGCTCTTGAAGGCGATGTTCTAGATAAGGAGTATAAGGATATTGATCTTATCGTTTTAGATGAGTGGCGCTAACACCTTGTGGCTTAAGTCAAACTAGTTGTCTATGTTCACAGTGTGGCCTCTATGTTACACTTCCGCGCTAAATAGAATTTCTGAAATAGTTGTTAGGGCTTTATGGCCTTAAAAGGATTAAGTGTGAGCGGGCAAATTCAACAATCACCTCAAGAACAGCAATACTCACCTCAAATACCCTCTTCGTTTCAAAGCAATGATGAGATTGACCTAAGAGAATTATTCAAGGCTCTTTGGGGTGGGAAGCTGATCATTATTGCTACAACAGTTTTATTTGCGATAGCAGCGGTGGCTGTTGCATTGAATTCTCAAGAGTGGTGGTCTTCAAAAGCAAAAGTAGGTTGGGCGCAAGCGCAAGACATATCTGCATACAGGCAACAAGTGAAGCAGTTTCAGCCTGTTTTTGACATTTATCAAGACGATGGAACGGTTTTGGTGAGTGAAGAGCTTGATGAGTTAACTGATCCTGAGGTGCTATTTGGCAGGTTTGTTAGTGCTTTCAACTCGAGTGATAATAAGCGCCGCTTTTTGGACTCAAGTGAAGAGTTTCAGCAGTTTAAAGAAAAAATTAATGCTGAACTAAGTGGTGAGGCATTAATTAAAGCGAGGAGAACTCTCTATTCCGAATGGTTTGATAAGATTGTTGCTAAAGAAGAAAACTCTAAAAATAAGCGGACGCCTTATAATATCAGTTTCCAGTCAACGACAAGTGAAAGCAGCTATCTACTGTTAGTGAATTATATTAAAGCGATTAAAGCTAAAGTACATCAAGATGCATTGAGTAATTTAAAGGCAATAGTATCAGCGAAAAAAAATGAGTTGGTACAACAAAAAAGAATCCTAGAAGTGCAAGCGAAGAACAGCTTACTCGTTGAGGCGGATAAGTCTCGCTATGCATTGAGTATAGCGCAAGCGGCAGGTATCACATCCCCGATTCAATCTCATGATAGTAGAGAGATTTTCGATATTAATATGGGGTCAAAAGCTCTAGCCGCTAAATTAGATGTACTAAGTTCAATAAAAAACTTAAGCGTTATCGAACCTCGTCTTCAACAAGTTAATGCAAAACTGGAAATGTTGGATAACCTCAAAGTTAACCGCTCAATCCAGTTTCAAACCTTCCGTTTCTTAGAGGATGTTGAGCAGCCGATTACGCGTGATAAACCTAAACGTACTCTTATAGTAATCCTAGGTACCTTACTTGGTGGTATGTTGGGTGTGGCTATCGTGCTGATACGCTTCGCCTTCCGCCGAGAGCTAGATTAAATAGAGACCGACTTCTAGCTGGATGACCTCCTAGTCATCCGGCTTTTTCATTCTCAATAGCATCTAAGACCTAAATCACACAAAAATTCCTCCTTCCCCCTTGGGTTTCTCTTATCCGTCCTCATATAGACATCATTAGGCTGTTATGGCCATTCATCATGTAAATATGGAAACTAATCAGGAGAGACGACCGATGAACATTCGTCCATTACACGACCGAGTTATCGTAGAACGCCAAGAAGTTGAATCTAAGTCTGCTGGTGGTATCGTTCTAACTGGTTCTGCTGCAGAGAAATCAACTCGCGGTGTAGTTCTGGCTGTGGGTAAAGGCCGCATTCTAGAAAATGGCTCTGTGATGCCACTGGACGTTAAAGTTGGCGACACTGTTATCTTCGCTGAAGGTTACGGTACTAAAACGGAAAAAATCGACGGTAAAGAAGTGCTAGTGATGTCTGAAAATGACATTATGGCTATCGTTGAGTAATAGCAATCATTGAGTAATTTTTTGCTCAGGTTCAAAGACAAATCAAAACGAAGAATTTAGAAAAGGAAACTAAAGATGGCTGCTAAAGACGTTAAATTTGGTAATGACGCACGTATTAAAATGCTAGAAGGCGTCAATGTTCTAGCGGACGCAGTAAAAGTAACACTAGGTCCTAAGGGCCGTAACGTAGTTCTAGACAAATCTTTCGGTGCACCAACTATTACTAAAGATGGTGTATCTGTTGCGCGTGAAATCGAGCTTGAAGACAAGTTCCAAAATATGGGCGCGCAGATGGTTAAAGAAGTCGCTTCGCAAGCAAATGACGCTGCAGGTGATGGTACAACAACGGCAACAGTGCTTGCTCAGGCTATTGTTAACGAAGGTCTAAAAGCGGTTGCTGCTGGAATGAACCCAATGGATCTTAAGCGCGGTATAGACAAAGCCGTAGTTGCTGCAGTTGAAGAGCTAAAAGCGCTATCGGTTCCATGTGCAGATACTAAAGCGATTGCTCAGGTAGGTACTATTTCTGCTAACTCCGATGCAAGCGTTGGTAACATCATTGCTGAAGCGATGGAAAAAGTGGGTCGTGATGGCGTTATCACAGTTGAAGAAGGTCAGGCTCTGCAAGACGAGCTAGACGTAGTGGAAGGTATGCAGTTCGATCGCGGTTACCTATCACCTTACTTCATCAATAACCAAGAGGCAGGTTCTGTTGATCTAGAAAACCCATTCATTCTTCTGATCGACAAGAAAGTTTCAAACATCCGTGAGCTTCTTCCGACTCTAGAAGCTGTAGCAAAAGCGTCTCGCCCTCTACTTATTATCGCTGAAGATGTAGAAGGTGAAGCACTAGCAACGCTAGTTGTGAACAACATGCGTGGTATCGTGAAAGTGGCGGCAGTTAAAGCGCCAGGCTTCGGTGATCGTCGTAAAGCAATGCTTCAAGACATCGCTATCCTAACAGGTGGTACGGTCATTTCTGAAGAAGTGGGTCTAGAGCTAGAAAAAGTGGTTCTTGAAGACCTAGGCCAAGCGAAACGTGTTGCGATCACTAAAGAAAACACTACTATCATCGATGGTGTAGGTGAAGAAGCAATGATCTCTGGCCGTGTTGCTCAAATCCGTCAGCAAATCGAAGAAGCGACTTCAGACTACGACAAAGAGAAGCTGCAAGAGCGTGTTGCTAAGCTAGCTGGTGGTGTTGCAGTCATCAAAGTTGGCGCTGCGACTGAAGTTGAAATGAAAGAGAAGAAAGATCGCGTAGAAGACGCTCTACACGCGACTCGCGCTGCAGTTGAAGAAGGTGTAGTAGCTGGTGGTGGTGTAGCATTAATCCGCGCAGCTTCTAAGATCACTGAACTTCAAGGTGATAACGAAGAGCAAAACGTTGGTATCCGTGTTGCTCTACGTGCAATGGAAGCACCAATCCGTCAAATCACTATGAACGCAGGCGATGAAGAATCAGTGGTTGCCAACAACGTGAAAGGTGGTGAAGGTTCTTACGGTTACAATGCGGCAACTGGTGAGTACGGTGACATGCTTGAGATGGGTATCCTAGACCCAACAAAAGTCACTCGTTCTGCACTTCAGTTTGCGGCATCAGTGGCTGGCCTAATGATCACAACAGAAGCGATGGTTACGGATCTACCTCAGAAAGATGCACCTGCGATGCCTGATATGGGTGGCATGGGCGGTATGGGTGGTATGGGGGGGATGATGTAATTACCCGTGAGCTACTTAGCTTAATAAGTATAAACGGAGACTTTGGTCTCCGTTTTGTTTTGCCACAAAATAGCTTAGACATCGGTGTTAACAGTAACTCCACCTGTATGTGGTGTTATTATGTCTGAGTTTTCTAATGCAAATGGAAAGAGGACTGATTTTTCCATCGATTTATAATGGAGTGCGTTGTGAAAGTTGCGGTTGTTGGTACAGGTTATGTTGGTCTATCAAATGCGATGTTGTTATCTCAAAATCATCAAGTGGTTGCTTTAGATGTGATTGAGCAAAAGGTGGAACTGTTGAACAACAAAATATCCCCGATTGCTGATACCGAAATAGAAGAATTTTTGATAAATAAATCATTAGATTTTGAAGCAACGACAGATAGGGAGTACGCCTATGTCGGTGCCAAATTTGTAATTATAGCTACACCAACAGACTATGATCCAGAAACCAATTACTTTAACACTTCATCAGTAGAATCTGTTATTAAAGATGTGATGGAAATAAACCCTCAAGCAGTTATGGTTATCAAGTCTACGGTACCCGTTGGGTATACAGAGAGAGTTAAACAAGATCTGCAATGTAATAATCTCATCTTTTCACCAGAGTTCCTACGAGAAGGTAAAGCGCTTCACGATAACCTATATCCTTCGAGAATTATTGTCGGCGAACAGAGTGATCGTGCTCGTGAGTTTGCAAGTTTACTTATTGAAGGAGCCAAAAAACAAGATATTGAAGTGCTACTAACCAACTCGACAGAAGCTGAAGCTGTTAAGCTATTCTCTAATACTTACCTAGCAATGCGCGTAGCTTACTTTAACGAGTTGGATTCTTACGCAGAAGCGCATGGGTTAGACGCTCGTCAAATAATACAAGGCGTTGGCTTAGATCCTAGAATTGGTAATCACTATAATAACCCTTCATTTGGGTATGGTGGTTATTGTTTGCCCAAAGATACGAAACAACTTCTAGCTAACTACGAAGATGTCCCTAATAACATAATCGGAGCTATAGTTGAGGCTAATCGTACACGTAAAGACTATATCGCTGAATCAATCTTAAAGCGTAATCCTCACACAGTGGGCATTTATCGACTAATTATGAAGTCGGAATCAGATAACTTTAGAGCTTCTTCTGTTCAGGGGATTATGAAAAGACTTAAAGCTAAAGGTATTTCAGTGATTGTCTATGAGCCTGTTTTGAAGGAACCGGAGTTCTTTAATTCAAAGGTCTATCAAAGCCTAGAGGAGTTTAAGTCTACAGCGGATGTCATCGTCTCAAATAGGATGGCGGATGAGCTTCTTGACGTTGTTGATAAAGTTTATACAAGAGATCTGTTTGGCTCCGACTCTTAGTCACAGTAGTGATTCAAACGGAGCCTTTAGGCTCCGTTTTCATATCTGATTTATAAGCAGAGGTTTATTTACTATCAAATAACTCTGCTAGAGGTTAGAGAATAATCTCTCTTACTTCAGCATCTTTGCGCTCAAGATAATGGGTGGATTTAATGCGGCGAATGGTACGGCAGTGACCTCGGATAAGCAGTGTTTCTGTGGTAGCAATGTTACCTTGGCGAGTAATGCCATCCAGCAGATCACCTTTAGTAATACCAGTTGCTGAGAAGACCACATTATCACTCTTCGCCATGTCTTGCATGGTGAGTACGACATTGGCTTCTACACCCATTTCTTTACAGCGTGCTAGCTCTGCCGTGCCATAAATTCGGTTTTCTTCTGTATCGCCTTTAACTTCATGACGAGGCAGTAAACGGCCGTGCATGTCACCATCCAGAGCACGGATGACTGCAGCAGACACCACCCCTTCAGGTGCGCCGCCAATGCAGTACATTACATCGACTTCGCTGTCTGGCATGCAGGTTAAAATAGAAGCCGCTACGTCACCATCGGGTACAGCAAAGACACGTACTCCCATTGCCTGCATCTCCGCAATCACCTGATCATGGCGGGGTTTAGCCAGTGTAATAACGACCAAAGTATCTAGGGTTTTATTTAGTGCTTGGGCGATATTCTCTAGATTATCTCTCAGTGGTTTGTTGAGATCGATGCAGCCCTTCGCACCAGGCCCAACAACCAACTTTTCCATATACATGTCTGGTGCTTTAAGGAAACTGCCTTTTTCACCTGCAGCGAGGACTGCTAGGGCATTTGATTGACCCATAGCTGTCATGCGTGTCCCCTCAATAGGGTCAACTGCGATATCGATGTCATCACCGCCTAGGCCAACATTTTCTCCAATATATAGCATGGGGGCGTCGTCAATCTCGCCTTCACCAATTACGATTTCGCCACTGATCTCTGTTTTGTTAAGTAAGATTCGCATTACTTCAACGGCAGCACCATCGGCCGCATTTTTGTCACCTCGTCCTAGCCATTTATAACCAGCCAGTGCGGCGCCTTCAGTTACTCGGGAAAATGCCATTGCTAAATCGCGTTTCATGAGGACTCCAAATCTAGAGAATAGGGGAATGAATTAAACGCGCAGGATTTTAGCACATTCGTAAGTAAACGTTTGCTATTTTAGGCTAGTGAGATTGAACTCGATCAAAATGAGGTGCAAATCGCCAAAAAAATTACCCGCAACACTTCTCCGTCAGTACATTGTCAATGTATGCTGTTTTTTTGACCGAATGATACGAAATATAGAATATAGGGCGTGTTTATCACTCTCTGCCTAAGTAGAATGAGAGTATTAGGTGGAGAAAGCTCTTCACAATAACCGGACAATACAAGGTAGGCTAAGATGTCTTTTGAAGTACTAGAAAAACTAGAAGCGAAAATCCAAACTGCAGTTGACACCATTGCACTTCTACAAATGGAAGTGGAAGAGCTGAAAGAAGAAAAAGAAAAGCTAGCTGTAGAAGCTAATGAGCTTCGCTCTAGCCGTGAAGAGATTGAACAGAAAGCACAGCAAATGCAGCAAGAGCACTCTGCATGGCAGGAGCGTATCCGTAATCTGCTCGGTAAGATGGACGAAGTCGAATAAGTCCTGTCTTAATGAGAAAAGGGTTGGCTTGTGGCCAACCCTTTTACGTTTGAGAGGAAGAGGAGTTACCAGACAGGTTACACTTGAGGACGTACACCTAGTGTATGGCAAAGTGCATAGGTCATCTCTGCACGGTTTAGTGTGTAGAAGTGGAAGTCTTTCACACCTTCACGGCTCAGCACTCGAATCATATCGATTGCTTGGCTTGCACCAACCAATTGACGCGTGGTTGGATCATCATCCAGACCTTCAAACTGTTTTGCCATCCAGCTTGGTACTTTGACATTGTTTTGTGCGGCAAAGCGTGACGCTTGCTTAAAGTTAGAAACCGGCAAAATACCTGGTACGATTTCAACGTCGATACCCGCTGCAACACAGCGATCACGAAAACGTAGGTAGCTTTCGACGTCAAAGAAAAACTGAGTGATAGCACGGTTTGCTCCCGCGTCCACTTTGCGTTTTAAGTTGAGCAAATCGGCTTGAGCACTTTTTGCTTCAGGATGCACTTCTGGGAAAGCAGCGACGGAAATATCAAAGTCATGACGCTCTTTCAGCAGTTCTACCAGATCGGAGGCGTACATTTCTGGCTTACCGCCACCCGGTGGGATGTCACCACGAAGGGCGACAATGCTCTCAATACCATTTGCCCAGTAATCATCCGCAATGCGAACTAACTCTTCGCGTGACGCGTCAATACACGTTAGGTGAGGAGCGGCGATTAGGCCGGTTTCTGCCTTGATTTCTTTAATGATGGAGTGAGTGCGGTCACGTTCACCCGAGTTGGCTCCGTATGTAACAGAAACGAACTTAGGTTTTAGTGTTTTGAGGCGATGGACAGAGTTCCACAATGTTTCTTCCATTTTTTCACTGCTTGGTGGAAAAAACTCAAATGACACATTGATGTTGTCAGAAAGCTCGGCGATATTTTGATTTAAGGCATCAATATGGCCTGCGTGTGTGTATCCCATCTTACTCTCTCCATGTGGTAACCAAGACCACGAAAACTCAAATTCCTCAAATCGACGTTTAGACGTCTATATGTCCACAGGATGTATTGAATACGATTTAAAGTCAACAATACGATTATGAATTTTTCTCAAGTTAAATATTAGACGCTTTCAACTTGAAAGGTGAATAGTTGTGCGGGAAAGAAAAAGCGCAGCTGAGGGCTGCGCTAAAGTCGATTATAAGAAGCTGGAAAGTAAGTTGAGATCGGACTGAATCGCACCTGCGGTTACTTCTCGACCAGCGCCCGGGCCGCGAATGACTAGAGGGTTATCCTTGTACCATTTACTTTCGATGGCAAAGATGTTGTCACATGGCAGCAAGTTAGCTAATACATGTTCTTTGCTAAGTGCCTCAACTCCCACGGTTGCAGAACCGTTCTTTTCCAACCTAGCAACATAACGAAGTACTTTATCTTCACGCTGAGCTTTTTCTAAACGTTCAGCTAATAGCTCACTTAATAGTTGGCTATTATCGAGGAAGTCATCGAGAGATAACTCTGCGAGTTCAGAGGGAACTAGGCTTTCGACTTTGACGGCTTCAGGCTCGAGGTCGAGTCCTGCCTCACGAGCAAGGATAACCAATTTTCGCATAACATCGGAACCGTCGAGATCGCTACGCGGATCGGGTTCAGTTAACCCCTGCTGCCAAGCGAGATCCACCAGCTCAGCAAAAGGGACACTGCCATCATATTGTTGGAATAACCAAGATAACGTGCCGGAAAAAATTCCGGATAGGGCATGAATATCATCACCACTCTCACGTAGATCTTTGACGGTATGATTAATGGGTAAACCTGCCCCGACTGTTGCATTGTACAGCCAGTAGCGGTTTATCTTGGCAAAGGCATCTTGCACTTGATGATAATAACTGCTGGACGCAGAGCCGGCGACCTTATTCGCCGAGATAAGGTGCATGCCTTGTTCTGCAATCTCTAGGTAACGTTCTGCCAGCTGTGGGCTTGCCGTCACATCAAGTACGACTACGTCATCGTAACCTTGGATGGCGCCGAGCTTTCTTACCCACTCATTACCTTGGTATTCAACGGCCTCTTCTTCATAGTGATCGCTGACGGTACTGGCATCAATCCCTTCAGGATTGAACCAATAATTTTGGCTGCCAACAACGGCAACCAGTTCAAAGTTCATGCCGCGACGCTTTTCCAGTTCAGCTTTTTGTTCGGCGAACAGTTCGAGCCAGCTCGATCCAATGTTGCCTTTACCACATAGAGCAATGCCGACACGTTTTTGAGCTTGAAATAACTGGCTATGGATTGACTTAACCAGAACAGAAGTATCCGTACTGCGCAGTACAGCGACTAAGCTCAAACCAGATTGGGATTCTGATATGAACTCGATAGGTGCAGCTTTGAGCTTCTGATAAAAACCATAGCAATGGCTCGCATTTTTCGTCACGCCTGCGCCGACAGCCGCAATCAGGGAGTAGCCTTCTTTGAGCTTAATTTCTGCTTCTATCGCCGCATCTTGCAGATATTCGAGCGCACCACCTGCAATCTCGGCAGTGTAGGCGAGGCGTAGGGTTTGCTGATCTTCCTGAACCTCGTAGGTTAAGGGTTCTAGCTGTGCTCGTTTCAAACTTGCCAAGGTTTCCTGTTCAAGGCGTTTGAAGTCATGCCCAGAGGCAAAGTTGAGTTGAATAAGCAGTACTTCTTTTAACGAGGAGATAATTTTAGCACCGCGGCCTGATGCAAGAACACGTTCGATTCGAGTTGATCCAGCTTCGGGGTCATAGCTACAACGTAGGTGCAAATCCATCGCACTTTGTGCAACAGGCTGTAAAGTACGACTGTGTAAAACGGGCGCTGCAAGCCGGGCTAATTCACTGGCTTCGTCAAGGCGAAGTAATGGCAACAGGCAAGCATCCGAAACTAAACGAGGGTCTGCGCTGTAGACACCGGCAACATCACTCCAGATGGTCACGCGTTTTACTTCGGCTAGTGCACCAATGACAGTGGCGGAGTAATCTGAACCATTACGACCAAGCAGAACGGTATGGCTTTGCTCATCCTGTGCCATAAAACCTGTGATCACAACGCGGTGATGGGCGTGTTGAGCGAGCACTTCCTTGATCAGCGGATAGGAGGTGCCTCGGTCAACTTCAGGTTGTGTGCCTGCTTCGGCACGTAGGAAGGCTCTTGCGTCCTGAGCGACAGCCTGTAGGTCATTTTGATTCAGTAATGCTGCCAGTAGTCGTGAAGACCACACTTCTCCGTGACCTAATACGGCTGCGCGCTCGGCGCTAGTTAACGGAGCTGTTAGCTCACCCAGTGTACTGAATTCATCGTTGAGTGTTGCGATCAACTGTTGTTGAGTCTCTCCTTGGAGTAGTTCCTCAACCAGCTGGGTTTGAAACTGACGCAACGTTTGCAATGCCTCATGCGCGAGGCGGCCATCTTTGCTTAATGCGTCGAGAAATTCGATCAAACGGTTGGTGGTTTTACCCGCAGCAGAGACAACAATCAAATCTTCTTTGTCTGAATACTCTTTGAGTATGTTGACGACGCGGCGGTAACATTCTGGATCCGCAAGGCTACTGCCGCCAAATTTATGCAATTGACGTTGCTGACTCATGACAACGCCTCCTTGGTTTTATGAAATGCCTGCTCAAGGTCTGCAATCAGGTCGTCAGCGTCTTCTAGACCAACTGAAAGGCGTAGTAATTGTTGGGACACACCAGCTTCAGCTAGTGCCGCTTCTCCCATTGCTCGGTGTGTCATCGACGCTGGGTGGCAAATCAGGCTTTCTACGCCGCCAAGTGATTCAGCGAGTGAGAAGAGTTCTAGCTGACCAACAAAGTGTTTGAGCTGCTCAAAGCTGCCTGCAAACTCAAAGCTAAGCATGGAGCCAAATCCAGACTGCTGCTTTTTCGCAATCTCATGACCAGGGTGATCCGGCAAGCTAGGGTGATAGATATTACCTACCAGAGACTGAGACTGTAGGTAATTGAGAATGTGCGCTGAGCTTTCTTCATGTACTTTCATGCGTGCGCCCAAGGTGCGAATACCGCGTAATGTCATGTAGCTATCGAATGGTGTGCCTGTTGCGCCGATACAGTTGCCCCACCAAGCAAGATCTTCAGCATGCTGCTCAGTTTTAGTGATCACCACGCCACCGATGACATCAGAATGACCATTAATGTACTTGGTTGTCGAGTGAATGACGAAGTCAGCGCCGAGTTCGAGAGGCTTTTGGAACACAGGTGTCAAAAAGGTATTGTCGACGCCGACCAGTGCACCAACCTGACGGGCTTTTTCACATACCGCGGCAATGTCGACTACGCGGACCAAAGGGTTAGACGGTGTTTCTAACAGAATCAGTTTAGGTTTTTTTGCAATAGCCTCGTCCAAGGCTTTTTGATCGGACTGATCGACAAACTGGACCTTGAAATCACCTTTTTGAGCGCGGGTATTAAACAAACGGTACGTACCGCCGTAGCAATCGTGTGGTGCGACGATCAGATCATCTGGGCCAAGAAATGCAGAGACCCATAAGTTCAATGCAGAGGTTCCACAGTTGGTTACTACCGCACCTTTACCAGACTCCAGCTCATACAGAGCTTTTTCTAACAAGCCACGGTTTGGGTTACCCGAGCGAGTGTAGTCATATTTTGGCACTTCGCCAAAGGCGGGAAAACCGTAGTTAGTCGAGAGGTAAATAGGTGGCACAACGGCGTGATGCTGAGTGTCTGACTCGATACCAGTACGTACCGCGATTGTGGCTGGTTTACGGGCGCTCATAAGTGTTTCCTTTCGAACTGTAGTGACTTGGCTGGAGATTACACTATACCTGTTTGCCGGATGTTAGATATATGTTATTCCAATCGTATGTCTCTTCACTTTACTTCTCATTTTTAAAGACGTCAACACTTCTAGACGTCTATATGTCTTTGCTTGTGGCCATAAATCCCGCTAAAATTACGCTTTCTAATTTTATACATAATGAATCATAAAGGTGCGCAATGGCAGATTGGAACGGCGAATACATTAGTCCGTATGCTGAACATGGAAAGAAAAGTGAACAAGTAAAGAAGATTACGGTTTCTATTCCATTGAAAGTATTGAAGGTTTTAACTGATGAGCGAACCCGTCGTCAGATTAATAACCTGCGCCATGCGACCAACAGTGAACTGCTTTGTGAAGCGTTTTTGCATGCTTATACAGGCCAGCCACTACCTACTGATGAAGATTTACGTAAAGATCGCCCAGATGATATTCCCGCGGAAGTGAAAAAACTCATGACTGAGATGGGGATTGAATTCGAAGCGTATGATGAAGAGTAATCACCAGCTGCACACCTTATTTTTATTTCGCTAAATACAAAAAAACCGCTGAATATTCAGCGGTTTTTTGTTTCAGAGAGAAACGCTTACGCTTCCATGTAATTCTCTGGCATCTCAATACGAGCTACACCTGATTCCACTGCCGCTAGAGCAACCGCTTTTGCAACACGCGGTAATAGGCGGGAGTCCATTGGCTTAGGAATAATGTAGTCAGGGCCAAATTCCAGCTTATCCACACCTGCGGCTTTCAGTACTTCCGCTGGAACTTCTTCTTTCGCCAGTTCACGAATGGCGTCCACCGCAGCGAGTTTCATTTCATCGTTGATTTCGCTAGCACGAACATCGAGAGCACCGCGGAAGATGAATGGGAAGCACAACACGTTGTTTACTTGGTTCGGGTAGTCGCTGCGACCTGTACCCATGATTAAATCATCACGGACTTCATGTGCCAGCTCTGGCTTGATTTCCGGATCTGGGTTTGAACACGCAAAGACAACAGGTTTGTCAGCCATCAGTTTGAGAGCTTCAGGAGCGAGCAAGTTCGGGCCAGATACGCCTAAGAACAGGTCTGCGCCTTCAATAACATCTTCCAGCGTACGCTTGTCAGTGTTATTCGCAAATAGCTGCTTGTATTCGTTGAGATCATCACGGCGAGTGTGGATAACGCCTTTGCGGTCAAGCATGTAGATTTTCTCGCGCATCGCACCACATTTGATCAGTAGCTCCATACAAGCTACTGCAGCAGCGCCTGCGCCAAGACAGACAATCGTCGCGTCTTCTAGCTTTTTGCCTTGCAGTTCAATTGCGTTAAGCATCCCGGCTGCGGTTACGATCGCTGTACCGTGTTGGTCATCGTGAAAAACCGGCACATCACAGCGCTCGATTAATTGCTTTTCAATTTCAAAACAATCTGGGGCTTTAATGTCTTCAAGGTTGATACCGCCAAACGTATCGGCAATGTTGGCAACCGTATCGACAAATTCTTCGATTGTGCGGTGTTTGACTTCAATGTCGATAGAGTCCAAACCTGCAAAGCGTTTGAACAAAAGAGCTTTACCTTCCATGACTGGCTTTGATGCCAGTGGACCTAAGTTACCAAGACCAAGAATTGCTGTTCCGTTAGAGATAACCGCCACCATGTTACCTTTAGAGGTGTACTTGTAGACATTATCTGCATTCTGTGCAATTTCACGTACAGGCTCAGCCACGCCTGGGCTGTACGCTAACGCCAGATCACCTGCCGTTTCGGCTGGTGTTGTCAGCTCCACCGAAATTTTACCTGCTGTTGGGTAAGCATGGTAATCCAGCGCTTGCTGACGGAATTGTTCTTCAGGGGATAGTTCTTGGCGATTGTCATCGGACATAGGTGTAGGTACTCGTTAATAATAATTAGGATAGGGGAAATCCATTCTAGAGTAACTAAGTCAAGCTGCCTAGGTCAGAATGCGAGCTAAAGCAATAAAATGTGCTAAATCACTGGAGATAAGACCAGATGGGTAGAGATATGGCTAGCGAATATCAAACAGTGGAAGAGATTATTCTGAATGGGTTGGGGCAAAAGCAGATAACAAAAAAGGACGCCGTAGCGTCCTTTTCTCTTCATCTAAAAAGAAATTATTTCTTAGAAGAAAGAGCACCGAAACGCTTGTTGAAGCGATCTACACGGCCGCCAGTATCAACGATACGCTGCTTACCAGTGTAGAATGGGTGACATTTGTCACATACGTCTAGGTGGATTGACTCTTTAGTTAGAGTTGAGTTGAACTCGAAAGAGTTACCGCAAGAACAAGTTGCTTTAACTGCTTTGTATTCTGGGTGGATACCAGCTTTCATGGGAGAACCTCTGTAATAGGCCGTGTCGCTATCCGATTCTAAGCCGGACACCACACGTAGTTAATAAAATGTCACTTTGGATACCGCTGCTCAAAAGCAAGCCATATCACTAAGGCGCGATATAGTAATGAATACGTTCTCTGGGATCAACCGATTTACCAATAAAGTTGCTACTTTTTTCGCCTATGAGGTTGAATCATCGCAGAACTGAAGTTCATGATGTCGTTGCTTCCCCGTTTAGCGCTTTTCCCTTAGACTAATTGGGTACCTTTGATTGTATTTAAGCTTATATGCGACCGACGATTGCCCGAGTAGCCTTGCCTGTACCGCTCGACAAACAATTTGACTATCAGATCCCCGCTCACCTATTCCCTGTTATTGGTGGACGTGTGTCTGTGCCTTTTGGCCCCCAGACTTTGGTGGGGGTGGTGACTGCGCTTGTTAATCAATCAGAATTTAGCATTGATAAACTCAAACCGCTGAAACAGGTGTTGGACTCTCAGCCTGTCTGGCCAGATAGCCTCTATGAGTTGCTGCAGTGGTGTAGCCAGTTCTATCATTATCCGCTTGGCGAAACGCTATTCAATGCTATGCCCAGTGCGTTACGTAAGGGAAAAAAAGCGGATTTTGCTTCGCTGGTGGAATGGCGTTTAACCGCTTCTGGTCGTGAGCAGTTAATGCTTGGTTCTGGTTTAACTGTGAAGCGAGCCAAAGTGATGCATAGGTTAGAAGTTGGTCCTGTACCACACCAGCATTTTCTTGATGAGGAGATCAGTACCAGTGTCCTTAAGGGATTAAATGAGAAAGGTTGGATTGAGTCAGTTGAACGAAAACCAGAAATTCGCGATTGGAGCCAGCAGGTGGAGGCGGATGTTGATAAGCCAAAGCTTAATGAAGAACAGGCTGTGGCGATTGCAACCGTCAATAGCTTAAGTGGATTTGGCTGCTTTCTACTAGAAGGTGTCACTGGGTCAGGGAAAACGGAAGTTTACCTAAATCTTATTAAGCCAGTACTAGAGAAAGGGCAGCAAGCATTGGTGTTGGTCCCCGAAATTGGTCTGACGCCTCAAACAATCAATCGCTTTCGTCATAGGTTTGAAGTTCCAGTTGCTGTTATTCATTCGGGGCTCAATGACAGTGAGCGGTTAAATGCTTGGTTAAGTGCTCGTGATAAAGCGGCTGGCATCGTAATTGGTACACGCTCAGCACTACTGACACCTTTTTCAGATCTCGGCATCATCATTGTTGATGAAGAACACGATGCTTCTTATAAACAGCAAGACAGCCTTCGCTATCATGCGCGTGATGTCGCCGTAATGCGGGCCAATAAGGAACAAATCCCGATTGTTCTTGGCTCAGCAACGCCTGCGTTGGAAACGCTGCATAACGCCTTATCAGGCAAGTACCACCATCTGACACTGACAGCGCGCGCAGGCAATGCTGTACCGACGACAAATAAGGTGTTGGATGTAAAAGGCCAGTATCTGGAAAGTGGCTTATCTGCGTCTTTAATTGCTGAAATGCGTCAACACCTCAGCGCGGGCAATCAAGTGATGCTATTTCTCAATCGCCGCGGTTTTTCGCCAGCCTTGATGTGCCATGATTGCGGTTGGATTGCCGAATGTAAGCGTTGTGATGCGTATTACACCTACCATCAATACAGCAATGAAATTCGTTGTCACCATTGCGGTTCTCAGCAGCCTACTATTCATCAGTGTAAAGGGTGTGGTTCATCCAACTTAGTAACGGTGGGCGTTGGTACTGAGCAGCTTGAAGCGCAACTGGGTGAGCTCTTTCCTGAATATAAAACCATACGGATTGACCGCGACAGCACTCGGCGTAAAGGGAGCCTTGAATCAGCGCTAGGTGCAATTCGTAGCGGTAAATACCAAATATTGATTGGTACTCAGATGTTGGCGAAAGGTCATCATTTCCCTGATGTGACATTGGTAGCATTGCTGGATGTTGATGGTTCACTATACAGCAGTGATTTCAGGGCATCAGAGCGTTTGGCTCAATTGTTTATTCAGGTAGCAGGGCGTGCCGGTCGTGCGAGCAAACCCGGGGAGGTGATACTACAAACCCATCACCCTGAGCACAGTTTGTTACAGGCACTGCTGACCAAAAGTTATCGCCATTTTGCTGAGACTGCATTACAGGAACGTAAATTTGCCCTGCTGCCACCTTATTCTTATTTGACACTGTTTCGTGCCGAGGCGAATAACTCCCAACACGTGGAAGCATTTTTGCGTCAGGTTCGTCATACCTTGGAAGCTCATCCTCTCTTTGACGGTTATTGTCAGGTTTTGGGCCCCACACCGGCTCCGCTGGCAAAACGAGCTGGTAAGCACCGTTGGCAGCTAATGTTGCAGACGCAAACTCGCCCAAGGATGCAAAAACTACTGGCTAGTGCCAAACCCGCGATCCAAATGCTACCTAATGCAAAAAAGGTTCGCTGGTCTTTAGATATTGAGCCGCAAGATCTGAGTTGATTTTCATCTTTTTCATTTAATTGTGATTCACGTCTCGCTGCGGGGTTTAATTTTGTTAATCTTCCCGTAACTTTCTGTTTCGAAATGAATAAACTATGGATTAGCTTGATTGAATAAATTGAGTGATATAAGACAGGTAAACGATTGCTCTAGGCAATAAACATAAGAATGGGTTTCAGCTCATCAAAATCGGTTTAGGTGGCACTAGGCGCTACCATGTTTAGGAAATAAAGAGGGTAATTAATATATGGCGACAATGAAGGATGTTGCTCAGCTGGCCGGTGTTTCAACTGCAACAGTATCGCGTGCTCTAATGAACCCGGAAAAAGTATCTTCAGCCACAAGGAAGCGGGTCGAAGATGCAGTTTTAGAAGCCGGATATTCACCAAATTCTCTGGCGCGCAACCTGCGCCGAAATGAGTCCAAAACCATTATTGCTATCATCCCAGATATTTGTGATCCCTACTACACAGAGATTATTCGCGGGATAGAAGATGCAGCAATGGAGCATGGGTACATAGTACTGCTAGGAGATAGTGGTCAGCAGAAAAAACGAGAAAGTTCTTTTGTTAACCTTGTCTTTACTAAGCAGGCAGATGGTATGTTGCTGCTTGGTACGGATCTGCCATTTGACGTCAGCAAACCAGAGCAGAAAAACTTGCCACCTATGGTGATGGCGTGTGAATTTGCTCCAGAGTTGGAATTGCCGACGGTTCACATTGACAACCTGACATCGGCATTTGAAGCAGTGAACTATCTGACACAAATGGGGCATAAACGTATTGCCCAGATTTCTGGGCCGGACTCAGCTGTATTGTGTCAATTCCGTTTCCAAGGTTACCAGCAAGCACTGCGTCGAGCGGGGATCACGATGAACCCCAACTACACTATCTACGGTGATTTCTCGTTTGAAGATGGCGCAAAAGCAGTGAGACAGCTTCTATCTCTACCTGAGCCTCCAACTGCTATTTTCTGTCACAACGATGCAATGGCCATTGGTGCGATTCAGGAAGCGAAGAAATTAGGCTTACGAGTACCACAAGATCTTTCAGTCGTTGGCTTCGATGATATTCAATTTGCTCAGTACTGCGATCCTCCGCTGACCACCATTTCTCAGCCGCGCTACGAAATTGGCCGTCAAGCGATGTTGATGATGTTGGAGTTGTTGCGAGGACATGATGTTCGAGCAGGTTCAAGATTGTTGGAAACTCAGTTAGTGGTCAGAGAAAGTGCCGCTCCACCGCGAGTCATCTGAGGATAGCTTTCCCCTCAGCGGTGCATTTTGATGCGCCGCTTCCATTTCCCCTCTGTAATCAGGGCGCAAACTGCATTACCATAGCCAAAGAGGTAATAGACATTGATGTACAGCAGTGGCAAATAGAGATTATGTAAAGCGCGGTCGTGGTAACAGCGGGCGCAAACCCGTGCGTAAAAAGTCGGCTCCCAAAAGAAAGCCATGGCGAAGCGGGTTACTGGCAATTTTGCTGGTAGGAGGGTTTGGCTACGGACTTTATACATTGAACAATGACCCTGAGCCCCCCCAGCCTGTTGTGCAACAAACCAAGCCGAAACCTAAACCAAAGGCTGATAAGGTGTTACCACCTCCTCCGGAAGAAAAGTGGGACTACGTTGAATCCCTTCCCAGTCGTGAGATTGAAGTCACAGCCAAGGAGCAGGTGGTGTCCGAGATCCCTTATATCATGCAGTGTGGGGCGTACACCAATGCTTCTCAGGCCGAAGCGCGTAAGCTCGATATTGCTTTTCAGGGGATCAACAGCAAGGTCCGCAAGAAAGAGGGCAGCAAATGGTATCGTGTGGTGTTAGGGCCATATAAGTTCAAGCGTGATGCAGAACGAGATAAGCACAAACTTCAGCGTGCTAAGATTGAACCTTGTGCGATCTGGAAAGACAGTCAGTAGATAAATGAAGCGAGCCAATTGGCTCGCTTTCTTGTATCGAGCCTAAGTTCGCTAGAGATTTTGTTCTACGTGCTTGTAGCAATATCTTGATGCTCATTGCTTCCTTTAAGCGTGGTTCCTTAGCACCGACTGCCCTTGAATTCCCTTTAAGCTAACCTCATATATCTTCTAACACTAAGATGAAAACTATTATGAGGCCCTACTCGTGACTACCATTGTATCTGTACGTCGTAACAACAAAGTCGTCATCGCTGGTGATGGACAAGTATCTTTGGGTAACACAGTAATGAAGGGTAATGCGCGCAAAGTGCGCCGCCTGTACAACAACAAAGTGCTTGCTGGCTTTGCTGGTGGTACAGCGGATGCCTTCACGCTGTTTGAAAAGTTTGAAAGCAAGCTGCAGATGCATCAAGGCCATTTGACGAAAGCGGCGGTAGAGTTGGCCAAAGACTGGCGTAGTGACCGTGCGTTGCGCAAATTAGAAGCGCTATTGGCTGTGGCGGATGAGACTGCCTCTTTGATCATCACAGGTAATGGTGATGTGGTTCAGCCTGAAAATGATCTGATTGCGATTGGTTCAGGCGGTAATTTTGCTCAAGCTGCAGCGACCGCATTACTAGAGAACACCGAACTGGATGCGCGTGATATTGCTGAAAAATCATTGAAAATTGCCGGTGATATTTGTGTGTTTACTAATCATCACCACACTATCGAAGAACTAGAAATTCCAGCTCTATTAAGTGCTGAATAACCCAAGATAGTGGCTACTACAATTTAAGGAATTTGATTATGTCTGAAATGACTCCTCGCGAAATTGTGCATGAACTGAACCGCCATATTATCGGTCAAGATAATGCGAAACGCTCTGTAGCAATTGCACTACGTAATCGCTGGCGTCGTATGCAGCTAGAAGAAAGCTTGCGTGCCGAAGTTACCCCGAAAAATATTTTGATGATTGGTCCTACGGGTGTGGGTAAAACGGAAATCGCTCGCCGTCTTGCAAAGTTGGCGAACGCGCCATTTATCAAGGTGGAAGCGACCAAATTTACTGAAGTAGGTTACGTTGGTAAAGAGGTCGAGACTATCATTCGTGATCTGACGGATGTTGCCATCAAGATGACGCATCAGCAAGCAATGGAAAAAGTAAAATTCCGTGCTGAAGAACAAGCTGAAGAACGTGTTCTTGATGCGCTTTTACCACCCGCACGAGATGCATGGGGGCAAAACGAGCAACAGGACGAAAGTGCTTCAAATACACGTCAAATTTTCCGCAAGAAGCTACGTGAAGGCAAGCTAGACGACAAAGAGATCGAAATCGATGTGGCAGCTCCGCAGATGGGGGTTGAGATCATGGCGCCTCCTGGTATGGAAGAGATGACCAACCAACTGCAGGGTATGTTCCAAAACCTAGCGGGTGACACCAAGAAGAAGCGTAAACTGAAAATTAAAGATGCCTTCAAGGCGCTCACAGAAGAAGAAGCTGCGAAGCTTGTGAACCAAGAGGAGCTAAAAGAGCAGGCGATCTTTAATGTTGAAAACAACGGTATCGTATTTATCGATGAAATAGACAAGATCTGTAAGCGCGGTGAAAGCTCTGGCCCAGATGTGTCTCGCGAAGGTGTTCAGCGTGATTTACTGCCGCTTATTGAAGGCAGTACGGTCTCAACCAAGCATGGTATGGTAAAAACTGATCACATTTTGTTTGTTACGTCTGGCGCATTCCAAGTGGCAAAACCATCAGATCTTATCCCTGAATTACAAGGTCGCTTGCCAATTCGTGTTGAACTAGAAGCGCTCTCAAGCAATGACTTCAAACGTATTCTGACAGAGCCTAAAGCATCGTTGACAGAGCAGTACATTGCTCTGATGAAAACTGAAGATGTGGATATCGAATTTACCGAGGATGGTATTACTCAAATTGCTGAAGCGGCGTGGACGGTTAACGAAACCACGGAAAACATTGGCGCTCGTCGCCTGCATACGGTGATGGAACGCTTGATGGATGAGATCTCGTTTGAAGCAACGGATAAATCCGGCTCGAAATTGACGATAGACTCTGACTATGTAAAAGCCAAACTGGGCAATACAGTCGAAGATGAAGATCTGAGTCGTTTTATTCTTTAGCTTCGCTTAGATAGTAATAAGCCCGCTCCATTGAGCGCAACGTAGTTCACTTAAGAGGAGCTGCGTAGCGATTAACAGGGTATCGGGTCTTTGATATTTTTACCGCCCTAGGCCGATTTGGCTTAGGGCGTTTGTCTATAAAGAGGATAGATAAATCTCCTCGAAGGCTCTTTAAGCGTTTCGGCGTGTTACCTAAAGACTCCGCTTTACTCATCATTTTGAGCTGGCTGGCTATAAATTGGCAAGCGTACTTAAAGCTGATTTCATTAGGTAAGCGTCCGTGTTCAACGGCAGCTTGACTAGCCTCTCGTCTCACCAAGTTATAACCAAGTAATAACCCCCACAGCTCTTGATAGACGAGTTCGACTGTTTTGCTTCTCAACACTAAAGCGTTGTGTTGCATTGAGCTCTTGATGTCACGATAACCTAATTCGATTTCCCATCTTTCATGATAAAGCTCTGCCACAGATTGAGCGTCATACAGCTCTCTAGGAAGCGAGGTAAACACCGTTTTGGATTTACCTTGAACCTCATAACTGACGGCTCTGACTGTCCATTTTTCTGGAAGACGAGGATTCTTTTTACGAGCTTGCGGTGAGACCTTCATCTCCACAAGCATGTCACTGCTTTCTTTATCATCCAGTAGAGTATATTTGACTCCTTTCCTTGCAGGGAGAAGCCAGTGTCTATTTATTCCACTGTTTTGCAGAGAAAGGAGTAAATCTGCACCATAAAAACCTTTATCCAGTAACGTCACTGAGTTGTCTGGTAGAGCGTTGATGAAAGGCATCGCTAGAGGAATTTCACCTCGGCGATACGGGCTTATCGCCGCATCAACGATGACATGAGAGCGAACATTCATCATAGTCACAACTCTCAATACTGGATGAGGTGTTTGTCTGTTGCTAGACGTATTTCCAGAGCCAAAATGTTCCCTCAATTCTGGTGTGTCAGCCGTTCTAAAAAGAGCGCCATCGACAGCAAAAACTTGTAAGCCTTGCCATGTATCATCAGGGTATCGCTCAAGTCCCCACGTTTTCCCACATTGCTTAAACAGCCATTCGGGTGCTGCTTTGCCTAAGCGTTGTCTTGCTTGGGTTAAGGCGCTCTTTGCCAATAGCTCTTCATCAGCCAAACCGTCAGCACAGACATTCATTCTTCGAGCGACTTCGGCAATGGGTTCATTGCGGAAAAAAGCCATACCCACAATCAGCCACAACACCATATCGCTCGGTAATCGGCGTCGACGGATAGTCGCTTTATCGGACAGTGAGGCTGCTTTAGCTACCCACGCATCGGGAATGTGTTCAGAAAAGGTGGTGAGTTGGGCAACATCAACAGGGTTTTCTTCAAGGAAATCGGCAAAGAAGTGTTGAATAGACATAAAAAATCGGAAACCTATAAACAGATTTCCGATTGTCTCTCATCATAAGGATCGGTCAACCGATCCTTATCTGATCTACATTGGCTCCATTGAGCGGGCTTATTTTATCACCTAAGAACTCAGTTGTTTAAATCATAAAGATAAAGATCACTGCGAGGGCAGAGATCAAGCCTGCAAATGCGTAACAAGCGATTTTTCCGACCAAACCGGTATGGAATTTAAGGTCGTGCATACCATGATGAACACGGTGCATTGCATGCCACATTGGTAGCGCGAGTGTACCAATGATAAATAGAGCGCCAATGATGCTTGTGGCAAAATCAACCACTCGCTCATAGCTTAGGGCTTCTGCATTGATGATGCCTAATGGAGCAAGTACACCAAGAACCAGAATCGTCACTGGTGTAATCATGGCAAACCAAGTACCGCCAGCGCCAAACAGTCCCCACCAAATTGGTTCATCAGAACGCTTAGGAGCTCTATCTACAGAAAAATTAGGTTTCATAGTCATAGCTCCTTAAACGATTACTAGCACAATCAGAGAAATAAATGCCACGGCTGCCCATTGAGTAAGCACAATGATTTTCTTATCCACTGGCTTACCTTTTAAGCGAATCGGCATTACCTGTGGCATCATGCTGAAGAACGTTTGAGCATGCAGTAGGCTACCCGCAAGCGCAACGATGTTAATCGTGACTACAAGTGGATTGGCCATAAACTCAATCCAACCTTGCCATGCTTCTGGCCCTTTTACTAAGCAACCTAAACCGAAAGTTAGGAAGAGCGTAAAGAGGATCAGAGGCAGTACCGTTGCTTCACGCAGCATGTAGAAGCGGTAAAATGGATGATCTTTCCACCAAGTTCGTTTTACCTCGCGAACGTAAGGTTTACGGTTACTCATCTTACGCCTCCTGTGTAGTCTTTGTTGGTGTGCCATCAGGCTTGAACATTGAGATCACGAAGTCCATAGAAGACTCGACCTTACCTTGGTTTACTGCAGCTGCAGGGTCTACATTCTTCGGACAAACTTCAGAACAGTAACCCACAAAGGTACAGCCCCAAGCACCGTTCTCGCCATTAATGAGTGACATACGCTCATCTTTACCGTTGTCACGGCTGTCTAGGTTGTAACGATGGGCAAGAGTCAGTGCCGCTGGGCCTATGAACTCTGGGTTTAGGCCAAATTGCGGACACGCAGCGTAACAAAGACCACAGTTGATGCAACCAGCGAACTGCTTGTACTTGGCCATTTGCTCTGGCGTTTGTAGGTTAGTGCCGTCTTCAGGTTTACGATCGTTACCTATGATGTAAGGCTTGATGGCTTCAAGGCGCTCAATGAATGGTGTCATGTCGACAATCAAGTCTTTCTCGATTGGGAAGTTTGCTAATGGCTCGATCTTCACGCCGTTTGGGTAATCGCGCAGGAAGCTTTTGCAAGCAAGTTTTGGTACGCCGTTAACCATGATGCCGCATGAACCACAGATCGCCATACGACAAGACCAACGGTAAGACAGATCTTTATCTAGGTTATCTTTGATGTAGCCAAGTGCATCAAGGGTCGACATAGTTTCATCGAATGGCACTTCAAAGGTCTGGAAATGCGGTTCTGCGTCTTTCTCTGGGTCATAACGCAGAATCTCTACTTTTTGGATGCGATTTGCTGACATTATGCTTGCTCCTCTGCGTTCTTCTGTGCCGCTTTTGCTGCTTCTTCAGCGGCTGCTTTCTCAGCAGCTTCACCGTATAGACGAGCTTTAGGCTGTGACTTAGTGATAGTCACCTTGCTGTAGTCGATAGTTGGCGCTGCATCTGGTTGGAAGAAAGCCAGCGAGTGTTTGAGGAACTCTACGTCATCACGTTCAGTACAGCCATCATCTAGACGCTGATGGGCACCACGAGACTCTTTACGCAGGATCGCAGAGTGAACCATTGCTTCTGCGACTTCTAGGCCGTAACCGACTTCGATAGCGTACAGAAGGTCAGTGTTGAACACTTTGCCTTTGTCTTTGATGCTGATACGCTTGTAACGCTCTTTCAACTCCGTGATTTTGTCTATGGTGGCTTGCATCAAATCTTCTTGGCGGTAGATACCACAGCCCGCTTCCATGGTATGACCCATTTCAGTGCGGATATCTGCCCAGTTTTCATCGCCTTCTTGGTTCATTAGTGCTGCGATACGCTGCTCAACGTCTTTGACTTGAGCTGCAATAGACTCTTCGTTCCAGCCCTTGAATTCTGCTGCACGCTTCACAGCTTGTTCACCAGCAACACGGCCGAATACCACGAACTCAGCCAGTGAGTTAGAACCTAGACGGTTAGCGCCGTGAAGACCAACAGAAGCACATTCACCTACCGCGAATAGACCTTTAATGCGCGTTTCACATTCGCCGTTCGTTTCAATACCACCCATGGTGTAGTGTACCGTTGGACGAATTGGAATCGGCTCTTTCGCAGGGTCAACGTTAACGTATGCTTTCGCTAGCTCACAGATAAACGGTAGACGCTCTTGCAGGTACTCTTCACCAAGGTGGCGAAGGTCTAGATGAACCACATCACCTAGAGGGTGTTTAATGGTGTTGCCTTTCTGCTGTTCGTGCCAGAAAGCCTGAGAAACCTTGTCGCGAGGACCGAGTTCCATGTATTTGTTCTTTGGCTGGCCAACTGGAGTTTCAGGGCCCATACCGTAATCTTGTAGGTAACGGTAGCCGTTCTTGTTAACGATGATACCGCCTTCACCACGACAGCCTTCAGTCATCAGAATACCTGTTCCTGGAAGACCAGTTGGATGGTACTGAACGAATTCCATATCACGTAGAGGTACGCCATGACGGTAAGCCATTGCCATGCCATCACCGGTTACGATACCGCCGTTAGTATTACAGTGATAAACACGACCTGCGCCACCTGTTGCTAAAACAACAGACTTAGCTTTAATCGTAACGAGTTCACCTTCTGACATGTGAATGGCGATAAGACCTTGCACTTCACCTTCATCGACAAGAAGATCCACCACAAAGTACTCATCAAAACGTTTGATATTGTCGTACTTCATTGATGTCTGGAATAGGGTGTGAAGCATGTGGAAGCCAGTTTTATCTGCCGCGAACCATGTACGCTCAACCTTCATACCACCAAAGCGGCGTACGTTGACTTCCCCGTTTTCTTTACGACTCCATGGGCAGCCCCATTGCTCCATTTGGATCATTTCGCGAGTCGCGTTTTCTACAAAATATTCGACAACGTCCTGTTCACATAGCCAGTCACCACCACCAACGGTGTCGTTGAAGTGATTGTCTAGGCTATCTTCATCCTTGATAACTGCTGCTGAGCCACCCTCTGCTGCGACTGTGTGAGAACGCATTGGATAAACTTTAGAAATCAGTGCGACTTCTAAATCAGGGTTTGCTTCAGCTGCTGCAATAGCAGTGCGAAGACCAGCGCCGCCAGCGCCGATGACTGCGATATCTGTGATGATAGTTTGCACAGTTATCCTCCAGTGTGAAATTGCGGAGTGTTCCGCTTGTTATCATAAAATGAGGGAATTCCCCCAAAAGTGGTAGGGGTAGTGTAGAAGAGTATCGTTATGGAAAAGTTGATGTATTTAGGTTTTTTCCCCAGTAATGCATATGAGAGCATAGAAAATACAGGTTATGTGATTACTATCACGGCAAACCTATTTTAGCTCTAAGTCTCTGCAGAACCCGCTGTTACGGGTATGTTGCGAGTGAGATTTGTTATTAATTTCATCAATGTTAATGCTGGGGAATTATTTCTTGTAGTACGTTATTTTAACGCTTCAGACTAAGAGCTGTTCATTTGCAATTTGAGTGAAAGATGATAGTTTGCGCCACAATACATCGTCACGAGAGAAGAGCTATGCAGGCAGATTGGCAACCCACGGCAAGCATTGAACGGTTAAGGCAACGCGCGGATTTGATTGGGCAGATACGTCAGTTTTTTAAGGATAAAAACGTCCTTGAGGTTGATACACCCGCGATGAGTCATGCAACAGTGACAGATATTCATTTGCACACGTTTCAAACCAAATTTGTTGGCCCTGGCTATTCTCAAGGTAAGAATCTCTATCTAATGACCAGCCCAGAGTTTCATATGAAGCGTTTGCTAGCTGCAGGAAGTGGCTGTATCTACCAGATCTGTAAATCTTTTCGCAATGAAGAAAATGGCCGATATCACAACCCTGAGTTCACCATGCTTGAGTGGTATCGGATTGGCTTTGATCACCATCAGTTGATGGATGAGATGGATGAGCTACTGCAACTGATTCTGAAGGTTGGAGCCGCAGATCGTATGACCTATCAGCAGGCGTTTCTACAAGTGCTAAGTGTGTGTCCTTTAGAGGGAACGATGGAAGAGCTTAAGATGACTGCTGATAAACTCGGGCTCAGTGATATTGCCCAACCTGAGCAAGACAGGGACACCTTGCTACAGCTATTGTTTAGTATTGGTGTTGAGCCTGAAATTGGTCAGCAAGTTCCTGCCTTTGTGTACGATTTTCCTGCCTCACAAGCGGCATTGGCAAAGATAAACGGCCAAGACAGCCGTGTTGCCGATCGCTTTGAAGTGTATTTTAAAGAAATAGAGTTAGCAAATGGCTTCCATGAACTGGATAGGGCCGAAGAGCAGCTTAAACGCTTTGAGTTAGATAACGTTAAACGACAACAAATGGGCCTAACCACACAACCCATTGACCATTATTTGATTAAGGCATTAGAAGCAGGCTTACCACGATGCGCAGGAGTAGCATTAGGTGTCGATCGTCTAGTTATGCTGGCAACCAATAATGATCATATTGATAAGGTAACCGCATTCCCTTTCCCTAGAGCGTAAGAGGAAAAGGCTGGCATCACTGCCAGCCTTCGCCAATTCTACTCAACGGAGCTAGGTCGTTGATACCATTGAGAACGAACGTCTGTTTTCTCAAATAGGTTGTATTGTTTCTTCAGCATTTGCCCGCCATCTCGGGTAATTGGCTCCCAAGAGATGTCAGCGCGACTGGTACTTGGCTTAATCGTCATAATGTCCAGAGGAATCGAAATATAGAAGCCTTTGTTATAGCTTCCTTCGCCATACTCTTCTGCTGTCAGATCGGTAAAGGTCGCGTATGCACCGACGATAACTCCAGAATTAAATTGCTTAGAAAAATCGAAGCGCGCTCCCATATCACCTCCCAAGAACTTGCCTGCACTGACTTTGAAAAGTGTACCAGTGAGGAAATCCCAGTTTGGCATATAGTAGCCGGTCACATGTCCCGTTGTCCCTTTACTTAACACATATGCTTGGCAGGAAGGGATCGGATCACTACAGCTTGCCTCATCATAAAAGAAATAATCTTCGCTGTATGTGCCAAACCATGAATCGGGATCACGTTGGCTCACTAAGTTGGCATCAAAGCCTAGCGCCCAGTTTGTGTTCATCGGCCTATATAGGATCTCACCACCTACACCTGCGAACATCATTTCGAGATAGCCTGCGTACATCTGGGTATAAACTTGCTCGAATGGCTGCTCAAACCATGTGAGCTGGAGGTGGTCAAGCCTGACAGGATTATCATGTACGTAGGCGCGGAACATGGTTCGAACTCTCGGTGTCGAGTAGTTCCTTACATGCGGAGAGTTTTCAACGTAGTTAAACTTGTCGTAGTTATCGATTAAGTTGAAGATAATAGAACCGCCGAACTCGAGGTTATCCATTAGCTTGTAGCTTGAGTTGGCGCTGATGCCTAAACTGTACAAGTAGAAAGACTCAGGGCCTCCGATGCTTTGTTTTAGCACTGGCTCTAAGCCATAATCCCAACGCTCCTTATTTTCTTCAGCAGGTGCATTGGCAATATTATTGCTAGGCTCTAATTCTTCAAAACTGTCTTTGACCTTTGCTTCAGTTGATAAGTAATTCGCCGCAGTGAGGTATTTCTGTTTATCGATGGTGGTTTCTTTAAGGTTCATACCATCTTGTTGTTCAACGACTTTAAATACACGAATCAAGTCGTTTGAGTGGTTAGACAAAATTGCTGCGGTTCGGTCAAGCGCTTCTTCTCTGTCGCGGTACTTCTTCTGCTGGCCTTTGACGATGATGGTATCGCCATCAAGCGTAACAGAGTTTTGCTCAAAGCCTGCGTTTGACTCAATCTGTTTTGCTGCCGATTGCCAATCTGGATTAGGGGTATCAGTGTTATTGATTGCTTGTCTAGGCTCATCACGCCATGTTGCTTTCATCTCATTGAAGTTGGTGTAGAGATTAATCCCAAAAGTGATGGTATCGCCACGTTGATAGCTGACTTTGGCGTCCCCCCAATCTCCTAAACGATAGTTAACCCCTATATTCCACGGAGTATGTTGAGGCAGAGGCTTACCAGCGCGAACAACAGGGTAGTCCTGGGTATAATCATTACCGTCGTATTCCAGCTTTAAACGAAGTGGCGCGTAAGGCGTTTGATACTCCAAACCGCCAAATATCGCCGCAGGGCCTTTAAACCAGCGCTCATAATCGACACTACCACCGGTACCTTTAAAGTCACTGTCACGATTACAGTACTCATCGCTTGCTTTACAGAAAGGGTTGGTCACATTGCCGCGTTGGCCTAGGTAGCCCCAGCCAAGCCCTAGGGTGATGTCTACACTGCCAAAGCGTTTTGTGGCGGCAACAAATTCACCGTCAAATAGCCCTGTTCCGCCAAAATCACGAACCCCAACTGACGTCTCAGGTAGCCAGAACCCCTCTTGCCAAAGGCGGACTTTGAAGTCGATTCCTTTATCAGTATATAAATTATCTCCACTATAGGCAGGATCGCTGCTAAACAATAGATCGGGTACCCGTGTGTAGCGGACGGTAGACTCGAGCCAGCTCATCAACTGAATTGATGCTGTATATTGTTGGTAGTCATCGTTAATGCTGACACCTATGTTGAACTCACCTTCTTCAGCCATGCGTCCAGAAGGCATTTGCATTAGCCCGACGCCACCAAAATCCGTTTGAGAGACTTTGAGATTATCACTTGCTTGACTGATGGAAACGAAACCAAGGGAAAGAAATAGCGCTGTGATTGGATTAAGTTTCATTAGTAATTTCTTCTCCAGGCAATCAGAGAGACGATCTCTTGCTCAAGTTGAGAGAGTTCTTTGGATGGATTGTTAAACCCTAGGAAGATGCTAGAGCCTGGAGGCAGAGGTGTTTTTTCATCGTTCCAGTAAGCGAAACCGACTTGTTTGTAGTGACCGTCTGGGTAAATCACCCAAGCATGACTATTATTTGCGCTGGAAAGTACTTTGGATGTTGATAAGTAATCTTTCACTGTCCAATCGGGTTTTACTTCAGACATCGTCGGACTGAAAAACAGTCCTTCTAGGGTGATAGTTGTCGGCCGCTCTGGGTATTCGAATTGATAGTGGCCAGTTAGCATAGGGTTGGCAGAAGGAGTGAGACGAACGAAGTCGAGATCCAATGAGAGGTTTTCTCGATAACCTACCTGCCAAGTCTTAACTTGCTCGCGTAAAATACCTAGACTTTCATACAGTTCGGCTTCTTGTTGTTTGAGTTTATCAATCAGATTCAGTGCCGATTGTTTTTTGTTGTTGGCAACTCTTTGTTTATCCAAGTTGAATAGAGCGTTATTGATCGGATAGCTAAAAGGAGTATTTCTCTGACTATGCTCTATGGTGTCAGCGAGGGCTCTTTCTAAACGAATCGGAGCAGTATAATCCATCACGATTTGCTCACTGGGAAGTTCAACAGTGACGTTAGCGGCAATAGCGTTTGCGAAAGAACTCAAAGTTAATAAAAATATAAAACCACGTGTCATTAAGTTCATCCTTGATATGGCTTGAGTACTTCTTGTTCGATAAAAAGCTGGTCTGGAATGACCCATTGAGCCGACTTTAGTACATGGCCCTTATCGTTTACCCAAAAGGTGCTTTGCATGTTTTTGCCTAGCTTTTCAAATGAAATGTACTCTTGCCAAATCTTAACTTGTTGAGACCACAGTACCGAGTTTAATTGAGTCGTAGCAACGGATTCTGTCATAATTTTGGCATGATGATTATAGTGGTAACCTGGTTGCCAATCATAAACTGCATCCCAAGTATACTGAGGCGTTTTAAAGTGGGTCATTTCTTTGGAAGGAATTGTACCCCTTAGGTTTGCGTCTGGAAGGTTATATGTTTTAACGATACGCCCTTCTTCGGTCACAATCATCGCTTTATCACTGGATAACCACTTATACTGAGTTTTTCCTGTGTTGGGGTTATTTTCAACGAATGCAAGCACCATGAAAATTTGTGGCCCATCATTGATTTTAAAATAGCTGCTGGCGTAAGGGATGTTTTCTATCGACTCTTTATCTAAATTCACGTCTTCAAATCCCCAAAAGGCCTCTTTAAGGGTCTCGTTAGTATCAGAGAAGCGTTGGGTACAGCCGCTTAAGAATAGGATTAAAGTCGCGATAAATAGAGCAAGTATTTTATTGGACATTATGAAAGCTCAGGCCTTAATATTGCAAAAAAACACCCTTAGCAAAACTAAGGGTGTTTGTGACTAGTAGCACTAATTTAGTTTGTGCCGTCAGTACCATCATTATCTGATGCAGCAACCGCAACCGCAGCAACAGTAACAGCTGCGCCTACCGCGACGGCCGTCGTGGTTGCTACGCCAGCAGCTGCAGTAGACGCAGCTGCAGTAGAGCCAGCTGCTGTACCACCAGCGGTAGAGCCACCTGCAGTACTCGCCGCGGTACTTTCCTCAGCGAAAGCCCCAGCAGAAGCACATAGCGCCACTAACATGGTTAGAGCAATTTTTTTCATTGAGTATCCCTTTGTAAATTTACAAATTAACATCGATGTTGGAGCAAATTTCACCTGCTCCAATTCTGATTCTATTTCACTTTATTATATCTGTAAAAATTAAAATAACTTTAATGCAAGACGATCACAGTATGGTGGATTGCTTAATCTAAATCGGCCTTTATAATGAATTCATTTTTAGGCAATTCACACTACATTATTTGTGCTTTATAGGTGAATTAGAAAATTAAAGTAGGACACATGCCAAGGATTGAGAGGTTCAGCTTATCGATAGTACTTATACCTATTCTGTTAATAAGTAGTAATAGTTATTCTTCTCCTTGGATCGAAGCAAATGACCCTTTTTTAAGGTCATCCATGACGGCTTTAAGTGATGCAAGCAAACTTAGTGGTGTAACAAGTAATTTTCCTTTGCGTTGGTCTTCCGTGGCAGGAAGTGACGCTCTTGTCACTGTCAATAATCATCTTGGTACTGAACTTGAGCATTTCAAATACGCTCTGAATACGGCTAAGCTCAACCGAGGTAATCGTCGTTTTGTGATGTCTGGAGGGAATTCGGATCTGGACAATGGTTGGTTTTCTGATGTTAGCCGTGACAAATGCACGGTGGAGGCAAGTTATGAGCACCTCACTGATAGTTATGCGTTTAGGCTGAATTCTTCATACCGAGAAAATGATGAGAGCAAAGAAACTTCATTTACGGACAGTTATATCGCCTTGAATGCTGGCCACACACTATTTGATGTAGGAATGCTTCCTAGGTGGTGGGGGCACGGCTGGAATCATAGTCTCATTTTAACTACATCAGGAAAAGATTTAGATGCTGGCTTGAGCTGGATCGGAGAGAATCCGCTATTGGGTGTTTGGAATCTAAACGTTGTGACGTCAAAGTTAGACAAACTTGATTATGATTACAGAGCCTCATTAAGGTATGCGAGTAAATTAAATAGTTGGTTCGAACTTGGCTTGACTCAGCATTATTGGTTTGAGGCAAACAAGCAGCAAGCTTTGAAGAGCCAAAAGCAAGTCGCTGTTGATGTAAAGTTGACCTTACCGGAAATATATAGTGTGCAGCATGGACTGTATACAGAAATGTCTTCAGCTCAAAAAGATAACGGATTAGGTGCGTATCTAGTGGGTTGGAGCGGACACAAGTCGATATTTGATAGCTCATTACGTATAGTGGCTGAATATCAATTAATGTCTTCAGAGGAGAGTCAGTCCATTATTAGTGATGGGATTGACGATTATCTGCAGTCTAGCTATTTGAATAAGGCTAGCTGGTCATTGAGTAGTTATTTACAGCTTGTTAATGACCATCAAATTTCTGCTATTATTTCGACAAAAAAGTTATTGAATGATAACAACGAAAAGCAGGAACAATATCAGTTGGCTTATCAGCTCCCTGCACTCAAAGGAAAAATTAAGCTTAACATTGATTACATCAATAAAAGTACCACTGCCAGTGAAACGGTATTTGGTTCGAAGTATGAGTTTAGGTTTTGATTGGCGTTACTAATGTCAGAGAAGAGAGTATTACATAAATTAATGAGTAGCAGAACGTTGAAGTTAAATATAAACATAAATATGTTGGCCATCCCAATGCTCCTAAGTGCGAGTATTCATGCTGCAACGCCAACTCAGGCACAGATTAATCAGTTCCAGTCTCTTTCTAAGGCTCAACAAGAGCAGCTTGCGCGACAAATGGGAGTCGATCTTTCTAGTATAAACTCTCTTGATAGCGCATCTTTAAGCACAGATACAGCGCCCCCTGAAGTAAAAAAACCAGAAAGAGCGACTGATGCGTCAGACAGAGGGACCAAGACTGCTCGTGGAAAAAGCAAAGAAGTAATGGCTTCAGAGCTACCTTATTTTGGTTACGATGTGTTCTCTGGTGTTTCGCTAGACTTTACACCTGTCGATCATTTACCAGTGCCTCATGACTATATCATCGCGCCAGGAGATGAAGTTCGTATTCAATTATTTGGCAAATCGTTTAGTGACTTAAAGTTGAAAATTGATCGCGAAGGGAAGCTCAATATACCTGAATATGGGCCGGAGTATGTGGCTGGTCAGACGTTTAGTGAGTTAAAAAATTACGTAGCGTCTCTTATTCAGCGCAAATCGATTGGTGTTGAAGCGGTTGTATCTTTAAGTGCAATGCGCACTATGCAAGTCTTTGTTACTGGTGATGTCAAGCAGCCAGGAGCCTACAATGTCAATGGTTTAACGACGTTATCACAAGCTTTGATTGCGGCTGGTGGGATCAAATTATCCGGTAGTCTTAGAAGCATTAAAGTAAAACGGCTAGGTAAAACAGTAGTAACCTTCGATGCCTACGATTTGATTGTCAATGGTGACTCTAGCCAAGATGTTCGTTTACAAGCAGGAGATACCATCCTTGTCCCTGCGAAAAAATCTGATGTGGTGATTAAAGGAGAAGTGCTTCGTCCCGCTCATTACGAGCTTGGCAAGGATAATAATATCAATGATTTAATTGATATTGCTGGTGGCGCTTTACCTAGTGCGTACTTGTCAAAAGCTAACGTTAAAAGACGAAATGCAAATGGTATTGAGCAGCTAACATTGGACCTGTCATCACCTCATGGAAAGAACTTTAAGCTACAAGCCGGTGACGAAGTGTCTTTGTTACCTACTGGGGATAACTTGGATAATGCGATAGCATTGCGTGGTGAGTTGTTTCGTCAAGGGGCGTACCAATTCAAAAATGGACTGCAGATCAGTGATGTGATTGGCTTCGAGGATTTGAAAGAAAATGCCGATCTGACTTATGCGCTACTGGTTAGAGAAGAGCCTAAAAGTCGTGATATTAGCGTGTGGCAATTTAACTTAGGTGAAGTGCTAACTTCACCAAGTACGAGCGAAAATTACTCTCTTCAAAAAGGCGACCAGTTATTTGTATTTGATAATGGCCTAAACGTTGACTATTGGTATCGAGAGCAGAAATCGACCAGCTCAAAGAGAGCGAAAGAGCTGAGTGAACACGTCAGTGGGAATAATACAGAAAACTCAGTAACGGAATCCAAAAGTGTTGCGACATTAGATTCTGCGACAGGAGCGCTAATAGAGAAAGAGCGGCAAAAGGAACTCGATATTGCTGACGCTGATAAATTTGCGGAAGCGGATGATTTCCGACTTTCTAGTCGAGAATCATTGTTAAAACCGATAATTGAAAGGCTGAAAGCTCAAGCAAATCTCTCTGAGCAGGCAAAGATTATTGAAGTGACTGGCGCAGTAAAATACCCCGGTGTTTATCCATTAACAGAGAATGCCAGTTTTGAAAAACTTATTAGTGCAGCCGGTGGTTTTGCTGAGCAAGCATTTCTCTACAGCGCAGAGTTAAGTCGTTCGGAGAAGGTTAAACAAGACTTTGTGGTTCAACACTACTCTTTTTCTCCTCAGGAAATATTGAGTGGTCAAGAGAAACTCGATATTCAAGCTCAAGATCATATTGTGATCAAGACTCAGCCCAATTGGCAGCGCGGTAACGCTATCGAATTACAAGGTGAAGTGGTTTTTCCAGGAATTTACACATTCCAGCGTGGTGAAACTATCCAAGATCTCATCGAGCGTGCCGGTGGGCTGACCCAGTTTGCCTATGCGCAAGGGGCGGTGTTTAGTCGTGAGAGTTTACGTCGCCAAGAAGCAGAACGTTTAAAGCTACTCAATCTACAATTAAAACAGGAGATTGGTAATTTAGCGCTACGCCGACAGAATTCAAGTGCTACTTATACTACGAGTCCTACTGAAGCGATGGCTATTGCCGATGAGCTTGCCTCCGCAGAGGCCATTGGTCGCTTAGTGATTGATTTACCCGAAGCGCTCTCAGGAGAACCGAACGCTGACATTATGGTCGAGAAAGGGGACAAGCTATATATTCCTGCTCGGCAGCCCATTGTCAGTGTGATGGGGGAAGTTCAGTTTTCTTCTAACCACACCTTTACTCCAGGGATGACGATCGAAGACTATATTTCCTCTGCTGGTGGAACGAAAAAACAAGCGGATACAGACCGAATCTATGTTGTGCGTGCTGATGGCTCCGTTATGTTACCCAACAACTCATTTTGGTTTAGTCGTCAGTCGATGCCTTTAGAGCCTGGCGATACGATTATTGTGCCGCTCGATACGGATTACCTAGATGGCTTAAGCACCTTAACTTCAGCAACACAGATCCTTTACCAAATTGGTGTGGCTTGGAGTGCAATAAAAGACTAGTGGTATAAGAAGCCCTCGATTGTTAGAGGGCTTCATATTATAAGAAGAGACTATGAACAAACCTATTATTCATGATAACCATTTTACGCATGTGCAAGACTTTTCAGTAGCCAAAGATGAAATTGATTTGAGAGAATTATGTTTGGCGATATGGAAGGGAAAATGGATCATTTTCTGTACGACTGCATTGTTTGCGATAGGCGGTGTGCTATTTGCTTTATCTCAACCTAACACTTATCAAGCGTCAGCCACCTTAGTTGCTGCTAACGATGAAAAAAGTGGTGGCCTTGCGGCTATGGCCAGCCAATTTGGTGGGCTAGCGTCATTGGCTGGTATTAATGTGAATAGCGGAAAAACGGACGATAAGTCTTTGTCTTTAGCTACATTGGAATCGCGTAAGTTTATCAATGCCTTTATTGACAAGTATGCATTACTACCGATTTTGATGGCAACGCAATCTTGGGATAAAGAGAATAATAAGTTGGTACTTGACCCAGAGCTTTATGATGGCACCCGTTGGTTAAATGATCCTGATAATTCTGAACTATCACTAGAACCCACCGCTTGGCAAGCTTATAAAGCATTTAAAGAACTCTTAAATGTATCTGAAGCAAAAGACACAGGAATTGTCACTGTCAGTATCACTCATTTATCACCTTTTGTTGCTCAGCAATGGACTCAATGGTTGGTGAAGGAGCTGAATTTATGGATGAAAGAAGAATCTTTAACGGAAACTAATCGCAATATTGAGTATCTAGAACAACAATTAGAACGAACTAAAGTGGTAGATATGCAGAATGTGTTTTATCAATTGATTGAGGAACAAACTAAGACACTCATGCTAGCAGAAGTGAAAGATGAATATGCATTTAAAGTGATTGATCCTCCTGTAGTACCAGAAGAAAAAAACGGGCCCAAACGAGCATTGATATGCGTATTAGCGACGTTGCTGGGAGGGATGTTGGGAGTTGCTATTGTATTGGTTCGTTATGCATTTCGTCGAGAGAATGACTAGCTAATTAACTATCAAACTTAAGGTGTTCTCGCCTTAAGTTCTTATCCTCGCTATACTCCCAAACTGAATTTGAGTCCAGAGCTGCTTATATTTAGGCCGCTCTACAATTTAAGAGCACAGGACATGCAAGAATATATCGCATTTTTTCAAGAGAACATGATACTTTCTCTAGTATGGGTGGGCCTTTTGGTTGCCTTAATCATGAATATCGTAAAATCCACAACGGCGGCATATAAAGAAGTGACGGCCTCTCAAACGACACAACTTATGAATCGTGAAAATGGTGTTGTGGTTGATATTCGTAGTAAAGACGAGTTCCGTAAGGGGCATATTACTGATGCAGTTCACATTTTACCTTCTGACATTAAAGCAGGTAATTTAGGTAGTCTTGAAAACCATAAATCTAACCCAATTATTGTGGTATGCAAAACGGGCCAAACAGCACAAGAGAGTGCTAATCTCCTAGCAAAAGCTGGCTTTGAAAATGTTAGTTTGCTGAAGAATGGTTTGATCGCCTGGAATGAAGCGAATTTGCCTCTGGTAAAAGGCAAGAAGTAAATGGCATGAATTTTACGAAAGCGCTGAATAAAAAATCAGCGCTTATTAGAGAGAGATGTGAACAATTCCACGAATTGTTTGGAAAACCTAGTCACAATCAACTCTCTCAGTTAGTCTCCAAGCAGACGACTTGATCTATTAAAGGATTTTAAAATGGCTGAAGCAGCACCCCAACAAGAAGCGCAAAATTTCGCAATCCAACGTATTTTCTTAAAAGACGTCTCTTTTGAAGCGCCTAACTCACCAAATATGTTCCAGAAAGAGTGGAATCCTGACGTGAAATTGGACTTAGACACCCAGAGCCGTGAGCTAGGTGAAGGTGTGTACGAAGTGGTTTTACGTCTAACCGTGACGGTTAAAAACGAAGAAGAAACAGCATTTCTATGTGAAGTACAACAAGGTGGTATCTTCACAGCGGACAAGATGGAAGCAGGCCAGCTTGCGCATTGTCTAGGTGCGTTCTGCCCTAATATTCTATTCCCATATGCTCGTGAGACGATTTCTAGCTTAGTGGTTAAAGGTACGTTCCCACAACTTAACCTAGCACCAGTTAACTTTGATGCTCTGTTTATGAACTACCTACAGCAGCAAGCTCAGCAAGAAGGTACAGCGGAAGCTTAATTGTTTCATCGCTATTTCTTAAAGAAATGCACAGAGCATCGAGGGATGTGCTGTGCATTTTTTATTTATTGCTGATAATAGTGCCTTACACTGAAATCATTCCAAGTTCCACATATTAGATACGATCAGGCGGATTAATGACGGACTCAGACATTCAAAACAGCTATGGTAAAGAGATAGCAATGACAGTGCTTGGCGCGGGTTCCTATGGTACTTCTCTAGCTATTTCACTCGCGAGAAATGGTGCGAATGTGGTGATTTGGGGGCATGACCCTGAGCATATGGCGCGCTTGGAATCTGATAGAGCTAATCACGAATTTTTACCGGCGATTGATTTTCCTGACTCACTGATTATTGAATCAGATCTAGAAAAGGCTGTACAGGCAAGTCGTGACCTATTGGTTGTCGTACCCAGCCATGTTTTTGGTATTGTACTGAATAATGTTAAGCCTTACCTAAGGCCGGACTCCAGAATTTGTTGGGCAACCAAAGGGCTTGAGCCTGAAACAGGTCGATTGTTGAAAGAAGTTGCAGTTGAAGCTTTAGGAGAAAACCACCCAATGGCGGTTTTGTCAGGGCCGACCTTTGCGAAAGAGCTAGCGATGGGAATGCCAACAGCAATCTCTGTGGCTTCTCCTGATAAAGGTTTTGTTTCTGATCTGCAGGAGAAAATTCATTGCAGTAAGACCTTTCGAGTATATGCCAACAGCGATTTCACCGGTATGCAGTTGGGTGGTGCGGTGAAGAATGTGATTGCTATAGGGGCTGGAATGTCCGATGGCATTGGTTTTGGTGCGAATGCACGTACGGCATTAATTACCCGTGGTCTTGCGGAAATGACGCGTCTTGGCGCTGCATTAGGCGCGCAGCCAGAGACCTTCATGGGTATGGCAGGACTTGGCGATTTGGTTTTGACTTGCACAGATAATCAATCACGTAACCGCCGTTTCGGGCTCGCTCTAGGACAAGGTAAAGATGTCGATACGGCGCAGGAAGAGATTGGCCAAGTTGTTGAAGGCTACCGCAACACAAAAGAGGTTTGGTTGCTGTCTCAGAGAATGGGCGTGGAGATGCCGATTGTTGACCAAATTTATCAAGTATTGTATCAAGGAAAAGATGCTCACTTGGCAGCAAAAGATTTGCTTGCTCGAGATAAGAAATCAGAGGCGTAAACGCTGATAGAAATGGAAAGCGATAAGCACTTAAGCCGGCTTAGGTGAAGGGTTGATAAATGAAACATTGTGAAAAACAGAAAGTCTGGCAAGCCATTGTCCGTGAAGCTCGAGAGCTGTCAGAGCAGGAGCCGATGCTCGCAAGCTTCTACCATGCGACGATCATTAAGCATGAGAGCTTAGCTGCTGCTCTAAGCTATATTTTGGCGAACAAGCTGAACACAGCTTCGATGCCAGCGATGGCTGTTCGTGAAGTCGTAGAAGAAGCTTTTAACGCTGATCACTCGATCACGGAGGCCGCTGCTTGTGATATCTGTGCAACAGTGAATCGAGACCCTGCGGTTTCCATGTATTCAATGCCTCTTTTATACCTCAAAGGCTATCATGCCCTGCAAGGCTATCGTGTAGCAAACTGGCTATGGAGCCAGGGGCGCATTGCTTTGGCGACTTACTTGCAAAATCAAATTTCAGTTGCATGCCAAGTTGATATTCATCCTGCTGCGAAAATTGGCCAAGGCATCATGCTGGATCACGCAACCGGCATAGTGATTGGTGAAACGGCTGTGGTTGAAAATGACGTGTCGATCTTGCAAGACGTGACGTTGGGCGGTACGGGGAAAGAGTGCGGTGATCGTCACCCAAAAATCCGAGAAGGCGTAATGATCGGAGCCGGAGCTAAGATTTTGGGTAATATTGAAGTCGGTGAGGGTGCTAAAATTGGGTCTTGCTCAGTGGTACTGCAAGCTGTCCCTGCTCATACGACTGTGGCTGGAGTACCAGCTAAGATCGTTGGTCGACCCAAGACAGATAAGCCATCATTGGATATGGATCAACAATTCAATGGGCGCTCGCAGAGTTTTATTGGTGGCGATGGTATTTAAGAAGGTTCTTTCTTAAAAGAAAAAGGGTTGAAGCTTTGGCTTCAACCCTTTTTTGTCTCTTTAACCTAGAGAGCTTAGTTCCGCGAGCACTTCTTCTGCCCACTCAATCCATGCTTGGCGCACCAAGAGATTACGGCGAAGCGTTAAACGTTCTAAGCGTTGCTGTTTATCCAGCGTTGCAGGTGTTGAGTAATATGCGTTTTCAATTTCCTGATAGTGAGCGACTAACTTGCGTGATTCTTCAACAAGTTCTGCAAGTTGTTCACGATAAGGCGCTGAAGGCTGAACAGCACAAGCCATCAGCTTCGCAGAGAATTCATCACGAACGGTTGGGTGTGCTGTGGGTTGATCAAACCATTCACCTAATGCAACACGACCGGAGTCGGTAATAGAATATACTTTTCGGTCTGGCTTGCCTTCTTGAGGCTCTAAAACACAGGTAACCAACTCGTTTTGAGCCATTTTATTTAGCTCACGATAAACTTGTTGGTGGCTGGCTTTCCAGAAGTAGCCAATAGTGGCCGAGAATTCTTTGGTGATATCATATCCAGTTGCGTCGCGCGTGCTTAGAACTGTCAGGATAACGTGTGGTAATGACATGTCTTCAATCCAAATGGTCAAATAACTACTAACAACTGCTTAGTTACTGTCGTGCTTCTTTGGCACTTATCATCAGTGAATGTATTTAAGCAGCGCCAACAAAGTTGGCCATGTCACCTTAAAAAAGCCGTTTTATCACCTAGAGCGATATGTAGATGTTGTTGTGTATCGCAAGGGAGCAACATTATATCTAAATAATAAGCATAAAGTGGAATAGAAGAACAAAATAAACCAAAAAACTGATAATTTGCTCAATAAATAAATATTTTGGATTATTATTCTGTGGAATCTGTATTGTTACTATTTTTTGTTTAAATAATGCTAATTGCTTTGACGTTTTTAGAATCAGATATAGCAAAGGCTGTCTAGGATGACAGCCTTTTTGTGCTTTGGTAATGGTTTATCCAGTATTACGCATACCTGCTGCAATACCAGCAATCGTGACCATTAATGCTTCTTCAAGTTCAGGAGAAGCTGTTTCACTTTGGCGAGTGCGATAGAGTAACTCAGCTTGCAGCATGTTCAATGGCTCAACGTAGATATTTCTCAGGCGAATAGACTCTTGCCCCCAAGGATCGCTTTGCATTAAGTTCTCATTGTTTTCGACATTCAGTACGGCTTTGATGTCTTTTTGTAGCTGCGTTCGAAGCTTATCGCCAAGAGGTAAGAGCTTTGGCTCGACCAAACGTTCGTCATAGTATCGGGAGATCTCAAGGTTACATTTGGTATAAACCATCTCGAGCATGCCTAGGCGAGTGGAAAAAAACGGCCACTCACGGCACATCTCTTCAAGCAATGTTTGATGGCCCTTGTCGATAGAATACTGAATGGCTTCTCCTGCTCCTAACCATGCTGGCAAGACTAAACGGTTTTGGCTCCAAGAGAAGATCCATGGAATCGCACGCAAGCTTTCTACTCCACCTTTAGGGTTACGTTTCGCTGGACGAGAACCAAGAGGCAATTTACCGAGCTCTAATTCAGGGGTAGTCTGACGGAAGTAAGGAACAAAGTCAGGTTCACCGCGGACGACTCGTCGATAAGCTTCACAACTCACTTCTGATAGGACATTCATCAGATCGCGCCATTCCTGTTTCGGCTCTGGTGGTGGTAGCAAGTTAGCTTCCAAAATTGCACTGGCATATAGGTTGAAACTGTTTACTGCCACTTCTGGTAAGCCCAGCTTAAAGCGGATCATTTCGCCTTGCTCGGTCACTCGAAGGCCACCTTTCAGGCTTTTTGGTGGTTGAGATAATAAAGCGGCATGAGCCGGGGCACCACCACGGCCAATCGTTCCACCTCGACCATGGAATAGGGTGAGCTCGACTCCTTCTTCTTCAGCGACTTTCACCAAGGACTCCATCGCGTGGTACTGAGCCCAGCCTGCAGACATTACTCCGGCATCTTTCGCTGAGTCAGAATAGCCAATCATGACCATTTGGTGGTTTTGAATAAAACCACGATAGAGATCAATGCCCATTAGCTGCTTGATCACTGACTCTGCATTATTCAGATCGTCCAACGTCTCAAAAAGTGGACAGACATCCATACGATATGGGCATCCCGCTTCTTGCAGTAATAGGTGTACCGCTAAAACATCAGAGGCGGTACGCGCCATCGAAATAACGTAAGCCCCGAATGCTTCACGCGGTTGGGCTGCGACAATCTTACAGGTATCCAGTACTTCTTGGACGGGCTCTGATGGTTGCCAGTCACGTGGGAGAAGTGGACGTTTAGAAGCCAGTTCATTGGTCAGAAAGGCGATTTTGTCTTGCTCACTCCACTGGTTGTAGTCACCAATGCCAAGGTAGCGAGTCAATTCGGATAACGCATCTGAATGGCGGGTACTCTCTTGGCGGATATCCAAGCGTACCAGATGCACCCCGAAGGCTTTGATACGTCGCAGGGTATCGAGTAGAGAACCATCTGCAATAATGCCCATACCACATTCATGTAGAGATTGGTAACACGCATAAAGTGGTGCCCATAGTTGTTCGACACGCTGAAGTGGGGCTTTAACGGCTAGCTTCTGGCCGTTTACTTTTGCATCAAGTATTTCTTTGGTTTCGGTCAGTAGGGAGCGTAGTTGCTTTAGTACCGCGCGGTAAGGCTCATGTTCATCTTCACCAGCTAGTGCACGTACCGCATCATTACAACGAGTCATTGAGAGTTCACTTACCAACTCATTGATATCATTAAGGTATAGATCTGCCGCTTTCCAGCGTGACAGCAACATCACTTCACGGGTAATGGTGTGAGTGACAAACGGGTTACCGTCACGATCCCCTCCCATCCAAGACGAGAAGTGGACAGGGCGTGCATCAATGGGCAGGCCTTCTTCAAGGTAGCCTCGTAGGCGGCCGTCCAATTCGCGTAGGAAATCAGGCACTGCTTCCCACAGTGAATTTTCTACAACCGCGAATCCCCATTTAGCTTCGTCAAGGGGAGTCGGACGCTGCTGGCGAATGGTGTCTGAATGCCAACTTTGGGCGATCAATTGTTCGAGGCGGCGTTCTGTCTTTTGACGTTCCTTCACTGACAGATCGTTTAACTCTAATTTCGATAAGCACTTATTGATTTTGACCAGTTTGTTGATCATCGTGCGGCGTGTGATCTCAGTGGGGTGCGCTGTAAGTACCAACTCTATATTGAGGTCACGGACCGCTTGAGCGGTATCGAGTTTACTGATGCCATTTTGGCTTAGTTTGGAAAACAGGGTATTGATGGCATCGGGTTCACAGACGTGCGCGTCACAATGACGAGAGATCGTATGGTACTGCTCTGCCATGTTGGTGAGGTTGAGAAATTGGTTGAAGGCATGCGCAACAGGAGTGAGTTGCTCATCAGGTAAGCTTTTGATCTCTTCAATCAAGCTTTCACGATCAGATTGATTACCAGAAAGCGCGGATTTAGAAAGTTTACGAATAGTTTCTACTTTTTCTAGAAGGGCATCACCATGCGCATCCTTGATCGTGTTGCCAAGTAAATGCCCTAGCATGCTTACATTACTTCTGAGAGCAGAGTATTTCTCGTTCATTGTCATCCTGCCTTGTAAAAAAATTACATCCATTGTTCCTTGTTAAGTAGACAATCTAGCGAAAAATATCGCTTTGAGTCAAATGGTGTAGGCTAAGTTTGCAGATATTGTGCAAATGAATGTAATCAATTTGGCTAGACGGTGTTTTCTATATTTGTTGAAATTTTATTACAAAAATGCGACTCGCTTAGAATCTATATAGTGACTTAATGCCCTAAATGCTCATGCACATATTGTCGAATGAACGGGACTACTTCATTCTCAAACCAAGGGTTACGCTTTAGCCAGAGCGTATTTCGCGGCGAAGGGTGGGGTAGAGGTAAATAGCGTGGGGCCCATTGTTGCCAGACTCTCACGGTTTCAGTCAGCGTCCTCGGTTTATCTTGCAGGTAGTAATTTTGCGCATATTGGCCGATTAACAATGTCATCCCTACATTGGGTAACTGCTCAAGAATTTTATTGTGCCATTGAGGAGCGCATTCTTTTCTCGGTGGGAGGTCACCACTTTTCCCCTTACCCGGATAGCACAACCCCATGGGCATGATGGCGATATTATTTGAGTCATAAAAGTGAGCTTTGTCGAGATCAAGCCATTGACGAAGCCTGTCACCACTTGGATCATTCCAAGGGATGGAGGTGTTGTGCACTCGGGTACCTGGCGCTTGCCCTATGATTAGCAATTTGGCTTGCTTACCTGCCTGAATGATTGGATTTGCACCGAGCGGTAGCTCTGGCTCACAAAGCTTACACTGGCGAACCTCTTTGAGTAATTTTTCTAGCATCAATAACCTTTCTCGAGATCGACTTCATTGATGAGTGAAAAGCCGTCTCGCCAGAGTTGATAGTTCTCAGCAAAGATCTCGACAACTTGCTCAGGAAAACTGAGCGCGGCGATATGAGGAGTCACAGTAATGGCAGGATGATGCCAAAAGGGATGCTGGGCTTCTAGTGGTTCGTTTTCAAACACATCAAGATAGGCGTGAGTGATAGATTGGTTTTCAATCGCAGACAATAGGCCAGATTCACAGATAGCATTACCACGGCCAACATTGAACAGTAGCGCAGAGCGACAATGAGAAAGAGATTGGCTATTGAGAATATGCAGTGTATCGGGTGTACTCGGAAGCGTGTTAACAATAACGTCGACTCGGCTGAGTACACTTTCCAGCTCTTGAATATGGTAAGTCTCCGCGAAAGGCGAGTGCATGGCCGGAATGCCGCTACGATTAATGCCGATCACTTTTATGCCAAATGCTTGAGCCGTTTTGGCGAGGTGGCTACCTATCGAGCCTGTCCCTAAGACCAATAGAGTGAGTGCGCTTAGAGATTGGTAGGGTTTGGGCACCCATTTGGCCTGATTCTGACTTTCTTGATAGGGCAAAAAGTGGCGATGGTGTTGGATGAGGTACCCCAACACATATTCTGAGATTTGTTGACCAAATATTCCCTTCACATTGGTGAGAAGAAAATCGGACTTTTCTACTGTAGCGAGCGCATCCACTCCTGCATAGACAGATTGCATCCATTTTACGTTGGGAAAGTCACTAAGCCGCTTGGCGACCAGTGGTGGAGATGCGAGTAAAATAGAAGCATCTTCTGGATTGTCGGTGATCTCGAGATCCGGTAACTGCAGCTTGTCGATCTGATGCTGGTAAGTTTCGTTGTGCTCAGTCAGTAAATAGACTTTGTTGGTAAAATTGTTCATCGGCTTTGCTTTTTTCCACTATGGTTATCAAGTACACTTCCGCTGTCTTTTTCTGAACCAATGAGTCCCTATGCTACAGAACCCTCTTCAACTTCGTCTCGAGAAGTTAGAACCTTGGAAGCAGATTACCTTCATGGCGTGTCTGTGTGAACGTATGTACCCTAATTATGCGATGTTTTGTGACAGTACGGAATTTGCTGAGGCACGAATTTATCGCGATATTCTCGATAGTGTATGGGAACAGCTGACGGTTAAAAATGCGAAAGTAAACTATGAACGTCAGCTAGAGAAATTAGAAGAGATTATTCCGAGCTCCGCAGATTTCGACTTTTATGGGGTGTTGCCTGCTATTGATGCGTGTGTTGGCCTGTCGACATTATTGCATGGTTTGCTAGATCGTGATGACTTGTTTGAAAGTATGCAAAAGGTCAGTCAACAATCAGTACAGACAGTTGCCCAGCTCGAGGAAGCTCAAACGGGTATTGGTATAACCAATGAAAATCAGAAAGACAATGAAGCCGTATGTGAAGAGTGGGACGTTCAGTGGGCTATTTTCCGACCACTGAAAGACGCTCAAGAACGAGATATCGATTTAATTAAAGATCTTCGTTTAGAGCTCAGAGAAGAAGGCATGAGTAATATTGGTGTGAGCCTTTAATCTGTAACGGGAGCTCAAGGCTCCCGTTATGATTAGTTATCTTCTTTTCTACTGAATTCTGACGCTTGATCCTCGTCGTCGTCTCGACTTTCAATCACACCGTGGGTTTCTTTCCACTTTTCCCAGCGTTCAAAGGCTAATTCTTGCATATCGGTTGCGCGATCCGCTTCATCGACAATTTCTTCTCCCACTAAGTGCTCGAAGATGTCTTCCAATGTCAGAATACCTTGCACTGTACCATATTCATCAACCACCATCGCAAGCTGGAGACGCTTAGCCATCATCTGCTCGAATGCTTTAGGCAGAGACAAGTTATTTAGTAACACATGGACAGGACGCATTACCGCCCCCAGTTGTTTTTCACCACAGCCTGCTTGTTGGAGTTTGAAGAGTTCTAAGCGATGTACAAATCCAATGATGTTATCTTTTGATTGGCTATACACCAGCGGGCGTGAAAAAGGCGTTTCTTTATATTCAGAAAGAAACTCATTGATGCTCATTTCAGCATCAACGCGGAATACTACTGGCCGTGGTGTCATTACCTGAGTGACTGGCACATTTTGGATACCCAGTAAGTTGTTAAGGATTTTGGTTTCGCCTTCAGCAAACTCACCACTTTCTTTCGCTAGGATGGCCATCGCCGATAACTCGTCGCGCATTTTTGGGGCTTCGTGGCCACGTGCGAGGCGTTTAGTAATCTGCTCTGAGAACCACACAAATGGGGTTAATGCCCAAACCATCCATCGCAATATCACTGCCGCTAGAGGGGCAAGCTGTCGCCAGTAGGTCGCCCCAATCGTTTTCGGCACAATTTCAGATAGCACCAGAATACCCAGTGTCAGGACACCAGAGAACACCCCTAGCCACTCACTGCCGAATACAACAGCCGCTTGAGCACCAGCGCTGGCCGCACCAATAGTGTGAGCAATTGTGTTTAGGGTTAGAATCGACGCCAATGGGCGGTCTATATCTGCTTTGAGCTTAGAGAGTTTGTTGGCCGCAGGGTGTCCCTGCTGACGCAATTGAGCCAAATAGCTCGGGGTAATACTCAAAAGAACCGCTTCCAAAACGGAGCAGATAAAGGATACGCCAATCGCAACAGAGACGTATATGGTTAGCAGTAACATAAGTGTCCTATATAGGTTATACCAGCACCAAATTTTGCAATGCACTCATCAAAATTATCAATCATGAAATGAGCCATTATGCCTGGGCATTATTGGTGTGAGTATTTTATATTCGCTTCAAGCCCCACAATATCAGGCTTCGTGGACCATCAGCGCTTTATAAATAAGGTTAATTATGATGAAAAACAAGCCTTCTCATAGGAGAGGAAGGTAACAAATTGTGAGTTAATACTCATATTATGGTTAAAAGTACGTCATGAAAGCTAAAGATCGCTTACAAACCTTTGCCAGATGGGGCATTTATGCTTTAGAGTGAGTTGAATTCGATAACATATGAGAAGGGAAACCTAATGAACAAGACCCAATTAATCGACTTTATCGCAGAGAAAGCAGATCTATCTAAAGCACAAGCTAAGGCTGCTCTTGAAGCAACTCTTGATGGTGTGACTGATGCACTTAAAGAGGGTGACCAAGTTCAACTAATTGGTTTTGGTACATTCAAAGTAAACCACCGCGCGGCTCGCACTGGTCGTAACCCAAAAACGGGTGCTGAGATCCAAATCGCTGCTGCAAACGTTCCTGCATTTGTTTCAGGTAAAGCTCTGAAAGACGCAGTGAAATAATTTATAATGCGCCAAGGTAGTCTTCTGTCTTGGCGCATCACTGTCTCATGAAAAAATATTTATTCTCTTCACTAATCATATCTTCTATTGTTGGTTGTTCTTCCAACGCTCCTCGACCTAACTTAGACCAATTCGCATATTATACGGGTGGAAAGAGTATGGGTGATGCGACAAGTTTATATTGGTATACCGAAAAGCAAGCCTCTCCAAGCACTGCTGCAGACTATGTCACTGCTGGAGATTACGGCTGGTACAAGACAGACTATCGCTGGATTGAAGGTGAACTTCGAGAGCTGATTCGTGAAGGTGAGCAATTAAAAGGGGAGCAAGGACTGGTGTCGTACCGAGTTCATGTTCGCTTTAACAAAGAGGGTGAAGCGGTTTACCAGCAATATCGTTTGGATGGAAAAGTTTTTCCTGTGAAACCTGCTGAACTGGAACGTTATAAGAGTGACGCCGAGTCTGTTACCAGTGTAACGAAAGAACAAGATAAAAAAGGTCAAGAACTGATCCAAGGTTACTGGGATGGTACAACCTTTGAAACTTGCTCGGGGCAAAGTTATTCTCGACTTGAGTTTAATCAGACTCTGCCTTCTTTTGTAGTGAATCGTTTGGCGGGTGTGGATAACTATGTCGCATTCTTAGGCTCAACCCGAACCAATCGGGTGACGGTTGAAGACCTATTGATGTTAGCAGATGAAGACCATTCTTGTATCGAGAGGCCAAGTTTGCTTTCGGATTAAGCTACTCAACAAATAAAAGGCGCTTTTAAAGCGCCTTTTTTGATTCTGAGAGGTTATTCGCTTTTTTCGCGCTCTATCGCTCTGTAACCAATGTCATTACGATGGAACATACCATTCCAACTGACTTGCTTAGCTAGCGCGTACGCTTGCTGCTGAGCGTCTGAGACGCTATCTCCCAAAGCCGTTGCACATAGAACACGACCGCCGTTCGTCACAATGTCGCCAGCTTCGTTGTTTGCAGTGCCGGCGTGGAAGATCTTCTGACCTTCGACTTCGGTAGCCGGTAGGGAAATCACATCACCTTTTGCGTAGTCTGCTGGATAGCCCCCTGCGGCTAGAACCACACCGATAGACGCACGTGGGTTCCATTTAGACTCGGCTGCATCAAGCTTTTCGTCGATAGCCATCAGACAAAGCTCAACAAGGTCAGATTCCATACGCATCATAATAGGCTGCGTTTCTGGATCGCCAAAGCGGCAGTTGTACTCGATGACTTTCGGTGTACCGTCTTTGTCGATCATAAGACCAGCGTAAAGGAAACCAGTATAAGGGTGACCTTCTGCATCCATGCCACGCACGGTTGGGTAGATAACTTCTTCAAGGATACGTTCGTGGATCTCTGGGGTTACCACTGGTGCTGGGGAGTAAGCACCCATGCCGCCAGTGTTAGGGCCAGTGTCTTTATCGCCCACACGCTTGTGATCTTGACTGGTGGCCATTGGCAGAACGCTCTGACCGTCTACCATGACAATGAAACTGGCTTCTTCACCGTCGAGGAATTCTTCGATCACCACGCGACTACCGGCTTCACCAAACGCGTTGCCAGCCAGCATGTCTTTGATTGCGTCTTCCGCTTCTTCAAGCGTCATCGCAACAATAACCCCTTTACCTGCAGCAAGGCCATCTGCCTTTACGACGATAGGAGCACCTTGCTCACGAACGTAAGCCAGAGCTGGTTCAATTTCAGTGAAGTTAGCGTACGCAGCCGTCGGAATGTTATGACGAGCAAGGAAATCTTTGGTGAACGCTTTAGAACCTTCTAGCTGCGCAGCGGCTTGAGTAGGACCAAAGATAGGTAGTCCCGCTTCACGGAAAGCATCAACGACACCAATAACAAGTGGCGCTTCTGGGCCAACAATCGTCAGCTCGATTTTCTTCTCTTTGGCGAATGCAACCAGATCAGAGATTGCTTCAACACCAATGTTTACGTTTTCTAGCTTTGGCTCAAGCGCTGTGCCTGCGTTACCAGGCGCAACGAAAACTGTCTCAACGTTCGGGTTTTGTGCTGCTTTCCAACCTAAAGCGTGCTCACGACCGCCGGCACCAATAATAAGTACATTCATTTTATTTATCCTTTGATAGCTGCGCTATATTGTTAATCTCTGCGTCGAGCTTGCTCATTTATAGTTATAAACTCCGCGAGCTCTCCTTGACCTTATCAATATGGCTTTGCTCTAAAATGAAAATTCCTGAAACTAAGAGTATTTCAAATTAGCTAAATTAAATAAGTTTTGCTCAAAGTAGTTGGTGTGTACGCCATTCAACTATTCGAGGTCTCTTTAAATCAGTGGGAGCGCTAACAAGGCGACAAGCGAGCTTATCCCTATGAGCATAGCTCGCTATGTGATTAGGGTAAGCGAGCGTAGTCAACGCAGTTACCGCCCCAATGATGACAAGAGAATTAGTGGCGGAAGTGACGCATGCCCGTAAAGATCATCGCCATGCCGTGTTCGTCCGCTGCTGCGATAACTTCGTCGTCACGCATAGAACCACCTGGTTGGATAACACACTTGATGCCTGCTTCTGCTGCCGCATCGATACCGTCGCGGAATGGGAAGAATGCATCTGATGCCATCACACAACCTTCAACCTGTAGACCTTCGTCAGCAGCTTTGATGCCTGCGATTTTCGCAGAGTAAACGCGGCTCATTTGGCCCGCGCCTACACCAATCGTCATGTCGCCTTTCGAGTAAACGATCGCGTTTGATTTCACGTACTTCGCTACTTTCCAGCAGAATAGGGCATCTTTTAGCTCTTCTTCTGTTGGTTGACGCTTAGAAACTACTTTTAGGTCGTCTAGGCTTACCATGCCTTTATCGCGGTCTTGAACCAGTAGACCGCCATTCACGCGTTTCACGTCAAAGCCCGTCGTCTTAGTTGTCCATTCGCCACACTCAAGCAGACGCACGTTCTTCTTCGCCGCAACCACTTCAATCGCGCCAGCAGAAATAGAAGGTGCGATGATTACTTCAACGAATTGACGCTCAACAATCGCAGATGCTGTTTCGGCATCTAGCTCTTGGTTGAAGGCAATGATACCGCCGAATGCAGATGTTGGGTCAGTTTGGTAAGCGCGGTTGTAAGCTTCTAGAATGTCTTTACCTAGAGCCACACCACATGGATTCGCGTGCTTTACGATCACACATGCTGGCTCGTTGAACTCTTTCACACACTCAAGTGCTGCGTCCGTGTCTGCGATGTTGTTGTAAGAAAGGGCTTTACCTTGGATTTGGCGAGCAGTAGAAACCGAAGCTTCTTCAGGGTTTGCTTCAACGTAGAAAGCAGCTGCTTGGTGACTGTTCTCACCATAGCGCATGTCTTGCTTCTTTTTGAATTGCTGGTTGAAAGTACGTGGGAATTTAGACTCTTCATCACCTTCTTTGTTCTCACCGTAAGATGGAACCATAGTGCCGAAGTAGTTTGCGATCATGCCATCATAAGACGCGGTGTGCTCGAATGCCGCGATAGCGAGGTCGAAGCGCGTTTCTAGCGTAAGAGACGTTTCGTTTGCGTCCATTTCTGAGATCACGCGGTCGTAATCGTGAGCGTTCACAACGATAGTCACGTCTTTGTGGTTTTTCGCTGCAGAACGGACCATTGTTGGGCCACCGATGTCGATGTTCTCTACCGCATCAGCTAGGGTACAGCCTTCTTTAGCAACGGTTTCTGCGAATGGATATAGGTTTACAACAACCATATCGATAGGTTTGATGCCGTGTTTTTCCATCACGTCATCATCTTGGCCACGACGGCCCAAAACACCACCATGAACCTTTGGATGTAGCGTTTTCACGCGTCCGTCCATCATTTCCGGGAAACCCGTATAATCGGATACTTCAGTAACGTTAATGCCTTGCTCAGCAAGTAAGCGGGCTGTACCACCAGTGGATAGGATATCGACACCGCGCTCAGCAAGCGCTTGGACAAACTCAACAATACCGGTTTTGTCTGATACGCTGATAAGGGCGCGGCGAATTGGACGAGCGTTGTTCATGCTTCCATCTTCCTCAAAGTCATGGAGTTAAACTAAAGATATTTGCCAAAAATGAACTTGTTTTTATCTCGTAGGGATAAAATATTGGCCAGTTTTGGTAAAGACCTTTTTGCCAGTCGAGACTGGACAGATATTAGACTCTAAACTTGATGGCGCACATTCTAACTAATTTATTACAAAAAAGCTCGCGCAATCGTTTGGCATCTCAAAAATAATTATGAAAACCGTGCTTTTTAACTTAAAAAGTAACGAGATAGTTAATAAGGAAAGTTATGTTCCAGATTGGAGAACTGGCAAAGCGTTGTGGTGTGACCACCGATACTTTGCGCTTCTATGAGAAAAATGAACTGATCCGCCCCATGGGGCGCAGTGAATCGGGTTATCGTCTTTATAACGAAGAAAATCAGAAACAGGTCGGTTTTATCCTAAAAGCCAAAGACTTAGGGCTAAGTCTGGAAGAAATTCGCGAGCTGCTAGAGATAAAGCTAGAAGCCACCGAGCACAGTTGTGCCGAAGTAAAAGCCATCACCTCGGCAAAGCTCGAAGTGATTGATGAAAAAATTGCAGAGCTAAACCGCATTCGCCAAGCATTGAAGAAAATCAACGATGCGTGTTGTGGTCATGTTGATGATGATGCCAGTCACTGTTCGATTTTAGGTGCGCTGGGAAATGAAGAGCATGAACAATCGTGTTGTTCTGAAGATTAACCCGCCTGACGAATCCGAGCTTGGGTAGCCGATTGCACCTTCATATCGGGCAAACTACTGTGGTAAAGCGTAACCTGATTACGACCTGTTTGTTTTGAGTAGTACATGGCTTTATCCGCTTGGATTAGCAGCTGTTTGACATTTTGGATGTCAGGTGTGCTTTCCGCAATGCCGATGCTTACGGTTGGGTGAATAATATGTTCATCGACATGGCAGGGGGTACTCTCGATGGATTGACGAATGCGTTCAGCGATGTCGTAAGCTTTTATCGCATTGATATTAGACAGCACGACACCGAACTCTTCTCCTCCTAATCGCCCAATATAATCACTACCACGGATTTGTTGCTGGCAAATTTTCGCCACATGTGTGATGACTTCATCTCCTGAGAGGTGGCCCACCTGATCGTTAATCTCTTTAAAGTGGTCAATATCAATCATCAAACACGATAGCCCATGCTGTGTGTCTTTGCTGCTAGTCAGCTCACTTTCTAGTGCTTCTAAGAAGGCTCGTCGGTTGAAGATACCCGTGAGTTCATCGGTTTCTGAAAGTCGCTTCAGTTCTTCTTGGCGGTGGTAAGTACTGGTGATGTCGCGTTCTTGCCACAGCACATATTGAGCTCCATCCACGATACACAGGGGTTTGATCGTCGCTTCAAACCACATTTCATCTCGCCCATTTAAATTGTCCAGTTCATTAATGGAGAAGTGCAGACACTCGATAGGGCTAACACTGTACTGCACAATCTGCGGCTTTGCTGATGCTGTTACCGTTTGTATATAGCTGAACAATTGATCGGCTTTATCGTGCGGAAGGAGGTCATGGAGTGTTCTGTTGGTATAGCCACTTTTTTCGAGGCGAACAGAATGGAACGTTCCCCCAAAACCCTCGATAAAGCGCCCCGATTGATCCAAAACGAAAAGTCGGTCAGGAAGTTCATTAAGAATCTGGCTCAGCCATGCTTCCCTTTGCTTATCAAGCATATAGTTTTATCCAACAATAGGTGAACACCGCATTATATCTAGACAGGTAGTGATGACAATCGTGAGAGATCACAGTTTGCTTACTATTTGCTCAATTATAGGATGTGAAAGTGAGACGTAATATGCGCTTGGTTTGTACGCTTTAGCCTTAAAATCAGTGAACTAGCTGAGCTGGAGAGCCAAATAATTACTATGAAATTAAGTGAATAAATGGCAAGCGATGATAAAGAGAAAAGCCGAATCCCTGAGGAATCGGCTTTCTTAGAAAAAACTCGTCAGAACGATTAGTTCATGCCGTATTTTTTAAGTTTCTTGCGAAGAGTACCGCGGTTAATACCCATCATAGTTGCTGCGCGAGTTTGGTTACCGCGAGTGTATTGCATAATGGTATCTAGTAGTGGCTGTTCAACTTCAGCTAGAACTAATTCGTATAGTTCTGTGACTTCTTGGCCGTTTAGTTGAGCCAAGTAGTTTTTAAGAGACGCTTTAACAGAGTCACGTAATGGTTTCTGAGTAATTTGGTCCTGTGACGTTACTGTCGTTACTGTTAATGCTTCTGAAGTCAGATTTTGTTCGAACATATTCGGTCTAGCTCTTCTCTTAATTATGATGCAACGTTTACCTATTGTATCTAAAGCGTTCGCTTTAAATAGTTAGGCTTTATCAAAATACGCTTCTAACGCTTCAAGTTGCAGCTCTGCTGCCTCAATCGCGTTGAAGGTACGGCGAAACTCACTTGCTTGCTCATGCTCTTTTAGGTACCAACCTACGTGCTTACGCGCGATTCGTGGCCCTAAGTACTCTCCATAAAAATCGTGGAGCGCATTCACATGACCCAGCAGAATGTCTTTCACTTCCGTGGACGGAAGGTCAGGCAGCGTGGTGCCGTTTTCCAAAAAGTGTTGGATTTCCTGGAAAATCCATGGACGACCTTGGGCGGGACGTCCAATCATCAGAGCGTCTGCACCGGTGTACTCCAGTACGCGCTTGGCTTTCTCTGGGCTATCGATATCACCGTTTGCGATAACCGGTATCGAAATTGCCTGCTTGACTGCTCTGATGCTGTCATATTCTGCCTCACCTTTGTACATACAGGCTTTTGTTCTGCCATGCAGAGCAAGCGCTTGTATGCCGCAGTCTTCGGCTAATTTAGCGATTTGGACACAGTTTTTATTATCTGGGTCCCAGCCTGTTCGGGTTTTGAGTGTCACTGGGACATCGACTGCATTGACTACCGCTTTAAGGATACCTTCGATGATATCTGGGAAGCGAAGCAGTGCAGAACCGGCAAGCTTCTTATTCACTTTTTTTGCTGGGCAGCCCATGTTGATATCGATGATTTGCGCACCGTTCTCAACGCTAAACTGAGCAGCGTCGGCCATCAGTTGTGGATCCGCACCCGCAATCTGTACAGAGCGAATGCCCGATTCACCTTCATGCACCATGCGTTGCTTGGACTTAGACGTTTTCCATAGCTTTGGGTTTGAGGACATCATTTCACTGACGGCCATCCCAGCACCATAGCGGAGGCATAACTCTCGAAACGGTCTATCGGTCACTCCCGCCATCGGGGCGACGATGAGATTATTCTTAAGTTGATGATTTCCGATTTTCAAAACGTCTTCACAGCTTAGTACCAGCAAGGGCGCGCATTTTACGCATTTTTTTCCGCTGTGAAAAGACTAATATTTGAGCATTTACAAATTGTTTTTGTAATTTGTATGAATTTCAAACAATTAGCCCTGAAAGTCTTGTCTAGCCTTGCTTGCAGCCCGAGATTCGACACCACTCACTTTGTTCCTTGATAGGATCAATGTGAAGCTCATCACGGTAATAGTTAGCCACATCTTCTGCTTGTGTATCCAGCACGCCAGACATTGCCAACTGGCCGTTCGGTTTGACTAGAGACTTGATAATCGGCGACAACTCACGAAGTGGACCAGCAAGGATGTTCGCGACGACGACGTCAGCGTTCAGGCCCTCTGGTTGATCTTGTGGTAGGAAAACTTCGAGCTTATCGGCAACGCCATTGCGCTCGGCGTTGTCTTTTGAAGCGATGAGAGCCTGAGGATCAATATCGATCCCGATGACCTTTTCAGCACCAAGCTTGATCGCAGCGATCGCTAAGATGCCAGAGCCACAACCAAAATCGATCACGGTTTTACCCGATAGGTCTAGCCCTTCCAGCCACTCCAGGCACAGCGCAGTAGTTGGATGAGTGCCAGTACCAAAAGCGAGGCCAGGATCTAACATCACGTTGACCGCATCCGGCTCTGGGACATCTCGCCAGCTTGGGCAGATCCATAAACGCTCACCAAACTTCATTGGGTGGAAGTTGTCCATCCACTCTCGTTCCCAGTCTTTGTCTTCCAACTGCTCCACTTTGTAAGCAAAGCCTTCTGGTAGCAAGTTACTGTTTTTGGTTTGTTCAATAATAAACTGGGTATCTGCTTCAGCATCGTACAAAGCGAGAATATCGGTATCACCCCACAGACGAGTTTCTCCCGGCAAAGGTTCAAATACTGGCGTATCCTGCGCGTCTAAGAAGGTTACAGACAGTGCTCCTGTTTCTTCCATTAGCATGTCGCCGATTTGCTCAGCGTTGTCATTGGTCGCATTGAGTTTGATTTGAATCCAAGGCATGGGTATGTGCTCGTCTAGATGGTTAGATTTAAATTTGCGCAGAGTGTAGCAGAACTCGGGAGAGTATTTGAGCCCAGACTGCACTGAAAACAAAAATGCTCACCGAAGTGAGCATTTGTATCGTGTCAGTAATCGAATTACTGCAGACCGAGTTTCTTCTCTAGGTAGTGGATGTTCGCACCACCATGTTGGAAGTTTTCGTCGTTCATGATGCTTTCTTGCAGCGGAACGTTGGTCTTGATGCCTTCGATGATCATCTCACCGAGTGCGTTCTTCATGCGAGCAATCGCAACATCACGGTTTTCACCAAATGTGATCAGCTTACCGACCATTGAGTCATAGTGCGGTGGTACTGTGTAGCCCGTGTAGATGTGCGACTCCCAACGAACGCCCATACCGCCCGGTGCGTGGAAGCGGTCAATTTTACCTGGTGAAGGTAGGAAGCGCTCAGGGTCTTCTGCGTTGATACGACACTCAATCGCATGGCCGCGGATCTTGATGTCATCCTGAGTGAATGACAAAGGCTGGCCGGCTGCTACACGAAGCTGCTCTTTGATCAGGTCAACGCCCGTCACCATTTCTGTTACTGGATGTTCTACCTGAATACGCGTGTTCATTTCGATGAAGTAGAATTCGCCGTTTTCGTAAAGGAACTCGAAAGTACCTGCACCGCGGTAACCAATTTCCAAACAAGCACGCGTACAACGTTCACCAATGTACTTACGCATTTCTGCTGTGATACCTGGAGCTGGCGCTTCTTCAACCACTTTCTGGTGACGACGCTGCATAGAACAGTCACGTTCACCAAGGTGGATAGCACCGCCTTGACCATCAGCAATCACCTGTACTTCAACGTGACGTGGGTTTTCTAGGAATTTCTCCATGTAAACCATGTCGTTGTTGAACGCTGCTTTTGCTTCAGCACGGGTCATAGCGATAGCTTCTACCAGCTCAGCTTCAGAGCGAACTACACGCATACCACGACCACCGCCACCACCAGAGGCTTTGATAATGACTGGGTAGCCAATACGCTTCGCGTGAGCTTTGTTTTTCACTTCATCATTGTCAAGTGGGCCATCAGAGCCTGGTACACAAGGAACACCTGCTTTTTTCATCGCAGTGATGGCGGATACTTTGTCACCCATGATGCGAATGGTTTCTGCCTTTGGACCGACAAAGATAAAGCCGCTACGCTCAACTTGCTCAGCAAAGTCAGCGTTCTCAGATAGAAATCCGTAACCTGGGTGGATAGCGACTGCACCTGTTACTTCTGCTGCTGAAATAATGCGTGGAATGTTTAGGTAGCTATCGATACCGCGAGCAGGACCGATACAGATTGCTTCATCAGCAAGAAGTACGTGTTTCAAATCACGGTCTGCTGTTGAGTGTACGGCAACGGTTTTGATGCCTAATTCTTTACATGCGCGAAGAATACGAAGCGCAATTTCGCCTCGGTTCGCGATGACTAATTTATCTAACATAAGAGACAGCCTCTATTATTCGATAACAACAAGTGGTTGGTCGAATTCAACTGGCTGACCATCGTCAACTAGGATTGCAGTAACTACACCAGATTTGTCTGCTTCGATTTGGTTCATCATCTTCATTGCTTCAACGATGCACAGTGTTTCGCCAGCGGTTACAGATTGACCAACTTCGATAAATGATTTCGAATCAGGGCTTGGAGCACGGTAGAAAGTACCGACCATTGGAGAAAGAACTTGATGACCCGCTGGTACTGCTGGCGCTGCTGCTTCTGCTGCTGGAGCAGGTGCTGCTGCCGGTGCCGCCGCAGGAGCTACTGCTGGTGCCGCTGCAACTGGTGCTGCTGCATATTGAATTGGAGTTGGTGCCGCTGAACCGTTACGGCTGATTCGTACCGACTCTTCACCTTCAGAGATTTCTAGCTCAGCAATGCCAGATTCTTCAACTAACTCGATAAGCTTTTTGATTTTACGGATATCCATCTTTTCTTTCTCTTTTATCTTGTGAATAAGACAGCTCTAGTGAGCTGCAGAGTGTGTTCATTTACTGTGATAGTAATAAGCTACTGTGCCTGCAATGTGTTTACGGCAGCAGACAAAGCGAATTCGTAACCTTGTGCACCTAGACCGCAAATCACACCTTGCGCCTTATCAGATAGATAAGAGTGATGGCGGAAAGACTCGCGTGCGTGCACGTTAGATAAATGTACTTCAATAAATGGGATTGAGACGCCGAGTAGGGCATCCCGCAGCGCAACACTGGTGTGGGTAAATGCAGCTGGATTGATGATGATGAAGTCAACTTGTCCAAAGGATTCGTGGATCTTCTCAATCAATTCATATTCGCGATTTGATTGCAGATGCTCTAGCTCAACGCCAGCTTTGTGGGCTTGCTCAGTCAAAGTGTCGATAATCTGTGGTAAGGTCTGAGAACCATAATGACCCGGCTCGCGTAGACCTAACAGGTTTAAATTTGGACCATTTAAGACAAGAATGCGTGATTTAGCTGTCATTGTGCTGCCATCTTCCTACTTCATGATATGAAATGGAATCTTCCCATGATATTGCTGACTCAGCGTAATTATATTGTAAAAATTTACGCTAGATCTTTAAAATAGACCCAGATTATAGCTAATTCAGTACATTTAGCAGCAATTTACTGGTCTAATCTCCTGTGGTGAAGACAAAAAACTGCTACCAAGGTAACAAATTTGACCGCTTTACCTTGGACTTTAGGTCGCTAGATATGTTCCAACCAATAAAAAAGCCGCCACAAATGTGACGGCTTAGTCTTGCTTACTATTTCTACGCAAGTTCGGCTTTTTCGGCGATTAACTTATCAACAACGCTTGGATCAGCCAGTGTTGAGGTGTCACCTAAGTTGCTGGTATCACCAGTGGCTATCTTGCGTAGGATACGACGCATGATTTTACCGGAGCGAGTTTTCGGCAGTGAGTCAGTCCAGTGCAGCACGTCCGGCGTAGCGATTGGTCCAATTTCTTTACGTACCCAGTCCTTCACTTCTTTGTGCAGCTCTGCTGATGGGAACTCACCATCATTAAGTGTAACGTAAGCGTAAATGGCTTGACCTTTGATGTCATGCGGGATGCCGACAATTGCTGCTTCTGCAATCTTATCGTGGGCAACCAAAGCCGATTCAATTTCTGCGGTCCCCATACGGTGACCGGAGACGTTGAGTACGTCATCAACACGGCCTGTGATCCAGTAGTAGCCGTCTTCGTCACGACGAGCGCCATCACTGGTGAAGTACATGCCTTTGAACGTAGAGAAGTAGGTTTGCTCAAAGCGCTCATGGTCGCCGTAAACGGTACGCATTTGGCCTGGCCATGAATCAAGGATCACCAAGTTACCTTCAGCTGCGGTCTCTTCAATGATGTTACCCATGTTATCGACTAACGCAGGTTGTACGCCAAAGAATGGACGAGTGGCAGAGCCAGGTTTTAGTGCCGTAGCACCTGGTAGTGGAGTGATGAGGATGCCACCGGTTTCGGTTTGCCACCAAGTATCGACAATCGGAGATTTTTCATTACCAATCGTCTTGTAGTACCACTCCCATGCTTCTGGGTTAATCGGTTCACCTACTGAGCCCATAATACGCAGGCTATCACGGGTAGTGCCATCTACCGCTTCATTGCCTTTTGCCATCAACGCGCGAATCGCGGTTGGCGCAGTGTAAAGAATATTGACTTGGTGCTTATCAACGACTTCACTCATGCGGTTGGTGTTTGGGTAGTTTGGTACCCCTTCGAACAGAATGGTTTTTGCACCATTAGCTAGAGGACCATAGATGAGGTAAGTGTGGCCGGTTATCCAACCTACGTCAGCGGTACACCAGAAGGTTTCACCTGGTTGATAGTCGAAGACATATTTGAAAGTCATGGTGGCGTAAACTAGGTAACCGCCTGTGGTGTGAAGGACACCTTTAGGTTTACCGGTTGAACCTGATGTGTAGAGGATGAAAAGTGGATCTTCCGCTTTCATCTCTTCCGGTGGGCAATCATCTGAAACAGATGCTGTTGCCTCATGCCACCAAACATCACGATGCTCATGCCAGTCAATATCACCACCAGTGCGCTTCAGCACTAATACTTTATCGATCGTTTTCACTTCTGGGTTGGTCAATGCTTCATCGACATTCTTTTTCAGTGGAACCGCTCGACCACCGCGCACGCCTTCATCGGCTGTGACAACGACTTTGGCGTCTGAGTCAATGATACGTCCCGATAGTGCTTCTGGAGAGAAACCACCGAAAACAACCGTGTGGACTGCACCGATACGAGTACAAGCCAGCATAGCAACGGCTGCTTCAGGTACCATTGGCATGTAAAGACACACGACGTCGCCTTTACGTACACCTTGCTCTTTTAGAGCGTTAGAGAAACGGCACACTTCTTTGTGCAGTTCGTTGAATGTCAGTGTTTTATCGTCTGCTGGGTCATCACCTTCCCAGATGATTGCCACGTCGTCACCGCGCTCAGCTAGGTGGCGGTCAATACAGTTGGCAGAGACGTTGAGCGTACCATCTTCAAACCAGCGAATATCGACATGGCCTGTGTCAAATGACGTGTTTTTTACTTTGGTGAAGGGTTTGATCCAATCAACAATCTTACCGTGCTCACTCCAGAATCCTTCTGGGTCAGAGACAGACTGTTGGTACATGGCGAGGTAGGTGTCATTATCCGCATGGGTATTTGTTTTGATATTGTCCTTTACCGGATAAATATGGGCTTCACTCATTGTTTCTCTCCTTGAGCTTAATTCTGCTCGAATCAAGCAAGTGCTCGTTTAAAACGTTTTCACGTTTGTCGAAAATCCCTATATCTATCACTTTCTAGCACCTAGCGTAATTCGACAATTAGACTTTAGGATGAGAGAGCTGATTCTGCTTATTAATGACGCTGTTATGTTTGATTTTGCGATTTGGATCGACGGAATGATTAGCGAGTGTAGGGGAAATTCAAACTGGGTAGATCTCCCTTAGTGAGGCGAACAAACACTAAAGCAGCAGATATAGCGTCTTGCAAAGCGTCGTGCTTACTCTGCATCGGTAAATCGAGATGCTTGCAAATGGCTTCTAGACTCAGATCGAAATAGGCGTTAGGTAAGTGTTTCTCCAGTTTGTCGTGGTAAATCTGACTGACCTCAATCAAAGGGTTGGGAAGAGGGAACCCTAGTTGACGTTTGCAAGCTAAGTCTAGGATCTTCTTATCATAGCGAATGTGGTATCCCACCAGTGGCCGATTGCCGACAAAAGCCAGTAACTGTGTCAGTGCCTGTTTTTCATCGATACCATCGGCCAGATCTGAATGGCGAATCTGATGGATCTTGACCGAATTAGAATCCAGCGATTGGGGAGCTCTTAATCTCACTTCGAAAGGTTGGCTGGTGATAATGCGGTTGTCGATGATTTTGGTCGCTGCGATGGTGACCAGTTCGGCGCGCTTTGGATCTAAGCTGGTGGTTTCACAGTCGAGCGAGACATACTCACCCTTTTGGACTGAGGCAAACAGGGGCTGATAAGGAGAGCCCTTCAATTTGTGATACCAGTAACGGCGCTGAATCCAGTTCATCATTAGTCCCGAATTTGATAGTGGTAGCCAAGGAACTGTTTGAACTTTTTGACCACATGCAGGCTGTGTCGCAGTAAGTCACGTTCCGTGCGTTCGAGCAGTTTGAGGTTGATGCGGTTGTGACTATGTTGATTCGCGACCTGTTGGCTAAGACGGAGTTTAAAGAACAGTTTCAATGCTTCATTGAGGTTGTCCGCGGTTTCTGGCTCTAAGATGCGCTTGTTACGCAACGCTTCAATCCGGTCAAAGGTGTTGTTTTCCTCTAAGCCATATTCCAGTGCTAGGGTGCGAATCCCGTGAACGATTGGGAAGATACCGCCACTTTTCAGATCGACTCCTTGTTTGTCCGATTTGACGTTGCCAAACAGAGTCAGTGGCAGAGAGAACTGCAACGCGGGTCGAGTGAAGTCCTGTAGCGCCAGCATATTATTCAGCATCAGCCCTTTGAGGTGTTGTCGCACAGGAGTGAGCAACGTCTTGTTGCCAGCGACCGCGTGAGCATCGGTGAAAATGGCCAGATCCATGACGTGCTCAGCAGAAGAAGGCTTAGACCAACGTGTTAATGTTGTCTGCCAGTCACACTGACTTTTCACCCATTTCGGGTTGTTGACCATCACATTACCTGGGCAAAGTGGGTAGCCTAGTTGTTGTAAAGTGTGGGTCAGTTGAGCCATAACGGTGTCGCACTGAGGCCAGTCCAATCCGTCTCTGATAATCAATGCATTGTCTTGGTCGGTTTTTAAGATCTGTTCCCCACGTCCTTCTGAGCCTAAAACGATCAGACAGCAATGATCGTGAAGGGCAGGAGGAACAATCAGTTCAAACGCTTTTTCGATAATTTGCTCGTTGACCGCAGAAATCAGCTCCATGATAAAACGGGTACGAATGCCGTTTCCTAGCAGGCTATCGACTAACTGACGTTGGCGATTGGATGCCAATGCCAGTTCTTCGATGCTGGATGCGCGGGCTATGCTCAAGGTTAATACATGAGAATGGGTAGAAAAGGCACTGAGAATCTGGGTCATATCCAGCATACCGACCGCTTCTTTACCGTCCGCCACCATGACCCGCTTCATACGCTGACGGGTCATCTTTATCATCGCGTTAAATAGAAAATCGCCATCGTCGACATGAACCACCGGAAAGGTTGCAATCGCGCTGATCTGAGTATCCAGCGGATGACCGTCAAGCATTACGGCATGCAGCATGTTGGTTCGGGTGACGATAGCGAAAGGCAGCTGATTTGGATTGTTGGTCAAGCGTGGGTCGTCGTCATGAAGCCTGACTAAAGCGGCATCAATTCCATTCTGCTTTAATACCTGAGTGACCTCATTAAGTGGCTGCTCAGGGCTAAGAATCATCGGAGGGTGATAGATATCGCGGTCAACTTTAGTGAGAATAAACTCGGCCAGATTCTGTTGTTGTTGGGCGGCTTCAATCAATTGCTGTCGTTTGGCGAGATTGTTATCGAAATAGGCCGCAAACTGGCCATTTTCGTTGTATAGCTCAAGAAAGACCGCTTTAGGTAGCAGATAGGTGAGCGTATCTTCCAGCGCAACGTAGTGATGGCGGACTTTACCTTCAAACAGCGCGCGTACATCAAATAAGTCATCATTGGCGTAATGGGCGAATACTTCCTCTCCATTAGCACTGCGCTCCTCAACAGCGCCTTTAATCAGAATATGCAAGTGCTGGCTTTCTCCATCGGTCGCCAGCAACACTTCTTTATCTCGGAAGTAGGCAACATCCAACGAGGCCCGTAGCTTGTTCTGCTGTCTTTCGTCGAGACGATCAAACGGTGGAGAGTGCATGTTGAATTTATCTGGCATACCGGACCCACGTGAGAAAAGAAACCATGCTTTAAGTGTGACAAGTTTCCTTTTAAGTGCCAGACGACTTTGGTCGAATTACTCTAATTTAGGATGGCTGTGCGGAAACAGATTGGTGAGTAATCTTCCCTTTTTATTCAGCAAGTAAGCAGAGATAATGCAGCATCTGCTCTCATATCGCATTCAGAGGTCATAATGCTCAATCCGTCTCCCTACGGCTGGATATCTCAATACTTTGTCGGATTCTTTTTTGCCTATGGTGTCTATCTGCCATTCTGGGCGTTGTGGTTTGAGGAACAGGGCGTTTCAGCCACGGATATCGGCTTATTAGTCGGCATTGGTTTTGCGACTCGTTGTGTCGCCAATATGGTGTTAACGCCACGTATTCATAAGGTTGAGCACCTGATGCCTGCACTGCGTTGGCTGAGCATCGCTGCCCTAATTTTTATCGGTTTTCACTTCTTTACTGGCGGCAGTTTTTGGTTGATGGCGGGTGCAACTGTGCTGTTTAACCTCTGCTGCGGGCCGATTGTGCCGCTGTCTGATGCGATGGCGAACTACTATGCGCGGCTGAAGATGCTCGATTATGGGCGTGCTCGACTCTGGGGATCCGTGGCCTTTATTGCGGGTTCGACGGTGGTCGGCTATTTGGTGGCCAAATTCGGCACTGATATGATTTTGTATACCGCGCTAGCGGGGGTATTTTTTGCCATTTTGGTCGGGATGCGTAACACCAATCCGATGCCTGTCACGACGGAAGAAGAGCAGGCAGAAAGACCGAAATTGACCGATCTACTAAAGGAGTCTTCCGTCTTGAAGTTCCTCGCTCTGGCGACTTTGATTCAGGGCAGTCATGCCGCTTACTACAGTTTTAGCTCAATATACTGGAAAGAAGCCGGGCATTCTGAAGATATTATTGGTTATCTGTGGAGCCTAGGTGTGGTGGCGGAAGTGGCAGTTTTCGCCTTAAGTAAACGCCTGTTTGCCGGTTGGTCTTTACGTGCACTGTTCTTAGTTGCTGCTATTGGCGTCGTGGTTCGCTGGGGGTTGACCGCTTCGACAACGGTACTGATAGGGCTTGTCTTAATCCAATTACTCCATGGTGTGACGTTTGCCGTCGCACACATCGCTGCTATTCAATACATCCAGCATTCGGAGCCAAGAAAAATGGTCGCTCTTCAAGCACTGTACAATGCGATTCCGCTCGGTGCATTCATCGCTCTGATGACCGCCTTGAGTGGCTGGGGGTATGAGAATTGGGGTGCGAACGTTTTTTGGGCGATGGCAGTGATGGGCATTCTGGCACTGTTTATTCGTGTTGAACCAAAACGTGAGCGTGCCTCGGTTATCGACGTTAAAGCACAGAATTAAGCGGAACTGTTTGAGTTCAATTCGCTTCCTTAGTTAAATGAAACCTCTCCAATATGGAGAGGTTTTTGTTTGTATAAATAACGCAGCAGACTTCAATACGATAAGGAAATCAGATGCAAGGCTGGCTAGTGATCACCGTATCACTGATGTACCTCGGACTCCTCTTTCTCATTGCTTGGTATGGCGATAAGCAGCATCGTTGGCTAGCTCGCTGGCGGCCGTGGATCTACAGTCTGTCGATTGCGGTCTATTGTACTTCATGGACTTTCTACGGCACGGTGGGCCAAGCTAGTGACAATCCGTGGTCCTTCCTGCCGATTTATATTGCGCCGATACTGGTGTTTACTCTTGGTTGGCGTGTACTGGCACGTTTGGTGATCACTGCGAAACGAGAACACATCACATCGATTGCCGATTTTATCGCTGCTCGCTATGGTAAATCTCAAGGCCTGGCTGTGGTGGTTACATTGATAGCGGTTGCGGGGATCTTGCCCTACATCGCCTTACAGCTGCGTGGCATTACCATGGGGTTGGAGATCGTTTCTCCGGAATTACCGGAAGCATTTAACGCTCAGGGCATGGATGTATCTTGGTTTGTGGTTGGTGCATTGGCGATATTTACCATGTTGTTCGGTACGCGCCACATCGACAACACAGAGCATCATCGCGGAATGATGATGGCGATCGCATATGAGTCGCTCGTCAAGCTGGTGGCATTCCTCGTCGTTGGGTGTTTCATCCTCTATCTGGCACTCAATCGCAGCGACATCGAGCTGATGTCGATTGCCTCTGACACCTATCAGTCACCAAACCTGCCGACATTATTAATTCATACTGTGCTGACCATGATGGCGATTGTCTGTCTGCCGCGTCAGTTCCATACCATGGTAGTGGAAAACGAGCGCGCGCAGGACTTGCATACGGCGCGCTGGTTATTCCCCGTCTATCTGGTGTTGATGGGGATCTTTGTTTTGCCTATTGCTTGGGTAGGGCAGGGGCTGCTTAGTAGTGCGAGCCCTGATACGTATGTGATTAGCTTACCGATGGCCGTAGGTGCACAGGATATTGCTTTGCTGGCTTTTCTCGGTGGGACGTCTGCCGCTAGCGGCATGGTTATTGTCTCGACCATTGCGTTAGCCATCATGGTGTCGAACGATTTGGTGATGCCGCTGTTGCTGCGCCGGATGAAGCTTGCTCAGCGAAACCACCGCCACTTTTCAGGCTTATTACTGGTTATTCGACGTGGTTTGATTCTATTGCTGTTACTTGGTGCATGGGGCTTCTATCAGGCACTGGGCAATATCCACTCCCTATCGGCGATTGGCTTTCTTTCATTTGCAGCGATTACTCAGTTCGCGCCTGCTCTTCTGGGTGGAATGTACTGGCGAAATGGTAACCGAAAAGGGGTCTATGTTGGCCTCGCGTTTGGCTTTGGCTTATGGCTTATTACCTTAATGAGTCAGACCGATATGCTGGCTGGCGATGCCAACAGTAACTTCCTTCTGTGGCTAGTGACACCGCCAGAGGCTTTACAGGCTGCAGGTATTAAAGGTTCTGACTGGGGAATTGTCCTCAGCGTGACGATCAACGCGCTGTGCTATGTAGTGGTTTCGTTAATGACGCGTTCAAGTCTGAGTGAGCGTTTGCAGTCGGCGTCTTTTGTCGGTACGCCAATGCCAGAAAGTGAGAACATCAGCCTCTACCAAAGCCGCGTGACGGTAGGGGAGCTGGAAATGCTGGCATCGAGATTCGTGGGCCGGCAAAGGGTTCGAAACGCCTTTGAACAGTACTGGGCCCAGCAACACGAAACTATGTTGCCAAATCAGCAGGCACCTGCCAGTTTAATCCGCCATACGGAGCGAGTGTTGGCTGGCGTCTTTGGCGCCTCTTCAGCAAAGTTGGTCCTGACCTCTGCCCTGCAAGGGCGCAACATGCAACTGGAAGAAGTTGCGACTATTGTCGATGAAGCCTCTGAGCTGTACGACTTTAGCCGCGGGCTTCTCCAAGGGGCGATTGAGCATATTGGCCAAGGTATTGCTGTGGTGGATAAGCAGCTTCGCCTGGTGGCATGGAACCAACGATATCTGGAGCTGTTTGTTTTTCCTCAAGGGTTGATTCAGGTGGGAAGGCCGATCGCGGATGTGATTCGTCACAATGCTGAGCAGGGGCTATGTGGCCCCGGTGACCCAGAAGACCATGTCCGTCGCCGTATCTATCACCTTGAACAAGGCACCCGTCATACTTCTTCACGAGTTCGGCCTGATGGTCGGGTTATTGAAGTGCAGGGCAACCCGATGCCCGGCGGTGGTTTTGTGATGAGTTTTACTGACATTACGGTGTTCCGTGATGCAGAGCAGGCACTGAAAGACGCTAACGAAAGTTTGGAAGAACGGGTGCATGAACGAACTCAAGAGCTGGAGCAACTCAACAAACAGCTGGTCTCTGCCACTCAACGTTCCGAGCATGAATCTCAATCGAAATCGCGCTTTCTTGCGGCGGTCAGTCATGATCTGATGCAACCGCTCAATGCCGCACGCTTATTTGCTTCATCATTGTCTGAGGTGGCACAAGAAGAGGAAACCAAGCGCCTCTCCAAGCATATTGAAAGCGCTTTGGAGGCCGCTGAAGATCTGATCGGTGACTTGCTTGATATCTCTCGGTTGGAGTCAGGCAAACTTGATATTAATGTGCATGGCTTTGCAATTAATGACGTTCTCTCCAATCTAAACGCTGAATTCAGTGCATTGGCAAAACAGCAGGGGATTGAGTTTGAGATGGTGCCAAGCCAGCTGATTGTTCAATCTGACCCGAAACTGCTGCGCAGGGTGGTGCAGAACTTCCTGACCAATGCTTTCCGTTACAATCCCAAAGGCAAGGTGGTGCTAGGGGTAAGGCGGGTAGGTCAACAGGCGAGGATTGAAGTGTGGGATAACGGCACCGGTATCGATGAAGACAAACAGCAGGAAATTTTTGAAGAGTTTACCCGCGGTAGTCAGGTGCGTTCGGATCAAGGGCTTGGACTTGGTTTAGCGATTTCGAAAGGCATCGCCCACGTGCTGGGTCATCAGATTGCCATGCGATCTTGGCCAGGTAAAGGTAGCGTGTTCTCAATTACGCTCAATCGTAGCAATGAAGCTTTGGTACAGCCGCAAGCAGCGCCTTCAGCTGCCGTCTCTGATCTTAGTCACCTGAATGTACTCTGTGTCGACAATGAGCCGGAAATCTTGGTCGGGATGGAAAACTTGCTGGCGCGCTGGGGATGTAATGTGCGCACGGCGACTGACTTGGTAACGAGTTTGAAGTGTCTAGACGAAGAGTGGCTGCCTGATGTAATTCTCTCTGATTACCGCTTGGATAATGGTCGCACTGGGCTTGAAGTTTTACAGCAATGTCGACTGCGTTTAGGAGATAGTTTTAAAGGTGTGATCATCAGTGCGGATCGAACCAACGACATGATGGAGGGGATTAAATCTAACGGATTTAGCTTTATTCCTAAGCCAGTCAAACCGCTCAAGCTCAGGGCAGTCCTCAATCGGGTGTAACTGCGAATAAAGGCTCGCTGCATTAACTCACATTGAGCCATTACAGTGTGCTATTTTCTGAGTAATATTTCTTCTACTCTGTGATCTTGGCCTTTTTTCAAAATCAGCTGAGCACGCCCTTTGGTCGGTAATATATTGGCTGTTAGGTTAATGCCATTGATGGATTGCCAGATTGAATGTGCTTTTTCTATCGCTGCTTTTTCTGTGAGTTCTGTGTAGTGGCTAAAGTAAGAACCAGGTTTGGTAAATGCGCCGAAACGGAACTTTAAGAACCGTTCTACGTACCACTGCTCAATCACATCGCTTTTTGCATCAACGTACAAAGAGAAATCTAAGAAATCGGAAACAAATACACGATGGGGATCATGAGGGTAGTCCATCCCACTTTGAAGTACATTCAACCCTTCAATGATCAACACATCAGGTCGATCAACGACCTTTACCTCATCGGTAATGTCATAAGTAATATGCGAGTAGACCGGAACTTCGAGGTTGGGCTTTCCGGCTTTTACATCAGAAACAAACTCTACCAAACGCTTGATGTCATAAGACTCTGGGAAACCTTTACGATGCATGATCCCGCGATCATTGAGTATTTTTTTCGGGTACAGAAAACCATCTGTCGTCACCAGTTCGACTTTGGGGTGGTTTTCCCAACGGGATAGCAAAGCTTTTAATAAGCGAGCCGTAGTGCTCTTACCGACCGCGACACTGCCTGCAATACCAATGATAAAAGGTGGCGCACTTTCTTGATTGCCGAGAAAGTTGTTCAGTACAGAATTGCGACTTTGCCTCGCTGCGATATATAAGTTGAGAAGTCGCGCCAATGGCAGATAGATCTCAACAGCTTCTTCCATCGTCAGGCTTTCATTGACGCCTTGTAGCTCGATAAGATCCTCTTCGGATAGCGTCATAGGGACAGAATTACGTAGTTCTGCCCATTGTTGACGGTTAAAAGAGAGATATGGCGTCATAGTCTTCCTAACTGAGATTCGCGATAAGAGCTGCGAAAATACAACAACCTGTGCAAATTGCCAAATGACAAGGCAAGGAAGAGGCCGTTTTGTCGATGATTTTGTGTGATTTTTCAGCAAACAAACCGAAAGTGGATAAAATCTGGTTTTTTTTTAATTTAGCTATTGCAAGGTCGATAATCCTTCAATAGAATGCGCACCACTTATGCCGACTTAGCTCAGTAGGTAGAGCAACTGACTTGTAATCAGTAGGTCACCAGTTCGATTCCGGTAGTCGGCACCATTTCTCCTTTTATGAGAGGAATGGATGAAAAATTTGGAGGGGTTCCCGAGTGGCCAAAGGGATCAGACTGTAAATCTGCTGGCACTGCCTTCGATGGTTCGAATCCGTCCCCCTCCACCATATTCTTAAGGAAATAGCTCTCAGAGTTACGTGTTGCGGGCATCGTATAATGGCTATTACCTCAGCCTTCCAAGCTGATGATGCGGGTTCGATTCCCGCTGCCCGCTCCACTCTAATTTGAGTGCTGATATAGCTCAGGTGGTAGAGCGCATCCTTGGTAAGGATGAGGTCGGCAGTTCGAGTCTGCCTATCAGCACCAGCTCTAAGCAATGTTTCCTTTTGATACTTTCTTTTAACTAAACTACGTTTAGTGATTAAGAGAAGTTTATCACCAAGACTTTTTGGTTGCGTGGTCATCAAAGCCACCTAAATCCGTACCTAGAGGGACAACTCATGTCTAAAGAAAAATTTGAACGTACGAAACCGCACGTAAACGTTGGTACTATCGGCCACGTTGACCACGGTAAAACAACTCTAACTGCTGCAATCTGTACAACTCTATCTAAAGTGTACGGCGGTGAAGCGAAAGACTTCGCATCAATCGATAACGCTCCAGAAGAGCGTGAGCGCGGTATCACAATCGCAACATCTCACGTTGAGTACGACACTCCAACTCGTCACTACGCACACGTAGACTGTCCAGGACACGCGGATTATGTTAAGAACATGATCACAGGTGCTGCACAGATGGACGGTGGTATCCTAGTTGTTGCTGCGACAGATGGCCCAATGCCACAAACTCGTGAGCACATCCTACTAGGCCGTCAGGTTGGTATCCCATACATCATCGTATTCATGAACAAATGTGACATGGTTGACGATGAAGAGCTACTTGAGCTAGTAGAAATGGAAGTTCGTGAACTTCTATCTGAGTACGATTTCCCAGGTGATGACCTACCAGTTATCCAAGGTTCTGCACTAGGCGCCCTAAACGGCGAAGAGCAGTGGGAAGCGAAAATCGTTGAGCTAGCAGAAGCACTAGACAACTACATCCCAGAGCCAGAGCGTGCAATCGATCAGCCATTCCTAATGCCTATCGAAGACGTATTCTCAATCCAAGGTCGTGGTACAGTAGTAACTGGTCGTATCGAGCGTGGTATCCTAACAGTAGGTGACGAAGTAGAAATCGTAGGTATTAAAGAAACTACAACAACTACTTGTACTGGTGTTGAGATGTTCCGTAAGCTTCTAGACGAAGGTCGTGCGGGTGAGAACGTTGGTGCACTTCTACGTGGTACTAAGCGTGACGAAGTAGAGCGTGGTCAAGTACTAGCAGCTCCTAAGTCAATCAACCCACACACTAAGTTCGAGTCAGAAGTATACGTACTTTCTAAAGACGAAGGCGGCCGTCATACTCCGTTCTTCAAAGGCTACCGTCCACAGTTCTACTTCCGTACAACTGACGTAACTGGTAACATCGAGCTACCAGAAGGCGTAGAAATGGTAATGCCAGGCGATAACATCAAGATGACTGTAGAGCTAATCGCACCAATCGCAATGGACGAAGGTCTTCGTTTCGCGATCCGTGAAGGTGGCCGTACAGTAGGTGCTGGTGTTGTTGCTAAGATCTTCGACTAATTCTTAGGAATTGCTGAAGACTTCTGAAAAATCTTTGAATAAGATTTGACGAACCAGTAGCAAAAAGGGCATCATTTGATGCCCTTTTTCTGCACTAAATATAATGTTTGCTAATTTCTTATCCAAGCAAATATTAAGCAGGATTTTTTGCCCAAGATGTTGCTTCTTGGTCATTAAGAGAGTTCGCCAATCGAGTAAGGTTAGCGTCTCATGGATTTGCCCTGCAACAGCGGGGTTGTTGTCGTCTATATTAAGACTTGTGACAGGTTTGGTTTTATGAAAGCAAATAATGCTGAAACTCCTGAAAGCTCAAATGGCGCAGATATCTTCAAGTGGATTGTCACTTTCGTTCTGCTGACTGCCGCTGTTGTGGGTAATTACCTGTATGGTGAAATGTCTGTAGTGATTCGCGCTGCAGGTGTTGTTGTATTGATTGCTGCGGCACTAGGTGTTGCTGCTACAACAACAAAAGGTAAAGCTGCGATCGAGTTCGCTAAAGAATCTCGTATGGAAGTTCGTAAAGTGGTTTGGCCTACACGTCAAGAAACTATGCAAACTACTTTGATCGTTTTAGCTGTAAGTATTGTAATGGCTCTAGCACTTTGGGGCATTGACGGCATTATGGTTCGTCTTGTCAACTTTGTGACTGGGGTATAGAGGGTTTTAATTCATGAGTGAAGCTCCTAAAAAACGCTGGTATGTGGTTCAAGCCTTCTCTGGATTTGAAGGCCGTGTAGCTCAGTCTCTTCGCGAGCATATCAAAATGCATGGCATGGAAGAGCTGTTTGGTGAAGTTCTTGTTCCTACTGAAGAAGTAGTGGAAATGCGTGCAGGTCAACGTCGTAAGTCTGAGCGTAAATTCTTCCCAGGTTACGTCCTCGTTCAGATGATTATGAACGATGAATCATGGCACTTAGTACGCAGCGTGCCGCGTGTCATGGGCTTCATTGGTGGTACCTCTGACCGTCCAGCTCCTATCACTGATAAAGAAGCTGATGCTATCCTTAACCGTCTTGAGAAAGCGAGCGAGTCTCCTCGCCCGCGTACTATGTACGAAGCCGGTGAAGTGGTACGTGTTACTGATGGTCCATTTGCTGACTTCAACGGTACGGTTGAAGAAGTGGATTATGAGAAGAGCCGCCTGAAAGTGTCTGTATCGATCTTTGGTCGTGCAACACCAGTTGAGCTTGAGTTTGGTCAGGTTGAAAAACTTGATTAAAAAAACACCTTTTTAGGGTTGTTTAAGGCGCGAATTATGACTATAATTTCGCGCCTTTTTGCTTCTGTCGAAGCAAAAAGTTATTTACGTAAACGGGGAGCTGATCGGTCGATTAGCGTTTGTACCCAAAATTAGGAAAAATCATGGCTAAGAAAGTTGAAGCTTACATCAAGCTGCAAGTTGCTGCTGGTATGGCAAACCCAAGTCCACCAGTTGGTCCTGCTCTAGGTCAACACGGTGTTAACATCATGGAATTCTGTAAAGCGTTTAACGCAAAAACAGAATCTATCGAGAAAGGTCTCCCGACTCCTGTTGTTATCACTGTATACAACGACCGTTCTTTCACGTTCATCACTAAGACTCCACCTGCTGCAGTTCTTCTTAAGAAAGCGGCTGGCGTTAAGTCTGGTTCAGGTCGTCCAAACACTGAAAAAGTGGGTACTGTAACTGACGCTCAAATCCAAGAAATCGCAGAAACTAAAGCTGCTGATATGACTGGTGCTGACATCGAAGCAATGAAGCGTTCAATCGCGGGTACTGCTCGTTCAATGGGCCTAGTGGTAGAGGGTTAAGATCATGGCAAAACTAACTAAGCGCATGCGCGTAATCCGCGAAAAAGTTGACGTAACTAAAGAATACGAAATCAACGAAGCTGTTGCTCTTCTTCAAGAACTAGCAACTGCTAAATTCGTTGAGTCTGTAGACGTTGCTGTTAACCTAGGCATCGATGCTCGTAAATCTGACCAGAACGTACGTGGTGCGACTGTACTACCTCACGGTACTGGCCGCGAAATCCGCGTTGCAGTGTTCACTCAAGGTGCAAACGCTGAAGCAGCTAAAGAAGCTGGCGCAGATATCGTTGGTATGGAAGATCTTGCTGAGCAAGTGAAGAAAGGCGAAATGAACTTTGACGTAGTTGTTGCTTCTCCAGATGCAATGCGCGTTGTAGGTCAACTAGGTACTATCCTAGGTCCTCGCGGTCTAATGCCAAACCCTAAAGTTGGTACTGTAACTCCTAACGTTGCTGAAGCAGTTAAGAACGCTAAAGCTGGTCAGGTTCGTTACCGTAACGACAAGAACGGCATCATCCACACTACTATCGGTAAAGCAAACTTCTCTGCTGAGCAGATCAAAGAGAACCTAGAAGCACTTCTAGTTGCTCTGAAGAAAGCTAAGCCATCTTCTGCTAAGGGTACATTCCTGCAGAAAGTAAGCATCTCTACTACTATGGGTGCTGGTGTTGCTGTTGATCAGGCTAGCCTGAACACTCTAGCAAACTAATATATTTGCTTAGGCGCGAAATTTGTGTATAATTTCGCGCCTAATATTTGTGGTTGGGGCTGAACTTTGGTTCTGTAAGAATTAAGACCCAGTCTCCGTCCAAGACCGTAGGCGTCTGAATTTATTTGATAAATAAAGACTTAATTACCCTACGTAGATGGTGCCCGAACTGACAGAAAGCTCTATGTAAATAGTTACCTTTCTTCTGGGAAGCACCTCAATAGCTCTCACTGTTGTGATAATAGTGAGTGGTGTAACGACAACCAGGAGTAAATCCAAGATGGCTTTAAACCTTCAAGACAAAAAAGCAATTGTTGCTGAAGTCAACGAAGCTGCCAGTGGTGCACTTTCTGCAGTTGTAGCTGACTCTCGTGGCGTTGAAGTAGGCGCGATGACTTCTCTACGTAAACAAGCTCGTGAAGCGGGCGTTTACCTGAAAGTTGTTCGTAATACTCTAGCGCGTCGTGCGGTTGAAGGTACAGACTACGAGTGTCTAACAGACACTTTCACTGGTCCTACTCTAATCGCATTCTCTAACGAGCACCCAGGTGCCGCAGCGCGTCTTTTCAAAGACTTCGCTAAAGAGAACGACAAGTTCGAGATCAAAGCTGCTGCATTCGAAGGCGCAGTTACTGATGCTGAAGTACTAGCGACACTACCAACTTACGACGAAGCAATTGCACGCCTAATGATGTGCATGAAAGAAGCTTCTGCAGGCAAGCTGGTACGTACTATCGCTGCACTACGCGATCAAAAAGAAGAAGCTGCGGCATAAGCCTTGCTTTTTACTGGTTGCTAATTAAACTTATTGTTGATTTTAAAAGAGAATTGTTATGTCTATTACTAACGAGCAAATCCTAGACGCAGTTGCAGAAATGTCTGTAATGCAAGTTGTTGAACTAATCGAAGCAATGGAAGAGAAATTCGGTGTTTCTGCTGCTGCTGCTGTTGTAGCTGGCGGCGCTGCTGGTGGCGAAGCTGCTGCTGAGCAAACTGAATTCGACGTAATCCTAGAATCTGCTGGCGGTAACAAAGTTGCTGTAATCAAAGCAGTACGTGGCGCAACTGGCCTAGGTCTTAAAGAAGCTAAAGCTCTAGTAGACGGCGCACCTGCACCTCTAAAAGAAGGCATCGAGAAAGATGAAGCTGAAGCTCTTAAAGCTCAGCTAGAAGAAGCTGGTGCAAGTGTTACTGTTAAGTAATTATTGCATAGTTTCTTAGCCTAACGGCTAATGGCTGGTGGTTTTATAACCACCGGCCTTTTTGCGCTGTAGGGGTTGGGTGATTTTTCCGCTGTTTGAGCACCCAGGTTCCTAGCAAAAAACATTTCATTACAGCTTAATGAAATGTCACTACATTCAAACAGGTGTTAGTCACTGTCTCATAACGATTGGAGACAGTTTGGGTCACTTATCAGCGAGCTGAGGAACCCCATGGTTTACTCTTATACCGAGAAAAAGCGCATCCGTAAGGACTTTGGTACTCGTCCACAAGTGTTGGACATTCCATACCTGCTATCGATCCAGCTCGATTCGTTCGAAAAATTCATCGAACAGGATCCTGAAGGTCAATACGGTCTTGAAGCTGCTTTCCGTTCTGTATTTCCAATTCAGAGCTACAACGGCAATTCCGAGCTGCAATACGTTAGCTACCGTCTTGGTGAGCCAGTTTTTGATGTTAAAGAATGTCAAATTCGCGGCGTAACTTACTCAAAACCACTTCGCGTAAAACTACGCCTAGTTATCTTTGATAAAGACGCGCCAGCAGGTACTGTAAAAGACATTAAAGAACAAGAAGTCTACATGGGCGAAATTCCGCTTATGACAGACAATGGTACCTTCGTTATCAATGGTACCGAGAGGGTTATCGTATCCCAGCTGCACAGAAGCCCAGGTGTATTCTTCGACAGCGATAAAGGTAAGACCCACTCTTCAGGTAAAGTTCTATATAACGCACGTATCATTCCTTACCGTGGTTCATGGCTTGATTTCGAGTTTGATCCTAAGGACAACCTATACGTACGTATTGACCGCCGTCGTAAGCTACCAGCATCTATCATTCTTCGCGCACTAGGTAAGACGACAGAAGAGATCCTGGACATCTTCTTTGAGAAGGTGAACTTCGAGGTTAAAGATCAAACTCTACTTATGGAGTTGGTTCCTGATCGTCTACGTGGTGAAACTGCGTCATTCGATATCGAAGCAAACGGCAAGACTTACGTTGAAACAGGCCGTCGTGTAACGGCACGCCACATCCGTCAGCTTGAAAAAGATGGCGTTGAGCACATCGAAGTACCAGTAGAGTACATCGTAGGCAAAGTGTCTTCGAAAGACTACATCAACGAAGCGACTGGCGAGATCATCGTTGCGGCTAACCAAGAAATCAGTCTTGAAGCACTAGCGAATCTATCTCAGGCAGGCCATAAAGCTCTAGAAGTTCTATTTACGAACGACCTAGATCACGGTCCATTCATGTCAGACACGCTACGTATCGACAGCACGGTTGATCGTATTTCTGCACTGGTAGAAATCTACCGCATGATGCGCCCTGGTGAGCCACCAACGAAAGAAGCTGCTGAAGCACTATTCGACAGCCTATTCTTCTCAGAAGAGCGTTACGATCTATCGACTGTTGGTCGTATGAAGTTTAACAGCTCTATCGAACGTGAAGATGCTCAAGAGCAAGGCACACTTGACGAAACTGATATCGTTGAAGTGATGAAGAAGCTTATCGCTATCCGTAACGGCATCGGTGAAGTGGACGATATCGACCACCTAGGTAACCGTCGTATCCGTTCTGTTGGCGAAATGGCAGAAAACCAATTCCGCGTTGGTCTAGTACGTGTTGAACGTGCTGTTAAAGAGCGTCTAAGCCTTGGTGATCTTGATGCAATCATGCCTCAAGACCTAATCAACGCTAAGCCTATCTCTGCTGCGGTTAAAGAATTCTTTGGCTCTTCACAGCTGTCACAGTTCATGGACCAAAACAACCCGCTATCAGAAGTTACGCACAAGCGTCGTATCTCTGCTTTGGGTCCTGGTGGTCTTACTCGTGAACGTGCTGGCTTCGAAGTACGTGACGTACACGTAACTCACTACGGTCGTCTGTGTCCTATCGAAACGCCTGAAGGTCCAAACATCGGTCTGATCAACTCCCTATCTGCGTTTGCACGTTGTAACGAGTACGGTTTCCTTGAGACTCCATACCGTCGCGTAGTAGATGGTGTAGTAACAGACGAAGTTGATTACCTATCTGCTATTCAGGAAGGTCAGTACGTTATCGCTCAGGCGAACACGGTACTTTCTGAGCAAGGTACATTTGCTGAAGAGCTAATCACAGCTCGTCAGAAAGGTGAATCTGGCCTACACCCACGCGAACATGTTGACTACATGGACGTTGCAACTAACCAGGTTGTATCTATCGCTGCATCGCTTATCCCGTTCCTAGAACACGATGATGCGAACCGTGCATTGATGGGTGCGAACATGCAACGTCAGGCCGTTCCAACACTTAAGGCTGACAAGCCTCTAGTTGGTACTGGTATCGAGCGTAACATCGCCGTTGACTCTGGTGTTACAGCGGTAGCGAAACGTGGTGGTGTAATCCAGTCTGTAGATGCCTCTCGTATCGTTGTTAAAGTTAACGAAGACGAGCTGATCCCTGGCGAAGCAGGTATCGATATCTACAACCTAACTAAATACACTCGTTCTAACCAAAACACGTGTATCAACCAGCGTCCATGTGTGATGCCGGGTGAACCTGTAGCACGTGGCGACGTTCTTGCTGACGGTCCTTCAACAGACCTTGGTGAACTAGCTCTTGGTCAGAACATGCGTATCGCGTTTATGCCTTGGAACGGTTACAACTTCGAAGACTCGATTTTAGTATCTGAGCGCGTAGTTCAAGAAGACCGTTTCACGACTATCCACATTCAAGAGCTATCTTGTGTGGCGCGTGATACTAAGCTTGGTGCTGAAGAAATTACAGCTGACATTCCAAACGTAGGTGAATCTGCTCTGTCTAAACTAGACGAGTCAGGTATCGTTTACATCGGTGCGGAAGTGAAAGGCGGTGATATCCTTGTAGGTAAAGTAACGCCTAAAGGTGAAACTCAGCTAACGCCTGAAGAGAAGCTACTACGTGCTATCTTCGGTGAGAAAGCATCAGACGTTAAAGACACGTCTCTACGCGTACCAAACTCTGTATCCGGTACGATCATCGACGTTCAAGTATTTACTCGTGACGGTGTCGAAAAAGACAAACGTGCACTTGAAATTGAACAGATGCAGCTAAAAGAAGCGAAGAAAGACCTGACTGAAGAATTCCAGATTCTTGAGGGTGGCCTTCTAAACCGCGTTAAAGCTGTACTCATCGATGGTGGTTACACTGAAGCGAAACTAGACACTATCGATCGTAAGAAGTGGCTAGAGTTAACGCTTGAAGATGATGCTCAACAGACTCAACTTGAACAGCTTGCTGAGCAGTATGACGAGCTACGTGCTGATTTCGATAAGAAGTTTGAAACCAAGCGTCGTAAGATCACACAAGGTGATGATCTCGCACCTGGCGTACTGAAGATCGTTAAGGTTTACCTTGCGGTTAAACGTCGTATCCAGCCTGGTGATAAGATGGCGGGTCGTCACGGTAACAAGGGTGTAATCTCTAAGATCAACCCTGTTGAAGACATGCCTTACGATGAGAAAGGCCAGCCGGTTGACATCGTACTGAACCCACTGGGTGTACCTTCGCGTATGAACATCGGTCAGATCCTAGAAGTTCACTTAGGTCTGGCAGCGAAAGGCATCGGTGACAAGATCAACCAAATGGTGAAAGAGCAGCAAGAACTGGCTAAGTTCCGTGACTTCCTACAGAAAGTTTACGATCTTGGCGAAACTCGTCAGCAAGTCGACATTGCATCGCTTTCTGATGATGAAGTTCGTACGCTGATCAACAACCTGCGTGGTGGTCTGCCAATCGCGACACCAGTATTTGATGGTGCGAATGAAACGTCAATCAAAGAGCTTCTCAAACTCGGTGACTTGCCAGAATCTGGTCAGTTAACGCTGTTTGATGGTCGCACAGGTGATGCGTTTGAGCGTCCTGTAACGGTTGGTTACATGTACATGCTGAAACTGAACCACCTTGTTGATGACAAGATGCACGCTCGTTCTACTGGTTCGTACAGCCTAGTAACTCAGCAACCACTTGGTGGTAAAGCTCAGTTCGGTGGTCAGCGTTTCGGTGAGATGGAAGTATGGGCACTAGAAGCATACGGTGCTGCTTACACGCTTCAAGAAATGCTAACGGTTAAGTCGGATGACGTTAACGGCCGTACTAAGATGTACAAAAACATCGTAGACGGTAACCACAGCATGGAACCTGGCATGCCAGAATCGTTCAACGTACTGTTGAAAGAGATTCGCTCGCTAGGTATCAACATCGAGCTAGAAGACGAAGAGTAATCCCCACGGGGTTATTTGGTTGAAGGTGCTCACCTAGTTTTGCGGGTGGGCTCCTTTTAACTCCTTACAGGAGCTGATTGTGAAAGACTTATTAAACTTTCTAAAAGCACAGCATAAGACCGAAGAATTTGATGCAATCAAAATCGGTCTATCTTCACCGGACATGATCCGTTCATGGTCTTTCGGTGAAGTTAAAAAACCTGAAACGATCAACTATCGTACGTTCAAACCTGAACGTGATGGTCTGTTCTGTGCGCGTATCTTTGGTCCAGTTAAAGACTACGAATGTCTTTGTGGCAAATATAAGCGTCTGAAACACCGTGGTGTTATTTGTGAGAAGTGTGGCGTTGAAGTTACACAAACTAAAGTTCGTCGTGACCGTATGGGCCACATCGAGCTTGCTTCACCAGTTGCTCACATCTGGTTCCTAAAATCGCTACCGTCTCGTATCGGTCTACTAATGGATATCCCTCTACGTGATATCGAACGTGTTCTCTACTTCGAAATGTACGTAGTAACTGAACCAGGTATGACGGATCTAGAAAAATCTCAGATGCTGACTGAAGAAGAGTATCTGGATCGTCTAGAAGAGTGGGGCGATGAATTCACGGCTAAGATGGGGGCAGAAGCGATCAAAGACCTACTTGCGTCTATGGATCTGCCTGCTGAAATCGAAGAAATGCGTGAAGAGCTTCAGTCTACTAACTCAGAGACTAAGCGTAAGAAGATCACTAAGCGTCTGAAGCTAGTTGAAGCGTTCGTTCAATCTGGTAACAACCCAGAGTGGATGATCCTAACTGTGCTTCCGGTACTTCCGCCAGATCTACGTCCTCTAGTACCACTAGATGGCGGTCGCTTCGCGACTTCTGATCTGAACGATCTATACCGTCGCGTAATCAACCGTAACAACCGTTTGAAGCGTCTACTAGAGCTTGCTGCTCCGGACATCATCGTACGTAACGAAAAACGTATGTTGCAAGAGTCTGTTGATGCGCTACTAGACAACGGTCGTCGCGGTCGCGCGATCACAGGTTCGAACAAGCGTCCTCTGAAATCTCTTGCTGATATGATCAAGGGTAAACAAGGTCGTTTCCGTCAGAACCTTCTAGGTAAACGTGTAGACTACTCTGGTCGTTCTGTAATCACAGTAGGTCCATACCTTCGTCTGCACCAGTGTGGTCTTCCTAAGAAGATGGCACTTGAGCTATTCAAACCATTTATCTACAGCAAGCTTGAGACTCGTGGCCTAGCAACGACAATCAAAGCGGCTAAGAAGATGGTAGAGCGTGAAGAAGCGGTCGTTTGGGATATCCTAGACGAAGTAATCCGTGAACACCCTGTACTATTGAACCGTGCCCCTACACTTCACCGTCTAGGTATCCAGGCGTTCGAACCTGTACTGATCGAAGGTAAAGCGATTCAGCTACACCCACTTGTGTGTGCGGCGTACAACGCGGACTTCGATGGTGACCAAATGGCGGTTCACGTGCCTCTAACTCTAGAAGCACAGCTTGAAGCTCGTACTCTGATGATGTCGACAAACAACATTCTGTCGCCAGCGTCAGGTGATCCGATCATCGTACCTTCGCAGGACGTTGTATTGGGTCTTTACTACATGACTCGTGACAAGATCAACGTCAAAGGCGAAGGTATGTACCTTGCTAGCCCAGCTGAAGCTGAGAAAGCATACCGTACTAAGTCTGCAGAGCTACACGCTCGCGTTAAAGTTCGTATCACTGAGACAGTGAAAGATGAAGATGGCAACAGCACTACAAAGACTAAGCTAGTTGATACTACTATCGGTCGTGCAATGCTATGGCAAATCGTGCCATCTGGTCTTCCGTTCAGCATCGTTAACCAGAAGCTAGGTAAGAAGCAAATCTCTCACCTACTTAACGAGGCTTACCGTAAGCTAGGTCTGAAAGATACGGTTATCTTCGCTGACCAAATCATGTACACAGGTTTTGCTTATGCAGCACTTTCTGGTGTATCGGTTGGTATCGACGACATGGTTGTGCCAGATGCGAAATACACTGAGATCGAAGAAGCAGAAGCAGAAGTTCGCGAAATTCAAGAACAGTACCAATCTGGTCTTGTAACTGCGGGTGAGCGCTACAACAAAGTGATCGATATTTGGGCTTCAACCAACGATCGTGTCGCGAAGTTGATGATGGAAAACCTTTCATCTGAAACGGTAGTGAACCGTGAAGGTGAAGACGAGCAACAAGAATCGTTCAACAGCATCTACATGATGGCTGACTCGGGCGCACGTGGTTCTGCAGCTCAGATTCGTCAGCTTGCAGGTATGCGTGGTCTGATGGCGCGTCCAGATGGTTCAATCATCGAAACGCCGATCACAGCGAACTTTAAAGAAGGTCTAAACGTACTTCAGTACTTTATCTCAACGCACGGTGCTCGTAAGGGTCTTGCGGATACGGCACTGAAAACAGCGAACTCGGGTTACCTAACTCGTCGTCTAGTAGACGTTGCTCAAGACGTTGTTGTACACGAGCATGACTGTGGCACGCACGAAGGTATCGACATGATGCCGCACATTGAAGGTGGTGACGTTAAAGTTGCGCTTTCTGAGCTTGCTCTAGGCCGTGTTGTTGCAGAAGACGTACTGAAGCCAGGTACGGACGATGTTCTGATCCCACGTAACACTCTAATTGATGAGAAGTGGTGTCAGATCATGGAAGAGAACTCAGTTGACCGCATGAAAGTGCGCTCTGTAGTTACTTGTGATGCGGACTTCGGTTGTTGTGCACAGTGTTACGGCCGTGATCTAGCACGTGGTCACCTAGTGAACCAAGGTGAAGCTGTCGGCGTTATTGCTGCTCAGTCTATCGGTGAACCAGGTACACAGCTTACAATGCGTACGTTCCACATCGGTGGTGCAGCATCGACTGCAGCTGCAGAGAACAGCATCCAAGCTAAGACTACAGGTACGGTTAAGCTTCATAACGCGAAATTCGTTACAAACAAAGATGGCAAGCTAGTGATCACTTCTCGTGCATCAGAGCTAACCATCATTGACGAATTTGGCCGTACTAAAGAGAAGCACAAACTGCCATACGGCTCTCTACTTTCTAAAGGCGACAACGATGCCGTTGAAGCTGGTGAAACAGTAGCGAACTGGGAAGCGCATACCATGCCAATCATTACTGAAGTGGCAGGTCGCATCCAGTTTGTAGACATGATCGATGGTGTGACAGTTTCTCGTCAAACCGATGATCTAACGGGTCTATCTTCAAGCGAAGTTACAGAAGCTGCCGCTCGCCCAGCAGCAGGTAAAGATATGCGTCCAGCTATCAAACTTGTTGATGAGCAAGGTAACGACGTAATGATCCCTGGTACAGATATGCCAGCTCACTACTTCTTACCTGGTAAAGCGATTGTAAACATCGAAGATGGCGCAGAAGTAGGCGTGGGTGATACGCTATCTCGTATCCCTCAGAAATCTGGCGGTAACAAAGATATCACCGGTGGTCTACCACGCGTAGCTGACCTATTCGAAGCTCGTAAGCCTAAAGAGCCTGCGATCCTTGCTGAGCACACAGGTACTGTGAGCTTTGGTAAAGAAACGAAAGGTAAGCGTCGTCTAGTAATCACTCGTGAAGGCGGTGACGCTTACGAAGAGATGATTCCTAAGCATCGTCAGCTTAACGTATTCGAAGGCGAGAAAGTTGAACGTGGTGACGTGATCGCAGATGGTCCAGAGTCTCCACATGACATTCTACGTCTACGTGGTATCCACGCTGTGACTCAGTACATCGCGAACGAAGTTCAAGAAGTATACCGTCTGCAAGGCGTTAAGATTAACGATAAGCACATTGAGACTATCGTTCGTCAGATGCTACGTAAGTGTACAATCACTCACGCAGGTGACTCTACAGAGTTCCTAGTTGGTGAACAGGTTGAATACGCGAACGTTAAGATTGCTAACCGTCAGCTAGAAGCTGAAGGCAAAGAGTTAGTACGTTTCGAGCGTGAGCTACTTGGTATTACTAAGGCATCTCTAGCGACTGAATCGTTCATCTCTGCGGCATCGTTCCAGGAGACAACTCGCGTACTAACAGAAGCAGCTGTTTCTGGTAAACGTGATGAGCTACGTGGTCTGAAAGAAAACGTCATTGTTGGTCGTCTAATTCCAGCAGGTACAGGTTTCGCTTACCACCAAGATCGTCAAGCTAAGCGCACTGAAGAACAAGAAGGTCCTTCAGCAGAGCAAGCCACTGACAATCTTGCAGCATTGCTAAACGCAGGTTTCTCTGCTGACGAGTAATCGCGAACTAAGAAGATAATAAAAATCCCCAAGCCTAGCTTGGGGATTTTTTTATTCTTTTGAATATGTCGGGAGGTTCGTTCTTCCCTTTGGTTAGATCAGTAAACCACCGAAAGTGAAACCTAATCCAACCGCTGAAGCAATGGTCACCACACCCGGAATGAAGAATGGGTGGTTAAAGACATAGCTACCGATGCGAGTTGAACCTGTGTCATCCATTTCCACTGCGGCAAGCAGAGTTGGGTAAGTCGGTAGAACGAATAGTGCGCTTACTGCGGCGAAAGAAGCCACTGCTGTGAGCGGAGCGACACCGATTGCAAGTGCTGCTGGCATCAGAGCCACTGTGGTTGCTCCTTGCGAGTAAAGCAGCATAGAAGCAAAGAACAGTACCATCGCCAGTAGCCATGGGTAATCAGACAGCAGCGCACCTGCCACTTCTTTAATGCCATCCACATGCGCGTTGACGAAGGTTGAACCTAACCAAGCCACACCTAGAACACACACACAAGCGGTCATTCCAGAACGGAACGTTGAGGCGTTAGGAATTTTTGCTGCATCAATCTTTGTAAATAAAACGATCGCTGCTGCTGCGGCCAGCATCACTGTCATGATGGCTTCATTACGGCCAAGTGCTGGATCAACAATCAGGCCTACGGATTTAGAGATGGCCGCCGCGTAGCAAACCACGAAACCAATTGCTGCAAGGAAGATATATGTGGCTGTTTTCGCTGTTGGAAGAATGTCACGCTGCTTTTCCGTTGCGAGTTTGATCAGACCTTTCTCCAAGCGCTCCTGATAAATCGGGTCATCTTTTAATTCACTGCCCATAAAGTTAGCGACAAAGGCGCCAATCATACAAGCAATGAAGGTGGTTGGGATGCACACCGCAAGTAGTGTCAGGTAATCAACCCCCATTGGTGCCAGCATCGCAGCGAATGCCACGACGGCTGCTGAGATTGGGGAAGCGGTAATCGCGATTTGCGATGCGACCACAGCAATAGAGAGAGGACGAGATGGACGCACCCCTTGACCTTTTGCGACTTCCGCAATAACAGGCAGCGTTGAAAATGCGGTGTGACCCGTACCTGCCATTAATGTCATAAGGAAAGTGACGATAGGCGCATAAAAGGTGATGCGCTCTGGGTTTTTGCGCAAGAAGTTTTCTGCCAGTTGTACTAACCAATCCATACCACCGGCGACCTGCATCGCGGCAATCGCTGTGATGACCGACATGATGATCAGAATTACATCCACAGGAATGTAGGCCTGACTGGTCGGTACGCCAAGAATTAATGACAATGCGATAACGCCTGCACCACCCGCAAAGCCAATGCCAATCCCACCTATTCTGGCTCCTAAAAAGATAAAGAGCAGAACGACTAATAGTTCGACCGCTACCATGATAATTACCTCATATTGTTAACTTAAATTCGATTATCTGAACACTCAGTGCCTAAACGTTTAGATAATTGAAGGAGGGACCCATTGGATAGGCATTAACCCTTATAAAACTGTGGTTAACCGTATTGGTGCCTAAAAAAGGGCCCTATTGGGCCCTCCTTGGTAGCAATCTTATTCGTAGCGTTTCGCTTTATACTTAGGATGCATAAAGTTTTCCACGTTCAAGATATCGTCCAACTCTTCTTCGGTCAGTAAGCCACGCTCCAGCACTACTTCACGAACGCTTTTACCCGTTTCTGCACAAATCTTACCGACGATGTCACCTTCGTGGTGGCCAATGTATGGGTTCAGGTAAGTTACGATACCGATTGAGTTGTAAACGTAGCCTTCACAGATCTCTTTGTTGACCGTGATGCCATCGATACATTTATCACGCAGGTTGACACATGCGTTAGACAGCAGAGAAATGGACTCGAACATGCTTTGCGCGATGACAGGTTCCATCACGTTTAGCTGTAGCTGACCACCTTCTGCGGCAAATGAGATAGTGTTGTCATTACCCAGTACCTTGAAACAGACTTGGTTGACCACTTCTGGTACCACAGGGTTAACCTTAGCTGGCATTATAGAAGAGCCTGCTTGTAGCTCTGGCAGGTTAAGTTCGTTGAGTCCGGCACGTGGACCAGAAGAAAGCAGACGCAAATCATTACAGATCTTAGACAATTTAACCGCCAAACGCTTCAGTGCACCATGTGTCATTACATAAGCACCACAGTCTGATGTCGCTTCAATCAGATCTTCTGCTGGGACTACATCTAGGCCTGTCACGTCAGCTAAGTGTTTCACTGCCAGTTTCTGATAGCCTTCAGCTGCGTTCAAACCAGTCCCGATCGCAGTGGCACCTAAGTTGATTTCTAGCAGTAGTTTTGAAGTGTACTCAAGGGCACGGATTTCTTCATTCAGAGTCACCGCCCATGCGTGGAATTCTTGGCCAACTGTCATTGGTACCGCGTCTTGAAGCTGAGTACGACCCATTTTAAGCACGTCTTTGAACTCTTGGCTTTTAAGTTCAAACGCACCTTTCAGGTATTCAATCGCTTCAATCAGAGTGTGAACGCTATTGTAAACGGCGATACGGAAACCCGTTGGGTAAGCACAGTTGGTCGACTGGCTCTTATTAACATGGTCATTTGGGTTAATGAATTCGTACTGACCTTTTTCCTTGCCCATCAGCTCAAGTGCGACGTTGGCGATCACTTCGTTAGTATTCATGTTGACTGATGTGCCAGCACCGCCTTGGAAGACGTCTGAAGGGAATTGATCCATGCACTTACCTGTTTCAAGGATCAAATCACACGCTTCGACTACGTATTTCGCGACATCTTTAGGAATAACGCCTAGCTCTTTGTTTGCTAACGCCGCGGCTTTCTTGGTCATCACCATGCCACGGACAAATTCAGGGACATCTGAAATCGTGACATTAGAGATGTTGAAGTTTTCGATAGCACGTAGTGTGTGGATGCCGTAGTAAGCATCGGCAGGAACGTGGCGTTCGCCAAGTAGGTCTTCTTCGATACGAGTGGCAGCGGTAGTGCTAGGAGTATCAGTTAGGGTAGCCATCACAGGATCCTTAGATAATTATTCTGATGATAAAGTAAAATGCTAGCCATTCTGCAGTGTAAGAATCCTTTCGTCAGAATTTTTGGCTGTAAAATCCGTCCTGACTTATGGGGCTCATAATACTGTACCCAGCAGATAAAAATAGTAGCTTGATCACCTTTTTTGCTTTTGTTTAGTTAAACTTTTGCAAGATATGAACAGGGTATTAATAACTACAAAGTAGTAGTGGTTTGTTGGGGTTTCTATCACTCTTTTTTACAGCTTTAATTTGAGCTTGAATCAGCTTTGGGCTTACACTGGGCCTAACAAAGGAGGGCGTGTGTTTCCTATCTTATTATTGATGTTTATTTTCGTTCCTATTATTGAAATAGGCCTGTTTATTTCGGTCGGCGGTTACTTAGGATTGTGGCCGACGATCGCACTGGTACTGATCACCGCGTTTGCCGGTGCGTCTTTGGTACGCAGCCAAGGTTTGCAGACCTTGATGTCAGTGCAAAACCGCTTGCAGCAAGGCGAGCTGCCTGCTCAGCAAATTCTTGAAGGCGTGATGCTAGCGGTCTCAGGGGTACTACTGCTGACACCGGGCTTTATGACCGATGCGCTTGGCATGTTGGTGCTATTACCGGCACCACGCGCTGCGATGGCAAGATACCTTATGAGTAAGATGACGGTGCAGTCTGTCGGTGGTGGTTTTCAAGGCGGCTTCGGTTCTGGAAACTTCCAACAAGGCCCTTTTGATCAAGACCCGTTTAATCACCAACCTAAAGACGGTAATACGTTTGAAGGGGAATATGAGCGTAAGGATGGAGACGATAATAATCGCCTCAATTAACGGACAAAACCTCGCGAACACCTGATAAATAAAGGCGCAGTCACAGCGCCTTTATTTGTATTTGCCTCTAGAGCTTTAATTCTATTTATAAGCAAAAGCTAAACTAAATCAGCGATCTATTCTCATTTGTTCAACAAACGTTTCACCTTATGTTTAAACTTTGAAGTCTCTTCAAATATTCAGCATATCTATGAGATCGAAATCTCACTGTCACTGAATGTTGTTTTTAGTTTCATGAAAAAGATAAACACTTGTCGTGCTTTATAAGTCTTTTCTCAATAGAAAAGGTGATTTGGAACACGCTTTCTCAACCCTATACAACACGGAAAGCGATGCAAGGTGGACAGAATGAAACAAAAACTAACCCCAACCTTACTTGCAGCAGTGGTCGCAAGTGCTCTCTCCGCTCCAGCAATGGCGGATATCGTAATTTCTCAGTACGTTGAAGGTAGCAGTAACAATAAAGCTATTGAGATTGCCAACACTGGTGATTCAGCAGTGACGCTGGATGGCTATGAGCTAGCGAAATCGACCAACGGCGGCGGTGAGTGGGGCAGCAAACTGGCTCTAGGTGGCCGTGTACTGGAAGCACAAAGCGTTCTGGTTGTTGCACACACAAGTTCAAGTGATGAAATCAAAGCAGTAAGCGATATCCTAAATGGTTCAGTGATCGGATTTAACGGTAATGATCCGATTGCGCTACTGAAAGACGGCAACGTACATGACATCTTGGGTAACATGGGCGGCTCAGATTTCGCAAAGGATGTCACTCTAGTACGTAATGTTGATGCGATGACGCCTTCTTCTACTTATGACGCTTCTCAATGGTCATCGCTGGCAAAAGACAGTATCGAAGGTTTAGGAGTACTGGATGGCGGTGAGACACCAGAGCCGTTCGCTTGTACTCAAGATGGTGCTGAGCCTGTCTTTACATCGATTCAAGAAATTCAAGGTGAAGGTGATACGTCCCCATTCATCAATGGCTATCCATACATCACAGATGAAGATTTCTTCGTCAAAGGTGTGGTTAGTGCAGTGACCACAGGCCTAACAAAGGGCTTCTATCTACAAGCACTAGAAGATGATTACAACCCGAAAACATCGGAAGGTTTATTCGTCCACACTAACCAATCAAGTTCTGATCTTCAGCCTGGCGATGTAGTGTGTGTCAAAGGTAAGGTTCAGGAATACTACAATCTGACGCAACTGAAAGCCGAAAACAACAACTGGGTGAAACAAGGCGAGCAAGCAGCCCCATCAGCGACGGCAGTTGAAGTGATGGCGGATGACGCTAACTTCGATCAGACGTTAGAGCGCTATGAAGGCATGCTGGTTAAGACGACTGAAGCGTTGGATATGCGCGTGACTCGCACCTTTGGTTACGATTACGCATCGCGTCGTAATAACATGGTGGTTGCTCAAGGCCGTATCAATATGCACCCTAACCAGAACTTTGCTGCAGGTTCTGACGAAGCGAAACAGCAGAGCACTGAAAACGCACAGCGTCGCCTGTTCATTGAGTCTGATGCCAAGGCCGCGGATGGCACGGTTCCTTACTACCCAGATTTCGGCCGCACTGACGCGGACCAGAATGGCTCAACAGAAGATTACATCCGCATCGATGATACCATCGTTGGATTAGAAGGGGTTCTAAGCTACAGCTACGGTGATTACCGTCTGATTGCCACCAACACGCTAACTAACGACAACTTCGTACGTAACGATCCTCGTACTGAAGGCATCGATATGGAAGAAGGCGATCTGCGTATCGCGACATTCAACGTACTCAACTACTTCAATTCCCCATTTGGTGGTGACGCTAACCAGCACGGCGACAACCGTGGTGCCAACAGCTTTGAAGAGTTTGAAGTTCAGCAGGCGAAAATTGTTAACGCAATTCTACGCCTTGACGCTGATATCATTGGTTTGATGGAAATCGAAAACAATGGCTTTGGTGACAGTGGTGCTATTCGCCAGCTTGTTGAGCAGCTAAACCAGCGTATCGATAAGAAGAAAGACCGTTACGACTTCGTTGCCGTTGACAGCAATGGCGATAAAGTGACGGATGAGAACGACTCAATTGGTACTGACGTTATCACAACAGGCGTTATTTACCGTTCTAAAGTGGCGAAGCTGAAAGAAGTACGCGTTATCGAGATGCCAAGTCAGCAAGCACCTGAAGTACTAGATGACGACGGTAAAGTGATCGAAGATGGTAAGAATTATCAGCGTAACTCTCTAGCGCCAACGTTCAAGATCAAAGGCACTAATGAGAAGATCACAGTTGCGATTAACCACTTCAAATCGAAAGGTTCTAAATGTTGGGAAGACGCAGCACCCGTTGACCAAGGTGGTCAGGGCGGTGTAGATGCTGATCAGCAAGGTTCTTGTGAAAACTTCCGTGTTGCAGCGGCGGTTGCACTGGGCGACGCGCTGAAAGACATAAAAGGTCATAAAGTGATTCTTGGTGACTTGAACTCTTACGGTATGGAAGATCCGATGCTGGTTCTGACCGATTACAGTGAAGAGAAATACGGTAAGCAGATCAAAGCGGCACGTAATACCTTTATTGGTGACACAGAGCAGTTTGGTGATAACGGTGCGGTGATTACTGAAGGATACAACTACATTAATGCTGTTGCGATGAAGCACCCAAATAGCTGGAGCTACTCGTACAATGATGAAGTGGGCGCGTTAGACCACCTACTAATCAGCCCAAGCCTGAAGAAGCATTTCGTGGATGCCACAGACTGGCATATCAATGGCGGCGAATCGACGCTATTTGATTACAACGATGAGTACAAAGGTGACTTGCCGAAGTACAACGATCACTTCCGCTCTTCTGACCACGATCCAGCAGTCCTAGAATTGAACATGGCTGGTTCGTTCGGTTTTGGTGCACTAATGTCATTGTTTGGCTTAGCACTGTGGCGTCGTCGTAAATAAGCCACTCTTTTACAGAGACCAAGTAAAAACCGCCACATTCAGTGGCGGTTTTTTTATTCGTATAAATCCGTTGGAACTTCGGTCTCACAACGTGTTAGGTCGTAGTCTTGTGTCGATCCGCCACTACCTCTGTGGTGCATACGCACAATCATACCGCGCTCAATATACCAGCGCAGGTTTTCACAAGAGACTCTGTAGCTAATTTCATTGATATGAGACGTTTGCCAGCGAGAGCTGCCAGGTAAGGTTCTAACGTAATAGATCACACCATTGTCCATCACCTTCAATCCTTTGACGTCGCTCAGATGCTCTTTAGCGGTATCAATAGTTTCTTGGCTAGCTGTTGGTTGTAAATCTTCAATATTCGTAGTTTGGCAAGCGCTCAAAACTAACGCTGAAAGGCTCGTCACTGCGATGTGTTTTAGTTTCATTATTGTTCTCGGTTGATATGAAATTAAGGACAAATTCTTAAGGAAGAGTGGATTTTATTTATAACTATCATCAATGTGTAGTGATAATTTTATAGAGACAAAAAAGTGTGAATTAGAGTGTATTTAGTCTTTCAGGTACGACTTGAGTTAATGGAGGCTTAAGCGACCAAATTTTCCTTGCCCTTATCCGATTCTTATATTCGTTTTTACTTATTTAACTAACTGAAACCAAAGTACTATTTACTGATTTTTATTGTGATTCATCTCATAGCCATTAAATTATATTTTGAATTTATATAAGTATTAATTATTATCGTTTTTCATTTATACTTCATATCTATCATTAGTCCGACGACGAAAAGCGTAGGCGCACCTAGTTTCTGCGTTAAAAGCTGAGATTTAATTCATATGACTAAAAAGCACTATGTCCTAGTTGTGGCTTTGTTCGCTTCTATCGCTGGCGCCCTATATGTGACTTTCTTCAAACCTTCACCTCAATCAATCACGGATGAAGTACCTGCTCTGAGTGACAAGAGTAGTAATGCATTGCCAAAAATAACATTGAGTCAAGATGCCAATTTCCCTTCACCGGTGATTCAGCTTCAGCAAACCATTGCCCATGGTTTGATTGAAGCGGAAAGGGTGGATTTACCTTTATTAAGTGGAGAACTTGCCGAGTTCTCACAAAAAAATATTAGTGAGGAATACCCCTCACCGCCTGAGCTAGAAAATTTAAAGCAACGTTTAAAAAAGTTGCAATCGCTCAGTCAATAAAAATAACGATTTAAACAGTGCCTGAACATAATGCTTGGGGCGCTGATATTCCAAATTCAGAATGAAAACAGCAGTGGCTAATATGAAATCAACCCGTTTCACGCATTCCTTTGCACTATTTTCTTCCTCGCTACTCTTGGCGTTATTTTCTCAGCCAGCATTATCGTTAACTGCTGATGCTGAAAAAAGTATTCAGTTGTCAGGCGACTTCTTGGTATCTGGTGGTCAGGCGAGCTATTCTTTGCCTATCTCGGTTGCACCAGGTCGTGCAGGCCATCAACCTTCATTGAGTCTTGAGTACCGCAGTGATTCGCCAAACGGCATTCTAGGCATGGGGTGGAGCTTAGGTGGATTATCATCAATTTCTCGTTGTGGAAAAAACCTTGAAAAAGATGGTCGTTGGGGCGGCGTTAATTTTGATGCCAATGACCGCTACTGCCTTGATGGTCAAAGGCTAGTCGCCATTTCAGGCCGCGATGGTGAGAATCTGACCGAATATCGCGTTGAAAACAACGGCTATGCCAAGATTGTTTCCTTTGGCCGAGCGGGCAATGGTCCGGCTAGCTTTAAAGTTTGGTACAAAGATGGCTCTGTTTATGAATATGGTGTTAGTGAAGATTCACGTGTAGAGCTCCCAAAACTGGCGGATGTATACAAGTGGTCGCTAAATAAAATCACTGATGCCAGCAAGGCTAACCATATTCAATTTGTATACAGCGAAGAAAATAGCGCCGGGAAGCATAAACTGGCACAAGTTAACTACGTTGGCGGTAAAGTCAATCTGGTTTATGAGACTCGCCCAGACAGTACCTCGCAATTCCTTGGCGGAAAACTACTCAACAGAAACGAGCGTTTAAAGCAGGTTGAGACCTTTGACAGTACCGGAAATAAAATTGGTACCTATGGCCTGACTTATCAGAAGTCCTCTTATACCGCTCGAAGCCAGCTAACTAAGATTAATTATTGTGCCAATGGTCAGTGTTCGACGGATATTAGCTTTACTTGGGCTGGACGCAGAGACCCGGGGCTAGGCGGTGCATCAAACACTGGCTTCAATAGCCCAAGATATTACGATACCAATGGTGATGGTAAGGGAACCGCTTACGGTGAGTTAAGTCGTAGTACTAATGGCACTATGTCGGTTAAAGGGTTGAATGGCACAACACACGCTAACGTGAAGTCATTTAGTTTAAATGGCAGTGTCACAGCGCCTTCAGTAGCATTGAATCAGTGTAATGTGAATGCGGCAAGTTCATATAACAAGGGTAATGGACAATTTGGCTACTATTGTCAGTTTACGGCTTGCTCTGGTGATAGCTGCAAATATGGCTCTAATGGTGTCAACTACGGCGATTTTAATGGCGACGGCATTGAAACCTACCAAAAAGGTTATTCTACCGTTGATATCAACGGTGATGGGCTTGATGACCTGCACAAGTTTGATATTCCTAATGGTGGTTATCGTTATCAAATTACAGGTTCAGGTTGGCAAACGCTGCCCTCTCATGGTGGGCGTGTATTAAAGTCGTTTACTGATATCAATAATGACGGCTACCTAGATGCTGTAATGGGCTCACCTACCTCAACTGGGCTGCTTTATGTCCATCTATTTAACGGTAAATCTTATGGCTCCCCGTCTCCAATCAATAGCCATAGTGTCTCGCATGAAGATGGGGTCTATTTTTCTGATCTGAACAATGACGGTTATCCAGAGCTAGGTTACGGTCGTAACTTCTACCAAAATACTAAAAATAATCAGTTTGCTACTGGTGTGTTTCTTGATGCTGGAGCGAAAATATATTCAGTACAAGATGTTAATGGTGACGGTTGGGCTGATGTACTCACACGTGCCGATGGCGATAATGTTAAAGCACATATCCGCCAATCATCGAAACATGTACAAGATAAGATCACACGCTTTTCTGAAGTAGGTGTTGACTATTCGGTGAGCTATAAAGCCGCGGTGGAAAATAGCATTTATACCACTACTGGAGCCTCTAGCTCGTATCCGTATAAAGTCGTCACACCAAGGCGCTATCTAGTGGCGAATGTGACTAAATCACCGAAAGGCTATGGCGCAACTAGCTATAGCTATAAATATGCAGGGGCAAAAACGCACCTCAAAGGTGGTGGTTTCTTAGGCTTTAAAACCATCACAGAAACGGAATCGGCTGATGTTGTTACGGTAACCAAAACGACATTTGAACAAGACAAGCTAGCAATTACTGGTAAGCCACTGACAGTAGAAGTCTCTAAAGACGGTAAAAAAGTTTCTGAGATCAGCTACCAGTACAAGCAGCATACTCGTCAAGGCTACAACGCCAAATACTATCAAGTGTATGCAGAGCAGGTCGTCAAAAATAAATATGGTTTAGGCAATAGCGAGGTAGTGGAAAGAAAAGAGACCATTACACGTGTGATGGACCGTTTCGGTAACTTGCTTGATGAAACCTCTGTTGTCTCAAGTGATATTGAAGGAGCTGGCCAGTTCACAAGTACCAGCAAGTTTGAATATCTATCAACCGGGCTGAACAACAATCACCATATCTACGATATCTCAACCGTAAGCAATATTGATAACCTTTCAACGTTGCTGAGTTCCTTTAAAGCAGGGCTTGGTCGTTACTGCGGTGCGAATGGTGAAGTGTACTTTAAAGCCAATGACCATATTGTGCTTATCCATAGTGATGTCGATATTCCCCTCGTTCTTCAACGTTATAACGCTTACTTTAAATATCAGGTCACGGGCTCAAGCACCGACCTAGATGGACTAACCGTTTACACTGGTAAGTTAGTTAATGCTTCGGCAGCAGATTTTACCGCAGCCAACCCGCAATCTTGTGGCAGCTACGCTATTGGTGATTTTGATGGTGATGGAAAAATGGAGTTCACCACCTCAAAAACAACCCGTACTGAATTAGTCACCGAGACGGGGGATAGCTTCTGGAAAATTGGTACGGTTGCCAACTCAACCTCTACCTTAGCGGATAATATCACCAACCTAAAACGCGCTATCAGCAACACTTATAGCTATGATGACAATGGTTTCTTAACCTCTAGCACAGTAAATAGCTCTGATTACGAGTCAAGTAGTGATATTGCCTCTGGCGGCAAGAGCGTAACTAACCGTTATAGCTATGATCAGTGGGGCAATGTGGTTTCACAAAGCGTAGAAGGGACAGATCTTGCTGCGCGCACTTCGACCACTCTTTATGATAGCCAAGGTTTATACGTTACTTCGTCAGCGAATGCTCTGGGCCATCGTTCTTCGACTCAATTTAATGCGCGAGGCATGCTGACTAAATCAGTCAGTGCACTCAAAGGTCGTACCAGTAGTTTCGCTTACGATTCCTTTGGCCGTGTCACCAGTGAAACTTTACCGGGAACGGGGAATACCAATCTCACTCAATACCAGTTGGGTGCTCAGTGTGGCTCTCATGCAATCAGTCAAACGGTAAGTTGTGTGACAACCAAACCTGCTTCTGGCGGTCAGGTGACGACGCACTTCGACTATGCAGGCCGAGAGATTCGTAAACTGCACACTGGCTTTAGCGGTCAGTTAGTCGTAGTCGATACTCGCTGGGATCGCAATGGTCGAAAACTGAGTGTGACACGTCCACAGTTTGTTGGCACCAAAGCAACTGCCCCTGTAGTTACTTTTAATTATGATGCGTTAAACCGCGAGATCAAAAAACAAGAGCCAGCCAATGGTGGCGGTATAGCGATCTTTGTCACCACTTATGATGGTTACAAAACCAGTGTCAAAGATGCGCGTGGCTTTAGTCACAGCACAGTGACTAACGTGATGGGCCATATCTTGCGTAAAGATGAACCGCATGGCGCATACCAAATCTACCAGTACTACCCAGATGGCAAACTTAAAGCAAGTACCGACTCGGCAGGCAACATCACTCAGATCCGTTACGACAACCTAGGCCACCGCAGCTACCTAGATGACCCAGATATGGGCAAGTGGTCTTACACCTACAATGCGGCAGGTGAATTGATCTATAAGCGTGATGCGAAGGGCACCGTCACTACCATCGAATATGACCGCTTGGGTCGTAAGACAAAACAGATTGAGGACGGTAAAGTTTCTACTTGGCGCTTCGATGAACGCGGTGCCCTAGGCACGCTGTCAGGCTTCGCAGGAAATGGTAGCGAGACCGATTACTACTACAACGAAGCGGGCTTAACTGAAGAGGTTGCGGTTAAAGTCAATAACGAGAAGTTCAGTACTTACTACTTCTACGATAAGTACGAGCGCGTTGCCCGAGAGGTTCGCCCGAACGGCGTTGATACTACATTAGCTGGGGCGGCTAAGTTACTTACTAGCGCGAATAACGACAATAGACTGGCAGTCGAATACGTTTATAACCCGAATGGGTATGTTTCTGCGGTACGTAGCCCGAAAAGCTACGCAGACAAAGCCTTTACCAGTGCTAGTTTCCGTGAAGATATCAAACAGCTGCTAGACCAAGCGATTGCTCAGGCGGCCGAATACCTAAGTAAAGCGGAGCGTTATTCGACTCAAGAGAGCTTCTTTACCACTAAAGCGGCGGAATACAACAGTAAAACCGTCAACGTACATAACCTAGACAGCTCTTCTCAGGCGCTGCTCGGCAATGGCTACCGCTATAAACAGTGGTGTAATGCACAAGGCGAATGTTATTTGCGCCCGGCAACTTGGGTGCTATTGCATGATGATGTTTCTATCCCGCTGGATATTACGTTAGAGGGGGCGATCTATCGTTTATCTACCTCATTAGCCAATAGCTCTAGTGTGGGCATTCGAAACTACAATGCAACGCTGCATACTGTGTCGGCTACGGAGTTTGCTTCACAAGCTCTAACCCCATCGCACGATTTTATTCTGACTGACTACGACAGCAACGGTCAGAAAGATCTGATGAGTAATAAAGACATCTATATTGCTCAGGCTGATAGCACGACCACCACCGAGTTACTGTTTGCCGCAGATGACTTATCTCAAGCGGCGACCATCGCGAGTACGCGTTACAAGTTCTACACGGATTTGGCTAACCAACTGATTAACCTTTCAGAGAAAGTCGCTGACCTAAGTGGGTTGTATTGTGAGTACGCTAACCAGCTAGGGGGCAATCAGCTGCAAGCGGATCAGCGCACTAACTGTGCTAACACGCAGCAGTCGAGCCAAGCTGACCACCTTAACCTGATCCTAACTCAGTCTCAGCTTGAGGAGTCACTCGATAACCCGGCATACGTTTACTACTGGCAGCGCCGAGAAACTGATGCGTATGACCATACCTTATCGGAAACCTTAGGTAATGGCTTAGTCAACACGTACAACCATGATGCCAATACGGGTAGACCAAGCTACATCACTACCCACAAGGCTAATGTACTGTTTGATCCGCGACTATCAGGGAGCACGGCGAACGGGCGCAATATTCGCTTTATTCATTACCGTTACGATAACCACAACAATGTGACCTATCGTTATGACGAGAAGCTCGGTATTACCGATACATGGGAATACGACGGGATTGATCGCGTGATCAGTAATGGTATTTCATTGGCGAGTAAGACTCAGCATGGTGAAAACAACCCAGACTTGGCTGGTCCGTTTGTTTATCAATACGACAAACTTGGCAACCTGATGTTTAAGACCGGTATTGGTGACTACGTATATAGCAACCAGCAAGCTGGCCCGCATGCGGTGACCAAAGCCAACGGCTTAAACTACCAGTACGATGCCAATGGTAATATGCTGCGCGCTTGGGCGGATGGCAGTCAGCAGAACGAGCGTGAGTTGGAGTGGTCAGAGTTTAACAAGCCAACTAAGATTACGCGTAATGGTAAAACGGTAGAGTTCTTCTACGATGCCAACCACAACCGCTACCTGAAGAAAAATAGCGATGGTATCGAGACTTTCTACTTCGGCAAAAGCTATGAGCGTGTCACCGATAGCAACACAGGCATAGTGCAGCATAAGCACTTTATTTACGCTGACGGTAAGCTGATCGCACTCAATACGCATACTGGTGATGGTGAGAACAAGCTTAAAGACAAGCAAACGCGTTACCTTCACTACGATGCACTCAATTCAGTCGATATGATCACTGATGGCTACGGTGTGGTGGTAGAGCGCCGCAGTTACGACACCTGGGGTAAGCAGCGTAAAGTCGCATGGCGTGAAGATGGCCCGCTCGATGTAGTGCAACAAGCCATTACCAACCGTGGTTACACAGGCCATGAAGAGATCGTCGAAGTTGGATTAGTACATATGAATGGTCGTGTCTACGATCAGGAATTGGGTAGGTTTATTAGTGCAGACCCGTTTGTTCAGGCTCCATACATTACCAACAGTTTTAATCGTTATTCTTATGTGTCGAATAACCCCCTGAAATTCGTGGATCCTAGTGGTTACTGGTGGAGGGATAGCAGCGGCAGCGGTGCGACTGGTGAATGTCGTACAGATGGTAACAATCATGACGGTATATCAGGTCGAACTACCAAGAGAGATAATGGAAATGATAATAAAGGTGGAAGTGATGGCGATAAAGCTAAGCCTGAAAACAAAGAAGAGCCTGTAGAAAAGCCAGAGGTAACGACTGAACCAGATCTTTCTCAGACCCCTGATGATGAAGAAGACGATGGCTGGGGTTGGGGCGACACTTGGGATGTAGTCAAAGATTTTATTCCTGGCTACAACACGGTTAAACATGCTTTAAATGGCGAATGGACAGAAGCAGCGAAGTCATTAGCCGTTGATGCTATTTCTGTCACAGGGATCGGGATTGTTGGCAGAGTCGCTGTAAAAGTAGGTGCTAAAGTCGCTCCTCGGATTGTAAGGGCTGCAAAAAATGTATTTAAGAGCCCAGCAGATGATGTTGCAAAAGGAGGACGTGGTAAGCAAGTTGGAGACATAATAGAGACTGATGGTTCAACAAAGGCTAGTGTTATAAAGGCAAAAGCGGAATCGGTAGGTTTTAAAGCCTCCCAAACGGCAAACGGTCCTGTGAAAATGGTTGATGAAAATGGAGTTGCTCGGGTAACTATTAAAGGTGGAAGTCAACGCGCGCCAGGTAGTGCAGGCCCTCATGTTGAGCTTAAAACCTCTAGTGGCCAAAGGGTAAATACTGTGGGTGAGCCAGTAACACGTAAGAGCCCTGAAAATCACACGCCAATTGATTTTGATTTATAGGAGAGTTTGTAATGAGTAGTTATTATGACTGGGAAGACTTTGCTGATATTTATTTGGAAGATAGTTTCGTATTGAGAATTTGTGAATCTTACAATGAAATTTCTTTTATTGTTGAAGCGGTCTTAACGGAAAATCATCCTCTATATAGGTCTCCTGAAAGCGGTGAGCAATATTGCTATAAGAAAGGAAAGATAGTTTTTCAAGGCTTGAAGTGCGTCAAATGGATAAGTAAAAACGAGACTCCATTTAAAGATGTTTCTGGTGAGGAAGATTATGGCAATATTGACACTTTTCAATTGTTAAATGATCAGTATCGTCTGTCGGGTGATTGGGGAGAGTTAGAAGTTAGGTCTTCACCTGTAAAATGGATTTGGATTGAAATGTAAATGGTGCCGATCTTTCCGTTACATGCCTTAGTTGATTTTCTAGTAAGGGAAGGAACCTCCACTGAGTGACTAAATTAATTTGGCGTTATATCTTTAACGCCATTCTTAGCGCGACTAAAACCAGTTAACTAAATTACCTTAATCAAGATTAATAGATTAAAATGAAAAAATATTTTACCTTTCTTATTCTACTGCTTAGCTTCGGTGTAAGCGCAACAGAAGAATCACCAACTGGACTGATTAAAAGAATACAAGCTTATTCTGTTCATGGTGATGTTTTTGTTAGTATGGAAACTAACGGGCAGCAATGTAGCACTGGATATTTTATAGATAAAGTCAGCCCAGGCTATGAATCGATTTTAAGTATGTTACTTGCTGCCTACCAAGCCAATACACCAATGTCAATATTTGCCTATGAAGACCAACGATGGTCGGGGACTACTGCCCCTGTATGTAAAATATTTAGCGTGGTTTATGCGCGGTAGTAACCAGAAAAACTCGACACTACGGCACAATAAAAAGTGCTACGGCCTGCAAGCTTGAGTATTTGGGCTTGGATGTTGACTAGATTAATAGCTTTCTAGCAATAAAATAAATTTTAAATGACCTTTTAATAGTGACGTTATGAAAAGAATTTATACCCTATTATTTCTACTTTTTTCTTTATCTATAAATATAAGTGGCTCATTAGCGGGAACGCCGCCTTTCGAAGGTTGCCGTTCTAGTGGTTGTGTGGGAAAAATTGACTCTATTTATTTGCACCGAGATGGAAGCATTAAGTTCCCGCCACCAGGAAAAGTGCCAGGAGATGTGCCCAGCGAGCTTAATTGTAAGTTAGGAGAAGGTGTTTATTTCGTTTTAAAACAATCTCACACTCACTTTAAAAACACTTACAGTATGTTGCTCACAGCTCACTCATCAGAAAAACAGGTATTTGCCCGTATTGTTGAAGGCTCCAACGATTGTCAGCTTGACTATATGGTTATTTATTAACGTTTTATAAATTACATAAGGAATTAATCATGAAAAAAATCCTTTTGGCTCTTTTGTTTATATCTTCATCCACTTTTGCTGGATCCTCAATGGATGTTGGCACTATAAAAGGTGTTTTTGTTAAACCTAACGGAACAATTGCAGTGAGTCTTCAGCAAGGTTTCCCGAATGCAAAAACATCAGGTCAGTGCGCAAACAGCAATGGATGGGCTGGGTTAGGGACATCGGAAAATATTTTTAAATCCGCATTACTTTCAGCGAAAGCGACGCAAGATACGGTAAAAATTGTGATAGAAGGGTGTGAAGGTGGATGGTATCGGATTAAAGAGTTGTACATAGAGTAGAGCGCAGATCTTAATGGGATTTATTTGACTCACTAAACCAAAGTACCATTTTTTCATATTCGTTGTGATTTGAGTTGTATCTACGAGTGGTGGTTATATTTAAGATTAAATAGTTAACCACTTATAAATTAACTATTAAAGGCTATCTAATGAAGCGATTATTTTTTATTGTGTGTTCCCTAATGAGTTCGGTTGCTTATTCTTTAGAGTGGACAGAACCACATATAGTAGAGCGAGTCCATATCACCACTAATGGTACATACTATTTTAAAGTGGCCGATGGGTGGGGGGCTGAGAGTTGTAAAAAAGCGGCTTATGTCTTCTTACACAAAAATGAAGCCGTTGCTGCAGACGCGGTGCTGAGTCTTGTTCTGGCATCTCAGGCTACTGGTAAGGCAATAAAAGCGCGTGGAGTTTGTCAAGATAGCGGGCACTTTCGCATGGATTATGTCATTCAAATGGAAGCTGAGTAATTTGCCTCTTATATACAACCCCCAAGTTATAGCTTGGTGCTTGAACAATGTTTACATGTCATTATCTGAAAATATGAGTAACGACAAGCTGGATGATGAATAATGCATAGCAGCTCTTTAACCATGGAGTCGAGATCATCAATTTAAGCTTAGGCTTAATTTCCTTCCTTACAGGTGCTTCAGGTTGTACAAGGCTGTTTCAGAGCAAGCTTGTAGTAACCATACCGCTTTTACATGTCTTATTTGAATTAACAGGTCGGTTACGCTGGTTCCTACTTGAGTATTCAACAGTGCGTATCAAATTAAAGCATTTTATAGAGTAGAGCGCAGATCTTAACGGGATTTATTTGACTAACTAAACCAAAGTACCATTTTTTCATATTGGTTGTGATTTGAATCGTATCTATGTTTTTTTGATTTGAATCTATTTAAAGGTCAATTATTATTCACGTGTATTATGATTTTTCCTGCTAATTAGATAACAATATGGGGTGGAAGTGTAGCCCATTTCCACTTTTCACCAGAGTGAAATCAATGATGACTCAAATACACTATCTCCCTATCGTGGTTTTACTCGTTTTTATTACCACTGTCTTACACACCATACACTCAGCGCCTTTATTTTTATCATCAATTGATGGCTTGGGTTTGAATAAAAACCGTCGAAAGCCGTCCCCAAAATAAAATGCAGTGATTTTCCTCACCGTTTGCTTCAGAAATGCCTCATACACAGCTCAAATTGATAGCTTTCTGAGTTTTTAGAGTGGTCAACAAATCCAAATCAAGAAAATAACCGCAGTGGCTTATATGAAATCGAATCGTTTTCCCCTTATCTATGCAGTACATGTAGTTTTACTTCTAGCAGTCGTCTTTTCTTATTCTGCTTTGGCTCTCACCTTAGAGGCTGGAAAAAGCATCAAACTATCAGGTGACTTTTCGGTCTCAGGCAGCCAAGCAAGCTACTCATTGCCCATCTCAGTAGCACCGGGCCGAGCGGGCCATCAACCTAGGTTAAGTATCGAGTATCGCAGTGATTCCCCTAATGGCATGCTTGGAATGGGGTGGAGCTTAGGCGGGTTATCTTCGATTTCTCGTTGTGGTAAGAGCTTATATAAAGACGGTCGTCGGGGTGGGGTGAATTTTGATGACAATGACCGATTCTGCCTTGATGGACAAAGGCTGATCGCGATTTCAGGTAGGGACGGCGAAGACCTGACGGAATATCGAGTGGAAAATAATGGCTATGCCAAGATTGTGTCGTTTGGTCGCGTAGGAAAAGGGCCATCGAGCTTTAAGGTCTGGTACAAGGACGGCTCTATTTATGAGTATGGTGTAACGGAAGACTCGCGAGTCGAACTCCCCACACAACTCGATGTATATAAATGGGCACTGAATCGAATTACGGATGCCAGTAAGGCAAATCATATCAATTTTGTTTACAGCGAAGACAATGGGGCGGGTAAACATAAGCTCACACAGATCACCTACGTTGGGGGAAAAGTTAACCTTGTTTATGAAAACCGCTCAGATACAACTTCTCACTATCTTGGCGGTAAGCAACTTAATAGAACAGAGCGACTAAAGCAGATCGAAACCTTTGACAGCAAAGGAGAGAAAATTGGCACATATGATCTCATTTATCAGACGTCTCCTACGACTTCTCGCAGCCAACTGACCAAGATTAATTACTGTGCTGAAGGCCAGTGCTCTAGTGATATTCGCTTTACTTGGACTGGTCGAAGTCATCCGGGGCTAGGTGGGGCAACAAGTACAGGTTTTAATAGCCCCAGATACTTAGAGGCAAATGGGCAAGTAAAAACGTACGGTGAGTTGAGCCGTAACAGCAATGGCACCATGTCAATCAGAGGCTTAAACGGTGTAACACATACCAATGTGAAGTCATACAGCTTGAGTGGTAGTGTCATCTCGCCTAGTGTTGCTTTGAACCAATGTAGTATCAATACCGCAAGTTCGTATAACAAGGGGAATGGTCAATTAGGTCACTATTGTCAGTTTAATACCTGTTCAGGTGATAGCTGCAAATATGCTTCCAATGGCGTGAATTATGGTGACTTTAATGGTGACGGTGTTGAGACCTATCAAAAAGGTTACGCAACCATTGATATCAATGGTGATGGGATTGATGACTTACATAAGTTTGATGTGGCAAATGGCGGATATCGTTATCGAATAACGGGAGGGGCTTGGCAAACGTTGCCCTCTGCGGAGGGACGAGTTTTAAAGTCGTTTGCTGATGTGAATGCTGATGGTTATCTTGATGTGGTGATGGGCTCAGGAACATCGAAAGGTAAACTCTACATTCACCTGTTTAATGGTAAATCATTTAATTCTCCTTTTGCTATTAGTCATAGCGTCTCACACGATAAGAGTATCTACTTCTCCGACTTAAATAATGACGGTTACCCAGAATTGGGCTATGGCCGTTACTTCTACCAAAACACTCAGAATAACCAGTTTTCGACCAGCGTATTTCTCGATGCCGGCGAAAAGATTTATTCGGTTCAAGATGTGAATGGCGATGGCTGGCCGGATGTATTAACTCGTGCTGATGGTAACAACGCTAAAGCTCATATTCGCTATTCCTCGCAGCATGCCCAAGACAAAATTACGCATTTTTCTGAAGTGGGTGTTGATTATACGGTGACTTACAAAGCTGCCAGTGATAACAGTGTTTACACGGCTTCTAATATCAGCTCATACCCATTTCAAGTGATAACGCCAAGGCGCTATTTAGTCGCGAGTATGGTTAAAGCGCCAAAAGGCTATGCTACGACTCACCATCGCTACCAATATCAAGACGCGAAGACGCATCTTAATGGAGGAGGCTTCTTAGGTTTTAAAATGATGACTGAAACAGAAGATGCGGATGTTATCACGACCACTAAAACCACGTTTGAGCAAGAAGATCTTGCGATAGCCAGCAAGCCACTTGAGGTCGAAATCTTTAAAAATGGTAAGAAAGTCGCTGAGAATCGTTACCAATACAAATTGCATACTCGTCAAGGCTATAACGCTAAGTACTACCAAGTGTACGCAGACAAAGTTGTTAAAAGTCAGTATGGCTTGAACAGTGATGTGGTCGAAAGAAAAGAGACCATGAGCAGTATCATGGACCGCTTTGGGAATTTGCTTGAAGAGACAACCGTTATTTCAAGTGAGCTTGATGGCGCAGGTCAATTTACTCGAACGAATAAGCTTGATTACCTCTCAACTGGTGTGAACAACAATCATCATATTTATGATATTTCGGCAGTCAGCAACATCGATAATCTAGCGGCCGTGCTGAGCTCTTTCAAAGCGGGGCTTGGGCGTTATTGTGCCGCGAACGGTGACGTTTACTTTAAAGCCAATGATCATATCGTTCTCATTCATAGCGATGTCGATATTCCTTTAGTGCTACAACGTTACGACTCTTACTTTAAGTATCAAGTCACAGAATCTAGCACTGATCTAGATGGGCTCACGGTGTACGCTGGAACGTTAATCCACTCTTCCGCCGCAGATTTTAATACCGCTAACCCGAAATCATGTGGTAGCTACGCGATTGGTGATTTTGACGGTGATGGAAATATGGAGTTCACTACCTCAAGGACGACACGTACTGAACTGGTCACGGAAACGGGTGATAGCTTTTGGAAAATTGGCGCTGTGGTCACGTCAACAGCTACGATAACCGACGATACAACTCAACTGACCCGTACGACCAGTAATAGTTATCACTACGATAACCATGGTTTTTTGATTTCCAGTTCTGTGAATAGCTCTAACTATGAGTCAAGCAGTGATATTGCGTCAGGCGGTAAAAGCGTTACTAATCGCTATCATAATGATCAATGGGGCAATGTTGTGTCGCAAAGCGTAGAAGGCTCTGACCTCGTTGCGCGAATCTCAACCACTCAATATGACAGTCAAGGGTTATACGTTACAGAATCGGCCAATGCATTAGGGCATGTCTCATTTACTCAATTTAATGCTCAAGGCTTGCTGAGCCAATCAATTGGTGCATTGAAAGGCCGTACCAAGAGCCTTACTTATGACGCTTTTGGTCGTGTAATTAGTGAATCTCTGCCCGGCACGGGGAATACCAATCTCACCCAATACCAACTGGGAGAGCAATGTGGTCCGCACTCAACAAGTCAGACGGTGAGCTGCGTTACTCTTAACCCCGCCTCTGGTGGCCAGGTAATGACATTTTTTGACTATGCAGGCCGAGAAATTCGTAAACTGCACACTGGCTTTAGCGGTCAGTTGGTCGTGGTCGATACTCGGTGGGATCGCAATGGTCGAAAAGTTAGCCTTTCTCGACCTCAGTTTGTTGGTAGCAGTGCCTCGGCACCTCGAGTGGCTTTTACTTATGATGCCTTAAACCGAGAAATTCAAAAGCAAGAGCCTGCCAATGCTGGGGGAATCGCCACTTTCGACACAAGTTATGATGGATACAAGACCAGTGTTAAAGATGCACGAGGCTTTATTCATACGACAGTAACGAATGTGATGGGTCATACTTTACGTAAAGAAGAGCCAGATGGTGCATACCAAACCTATCAGTACTATCCGGATGGAAAACTACGTTCAAGCACGGATTCCGCAGGTAACACGACTCACATCCGCTATGACAATTTAGGTCATCGTCATTCGTTGGATGACCCAGATATGGGCCAGTGGAGTTACAACTACAACGCAGCGGGCGAACTGGTTTACAAGCGCGATGCGAAAGGAACGATCACCACGATTGAGTACGATAACCTTGGCCGAAAAGTGAAGCAGACCGAAGGGAGTAATGTGTCTACCTGGCGTTACGATGAACGCGGCGCGCTTGGCACCCTATCTGGTTTTGCTGGTAATGGCAGTGAAACGGACTATTACTACAATACTGCTGGTCTTACTGAAGAAGTCGCCGTTCAAGTTGGTGACGAGAAGTTCAGTACCCATTATTTCTACGATAAGTTCGAGCGTGTTGCTAGGGAAGTTCGACCAAACGGCATCGATACCACGCTTGCCGGTGCGGCCAAGTTATTGAGCAGCACCAACAGCAATGATCGCCTAGCAGTTGAATATGTTTATAACCCTTATGGCTACGTCGCAGGGGTACGCAGCCCGCGAAATTATGCAGATGAAGTCTTTACCAGTGCCAGTTTCCGTGAAGGTATTCGTGAGCTGCTGAATGATGCGATAGCACAAGCCAATGTTTACCTCACTAAGGCAGAGCGCTACGCCACTCAGGAAAGCTTCTTTACCACTAAGGCGGCTGAGTACAACAGCAAAACCGTTAACGTGCACAATCTGGATGCCTCCTCGCAAGCTTTGTTGGGTGACGGCTATCGCTATAAGCAGTGGTGTAACGACCAAGGTGAATGTTACTTACGCCCAGCAACTTGGGTACTGCTTCATGATGATGTCTCTATCCCACTGGATATTACGCTGGAAGGCGCGATTTATCGCCTAACGACCACCTTAGCCAATACTCAACCGGGAATCCGCAACTACAATGCGACCGTTCATACGGTGCCAGCTTCGGAGTTTAATGCGCAAAGCTTGAGTGCTTCACATGACTTCTTACTGACTGACTATGACAGTAACGGTCAGAAAGATTTAATGAGCAACAACGATATCTATATTGCTCAGGCGGACAGTGAAACCCGTGACGAGCTGTTGTTTGCTGCCGATGACTTATCTGAAGCTGCAACAGTGGCCAACACTCGCTATAAGTTCTACACCGACTTGGCAAGCCAGTTGATTAACCTGTCAGAAAAAGTGGCAGAGTTGAGTGGTTTGAACTGTGAATATGCGAATCAGTTAGGCGGGGATCAGCTAGAGGCCTCTTCTCGTAATCATTGTGAGAATACTCAGCAATCGAGCCAGGCTGATCATCTCAATATGATTCTGACTCAGTCAGAAATGGAAGCGTCATTAGATAACCCTGCCTACCTTTACTACTGGCAGCGTCGTGAAACCGATGCGTACGATCATACATTGTCGGAAACGCTGGGTAATGGTTTAGTTAACACCTACAGCCATGATGCCAATACCGGTCGACCGAATTATATTACCACCCATAAAGCGAACGTATTGTTTGATCCGCGCCTCTCTGCAAGTACCAGCCAAGGGCGTAATATCCGCTTTATTCAGTATCGCTACGACAATCACAACAACGTGACCTACCGATACGATGAGCAGTTGGGCATCACCGATACTTGGACGTACGATGGTTTAGACCGCGTCACCAGCAATACCATCAGTTTGGCGAATAAAGTGCAACACGGAGTAAACAACCCAGACTTAGCAGGGCCGTTTCATTATCGTTATGACAAGCTGGGCAATCTGATCCATAAATCCGACATTGGAGACTACCACTACAGTGGCCAGCAGGCAGGGCCACATGCCGTGACAAAAGCCAATGGGCTGAATTACCAATATGACGATAACGGTAACATGCTGCGCGCATGGGCGGATGGCAACTCGACCAACGAGCGAGAGCTGGAATGGACGGAGTTCAACAAGCCAAACAAGATCACCCGCAACGGTAAAACCGTCGAGTTTTTCTATGACGCTAACCATAATCGTTATCTGAAGAAGAACAGCGACGGCATTGAAACCTTCTACTTTGGCAAGAGCTATGAGCGAGTCAAGGATACCAATACAGGGGTTGTGCAGCACAAACACTTTGTTTATGCCGATGGCAAGTTGATTGCTCTGAATACTCACACTGACGATGGTGAGAGCCAGCTTAAAGATAAACAAGTCCGCTACCTTCATTACGATGCGTTGAACTCAGTCGATATGATCACCGATGGCTACGGCTTAGTGGTAGAGCGCCGCAGTTACGATACTTGGGGTAAGCAGCGTAACGTCGCGTGGTCTGATAATGGGCCATTGGAGGTGGTACAAAACGCCATTACCAACCGCGGTTATACCGGACATGAAGACATTACCGAAGTTGGTTTAGTTCATATGAATGGACGAGTCTACGATCAAGAGTTGGGGCGATTTATTAGCCCGGACCCATTTGTTCAACAGCTTTATACAGTTGGCAGTTTCAATCGATATAGCTATGTGCTTAATAATCCGCTGAGTTATACCGATCCAAGTGGCTACTTTTTCAAATCCTTGAAAAAAATAGTAAGGAGAGTGATTAAGAAAATAGATTATGGCATTGCTAGAGCCATTATTACTGCTGGTTCTGCATTCTGCGGGCCGTGGGCACCAGCATGTGCAGCAGTTGGGACTTATGAAGTTAATAGAGCTCATGGTGTCTCCTCTTCAGATTCACTTAAATCGGCAGCCGTAGCCGGAGGTGCGCAATGGGTTTTCGGTAGCTCAGGTGCGGATTTAACAGTGCAACAATCTGCGATAAAAGCGGGCACTATGGTCGCTGGCTCACAAGATCCTAAGTTAGGGCAAGCCTTAATGTTTCTTCAGGGTAACTGGGGAGCAAGCATCGGGACCATGGTTCAAAATGGCGTGGGTAGTTCGTTGCAATACTTAGCTCAAGCAGAGCTGCAACGGCATGCGGCTCGTTGGGGGATGAGCTTAGAAGAGTTTAATTTAATTCTTGGACTAAATTCGAAAGCGGGCTTGTCTATTGCCGGTGGCTCATACAGTAATAAATCACATGTAGAAGGCTTTACGAGCCGGTTTATTAAGCCAGGATTAGGTGTGTTTTGGGATATCAATGACTCACTACTAAACGTTCAAGGTTTACTGGATGCGGTCTCATCTCAAGTTGTAAGAGAAGGGACAAAAAACGGTCACCTTATTGGTCATTCGCTAGGCGCTTGGAGAACCAATAATTTACAGCGGCATGGCTATATTAAGTCTTCTTATCTTCTTTCATTGCCGGGATTTGCCTATCCGGCTGCAGGGAGCCGCGGGTCCTGTGCCTCTCTGGACTTAATTTGTGGCACTGCCCTAATGTCGATACTTCGTCCCAATACGACTATTGTATCGAGCCCTGCCAGTTTAATCCCTAACGTGTTGAATGGTGTATCGGCTAACCATTCTAAGGACACTGTTCCTGGATATTCTACCCAGTGGAATCAATGATGAGAATTAGTTCTTTAATGATTAATGATGTTAGCAACTATTGCTTTTTCTTCTCAAAAATAAGTTTTATTGATGGTAGGGAGAAGCAACCGAATGCTAAGCATAAAAAAACATTCAGATATAGATAATTAAGTAATAATTTATTAACCCCTTAAGTGAAAATATGAAAACATTATATAAGTTAATTTTTCTTGTCCCTTTAGTACTTTTCTCTGTAGTAGCGAATGCAGAGAAAGGATTTGTAAAAGGTGAAATTGAATATATTCGCACCCATGACGGCGGTGAGATTACTTCTTGGAGACCGCCAGCGTTCTGGTTTACGTTAAAAGGCGTAGATAAAGCTGGAACATGTAAACTATGGACTCCTAGTAATACGGTGTTATTTGCGGCAACCGACAGTTCTGCTTATTCAATGATTTTAGGCGCGTTTATGGCAGGTAAAGAGGTGTCGGTCTCTTTTGACGATTCAGTTGAATACTCTAGCTACTGTAAAGCAAGGTACATCACCCTTGGTAACCCGCCATTACTCCAGTAGGACACAATGCAAAATGAAACGACTTCTAATTTTAACTTCACTCTTTCTCTTTTCATTCCAAGCGTTTGCTATTAATGCCAGTAAAAATGGAGACTGGATTGCAATGGGGGTTCCTCAATATGTTCATGTAGGAACCCAGGGAGTATTTTTAATCAATGGAAACGGTACTCATGGTACGTGTGCAGGGCAAACTCCACGTTATTTTAGTTTTGATATGAATGCACCACATTTCTATGCCATGTATTCATGGTTGATGCATATGTCAAAGGAAAACAAGGCGGTGGCTTGTGTTGTCAAAAGTGGCTGTGGGACGAACACTATTCAGGTCGAATATTGCCGCGGCTCGCTGAGATAATCATTTTAATATAGGAAACATTGATGAAAAAAATACTACTACTAACAGCAATTCTATTTAGTACACCTTCAATAGCAAATATTGGTTGCATCGGTACAGTGAAAAATATTCTCCAATATGCTGACGGCAGTATCAATGTGTATACCGCATACCGGAATGATTATACCGTGATGTGTAATATTGAGAAACATTGGAAAGGGGTCAGCCCTGAAGCATGTCAAGGGATGTTAAGCGTATTACTGACAGCGCAATCAACTGGTAAGAGTATTGCAACTTATTACAATGGTGATCAATATACTTGTAGCAACCTTCCTCATTACGGAAGTGCACCAGGTCCTGTTTACGTAGGTATCGTAGAGAAATAACAAGGATACGTGGAACCGCATTTCCAATGTGCGCCAAAGTAATGGTCCATAACTATGCTGGGAATGATTGTAGCAATGCTGCTTACATTAAAATAGATCGCTAGCCTAGATGACTGTAAACCCATAACGCCAGCTTATGCTGGCGTTATTTTTATCGATTGCGGAGTTATTGCTTGCCTTTCCATCTTGGTATTGCACAATACCGCCCCTGACGAGCCAATTTTATTACTACCAATCCTGACCCATGTTGTTAATCATCGATAACTACGATTCCTTTACTTATAACCTGTACCAGTACTTTTGCGAGTTGGGTGTAGAGGTAAAAGTTGTGCGTAACGATGAAACAGACATTGCAGCTATTGAAGCGATGCAGCCGACTCATCTCGTGATCTCACCAGGGCCGTGTACTCCCAATGAAGCAGGGATCACCCTGAAAGTGATCGAACACTTTGCCGGTAAACTGCCGATACTTGGAGTGTGCTTAGGCCATCAAGCAATTGCTCAGGTGTTTGGTGGTAAAGTGGTGCGAGCTCGTCAGGTGATGCATGGAAAAACTTCCCCAATTCGACACAATGGGTGCAGCGTCTTTACTGGTTTGAATAACCCTCTCACAGTCACGCGCTATCATTCGCTGGTGGTACAAAACGGTACGCTACCCGAGTGTTTTGAGCTCACCGCTTGGACGGAGCTCGAAGATGGCTCGATGGATGAAATTATGGGCTATCAGCATAAAACATTACCTATTGATGCGGTGCAATTTCACCCTGAATCGATCAAAACCGAGCAAGGGCATGAGCTACTTGCTAACTTTTTACGTCGCTAACCCTCTCTTTTTGACTCAATAAACCCTGATTGAGATCACTTTTTTTAACATTTCTTTCATATTTTTGCGCACGGATATTATGTGAAAAACTATTCGCAGGCGTTGTTCTGTCTGACTCTGCGCCCTTGTTATTACTATGCTTAACTACAGCTTATCTTTGTTATAAGAATATATTGCTTCATAAAAGCAGTGGCTTAATGCATAAATACTCAACGCTGATGCAGAACAGGCTTTTAGTGGTGAAGTAAAAAGAATAATTCACTATTGAAATGGTTAATTAAATGTAAATACAATGCCGTAATTGCTGAAATGCAAAACAATATGTGCTTTCGTTAAATGAAAGCAAGGATGCAAAAATTACCTGGCATGCGGTATCGAGAGGGAATGTGCAATGACAGTCGAAAATAAAGTAGAACGCGGTTTGTTTGATGAGGTGATGGTCCCTTGTTATAACCCAATGGAAATGGTTCCAGTCAAGGGCGAAGGTGCTCGTGTTTGGGATCAGGAAGGCAAAGAGTACATCGACTTTGCTGGTGGTATCGCCGTGAGCTGTCTGGGTCATTGTCACCCTGCAATGGTTAACGCTCTGACGGAGCAAGGCAAAAAACTGTGGCATCTCAGTAATGTCATGACAAACGAACCTGCGCTTCGCTTGGCGAAGAAGCTGACAGAGGTGAGCTTTGCAGAAAAAGTGTTCTTCGCTAATTCAGGCGCAGAAGCAAACGAAGCGGCTCTAAAGCTGGCACGTCGCTATGCGGCTGACAAGTTTGGTCCTGAGAAATCTGAAATCATCGCGTTCAAGCAAGGCTTCCACGGTCGTACTTTCTTTACTGTCACAGTGGGTGGCCAAGAGGCTTACTCGGACGGTTTTGGTCCTAAGCCTGGCGATGTTACTCATCTGCCATACAATGATGTGGAAGCACTACGCGCGCACATTTCTGACCGTACTTGTGCGATCATGATGGAACCGCTTCAAGGTGAAGGTGGTATCATCTCTCCAACTGATGAGTTCGTTCAAACGGTTCGTGAATTGTGTGATAAGCACAACGCGCTGCTTATCTTTGACGAAGTTCAGACGGGTAACGGTCGTACTGGTCACTTCTATGCTTACCAAGGTCTGGGTGTCACACCAGATATTCTGAGCACAGCGAAATCGCTCGGTGGTGGTTTCCCTATCGGCGCGATGTTGACAACTACAGAGCTGGCTAAACATCTGAAAATTGGTACGCACGGCTCAACGTACGGTGGTAACCCACTCGCGTGTGCGGTTGCTGAAGCGGTTGTTGATGTTGTCAGCACACCAGAAACTCTAGCGGGTGTTGCAGAGCGTGAAGCGCTGTTCCGTGACGGATTAACTAAACTTAATGATAAATACCAAATCTTCGCTGAAGTACGAGGTAAAGGTCTTCTACTTGGTGCTGCTCTGAATGATGAATGGCAAGGCCGCGCGCGAGATGTACTGGTTGCAGCAGGCAAAGAAGGCCTGATGGTGCTAGTGGCTGGCGCAAATGTGGTTCGCTTTACGCCTTCACTGGTTATCAGCAAAGAAGAAATCGCAGAAGGATTAGCAAAACTAGATAAAGCACTCGCCACTCTAGTTAAATAATAAATAAACAAACTGGGAGAGCTGTATCGCAACAGTTCTCCCAATACCAGTGCTATCGGTCATGTGTTTGGGTAGTTACTCAGGAAAAATTGCTTAGAACAAGGCGTAGCTTGCAGCAAGCTAGCGAGCCTAACTTCAAAAACTACAACGTAGTGATTAGCGATTTGCCAGCAACAACAAATAGATGACCGATAGCATTGGTATCCTGCATCAGGAGGGAGTATCGATGCTGGTTGTTCGCCCTATAGCAATGTCGGACTACGATGCGCTGCACACTTGTGCGGTTGAGTCGGGTCATGGATTCACATCTCTTCCGGTTAACGAGGAACTGTTAACCAATCGTATTACTCATTCTGAGTACAGCTTTGCCAAGCCTAATGTAACGGAACCGGGTGACGAAGGTTACTTAATGGTCGGTTTCGATAGTGAAACTGGTGAAGTGGCTGGTTGTACTGGTATTGAAGCTTCAATTGGTTGGGATGTTCCATTTTATTCTTACCACATCAGTACCATAGTGCATTCATCACCAAAATTGGGGGTGAATAATGTGGTTAAACTGTTGACCTTCGGTAATAACTACACAGGCTGCAGTGAGATCTGTACTTTGTTCTTGCGCCCGAATTTCCGTGGTGGCTTAAATGGCCGTTTGATGTCTAAATGTCGTTTTCTCATGATGGCAGAGCACCCACATCGTTTCTCTAAAACGGTGTTTGCTGAGATGCGCGGCGTGTCCGATGAAAATGGTAACTCGCCATTCTGGCAGTGGTTGCAAGAGCATTTCTTCTCGATTGATTTCACTATGGCCGATTACCTGACGGGTATCGGCAAGAAAGGCTTTATCGCCGACCTAATGCCTAAGTTGCCGATTTATATCAACTTGCTGAGCAAAGAGGCTCAGGCCGTAATTGGTCAGGTTCACGAAAATACCAAGCCTGCATTGCGCTTGCTTGAGAAAGAAGGCTTCACTTGCCGTAACTACGTCGATATCTTTGATGGCGGCCCGTCGGTAGAGTGTGATGTGCGTAATATTGAGTCGGTGCGCCACTCATTCCGCGCGAAAATCACCATTGCTGAGCACACTAGCTCGCAAGATTACCTTATCTCAAACACGTCGTTTGAAAACTTCCGTGCCGTGGCTGCTAAAGCCGCGTATGACCAAGCTTCTGAGTCTGTGATTCTATCACCGGATGTTGCCAAAGCATTGGAAGTCAACGAAGGCGAATACGTTCGCATGCTAGCTCAGTAATCGAAAGGAACAGAAACATGACACATTGGATTGCAGGCGAGTGGCTTGCAGGGCAAGGCGAAGCGATGAACTCGACTAGCCCATACAACAATGAAGTAATCTGGCAAGGTGACAGTGCGTCGCCTGCGCAGGTTGAAGCGGCCGTCAGTGCAGCACGCAGCGCCTTCCTTAGCTGGAAGAAAATGACTTATGCTGAGCGTGAGACTATCGTTCTGGCCTTTGCCGAAAAAGTTAAAGAAAACAGCGAGCAAATCGCTGAAATCATTGCAAAAGAAACCGGAAAGCCTATTTGGGAAACACGCACAGAAGCGGCTGCGATGGCGGGTAAGATTGCGATTTCTATTCGTGCATACCATGACCGTACGGGTGAAGCAACACGTGAAGCGGCAGGCAACCAGATTGTTCTACGTCACCGCCCTCTAGGTGTGATGGCGGTATTCGGCCCTTATAACTTCCCTGGTCATTTACCAAATGGCCACATTGTTCCGGCGCTACTTGCTGGTAACACGGTCGTGTTTAAGCCTTCAGAGCAAACGCCACTCACTGGCGAGTTCGCGATGAAACTATGGCAACAAGCAGGCTTACCAGCAGGTGTAATCAACCTTGTTCAGGGCGCGAAGGAAACTGGTGTTGCTCTGGCAGATTCGAAAGGTATTGATGGCGTATTGTTCACGGGTAGTGCAAACACAGGTCATATCCTGCACCGTCAGTTTGCAGGGCAGCCGGGTAAAATGTTGGCGCTAGAAATGGGTGGTAACAACCCTATGGTGATCTCTGAGAACTATGGCGAGTTGGATGCAACCGTGTATACCATTATTCAGTCTGCTTTCATTAGTGCAGGTCAACGTTGTACTTGTGCCCGTCGCCTTTACGTACCTGTTGGTGAGAAAGGTGATCAACTGGTGAGCAAGCTGGTTGAAGCAACACAAAAGATTCGTGTTGATCAGCCATTTGCTGAGCCTGCACCATTTATGGGCCCTCAGATTTCTAAAGCAGCGGCTGACTTTATTCTTAATGCGCAAACAAACTTGCAAAGCCTTGGCGGTGTGAGCTTGCTGGAAGCGAAAGCGGGTGAAGCAGCATTTGTTTCTCCGGGTATCATTGATGTAACACCAATCGCTGATCTGCCAGATGAAGAGTATTTTGGACCACTACTGCAAGTGGTGCGTTACCAAGGCTTAGAGAAAGCCGTTGAACTGGCAAACGATACGCGCTTTGGCTTATCGGCGGGGCTGGTTTCAACCGATGACAGCGAGTGGGATTACTTTGTTGACCACATTCGCGCAGGTATCGTCAATCGCAACCGTCAGCTAACTGGCGCAAGCGGTGATGCACCATTCGGTGGTCCAGGTGCTTCGGGTAACTTACGCCCAAGTGCTTACTACGCAGCAGATTACTGCGCATACCCAATGGCATCAATGGAAGGTGGGGAAACTCTACTGCCTGCTACATTGAGCCCGGGTGTTGAGTTATAAAAATATTTTAAGGGTTTCCCTTACGCCTCCCTTTTGGGGAGGCTTTTAAACGTCACAGGTTGAAGGCTATCTGATCAGATTTCTGGACAAATTTGGTCAGATAGCCTCATTTATAAAATTATATAAACAATAAATATAACTCCGTTAACGTAGACAACCCCAAACAAGGAGGCGTTATGACGCCACAAGTTTTATTCCAGTCGTTATGGAATGACTATATTCAACGCTTATGTCCCTCTGCTGATAAAGTTCACCATCTGCTTCAGGAAAATGAGCCATTGATTAATGACCACATTGCGCTGCGTACATTTAATGTCGCACCTCTAGGTATTGAGACTCTGGCCAAACCGTTTATCGACGTTGGCTATAAGCCATGCGGTGATTACGAGTTCGAAAGTAAGAAGTTAGTGGCGAAGCACTTTGAGCATCCAGACCCGAAACAGCCAAAAGTTTTTATCAGTGAACTAAAAGTGAACGAGTGTTCTCCAGAGCTTCAGGCCATCGTTGCCAAGCTGGTTGAGCAATTGGACACCGATAAGCTAAAAGGTCATGAGTTCTTGTCTGGTGGGCGTCTATGGGATCTGAGTTTTTCTGATTATCAGCTGCTGGCAAAAGAGAGTGAATACGCTTCTTGGCTAGCGGCACACGGCTACGGTGCTAACCACTTTACGGTTAGTGTAAATCAGCTGGACGCTTTTGAAGAAGTGAAAGGTGTTAATGACCACCTACGTGAAGCTGGCTTTACGATCAATGAATCAGGCGGTGAAGTGAAAGGCTCGCCGGATGTGCTGCTTGAACAGTCTTCTACTATGGCAGATAAAGTACCAGTGACCTTCACTGAAGGTACTGAGATGGTTCCTGGTGGCTTCTATGAGTTTGCTAAGCGTTACCCAATGAGCAACGGTGAACTTTACCCTGGGTTTGTTGCCGCTTCTGCTGACAAGATTTTCGAAAGTACTAACGGTTAGTAGAAAGCCCTAAAGTACACTTCGCTTGAGAGAATTGAGCAGGTAGCCAGTCATGGAGTGTTCCTGCTCACTCGACAATGCTGATAGAGAATGAAACAGCCCCGATAGTCGGGGCTGTTTTGTTTATTCTTGTTCTTGCTTGGCCAGATGGGCATAAGGCGTACCCATCACCGTTGTTTGGCCGTTAGCCATGGAATCGTCGAATTTTATCGCGTCTTTAGCAAATAGGTTGATAACGGTCGAACCTAACTTGAAACGGCCCATTTCTTCGCCTTTCTTAAGAATCACGGCTTTGTCCCCTTCGCTTGGGTAATCCCATTTGTAGACCGTATTGCCGCGTGGTGGGGTAATCGTGCCAGCCCAGATCTGCTCTATACTACCGACGATCGTTGCACCCACCAGCACTTGAGCCATTGGACCAAATGCGGTATCGAAGACACACACCACACGCTCATTACGAGCAAACAGGTTTGGGACATTTTCAGCGGTCAGAGGGTTGACTGAAAACAGATCGCCCGGCACGTAGATCATCTGACGCAGTGTACCATCACATGGCATATGGACTCGGTGGTAGTCACGTGGTGACAGGTAAAGTGTTGCAAATTCACCGTCGGCGAACTCTTCTGCTAGCTCAGCGTCGCCACCCAGTAGCTCCTGCGCTGAAAAATCGTGACCTTTTGCTTGAATCAGCTTGCCGTCAGTAATTGGACCAAACTGACTGACGCATGCATCTGCAGGGTGGGTGATAATAGACTCGCCTTCAGTGATCGGGCGCGCGCCTTCTTTCAACTCACGAACAAAAAAGTCGTTGAAAGTTTTGAAGTGCTTGGGATCTGAGTGCTTAGCCTCGTCCATGTTGACATTGTATTGCTTGATGAACCAGCGAATGATAGCTGTGGTTAGGCCGCCAGCTTTTGCGGATGCCAGCTTACCGACGAGACGGGTTAAGCCGTGTTGAGGGATCCAGTATTGCAGTCCAACTTTTATCTTATCCATTGTCATTAATTCCAATGCTAACTGTATGTTTGCTTACTTTTGGGCGCGAGATACTACTTAAATTTGTTAACGAAGTCAGTATCTAGCACCGATGATTTGTGCAAGAAGCCGTTACAGATCGGCTTTTTTACTGCGTGAGTACTGACGGTTGGCTTTCACTTCCGCCATACTCTCGAGGATGCGATGATAGTTTTCGAAGCGTATTTCACTAATCTCGCCACTTTCAACGGCTTCGCGCAGCACGCAGCCAGGGTCATCATTATGCTTACAGTCTCGAAACTTACACCCACCTAAATAGCGGCGAAATTCAACGAATGCTTTGGTCACGTCTTCTGCGTCTAAGTGCCATAAACCAAATTCACGCACTCCGGGAGAATCAATCAAATCACCACCTGTCGGGATATGATACAGGCGCGAGGCGGTTGTGGTGTGTTGACCTAGCCCCGAGTTTTCAGAGACTTCACCTTCTTCGACATTAAATTCAGGCATAAGTGCGTTGACGAGGCTTGATTTACCCACACCTGACTGGCCGACAAAAATATTGGTGCGATCTTTGAGTTCAGCCTCCAGCGCAGCGATACCCTCGCCAGTTTGCTTACTCACAAACAGTACTTTGTAACCGATACGTTCGTATTCACTGAGCCACTCTTGATATAAGGCTCGCTGCTCATCTTCCAGCAAGTCAATTTTATTCAGTACGAGTAACGGAGAAATGTTGAGTGTTTCTGATGCGACCAAGTAGCGATCAATAATATTCAGTGACAGCTCAGGCAATACCGAAGAAACAATGATCATTTGATCGACGTTAGCCGCGACAGGCTTTAAACCATCGTAATAATCAGGACGAGTCAAAACGGAAGTACGTGGCTCAACAGCCTCGACAACACCATTGATGCCTTCCATAGACTCCAGTCCAGCGCGCCAAATCACCTTGTCGCCAGAAACTAAGGTCTCGATACCGCGGCGCAAATTGCAGCGCTGGACTTCGCCACTTTCGATATCTTCAATGTCGGCATGTTGGCCGAAACGTGTTATCACTAGACCTTTCTGGGCTGTACCCAACATGGACTCTTCCCATTGAACGGAATCTTCCTTGGTGAGTTTTCGCTTCTGGTTGCTCCTAACTCGTCTAACTTGACCTTTGGTTAGTTTTTTCTTCTTTGCCACAATTTGTCTACTTAACTTAATTCGCCTTGATGGATCCTAGGATAACTACCCTGAAGATCAGAATTTGGGTATAGTACCTCTTTTAGCATAAAACCAATAGGCAACGATTTATGTCCTTTAGCGATCAAAATTTGATTTGGATTGATCTCGAGATGACAGGTTTAGACCCGGAAACCCATAAAGTCATCGAAATCGCTACTATCGTCACGGATGGTGAGTTGAATATTTTAGCTGAAGGACCGGTACTTGCCATTCACCAATCAGAACAAGAGCTGGCCAAGATGGATGAGTGGTGTACGACCACACATACTGGCAGTGGCTTAGTCGAGCGTGTACGTGCTAGTGATGTAAATGAGCAGGAAGCGGTTCGTCAGACAATTGAATTCCTTGAGCAATGGGTGCCGAAGGGGATGTCCCCAATATGTGGTAACAGTGTTGGCCAAGATCGCCGCTTTTTGTATAAGCACATGCCTGAACTGGAAACGTATTTCCACTATCGCTATATCGATGTCAGTACACTGAAGGAGTTGACACGTCGTTGGAAGCCTGAGGTATTAGAGGGCTTTTCTAAGAAAGGAAGCCACTTAGCTTTGGATGACATTCGTGAGTCAATTTCTGAGTTAAAGTACTATCGCCAAACAATTTTTAACATCTAATATCAGCAACTCTTTATCAAAGATGATGATGGAAAAGCCAAGCTTAGATGGAAAAATATTCTAATCTGTGTGCTTTTTCATCAAACAGAAAAAAAACGCCTTTTTTTTGCTGGAAGGACTTGCATCACAAAAAAATGCTCTTATAATTCGCAGCCCTAAACGACGAAAACGTTGTTGATGCGACACTAGCTCAGTTGGTAGAGCGCAACCTTGCCAAGGTTGAGGTCACGAGTTCGAACCTCGTGTGTCGCTCCAAATTAAGAAGCTTTCATCATGCTTTGAATGATGATTACGGACGCGGGGTGGAGCAGCTTGGTAGCTCGTCGGGCTCATAACCCGAAGGTCGTCGGTTCAAATCCGGCCCCCGCAACCAAATTTTAAGGTGTTGTGATTCGCTAGCTCGTCGGGCTCAGCCATTCATAAAGCCTAGCGAAGGTTATCGATTCAAATCTAGCCTCCGCAACCAAGTGCGACACTAGCTCAGTTGGTAGAGCGCAACCTTGCCAAGGTTGAGGTCACGAGTTCGAACCTCGTGTGTCGCTCCAAAATTTATAGGCCTTCATCATGCCTTAAATGATGAATACGGACGCGGGGTGGAGCAGCTTGGTAGCTCGTCGGGCTCATAACCCGAAGGTCGTCGGTTCAAATCCGGCCCCCGCAACCAAATGCGACACTAGCTCAGTTGGTAGAGCGCAACCTTGCCAAGGTTGAGGTCACGAGTTCGAACCTCGTGTGTCGCTCCAAAATTTATAGGCCTTCTTCATGCCTTAAATGATGAATACGGACGCGGGGTGGAGCAGCTTGGTAGCTCGTCGGGCTCATAACCCGAAGGTCGTCGGTTCAAATCCGGCCCCCGCAACCAAATTTTAAGGTGTTGTGATTCACTAGCTCGTCGGGCTCAGCCATTCATAAAACCTGGCGAAGGTTATCGATTCAAATCTAGCCTCCGCAACCAAATGCGACACTAGCTCAGTTGGTAGAGCGCAACCTTGCCAAGGTTGAGGTCACGAGTTCGAACCTCGTGTGTCGCTCCAAATTAAAAAGCTTTCATCATGCTTTGAATGATGATTACGGACGCGGGGTGGAGCAGCTTGGTAGCTCGTCGGGCTCATAACCCGAAGGTCGTCGGTTCAAATCCGGCCCCCGCAACCAAATTTTAAGGTGTTGTGATTCGCTAGCTCGTCGGGCTCAGCCATTCATAAAACCTAGCGAAGGTTATCGATTCAAATCTAGCCTCCGCAACCAAATGCGACACTAGCTCAGTTGGTAGAGCGCAACCTTGCCAAGGTTGAGGTCACGAGTTCGAACCTCGTGTGTCGCTCCAAATTCTTCTCAGACCAAAAATGTCTGAATCGACCTCATTGGTCACCGCTCTTTATCTAATGCTGTGAAGCATAAACCAATCAAAAATCATATTAAGTCCTCCGAATAGGTGGGCATTTTTATGTCTAAAAATCAAATCAGTACGAGATGTGCTTATTTATATCTTGATGACAAGCCTCGGTGAGTCAGGGTTAGCTGTAAAGATTAACAGAGTTATCCACAAAATTTATATTGTGGATAAGTTGGTGGGTAACCTGATTATTTTCACAAATAAGTGTGGCTGAGAAATGATCTTTTGTTTTATGAAAGCTTCTTTCTAGTTGGATATTTTTTGTAAGTTACTGTATTTATTTAATATTATTAATATTCACTACAACTTATAGAGAATCTCATTCGATCATTAAGTGATTGTTTTTTGATCTTAGTCATTTATAGCTAATGTGATTAACTTCTTCAGCTGAAAGAAAACAAGCAATCGCCCTTTGTTTTTTCCACATTTTCATTTTTAGAGCTAAATCAAACTCTGCTGAAGAAAGTTAGGCAAAGTTTATGCATCTCTGGGAAGCCCTTTCTGTACAATTCGAATGAGCCTATTGAGCTTAGTCGAAGAGTTAGGAACCTGAGCAATTTGTTGCTCCAATGCCCAGCGAATATGTTCATCTAATAGGTCATTTAATCCTAAGCGTTGTTTGAGTGCCTCAATAATATTAGCTGAATATGGCGCATTGCCCATGGCGATCGATAAATTTCTTAGCCATTGAATATAACCGATTCTACGAATGGCTGAGCCTTGCATATTGTTGAGGAAGGTTTCTTCATCCCATTCAAATAGAGCTAGGAGGTCAGGTGAAGTTAGAGCTTGCCGACGATGGAAGTCTTCCTGCTCTGTGACATCAGAAAACCGATTCCATGGGCAAACCAACTGGCAATCGTCGCATCCGTAAATACGGTTGCCCATCGGCTTACGAAACTCTTCTGGGATTACACCATCGAACTCAATCGTCAGATAAGAAATACAACGACGAGCATCGACCACTCCATCCTCGATGATGGCCTGAGTGGGGCAAGAAGTCATGCAGGCGGTGCATTTACCACAGTCACCCTGATGAACGTCATCAACAGGCAAAGGCAGGTCAATCAGTAGTTCGCCAAGGAAGAACCATGAACCACAATCTTTATCTAGAATGAGAGAGTGTTTTCCCGTCCAGCCTAGGCCTGCTTTTTGAGCTAAGGGACGTTCAAGTATCGGCGCTGAATCGACAAAAGGGCGGTAGCCGAACTGGCCCACTTCCTGTTCTATTTTTTTGCCAAGTTTCTTTAACTGATTACGTACCAGCTTGTGGTAATCGCGACCCAGTGCATAGCGGCTAATATAAGCTTGGGTAGGATCTGCTAGATTGGCTGCAAACAAGGCTTCAGGGGGAAGGTAGTCCATACGAACACTAATGACGCGTATTGTTCCTGGTAACAGCTCAGCAGGTCGCGCACGCATCATACCGTGACGAGCCATCCAGTCCATTTCACCGTGGTGTCCAGCATCAAGCCACTTTTGTAACGCAGCTTCATGTTCACTCAGGTCAATATCGCAAATACCGGCCTTTTGGAAGCCAAGCTCTTTTGCCCAAACTTTGATCTTGTTTGCGAGCTCTTGGTAGTTCATTCTAATGACTCTGGTGAAATGGGGAGCGGATCTTAACGGATCTTTTTCGTTGAATCTAGACGCGAAAACGAAGAAGTCTTGGCAGAATTACAGGAATTTGGCTTTTACTTACACAACAGACCTTGTCTCTCAATTCCAACCCAGTTTACTATTCCTGTTCTTTTGATTTTTATATAGTCACCCACTAGAGATTGATCTTCATGACCACGAAACATTTTGCCCTTAAAGATGAACACGCAACGATTCAATTAGGGACAGTCTTGGCAAACCTATGCTCTCAACAAACGACCATCTATTTGCATGGTGATTTGGGTGCGGGTAAAACGACGTTCAGTCGCGGGTTTGTACGTGCACTGGGTCATCAGGGCAATGTAAAAAGTCCAACCTATACATTGGTAGAACCGTACCAGTTGGATCAATGGCAGGTGTATCACTTTGATCTGTATCGCTTAGCTGACCCAGAAGAACTCGAGTTTATGGGAATCCGAGATTACTTTACTCCTGATGCTATCTGCTTAGTTGAGTGGCCAGAGAAAGGCCAAGGTTTACTACCTTGTGCTGATTTAGATATTGAACTGCGCTATGACGGTGAAGCGCGTGTGGTCGATCTCACCGCCAATAATAGTTATGGTTCTAAATTACTTGAGCAGTTGGAGTTATGATAATCAGTAAATTTGTTCGAGCTGTCTCTGTTTCTCTTCTTTTCGTTCTGTTTCTTTTGCCCATACGCGTGTGGGCAAATGCTCTGGAAAGCATACGTGTTTGGCCTTCTCCAGATGAAACCCGTGTCGTAATCGACTTGGCTTCCGAAGCCGAATACAGCTATTTTACGCTTAGCAGCCCAGAACGTTTGGTTGTCGATCTACCGCGAACTTCGCTTAATACCAAATTGCCGATCAATGTGTCGGATAGCCCTGTATTGAAGAAAATACGTAAAAGTTCACCCCCACAAAAGGGCACTTATCGTTTGGTGTTTGAACTCAAGCGTAAAGTGGCACCGCGCTTATTTAAGTTAGCGCCCACTCCTGGTGGACAGTATGGTCATCGACTCGTGATTGATCTGCCGCATGGCACTTCCACTACCTCTTCCGCCAAGGTTTCGTCCAACTCTTCACCTCAAGTGAATAGAGATGCTTCCCAGTTATTAGGCACTGCGGACATTGTGGTCGCTATTGATGCTGGTCATGGTGGTGAAGATCCGGGCTCTATTGGCCCAAGTCGCAAGTATGAAAAGCACGCCACTTTGGCGATTTCTAAGAAAATTGCTGCTCAGATTAATGCTGTTCCAGGAATGAAGGCCGTTTTGACTCGTCGCGGGGATTATTTTGTCAATCTCAATAAACGCTCCGAGATTGCACGTGGCAATAAAGCGCACTTATTGGTATCAATTCATGCTGATGGTTTCCGTAGCCCTCAACCTCGTGGGGGATCTGTATTTGTTCTGAATACCCGCCGTGCGAATTCAGAAATTGCACGCTGGGTAGAAAATCATGAAGAACAGTCTCAGTTATTAGGCGGAGCGGGGGAAGTTCTTTCGAAAAACACCAGAGACAGAAATATCAGCCAGACATTGTTAGATTTGCAGTTTAGTCATTCACAAAAAGAAGGCTATAAACTGGCGACAAAGATCCTAAAACAGATGAGCCGTGCGGGGATAAGGCTACATAAAAAACAGCCAGTGAATGCAAGCCTCGCGGTGTTGAAGTCTCCCGATATTCCTTCAGTGCTTGTTGAAACCGGTTTTATTACGAACCCAACCGAAGAAAAACTGCTCTTCCAGCGTAGCCATCAAGATAAATTGGCCAGAGCGTTGACGAAAGCGATTGTCGAATACTTCGAAGCTAACCCTCCTGAGGGGACTTTGTTTGCGAACCGAGGGAAGACGATCAAGCATAAAGTGAAACGAGGTGAGTCCCTTTCTGTGATTGCTAAGAAGTACGGTACAACGACGAAGGCCATTATGCAGTCCAATAATCTGAAAAGCTCTGGTTTAGCGATTGGCCAGGTATTGACCATTCCTGGCTCCAAAGGCGCAGTGCCGGTACCTAAAGTGATGAACCCTGTGGAAACTAAGACCATCACACACGTGGTTCAGAGTGGGGAATATCTCGGTAAGATTGCTGAGCGATATAAAGTCTCAGTTGCCCATATTAAACGAGAAAATAAATTGCGCTCGGATACACTTAAACTTGGCCAAAAGCTACGCATTACAGTGAGTTTGAAAGATCAGCCGCTGCGCAAGCATAAGGTGAAGCGGGGTGAGTTCTTAGGCAAAATTGCCAGCCAATACGATGTCAGTGTTGGTGCGATCCGTAAGGCAAATAACTTGCGTTCAGACGAATTGGCGATAGGGCAAGTTTTGGTGATTCCGAATAAGTAGCTATTGGTATGACGATTAAGATTCTTCCAGCGCGGCTGGCTAACCAAATTGCGGCAGGGGAAGTGGTTGAGAGGCCGGCTTCTGTGGTCAAAGAGCTGGTTGAAAATAGTTTAGACTCTGGCGCGACCCGAATTGATGTTGATATCGAAAAAGGTGGTGCTAAGCTTATTCGTGTGCGTGATAACGGTAAAGGGATCATTAAAGATGAACTTGGTCTAGCACTGAGTCGTCACGCCACATCAAAGATCCACACTTTGGACGATCTGGAAGCGATCATGAGCCTAGGCTTTCGCGGTGAAGCGCTGGCCAGTATTAGTTCAGTTTCTCGTCTTACTCTGACTTCGCGTCCAGCGACACAAGATCAAGCTTGGTCTGCTTACAGCGAAGGCCGTGAGATGGCGGTCAAGTTGCAACCCACAGCACACCCTATTGGCACCTCTGTTGAAGTCTTGGATTTGTTTTTTAATACGCCGGCACGACGTAAATTTCTTCGCACAGAAAAGACTGAGTTCACTCATATCGATGAGCTGCTAAAGCGAATTGCCTTGAGTCGGTTTGATGTCACGATCAATTTGCGACACAACGGCAAGGTGATTAAACAGTACCGAGCGGCGAAGACTCAGCTCCAAGAAGAAAAACGCATTGCAGCTGTGTGTGGTAACCCGTTCGTGCGTAATATGTTGAAAATCGAACTCGAACATCAGGGGCTAAAGTTACATGGCTGGATCACAACACCTGAAGGTGCTCGTCAACAAAGTGATCTGCAGTATTGCTATGTGAATGGGCGGATGATGCGTGATAAATTGATCAATCACGCAATTCGTCAAAGCTATGAAAGCAGTCTACGGCCAGATCAGTTTGCGACTTATGTGTTATTTATTGAAATCGACCCACACCAAGTGGATGTCAATGTTCACCCAGCAAAACACGAGGTTCGTTTTCACCAAGCTCGCTTGGTTCACGATTTTATTTATCAGGCACTCAGTGACGCTCTAGTACAAAGTGCCCACATTGATAAACCTGAAATCAATGCATCCGCTTTCCACACGGAAAAGGATACGCACACACAGGCAGAAAGTTCAGCACCTGCTGACTCTGTCAGCCATGATGTGCCTGAGGCTGTCTATCAAGCAATAGAGAAAGTTCCGGCTTATCCTGGGCAGCAAGACTATCAAGAAAAACGTCAGGCTCAACAGGTGAGAGAATCGATTCCAAGAGGTGACTGGGTTGAATCACGCTCGTCCTCTAAGCCTAAGGTTGCATCCGAAGAAAGATACGGAGAACCTGCGCCAAGCAAGCAGGAAGTCAAAGCATATAAGGAGTTATTAACAACTCCTCATCTCCCTCAAACCAGTCCAAGCATCGAATTGGGTGCGGAGGTTGCTCGTTCATGTTTAACATCCGAGCAGGTTTCTCAATCCATTGAGGCGCTGGGCAAAGCGATTTGTGTGACTCAAGGACAATATGTGCTGATGGGAGATAAACAGGGGGCGAGATTAGTTTCACTGGCGAAAGCGGAATGGTTGCGTATTAAAGGGCAGTTATCGACCATTGGCGGTGGACTAAAAAGCCAGCCTCTGTTGGTCCCTTTGTCATTGAAGCTCAGCACAGTGCAGATTGAAGCCGCTCAGATTCACCAAGAAGCATTACTCCAGTTTGGTATCGAGCTGAAAAGTCGTCATGCATCTGCGTTGATGGTGATGGGGGTACCTCAACCACTTCGTCAGCAAAACTTGCAACAATTGATACCAGATCTGTTATCTTACGCCGCTTTGACGTCAGAGAGTGGGCAGAAATTGCAGCTCTCTGATTGGCTAACGAACCACGTCACACAGGTAAAAAACGACTACACTTTGTCGGAGGCGATACAAGTCATCGCTGAGATAGAGCAGTTGTGGCAAGGTAACCTCCCTTTGGATGACCGCAGCTTTGTGTACCCTGTTGATTTTTCTGCAACGATTGCAGCGATGAAGTTATGAATAATGAACTACCTTTGGCTCTTTTTTTAATGGGGCCAACCGCCTCTGGCAAAACCGACCTAGCTATCCGCTTGCGGAGAAAATATCCAGTAGAGATTATTTCTGTTGATTCTGCTTTGATTTACAAAGGGATGGATATAGGCACCGCGAAGCCAGATGAACAAGAGCAAGCACAGGCTCCACATCGACTGATTGATATTCTTGACCCAAGTGAAGCATACTCGGCAGCCGACTTTCGTCGTGATGCATTAAATGAAATGCATCACATTGTTGAGCAAGGAAAAATTCCATTGCTGGTAGGGGGCACCATGCTCTACTACAAAGCACTACTGGAAGGTTTATCACCTCTTCCGGCTGCAAACTCTGAAATACGCCAGCAAATTGAGCAGGAAGCATTGACTCATGGCTGGGACGTACTGCACGATCAACTCAAAGAGATCGATCCTGTTTCCGCTGAACGAATCCACCGAAATGATCCACAAAGATTGTCTAGGGCATTGGAAGTTTATCGAATTTCAGGTAAAACTCTTACTGAACTAACTCAAACGAAAGGTGAAAGCCTGCCGTTTAGAGTGAAACAGTTCGCGATAGCTCCCAAGGAAAGGGCAGAACTCCACCGCCGAATTGAGTTGAGATTCGACAAAATGATAGAAGCAGGGTTTGAACAGGAGATGCGAGGGCTGTACGCCCGAGACGATCTTCACGCTGATCTTCCTTCTATTCGTTGTGTCGGTTATCGGCAAATGTGGGACTATTTGGATGGGAATTGCACACTTGAAGATGCCATTTTTAAAGGTATCTGTGCGACCCGCCAGTTGGCCAAGCGACAAATCACCTGGTTGCGCAGCTGGGATGATTTAACTTGGTTAGATAGCGAAAACATAGAACAGGCTCTAGAAACCGTATCAAATGCCATAGCGTCTGAAGGTTTTAGCCGTGTATAATGTGATCGCTTTTGCGTGAATGTGCTCTGTAAAGGATCTGTTACTTGAAATTTGCTAGCAAAGCCGTCATAACAGGTAACGACAGGGTGTTTTTTATTCGTTTAGCTCAGATGCAAAGGCGCACCTAGTTTTTTCAGTGCACCACTAGCTAAATAACTAGAACAAAATTACAAAATAAGGAAAATAAAATGGCTAAGGGGCAATCTCTTCAAGACCCATTCTTAAATGCATTACGTCGTGAACGTATCCCAGTATCAATCTACCTAGTAAATGGAATTAAACTTCAAGGTCAGATTGAATCTTTCGATCAATTTGTGATCTTGCTGAAAAATACAGTAAATCAGATGGTATATAAACATGCTATCTCGACAGTTGTTCCTGCTCGTCCAGTAAGCCACCACAGCGGTGAGCGTCCTCAGGGCGGCGAGCGTCAGCAAGAGAAATCAGAAGATTAATTCTCTGAAAAAGAAAATTAGTATTATTTTAAGGAGTTGATTGCTTGTTTGACCGTTATGAAGCCGGTGAGCGAGCCGTACTTGTTCATATCAACTTCACGCAAGAAGGGGAGTGGGAAGATCTCAGTGAATTTGAAATGCTGGTATCTTCGGCTGGAGTCTCATCGTTACAAGTTGTAACCGGCAGTCGCCAGTCACCACACCCTAAATACTATGTCGGAGAGGGTAAAGCTCAGGAAATTGCCCAAGCGGTGCAACTTGCTGGCGCTGATATAGTGATATTCAATCACGCCCTCTCTCCTGCCCAAGAACGTAACCTAGAATCGTTGTGTAAATGTCGAGTGCTTGATCGCACCGGTCTTATCTTAGATATTTTTGCCCAACGCGCCCGAACACATGAAGGTAAATTACAAGTTGAGCTTGCTCAACTTCGTCATATTTCTACTCGACTTATTCGTGGTTGGACGCACCTTGAACGACAAAAAGGTGGTATTGGTTTACGTGGTCCAGGTGAAACTCAGCTAGAAACTGACCGACGTTTATTGCGTGATCGTATAAAGGCTATTTTGCGACGCTTGGAAAAGGTGGCGAAACAGCGTGAACAAGGTCGCCGAGCCAGAAATCGAGCGGAAATCCCAACGATTTCTCTGGTTGGTTATACCAACGCGGGTAAATCCACCATGTTTAACCGCATTACTGAAGCGGGCGTATATGCAGCTGACCAGCTGTTTGCCACTTTGGATCCAACGTTGAGAAAGATTGAGCTTGCGGATGTGGGTACAGCCATTTTAGCTGACACGGTTGGATTCATCCGACATTTACCCCATGATCTGGTTGCTGCTTTCAAAGCAACCCTGCAAGAAACGCAGGAAGCTGACATTTTGTTACATGTTGTCGATGCCAGTGATGAGCGTTTTCGTGAGAATATTCAGGCTGTTCATGAAGTGCTTGAAGAGATTGATGCCCATGAGGTGCCGGCTCTTCTAGTGATGAACAAAATTGACAATCTCGAAGATCAGAAACCTCGTATTGAAAGGGACGAAGAAGGCATTCCTCGTGCCGTTTGGGTTTCGGCAATGGAAGGCATTGGTATTGAACTGCTATTTGAAGCCCTGACTGAGCGTTTAGCCAGTCAAATGGTTCAGTATCAATTGCGAATTCCGCCACAACATCAGGGGCGTATTCGTAGTACATTCTTCCAAATGAAATGTATTCAACGAGAAGAGTATGATCAGGATGGTAACTTGTTGATTGATGTTCGCATGCAGCAAGTGGATTGGTCTAGACTTGAAAAAAGAGAAGGGGCAGTTTTACGTGACTTTATAGTTACTTAAATGACTGCTACAGTATAACGTCATATCAAATGATGGAGCTTTCTAATGGCGTGGAATGAGCCTGGTAATAACAACGGCAACAATGGCCGCGATAACGACCCTTGGGGGAGTAATAATCGTGGTAACAAAGGTGGCCGTGATCAAGGACCGCCAGACTTAGACGAAGTATTTAATAAACTGAGTCAGAAACTGGGTGGAAAGTTTGGTGGTGGAAAAGGAGGCAAAGGATCTTCTATCGGTGGTGGCGGCGGTGCACTAGGTTTTGGTGTCATTGCAGTAATCGCGATAGCAATCTGGTTCTTCGCTGGCTTTTACACCATCGGTGAAGCTGAGCGTGGTGTCGTTCTACGACTGGGTAAATACGATCGCATCGTCGATCCTGGTCTGAACTGGCGTCCTCGCTTCATTGATGAAGTAACCCCTGTTAACGTACAGGCAATTCGCTCGCTACGTTCATCTGGTCTTATGTTGACGAAAGATGAAAATGTTGTGACCGTTGCTATGGATGTTCAGTACCGTGTTGCTGACCCGTATAAATACCTATTCCGCGTGACCAACGCTGATGACAGCTTACGCCAAGCGACCGACTCTGCGCTTCGAGCAGTGATTGGTGACTCTCTGATGGATAGCATTTTGACCAGTGGTCGTTTGTCGATTCGTCAAAACACGCAGACAACACTCGAAGATATTGTCGCTAGCTATGATATGGGTATCGAAGTGGTCGCAGTTAACTTTGAAGATGCTCGTCCACCGGAAGAGGTTAAAGCTGCTTTCGATGATGCCACGGCATCTCGAGAAGACGCACAGCGATTTAAGCGTGAAGCGGAAGCATATCAAAACGATATTATCCCTAAAGCGAAAGGTCGTGCAGAGCGACTTCTAAAAGAAGCGCAGGGTTATAGTGAGCGAGTCACGAATGCCGCCTTAGGTGAAGTCGCTCAGTTCGAAAAACTGCTACCAGAATATCAAGCAGCTCCTGAGGTTACCCGTAATCGTCTGTACTTAGATACTATGGAGCAAGTCTACTCCAATACTTCTAAAGTCCTGATTGACTCAGAGTCGAGTGGTAACCTTCTATACTTGCCGATCGATAAGCTGGCAGGTCAAGAAGGTAAAGCACAAACTAATCGTAAATCGAAATCTTCTTCGTATGATCAAATCGAACTGGAGCCTCAACGCACAGAGACAACCTCAGATTCACAATCTCGTTCAACGGGTTCACGTCAAGGGAGATATTAAGAATGCGTAAGTTAATGATCCCTGTACTAGTCGTCGCACTGGTTTTGATGCTGATGTCGCTATTTGTCATCCCTGAAGGTGAGCGCGGTATCGTCATTCGCTTCGGTCGTGTGTTGAAAGACAACAATGAGATTGCACGAATTTATGAACCGGGCTTACATTTCAAGATGCCATTGTTTGATCGTGTAAGAACATTAGATGCACGTATCCAAACTATGGATGGCCGTTCGGATCGTTTCGTTACGTCCGAGAAAAAAGACGTAATCATTGATTCCTACGTGAAATGGCGTATCGAAGATTTCGGTCAGTATTATCTTGCAACCGGTGGCGGTAATTCATCAACGGCACAAGCTCTTTTGAGTCGTAAAGTGACCGATGTACTTCGTTCTGAAATTGGTTCGCGTGAAATTAAGCAGATTGTTTCTGGCCCGCGCAATGATGATGTCTTACCGGATAGTGCTGATAGTGAAGTTGTAACGACTAAAGCAGCAAAAGAGGCCTTAGAAGTTGATGGTGAGCGCGATATCATTATGAAAAATGTACTGAATGATACGCGTAAAGATGCCATGGAAGACTTAGGTATTCATGTCTTCGACTTCCGCATGAAGAAAATTAACCTTCCGGACAGCATTAGTAAGTCAATATACGATCGTATGAGAGCTGAACGTGAGTCGGTTGCAAGGCAATTCCGTTCTCAAGGTCGTGAGCAAGCTGAAATTATTCGCGCTCAAGCTGAACTTGAAGTGGCGACCATTTTGGCTGAAGCAGACAAAACAGCTCGTGTGACACGAGGTGCGGCGGATGCAGAAGCTGCGAAGGTTTATTCTGAAGCGTATAACAAAGCTCCTGAGTTTTACAGTTTCCTACGTTCACTAAAAGCGTACGAAGAATCATTCAGTGAGAAGAGTGATATTTTGGTGTTAGATCCTAAGAGTGAGTTCTTCCAGTACATGAACAACTCAGCGGGCGCTCCGGCAAAATAAGATCAAATTTACAAATAGCAAAGGCTCCTTCACGGAGCCTTTCTTTTTTCGAGGGAATCATGATGTCAAACTCACTTTGGATGGCGCTTGGTCTGGTGTTAATTGTTGAAGGAATCGGGCCTTTAATTGCCCCGAATGGTTGGCGAAACATGGTTGCGCAATTGAGTGAACAGCCGAACAATCAATTGAGGCGTATTGGTGGGTGTCTAGTGGTTGCAGGCGCTGTTATTGCTTACGTGTTCAGTTAGTAATGAGGTGGTGGAGTTTCTTCGGATGGATCGGCCATATTTGAAGTGTCCATATTCTTGACTTTACCCACTACGTACTTCATCTGATCTTGCATTTTTGTGATCAGCAACTGTTGTTGGCTCAATGCATCGTTAAGTGAATCAATGGTTTGTTCTTGAAACGCCAATTGGCACTCCATGTCATTGATACGGTTTTCTAGTTCTGCTACACGCTTTTCGGTCATGATTAGTCGTCCACATTCCAAGCTTGGGCTATTCCTGCGGATGTGCCCGATATTACTCGATTCTGGTTGTCAAAGGCTGCATCATACACCACTGCGCGTGGAGGGCGAGTATCTTTTAACGGCTCAGCTTCAAATCCATCGACACGTTTGCCCGTATTGGTTTCCCAGACCATAATTCGGCTTGAAGGTGTTCCTGTCACTAAGTATTGGCCATCATCTGAAAAGCGGGCTGTAGAAAAGATCAATTGACGCGAAAAGCTTCGCAGCTGCGATAATTTCTCCCCAGTACGTAGGTTCCAAATAATTGCTTGGTTTCCACCATCGGACGTAAAGGCATAAAGACCATCTCTTTGTAAGGCAACGCGATTAATTCGTTGCTCGTGTTCGAAGCTTTTGAGAATCTGACCTGTACGGGTATCCCATAAGTAGGCGGTGTAATCATTGCCACCAGATAACGCAAAACGACCATTGGGTGAAAGTGCCACGGAATTGACTTTTTCATTGTGGGCAAGGAACTCTAGTCGTCTTCCGGTGACTAAGTTGACGTAAATGGCTTTGCCATTCGATAAACCAAGCAGTACTTGTTCGCCGTTACTAGCAATATCAACGTCACGAATCAGTCCGTCAGATATCGACCATAGCCCTTGAGCTTGGGTCCAAGCCAAGTCCCAAACAGCAAAGTTTATTTGTGTTGCGGTGACGGCAAATCGGCCATTATCTGAGATACGGATTCGAGAAACGGTACTCGCTTGAGGATCTTGTTCACCTAATGAGGCAAGCTGCTGGCTTTCATAGAGATCCCACAGTACTAGTTGATGCTCTTTGGAGTACAATAGGGCAAAGCGGGCATCTCGGCTTAAGGCGAAGCTAGTTGTTCCTAGGGGCTCTATAACCCAACGTTGATCATCTTGCGTGGAGAAAAAGCAACCATTTAACGTTGTGATGACAAACGTAAGTAATAGAGTATGAAAAATAGTTCGCATTAAATACAAAGATCCGCTTTAGTTAACGTTTAATTAAAACGCATATTGGTTATAGTGGTACAACATGCTTATAAGCACCAGTCGAAATTAAAGATTTGTGCGCAAAGACAAATGGTTAGCCATTAATTGGAGAATTCAATGAAATCTATTTTTAAGGTGTCACTGCTTGCAGCAACAGTAATGTTGGCGGTTGGCTGTCAGAAAGAAGAAGAAGCTAAAACAGAGGCTGCACCAGCAGCAGAACAAGTGCAAGCAGAAGCCGGTAAAACGGTTCACTTTAAAACCGACGATGAAAAAGCGGCTTACGCAATTGGCGTATCATTCGCAAACTATCTAAACACTAGTCTAGATAAGCCAAACGAGATTGGTATCAATCTAGATAAAGACCTTGTACTGAAAGGCATTGAACATGTGTTTGCGGGTAGCCCTGAGCTAAATGAAGAAGAAACACGCGCAGCCCTTGAATCGCTAGATAAGCGTGTTGCTGAAACAATGCAAAAGCAAGCGGCAGAAAAAGCAGCTGAAGCGAAGAAAGCAGGCGATGACTTCCGTGCTGACTTTGAAAAGCAAGAAGGCGTGAAGAAGACAGAATCTGGCCTACTGTATCAAGTCATGACTCCTGCCGAAGGCGACCAGCCTAAAGATACTGATACTGTACAAGTCCATTATAAAGGCACTTTAATCGACGGTACTCAGTTTGATAGTTCATACGACCGTGGTGAACCTGCGACTTTCCCACTGAATCGTGTGATTTCAGGTTGGACGGAAGGTGTGCAGCTGATGCCTGTTGGCTCTAAATTCAAGTTCGTTATTCCGCCAGAGCTAGCATATGGTGAGCAAGACACGCCTAGTATTCCTGCTAACTCGACACTGGTCTTCGAAGTTGAATTACTGAAAATCGATAACGGTGAAGGTGAGCAAGCGGTTCAATAAGCCACTTCCCTCTGAAATAAACCCAAAGGTCTGATGAAAATCAGGCCTTTTTTCATTTTTTGGCGCTGTATCGCGTGAATAGTTTGTTCTAAATCACTAGATGGTGGCATTGCTAGATGTTCAATTCAAAATTTCTGATAAACTTACACCAATTTGTTGATTTTTCGCTCGAAGGCTTAAAAAGTGACAACTACAGACACAGTTAACACGGATATGTTGCTCGAAATGGAATCTGTCAATGTGATGCCATTTAGCGAGCACGATAAAATTATTCTCAGATCGTATGAAGCCGTTGTGGACGGTATCGCCAGTCTTATTGGCCCTTTTTGTGAAATCGTTCTGCATTCTTTGGAAGATCTCAATACGTCAGCCATTAAAATTGCCAATGGTGAAAATACGGGCCGTCAGGTTGGCTCACCCATCACTGATCTAGCGTTGAAAATGCTGCGAGATATCGAAGGCTCTGAGCGTAATTTCTCCCGCTCATATTTTACTCGTGCGAAAGGTGGCGTGTTGATGAAGTCGATTACGGTTGCGATCCGTAATGGTGAGAACCGAGTGATCGGCCTGCTATGTATCAACGTTAATCTTGACGCGCCTTTTTCTCAGGTACTGCAATCTTTCATGCCAACAGAAGAAGCTAAGCAAGCGGCATCGTCAGTGAATTTTGCCAGCGATGTCGAAGAACTGGTTGATCAGACGGTTGAACGCACAATTGAAGAGATCAATGCGGATAAGTCAGTATCAAACAATACCAAAAATCGTCAGATTGTGATGGAGCTGTACGACAAAGGGATTTTTGATATTAAAGATGCAATAAACCGTGTCGCAGATCGTTTAAATATCTCTAAGCACACCGTCTATCTTTATATTCGTCAGCGTAAAACTGAGGACGACGAAAGTTGAGTGCATTGAGCTATACCTTAGTCGTCAATGGGCCGGTATATGGTAGTCAGTCGGCTAGAACGGCTTATCAATTTGCACGCAGCCTGATTACTAAAGGGCATCAATTGGTCAGTGTATTCTTTTACCAAGATGGCGTGACCAATGGCACAGCACTCAGCGTCCCTGCTAATGATGAGTTTGATTTGGTGAAGGCGTGGCAAGCTCTAGCTACAGAGCATAATGTGCGGTTAGAAACGTGTGTGGCGGCAGCGCTGCGCCGTGGGATTGTCAGTCAGGATGAATCCAATCAGCACAACTTAATCCAAAGTAATTTGGCCGATGGCTTCCATCAAGCGGGCTTAGGTAGTTTGGCGGAAGCCATGCTGACACAAGATAGGGTTGTACAGTTTTGAGTCAGTTAACCTACTTATTTCGTAGCGCTCCGCATGGAAGTGCATCTGGACGTGAAGGTGTTGATGCTTTATTAGCCGCATCCGCATATTGTGAAGATATTAGCGTACTGTTTATAGGGGATGGTGTTTATCAGTTGATTGCCGGTCAGCAAACCAGTGACATCCTGAGTAAAGATTATTCACCTATGTTGAAGCTGTTCGATCTTTACGATATAGAGCAAGTGTATGTATGCGCGCAATCTCTGGCTGAGCGTGGTCTGGCGCAAGCGGATTTGATTATTGATGCTCAATTGCTCGACGACGATGAGCTCAAAACGCAGATACATAGTGCGAGAAAAATACTTTCATTCTAGAGGTCTTATGTTACACATCGTCAAATCCGTAGCGGCTGTAGAAGAGGTGAGAAAAGTATCTAAAGAGAGCGACACCTTACTGTTTATTGAAAATGCCGTTTATGCACTCAACCCTCAACACAGGTCATACCCCATGGTAAAAGGCTTCAATATCGCAGCACTTCGCAGTGATTTAGAAGCGCGTGGCATCCTTAATCGCGTCAGCCCTTCAGTTGAGGTTATCGGCTATGATGGGTTTGTTGATCTTACTGTGGCACAGGAAACTTCTCTGACTTGGGATTAGCCTTATCCTCTTTTCAATCGGTGTGGAAGAACATTTACGGTATGAAGGTTTGAGTTGAACAAAAAAGATCCGTATATTTCTTGACACACCTCTCACTGCTGCATAGAATTTTGCGTCCCTAATTGCCATTGGTGATTAGGGATAGATTTTTCACAAAGCTTACTTTCAAGTAAATCAGGAGCTAGTTAATGGCAACTATTAACCAGTTGGTACGTAAGCCTCGTGCAAAGCAAGTTGTTAAAAGCAACGTGCCTGCACTAGAAGCGTGTCCACAAAAACGTGGTGTATGTACTCGTGTTTACACTACTACACCTAAAAAACCTAACTCAGCACTTCGTAAAGTATGTCGTGTTCGTCTAACGAACGGCTTCGAAGTGACTTCGTACATCGGTGGTGAAGGTCACAACCTTCAAGAGCACTCAGTTGTTCTAATCCGTGGCGGTCGTGTAAAAGACCTTCCGGGTGTACGTTACCACACAGTTCGCGGCGCACTAGACTGTGCTGGCGTTAACGACCGTAAACAAGGTCGTTCTAAGTACGGTGTTAAGCGTCCAAAATCTTAATGGTATCCGTTAAGTAAGGCCAAACACTAAATTATTTTTAATTTTTGAAGAAACTGAAAAGTTTTGGATAACCTGAAGAAGACAACGGAGAAAATCCATGCCACGTCGTCGCGTCATCGGTCAGCGTAAGATCCTTCCAGATCCAAAGTTCAAATCTGAACTGCTGGCAAAATTCGTTAACATCCTTATGGTTGACGGTAAAAAATCTACTGCAGAGAAAATTGTTTACACTGCACTAGATGCAATGGCTGAGAAATCTGGTAAAGATCACTTAGCTGTATTTGAAGAAGCTCTTGAAAATGTTCGCCCTGCGGTAGAGGTTAAATCTCGTCGCGTGGGTGGTTCAACTTACCAAGTACCTGTAGAAGTACGTCCGGTTCGCCGTAACGCACTTGCTATGCGTTGGGTAGTTGAAGCTGCGCGTAAGCGTGGTGAAAAATCTATGGCTCAACGCCTAGCTGCTGAAATGCTAGATGCGTCTGAGAACAAAGGTACTGCTGTTAAGAAACGTGAAGACGTTCACCGTATGGCAGAAGCGAACAAAGCATTCGCTCATTACCGCTGGTAATACCTTTCAGTGCCGCGAGAACCCTCGCGGCGCAACTCTAGTTCCTATGCGTAAGCTTAGGAACTATTGCTATATCTAGGGCACGTGAAAATTGCCATGAGCAGGCTAAGATGCAACTAGAAATAGCAATAGTCCCTAATTCAAGAGGATTCAATCGTGGCTCGTAAAACACCTATTGAGCGTTACCGCAATATTGGTATCGTCGCTCACGTAGACGCAGGTAAAACAACCACAAGTGAACGCATTCTTTTCTACACTGGTCTTTCTCATAAAATCGGTGAGGTTCACGACGGTGCTGCTACCATGGACTGGATGGAGCAAGAGCAAGAGCGTGGTATCACGATCACCTCTGCGGCTACGACCACTTTCTGGCGTGGTATGGAAGCTCAATTCCAGGACCACCGCATCAACATTATCGATACTCCTGGACACGTAGATTTCACTATCGAAGTAGAGCGTTCACTACGCGTACTTGATGGTGCAGTTGTAGTGTTCTGTGGTTCATCGGGTGTTGAACCTCAATCTGAAACTGTATGGCGTCAAGCTGACAAATACCACGTTCCTCGCATGGTATTTGTTAACAAGATGGACCGTGCAGGTGCTGACTTCCTACGCGTTGTTGATCAAATCAAAAACCGTCTTGGTGCAAACCCTGTTCCTATCCAACTTAATGTTGGTGCGGAAGAAGACTTCAAGGGTGTGATTGACCTAATCAAGATGAAGATGATCAACTGGAGTGAAGCTGACCAAGGTACAACTTTCACTTACGAAGATATTCCAGCGGACATGCTTGAGCTTGCTGAAGAGTGGCACAACAACCTAGTTGAGTCAGCGGCAGAAGCTAGCGAAGAGCTAATGGATAAGTATCTTGAAGAAGGCGAACTAACGGAAGCTGAAATCAAGCAAGCATTACGTACTCGTACACTAAACAATGAAATCGTACTGGCCACTTGTGGTAGTGCGTTTAAGAACAAAGGTGTTCAAGCAGTACTCGATGCAGTAGTCGAATTCTTACCATCGCCAATTGACGTTCCAGCGATCAAAGGTGTTGATGACAACGACAACGAAGTTGAGCGTCATGCAGACGACAACGAACCGTTCTCAGCTCTCGCATTCAAAATCGCGACGGACCCGTTTGTAGGTACGCTAACCTTTATGCGTGTTTACTCTGGTGTGGTCAACTCTGGCGATGCGGTTTACAACTCTGTTAAACAGAAAAAAGAACGCTTTGGTCGTATCGTACAGATGCACTCAAACAAGCGTGATGAAATTAAAGAAGTTCGCGCAGGTGATATTGCAGCGGCAATTGGCCTGAAAGACGTGACAACAGGTGACACACTGTGTGACCAGAACCACAAGGTGATTCTGGAGCGCATGGAGTTCCCTGACCCAGTAATTCAGATCGCGGTAGAGCCTCGCTCTGTTGCCGATCAAGAAAAGATGGCTATTGCGCTAGGTAAACTAGCCGCAGAAGATCCGTCTTTCCGCGTAGAAACGGATGACGAAACAGGTCAGACACTGATCTCTGGTATGGGTGAGCTTCACCTAGATATCATCGTTGACCGTATGAAACGTGAATTCAGCGTTGACTGTAATGTTGGTAAACCTCAGGTTGCTTACCGAGAGACGATTCGTGGTAACGCGGAAGTTGAAGGTAAATTTGTACGTCAATCTGGTGGTCGTGGTCAGTATGGTCACGTATGGATCAAACTGGAGCCATCTGAACCTGGTGAAGGTTTTGTCTTTGTTGACGAAATTGTGGGTGGTGTTGTTCCTAAGGAATACATCAGTTCGGTAGCGAAAGGTATCGAAGAGCAAATGAACAGTGGTGTTCTAGCGGGTTACCCAGTTCTAGACATTAAAGCAACACTGTTTGATGGTTCTTACCACGATGTTGACTCTAACGAGATGGCGTTTAAGATCGCTGGCTCGATGGCATTCAAGAAGGGTTCATTAGAAGCACAGCCTGTACTTCTTGAGCCAATGATGAATGTTGAAGTAACTACGCCTGAAGATTGGATGGGGGACGTTGTTGGTGATCTAAACCGCCGTCGCGGCATGATCGAAGGTATGGACGATGGTGTGGCTGGTATTAAGATCATCCGCGCTCAAGTGCCACTATCTGAGATGTTTGGTTACGCAACTGATCTACGTTCTGCAACTCAAGGCCGTGCGTCTTATTCTATGGAGTTTAACGAGTACGCTGAAGTACCGAAAAACTTTGCAGATAAAATCATTGCAGACCGTGGTTACTAATAAATCGTATTAACCTTTAAAAATAGCAAGACTTTTTTAAAGATCAATACGTCCAAATATTGCGCTGACGGACGTTGGCGCATAAAATAGCAAATTCTGGCGCGTCGTGATCAATAATGTTCGCGGCGAATCATAACTAGGAAGGAACACGATCGTGTCTAAAGAAAAATTTGAACGTACTAAACCGCACGTTAACGTTGGTACTATCGGCCACGTTGACCACGGTAAAACAACTCTAACTGCTGCAATCTGTACAACTCTTGCTAAAGTGTACGGCGGTGAAGCGAAAGACTTCGCATCAATCGATAACGCTCCAGAAGAGCGTGAGCGCGGTATCACAATCGCAACTTCTCACGTTGAGTACGACACTCCAACTCGTCACTACGCACACGTAGACTGCCCAGGACACGCTGACTATGTTAAAAACATGATCACTGGTGCTGCGCAAATGGACGGTGGTATCCTAGTTGTTGCTGCGACTGATGGCCCAATGCCACAAACTCGTGAGCACATCCTACTAGGCCGTCAGGTTGGTATCCCATACATCATCGTATTCATGAACAAATGTGACATGGTTGACGATGAAGAGCTTCTAGAGCTAGTAGAAATGGAAGTTCGTGAACTTCTATCTGAGTACGATTTCCCAGGTGATGACCTACCAGTTATCCAAGGTTCTGCACTAGGTGCCCTAAACGGCGAAGAGCAGTGGGAAGCGAAAATCGTTGAACTAGCAGAAGCACTAGACAGCTACATCCCAGAGCCAGAGCGTGCAATCGATCAGCCATTCCTAATGCCGATCGAAGACGTATTCTCAATCCAAGGTCGTGGTACAGTAGTAACTGGTCGTATCGAGCGTGGTATCCTAACAGTAGGTGACGAAGTAGAAATCGTAGGTATTAAAGAGACTACAACAACTACTTGTACTGGTGTTGAGATGTTCCGTAAGCTTCTAGACGAAGGTCGTGCGGGTGAGAACGTTGGTGCACTTCTACGTGGTACTAAGCGTGACGAAGTAGAGCGTGGTCAAGTACTAGCGGCTCCTAAGTCAATCAACCCACACACTAAGTTTGAGTCAGAAGTATACGTACTTTCTAAAGACGAAGGCGGCCGTCATACTCCGTTCTTCAAAGGCTACCGTCCACAGTTCTACTTCCGTACAACTGACGTAACTGGTAACATCGAGCTACCAGAAGGCGTAGAAATGGTAATGCCAGGCGATAACATCAAGATGACTGTAGAGCTAATCGCACCAATCGCAATGGACGAAGGTCTTCGTTTCGCGATCCGTGAAGGTGGCCGTACAGTAGGTGCTGGTGTTGTTGCTAAGATCTTCGACTAATTCTTAGGAATTAATTGAAATCTTGCACTTTTCTTCATTTATGAAGAAAGCGCATCTAGAAAAAGAGAAGCTTCGGCTTCTCTTTTTTGATTTTTGGTTATAAAAAAAATTGTCCGATAACTTCACTTACTCACCAATTCCTCTTTTCTTTATCCTTTAAAACAAACAGTTATCAAAACTGATTTCATTACTATTTTTGTGGTTAAATGCGTAAGTGTTTAGAGCCGCTTCTTTGCCATTTTTGATATAACAAATCAGTCTTAATATCTCCAAAATCGTAACTGGTAATAAGAACAATTATTGTTTATATTTTTCTCCTAGGTTGTATTACGGGTTTTCATTTATGTACGTTTGTTTGTGTCATGGAATTTCTGATAAGAAAATCAAAAAGTTAGCTTTAGAAGAAGGCATCACTGATATCAGAGGCATAAAGAAATGTACCGCGCTTGGTAGCCAATGTGGCAAATGTGTCAAGATGGCGAAGGAAATCCTTAATGAAACAGGTGTAGTACAGTACCAAAAAGCGAGTTGAAACCGTCTCGTGGCTTTTTGACACCTTCTCAATTGGTTCTACAGTTTAATTGGAGCCAAAGAGGAGGTTTTTGTCATGAAAGGCGATCCAATCATTATTCAACATCTCAATAAAATCCTTGGCAATGAACTAGTTGCCATTAATCAATATTTCCTTCATGCACGAATGTATAAAGACTGGGGCTTAAAGCATCTAGCGGATAAGGAATATCACGAATCCATTGATGAAATGAAACATGCGGATCATTTAATTGAACGTATTTTGTTTCTTGAAGGCGTCCCTAACTTGCAAGATCTAGGCAAGCTCATGATCGGCGAAGATACCAAAGAGATGCTGGAGTGCGACCTTAAGTTAGAAATGGCTGCGATACCTGATTTAAAAGCTGCCATCGCTTACGCAGAAGACACACACGATTATGTATCCAGAGATCTGTTTCAAGATATATTGGAAGATGAAGAAGAACACGTAGACTGGCTTGAAACGCAACTTGGTTTAATTGACATGACAGGTATCCAAAATTACTTGCAGGCTCAATATGTTGATGAAGATGGTGACTAGTCAGAATTAGAACAACTCTGGGCAGCGTGCGATACGCTGCTCTATTCCTACCAGCTTACCACCACTTGTATCACATTTTTCTTGCTTAAATTGCATTCATTCTGTACTATTCGTGCTCCTTAAAACTCGGTCAATTATCTTTAGTTCCTTGCTTCCTCTGGACGACCGGGCCAATTGTGGAAGCTGAATAATCCGTAAGGAGCAACCAATGCGTCATTACGAAATCGTATTCATGGTGCACCCTGATCAAAGCGAGCAAGTTGCTGGCATGATCGAGCGTTACACTGGTTCTATCACTGAAGCTGGCGGTACTATCCACCGTCTAGAAGACTGGGGTCGTCGTCAACTGGCTTACCCAATCAACAAGCTTCACAAAGCTCACTACGTTCTAATGAACGTTGAAGCTGACCAAGCTGTAATCGATGAGCTAGAAACTGCTTTCCGTTTCAACGATGCAGTTCTACGTAACATGATCATGCGTACTAAAGCGGCTATCACTGAGCAATCTATCATGCTTAAGCAGAAAGAAGAGCGTGCTCCTCGTCGCGAAGAGCGTGCTGAAGCTAAGCCAGAAGCAGCTGCTGAGTAATTACTACTCAGAATTAGTACTCAGTCTAGATAACTCACGGGTTTACTCGAATGTGTTTATTTAGGCAGACAACTTTTTTAAATTTAAGATCAGGAGATAGCCCATGGCTCGTTTCTTCCGTCGTCGTAAATTCTGCCGTTTCACTGCAGAAGGCGTACAAGAGATTGATTACAAAGACGTAGCAACTCTTAAAAACTACATCACAGAAGCTGGTAAAATTGTTCCTAGCCGTATCACTGGTACAAGCGCTAAGTATCAACGTCAACTAGCTCGCGCTATCAAGCGTTCTCGCTACCTAGCTCTACTACCGTACACTGACAAGCATCAGTAATCGGTCGTTTTATTAAGAAAGAGGATTAAGCAATGCAAGTTATTCTACTTGATAAAATCGGTAACCTAGGTGGTCTTGGTGACACTGTAAACGTTAAATCTGGTTACGCTCGTAACTTCCTTATCCCTCAGGCTAAGGCAGTGATGGCAACTAAAGCTAACGTTGAAATGTTCGAAGCTCGTCGTGCTGAACTAGAAGCTAAAGTTGCTGAGCAACTAGCAGCTGCAGAAGCGCGTGCTGAGAAAGTTAACGCTCTTGAAGCAGTTGTTATCGCTTCTAAAGCGGGTGACGAAGGTAAACTATTCGGTTCTATCGGTACTCGCGACATCGCTGATGCAATCACTGCAGCTGGCGTTGAAGTGGCTAAAAGCGAAGTTCGTCTTCCAGAAGGCGCACTACGTAACACTGGTGAGTTCGAGATCAGCGTTCAACTTCACTCTGAAGTTTTCGCGACAGTTAACCTACAAGTTGTTGCTGCTGAGTAATTCAGTATCAAGATGTATTTTAAAAGCACCTCTTAGAGGTGCTTTTTTTACGTCTGGCATTTAGAAAGTAAGATTAGAATAAGAACAGCAAGTTGACAGAAAAGATGCTGTCTGCTTTTTTCAGCCCCTCTGGTACACGGTCATGGTATTGGCGTGTATAAGCCAGCTTGAGTGCAATGTCATCGGTGATGTTATTGGTGACGTTAACATCCGTATCGGCTCTGAGATTACTGTCACCTGCAACTAATGTCAGCCCCGCTGACACATTCAAATTTTTCACAACTTGCCAGCTTGAGTTGACCTTGCCTCGAAAAATCGCCTCTTGAACGATCTCTTCAAACACAATGTCGTTGTCGCCAATTTCATCGGTATTGGGTTCCTGATAACGAAAACCTGGACCTAGTTCCAGCTCAAGGACAAACACATCGGTATTGGAAAATTGATAACCCAAACCGCCTGAGAGTGTGTAGTCTTTAAAGTAGGCACTATAGCGAGAGTCAACGCCCTTGAAGCTACCGTATAGGTAAGTTTTAGGGCCTAGTTTATAGTCACTCTGAGCTGTATATGTGGATTGACGTCTATCCTCCTCACCATCTTTGTATAGAAGATAATATTTCCATTCACCACTGGTTCGGTAACGGCCAGAAAGATACTCGGCACTGAGTCGAGAATTGAGAGAGCGCGAATCTGAGTTTCCGGTGTGTGCTTGATAACCGAATTCAACTTCGGTATCCCAAGGGGAGGGTATCTCAATATCCGTTTGACTTTGTACCGCCTCATCCGCATAGGCTACGGAACAGCACAGCAGGCCTGCACTTAAGAGCCAAAGTTTCGCCACTCACAACCTCTTTAATAATGGGAAAATTGTGAGGAATAGTAGAGGCTATTCACTCTAATTTCGTCAGTTCTAAGTTAATTCTACATGAGTTGCTTTCAAACCCCTTGTTTATTACAGACATCCCGCTCATTCTGGCTATAATGGGCGGTCATAAGTAAGTTGTTGAGCAAAAACATGGCAGATCAGAGAACAGACAATCGTAATCAGAAACCAGTAGACGCCCAAGTTGATGCTATCAAGGTTCCTCCGCATTCGTTGGAAGCTGAGCAGTCCGTCATTGGTGGTTTACTTCTGGATAACGAGCGCTGGGATACTGTCGCAGAACGTGTGGTGGCGAAGGACTTTTATAGCCGACCACACCGTCTGATATTCGAAGCATCACAAGCCATTTTAGAAGACAGCCAGCCTCTTGACCTTATCACCTTGTCGGAGTTTCTTGAGCTGCGTGAGCAGCTTGATGATGTTGGTGGCTTTGCTTACCTTGCGGACCTTGTTAAGAATACGCCGAGCGCGGCCAACATTAATGCTTATGCAGATATTGTTGCTGAGCGAGCTTTGACCCGTGATTTGATTGGCGTTGCCAATGAAATTGCGGATGCGGGCTATGATCCTCAAGGGAGAACATCGGAAGATCTGCTTGATATGGCAGAGAGTAAGGTGTTTGCCATTGCTGAGTCGCGCACCAACGAAAGCGAAGGTCCACAAAACGTCGATAATATTCTTGAAAAAACGCTTGAACGTATCGAAATGCTGTACAAGTCACCGCAAGATGGCGTGACAGGCGTGACGACAGGCTTTACCGATTTGAATAAGAAAACGGCCGGCCTGCAAGGATCAGACTTGGTGATAGTGGCAGCTCGTCCATCGATGGGTAAAACTACTTTTGCGATGAACTTGGTTGAGAATGCGGCGATGGCACATGATAAACCCGTGTTAGTCTTCTCATTAGAGATGCCGTCTGAACAGTTGATGATGCGTTCTCTTGCGTCACTGTCTCGCGTGGATCAAACCAAGATACGAACGGGCCAATTAGATGATGAGGATTGGGCGCGCATTTCATCGACTATGGGTTTGCTGATGGAGAAGAAAAACATCTTCATCGATGACAGTTCGGGTTTGACTCCCACTGAAGTTCGCTCTCGTGCACGCCGTATAGCTCGTGATCATGGTGGTCTTTCCATGATCATGGTCGATTACCTGCAGCTCATGCGTGTACCTTCACTAACCGAAAATCGAACGTTAGAAATTGCCGAAATTTCTCGCTCTCTGAAGGCTCTAGCCAAAGAATTGAATGTGCCTGTTGTCGCACTATCGCAGTTAAACCGCTCCTTGGAGCAGCGTGCAGACAAACGGCCAGTAAACTCTGACTTGCGTGAGTCGGGCTCTATCGAGCAGGATGCCGACTTGATCATGTTTATCTACCGTGACGAAGTCTATAACCCTGACAGTCCGATGAAAGGTACAGCGGAAATCATTATTGGTAAGCAGCGTAATGGCCCGATTGGTTCGGTTCGTCTGACCTTCCAAGGCCAATGGTCACGCTTTGATAATTACGCTGGTCCGGCGTTTGATGTGGATGAAGAGTAACACATGAGTTATATGAAAGCGGCAACTGCCTTTATCGATTTGGACGCACTACAACACAACTTAGAGCAGATAAAATCTCAAGCGCCAAACAGCAAAATCATGGCTGTTGTGAAAGCCAATAGTTATGGTCATGGCCTGAGACATATTGCCAAATACGCCGATGGGGCCGATGCTTTTGGTGTTGCTCGAATAGAAGAAGCTTTGCAGCTGCGAGCATGTGGTGTTGTCAAACCGATTCTACTGCTAGAAGGCTTCTATTCATCGGGTGATTTACCTGTTTTAGTGACCAATAACATCCAAACAGTCGTGCACTGTGAAGAGCAACTTGAATCGCTTGAACAGGCTGAATTGGAAGTACCCGTTGTGGTGTGGCTTAAAGTCGATAGCGGCATGCATCGATTAGGGGTGAGGCCAGAGCAATACACCGATTTTGTGACCCGGCTGAAAGCGTGTCGCAATGTGGCAAAACCTTTACGCTATATGAGTCATTTTGGTTGCGCAGATGAGTTGGATAACACCACGACTACAGAGCAGACCAAGCTCTTTTTATCACTCACTAACGGGTGTGAAGGTGAGCGTTCTCTAGCTGCCTCTGCTGGTTTGCTCGCTTGGCAAGACAGTCACTTAGATTGGGTAAGGCCAGGCATCATTATGTATGGTGTATCACCATTCAATGACAGAACAGCCCAGCAGATGGGGTACCAACCTGTAATGACTCTGAAATCACATCTTATTGCGGTAAGAGATGTCAAAGCGGGTGAGAGTGTTGGTTATGGTGGGACTTGGACGAGTCAGCGAGATACCAAAGTAGGGGTGATTGCTATTGGCTACGGTGATGGTTACCCAAGAGCGGCACCTAATGGCACCCCTGTCTTAGTCAATGGCCGTAAAGTGCCTATCGCGGGTCGAGTATCAATGGATATGTTAACGGTAGATCTTGGCCCTGAGGCTCATGATATGGTTGGAGATGAGGCTATCCTCTGGGGAGATAGCCTGCCAGCAGAGGAAGTTGCTTGCCATATTGGTACCATTGCTTATGAGCTGGTGACCAAGCTTACTTCACGAGTAGAGATGGAATATTCTAAGGCATAGAGAGTGACTCTTTTATAGTGGGCTGGCGAAAAGCCAGCCTTTTTACCGTTCACCGTGTATTGTCGCCACAAGAGTGCGGCTCCCGCCATAATCTCGGTGCTCTCCAAGATAGATCCCCTGCCATGTCCCTAATGCTAATCGCCCATTGCTAATGGGAATCATGACACTGCATCCTAAAGTAGAAGCTTTGATATGGGCTGGCATATCATCATCACCTTCATAGGTATGCTTATAATAGGGAGCCCGTTCAGGCACATAGTGATTAAAGTGTTTCTCCATATCATGACGAACTGTTGGATCTGCATTTTCATTGATGGTCAGGCTTGCGGAAGTATGTTGGATAAATAACTGTAATATTCCGACAGAAAACTGACCGATTTCTGGGATTTGTTGTTCTATTTCATCGGTGATGAGATGAAACCCACGCTTTCTTGCGCTCAATTGAATACGCTTCTGAGACCACATATGGCATCCTTTATAATCTATTTGGCAAACCTAACCTTTGTCGGTATGGTGAGAGTCAATATAAGTCTGGGTTTGAGTGTCACTTAATCATTTAACGTGACTTAACTCAATGATGGTGCAGCCACTCTGGTTCATAATTGCACCTTGAAAATTTATTACAAAGTTTTGGCTGCTTGTTGCAACGCCAGAACCGAACTATTTTTGCATAATCGGGGATTCCACAGTTTTCGCTAGGCTGTATGGAATAAAACCTACTGTAACATCGGGATAGTAACCATGTTGAAAAATATCAATCCAACGCAAACACAAGCTTGGAACGCGCTAACCGCGCACTTCGAAACTGCACAAGATATGGATCTCAAAGATCTATTTGCACAAGATGCAGCACGTTTTGATAAGTTCTCTACCCGTTTCGGTAGCGACATTCTTGTTGATTACTCTAAAAACCTAATCAATGAAGAAACCATGAAACACCTGTTCGCACTTGCCAACGAAACTGAGCTAAAGGCAGCAATCGAAGCGATGTTCAGTGGCGAAGCGATTAACCAAACAGAAGGTCGTGCAGTACTTCATACCGCACTGCGTAACCGTAGCAACAAGCCTGTTATGGTCGATGGTGAAGATGTCATGCCTGCGGTCAATGCCGTGCTAGAAAAAATGAAATCATTCACCGAGCGCGTTATCGGCGGTGAGTGGAAAGGCTATACAGGTAAAGCGATTACGGACGTAGTTAACATTGGTATTGGTGGCTCTGACCTTGGGCCTTACATGGTGACTGAAGCACTAGCGCCATACACAAACCACCTAAATCTGCACTTCGTTTCTAACGTTGATGGTACTCACATCGTTGAGACGCTTAAAAAAGTAAACCCAGAAACCACGTTATTCCTAGTTGCTTCTAAGACGTTTACTACTCAAGAAACCATGACCAACGCACATAGCGCACGAGATTGGTTCCTTGAATCTGCAGGTGATGAAGCGCACGTAGCGAAACACTTTGCAGCGCTTTCAACTAATGCTCCAGCAGTGTCTGAGTTCGGTATCGACACAGACAACATGTTCGAGTTCTGGGACTGGGTTGGTGGTCGTTATTCTCTGTGGTCGGCAATTGGTCTTTCAATTGCTCTAGCGGTTGGTTACGACAACTTTATTGAGCTACTTGATGGCGCTCATGAAATGGATAACCACTTTGCATCAGCGGATTTTGAGAGCAACATTCCTGTAATCCTTGCGCTAGTGGGGCTTTGGTACAACAACTTCCATGGCGCTGAGTCTGAAGCGATTCTTCCATACGATCAGTACATGCACCGTTTTGCTGCTTACTTCCAACAGGGCAATATGGAATCGAACGGTAAGTACGTTGATCGTGACGGTAACGCAGTGACTTACCAAACAGGTCCAATTATATGGGGTGAACCTGGTACTAACGGTCAGCATGCGTTCTACCAGTTGATTCACCAAGGTACTAAGCTGATCCCTTGTGACTTTATTGCACCTGCCATCAGTCATAATCCAGCAGGTGATCATCACCAGAAATTGATGTCTAACTTCTTTGCCCAAACTGAAGCGCTTGCTTTTGGTAAAGAAGAAGAGACAGTGAAAGCCGAATTTGCTAAAGCAGGCAAGAGCGAAGAAGAAGCCGCAACACTTGCGCCATTCAAGGTATTTGAAGGTAACCGCCCAACTAACTCAATCCTAGTAAAACAGATCACACCACGTACACTGGGTAACCTAATCGCTATGTACGAGCACAAGATCTTTGTACAAGGTGTTATTTGGAATATCTTCAGCTTCGACCAATGGGGTGTGGAGCTTGGTAAGCAGCTAGCAAACCAAATCTTGCCTGAACTTGCGGATGATTCAGCAATCAGCTCACACGATAGTTCGACTAATGGTTTGATTAATGCATTTAAGGCTTTCAAAGCGTAATCGCATATAACCTAGTTAGCTGATGATGACGCCAACCGAAAGGTTGGCGTTTTTTATAATTGGAGTTAATACTTTCTCGAGGCAACTCTTTATCATACGGTGGTATCAATGGTTGACTTGACGTCGGTACTTGCGGTGAATTTCTGGCTGAGCAAAGCGATCATCTGATCGTAGTATTGCATATTAGGCTTATTACCAAGCAGCTTACATAACTCATTGCCCGTAGGGCTGAAGCGGTAATAGAGTAGTCGAACACCTTTGCTGTGCGCTTGCAATGATAACTGTTTGCCTTGATATGTTAGGGGTAAGGGAGAGTCGAGATCAATTTCGCCTGACTCAAGCTCTGTTCCGTGCATCAAACCTAACTCAAACAGCACCAACAGATTGGAGTAAGGCAACTGGAAGTTACCGACATTGATGTTGCCAGTGATGTTGCGCTTACCAAAGTTGAAAATTCCCCCCTGAGCTCGATAACCAATTAATAGTTTACGACTAGTATCTCCTCCAAAGCTGCATGCAAGAGAAGCGGCACGCTGCAGTATTTGCGCTTCTTTGGGAGACATATCCTGTAGTACCTTCAAAGCTTTCATGGAAGTGGAGCCAGGGTTCGTGACTTCACGCTTTAGCACCTGTGCCCATAAGCGTTGCATCGATGCGTTATGAACTTCTTGTGCCATAGAGAAGAAACGATGAAGCCAGTCATGATCTGGGTCGCCCGCCGTTTCGTCTTTACAGGAGAGGTGAGCGAGCTTGAGAATTTGTTCGAGGTTTTTCTGCTTTTGTTCTTTGTAGCGGCGCTCTCGAATCAGCGCTCTCTCTAATGCAGTCTTTTGCGGAGCCTCTTTTTGTAACAGGGCATCAAGGCCATGAGTTTGAGCAATATTCATGACTCGGCTAGCACTGTCTTTGATGTAGGTGGTTTTTTTCTCATGCCGAGCTTCAGCGTTAGACTCGTGCTCAATGACAACTGGCTTTTGCTTCTCTGACATGTGAATTCCTTACTCATCAAAGTGTTAAATATGCTTATTAAATTTACCTCTTAACCAGTTTAGCCGCCAGAAGAACTATGTGAGCAAGCTTTGAAAATTGGCGCTATGCCAAATGATAATAAGTTGTTAAAATTGTTATCGATGTTTTTGAGGGGCTTATGAAGTTTTTAAATGAGAGTAAACTGAAAAAGCACCTGTCAATTGCCCTATTGTTTCTGGTTTATCTAGCCGTCTTGGTTTATCTCTCTAGATACATATAAAGAAAAGCGGATAATTAACAGGTTGCTTTTATGTTAAATAATATTAGTAGTCATCGTATTCTTCGATAGCGGTGCCTTCTAAAACGTAGCCTGTTTCAGCCAGTTCATGGTTGATGGTTTCCGTTTTTAATGTTCCTACCACATAAATGACATCCCAAAGTTGCTGCACAGGCGCTCCTTTAGGGAATTTCACATATATGATTTGGTTTGGTGGTGGTGGTGGAACGTGAATACATGCACCAAAGTATGGAACCAGCAGAAATTCCGTGACTTTATCCTCATCTCCTTCTAAGGGGATCACAAAGCCAGGTATTTTTACCTTACTGCCATTCAGCTCTTGGCGTACTTTACCCACTAGCGATTGCTTTGCTGCTTGACCAGAGTGATCCGTTACTGGCATACCAGAAGAATCAAATTGCTGGCGTTCACTTTCTGGGATTAGATCTATCCAATCTAGTTTGAGAATATCTTCACTGGCACTAGCCAGCGATGGGGTTACAAAGCTCACGGCAAGCATGAGCGCTAAGAATATCTGTTTCATATTTAAACTCGTATTGTCATACCGTCGCTGAGAGATTGTCTATACGCGCGGAACGCTGGAATAAAGCCGATTACAGTACCTGCTAACTGTACAGCTGCAAGTAGCATCCACTCATAATGGGATAAAGCTATCATCTCTATGTGTATCCCATATTGCTGTTGAATTACTGGAGCAATAGTCGCTAACAGGGCATATAAACCTATAACGCCAACCGCTAAGCCGACTAAGGTTAAGGCACTGGCTTCCATAACCAGTAGCGCCAGTACATGCCTAGGCCTCGCTCCCATGGCTCGCAGGATTGCCATTTCCCGTCGTCTCTCTTGGAGACTAGTTAGTAAGCTCGACAACATACCGAGTAAACCGGCAATAACAACAAAGACAGACACGGCCATCAGAGCTTGCTCTGCCACCGACATCATTCCCCACAATTCATGCAAGGCAACTCCCGGAAGAATCGCGCTCAAGGGCTCCTTAGGGTAGGTGTTAATTTGACGTTGCAGAGCAAAGGTCTGAATTTTGGAGTTTAGGCCAAGCAACATGGCAGTGATCTGTTTTGGTTGGAAGTTTTGCTTTTCAAGCTGATCTGAGCTTGGTGTATTGCCCAAGTGGGCTCCGGACTCCCAACCCACATGAATCGCTTCAATCGCTTCAAGAGAAACATGAACAGTTTTGTCTACTGGGGTGCCTGTTGGGGCTAAAATACCGACCACCTTAAATGGCAGGTTGTCATGACGACTGAATCCAACGTCACTGATACCGTGGGCAATAATGATTTCTGTGCCTATCTTGTACCCCAGAGAGCGGGCGACATCAGAGCCAATGACGGTCTCAAACAAGCCGTCAAATTCGCGTCCCTCAGCGATGGCAATGTTCTGTTTTTTGCCATAGCGATAGTGCTCAAAATAGCTGTGATTGGTGCCCATCACGCGGAAACCTTTGTGTGAGTCTCCGAGAGATATAGGAATCGCCCACTTCACAGAGCGATGATTGCTGAATTCCTGATAACTCTTCCAGTCAATATTATTGGTGGCGTTACCGATGCGAAACACTGAGTAGAGCAGCAAGTTTACTTGACCAGAGCGTCCACCGACGATCAGGTCAGTTCCTGAGAGAGTATTAGCAAAGCTGCTTTTGGCTTGAGTACGGATTCTTTCTACACCCAGTAGTAGGATGACCGAAATTGCGACGGTTAATATGGTCAGAATGGCGGTGACACGGCGATTACGAACACTTTTCCAGGCAAGCATGAATGTTGGGGTCATGGTGTCACTCCTACCTGATTCAATTCGTTTAAGTTTAATGTTCTGTCGAACAAACTTTCCAATGTTGGGTCATGACTAACAAACAGCAGAGTTGATTGAGCTTGATTCACCTGCTCAAGCAGCAACTCAATAAACGCGGTGCGGTTGTCGTAGTCGAGCGAAGAAGTTGGTTCGTCGGCAATGATTAGGGCTGGTTTGCCAATCAGAGCTCGAGCGGCTGCGACACGCTGTTGCTGACCAATACTCAGTTCCACGACAGGCTTATCCAGCAAATGTGCAGGTAGATGAAGTTTTTCCAGCAGCCGAGTCGCGTCTTCAACCAGTGATGTATCGACCTGTGATTTGCGTTGTGCGGAAAACTGGCAGGGTAGGATGACGTTTTCAATCACATTGAGATAAGGCAACAAGTTGAACTGTTGAAATATATAGCCAATGTGGTCGGCACGGAACTTGTCGCGCTGGCTACCTTTCATCTGGTTAAGGTCTTGGCCAAGAACCCGTAACTGGCCACTGCTGGCTGTATTAATCCCCGTGAGCAAGCCCAGTAAAGTCGATTTACCGCAGCCGCTAGGTCCTTTGATGAAGAGATGTTCTCCTGCGGTGATACTAAGTTGATTGATATCGAGTGTTGGCGTTGGATTTCCGGGCCAGGTAAAGGTGACCTGCTCCAGCTCGACAACGCTGTTGCTTCTATTTTCTACCATCGGCATAACCTGAACGAAAAAGTCTGATGGCTTAGGCCATCAGACTTAGAGAGTGATTAAAACGAAATCTTAGTGTTGCTTGAAGACAATTCAAGTGCTGTTTGCACTTTATCTGTCAGTAGGTTCACGCTGATCGACTCTGTGGTTGGGAAAGCGTTAAACCATTGCGTATCGATGGAAGAGAGCGCGTTAATATCGTCACATTCGAAGTGGTATTCGACAGTAAATTCGCCATGGCCACCTTTATGTTCATCATGGTGTTCGTGACCTTCGTGCTCATTATGATGCTCTTCATGACTATCGTGATGCTTGTGTTCATCATGATGTCCGTCATGCTTTTCGTGGTCGTGGTCGTGGTCGTGGTCGTGGTCGTGGTCGTCAGCCCCTAGTGTATGTGTGACTGACTGATGTTCAACTTTACAACCTGCTGCTGATGCAAGAGTAAAAATTGAGTCTGCTCTCTCTAGGCGAGTGACGGCCTCTTTAAGGGCTTTTTCTTGCTCTGCTGTTTTTGGAGCATGTTCAAAGCCCACAACATCAGCGCCAGGAGCGGTAATTTCCATTAACAGTTCTTTACCATCTTGAGCGATGTTCAGTTCAACGTGTCCATGTACGTGAGCTTCGTGTTGACGAAAGCCTTCGTCAGCGAAAGCAGTGGTACTTAGTGCAAGAGCAACCAATGTGGCAGTTTTTGTCATTGAGTTCATTGTGAATCCTAATAAAGTGTCATCATAAAAATCGATGGCTGTAGTGGTAAAACAGCACGTATAAAGTTTGAGTGAACTAAATCAGTCTTACAGGTGGTGAGCGAGCTTGATAGGCAAAGGCTGGTCGCTGGTAGAAGTGGTAATCATCCTGAATGACGAATCTATCAGGTAATGAGGTGTCGATTAGTGTCAGAGATGATTGACTCATGCCGTGTTGTGCGCATGAGAATAGCTGGCAGTGATGTTCATCATGATGAGCTGACGAGAGCTCGTATTGATGGTCGATGTAGGCGAAACTCATCCACAGCATCAGCCCAATGCCACATAGAGCATGAAGGGTTAAGTATCTGATGCGATGGGAATGAATAGAAGTCACAGCGTTTTGTTCAATACGAAAAAAGAGCTGTTATGTTATAACAACTCTTATTGAAACGCTAAGATCAAATGAGATTAGATATTATCTTTAATTAGGGTCAGAACTTGTTGAACTTCATCTTCGTTGAGTGCGCCTTCTTTAACAAACAAGACGTGACCTTGTTTGTCCTGAACTATGATGGCTGATGATTCTTCTGCTAGCTGCCAAGCACTCGCGACAACGCCATCTTCATCAAGCACCATTGAAGACCAAGGAAACTCTTTTTTGCTGTCTTCGGCTGAGGACTTGACGAACGATCCTGTGCCCCAAATAGCATCATCCTGATTGATGATTGTCGTGGTTTGGTAGTTGTCTTCTGGAAATTTAGCGGCAGTAATCGCGGCCATTAGTGGAGCATTGAGCTCTTTTGAGCTACTGCGACCGGCAATCGCTTGAATGACACGAACTTTCCCCAACATGTCCTGAGAGGACCATGATTGATAGTTTGTATCGTTGTCCTTGACCATAATCTCACCGTAATTCGTCACTTCAATGCTCGGCACTGGCTGACCTACAGAGAGATTATGTGCCAGAGCAAACATGGGAGAGCATGCTATTGCTAAAGCTAATAGAGTCTTGTTTTTCATTGTTTTCTTCCTTTTTAGTAAGCGGAAAAAGTATATAACGAAATTTTCTCTATTGCTGAGTAAAATGCCAAATGTTAATTTTTTGTTTGTTAATTGTGATCCTGCTGCTTGTGGTGATACTATTAATGTGTATGATGTGTTGTAAGCCTTTCAGGAGGAAAGGTGGAACCAAGGATAGGTTCGAATCGCAAATGGATATGAGGTGGTTATGCTACGCGAGTTTACAAAATATCGTCCACGTCAGGTGGCACGTTTTGTCAAAACCTTATTCAAAGGAAAGTTTGTTATTTCAGGGGTCGGTGAGTTCCGATTTGATAACGGCAAAGTCTTAATGCCGGATATTAAAGATAAAAAGAAAATGAATACCTTTAAGGAAATCAATCAGGCCATTACCCTGTTACCTGTGTAGGAAAATAAAAAGTCGCCCAATTGGGCGACTTTTACTTTGTATGCCTTAACTTTCCGGTGGAAAACAAACCCCCGTTCCCCCCAACCCACAATACCCATTCGGGTTTTTGGCCAAATATTGCTGGTGGTAGCTTTCCGCATAATAATATCGACCAGCAGGCAAGATTTCGGTGGTAATGGATGAGGTTTCCTGTCCGAGCAACGCTTGATACTCGTCTCTTGATTGTATCGCTGCCTGATATTGTTCATCGCTATAAACGTAAATGGCAGAACGATATTGTGTGCCTAAGTCGTTGCCTTGGCGCATACCTTGGGTTGGATTGTGGTGTTCCCAGAAGATCTGCAATAGTTGTTTGAGGCTGATGACAGTAGGATCAAAGACAATCCGCACTACTTCTGTGTGACCTGTCTGGCCTGAACACACTTCTTCGTAGGTAGGGTTAGGCGTAAAACCGCCTGCGTACCCTACAGAGGTGCTAACTACGCCATCAAGTTGCCAGAACAGGCGCTCAGCCCCCCAAAAACACCCCATGCCAAACAACATTTCTTCGCAACCCTTGGCAGGCTTTGCGGTCAAACTGGATTGATTAACAAAATGTGAATCATCAAGGGGCAGGGCTTGATCACGGCCTGGTAGTGCCTGCTGAGCGGTGATCATAGTTTGTTTGTCGAGCATAGAAAATATCCTTACATTAACAATCTTGAGAGTAGACCGCCTAATTGACTGTTTTCGTACAGACTTATTTTTTGAGTGGCGTTATTATTCCGTTAAGATTTTTAGGTAGTAAATAAACCATGATAAGAAAGTCATTACCAGTCATTCTCCTTGCTAGCGGTTTACCTGCTTTTGCTCAGACCGTGGATTTGTCCGTTGAAGGTTTATCTGGTGAGTTGGAGACGAATGTTGACGCTTATCTGTCTTCTATCCCTGAGGAAGATTACAACACCAGCCTACGCTTTCAAGCTCGCCTTGAAAAGAGCCTCACCGAAGCCCTCAATGCGCTTGGTTATTACCACCCAGATTTTTCTTTTCGTGTGGAAGACGAGGGAAGTGAATTGGTGGTGGTCATCACTCCCGGTTCTCCTGTACTGATTAAAGAAGTGGATATACAGCTAACGGGCGAAGCTAGTGATGATCGTTCATTTAAGGCTCTGATTCGTAAAAGCGGTATTCATGAAGGGGAAGTTCTTAACCACAGTTTGTATGACGGTCTCAAATCTGGTATTCGCAACCTCGCTTTGCAAAAAGGCTACTTCGAAGGTGACTACACCATGAGTCGACTGGAGGTATCTCCTGATTTGAATGAAGCGTTCATACGTTTACATTTCGATAGTGGGATTCGTTATGCCTTTGGTGAGAAGATCATTTCTGGCAGCCAAATTGAAGAAGACCGTGTTGGCTCGTTGGCACCATTCAAACAAGGTGACCCATATCAGGTTTCTCAAGTAGGTGAGTTCAACCAAAACCTTTCGAATACGGATTGGTTTTCTTCGGTGTTTGTGGAGCCCGATTTATCCATGCTTGGAAAAGGTCGGGAACTACCAGTGAAAGTGTCTCTGGCACCACAGGCTAAGAACAAAATTGAAACGGGCTTAGGCTACTCCACAGATGTTGGAGTAAAAGGCTCTTTAAAATGGAAAAAGCCTTGGGTAAATGCCCGAGGGCACAGCTTTGACAGTAGCTTCTCACTTTCTGGGCCAGAACAAACGATTACTGCTGGTTACCGAATTCCACTTGAAGATGCACTCAATGAGTATTATCAAGTCAGCTACGGTATGAAAAATGTCGACAACCGTAACACCAAAAGCTTGGAATCGAACTTGGCTGTTGAGCGTCATTGGCTATTAGATAATGGCTGGCACAGGACTTTATTTGTACGTTACTTGCTGGAAAATTATGAGCAGGGCTTACAAGATGACTCAGGGCAGTTTGTGTTACCTGGGGTGACGTTCAGCCGGAGTCGTATTCGTGGTGGAGCGATGCCTCGTTGGGGAGATAGTCAAACCATGACGTTGGAGTTTGGCGATGATAGCTTGCTGTCTGAGACTAGAGTGATTCGGCTTCAAGCAGGAACCACATGGATTCGAAGTTTAGGGCGTAATCATCGTGGCCTTTTGCGCTTAGACGGCGGTGCTAACTTCGCGGATGAGTTTGATAAGTTATCGCCATCACTGCGTTTCTTTGCCGGTGGTGATAACAATTTACGTGGTTATGGTTACGAGTCTATCTCTCCTCAAGATAGCAGTGGCGCATTAACGGGCGCAAAGTACATCGCCACCTCTTCTCTCGAATATCAGTATCGTTTTTATGGTAAATGGTGGGGCGCGCTTTTTTATGATTACGGTGATGCGTTCAATGACCAACCTGACTTTAAACGCGGGACCGGTTTTGGTGTCCGGTGGGCATCGCCCGTCGGTCCTATTCGTCTCGATTTTGCATGGGGGTTAGATGCGACGCCGGGTGATGAATTCAAAATCCACTTCACATTAGGGCCTGAGTTATGACCAAGGTAGTGTTTAAATGGTCTAAGTGGCTATCTATCTCTTTAATCAGCTTATTGGTGGCGATTGCCATCGGCTTAGCAGTAGTACTGTTTACAACTCCGGGTCTTAAATTAGCGCTCTGGGGTGCAGAAAAGTTTGTGCCTCAGTTGAAAGTCGAGTCCCATTCAGGAGCGATTTTCCCGCGCTTTACGCTTAATGGTGTTGTGTTTAAAGACGACTCACTTAACGTCGATGTGCAGGCACGCTCAATCACGTTGGCAGTTAATGCTACTTGTCTGACAGAGCCCAGCGTTTGTGTCGATGAACTCGCGGTAGATGGCCTTAAATTTGAGATGCCGGAATTACCGCAGAGCAACGCAACGCCAGATGAATCTGTGGCTGAAGAAAGTGGTCTAGTAACAGCGCCGCTGCCAATTAAAGTCAAACGCGTCGCCTTAACCGACATATATCTGGATATTCTAGGTAATCAGATCAACTGGCAGTCTTTCACGACTGGATTAGCGTTTCAGGGCAATCGTCTACGAATCAACAAAACGGCGCTAGACTCCATTCGCGTCGCACTGGCGCCAAGTGAGGCCAGTGAACCAGCCCCTGCTGCAAGTCCTTCTGCGGACGCTAACACACCGATAGCCTTACCAAACATTACCTTACCGCTGCAAATTGATGTAGTGCGACTAGATGTGAATGATTTTGAGCTGCGACAACCCACTCCTGTAGTCGTGCACCATTTGGGGTTGGAGGCAAGTGCGGCCCGCTCCCAAGTTCAGGTTGATACTCTTGAGTTGGATATGCCTGAAGTCGAAGGTGTGCTGAGTACAACGGTGACCTTAGCAGATGACTATCCGTTGGATCTGGAACTGAATGCCAAAGTGAAGCAGGAGATAGCGGATGGACAGACAGTCAAACTGCATGCGACGGGAAGTGTTGCTGACTTGGAGTTAAAGGCAGACTTCGGAGGTTTAGCGAAGGCACATCTTGAAGCGGCACTGCAGCCACTGAAGTCTGAATTTCCTTTTGAACTGACTTTGAGTGATGGCGACCTTCAATGGCCGTTGAAAGGTCAAGGTGATTATTTTGCCACAATACGCAACTTGCATACTCAAGGCTCGCTAAACGGCTACAGTATTGAACTCGATTCGGCTCTGAAAGGTAAGCAATTGCCTGATGCTGACCTGACTTTGCGCGGCAATGGGGATTTAAACCAAATCGATCTTCAGTCCCTCTCTATACAAACTTTAGGTGGAGAGGTGAGTGGTACGGTGATGGCGAATTGGCAAGCTCCGATTAATTGGGCAGCGGACATATCATTGGTCGATATTCAGCCTGGCCTCCAGTGGCAGCAGGCGGAAGGGAAAATCAGCGGTCAGCTATCGACGTCAGGTTCATTAACTGAGCAAGGTGGCTGGCAGGTGGAACTACCTACTTTGGATATCGATGGTATCTTACGTGATTACCCACTTAACATTGAAGGTGCGTTGTCAGCATCAGATCGCGCTAGTAGTGGAGATATCAAACTCAGTACACCTCGCCTTGTTTTGTCCCATGGTCCTAATCACCTCATAGCTAAAGGGGATATAGACCGAGAGTTGAACATGCAGGTGACGGTAGACTTTTTGGATATTGCTAAGTCGATCCCCGACTTGAAGGGCAGCGCACAAGGTAAGATCAAGCTGACCGGCCAATTAGAGCAGCCCCAAGTTGGCATTAACCTCAAGGCGAAAGCGATAAAATGGCAGCAGGAAGTGAGTGTGCAAAGCGTGGCGCTGAAAGGGCAGATCTCTCCGTTACCTTTGCCGTCAGGAGAACTCAAACTTCAAGTCGCTAATACTCATTATCAAGACTATTTGATCGATACCATTGCGTTGAACTTTGATGGGGAGCAGAAGCAACATACGCTGAGATTGGATGTTGATTCAAATCTTGCTTCGACGAAACTTGCGATTCAAGGTGCGCTTCAAGATACGCCTGAGCTTGCATGGAAAGGGGCGTTAGAGAACATGTCACTGACTTCGGAACAGGGAACATGGACCTTGGCACAGCCGACACCAATAGAATTGCTGATGGATTCACAACAAGCTTTCGTTGCTGCCCATTGCTGGTTGCAATCCGGTTCTTCAGTTTGTCTCGATCAAGATTTAACGGCAGGCAAGAGTGGAGAAGCGCACCTCTCAATTAAACAATTCGATTTTGAACAGATCAAAACTTTTATCCCACAGGAAATTAATCTACAAGGCACCGTTAACGCAGCAGCCATCGCGAAGTGGAATCCTGACACTGCACCTGAGGTGATGCTTGATGTGGAGATGCCAAAAGGCTCGTTGGCTCAGACTAACAAGCAACCTGTAAAGCTAGGTTGGGAGTCATTCAAGCTCAATGCTCACCTAGTAGACAATAAGCTACAGGCGGATTGGCTATTGGATGTAACGGACAATGGTGACATTTCAGGAGAAGTTAGGATCCCTGATGTGTTAGCAAAAGACAAACGGCTCGACGGTAAGCTGGGTTTAACGACGTTTAACGTGGATTTTCTTGCTCCACTGCTTGGGGGCTACAGCAAGATGAAATCCAATATTCAGACAGAATTAACCTTCTCAGGCCCAATGATGCAACCTCGCGTTAATGGCCAGTTTGTGGTCGATGATATTTTGCTTAAAGGTGAGATTACGCCGGTCGAAATTGATACGGGTAAGCTGGTGGTTAATTTCTCTGGCTATGATGCGACCTTAGCCGCAGCGATTAATACCCCGGATGGCAAGTTGGAAATCGCGGGTGATGCTGACTGGCAAGATCTTGAAGATTGGCAGACCAATGTGCGTGTTTTTGCTGAAGAGCTATTGGTGGATGTGCCGCCGATGGTAAAAATCAAAGTTGTGCCGGATATGACGATTTCCGCTTCACCTCAACAAGCTCGTATCGATGGTGATATTTCTTTGCCTTGGGGGCGAATTGTGGTTGAAGAGTTACCACCAAGCGCGATCGGGGTGTCAAAAGATCAAGTGCTATTGAATGAGCAGTTACAACCCGAAGATGAAACGACAAGTGTTCCATTCAGTATTCAAACAAATGTCAACATCAATATTGGTGATGATTTCAAGCTGTCCGCTTTTGGCTTGGAAGGCGGGTTATCGGGTAATCTCAATGTTGCACAACGCGATCAGGGACCATTTGTGACCGGTGAAGTGAACATTGTGGATGGTTCTTATCGATCTTTTGGTCAAGACTTGTTGATCAAACAAGGGAAGATTCTCATGAATGGTCCAGTGGATCAGCCTTATGTGCAAATTACCGCTATACGTAACCCTGATAACACTCAGGATGAGGTGACGGCAGGAGTGCGAGTTACAGGCCCAGCTGACGAACCGACCGTCACTATCTTCTCTGAACCCGCTATGCCACAAGCTAATGCACTATCTTATTTGTTACGTGGTCAGAATATAGACGGGGAGTCTGGAGGAAACTCTATGACGACGACTTTGATTGGGTTGAGTCTAGCGCAAAGTGGTCACGTGGTTGGAGAAATTGGAGAAGCCTTTGGTGTTCAGGATCTTCAGTTGGATACCGCAGGATCTGGTGATGATTCCCAAGTGACCGTGAGTGGCTATGTGCTACCGGGCTTACAAGTCAAATATGGCGTTGGTATTTTTGACTCTGTGGGTGAGTTTACGGTGCGCTATCGTCTGATGCAGGATTTGTACGTTGAGGCTGTGTCAGGTCTGGATAGTGCTGTCGATCTACTGTATCAGTTTGAGTTTAATTAATCGGAAAGTTAGGTGGCAGGATGCAGCATTTACTCTTTGTGTATGGAACCCTACGTCAAGGGGAGAGCAACCACGATTATCTGATCGGAACCCAATGCTTGGGGCATTTTGAAACACTTCCTAACTACGCGTTATACGATCTTGGATCGTATCCGGCAGTGGTTGAAGGTCATGACTCAATACTGGGTGAAGTGTACCTGATTGATGATGAGACATTGGCCAAGGTAGATAAGCTGGAAGATGTGCCAGTCGAGTATCGCCGTGAGCAGATTGAGACTCCTTTTGGTGAAGCTTGGATATACTTGTATCAAGACAGTAGTAAGCTCGATACCATTATTTCATCAGGTGATTGGTGTCAGCGAGTCTAAGTGTACACTTATGTAAAAAGAGCCAGCATTGCTGGCTCTTTTTGATTATTTCTGTGCGCGCTCGTAAGACTCTAGAATCTCTTTGCGAGCTGACTCTACGTCTTCCCAACCGTCGACTTTTACCCACTTGCCAGACTCAAGCTCTTTGTAACGCTCAAAGAAATGCGTGATTTGCGCTTTTAGCAGCTCAGGTAGGTCGTTTACGTCTTGGATGTGATCGTATTCTTTAGACAGCTTAGTGTGTGGTATCGCCACTACTTTCGCATCTTCACCAGACTCATCGGTCATTTTTAGAACACCGACTGGACGGCAGCGGATCACTGAACCAGGCATCAGAGGATGTGGTGTTGGAACCAGAACGTCTACCGGATCACCGTCTAGAGACAGAGTGTGGTTTACGTAACCATAGTTACATGGGTAGAACATAGGTGCAGACATAAAGCGGTCGACGAACACAGCACCTGAATCTTTGTCTACTTCATATTTGATTGGATCAGCGTTAGCTGGGATTTCAATCACGACATAGAGGTCATCAGGAAGAGACTTACCTGCTGGTACGTTGTTTAAACTCATTAAGAAAGTTCCTTTTTTAGTTTGTACCTCAATGAGGCACACGGGCTGAATATAAGACCGGAATACCTTACTGCTAAACTCGGTTTTATGTAAACCAACTAAGGCGAGATTTTGCTCAAGAAAATGTGAAAAAGGCGCTCGAAAGCGCCTTTATATTTAATCTTCAGGGTGTTGCTCTAAGAACTCTTCCACTTTCTTGACCATGTTTTTTGAGCCAACAAAGAAAGGCACACGCTGGTGCAGTTCGGTTGGTTTGAGGTCCATGATACGAGTTTTACCATCAGACGCTACACCGCCAGCTTGCTCAATGATGTAAGCCATTGGGTTACATTCGTATAGCAAACGCAGCTTACCGTTTGGATGGCTTTGCGTACTTGGGTAAAGGTAGATGCCGCCTTTAAGCAGGTTGCGATGGAAGTCCGCGACCAGTGAGCCAATATAGCGTGACGTGTAAGGACGATGCTCGCTCGGTTCATTTTCCTGGCAGTATTTGATGTACTTCTTCACACCCATCGGGAAGCGGATGTAGTTACCTTCGTTGATTGAGTAAATCGTCCCATCTTCAGGAATCATCATGTTTTCATGAGACAAGCAGAATGTGCCCAGAGATGGATCGTAGGTAAAGCCATTCACGCCTTTACCGGTTGTGTAGACCAACATCGTTGAAGAGCCGTAAATGACGTAACCTGCAGCGACCTGCTTGTGGCCTGGCTGAAGGAAGTCTTCTTCTGTCGGCGGGGTGCCGATAGGCGACACGCGACGGTAAATTGAGAAGATAGTGCCAACTGACACGTTAACATCGATGTTTGAAGACCCATCTAGCGGATCCATCAGAACCACGTATTTCGCGTTTTTGTTCAGCTCTTTATTGAACGCAACAGCTTCGTCTTCTTCTTCACTGGCAACGCCACAAACCTGATCACGGGCTTCTAGCGCTGCTTTAAACTTTTCATTCGCGTAAACATCCAGCTTCTGCTGGTCTTCACCCTGTACGTTCTCTGTACCGACTGCACCGGTAATGTCACCAAGACCTGCAGCGTTGATCTCGCGGTTAACGATTTTTGCAGCAAGTCGGATAGAAGAAAGTAGGGATGATAGATCACCGCTAGCGTGGGGGAAGTCCGCTTGTTTCTCAACAATGAACTCGCCAAGGGTGCGCATTCCAGACATGATTTTTCCTTTAAGTCGCTTCAATATAGGGGGATTGGCGTTGATGACCTCTGACGGATCTTAGATTTCGCCTACGCTCTAGTCTAAGAGTTAGATCTTTTTATTGGTAATGAACTAACTGACTGAGATCTCGTTTTATTTGTCGACCTAATTAAGGTTTTCATCGTTCTATTTGATGCAATCCTATAACGAGAACGAGCATAACACGTAATCATTTGCGCTCGTGTGACGTAAAAACAGTGAGCAAAGTAGTTCGCTTTTCTGCGTATAATCGCCATAATGTCAGCTCAGTTTTCGCCTTGGAGAAGGTTGTTTATGCATATTCATATCTTGGGAATTTGTGGCACATTTATGGGAGGTGCTGCAATTTTAGCTCGTCAATTAGGTCACAAAGTGACGGGCAGTGACGCCAACGTTTATCCACCAATGAGTACATTGTTGGAATCTCAAGGTATTGAAATCATTGAAGGCTTTGCCCCTTCTCAGCTTGACCCAGCACCTGATCTGGTTGTGATCGGAAATGCGATGAGTCGAGGTAACCCCTGTGTCGAACAGGTACTCAACAGTAACCTGAGATATACCTCAGGCCCACAGTGGCTGCAGGAGTTTCTTCTCCATGACCGCTGGGTGCTGGCGGTCTCAGGAACCCATGGTAAAACCACAACTTCCAGCATGCTGGCGTGGATTTTGGAAGACTGTGGCTATCAACCTGGCTTCCTTGTTGGTGGGGTGCTGGGCAACTTTGGGGTTTCAGCACGTTTGGGCGAAAGTATGTTTTTTGTCGTTGAAGCCGACGAATACGACAGCGCTTTTTTCGATAAGCGTTCTAAGTTCGTGCATTACCATCCTCGCACGTTAGTCATGAACAATTTGGAGTTTGATCATGCGGATATCTTCGATGATCTGGAAGCGATCAAGCGCCAATTCCATCACTTAGTCAGAACCGTGCCGGGGAATGGTCGAATCCTTGCCCCGCAAGGCGATTCAGCAATTGCCGATGTATTACAGCGTGGCTGCTGGAGCGAAACGGAGTTCAGCGGCGAACAAGGTGACTGGCGAGCGGAGAAACAAGTCGCCGATGGTTCAATATTCACAGTTTTCTTCCAAGGGGAAGCCGTCGGTACTGTGAAGTGGGATCTGGTGGGCGATCATAACGTCGATAACGCCTTGATGGCCATCGCCGCGGCTCGTCACGTGGGTGTTACTCCGGATTTAGCTTGCCAGTCGCTGGCGAAATTCATCAATACCAAACGTCGACTTGAGCTAAAAGGTGAGGTGAATCAGGTTACGGTTTACGATGACTTCGCTCATCACCCTACGGCGATTGAACTTACTGTGGGTGGATTGCGTAATAAGGTTGGCAAACAACGTATCCTAGCAGTACTTGAACCTCGCAGTGCGACGATGAAACGTGGCGTGCACAAAGAAACATTGGCTGCGTCCCTTGCTCAGGCTGACGTCGTCTTCCTTTATCAACCAGATAATATTGAATGGTCTGTCGAGGACATTGCCCAGCAATGTCAGCAGTCGGCTTATGCGTCAGACAGTGTTGATGCGTTAGTGCAGATGATGGCAGAACAGGCTCAACCGGGCGATCAAATTCTGGTGATGAGCAATGGTGGGTTTGAAGGTATCCACGATAAAATTCTGGCGAAACTTGCCGAATAGATGAATGTAACGGTATGAACCAAGAGAAACACAAAGCGATTACACTCGCTTTTACAGGGGCTTCCGGTGCGCCCTATGGACTAAGACTACTTGAATGCCTGTTAGCTGCGGGCTATCAAGTTCACCTACTGATTTCTTCAGCGGCTCGGGTTGTGTTAGCGACCGAGCATAATTTGAAGCTACCTGCCAACCCTGATTTGGCTCAACAGGCGCTAGTGACACACTTAAACTGTGATGCCGAAAAACTCATCGTCTATGGTAAAGACGACTGGTTCTCTCCAGTGGCTTCTGGGTCCGCAGCACCGAAACAGATGGTCGTGTGCCCTTGCTCTGCAGGCAGTGTCGCTGCCATCGCACATGGTATGTCTGATAATCTTATTGAGCGTGCGGCCGATGTGGTGATCAAAGAACGCGGCCAGTTGCTGTTGGTCGTGCGTGAAACACCGTTCTCTACGTTGCATCTAGAGAATATGCATAAGTTGTCGCAGATGGGCGTCACCATTATGCCTGCGGCACCAGGCTTCTACCATCAACCTAAGTCTATTGATGATCTGGTCGACTTTATGGTGGCGAGAATTCTCGATCATCTTAATGTTGAACAGGGGCTTGTCCCGCGTTGGGGATATGACCAGCGTGTATAACTCTGGCTAATTGACAACATTACGATTACAATCAGCCGATACTCATCGGGGAGCTATTCATCGCACAGATGAAGCTGAGATTGGGCAAAGCCCAGGACCCGTGTACCTGAACCAGATAATGCTGGCGTAGGAATTGAGTCTGAACATTTGCCCTGCCAATGTTTCCTCAAACCTGTGCCGCTCAACCAAGGAGAGAGCGAGCAGTGAAAACCACTTTAAGTACCATCGCCGTTGCCACACTGACATCTTTTTCTGCATTGGCAGCAGATCACACCCTTACCGTTTATACCTACGATTCTTTTGCCGCGGATTGGGGCCCAGGCCCGAAAGTGGAAAAAGCGTTTGAAGCTCAATGTGGCTGTGATGTGAACTTTGTTGCTCTTGATGATGGCGTTTCTATTCTTAATCGCCTGCGTCTTGAAGGAGACAACAGCAAAGCGGATATCGTGTTAGGTTTGGACAATAACCTGATGGCAGAAGCGCAGAAAACGGGACTGCTAGCCGAGCACAAAGTGGATACCAAATCGGTCAATCTGCCTAACGGCTGGGAAGACAGCACTTTTGTGCCTTATGACTTCGGTTACTTTGCGTTTGTCTACAACAAAGAAAAGCTTACCAATCCACCAAAGAGCCTTAAAGAGCTGGTGGAATCTCGCGATGATCTGAAAGTGATTTATCAGGATCCCCGTACGTCAACGCCGGGCCAAGGCCTGATGCTGTGGATGAAATCTGTCTATGGCGATGACGTTACCCCGGCATGGCAACAACTGGCTAAGAAAACCGTCACTGTGACAAAAGGTTGGTCTGAGGCTTACTCTATGTTCCTTGAAGGTGAGTCAGACATGGTGTTGTCTTACACTACCTCACCGGCGTATCACCTGATCGCAGAAAGCGACAGCAAATACGCCGCCGCTGATTTTGCCGAAGGCCATTACACTCAGGTTGAGGTGGCGGCTAAAGTAAAAGCATCGAAAAACGAAAAATTAGCCGATGAATTTATGACGTTTATCCTTAGCGACGACTTCCAGTCTTTGATGCCAACAGGCAACTGGATGTACCCAGTAACTAAAGTCGCACTGCCTGAAGGCTTTGAGACACTGACGGTACCTGAAAAAGCCTTGAGCTTTAGCGCAGAAGAAGTAGCGCAAAATCGAAAATCTTGGATACGTGAGTGGCAAAGCGCCTTAACCTTCTAAGGAGACGCTTTGCGTAGTATTCCAAAATTGGGACTCTGGGTCGCGATTGCTATCGCGGCCTTTGTTGTTTCTGCTCTCGGTGCTTTATTAGTTGCCGCCCCATCTCTGAATATCGCTCAGGTTTGGTCAGACCCTTATTATCGGCATGTCACCAAGTTCAGCTTTTACCAGTCGTTCCTGTCGACTCTGCTCAGTGTTGGCTTAGCCATCCCAGTCGCGCACGCACTATCTCGGCGTACCTTTCCTGGTAAATCTTTGCTGCTTAAGCTGTTTGCTACCACATTAGTACTGCCTGTGCTGGTTGGGGTGTTTGGCTTACTGGCGATTTATGGTAATAGCGGTCTGTTGTCATCAGCTTTAGCATGGTTTGATTCTAAACTGCCATTTTCGATTTACGGTCTGAACGGTATTTTACTGGCGCATGTGTTTTTTAACCTGCCCTATGCAACGCGCTTGCTATTGCAATCATTGGAGTCTATTCCCGCTGAACAGCATAAACTGTGTACTCATCTAGGTATGGGCCATTGGTATAAATTTAAGTGGGTCGAATGGCCTCGCTTGCGTCAGCAGTTGCCGCACGTGTGTGGCTTGGTGTTTATGCTGTGTTTTACTAGTTTCGCGACGGTAATGGCACTCGGTGGTGGGCCGAAATCGACCACGATAGAACTGGCGATTTATCAAGCGATCAAATTCGATTTTGACTTGCAGGCAGGGGCATTACTGGCGATATGGCAGATGCTATTGTGTGGCATTATGGCGTTGGCAGTGCAGCGTTTGACCAAGCCTGTGGCTGTGAGTTCTGGTACACAAGGTCACAACCTTTATATGGCCAAGGATTCCATCTGGTCACGTATCTGGGATTGGAGTTGGATTGGCCTGAGTATGCTATTAGTGCTGCCACCTTTACTGATGGTGGTGCTCAGTGGCATCAACTCAGAAGCCCTATCAGTGTTTACGGATCAACGATTTTGGCTGGCGTTATGGTCGTCACTTAAAGTGGCAACATTGGCGAGCGGTATCGCGCTCTCGGCAGGGATTGCAATAATGCTGACCAGCCGTCGATTGCGTTTGAATGCAAAAAACCGTCATGCGGATCAGATTGAGTTACTGGGAACGATCATTCTTGTCACGCCCGGTTTGGTGATATCTACTGGGTTATTCTTACTACTGCGATCTTTTACCGATGTGTTTAGTCTGGCGTTTTTTATTGTGATCGCGGTGAATGCGCTGATGGGTTTGCCTTACGTGATCAAAACCTTGTCACAGCCGATGCTGCATATCGAGCAGCAATACCAATACGTATGTGCAAGCTTAGGTATGAAAGGCTGGCAGCGCTTTCGCGTTGTTGAATGGCGAGCCCTGAAAAAGCCGATGGCTCATGCTTTCGCGATCAGTTTTATGTTTGCGGTGGGAGATTTAAGTGCGATTGCCCTATTTGGTAGTCAGGAGTTCCGCACGTTGCCGTTGTATCTTTTCCAATTGCTGGGCAGCTATCAGATGGATGCAGCAGCTGTCGTGTCAGTCACTCTGTTACTGCTCAGTGTTGGCTGTTTTGCACTGATTGAAACCCTATTTAAGGCAAACTCTAAGGTGACTTATGTTGACCCTCAATGATGTTCGTTACTATTACCATCAGGACCTATTCCATTTTGATTTACATATTGAGCAGGGGAGTCTGGTCGCATTGATGGGGCCGAGTGGGGCAGGTAAATCAACGTTACTGGCCTTGGTCGCAGGCTTTATCGAACCTGAAAGTGGCAGTATTAAAGCTGGTGGATTAGAGGTTGTGGGCAAAGAGCCTCACCAGCGTCCTTTTGCGATGCTGTTTCAGGAGCATAACCTGTTTGCCCACCTCTCAGTACGTGAAAACATCGGATTGGGCCTGCACCCTGGTTTGAAGCTCAACTCAGAGCAAGTCAGTCAGGTGGAACACGCAGCGATGCAGGTCGGTATTGCGGACTATTTGGATCGTTTACCTGAGCAATTGTCGGGCGGACAGCGTCAGCGTGTCGCATTGGCTCGTTGCTTTGTTCAGCCTCATCCTATTTGGTTGCTTGATGAACCTTTCTCGGCGCTTGATCCGGTATTGCGAGAAGAGATGCTCGGACTGGTCAAGCAATTAGCCGCAGAGCGCAATATTACCGTGGTGATGGTGACTCATCATATCAGTGACGCTAAAGCTATTGCTTCGCATTTTGCCTTTGTTGACCAAGGAAAAGTGGCGGTTGCGGATAAGATAGAACATTTGTCTCAGCAGAACGCCCATCCAGCTCTGAGCGGCTTTGTCAAAGCTGGTGAGTCATCGTTGGCTAACTTAGGGTTGAATTCAATCTAATTGCTTTTCGCTGTCGGCTTTTAGTGCATCAATATCTGGCGCAATATACTGTACGTGTGAGAAATCTCGTTCAGGAAATAGATATTGGGCTTCTCTGCGAATTTGCTCGGCACGTTCGCTGTCGCCTAAGCCTTGGTAAGCAAGGATTAAGTTGTTATAAAACGCCGGCCTTGGCTTGTCTTTAATAATCTGAAGTGACCAGTCAATGTAGGGCTGGATGAACTTTGCTTCCTGACGATAAAGGCCAATATTGAGATAGGTGCTATAAATGTCCCAATCGTATCTGTCTTTCCAAACGATTGGATTAGTCACTTCATTGAGCAAGTCTGGGTCTTTAGGCGTTGATGTTTCAAACTTCGTCAACACATAGTTGGTATGTAGGGCTGTCAGCATATAGAAGCTGACTAGGATGGGTACGATTAAGCTCATCACTCGAAAGAGTGTTTTACTGACAATGCTAATGGATGCGAGACGGTATGAGCCAGCACGTTGATCTATCCAAAAGAGCAAAACCACAAAGGTAATCCAGTGGATGGCTGAATGGTAAAAAGGGTACTCCAATTGGCTATGCAGAACGATAGGGACAAATAAAGCAAACATAGCTAAGCGAGTACCTTTTTTCGCGTTGTATATCCGAAGTAACACCATCACGGCAGCAAGCATGATGGCTAAAACAGGCAATAACCCCCCTTCAACTCCCCAATAGAGCAGTTCATTATGTGGGTGATCCATCGCAGCCAAACCTGGATGATAGCTAGGGTTTAGCTGATGCTGGCGGGCCGTGTAGACAATATATTCAGGCTCAAATCGTCCGTAGCCATAACCTGTGAAGGGCTTCTCGACTAGCATATCCAGAGTTTGTGGAAAGGTGTACTGTCGCGGGCCTTCCAGATTAGCGCGCTGCGTGGCAAGAGAATCTCCAGCCGACAGGAGATTAATACTGCTACCTATAGATAAACCCAGGCAGATGGCGGCTAGCCATCCCCAAAAGCGCTTTTTTGTGGCAAATCGGTATAAGTAAGGTAACAGCAACATGACAGCAAGCAAGGCGCCTAACCAGCCGGTGCGAGAAGCAATCAGTATCAAAAGTGGAACTGTCACAACTGGCATGACGTAGAGTAGTAGCACTTCACTGAGTTGGCGGTGATATTTTTTGGGGTGTCGAGTGAGTAGGTACCCGGAAAGAACTAGGCCTGTCGCGAGAAAACTCGCCATGACGTTCGGCTGTTGAAAAATACCATAGGGGCGGTTTTGGGCGGTATCGTAGCCAAATAGATTATTAGGCTGAAGAACGAAGTATTGTACCCAACCAAATAGGGCTTGAATGAAAACCGCGATGGTAATAAACCACAGTAAACGCTGTTTTTGTTTGTTACTGAAACGAAATTGTTGCAGCACGAAAAAGAGGGTAAAACCTGCCCAAAGGCCGATAAGCTTGCCTTGAGATAAAGAAAAGTCTGACTTGGGGTAGAGCACAGGTATGGTTAGTAGTAAACAACAAATGAAGAGCCCTATAGTCAGTTTGTTGTATCGCAGTACCCCTTGTGTCCCTGCTTGATATAATCCCAACGCGAGAGAAAGGCTGACAGCAATCCAAGTGGTCGCATTAAAAGACAATGCCAGCCCAGACCCTCCGGGGTTAGGCATAAAAATGTGCATTGCGAGCAGAAACACTATTGCAATAGAAACAAGAAATGGCTTGGTGAGTGGAAGTTTAGGCGCTTGAGGCTCTAAGCTTGTCCCTGCTAAATGGGTAGTTGCCATCGATGATTATGTCCTTAAAAGAAAACAGACCAAATTCTGGTCTGTTTAATTTACTACTTTTCGTTATTTTAACATAGGCTTGAGGAACCTTGCGGTATGAGAACCTGTGACCTTAGCGACCTCTTCAGGTGTGCCTTGGGCAATAATTTCACCGCCACCTTGCCCGCCTTCTGGACCTAGATCCACAATCCAGTCTGAGGTTTTAATCACATCAAGGTTATGCTCAATAACAACCACAGTATTGCCGTGATCTCGTAGACGATGCAGTACCGTTAACAGTTGCTGAATATCATGGAAGTGTAAGCCCGTTGTGGGTTCATCTAAGATATAGAGTGTTTTGCCTGTATCGCGCTTTGACAACTCTCGAGCTAGCTTAACACGTTGCGCTTCACCACCGGATAAGGTCGTTGCCGCCTGACCTAGTCGGATGTATGACAGACCGACATCCATCAGAGTTTGCAACTTACGGGCAATAACAGGCACAGGGTCGAAAAATTCGCGAGCATCTTCAACCGTCATTCCGAGTACTTCATCAATCGTCTTGCCTTTGTAATGAACTTCCAGCGTTTCGCGGTTATAGCGTTTTCCTTTACATACGTCACAAGGTACATAGACATCAGGCAGGAAATGCATTTCTACTTTGATTACACCATCACCTTGACAGGCCTCACAGCGACCACCGCGTACGTTGAAGCTGAAGCGACCCGGTTTATAGCCTCGAGCTCTTGCTTCCTGAGTACCGGCAAATAATTCACGAATCGGGGTAAAGATCCCCGTATAAGTTGCAGGGTTGGAGCGTGGTGTGCGCCCAATCGGGCTTTGATCGATGTCGATGACCTTATCAAAATGCTCTAGCCCTTTTATTTTTTGGTAAGGTGATGGGGTCGCAGTTGTTGCACCGTTGAGTTGAGTGTGGGCAATTTTAAAGAAAGTATCGTTAATCAAAGTCGACTTACCTGATCCCGATACGCCAGTCACACAGGTAAACAAGCCAACTGGAATCGTTAATGTGACATCTTTAAGGTTGTTGCCTGTTGCCCCGAACAACTCGACCACTTTTTTATTATTTATAGGAGTGCGTTGTTTAGGCACTTCAATTTTTTTCGCACCACTAAGGTACTGACCCGTTAGAGACTCTGGAGTGGCGACAATCTCTTCCATGGTGCCTTCTGCGACTACATTACCACCATGAACCCCGGCGCCGGGGCCAATATCGATCACATGATCCGCCATTCTAATTGCATCTTCATCGTGTTCAACGACCAAGACGGTATTGCCCAAATCACGTAGATGGGTCAGGGTATTCAAGAGTCGTTCGTTGTCGCGTTGGTGTAGCCCGATGGAGGGTTCATCCAGCACGTACATGACTCCGACTAACCCTGCACCAATCTGGCTGGCGAGTCGAATTCGTTGTGCTTCACCACCGGATAAAGTTTCGGCACTACGGGAAAGGTTGAGGTAGTTGAGGCCAACGTTCACTAGGAATTGGAGACGATCATTGATCTCCTTCATCACTTTCTCTGCGATTTGAGCCCTTTGCCCTTCTAGCTCTAGTGACGCAAAGAAACCGAGCGCATCGGCAATGCTTAACTCAACAATCTCGGGCAATGTTGTATCGCCAATAAACACATTACGGGCTTCAAGACGAAGACGGCTGCCTTCACAGCTAGAGCAGGTACGAGTCGAAATATATTTTGCCAAGTCCTCACGGACCGCATTTGACTCTGTATCTCGATAACGACGTTCTAAAGTGTTCAGTATCCCTTCAAATGGGTGACGTTTCACACGAATATCACCGCGATCATTGATGTATTTAAACTCAACCTCAGTTCGCCCCGAGCCATTCAGCACTACATCACGAACTTTCTTCGGTAAGGACTTAAAAGGAGCTTTAAGATCGAAATCAAAGTGCTCAGCTAAGGAAGAGAGCATTTGGAAGTAATAGTAGTTCTTTTGATCCCACCCCCTAATGGCTCCTTCTGCCAAGCTTAAGGAGTCATCAAGAATAACTCTCGCGGGGTCAAAGTATTGTTGCACACCAAGGCCGTCACAGGTGTGGCACGCCCCCGCTGGATTATTGAATGAGAAAAGCCTTGGCTCTAACTCTTGCATACTGTAACCACAGTGCGGACAAGCAAAGTTAGCAGAAAACACCACCTCTTCACCATTACCGTCCATAGGCGCAACCACTGCAATACCGCCAGAAAGTTCCAGTGTGGTTTCAAAGGACTCTGCCAGCCTCTGCTGTAGGTCATCGCGCACTTTAAAGCGATCTACGACCACTTCGATGGTGTGTTTCTTGTGCAGCTCTAAGGTCGGAGGATCCGATAAATCGCAGGTTTCACCATCGATACGAGCACGGATAAAACCTTGCGCTGCGAGGTTTTCCAGTGTTTTTACATGCTCACCTTTACGCTCTTTAACGATGGGAGCCAGTAGCATCATTTTAGAGCCTGCTGGCAGTTCCAATACTTTATCGACCATCTGTGAGATGGTTTGGGCGGTGAGTGGAACCTTATGTTCTGGGCAGCGGGGCTCACCGACTCGTGCATAGAGTAAACGTAAATAGTCGTAGACTTCAGTAATGGTACCGACGGTTGAGCGAGGATTGTGTGATGTTGATTTTTGTTCAATGGAGATGGCAGGGGATAGACCTTCGATATGGTCAACATCTGGCTTTTCCATTAAAGATAAAAATTGACGAGCGTAAGCGGATAGTGACTCAACATAGCGCCGCTGACCTTCCGCATATAAAGTATCAAAGGCAAGTGATGACTTACCTGAACCTGATAATCCAGTAATGACGATGAGTTTATCTCGGGGGATAGTCAGATTGACATTTTTTAAGTTATGAGTGCGTGCGCCGCGAACTTCGATCTTATCCATTGCTCTCGCTCAATGTAAAAACAAGTGGGCTAAGTATTACATAGAGTGATAAATGTTCAAAGAAAATACTGTATGAAAAAACAGTAATAAAAAAGGCTGCTCACAGAGCAGCCTTTGAAAAAAGAGAAATAAACCATTAGGCTTCTTTGGTTGTACTTTGTTTACCCAACTCAGATTTCTTGCTGTCTTTAAGGTAAAGGTTCTCAAAACAGTAGTTAGTGGCTTCGATGTAACCTTCAACGCTACCGCAGTCAAAACGTTGGCCTTTGAATTTGTAGGCCAGAACACAGCCTGCTTTAGCCTGTTTCAGAAGGGCATCTGTAATCTGAATTTCACCGCCTTTGCCTGGCTCGGTATTTTCGATCAGCTCGAAGATATCTGGAGTCAGGATATAGCGACCAATGATAGCGAGGTTACTTGGGGCGGTACCAGGTTCTGGCTTTTCAACCATGTCATCAACGCGATAGATATCGTCTTTGATCATTTCACCTGAAATCACACCGTACTTATGTGTTTCATCAGCAGGCACTTCTTGTACGGCAACAATTGAGCAGCGGAACTGTTTAAACAGTGCCACCATTTGCGCCAGCACACCTTCTTGTTCGTTGACGCAAAGGTCATCCGCCAGAACTACAGCGAAAGGTTCATCACCGATGAGTTCACGCCCAGTCAGAATTGCATGACCCAACCCTTTCATCTCGCGTTGACGGATGTAGGTGAAGTTAGCACTTTCGATGATATCGCGGATATCGACTAAGAGCTCTTCTTTGTTCGTCCCACTGATTTGGTGTTCCAATTCGTAGTTTTTATCAAAGTGATCCATGATCGAGTGTTTACCACGACCTGTGACAATACACATACCATTCATTCCGGCTTGAATCGCTTCCTCTACACCGTATTCAATCAATGGCTTGTTAACGACAGGCATCATTTCTTTAGGCATGGATTTGGTCGCTGGGAGAAAGCGAGTTCCATAGCCTGCTGCCGGGAAAAGGCACTTTTTGATCATGTTAAAACCCTATATCTGTATTTCGTCTTTTATATAGCTGGCGCAACCATATCACTTTTTGCATGAATGAATAATGACTATAGAAGCGAAAACGTGAGTTTTTGCACATTGGATTATATTTAAGACATCATATGTTGATTGGCCCAAGCGATGGCTTGCACTCTATTCTTGACCGAGAGCTTTTTAAAGATTTGGTATAAATGAGACTTCACCGTGAACTCACTGATAAACAGGTCTTCGGCAATCTGCATATTTGATGCGCCAGTTTTTAAACAGCGAAGAATTTGGATCTCGCGGGCTGTTAAATCTACTGTCGCGGGTGCGGTCTGGCTTAATACTACATGGCGGTAATAGTGCAGTAGCTGAGCGGCGACCTTACGTGGCAGCCAGTTTTGGCTGTTGATGACTTCACCACATCCTTTGGCGACTGCTTCAATAGACTCCTCTTGGTAAAATAAGGCTTTGAGGTTGCCAAAACGTAATAGTTCTTCTGTAGTCAGTCTTTTCTCGACATTAAAAATGATCGTCTCAAACATTTTATTCGACAGAGGGAGGTCGCGAATCTGGTTGTTAAGCTTTTGATAATTGTTGTGATCTATCATTAGGATCTTATGTTTATGTTGTTGCATGGCAAGCATGAGTTCATTGGGCTCAATACGTGGAATGTCGATACTGAGTAGCTTTTCTACTTGATGGATAAGGTGATGGGGTTTCGATGTATCTTCACAAAGAAAGTAGATAGTTCGGGCGTAAATGTTTTTGGCCATAAGGTTCTTCATTCGGTTTAATTGAGGTGTTGGCAGAGTGAATGAGAAATTTGACCAGTGCGAATCAAGTTTACAGGATTGCGTTCAATTTCATATTGATAAGTAATCATTAAATCTATCAATCGAACAATAGATTGAATTTACTCGAAAATAGATGTGCCCTGAGTTGGGCTGATGACTTTGTGAGCTCATGGTGTGGATTGCAATTTGTTCGAAGGCTAAAGCGTGTTATCCTAGTGCGCTATTTTTAAGGTTAATAGAGAATTTAGACGGAGCGAATCATGGCGAGCCGTGGAGTAAATAAAGTTATCATTATGGGTAACCTAGGGCAGGATCCTGAAGTTAAGTACACTGCGAACGGTAGTGCCGTGGCGAACATTACCGTTGCAACTTCTGAATCTTGGCGAGACAAAAATACGGGCGAGCAGCGTGAAAAAACGGAATGGCACCGTATTGTGCTCTTTGGTAAGACCGCTGAAGTCGCGGGTGAGTACCTACGTAAAGGCTCGCAAGTCTACATTGAAGGCCAACTTCAAACGCGTAAGTGGCAAGACCAAAATGGTCAAGACCGTTACACAACTGAAGTCGTTGTTCAATGGCCAGCTGGTCAAATGCAATTGCTTGGTGGTCGTCCGCAGGGGGGAGCATCAGGTCAGCCAATGGGTCAACCTCAGCAGCAAGGTGGTTGGGGACAGCCTCAACAGCCAGCGATGCAGCAAAGCCAACCTGCTCAGCAGCAATACTCTCAGCCGCAACAGCAGCCGAGTCAAAGCCAGCCACAATACAATGAACCTCCAATGGATTTTGATGACGATATCCCATTCTAGATCATTGAATCCTGAAAAAAGCCGCGAATTTCGCGGCTTTTTTATATAGTTAGAAAAACAGACTCATCAGTTAGTGGTCTCTTTTATCACATAGTTAACTGACCGCCAGCGCTATCGCGACCTTATTTTGAGAAAAGGAATTCTTTATCTATGAGGTACACACCTACTTTAAAACTGAGCACTCGCCTAGTTGCGTTTGTCACCGTTATAGTGACCAGTGCGATGTTCATCCTATTTTTAGGTGGTACCTTATCTTTTAAGCGACTTGGGCAAGAGTATTTAGATCATTCTCTGCAAGGTATCGTTGAAGTATTGGATAAGGAAATGGAAGATCCTGACGCGGCTTATTCACTCCAGCGTTGGATGCCCAAAATGCTTCAAGCCTCTAATATTGTTGAAATGGAGCTCCTGTCAGATAACGGTGTGATATACCGTTATAAAGATACTTCTTCGAAAGTCGATACCACTTTGCTGTATGACACTGAATATCAGCTGGAGCGCAATATTGGCTATCGCCTTCATTTTAAAGCTGTCCCCCCATACATAGGCTACGGTTATTCTCTTGAAGCTCTGTGGTCGATCACATTGGCCGTGGCCTTGATTATCTTTTGCTTAATGCGTGGGGTGAAGTGGTTGAAAGAACAGCTTGCAGGTTCTGAGTTATTGGAGGAGCGGGGCAGAATGATTCTTGCCGGACGTGTGGAAGAATACGCGAAAGGGGACATGAAAGAGTGGCCCTATACAGCCAGTGAAGCATTAGACTGCCTAATTGAAGAGCTACAAGATGCACGTCAAGAAAGAAGTCGCTTTGATACATTTATTCGTACCCAAACCTTCCTTGATCCATTAACTGGTGCGGCTAACCGTGTCCTGTTTGACAGTAAATTGGAAGCGGCTTTGTCTGAGCATGGTTCACATGGCGGTGTTTTGCTGCTGCGTATTGACGATTGGGAGCAACTGCAGGAAGAATCTGGCAAGCAGGTCGCAGATGAGTTTGTTGTCGATATTGGTGATAGCTTGAATAATATTATTCAACGTTATCCTGATGTGATTCTTTCTCGTTATTACGAGTCTGATTTTGCCATTTTTGCCCCTCATTTAAGCAGTAAAGAGGTGTCACAAATAGCGATAAATAGCTTAAAGCAATTGACTAAATTATCACCTCCCTCTCCATTGGATAAAGAAAATTGGGTGCATATTGGTGTCAGTATGTACAGGGAAGGAGAGAGTCAAGGACGTATTTTAGATGAAGCTGAAACCTCTCTTAAAAGTGCCCAATTACAACGTGTAAATACCTGGAATAAGTTTAATAAATTGGTCACGCATGATGATGAGCGTGGCAGTGTGCGTTGGCGTACTCTATTCGATTTAGTGCTTAAGCCGGACCAGCTTTATATTTTCTATCAACCTTGTTATTTACTGGACTCACATAAAGACAGAATCTTTGAGCATTCAGAGCTATTTGTCCGTATCAATGATCCTGATAAGGGATTGATAAAAGCATCGCGATTTAATTCTGCAATAGAATCTGTGGGTTATGAGTCCGTTTTGGATCGCGCTGTTTTTTCGGCAGTCGCTCAGTTTTTGAAAGTGTCAAAGAAAAGAATATGTTACTCTGTCAATATTCACGTAGTACCTTTTGCTGATCGTGATTACTTGAAGTGGTTTCGATATGAGCTACTACAATTAACATCAGAACAACGCAAGTCGCTGATTTTTGAATTTGCGGAAGCGAGACTAGTCAAACATCTCGATTATATGCGTCCAGTGATCAAAATGATTTCTGGATTGGGTTGTCGAGTTACTGTTGGGCAGGCAGGTCGCTCTATAGTAAGTACTCATTATTTAAAAGATCTGCCCATTGATTTTTTGAAGCTGCATAGAAGTCTAGTGAAACAAATAGATCAGCGAGATGAAAACCAGTTATTTGTACGTAGCTTGCTAGGAGCTTGTGAAGGGCTTAAAACTCAAGTTATTGCCGTGGGTGTCGACAATAAACAAGAGTATAAAACAATGCTGGCTTTAGGAGTACAAGGGGTGCAAGGACGTTATTTTCAGTCTGAGCAACAGCTATTACCTAAAGTTGAAACTGAAAAGAAAGTCATGACGACCAGTAAAGTGCAAATTGGTCGTCGCAACCGGTGGCGAAAAGTTAGCAGTAAATGAATATCCAATCCTTGATCGGAAAGTTTAGTCACAATAAACGAGTTGGTTTAAACCTGACAGTTGTTGTCCAACCCGGCGAGTTGTATTTTTCAGCATTAGCTGAGGGAAAACTGCCATCTAAAGTGATGGTGGAAGGCAACTCCTGGCAAGAAACACTGCTTAAAACCTTGGTGCGATCCAAGTTAACGGATCTTCATCTTGATATTGTTCTGAACTCTAAATTCTACCAAACCTATCAAATCGATAAACCCAACATTCCAGATGCGGAGTTGGTAAGCGCACTCCCGTTTTTACTTAAAGACCTGATCAGTGAAAAAGTAACGGACATCGTTGCTGATGCGGCGCACCTTCCAGTGGGTAATAAACTTCAAGTCTATGTTGCCCCTAAAAGTCTGATTGTCGGCCTGCAACAAAGCCTGTCTGCTCATCATATTCAGCTCAACCGCGTCTTAGTTGAAGATGAGGTATGGGGGATATCCGCGGGCGAGTTATCAAGCTTTTTACTTTTACAGCGCAGTAAGCAAAGTAGCTTTCGAGTCAGTGCTTTTGTTGACCATCACTGTGCTTTCCAAAGAACGATTCGTGGGGTAGCTTCTCCGTTGACTGGGGTGGCGACTAGCATTCTCCAGCTTGATGGGATCGCTTTGGAGTTACAGCGATCGATTGATTACCTCTCTTCGCAATTGCGTGGAGCTTCTCTCCACAAAATGAAAGTCTGTTGTGATGAAGAAGACCAGCAAGAGTTGGTTGAAGCATTGAGTGAACGCTTGAGTGTCAAAGTTGCCGGGTTAAGTGAGGATGAGCGTGAATCAGGGGATATTCTGATTGAGTATGCTGATCAACTCAGTGAAAGTGCGGTGAATCTTTTCCCTGACTCTCTTAAGCCCAAAAAAGAAAACTTTACGCTCACCAATGTTGTTTTGGCTTGGGGGGCGGTAACGACAGTGTTACTCAGCGCTTTTGCTTATCTTTACGTCCAACAAATTCAGCTTGAGCAAGAGCTCGAAGACCACAGGGCACAGCAAGTGAAGCTTGAGCAACAACTTTCAGGCTTGAATCAGCGTCTTGCTAAACATAAGCCCTCAGCCGCTAAAATCGCAGCTGTTGCCCGGTTGAAGCTTGAGATTCAAGCGAAACGCGCGTCATTAAAAGCCGTCAATGAGTTTGATCAATCCCAGCAAATTGGATATTCAGGAGTCATGCGTGCATTGGCAGAGCTGGGAAGACAAGACATTTCACTGAGCCATATTTTTATCGATTCCAATACCATGGATTTACAAGGGCTTGCGCGTGAGGCTAAAGCCATTCCGAATTGGGTCAATCAATTTAAGTCCGAAGTGAACCTTGTCGGACGTACATTTGAAAAGCTTAAAATTGGTCGTAACGATGATGATATTGTGACGTTTGAACTTATCACTAAGCAGGAGCCCAAGTAATGCAGCAATTTTGGCTCCAACTCAATGATAAATTTAATACTTTAAGTCGACGAGAAAAGTGGTTACTAACCCTTTGTGGCATCGTGATTATTAGCCTGACTTTGTTGGTTTGGCTCGTTGAACCTATCTTGAAAGCCAACCAGTCCCTGTCTGGGCAAGTCAGCTCATCTAAGCAGAATGTGCAGCGCTTAGAAGCGGATATTTTGCTGGTAACCGCTAAACTTAAGCGAGACCCTAATCAGAAGATTGATTTGGAATACAAGAAGTTGCTGACAGAGAGTCAGCAATTATCACAGCAGTTAGCAGAAATAATAGAAAACCTGATTTCTCCTAGTCAGATGGCTCGTTTATTAGAAGATGTGTTAACTGGTACACAAGGGCTAAAACTGGTGTCACTTGAATCAATGACCGCAGAACCCATTACAGGTGGCGTCGATAACCAAACACGGACTGGATATTATCTACATCCGGTCAAAATAGAACTAACTGGCAGCTATTTTTCGATTCTGACTTATCTCAACACACTAGAGTCTTTGCCTGTTAAGTACTATTGGAGAAGCTTCAGCTATACCGTAGAGGAATACCCGACAGCACGTTTAATACTTGAAGTGTATACACTGGGTACAAGACAGGAGTTTATCGGTGGTTAGATGCATTATGGTAATTTTGATGGCTTACTCATCGATACTCCTCGCTTCGCAGGACCCGACAGCCCCATTGGGTTGGCAAAAGCCACAAGAGGCTAAGCCTGCCTCTAAGATAACTGACCAACCCGTTCCGATGCTGCAAAGTATCGTTTGCCGAGAGATTGCACAATGTCAGGCCGTTCTGAACAATCAAGTGGCATTAGTAGGAGAAACGGTTAATGGTTACACCGTGAGTTACATTGGGCCGGAGCTTGTTACGCTAGTCAAAGCGGGCAAGCAGTGGAAGTTAGAGCTATTTACTCTGGATATAAAACAGTAAGGTGATTGGAATCGTATGCGTAAACTCGTTGTAGCAATTACTGTTGCGTCATTAGTCGGTTGTTCTATGGGCCATCGTGAGCCAGTGGAAGCTAAAGATGCGCTCAATGAAGCGATTAATCAATCAGGCAGCCGCAGTTTAGATGAATTGCCACCTTCTGTTGAAGCAGACTTAATGCCTGACCTCGAGGGAGCAGCAAGCACTACCTTTGAAACAGTAAAGCGCTTTAGAATCCAAGCCAATGATGTTGATGCTAAAGCTTTTTTTGCTAGTTTGGTTAGAGGAACGGAATTTAGTGTTGCTTTGCACCCAGAAGTATCAGGCAGTATCACAGTCAATTTAACGGATGTGACATTGGACGAAGTGTTGTCTGTGGTGCAAGACCTTTATGGCTATCAGATTGAAACAACAGGGAAAGTTATCCAGATATACCCAGCAGGGCTAAGAACAGTGACTATCCCAGTTGATTACTTGCAATTTAAACGTAGCGGTCGCTCGCTGACCTCCATCACCACAGGCACCATCACTAACAGTAGCTCTTCCAGTTCGTCATCCTCCAGTTCGGATTCGGATACTTCCAGCTCGGGCAGCTCGAGTACCACTTCATCAAAAGGAGGGACGGAAATTGAAACCACCAGTGAAAGTGACTTTTGGCCTCAGTTAGAACAAGCGGTGAGTCAGCTGATTGGCTCTGGTCAAGGGCAAAGTGTGGTGACTACCCCACAAGCTGGTGTGATCACGATTCGAGCTTTCCCTGATGAAATCCGGGAAGTGAAAAGCTTTATTGGGGTTTCACAGCAAAGACTGCATCGACAAGTGATCCTAGAAGCGAAAATCTTGGAAGTGACGTTGAGTGATGGCTACCAGCAAGGGATCGATTGGTCGAAGGCATTTACTTCGAATGGGACTAACTACACGATTGGTCAAGGAAACCCTGGGACAGCAGCTACATTACCTGGTTTGGATGCGATAGGGACTTTGCTAGGAGGTCAGTCCAACTTAGTCATCTCTAGCGGCAGTTTTGATGCCGTTATTAGCTTTATGTCGACTCAAGGTGACTTGAATGTACTCTCTAGCCCAAGAGTGACAGCTTCGAATAACCAAAAAGCGGTGATCAAAGTCGGTACGGACAGTTACTTTGTGACGGACTTTTCGACGAACGTCGATTCCGGCAGTACAACATCGACAACCAGCACGGATATTGAATTAACGCCGTTCTTCTCAGGGATCTCTCTTGATGTGACCCCCCAGATTGACAATGATGGCAGTGTGCTTTTGCATGTTCATCCTGCGGTTATTGATGTGACAGAAGAAGAAAAAAACATTACCAATGGCTCGGATACGGTTTCTTTACCGCTGGCGACCAGCTCTATTCGCGAGTCGGACTCTGTGATTCGTGCTCAAGATGGGGATGTGGTTGTCATCGGAGGTTTGATGAAGTCAAATACTCTAGAGCGAACTTCCAAAGTGCCATTCCTTGGTGATGTGCCGGCATTGGGTCACTTGTTCCGCAATACTACGCAGTACACAGAGAAAACTGAATTAGTGATCTTACTTAAACCTACCGTTGTGGGGGTAAATACGTGGCAAAAAGAGCTCGAAAGATCTAGAGATTTACTTCAGGAATGGTTCCCTGATGAGCAATAATCGCCTATGTATTTGGAGCATTTTGGATTAACTCAGTTTCCATTTCACTTAACCCCGAACACTGAATTGTTCTTAGGGTTGGAGCCTCATTATGAGGCGATTCAGACGGTTCAATCCGCGATAGAAATGGGAGAAGGTCTGATCAAGATCACCGGAGAAGTCGGAACTGGAAAAACCATGGTGTGCCGGATCTTGGTGAACCAACTGAGTCAGGCCGTTCAGCTTGTTTATCTACCTAACCCTGCTCTGAGCGGTGATGAACTTAGGCGAGCCATTGCGACTGAACTCGAAGTTAGCATCACTGCAGACACCACGCTGGTCGAGGATATTCAAGCTAAACTTATAGAGTTTGCGCGAAATGGCTCTCAGGTGGTGGTATTTGTGGATGAAGCGCAAGCCTTAAGCGATGAAGCGCTGGAAGTATTACGTTTATTTGGCAACTTAGAGACGGAATACCATAAGCTGATACAAATTGTCTTGCTGGGTCAGCCTGAGTTGGATGAGCGATTAGAGCAGCACCACCTGCGCCAACTTAGGCAGCGTATTACTTTTAGTGCACGGCTAAGAACGCTGACGGTTTCTGAAGTGGTGGCGTACATCGACAACCGATTAGAAAAGTCCGGTGGGGAAGTAGATATCTTCACGGTTAATCAGAAAAAAGCCATTTGGAAAGCGAGCCGAGGTATTCCGAGGTTGATCAATCAAATCTGCCATAAGTGTTTGGTTCTGGCGTGTAGTCAAGATGAACTGACTGTCAGCAACCAACAGTTGTTTAATGCTATCCATGATACGTATGACAGCTGCAAACCAAAATTTAGAATCCCGTTAATTTGGGGCTGGAGTTTATCATGAGTGCGATTAACAATGCGCTTTCTGAACTAGCCGATAATCAGTCAACTAAGCAAGAGCAAGTGGTTAAAGCGAACGTAAAACCTGTGAAACAACTTAAGGTTTTGCCTTGGGTGGTAGGCAGCTTTGGCTTAAGTTTAGCGGTCGGGGGATGGGCTATTTCAAGTCAGACTCCAGTTATTGATCCGCAACCTTTGCCCACCGTCGGAGTTGAGAAAGCGAATGAACCTATTTCCTCACCGACATCGAAATCATCGGTAAGTAGCGACACTATTTATCTTTCACAGCCTCGTCTGGTCAGTAAATTGAATCCTCTCCCCAATGAAGTAGAGGCAGCAAAAGCAAGCGTTGAGCCTGAACCGGCAACAATAAAAGAGGCTAGCATTGCTGCTCCTTCAGTGAAAGTGGCTCAGGGGCAAGTTGTCATTCAACAAGTGGAGTTGTCTCCTGCTCAGTTAGCAAAGAAAGCGCAAAGTCGAGCGAAAAAAGCACTGGATAACAATAACCTGACTGAAGCACTTAAGCATTACCAAGAAGCGCTGCGTTATGCGCCTGATAACGTTAAATATCGTAAAAAGCTATCTGCACTTTATTACGGTAAAGGAGAGGTCCGTAAGGCGGTCGATATTTTACGTAAAGGCATTCAAATTGATAAAGAAGAGAGTGCTCTGCGGATGTCGTTAGCTAAATTGCTCATCAAAGAGCAGCAAAATGAAGCGGCTTTAACGGCTTTGGTGCATGTGCCTCAAAAGGCACCGGTAGAGTATTTATCTCTTCGAGCAGCGTTAGCTCAGAAATCGAAGCAAGATGACATTGCACTCAGTAGCTATCAGAGTTTAGTGACGCTGGAACCTGATAGTGGGCGATGGTGGCTTGGCTTAGGTATTCAACAAGAACGGGCTTTGAACTTAGCCAAAGCCGAAGAAGCCTACCAGCAAGCTTTAACTAAGCTGGGGTTATCCAGTCAGTCGCAGCAGTTTATTCGTGACCGTTTATCCCTTATCAGCCGTTTAAAGGAGCAGCCAGATGCAAATTAAACTTAGGAAGCGTCTTGGTGATTTGCTCGTCGAAGAAGGGATTATTACTGAGTCTCAAGTCGAAGAGGCGCTAGCGGCACAGAAAAGCACAGGCAGAAAACTGGGAGCAACTCTGATTGAGCTTGGTTTCTTAACGGAACATCAAATGCTGACCTTCCTTTCTCAGCAGCTTGACGTCCCTCTCATTGACCTGAGCCGTGCAAATGTTGATGCCGACGCGGTACAGCTACTGCCCGAAGTACATGCCCGCCGTTTGAGGACTTTGGTTATTGGGCGTCAAGGGGATACGCTAAGAGTCGCTATGAGTGATCCGGCGGATCTTTTTGCCCAAGAAGCGTTACTGGGTCAGTTACCTAACTACAGTATCGAATTTGTTATTGCGCCAGAAAAACAACTGGTGGATGGCTTTGACCGTTATTACCGACGAACCAAAGAAATTGCTTCTTTTGCTGAGCAACTTCAGGCTGAGCATCAGGTCAATGAAGCGTTTGATTTCAGTATCGAGGATGAAGACAGTGACGAAGTTACAGTTGTAAAACTGATTAACTCGTTATTTGAAGATGCCATTCAAGTTGGAGCTTCAGATATTCATATTGAGCCTGATGCCAATGTGCTGCGTTTGCGTCAGCGTATTGATGGTGTGTTACACGAGACCTTACTGAATGAAGTTAATGTTGCTCCGGCTTTGGTACTGCGCCTCAAGCTAATGGCTAACTTGGACATCTCCGAAAAACGCTTACCACAAGATGGACGCTTCAATATACGTGCTAAAGGTCAGTCGGTCGATATTCGTATGTCAACCATGCCTGTCCAGCATGGTGAATCAGTGGTGATGCGTCTTCTCAACCAGTCTACAGGGGTGAGAAAGCTTGAAAAGTCAGGTATTCCGGACCATTTATTGGTTCGTCTAAGACGGCAGCTTCGCCGCCCGCACGGCATGATATTGGTGACGGGGCCAACAGGCTCAGGTAAAACCACCACGTTATATGGTGCCTTGAGTGAACTGAACGAACCTGGTAAGAAAATTATTACCGCAGAAGACCCGGTAGAATACCGCTTACCGCGTGTTAACCAAGTGCAGGTGAACCCTAAAATTGACCTCGATTTCTCCACCATCCTGAGAACCTTCCTTCGTCAGGATCCAGATATCATTCTAGTTGGGGAGATGCGTGATCAAGAAACGGTTGAAATTGGCTTACGTGCGGCGCTGACGGGCCACTTGGTATTGAGTACTTTGCATACTAATGATGCGGTGGATAGTGCGCTTCGGATGATGGATATGGGAGCACCGGGTTACTTGGTAGCCAGTGCCGTTCGAGCAGTGGTTGCCCAGCGTCTGGTTCGTAAGGTTTGCCCTGACTGTAAAACGGATGATGATGTGGAAGACGCACGTAGACAGTGGCTAGCGCAACGTTTCCCAAACCAAGAGCAAGCGACTTTTGTTAAAGGGCGTGGATGCCAAAACTGTAACCTGACTGGTTATCAGGGTCGTATCGGTGTCTTTGAAATGCTTGAACTTGAACAGGAGATGATGGATAAGCTACGAGCTAATGATGCTGTGGGTTTCTCCATTGTTGCTCGTCAATCGGCAAGCTATAAACCTCTGCTTGCCTCTGCTATGGAGCTTGCTTTACAGGGGATCGTTAGCTTAGACGAAGTGATGAATCTTGGAGAAGGCGATGCTTCTGGCTCTGTTGAAGCTATCTACTTATAGGGAGAATGATGCCAGTATTTAGCTATCAGGGACGTAATCTAGATGGTTCAGCTGCGGCTGGGCAGGTTGAAGCGCCCAATGAAGAGGCGGCGGCTGAATCGCTTATCAATAAAGGTGTCATTCCTACCGCTATTACACAGGGTTCAGGCGGCAGCTCTTTTGATATTGATCTCCGGTCGATATTTAAACCTTCGATCCCTTTGGAAGTGCTGGTGATTTTCTGTCGTCAGTTATACAGCTTGACCAAAGCCGGTGTTCCTTTGCTGCGTTCAATGAAGGGCTTGACGCAAAATAGCGCTAATAAGCAGTTAAAAGAGGCACTAGAAGAAGTAACGCAAGAGCTGACTAATGGACGAAGCTTGTCGGCATCAATGCAGATGCATTCTAAGGTCTTTAGCCCTTTATTTGTTTCTATGATCAATGTGGGGGAAAACACTGGTCGATTGGATCAGGCTTTGATGCAACTGGCTAACTACTATGAGCAGGAAGTGGAGACGCGAAAGCGGATTAAAACGGCAATGCGATACCCCACTTTTGTGATCAGTTTCATTGTCGTGGCGTTGTTTATCCTTAATGTAAAGGTTATCCCACAGTTCGCTAGCATGTTTTCTCGTTTTGGCGTCGATTTACCCTTACCTACTCGAATTATCATTGCGACATCCGATTTCTTTGTGAATTATTGGGCATTTATGTTGGCTGGGATCGTGAGTCTGATCTTTGCATTCAAAGCTTGGCTCAAGACAGCCAAAGGCCAAGAACGTTGGGACAAGTTTCGCCTGCGTATGCCGATCATTGGTGATCTGGTAAATCGTGCCCAACTGGCGCGCTTTTCCCGTACGTTTGCTCTGATGTTGAAGGCAGGTGTTCCACTTAACCAGTCACTCGCTCTGTCCGCAGAAGCGCTTGAAAATAGATATCTAGAAAATCGTCTGTTGGAGATGAAATCTTCGATTGAAGCAGGCGGAACGATCTCATCGACAGCGAGCAATAGTCAGGTATTTACCCCTTTGGTTCTGCAGATGTTGTCGGTGGGAGAGGAAACCGGTCGGATTGACGAGCTTTTGCTTGAAGCCGCTGATTTTTATGATCGTGAAGTCGATTATGATTTGAAAACACTGACGGCACGAATTGAGCCTATATTATTAGTAGTGGTTGCGGGCATGGTATTAATACTTGCATTGGGTATATTCCTACCAATGTGGGGCATGTTAGACGCAATTCAAGGTTAATATGTCGAGTAATATTGAACGCTCTAGATTCGTTGTTTGGTTGTTGGTAATCATTATTCTAATACTGAGCTTTGTTCTGATAATCGAGAAATTAGAAGAAGATGTTGATGATGCTGCATTTTTACTGGCGAGTAAAAGAATGATAGAAAGAGCGAGCTTCTATAAGCAGCAATGGATGTTGAATGGCCAACGAGAGCACTTAGTTGTAGATACTGAAAACCTTTTGTTTTCAAAGCATGGTTGGGTTATCCCAAACCGTGAACAGAGTAGAACAGCATGTGAGAGTTGGTTTTCGTTATTATATCCAGAACAAAGAGTGTTAGGGGTAGCACCGTCTAAAGTTGTGGAGCGTTCTGAATTAAATAATTATCGATGTGAGTATATTTTTAATTATGGAAAGTCGATTCATATACAGCTCGTGGATAATAATTTTACCGTGAGTGTCGGCTTCTCGGCCAAGTGATTATATTGACGTATTTGCGATAGCTATATTGCGGATATTTCGTATAATATGTTGTAGTAAATAGCGAGTTTATCATTATGCATAATAAGCAGTTCGGTTTTTCGTTAGTTGAGCTTGTTGTTGTCATTGTTGTGGTTGGTCTATTAGCGGTTGCTGCTTTGCCGCGCTTTTTAGATGTTACTGATGAAGCGAAAAAGGCTAGCGTGGAAGGTGTGGCTGGTGGCTTTGCTACTGGCGTGTTATCCGCTCGTGCGCAATGGGAAGCAGAGGCTCGTCCTTCGGTGACAGTCAACACTGAAACGTATAATCGAGTTGACTATGACGGTGTGGATTTTTGGCTGACTCGCGCCCAAAACGGCAGTAATGCGGATACTGGCTTTCGAGACGGATATCCCTATGGTTTAAACACCGATAATGTGAGTTTTCCAACCAGCTTAACTGACCAGATGTGTATTGACTTGATGAATAACTTATTACAAAACCCACCAAGTGTTGATACAGTATCGAATGCAAACACGAATGGAAATATAAAATATTCAGCACAGGCTGATGACTCAAATGACACTTGTACCTATATTCAACAAGAAGGTGGTACGGATCATCAGTTTGTTTATGAGATTAAAACAGGTCGTGTGACCGTAACCTTGCAGTAGTACTGCGGACATTTAACACAGAGAGATTGAGACTATGAAAAAACAAGGCGGTTTCACCCTAATCGAATTGGTCGTGGTGATTGTTATTCTAGGTATTCTTGCAGTGACTGCAGCACCTCGTTTTCTTAACTTGCAAGAGGATGCTCGAGAAGCTTCCCTGCAAGGACTAAAAGGTGCAGTTGATGGTGCTGCTGGTATTGTTTATGGTAAAGCAGCCATTAATGGCATTGAGGCTCAAGCATCAGGTTCTGTAGATAGTATCAACGTTGTTTATGGTTACCCTGCTGCAACATCGGCAGGTATCGGTGCTGCTGTTACGGGCTTGTCGACTGACTGGGCAGTTGCGACTAGCTCTGGTTCTTCGATTACGTATGGTTTTGAATCGAATACTTCGGCGACCTGTGCAGTAACCTATACTCAGGCAACGAGTTCTGCTGCTGCCACTACTACGGTGTCTTCTGGAGGCTGTTAAACTCTGAAGGCCAGCAATGCTGGCCTTTTCTTTAAGCCACTCTACTTCTATTCCATTTCTAAATACCTTCTCAAAACTCACACAAATTCCCTCATCAATAGCCTTTCTAATTTATAATCAAATAAGAAAAATTAACTACTTAGGTATGCTATGAAAGTTAAGCGTGATCGAGGATTTACACTCATTGAACTGATCATGGTTATTGTTCTGCTGGCGGTTGTCTCTGTTTATGCGGCCAGCCGATATTTCGGCAAAAGTAGCTTCGATGCCCAATTAATGGAAGAGGCAGTATTATCTTCGTTGCGTTTAACTCAGCTAAGAGCAATGAATCGTAGTAATTTGTGTGGTAGATGGATTCTGAGTGGAAACCAAGCCATTGATATGGCAGCTTCAATAACTTCTGGAGCCTGTAATACTGTTTTCCCAGGTGACACCAGTGACAGCAGCTTTGTCGATGCTGAGGTCGAGGATGTGTCCATAACACTCAATTCTAGCTCCCAAGGGTTTATTGACTTTGATAGCTTAGGGCGACCTTCGCAATGCTCTGCGGCTTCTTGCACAATAGCAATTCAAGGTCAGTCGGGAACCAGCCGATTTATTTGTATCAATTCAGAAGGTGGTATTTTTGCAAATCCGACAAGTTGCTAAAAAAAAGGGTTTTTCACTGTTAGAAATGGTGGTGGTGATCGTGATTATTGGCATCGCAATCGGTGGTGTCTCGATAGCCCTTTTTCCTAAAGGTAAGCAAAGTGCCGACCAAGTTGCGTCAGTCAAAGCTGCTGAGCTTGGGCGTGCAGTATTGGACGAAGTATTAGGGCGCCATTTTGATCAGAATTCTGGGCCGAATGGAGGAGTACCTGAATGCGTCATCGTTGCTCAGGTTGATCGAGTGTTATGTACTTCGGCGGCCAACCTTGGATCGGATTCCGGAGAGTCGGATAAAACGCTCTACAATGATGTCGATGACTTTGATGGGCTGAATGGAGCGGCTCAAGATGTGTTGGGTAATAGCATCGATGATGGCTACCAAGGCTATAATATTGCGATTACGGTTTTTTATGAGCAGGAAGTCGGCGGAACAATGCAAGGCGTAGAATCGACCGCAATGACAAACTACAAGAGAATCAACGTCACTATTACCGATCGGCAGGGGAATTCCTACCCCTTCGCGGCGACAAAAGGGAATTTTTGATGCGTGGTTTTACTCTGATTGAGATGGTGGTGTCTATTACTTTACTCGGTATAGTCGGCTTGTTTGTGGGTGAGGTGGTGCGTCAGTCATTAGTGCTTTATTCCGACTCTGCAAATAGAGAAGCGCTCATTCAACAAGGGCGGTTTGCCACGGAAAGATTACGTCGAGAAATTCGTGAAGCGATCCCTAACAGTGTCGTGGTTGAAAATAACTGCATTGAAATTCTGCCGATTACCAACAGTGCTATTTATATGGATCTTCCTACCCCTTCCTCCGCCTCTGCGTCGATCAGAGTATTACCTGTGGTCAAAAGTATTACCGCGGGTGAGCGTGTTGTCGTTTACCCAACGGATGCCTCTGAGCTAAGAAAAACGATTGATGGCACCGGCCAAATTGCTGAAGTGAGAAGTGATGTTGATTTTACTGCCAGTGGCGCTACGTCTTCTATGGTAGATGTTGATCTGACAGTAAGCACAGGTTTTACGACCTTCAGCCCTGCTGAACGCCTGTATTTCTATCAAGAGCCAGTCGCATTTTGCTTGGTTGGCAATGAGCTAATGCGTTATTCGGGCTATGATCTAGGTAGGGCTTCTCTAACACCAGCGTTGTTGGGTAGTGGTGTTCGAGTTGCTGGAAATCTTAACCAAGTAAATTTTTTGGTCTCAGAACCTCAATTGCAACGAAATGGCTTGGTAAAAATGGAGTTAACATTCTCTGACAATGGAGAGCAGATAAGGTTTGATCATGATGCGCTTATCTACAACACGCCGTAGACAACAGGGCAGTGGATTGTTACTGGTTATCTTCATCATTGTGGTGGTGGTGGGGTTTATGGCCGCTATTGCCAATAGAAACCAAGAGCGTAGCAGTGATCAGCTTATTGCCGCAGTGATAGGCACAAGAGCGGAAATGGCGGCACGCTCAGCCGCTCAGATAGAAATCAGTCGCTTTTACCAACCCGTAACGGATGGCAGTTGTCAGCTTGGGGTTCAACAAACAATTAATTTTAATGGCGGCGGACTATCTCAGTGCTCAGCAACGGTCACATGCTCGTCGTTAGGAAGATTGGATAATAATGTAGAAGTCTTTCAGCTGGTTTCTACCGGGCAGTGTCAGGTTGGGACTTGGCAGTTACAAAGAGTGATAGAAGTGGGAGTACGTAATGATGCCTAGACTGATTTTCATCTTGGTGGCCTTGTTATCTACTCCTACTGTGGCTCAGGAGTATGTGTTATCGCATACCCCTGCTCAGCGCAGTTTACCCCCCTGTTCCTCGGGTAATTGGTCTTTATCATTTAACTCAGGAACGGATACCTATCGTTGTCAAAATGGTAAGGTGGATCTTTCTTCTAATGACACTATCCGTGCTACTGATAATTCAATATTAAGTGCAGATGATGGTTTTAGCTTCGATGGTGGCAATACTGTCGGGAATGCTACTTATACCATTGATCTCGAAGCAAACTATGGTTCATTTGATTGGTCGGAAAGTAGCAATACGCTTTATGGGCGTTTTGACGCAGATAGTACGACTGTATCGCTCGAAGATGTTGAGATGACCGGTGGGATAATCACTGGTGGCGATATCGTTCTTGAAGATAGCGATATTGGTGGAGCTGTACGGTCTGATAATAACAAAGTTGAACTTAAAGGCACCGAAGTTACCGGCAGTGTTTATGCTAATGGTGATATCACTATTGAAGAGTCCTCTAAGGTGACGGGCAGTGTTACTACGCCAAATAACAAAGTGACAGTAAAAGAGTCTGAAGTCGTGGGTGATATTGAATCCAATGGCGACCTTACTATAGAAGATTCTAATATCACGGGTGATTTAACGTCTACAAACAATAAAGTCACAGTCAAGGACTCAGATGTATACGGTGAGGTGAATGCTAATGGAGAAATTACGATAGAAGGTTCAGTCGTAATTGGAGACCTCACCAGTACCAATAACCATATAAAACTAGAAGATGGCTCAGAAGTTATCGGTGATGTTACCGCAGGGCAGCCTAACTGGGGAACCGTTTATGTTAATGATGGCAGTACCGTTGATGGGACATGCTTATACCAGCAATCTCCAGCAAACTCTTGTGGGGTCACCCCTTTACCTGATCCAATTGCTAAATATCATCTTGAAGAATCTACTTGGAATGGTACGGCTAACGAAGTGCAAGATGAGTCTGGTAATAACTTACATGGACGAGCAATTAATGGTGCTTTAACAGCGACCTCTACTCCCGCATTGCCAGCAATTGATAATATGGGAACGTGTGGGTATGGCTATTTTGAGCATGATAGTAACCAATATGTAGAAGTGGCGGACAATAATCTACTCGATCTTAATAAGACCTTAACGGTATCTGCGTGGATTTATCCGACTAGTAAGCCAAACTCGGGGTTATTTAGTATCTTTTCGAAGGATACGAACTTTGAACTTCATCTTGATTCTAATCGAAGGATATATTGGTGGTGGCAGGAAAAAAATAGCTCTACCCGTAACTTAACCAGTAGCTCAACTGTTCCCCTTAATGATTGGACCTTTGTAACCATTCGATATGATTCTAAAAAATCAAAAGCGAGTTTGTTCATTAATGGTGAGCTGAGAGCGAGTCGAAGTTCAAACCAAAATAAGCAATTGCAAACTAACAGTAATCCTTTTCAGATTGGACAAGATCAGAATTATTCGGGGCGAGCATTCGACGGTGCGATTGATGAAGTGCAGATCTTTGATGAGGCACTCACCGAGCAGCAGATTCGTCAGCTTTACCGCCAGCGTCATACATGTGACAACACCCCTACACTGCAGTGTTTCAGCGATGATTTTAGTTCGGGGTCACTCTCTAGCCTTTGGGTCACTTCTACCAGTAGTGGTTCATTCCAGCCAGGTATTGTGAGTAGCCGATTACGCTTTACCCAAGCAGTTCAAAATCAGGCCACTTCATCGACCTATCAACGCTTATTCCCAGCTAAGGATAACTTGGTTGAAATTGAATTTGACCATTTTGCCTACAATGGGTCAGGTGCGGATGGTATTGCAGTTGTACTGTCTGATGCATTAGTAACGCCAAGAGCGGGGGCATTTGGTGGTCCTCTAGGTTATGGATTTAAGACAAATGAACCGGGGTTCGCTGGTGGTTGGCTTGGTGTGGGTCTTGATGAGTATGGTAACTTTTCGAATGAAGGTGGGCAGGGCAGTGACCCAGGACGCCGGCGTCAGTCGGTTGCATTGCGAGGTTCTGGCGTGGATGAAACGGGTTATCGTTATTTAGCGGGGGCTTGTAATAACGGTCAAACCAACCAGAATGGTGATTGCTTATCTCCAACTGTCGATGATAATAACTCTGGAGCAGTACATCGTTATAAGATTGTGGTTGATTCGAGAGTGACGAATGAATCCCAAGTAGAGATCTCACGTAAGATTGGTAATGGTAGCTGGCAATCAATTGTTGGTCCCATTAATGTGTTGGACAGTCAATACAACCAAGCTGCAGTTCCCGACGATTTCTTGCTATCCATTACTGGTTCAACTGGTAGTGTGACTAATATCCATGAAATCGACAACTTCCAAGTTTGTGCGCTGAATTCCCGCCCAATAGAAGATCAAATTGACCATTTCCGTATAACGCATACAGGGCAAGGTGTAACTTGTAACGAATCAGAAGTTACCATCCGAGCATGTAAAGACTCAAGTTGTACAGAAGAATACACAGATACTGTCACGGCAACTCTGTCTCCTGCAACCGTTCCTGGAGGTGGAGGATGGGTTGGTGGCAATGTGAAAACCTTCTCTGGAGGCTCTGGTACTTTTTATATTCGCAAGAATCAGCCAGGCACACTGACATTGGATGTGACAGGTTCTACGCCACCAGCTAAGCCTTTCTCTAGCAATCTGTGTGATGATGGCAGTGGCTTGAGTGAGAATAACTGTGACATGGTTTTTTCTGATAGTGGCTTTGTGATCGATGTGCCTGATAAGTATGGTGCAGAGACTGTGACTGCTACGATTAAAGCGGTTAAGCAAGGTGATAGTGCGACTCAGTGTGTACCTAGTTTTGCTAATGTCACTAAGAGTGTTGACCTATGGAGCCAGTACTTAGACCCTGTTGAAGGGGCTGACTTAATAGGTCAGCCCAAAGTATCGGTAGAAAGCACAGAAATTGGTATTAACGAATCCGATGCCACCAACTTCAACCTATCCTTTAATAGCTCGGGGCAAGCATCGGTTAACCTTAACTATGATGATGCAGGGCACATGCAGCTCAATGCTAAATTTAATGGTACTGGTGATGAACAAGGGTTAGAGCTAACAGGGAGTGGCAATTTTATTAGTGCGCCTAAATACCTAACTGTCAGCGCAGAGAATACCTCTGGAGGTACAGGTGTTTGTAGTAGTGCGGATACAAGTTGTAGCGTTTTTGCGAAGGCAGGAGAAAACTTTACTCTTAAAGTCACTGCTTATAATCAAGATGATGAAGTGACGCCCAACTATAAACATAGTGGCATTACCATCACCCATAGTTTGGTTGAGCCCTCAACAGGCAGCACAGGAAGTATCAGCACCACTTCTTACAACCACGTTCCGATTTTGAATGGTACTAATAGTGTTACACAGTCGGTCTCTGAGGTTGGGGTGTTTAATTTTACGGTTGATCCACCAAGCTCATTTTATGGAAAGACGACTAAACCTATCACCTCAAGCTCTACAGGTAATATCGGGCGCTTTACTCCGGCATATTTTGAGCTTCCGGCGACGTCTACTGGTATTTTGAATACGCCAGTGCTGCTGGGGGCTTGTTCTCAATTCCCGCAGTTTAGCTATATTGGCCAATCATTTGGTTATTCGACTAACCCTGCATTGACGCTAAATCCTAAAGCCGTTGATGGTTCGGATATTGAAAATTATGTTATCGGTAATTGGTGGCGTTACAGTAATAGCTGGGGAAGTCGTAACTATATTGCTGATAATGGTTTAACTATTGCTTTAGACCCCACGGCTTCTCCTAGTGTGACTAGAACTCCCTCTGATGAGAACATCATGGTGTTAAATAATGAGATGATTTTCTACACCAAGGAAACGACACCAATTAATCCTTTTACTGCTAGCTTCCAACTAGTATTAACTGCAAGTGATGTGACTGATTCCGATGGCGTTTGCTTGAAGTCCAACGACTCAGGAGCTTGCCAAGGTATTACCTTTGAGAATGTAGATGACACTATGCAGCTTCGTTGGGGGCGTTTGCTTATCAACGACACCTATGGCTCTGAGATAGCAACGGTGAGGCAGAGACTGGAATTACAACACTATCAAAATGATCGCTTTGAAACTAATACCGATGACTCATGCACCAGCTTCGGGGCGATTGGAAACTTTGTATTTACATCAGGGGAATACACGGTTGTTGACAGCGGTAGCCCTACTCAACCGGAGGTTAATGCTTCACTCGTTTCTGCGACAGCTAGTGGTGGTGAGTCTTGGATAGAATTCACCCCACCGGGTTCTGGCAGTTATGGAACGATTACAACTTCTCTCAACGTGAATTCGTTGTTTCCTTGGCTAAGGGATGATGAAGACGATGATGGCAATTTTGAAAGTACTGCCTCAGGACTGACACAATTTGGTCTCTACCGAGGGAGCGATCGGGTCATTTGGTGGAATGAACAGAATTAGAGACAAGGCGTTTTTTTCGACTTTCGTTAGGAATCTGTTAGAAATTGCGGGTTTCAGCCCATGTTTATAGTTCAATGCCTTGCTGATACGGCAAGGCATTGGTACATTTAGTGCAATTTTCTATCTTCTAATTCTTTCAGGACGAGCGAAGAATATGTTCAAAAAACTTCGTGGCATATTTTCTAATGACCTATCAATCGATTTAGGTACTGCCAACACTCTTATCTACGTCAAGGGACAGGGTATTGTTCTAGACGAGCCTTCAGTAGTCGCTATCCGTCAGGACCGTAACAGAGCAGGCAAAAGCGTCGCTGCTGTCGGTCATGCGGCAAAGCAAATGTTAGGTCGTACTCCAGGTAATATTTCGGCAATTCGTCCTATGAAAGACGGCGTGATTGCGGATTTCTACGTAACAGAAAAAATGCTTCAGCACTTTATTAAACAAGTGCATGACAACAGTGTTCTGAAACCAAGCCCACGTGTTCTTGTATGTGTGCCTTGTGGTTCTACGCAAGTTGAGCGTCGAGCGATTCGTGAGTCAGCGCTTGGTGCCGGTGCTCGTGAAGTGTATTTGATTGATGAGCCAATGGCGGCCGCAATTGGTGCTGGTTTGCGTGTTTCTGAGCCTACAGGCTCAATGGTTGTTGATATCGGTGGTGGTACAACAGAAGTCGCAGTCATCTCCCTAAATGGTGTGGTTTACTCGTCTTCCGTTCGTATCGGTGGTGATCGCTTTGACGAAGCCATCATCAACTATGTCCGTCGTAACTACGGTAGTTTGATTGGTGAAGCAACGGCTGAAAAGATCAAACATGAAATCGGTTCCGCTTACCCTGGCGATGAAGTAGAAGAAATCGAAGTTCGCGGCCGCAACCTTGCTGAAGGTGTGCCACGTAGCTTCAGCCTAAACTCCAATGAAATTCTTGAAGCTCTACAAGAGCCGCTGACAGGTATCGTTTCAGCTGTGATGGTTGCGCTGGAGCAGTGCCCCCCAGAGTTGGCATCGGATATTTCAGAAAATGGTATGGTTCTTACAGGTGGTGGTGCTCTACTGAAAGATCTTGATCGCCTTCTGACTGAAGAAACGGGTATCCCAGTGGTGATTGCTGAGGATCCACTAACTTGTGTGGCTCGTGGTGGCGGTAAAGCTCTAGAAATGATCGACATGCACGGTGGCGATCTATTCAGTGAAGAATAATTGGGTTGGCCTAGTGATTCGCTAGGCTGCTTCGATCGATTAAGGAACTCATACTCAATGAAGCCTATTTTTGGCCGAGGACCTTCACTTCAATTACGCCTGTTTTTTGCAGTCATTATATCAGCCAGCCTTATGCTGGCTGATAGTCGTTTAGGCGCATTTGCCCAAGTACGTTATTTACTTAACAGTATGGTCGCGCCGATTCAGTATCTCGCAGACGTTCCTCGCACCATGTTCGATGACGCTTATGAGCGCTTCAATATTCGTAAAGACTTTATGGAGAGCAATTATCAGCTCAAACGTGAAATTCTGCGTCTCAAAAACGATATGCTGTTATTGGATCAGTATCGTGAAGAAAACCAGCGATTGCGCAAGCTGTTAGGTTCTTCCTTTGTTCGTGATGAGCGCAAGGTCGTTACAGAAGTCATGGCGGTAGACACATCTCCATATCGACAGCAGGTTGTTATCGACAAAGGCCAGATCGATGGGGTGTATGTTGGTCAGCCTGTGGCGAATGAAAAAGGGATTGTGGGTCAGGTAACATTTGTGTCAGCGCATAATAGCCGCGTGTTGTTGCTTACCGACAGCCAGAGCGCGATTCCAGTGCAGGTAATACGTAACGATATTCGAGTCATTGCATCAGGTAACAGTAAAATTGATCGGATTAACCTAGACCATATCCCGATCAGTTTAGATATCCAGGAAGGTGATTTACTGGTGACTTCTGGGCTGGGAGGTGTATACCCCGAAGGCTACCCTGTCGCGCACGTAGTGGATGTGCTTCGTGATACTGCACGTGAATTTGCGGCTATTGAGGCGGAGCCCGTTGTGGACTTTGAACGTCTACGCTATCTGCTGTTGATTTGGCCTAATGACTCTCGGCAAGATAAAATTCAGCAGGCCTTACCAGATAACAGTCAAGAGGTAGTGGGTAATGGCGAATAGTGTATTTAAAGGCAAAATGGTCATTGCCTTTTCATTTTTAATTGCTTTAACACTGCAGACGATTCCTTGGCCTGGTGTATTGGATGTGCTGAGACCTTCTTGGTTATTTTTGGTGATTTGCTATTGGGTTCTTGCATTGCCACATCGAGTCAATGTGGGTACTGCGCTAGTGCTTGGACTACTCTGGGATCTCTTGCTTGGCTCGACACTGGGGATCCGCGGCATGATGATGTCCATCGTGGTGTATCTCGTGGCTCTTAATTTCCTTGTACTACGTAATATGGCGTTGTGGCAGCAAGCAATGCTGATCGGCTTGCTTTCCGTCTTGCTTGATGTGTTGATCTTCTCGGGCGAGTACCTGATTCAAGACATTTCATTTAATCTGCTGTCACTATGGAGTGGCTTGATAAACTGTATTCTCTGGCCTTGGCTGTTCCTATTAATGCGCAGAGTCAGACGCCATTGGCATATAAGATAATTGATGATGAAAAAACTGGTGCTAGCGTCAGGTTCGCCGAGACGCAAAGAATTACTGTCACAACTCGGGTATTCGTTTAGCGTTATTCGCACTGATGTTGAAGAAAGCCAAGCCGTCCAAGAAACGCCTTTTCAGTATGTATCTCGTCTTTCTTTCGATAAAGCCATGGCTGGCGTAGCCATTGATAACGATGCTGTCGTACTGGGTTCAGACACTATTGTTGTTTGCGATGGTACGGTTCTGGAAAAGCCGGAAGATCTGGAACATGCTAAAAGGATGCTAATGCTACTGTCGGGGCGTGCACACCAGGTAATGACTGCGGTGACAGTGGCGACAAACGAACATCAAGAAACTGTAGTGGTCACTACAGACGTTTGGTTTAAGTCTTTGTCAGAAAAAGAGATAGAACAATATTGGCAGACAGGTGAACCATGCGATAAGGCTGGTAGTTACGGAATCCAAGGTATTGGAGGACGTTTCGTGACGCGTATTGAAGGCAGTTATCACGCTGTGGTAGGCCTGCCATTATTCGAAACAGACCAGCTCTTGCACAAATTCTTATAATTTAAAATTTTGAGGTGCGCCGATGAGTGCAGAGTTGCTAATCAATGTGACCCCGAGTGAAACTCGTGTGGCCATGATTGAAGGGGGAACCCTACAAGAGATCCATGTTGAACGTGAGGCGAAGCGTGGAATAGTCGGCAATATATACAAAGGCAAAGTGAGTCGTGTCCTACCGGGCATGCAAGCCGCTTTTGTTGATATTGGCCTCGACAAGGCGGCGTTTCTCCATGCCTCTGACATTGTTCCGCATACTGAATGTGTGGCTGAGAATGAAAAGCAGCAGTTTCAGGTGAGGGATATTTCTGAACTGGTTCGTCAAGGGCAGGATATTGTCGTCCAAGTCGTTAAAGACCCGCTGGGGACCAAAGGTGCTCGCCTGACCACAGACATTACTTTACCTTCCCGTTATCTCGTATTTATGCCAGGCGCAAGTCATGTGGGGGTTTCACAGCGTATCGAGAGCGAAGAGGAGCGTAACCGTCTCAAAAAAGTCGTCGGTCATTACTGCGATGAAGATGGTGGCTTTATTATCCGAACCGCTGCGGAAGGGGCGCATGATTCTGAGCTTGCTCAGGACGCGGCATTCCTCAAACGACTTTGGTCTAAAGTGAATGAGCGTCGTTCGAAGTACAAAACCCGTTCCACTCTGTATGGTGAACTTGGCTTGTCCCAACGTATTCTGCGCGATTTTGTGGGGACAGAGTTGACCAAGATATTGGTTGATTCCCGTTTGGAGTTTGAAAACCTCAAAGAATTTACCTCTGAGTATGTGCCTGAGTTGACAGAAAAACTTGAATTGTATGACGGTGATAAGCCCATTTTCGATATGTACGACACTGAGAATGAGATTCAGCGTTCTCTGGAGCGTAAAGTGGAACTCAAATCTGGTGGCTATCTTATCATTGATCAGACAGAGGCGATGACAACGGTTGACATTAATACTGGTGCTTTTGTTGGCCGTCGCAACCTCGAAGAAACGATTTTTAATACCAATGTTGAGGCGACTCAGGCGATTGCCCGCCAACTTCGCTTACGTAACCTTGGTGGTATTATTATCATTGATTTCATAGATATGTTGTCAGAAGAACACCGTAAGCGTGTACTTACTTCACTGGAAGCTGCCCTTGATAAAGACCGAGTCAAAACCAATATTAATGGCTTTACGCAATTAGGCTTGGTCGAGATGACACGCAAGCGCACACGCGAAAGTATTGAACATATTCTCTGTTCGACTTGTCCAACTTGTGAGGGGCGCGGAAGTGTGAAAACGGTCGAAACGGTTTGTTATGAAATTCTTCGTGAAATCACTCGAGTGAATCGGGCATATGATGCAGACAAGTTTGTGGTTTACGCTTCTCCTTCCGTTGCGGACGCACTACAAGGTGATGAATCGCACGCGCTGGCAGAGCTGGAAGTCTTTATTGGCAAGCAGGTGAAAGTTCAAACTGAGCCCCTTTATATTCAAGAGCAATTTGACGTTGTCATGATGTAGGCTTTTTGTGAACACCATAGCTAGACGCTTAATTCAGGTATTAATGTGGCTCTTGGTGACGGTATTGGTCACCATGGCTGTTGCCATCACCACGTTGCGCATTACTTTGCCACAGCTTAATCACTTCCAAAGTGAGATTCAGGGCTGGGTCAACCAAGGCTCAGAGCTGGACTTCGACATTGATAACATCAGTGGATTCTGGCGCAATACGCACCCTTCGGTCTCTCTACAAAATGTACGCGCGAAGACGCCTGAAAGTAGTGGTATTCACTTTTCGGCACAAACGGTTGAAGTCGAATTTGATCTCATTCAGTCTCTCATTGATAGACGCCCAGTGATTGCTGACCTCAGTATCCATAACCTCAAATTGGATATCAGCTCCATCGAATGGGTCAAGTCGGGTGAGAAGGCGGCCATGCAACCGCAAGGTGAGCAGAAGAGTGTTGTTCAGCAATTAGATCAGCTTCTCCTGCGTCAGCTAGATAGCTTCTCTCTGGTGGATTCTGAAATATTCCTGCAGGGAATTGATGGTTCAAAGCGTGAACTGGAAATAGTGAAGTTATTCTGGCAAAACAAAGGCAGACGCCACATCGCAGACGGTGAGATTAGCATTGCTCACAGCAACCTAAACTCTGCTCAGGTTAAAGCTAACTTTGTCGATCATGGTTCACTAGCGGAAGTGAGCGGTGAATTCTACTTGGCCGTGGATAATGTTTTAGTGACGCCTTGGCTAACCAAGTACCTCAAGACTGAAACAGGGATAGAGAAAGGTCAGGTTAGTTTAAATAGCTGGATTACGTTACAGAACAATAAACCGACTAATGCCTATGTTGCGCTCGAACCTTCAGAACTGACGTGGAAAGAAGGAAAAGAACACGAGCTGTTAATAGAGTCGGGCATTTTACAACTGGAGCCTAAAGGGGAAGGTTGGCAAGTTAACGCTCACTCACTTCAGTTACAAACGGATGGTGAACCATGGCCTGAGTTAGATATGGCTTATCAGTGGCAGCCAGAACACTGGTTGCTCAACATCTCTCAACTTGATCTTAGTGCTATCCTGCCTTTAGTTAAACTGGCGCCAGAATCCAAAAAAACGACTCAGCTCTTGGAGACTTTAGCCCTTGGAGGCTTAGTAGAAGATATTCGGGTTTCGATGAGCGGTGAAGCTTTGGATTCACTCAAATACTCAGCAGAGCTTACTGATGGCTCTATGAAGCAATGGGAGTTGCTGCCGGGTATTCATCAGCTTGCGGCGAAAATATCAGGTGATGTTCATCAAGCTCAAGCCAGTGTGACATTAATTGATGATGTATTGCCTTATGGAGAGGTCTTTCAGGCTCCGTTGAACATCAAGCAAGGCCAAGTGGATATGGTTTGGCAGAACCACAAAGATGGCTGGAGTTTGTGGGCGGATAAGGTAACGGCGGCGACACCCGATCTTCAGGTGCTCGGTGCGTTTAGACTCGATTTTCCCAATGATAAAAACCCGTTTCTGTCATTTTACGCCGAAGCCGATGTATATAATGCAGGGGAAACTTGGCGTTACTTGCCGACTTTGGCCCTTGGGCGAGACTTAACCGATTACCTTTCGACGGCGATTCAAGGCGGAAAAGTGAATACGGCCAAGTTACTCTGGTACGGTGAGCTAGCGGACTTTCCCTACCACAATAATGATGGCATTTTTCAGGCTTGGGCTGGGTTGAAGCAAGCCCAGTTCAGCTTTGATACAGCTTGGCCCACCATCACAGATTTACAACTAGATCTACTCTTCCAAAACGATGCTATGTACCTCGACTCACGCAGTGCAACTTTAATGGATGTAGAGGCCACTAGAATTACTGGCCGTATACCTGAGCTTGCTCCCGGTGGTCATATCGAAATAGAAGCGAGTGCTGTCGCACAAGGTAATGCCGTTCGAGATTATATGACGGCGACGCCATTGGTTGATTCTGTAGGGGCTGCTTTAACAGCGGTACAGGTGGATGGCAAAGTGACATCCAGCTTTAAGCTCAATATACCGTTTAGCTCTGATGAGGAAGTACGAGCTTGGGGCTTCGCTGACTTGGATGAAAATCAAGTTACAATTGAGACGCCTCCAGTAGCACTAGAAACGGTTTCAGGCCGAGTCGAATTTGATAATGACGTCGTCAGTGCGGCAGGTTTGTCAGCGCACTTGTTGAAACAACCTGTAGCGATAGACTTTGCTGGTGAAAATGCAGGCCAAGGCTACAGCGTAAATATTGATGCGGTTGGTGATTGGGATTTGAAACCTCTGACACCTTATCTAGGCGGGCGTTGGACTGAGCCTCTCGATGGCCATGCACCGTGGCGAATGGGAGTTGATATTCAGCTTAATGACGTCGGCTTTACTTACCAACTGGATACTCGTGCTGACCTGAAGCTGGTGAGCAGTCACTATCCTTATCCACTCAATAAAGAATTACATCAATCTGGTGAAGCCAGTATGCAGGCCTCGGGGAATCAGGAAAGTATTACGGCTCGTCTTCAGTTGCCGAATTTGAAGTATCAGGCTGAAATTGACATTCGCCCAGAGACTCCGGTGTTAAAAGCAACAAACCTGATTTTAGGTAAAGGCAGTTTTAAAATGAGCCCGGTAGCGGGTCATCAAGTTCAGATCCGCACGGATAAGTTAGATATTGAGCAGTGGGCAGAACGTCTTTCCCCCCCTACATCAGGTACCCATAAAGCGGTTCTAAACACTATGAATACGCCCGAAATTCCGATGCCAAATCGATTGGAGTTGGATGTAGGGGAACTGACTTTGGCTGGGATAGAATGGAATGATGTTGATTTCACCGCTAAGCGCAAAAATCTGGGTTGGCATATGAGCCTTGAAAGCCAAGAGATCGCAGGTGAGGCAAGCTATATTGAACCTTATGATCTCTCCATCGCGCTCGATAGGTTACATGTCTATATCCCAGCGTTAGATACAGAGTATAAAGATACATCGTTGTTTGAAGCAGGCAAAGATCAGAAAGAGTTGATCAGTGATTTTGAGCGAACCTTCCATGAGCAGATACCCAATATCACGCTTACTATCGATGATTTCTGGCTACAAGGCTATAAAGTGGGGAAAACTCACTTAGATCTTCAGCGTCAAGGAGACCGCCTTGAGTGGAAAAAACTCTCCTTCCAAAGCGGCGCGAATAAGGTGGATATGAATGGTTCGTGGCGACTGACAAAAGAAACCAGTCACACCAATTTTAATATCGCGATGTCAGGTGAAAACAACAGCGATGTGATGGAGCGCTTCGGCATAACGTCTGGCATTCAGCAAGCGCCGTTTGAGATTGACTCAAAAATTGAGTGGGATGGTTCTCCATGGTCGATGAGGGTCGATACTCTCCAAGGGCATGTATCGACTCAGCTAGGTAAAGGTCAAATTTCAGATGTGAGTGGGGCAGCGCGGCTACTCGGCCTCTTTAGCTTAGATTCCATTATTCGAAAAATGCAGCTCGATTTTAGTGATGTATTCGACAACGGCATGGCGTTCAACTCCATTACCGGCAGCGGTGAGATTAAAAATGGTATCTTTCTGACTAATGATATTAAGATGGATGCTGTTGCAGGTGAGATGACCATTAAGGGGTTGGCCAACTTAAACTCACGTACTGTGGATGCGGAGGTAAACTTTGTTCCTGATATTACATCGGGTATCCCTGTACTGACAGCGTTTGCTGTCACACCGCAAACCGCTTTGTATGTTTTGGCTATTACCACGGTGATTTCACCTGTAGTCGAGGTCTTTACTCAGGTTAACTACGAAGTCAAAGGCCCGCTGGATGCGCCAGTGGTTAAAGAGCTGTCGCGAAGCAAAGGTGAGTTTAAGCTGCCGGAAAATTTACGCGAAGCAACGAAAGAGTAAGGAGCGCTCATGGAACGAGTGGGACTAATTCAAATGACCTCAGGGCCAGATCCTCAACAAAATCTGGCCTATATCCAACAGCAAGTCGCTGATTTAGCTAAATCGGGAGCAACGCTGGTGGTCACCCCAGAAAACTGCCTAGTGTTTGGTAATCGAGCGGATTACCACACGATGGCCGAGCCATTGAATCAGGGAGCGATTCAATCAAAGCTAGCGCAGATAGCTAAGCGCCACTCTGTTTTTTTAGTCATCGGGAGCATGCCGATTCGGTGTGGTAATGATGTGACTACGACTTCGTTAGTCTTCAGCCCTCAAGGTGAGCTCATCGCACACTATGATAAGCTGCATATGTTTGATGTCGATGTTGCCGATTCGCATCAGCGTTATCGCGAATCCGAAACCTTTAAGCCGGGAGAACAAATTGTATCGGTCGATACGCCTATCGCTCATTTAGGTTTAACAATCTGCTATGATGTTCGTTTTCCACAGCTATACAATGAGCTGGTGCGACGAGGTGCCAATGTATTACTGGTGCCTGCTGCATTTACGGCTGTGACAGGTGAAGCGCATTGGGAGCCTTTACTCAGAGCACGCGCGATAGAAACTCAGAGTTGGGTGATTGCAGTCAATCAAACTGGGGTTCATCCTTGTGGGCGAGAAACTTGGGGGCATTCCATGGCTATTTCTCCTTGGGGAGAGGTGGTTGCTCGTCTCGACACTCAACCGCAAAATTTGTTAGTGGATATTGATTTAGAGAGAGTAGATGACATCCGTAAGGCGATGCCGACTCTCAGCCACACCCGGTTCCAAAACCATTTACATGTTTAAGAGCGAAGTATGACAATAAACCAAGTAGAAGATGCATTGCTAAACTCGGCTGGTCTGACCGAGCAAGACATTGCAGAGACCTTAGCGAGCATTGCCAGTCGTCAGATTGACTACGCAGATATCTATTTTCAGTCGAGCTGGCATGAATCATTGGTTCTGGAAGACAGTATCATCAAGGATGGCTCGTTTAACATCGACTGTGGTCTCGGTGTGCGAGCGGTTGCTGGTGAGAAAACAGGTTTCGCCTACTCAGACCAAATTCAGCTTGAAGGTTTAAAGCAAAGTGCGATTGCGGCTCGTGGCATTGCTCAGCAGGGGCAGAATGCTCAGGTTCAGGCATTTAAGCGCAGTGACAATCAGCAGGTTTACGCTGCAGTAAACCCACTTGAGAGCTGGGAGAAAGAACAAAAAACACAGCTGCTGAAAGAACTGGATGCGTATATCCGTACCAAAGAGCCTTTGATTAAAGAAGTGTCGGTAAGCTTAAGCGGTGTGCATGATCAAATGCTTGTCGCCGCAACAGACGGCACTTATGCCGGAGATATTCGCCCACTGGTGCGTTTGTCTATTAGTGTATTGGCTCAGCGAGGCGAACGTCGTGAGCGAGGCAGCGCTGGCGGAGGCGGTCGATTCGGGTATGACTTTTTCCTCACGGAACAGCAAGGTATTAAAGTTGCCTACCAATATGCAGATGAAGCGATTCGTATGGCGCTAATTAACCTTGAAGCGGAAGCTGCACCTGCAGGGGCAATGCCAGTTGTATTAGGCTCAGGTTGGCCTGGTGTCCTGCTTCATGAAGCCGTAGGCCATGGGTTGGAAGGCGATTTTAATCGTAAAGAATCTTCTGTGTTTAGTGGAAAGGTCGGAGAAAAAGTGACGTCTGACCTTTGTACCATTGTTGATGATGGCACTCTAAAAGATCTACGTGGTTCTCTCAATATTGATGATGAAGGCGTTGCGGGACAATACAACACCTTGATTGAAAATGGTGTACTTAAAGGTTACATGCAGGATAAGCACAACGCACGTTTAATGGGCGTTGCGCCGACGGGTAATGGCCGACGTGAGTCTTATGCGCACCTTCCAATGCCACGTATGACCAACACCTACATGCTTCCGGGGCAGCACACGCCAGAAGAGATTATTTCAACAGTGAAGAAGGGACTGTACGCACCAAACTTTGGTGGTGGTCAGGTGGATATTACTTCCGGTAAATTCGTCTTCTCTGCTTCAGAAGCCTACTTGATTGAAGACGGTAAGATTACTCGCCCTGTAAAAGGTGCGACACTGATCGGTTCAGGTATTGAAGCGATGCAGCAAGTCTCTATGGTCGGTAATGACCTTAGTATTGATCGAGGTGTGGGTGTTTGCGGTAAAGCGGGTCAGAGCGTGCCTGTGGGAGTAGGACAACCGACATTGAAGCTAGATTCTTTGACGGTGGGCGGCACTGAGTAATAGCCTCAAGAAATATAGCTATTTATAAAGGGTTGGCGCCAACGTGCCAGCCCTTTTTTAGTTTCGTAGTTCTTATTTTCGGTTTGCTATTTTCAATGTGTGAAGAGAGGTGACGTGCAGAATGGAGACATTTACTTGAAACAAGTAAGTCGTAGTTAAAAACGAAAAAAGCCAAGTCTTTCGACTTGGCTTCTTGAATATGGCTCCCCCTGCGGGACTCAACGCGGCCGGCTAGGTCTGAGACATTGCTTTGGAACAAAGCAGGAGCGTTAGATACGAAAAAGCCTCATCGTGTGATGAGGCTTTTCTAATATGGCTCCCCCTGCGGGACTCGAACCTGCGACATACGGATTAACAGTCCGCCGTTCTACCAACTGAACTAAGGGGGAATTATTCGTTTAAAGAAATGGTGCCGACTACCGGAATCGAACTGGTGACCTACTGATTACAAGTCAGTTGCTCTACCTACTGAGCTAAGTCGGCGCCTTTTTTAATCAACAAGTTTTCACTTATCGATTGAATATGGCTCCCCCTGCGGGACTCGAACCTGCGACATACGGATTAACAGTCCGCCGTTCTACCAACTGAACTAAGGGGGAATTATTCGTTTAAAGAAATGGTGCCGACTACCGGAATCGAACTGGTGACCTACTGATTACAAGTCAGTTGCTCTACCTACTGAGCTAAGTCGGCACACTGTATTCTTTAACTATTGTTCGTGCAGAGCACCAACAATTAATAAATTGTGGTGCCCGGAGGCGGAATCGAACCACCGACACGAGGATTTTCAATCCTCTGCTCTACCGACTGAGCTATCCGGGCGACGAGGTGTATTAAAAGGCTTTTCGTCTTAGAGGTCAACATTAAATTGCAAAAAAAATATCGTTTGTTGTTTTTCTATACTTAATGGGCTGTTTTTGCTCATTTCGAATAAGAAGTGTATAGCTGGCAACAGAAGTTATACTTGAGAGAGTAGGGAATAGTGGTTTTAAAGAGACAAAAAAGTATGCTCTAAAGCGTGCTTTTCACTTGTTTGACTCCAGAATCTGCGCCTAAAGGAAAAGTGACCTGAGCTATTTCTAATATGGCCCTATGTTGGGACTCAACGCGGGCGGCTAGGTCTGAGGTATTGCTTTGGAACAAAGCAGGAGCATTAGATATGAAAAAGCCCCATCATGTGATGAGGCTTTTCTAATATGGCTCCCCCTGCGGGACTCGAACCTGCGACATACGGATTAACAGTCCGCCGTTCTACCAACTGAACTAAGGGGGAATTATTTGTGTCATCTCTTCAGATAAACACCAAATAATGGTGCCTCGAGGCGGAATCGAACCACCGACACGAGGATTTTCAATCCTCTGCTCTACCGACTGAGCTATCGAGGCAAAAGAATGGTGCCGACTACCGGAATCGAACTGGTGACCTACTGATTACAAGTCAGTTGCTCTACCTACTGAGCTAAGTCGGCACACTGTATTCTTTTACTAACTGTTCGTGCTAAGCACCAACAATAACAAAATTGTGGTGCCCGGAGGCGGAATCGAACCACCGACACGAGGATTTTCAATCCTCTGCTCTACCGACTGAGCTATCCGGGCAACGGAGCGCTATTAAACGGATTTTCCGTCTTGCCGTCAACTTGTTTTTAGAAAAAAATTCAAAAAAGTGGTTGAGTGCCGATAATTTAGGCGTTTTTAGTGCTTATGATTTACCAGCGTTAAAATCCTTTTTGAATTTTGTGACTTTTTCTAAGTAACGACGAGCTTCTGCATTGGGGTGCTTTTTGGTCAGTGCCCAGTAAACCTGATTTGGTTGTAGTGAATTGAGGTCGCGCATTGCTCGTTTTCTGTCACTACGATTAAAGGTATTGAGTACTCCGCCAGTGCCACCGTTGTAAGCGGAGATCATGCTGTACTCTAGAGAAGTAGGATGACGGACATCTTTTAGGTAACGGCTTTTGAGAATGTAGAAATACGCAGTACCGGTATCGATATTATTTTCTGGGTTGAATAAGTATTCTGGAGACGGCTGTCCGGATTTCTTTTTCACCAACTTAAATACATCGCGCCCTGCGGTTTTAGGCACCACCTGCATCAGACCGTAGGCGTTGGCCCAGCTTACAGCATACGGGTTAAAGCTACTTTCTGTTTTGATAATCGCATAAATCAGATCTTCGGGTATACCGTAACGGCGTGAAGCACGTTGGACAATATCCGCATACTTATAGCTGCGAATCTCAAATTGTTCCTCAACCATAGGAATTTCAACGTAATAGGCTTTTTTGAAGTCGACACCTTTGACTTTGAGCTTGTTGGCGATCAGGTAATCGGCAAAACGGTTCGCTCGCCATGACCATTGAATAGGTTTGTTATCTTGATCGACGACCTGACGGTATAGGAACGGCTGACCTTCTAGCTTGATATCTTTGGAAGAGAATAAATCGACGTTTGCAGGATCATCTGGGGTTAGTAGAGTGGTAACAATCGCATTTTTAAGGTGGCCTTTTGGGTCAGTAGGCGAAACGGTTTCGATAATAATGGTGCCTTTGTCGAAATTGACTTCCGAACGACTAAGGTAATTGTCGATGTACTTTACATAGTTACTTTTACCAGCAAACTTAATTTCTCCGCGCCCCCAGCGTTTTGCAATGTTACCGGAGAAGCTGCTGATTAAGGCGTCAAGGGCTTCTGTATCCTTTTGAAATTGGCCGGGTAGCTCGGCTAGGTTCTTGGCAAAACGATTGGTGGGTTCATAGTTTACATCATAGATGTTTTCAATAAACTCACGGCTACAACCAGTGAGTATCATTGCCAGAAAAAAGTAAGCTAACTTCTTCATATTTATCCTAAAAAAATGACATCAAAGCAACGCGTTGATGTCATTCTCTCTATCCTTAACCTAAAGGGAAAACCTTATTCGCTGGGTGGCGTGTAGCCTTCGATATGGACATCTTTACCTTCAAACAGGAAGTTGACCATCTCTGTTTCAATCAATTTACGGTGCTCAGGATCCATCATGTTGAGCTTTTTCTCGTTGATCAGCATGGTTTGCTTGTGTTGCCACTCTGCCCAAGCTTGTTTAGAAATGTTGTCAAAAATACGCTTACCGAGTTCACCTGGGTACAGTTGAAAGTCCAGACCTTCTGCGTCTTTTTGTAGTCGAGCACAAAATACAGTGCGGCTCATAACGACTCCTTAGAGTTAATCAATATTGAAGTTCGAAAGGCAGGCTTTCCAGTAGCTGTTTTACCGGAGCGGCCAAACCTATCTCTTCAGGTTGCGATAAGTTATACCAAAGACCTTTGTTTGCTTCCATCACCACATCAGGTTGCTTTGATAGGTCTACCAAAATTGGTGTGATATCGAGATGGTAATGACTAAAGGTGTGGCGAAAAGCAATCAACTGATCGCGACGTTGAATGTCCTTATCAAGGACACCACGTATTGTCAGTTGATGATCGAGTTGGGCTTCAGAGTGTTCTGGAAAGCAGAATAGCCCGCCCCAGATCCCAGATTGTGGGCGCTGTTCCAGCCATACATGCCCTTGGTGATGCAGCATAATGAACCAGGTTTCTTTGACTGGCTTTTCTTTTTTCGGCTTTTTGCCCGGGTAGTCGAGAGGGTTACCTTGTTTGTATGCAGCGCAAAATGAAGATACCGGACACAGTGTACATTTGGGCTTACTGCGAGTGCACACCATGGCCCCCATATCCATCATTGCCTGATTGTACTTATCGACATCAGTACCGGGGGTGTGTTCTTCAGCATACTGCCAAAGCTGATTTTCGACTTTCTTTTGCCCCGGCCAGCCGTCAACAGCAAAGCTGCGCGCCAGTGTACGTTTCACATTGCCGTCTAAAATGGCGTGTGGCTGTTTATAGACAGATGACAATACAGCCGCCGCGGTAGAGCGGCCTATACCCGGTAGGGCGTTCATCTGCTCGATATCGAGAGGGAATTCGCCCTGATATTGCTCTGCCACAATCTTGGCAGCTTTATGTAAATTACGCGCTCGTGCGTAATAGCCGAGCCCTGTCCATAGGTGAAGCACTTCATCTTGCTCTGCATTGGCGAGGTCAACAACGGTCGGAAAGCGCTCGAGAAAACGCTGGTAATAAGGAATCACGGTAGTGACCTGAGTCTGCTGAAGCATGATTTCAGACAGCCAGACGCTATACGCGGTTTTATCTTGTTGCCACGGAAGGTTTTTTCTTCCGTAGTCTTCGTACCATTCTAGGATGGCGTTAGCAAAAGGAGTCACGACTTGCTCGGTAATTTTATATTTATTGGGTTAGCTAAAATTGCACCACAGATACAGGCTAAAGTACAACTGATAAAGAGTAAGGGTTTATTCTGCGTGAAATGACCTAAAATACTTGCACCAGTGTCGATTCTTTGGATAATCACAATCCCTTTAAGTCGAGAGCAATTTTTAGACAGGCAGAATCATGAGTGAAGTGACCACTAACGAATACAATGAAGACGGTAAACTGATACGCAAAGTGCGCAGCTTTGTGCGTCGTGAAGGCCGTTTGACCAAAGGTCAGGAAAGCGCAATGAATGAATGCTGGCCGACAATGGGGATTGATTACCAAGAAAAGCTTCTTGATTGGAAAGAAGTGTTTGGTAACGACAACCCTGTGGTACTGGAAATTGGTTTCGGTATGGGGGCATCACTGGTTGAAATGGCGAAAAATGCGCCTGAGAAGAACTTCCTTGGTATCGAAGTGCACAGCCCTGGTGTGGGTGCGTGTCTTGCTGATGCACGTGAAGCTGGCCTGACCAACCTGCGAGTGATGTGTCACGATGCAGTGGAAGTGTTTGCCAACATGATCCCAGACAGCAGCCTAGCAACACTGCAATTATTCTTCCCTGATCCATGGCACAAGAAGCGCCACCACAAGCGCCGTATTGTGCAGCTCGATTTTGCTGAAATGGTTCGTCAGAAGCTGATGGTTGGTGAAGGTATCTTCCATATGGCGACAGACTGGGAAAATTACGCAGAACATATGATTGAAGTGATGAATCAAGCGCCTGGATATGAGAACATCGCCGAGGATGGTGACTTTGTTCCACGTCCGGAAGATCGCCCTCTGACCAAGTTTGAAGCACGTGGTCACCGTTTAGGTCACGGAGTGTGGGACATTAAGTTTAAGCGTGTTAGCTAAGTCACCCGCAAATAAAAGCGAATGAGAAAGCCAACATTTTGATGTTGGCTTTTTTGACCCTACAAGAAAAATAATAAGCCTTTGAAATATAGGTAAGTAATGAAACCGACAAAAGAAATTTTAGCCGACATCCTGCAAGAGGTCAGGCCGCTTATCGGTCAGGGAAAAGTAGCCGATTATATTCCTGCGCTGGCCAAAGTTCCGGCTAATAAACTGGCAATTGCTGTCTTCACCAATAAGGGAGAAGTGATCAAAGCTGGTGACGCCGATGAACCTTTTTCCATTCAGTCCATTTCTAAAGCGTTAAGTTTAACGTTAGCAATGGGATTATATACCCCTGATGAGATTTGGGCTCGGGTTGGCAAGGAGCCTTCTGGTCAGGCGTTTAACTCTCTGATTCAGCTAGAAATGGAGCAGGGGATTCCACGTAACCCTTTCATTAATGCTGGGGCAATAGTGGTTGCCGATTTGCTGCAAAGCCGCCTGTCTGCGCCGAGACAACGCTTGCTGGAGTTTGTCCGTCAACTGTCGGGCGATACTCATATCTGTTACGACAAGATAGTTGCAGCATCAGAGATGATGCACAGCGACCGCAATGCGGCGATTGCGTATCTGATGCGCTCTTTTGGCAACTTTGACAATGATGTAATCCCAGTACTGAATAACTACTTCCATGCGTGTGCCTTGAAGATGAGCTGTGTCGATTTAGCGAAAACATTCAGCTATCTGGCTAATAAAGGCACTTCAGTGCAAACAGGCAAGCCTGTGGTGACGCCTACCCAAACCAAGCAGCTTAACGCTTTGCTGGCAACATGTGGCTTGTATGATGGCGCTGGTGAATTCGCCTACCGAGTCGGTATGCCAGGTAAGTCAGGTGTTGGTGGCGGGATTATCGCTATCGTACCGGGGGAGATGACGATTGCGGTTTGGTCTCCAGAGCTGGACCCTTCAGGTAACTCTCTCGCGGGGACCAGAGCACTAGAGTTACTCGCTGAGCGAATTGGCCGCTCGATATTCTAAATTTTGCTCCGAGACAGCGGAGACAAGTTTGGAACGATGAAAAACAAAAGGGTTGACCATATCGTCAACCCTTTAAAATTTGTTCCAGCCTTTTATTCCTCTTCCGCCATAAACGCTTCGAGCAAATCGTTAAGGAACAGCTTTCCTTTTTCAGTGATTTGCCAATGCGTATCAGACTCGCTGAGGTATTGCATCTCTTTCGCCCAGTCGATGGTTTCCTGAATCGATTCAAAACCCAAGCCAGTTGTATCCAAGAAGTCTTGCTTTGGGCAGGCTTCCATCAAACGGAACCGGTTCATAAAGAATTCGAAAGGGCGATCTTCGCTAGCGACATCGGCTTCACTGTCTAGGTAGGGCTTCACCATATTCTGATATGCAGCCAGATAGCCTCTCGGGTGCTTGACCTTAGTCGTACGGATGATACGTCCATCAGCGAAACTGAGTTTGCCATGCGAGCCACAGCCAATACCGAGATAGTCACCAAAGCGCCAATAGTTGAGATTATGCTGGCATTGATACTCTGGTTTACTGTAGCCGGAGATTTCGTACTGAACGTAACCCGCTTCAGCCAGCTTTTGGTGGCCGAGCTCAAAAATGTCCCACAAGTCATCATCGTCGGGCAGAACAGGCGGCTTGTAGTGGAACATGGTATTGGGCTCAATAGTGAGCTGATACCAAGAAAGATGTGGCGGGTTAAGCTCAATCGCCTTCTCCAGATCCGCGAGTGCTTGCTCTACGGTTTGGTCTGGCAGACCGTGCATTAAATCAAGGTTAAAGCTGTTTAAGCCAATCTTGTGAGCCAGTTTCGCGGCATTGACGGCTTCATCCTGACCATGGATGCGCCCTAGACGTTCGAGCTTCTGCTGTTCGAAGCTCTGCACACCAATCGAAATTCTCGTCACACCCGCTTTGCGATACCCAGCGAAGCGCTCCGCTTCAATCGTGCCCGGGTTGGCTTCCATGGTGATTTCAATCTCGTCTTTAAACGCGATTCTTTTTTCTATGCCAGCAAGTAAATCAGCGATTCCTTGTGCTGAGATGAGACTTGGCGTCCCTCCACCGATAAATATGGAGTGGAGTGTCCGTGGGTTGGTTTTAAGCTGATAACGCTCGATATCAGTATCAAGGTCCTCCAGCAGAGCAGCGATGTACTCCTGCTCTGGGATGTCGGCTTTTAACGCGTGCGAGTTAAAGTCGCAATACGGACATTTTTGTACACACCAAGGAATGTGGACATAAAGACTCAGCGCTGGTGGAATCAATTGACTCATTTATTGCTGCTCAGAAAGTGTCGCAAACAACTGCTTAAGCGCTTTACCACGGTGAGAAAGTTGCTTTTTACGTGTTGGTTCAAGCTCAGCCGATGCGCAGTTATCTTCTGGAACGAAGAAAACCGGATCGTAACCAAAACCATTGTCGCCCTGAGCTTCAGTCAGAATACGGCCTTCCCACTTACCGTGGCAGACGATCGGCGTTGGATCTAATTCGTGACGCATCAGCACTAACACACAATGGAAGCGTGCGGTACGTTGCTCCTGCGGCACGCCCTGCATTGCATCGAGCAGCTTTTCCAGATTTTGCTGGTCACTTGCGCCTTCTCCGGCATAACGTGCAGAGTAGATGCCCGGAGCTCCTTTTAGGAAGTCGACTTCAAGGCCTGAATCGTCGGCAATTGCAGCTAATCCAGTTTCTTTCGCTGCGTGACGCGCCTTGATGATGGCGTTTTCAATAAATGTTGTGCCAGTTTCAGCAACCTCTGAGACATTAAATTCGCTTTGTGCCACGACATCGAAACCGAAATCCGCCAGCAGATCGGCCATCTCACGAACCTTGCCCTGATTACCTGTCGCTAGAACAATTTTTTGTGCATTCATAATCTTGTTTGTGCCTATATTGGTAAGGCTATTTAGCCGTTACTCTTCCACGTAAAATTTCTGGGTGAACTTTAATCTGCCCGTGCCTTTATTACCAGCATTAACGTCAATGTCGAATGTCAGATTTTCCTCTTCCGAAATAGGGAATTCAGCGAGGTAATAAATCGCAGAGCCTTCTTTAATTTCGCGGAACTCAAGTGTCTTAGTTTGGCCGATTAAGTTTTTCGCGCTGCCACTAACTTTCGCGGTTATGGCCGGTTTACCAGCCTGATAATTGTCTAACACACTGATATTAATGATCGCTGAGTAGCCGTTTCGTTTTAGTTTGTAACTACGAGCAACTTGAGGAGTTAAGAAAGTCGAGTTAAACGCGGAGTAGTGAACTTCGACATCTTTAATAGTTTTAAACTGATCCGCCCAAGCTGGAAGAGCTAGAACACTCGCTAGCGCTAATGTGATCCATTTTTTCATTGTGCTTCCTTAAGGATTGACTACAGAGGAAAAGCAGCGCGAATCATCTTGCTTCGTGCTGGTTGTTTTACACCTGATCATACGTTTGGATCTTCATGCTGTGAAGGTTTTTAGGTGATGAATAGCGACTTAGACCAACCGTCCACGCAAAAAGGGAACGCCCTGCTGGGGCAGGTGTGGCCTTAGCGACTCCCTGAACTGATTACCGCGAGTATCACGGCAGAAGATGTGCAATACGGCGGCATCATCGGCACGGCCATTCCAGTAGCGATGGGGTTATGGGAAACCTTCCGTAATGAGTTCATCTAGATATGGTCGAGCGGCTGCAATACCTCAACTCAATGGGGCTTTCACCGTCGATGCTGCTGATTGTCGCCATATTCTGGCGACGCAATGAGCGTATCATCCGCTTGGAAACAAAAGTGTTTTAAACTTTGTAGTATCTGGTGTTAATGCTTTTCGACTAATATATATATGTCGCTATCGAAGCCAAAAGAACGATGATTTTCTTTGGTATGACTGTACTCATAACCTGCTGACTCTAAAAAGTTTATCTCGAACTTTTTAAAAACAAAACCAACTAACATCATAAGACAAAGTGCGATAATGCTAATGACACTTAGTGTTTTTGGAGAATATATTTCCCACAGTTCAAGTGGCGTTCTCATTCGTTTTCGATTAAGGACCAAAAAAGGAATTGTATATGCGAACAAGAATAGTGTTACTACGATGACAACCCCATCACTATAACTAATTTTTACTTCGTTTACTTGTCCATGCATGCTTAACACGAGCTCCATAATTATAAAGCGATATATTGTGTATGCAAAAAAACACGTAACCAAAAAACCAAGTATCATAGATATGTATCTATACTTCTGTGGCAATGTTATTTCCCCATCTTTATCTATTCTGTTAGCACATAGATATCAGTATCGAAGCCCAAAGCACGATGATTCTCTTTAGTATGGCTGTACTCATAACCTGATGAACTTAGATGTTTAACCTCTATTTTTTTATATACAAACCCTATGAGTAAGGTGAGCCCTAAAGCTCCCATAGTTGCAATACTCATAGATTTGGCACTATACATTTCCCATAGTTCTAATGGTTGGCGCTTACGATGCCGATTTAAGTACAAAAATGGCACTATGTATGTGAACAAGAAAAATGTGACTCCTATTAACACGCCATCCCCATAGCTGACTCTTATTTCGTCGACTTGTTCGCGGATCCCGTTTATGAAGTCCATATAAACGTAGTTATACGAGGCATAGGCAAAAAAGAATGCCACAAAAAGACCTAGAATCATGCACAAATATCTATACTGCTGTGGCAACCTTTAATTCCTCTGTTATTTTTCATCTACGGTGAATTGCTCGAAAATAGCCCCACAAATTTTCGTTTGACTTGAAGCTAAAGAGTTTTAAGACAAAGCCCACTTCGATAGCGCAACGTAGTTCACTTAAGAGGAGCCGCGTAGCGATTAACAGGGTATCGGGTCTTTGATATTTTTACCGCCCTAGGCCGATTTGGCTTAGGGCGTTTGTCTATAAAGAGGATAGATAAATCTCCTCGAAGGCTCTTTAAGCGTTTCGGCGTGTTACCTAAAGACACCGCTTTACTCATCATTTTGAGCTGGCTGGCTATAAATTGGCAAGCGTACTTAAAGCTGATTTCATTAGGTAAGCGTCCGTGTTCAACGGCAGCTTGACTAGCCTCTCGTCTCACCAAGTTATAACCAAGTAATAACCCCCACAGCTCTTGATAGACGAGTTCGACTGTTTTGCTTCTCAACACTAAAGCGTTGTGTTGCATTGAGCTCTTGATGTCACGATAACCTAATTCGATTTCCCATCTTTCATGATAAAGCTCTGCCACAGATTGAGCGTCATACAGCTCTCTAGGAAGCGAGGTAAACACCGTTTTGGATTTACCTTGAACCTCATAACTGACGGCTCTGACTGTCCATTTTTCTGGAAGACGAGGATTCTTTTTACGAGCTTGCGGTGAGACCTTCATCTCCACAAGCATGTCACTGCTTTCTTTATCATCCAGTAGAGTATATTTGACTCCTTTCTTTGCAGGGAGAAGCCAGTGTCTATTTATTCCACTGTTTTTCAGAGAAAGGAGTAAATCTGCACCATAAAAACCTTTATCCAGTAACGTCACTGAGTTGTCTGGTAGAGCGTTGATGAAAGGCATCGCTAGAGGAATTTCACCTCGGCGATACGGGCTTATCGCCGCATCAACGATGACATGAGAGCGAACATTCATCATAGTCACAACTCTCAATACTGGATGAGGTGTTTGTCTGTTGCTAGACGTATTTCCAGAGCCAAAATGTTCCCTCAATTCTGGTGTGTCAGCCGTTCTAAAAAGAGCGCCATCGACAGCAAAAACTTGTAAGCCTTGCCATGCATCATCAGGGTATCGCTCAAGCCCCCACGTTTTCCCACATTGCTTAAACAGCCATTCGGGTGCTGCTTTGCCTAAGCGTTGTCTTGCTTGGGTTAAGGCGCTCTTTGCCAATAGCTCTTCATCAGCCAAACCGTCAGCACAGACATTCATTCTTCGAGCGACTTCGGCAATGGGTTCATTGCGGAAAAAAGCCATACCCACAATCAGCCACAACACCATATCGCTCGGTAATCGGCGTCGACGGATAGTCGCTTTATCGGACAGTGAGGCTGCTTTAGCTACCCACGCATCGGGAATGTGTTCAGAAAAGGTGGTGAGTTGGGCAACATCAACAGGGTTTTCTTCAAGGAAGTCGGCAAAGAAGTGTTGAATAGACATAAAAAATCGGAAACCTATAAACAGATTTCCGATTGTCTCTCATCATAAGGATCGGTCAACCGATCCTTATCTGATCTACATTGCACTTCGATAGCGGGCTTTGTAATATCAGGTGTTAATGCTTTTCAGCTAATACATATATGTCAGTATCGAAGCCAAAAGAACGATGATTTTCTTTAGTGTGACTATATTCATACCCTTTTTCAATCAGATAACTAACTTCAAATTTCTTATATAAGAAGCCCGTGAGAAGGATAATGCTGAATGCTATTGTAGCTACTATGTTGACGGTCCTTACGCGATAAATTTCCCATAGCTCTAAAGGCTCCTTAACCCGATGCCTATTTAGAACCAAAAAAGGAATAATGTAAGTGAATAGAAAAAAGGTAGCCATTATCATAACACCATCACTGTAACTCACTTTTATCTCAGGTACGCCGTCTTGAGCACCCCATATAGTATCTCTAATGACAAAGATATAACTGGTATAAGCAAAAAAGCATGTAACGAAAAAGCCGATAATCATGCAGAAATATCTATATCTCTGTGGCACTTCTTAATTCCTCTGTAATCTTATTTTCGACCTCGAACCTATCAAATATAGAGTCAACAATCATAGCAATAGTAATAGCAATAAGGGCTGTCAGTAAAATTGGCATGCTTGAAGAAATCACAAATAAAGCAAGTGCACTTGTTACACCGAGTTTAAGGAGTTCTGTTCCTACTGAACCATACCAATCTACCATGTGGTATTCGTCATTGTTAACAAGTTGCTCTGTCGCCAACGCTGCGCTGATTATAATTGTTAACGCTCCAGCTTTAATAGCACCGCGAATTTTAGTGTTTCTAGCGAACCCCAATTGTTGGATTTTCGGATTATCCATTGTGTAAGGGTGATTTTTCTTGATATTGATGCCATTGACTGTTGCATAGTGCATTTTACTGTCATTCCATACACTTGATATGACGATGGCAGCTTTACCATTTTTTGTCTTAGTTTCTTTGGCGACTATTCCAAGGCTTCCCAATGCTCTAGAAAGGAAAACTGCATGAAGTACTTCTGTTCCGTTATCCAAATAGCCTTTGATTTTATTGATAGTTTCTAAAACATCAGCACCAAAAGTTTTCCCATCCTCTGTCATGGCTGTCCAGTTGTTCACCGTATAAACCATGGCATCCCAAACAGTCATAATTTGCACCTGAGTGTGGTTACGCTCAAGTGTTTCTTTTAGCTTGTCAGTAATGTCCTTTTCTCCTTCAGGGGCTAAAGGATTATATGGCGGCCACGCCATGTTTGATTGTGTTTCTGCAAAAGCAGTCTGTTGGGGTGAAGGTGTTGCAGGTGCAGCACTAGATGATTCAGCAATACGGTTTATTCTCTTGGCTTCTAAAGCTTGGCTCGCTGGTGACTTTATTGGGTTACGCTGCATCGTCTTGGCAACGCCTTGTTGAGACTCGTATAGAGAAACAGCCTCATCATAGCTCACTGAGGTACTGTGACTTTTCCAGTAGGCGGACGTTGGGGGTGGGAATGGATATTCAGGTTTATGCATTTAAAAAAGAACAAAAGGTTATCAACAGTAATTTGAATCCTACCAGTGCCTCATAGTATTTCTGAGGTATTCAGTTGTTAATTAGCATAATTTTTTGAAAATTGAGTGATGATCAAAAAACATCCGAATACTAATGTTCAATAACTTAATAACTATGGAGTTACCAGTATTCGTTCTAAGCAATTCTATAATTAGAAACGTTACTTATTTTCAGTAAGTGTCATTACATAAAAATGACCAAGTGCTTCTGTGTATTTGTGTGCCCGTGGTCTTATTTGGTTATACATTTTCAATGTTTTTATAAATAAAAAGACCATCACAGGATGGCCTTTATTGTTTCGGGGATATGAGTTGGGGACTGGATTCGGACTTGTTTATGTCGCCCGAGTTCCCCTTTCTCTATGGTGACTAGCCCTTTTGCTACTTTGAACTGTTTGGACAGATATTTGCTCAGGTGAGCGTTGGCTTTTCCGTCTACAGGCGGGGCTGTGATGGCGATTTTTATTTCATCGCCATGCAGCCCAATCAGCTTATCTCTGCTTGCTTTGGGCTGAATGTAGAGCCTGAGTAGGAGATCATCACCTTCTAACCAAGCGGCTTTTGCCATTATAGCTGGAACCAAACGGGACCAATGAGATCACCCATTAGGAAGTTGGCAAACTGCAGAGCAATAAACAAAACCAGCACACTTAAGTCGAAGCCACCCATGGCTGGAATCACACGACGAATCGGCGCCAGCATAGGCTCAGTTAGTTGGTGAAATACGTACTCGATAGGGCTTCGTCCTTGGCTTACCCAGCTCAGAATAGCTCGGATAAGTAGCACCCAAAATAGTAAGCCACCAGCGGCTTTGATGAGGGATAGCAGGCCAAGGTAGAAAAACTCTGCACTGAAGGAAACAGCGCCACTGGAGGCAAGCAGGATCAGAGCGACAAATTTCAGTACGCACAGCACATAGGCAAAGAGTACAGTGGCCAGATCGATACCACCAACTGAAGGTACAATCCTGCGCAGCGGTGCAATTACGGGTTGAGTGGCTTTGACGATAAATTGTGAGAATGGGTTGTAGAAGTCTGCACGTGCAGCTTGCAACCAAATACGTAAGATCACCACCATGATGTAGAGATCAAACAGGGTGGAAATCAGAAAACTTATTGAATTCATAGGTTACCCTTATTTCGTAGAGCTATAGCTCAATCTAATTAAAACAGTTTTTCCATCTCTTCAGCACGTGCTACGGCAGCTTGCATCGCTTTCGCTACTATATCTGAAAGTTGGTGTTCGTTGAATGTGCGTAGCGCTTCTGCCGTCGTGCCGCCTTTTGAGGTCACATTTTCGCGCAGTGTAGACAACTCAACTTCAGGGTTGCCGACGACCATACTTGCCGCGCCCAGTGCGGATTGCTGAACTAATAGGCGCGCTGTCTCTTTATCAAAACCTTGAGCAATGGCTTCATTTTGCATCGCTTCCATAAAGCGGAAGAAGTAAGCTGGAGCACTACCTGCTGCCGCGATGATGTTATTAATGCCGGACTCTTGCTCCACCCAGCAGACCTTGCCACATGACTCCATTAGCTCAGCGGCAAACGCTTTATCTTGCTCAGAAACATTAGAAGGGGCGTATAGGCCACTCATTCCTAAGCCAAGCTGACTTGGCGTATTTGGCATTACACGGACAATGTTGAGTTGGTGATTGAGCATCTCGCACAGACGCTGGCTGCTGATGCCTGCAGCAATCGAGATAACCAATTTACCTGACCAGTCGATCGATTGAAGCGGTTTACATACTTCTGCCATCATTTGTGGCTTTACAGAAAGAACGATGACATCCGCCTCGCTGGCAGCGGCTAGGTTGTCGCTGGTGGTCTTAATGGCGAAATCCTTCTCCAGCGGTAGTCGTCGAGTTTCAGATGGGGCTGTCGCTGTGATCATTTCAGCGGGATATCCCCCAGATACCAATCCAGAGACGATAGCCTTGACCATATTACCTGCGCCGATAAAGGCAATGTTCTTATGTTCCATTGAGTCTGTTCTTCCTGTCTTACTAATTAAGCTTTATTGCTGTAGTCACGCGCGCCAAAAATAGCGGTACCGATACGGACCAAGGTACTTCCTGCTTCAATCGCTGCTTCCATGTCACCACTCATACCCATAGAAAGCGTATCGAGGTTGAGATGCGGATAGCGTTGCGCCAATCGGTTTTTTAGTTCAGCTAGATGATGAAAAGCGGCAAGCTGAGACTGGTAATCGGAAACATTCGCTGGTATTGACATCAATCCTCTTAAGGTGAGGTTTGGCAGGGAAGAAATCAACTCTGCCAAAGTAAAGATTTCGTCATCGCTGGCGCCAGATTTAGAGCTTTCACTGCTGGTATTAACTTGAATAAGAACTTGCAGCGGCGCCATTCCTTCCGGCCTTTGATCGTTAAGTCGCTGTGCGATCTTGGTTCGATCCACGGTATGTACCCAAGCAAAATTCTCAGCTACAGGGCGTGTTTTGTTGGACTGGATTGGGCCGATAAAGTGCCATTCTAGGGCTAATTCAGGGTGGTTTTCTGAGAAATAGGCAATCTTATCAATACCTTCCTGTACGTAATTCTCGCCAAAAGCGACCTGACCGACGCGAGCCGCTTCTAAAATGGCTTCAGAAGGCTTGGTTTTACTCACTGCCAGAAGTTGCACTGAGCCTAGAGGGCGTCCACACTTTTGTTGTGCCGCTTCAATCTGTGAGGTGATCTGTTCAATGTTTTGTTGAATACTACTCATAGCTAACTTTATTAAGGATTTTAAATGGATATCGCTGAATTACTAGATTTTAGTGTAAAGCATAATGCTTCAGATCTACATCTTTCTGCTGGTGTATCTCCCATGGTACGCATTGATGGTGAAGTAAGAAAGCTTGGCGTACCAGCATTCAACCATTCTGAAGTGCATCGTTTGGTGTTCGACATTATGAATGATGCCCAGCGTAGTGAATTTGAAGAGCGTCTCGAAGTCGACTTCTCCTTTGAGCTGCCAGACGTTGGCCGTTTCAGGGTTAATGCTTTTAATCAGTCACGAGGTTGTGCGGCGGTTTTCCGTACCATTCCAACCGATATCCCGACTTTAGAGCAGTTGGATGCACCGGCCATCTTTGAAAGTATTGCTAACATGGAAAAAGGCCTGATTTTGGTCACAGGGCCAACGGGCTCTGGTAAATCGACGACATTGGCAGCAATGGTGGATCATATTAATCGCCACCATAACAAGCATATCCTTACGATTGAAGATCCGATTGAGTTTGTGCATACCAATAACAAATGTCTGATCAACCAGCGCGAAGTTCATAGTAGTACCCATAGTTTTAATAACGCGCTGCGCAGTGCTCTACGTGAAGACCCTGATGTTATTCTAGTAGGCGAGTTACGTGATCAGGAAACGATCAGTCTAGCGCTGACCGCTGCTGAAACCGGCCACTTGGTGTTTGGTACTTTGCACACCAGTTCGGCGGCGAAAACTATCGACCGTATTATTGATGTTTTTCCGGGCAGCGATAAAGGCATGGTGCGTTCCATGCTTTCTGAGTCTCTGCGTGCGGTGATCGCTCAGAAATTGCTCAAACGCATTGGCGGCGGGAGAACGGCTTGTCATGAAATCATGATGGCAACGCCTGCGATTCGTAACTTGATCCGCGAAGATAAAGTGGCGCAAATGCAGTCTGTGATCCAGACAGGTGCAGCACATGGTATGCAGACCATGGAGCAGCACTCGAAACAGTTGATTGCTCAAGGTCTGGTTGATGCAGAAGAAGTGTCGAAAAAAATTGAAGTTGAGCAAGGTCTGTTCTGAGAGAGGTCATGATGGATATCAATGCTTATCTGCAAGGCATGCTGACTGAGAAAGCGTCAGACTTATACATCACTGTTGGTGCGCCGATACTTTATCGTGTTGATGGTGAGTTGAAGCCGCATGGAGAGAGCTTATCGGAAGCCGAAGTGTTGACGCTACTCCACAGCACCATGGATGAAGAGCGCCAGAGTGAGTATAGCCACAGTCGAGAAGCGAACTTTGCTGTTGTGCGAGATTTTGGTCGCTTTCGTGTGTCCGCTTTCTACCAGCGAGAATTACCCGGTGCGGTTATTCGTAGAATTGAAACCACTATACCCACATTTGATGACTTAAAACTGCCCGAAACTCTGAAAGATCTTTCCATCGCCAAGCGCGGTTTGGTGTTAGTGGTGGGTGCCACAGGTTCTGGTAAATCCACAACAATGGCAGCGATGACGGGTTATCGAAATACTGAGCGCAGCGGCCATATTCTGACGGTGGAAGATCCGATTGAGTTTGTTCATGAGCATCAGAAATGCATCGTCACGCAACGTGAGGTCGGCTTAGACACAGAAAGTTATGAAGTCGCACTGAAGAACTCTTTGCGTCAGGCTCCTGATATGATCCTGATCGGTGAGATCCGATCGCGAGAGACCATGGAGTACGCGATGACCTTCGCCGAAACGGGCCATTTGTGTATGGCGACTTTGCACGCCAATAATGCTAACCAAGCTTTGGAAAGGATCCTGCACCTTGTACCGAAAGAGCAAAAAGAGCAGTTCTTGTTTGATCTCTCCATGAATCTTAAAGGTGTTATCGGCCAGCAGTTGATTCGAGATAAAAACGGCCAAGGTCGTCATGGCGTGTTTGAAATCTTACTCAACAGTCCACGAGTATCGGATCTCATTCAACGCGGTGATCTGCATGAACTCAAATCAACCATGGCGAAATCTCAGGAAATGGGTATGCAGACGTTTGATCAGGCGCTTTACCAACTGGTGGTGAATGACAAAATTACTGAAGAAGATGCGCTGCACAGTGCGGATTCAGCCAATGACCTGCGTATTATGCTCAAGACTCAACGAGGTGAAAGCTTCGGTGGTGGTGCGCTGGCAGATGTGAAGATTGATATGGATTAGAGATTGCTCTTCGCCGTTTGGGGTGTGTGAATATTTTCTATCGTGCTCTATTTATAGTGCTGAAATGTAAAGGGCTGGCGCAATGTGCCAACCCTTTCTGTTTTCTCGCTTAGCCGTATTGAGCTTCAAACCAGCTTTCAAGGATAACGACCGCTGACTGGCAGTCTACATTCCCTTTGCTGAGCGCCTTGTAGCCGCCCATACTGAAAAGATCTGAGCGAGCTTCTGTAGTGGATAAGCGCTCATCGTGCAGCTCGACAGGAAGGCCAAAACGGCCGTGAAGACGATTAGCAAACTTTTTCGCTCTAGGAGTAATCGTTTCCAGAGCTTTGCCGTGAAGGTCCGTTGGCAAGCCGACAACCAGCAGGTTGGGTTGCCATTCTTTGATCTGCTTTTCAATATCGTCCCAGTTGGGAATGCCATCGTTGGCTTTAAAGGCTTTCAGCGGTGATGCCGTGCCTGTAATCTCCTGACCAATGGCACTGCCAATACTTTTAGTGCCAAAGTCAAAAGCCATAATTGTTCTAGACATAAATTTTAGTAGTGAGGTTATGCGTGACCAATATCACTGGACAGTTGAGACGCGTCGATGCCAAGCATCTGCACGGCTTTCTGCCAACGTTCATTGATTGGTGTGTTAAACATGACATCAGGGTCAGCTTCAATCGTTAACCACGAGTTTTCCGAAAGCTCGCTCTCCAACTGGCCAGCTTCCCAACCTGAGTAACCTAATGCAACAATGTACTCTGGTGGTTCGGCCTCTGTACCGAGTACCGCGAGAATATCCTTAGAAGTTGTAACAGAGATACAGTCAGTCATCTGAATGCTGGACTCATAATGATCTTTTGGTTGGTGAAGAATAAAACCGCGATCTCCTGACACCGGACCGCCATTGAGAACTGGTTTCTCAAGACTGCCGACTTTCAGTTGCGGTTGAGCCGCTTCAACGTCGACCTGTTTGAGCATTTTCCCTACTGTAATGTCGATTGGAGCATTAATCATTAAACCCATTGCGCCATCATCGTTGTGCTCACACACATAGATAACGCTGCGTTGGAAGTAGGGATCTTTCATCCCCGGCATAGCAACTAAAAAGTGGTTGGTTAAATTCATAGTTACTCCAGCGTATAGTGGGCAATACATGATCGCCCAATGATCCTGTGGGTAAATTACTGCTTATTGAGACGGCGCTCAATGGCATCCATCAATTTACCCGTGATTGAGGTATCAAACGCAGCCTCAATTTCGCGAATACAAGTTGGGCTGGTTACATTAATCTCAGTCAACTTGTCACCAATGACGTCTAGGCCTACAAAGATCAAACCTTTTTCCTTAAGTGTAGGCGCTACAGCCGCTGCGATCTGTTTATCTGTTTCGCTCAGTGGTCGGGCTTCACCGGTGCCACCCGCTGCAAGGTTGCCACGCGTTTCGCCTTTTGCCGGAATACGTGCTAGGCAGTATGGCATTGCTTCACCGTCTACAACCAGAATTCTTTTGTCGCCATTGCTGATATCAGGAACGAATGTTTGTGCCATCGCATAGTTTTGACCGTGGTTAGTCAGGGTTTCGATAATCACAGAAACATTTGGATCGTTCTCTTTGACTCGGAAAATAGATGCACCACCCATGCCATCTAATGGTTTTAAGATCACATCTCCGTGCTGTTCGCGAAATTGTTTAATCTTCTCTGCTTTGCGGGTCACGATCGTGGTTGGGGTGAGTTCTGGGAACCAAGCTGTGAACAGCTTTTCGTTACAGTCACGCAGGCTCTGAGGTTTGTTGACGATTAACGTGCCTTTCTCTTCTGCGCGCTCAAGAATGTAGGTTGCGTAGATGTATTCAGTATCAAACGGAGGATCTTTACGCATCAATACCGCATCAAGCTCTGACAACTCAATAGTTTGCTCTGACTTAAACTGGAACCAGCCCGTTGGATCTTCTTTGAGTTCCACCACTTTGGTGTCTGCAACAGCAACACCTTGGTCTAGGTGCAGATCATGCATTTCCATGTAGTGGATTTCGTAGCCGCGGCGCTGCGCTTCAAGCATCATGGCAAAGCTAGAGTCTTTCTTGATGTTGATGGACTCGATAGGGTCCATCACGATACCTAATTTGATCATGGTTTTTCTCCGTTTAACCAAGGTCGCCAAAGCGAACTTGAAGGGCAGTAATTGCGGTAAGAGCTGCGGTCTCTGTGCGTAATACGCGTGGGCCTAGCAGAGTCTCTTCAAATTGATATTCTCGGGTTTTCTCGATCTCTTCTGCGGATAAGCCACCTTCGGGGCCAATCAACAGGCGAACTTTCTCGACCGGCGCTGGCAGCGTATTGATTGAGTATTTTGCTCTGGGGTGAAGATTGAGCTTGAGGCCGTCATAGTCTTCGGCGCACCAGTCTTCTAACTGCATGATCGGGCGGATTTGCGGAACGATATTGCGTCCACTTTGCTCGCAAGCGCTGATGGCAACTTTCTGCCATTGGGCGAGCTTTTTCTCGAAACGTTTTTGATCCAGCTTGACACCACAACGCTCAGAAATCAGTGGGGTAATGGTATTAACGCCCAGCTCTACGGATTTCTGAATGGTGAACTCCATCTTTTCCCCGCGAGAAATGACCTGACCTAAATGCAGATCCAGCGGTGACTCGCTGCTGTGTTCAACACGTTCAGTGATGTTCACCGTGACGGACTTCTTGGTGACTTCTTCAATCACGGCAGGAAACTCAGCGCCAAAGCCATCAAAAAGCAGAACCTCCTGTCCAACTTTCATCCGTAAGACTCTGCCTACATGGCCGGCTGCGTCTTCACTAAGCGCTAAACTGCCAAGTTGGGTGATAGGTTCAGGGTGATAAATTCGAGGAATTCGCATCAGCTTTGTATCCGGGAAGACAATTGAGAATGAACCCCTAACATGGATGCTTTATGGCTAAAAAACAAGGGGCAGCCTATACATAGATCTAGATTATTACAAAGCTTGGCATGCTTGAAAAACGAAAGGGTTATGGTTGCCCTGAACCTTGAATATTCTGCGTTCACGTTCACACTCCCATGTGTCTACTGGGTAAAGCTTGTTCCAAGCGGTCATGAGTTGGGTTTGCTGTTTTGACAGCTTAAATCCGTATTCCTCACTCATGTACAGGTAAGTACGAGCAATCGATCCTTTAGCGCGATCTGGCGGCATGACTCTGCGTTGTTTAAAGTTAACCTGCACTTCACATTGACCATAGGTGGCGCCATCCACGCCATTCCACTGGCTGAAATGGTAATTAGAACGGTCACCATTAACTTCACCGATAGCTGGTGTGAGGTTATGTAGATCTGCCTCCATCAAGCGAAAGGTACGATCGTTTTTGGTGCAGTTCTTTCTACCACCAGACTGCCAGCATTGTCGTTGGTGGCCAAACTGCCATGCGGGTACTACGTGCTCCCATTCAATTCTGGAGGCACGCTTTTGTTGCTTTCTTACTGAGTAGCCACATGAGGTTAAATCAGGAATACCTTTCTTTCCCTGCCAAGTGATATCACATCCGCAATAAAAGCTGGTGGGATGATCCGCGTATATCTTCAGCGCTTCTTTCTTAGCTTTCGAAAACGAAGATGGAGGGGCAGAGAGTGCCTGAGATGAAGCAATAAGTAAGGTTAAGAAAATGAAAAATGCACGAAGTTTCATGTCGATAAGTATTAGAAAAGTATGACTTATCGCAGTCTAACATGCATTTGTTGGGTTTTTTACTGATAGTACGTTGAGTTATGAGAGTTGTTTGCCAGTAAACGTAAGGGGTTGTTGGCATTTCTGGCAGCGATAGCTGCTTTGCTGACGTAGAACTTTATTATGACGCCTGATGGTTAGCGGATAGATCTGGCATCCGCAGCGGTACTCGAAGGTTTTCCCTTGTACGGAAGTTATTTCAAAACTGTGTGTAGTACGAGCAGGGACGCCGAACACGCTTTCCATGACCGATTGCCATTCTTTACCGTGAGGTTTGACCCTGCCATAGACTTGATAGGTCACCAAGTGAGCGACTTCATGCGGAATCACTTCATCGAAAAAGGCTTGCTGGTTTTCGATAAATAAAGTTGGATTGAGACGAATTTCATTGAGCTGGAGGTAGGCTTTGCCTGCGGCTTTCCCCCGTAGTTTGTAGCTGATAGAAGGGAAAGAGAATGAACGCTGAAAAGCACTCTGGGCTTGGGTGATACAATGAGCGACGATTTGTTGTGTGCGATAGCTGAGTTCTTTATCCATCAATTATTCGAAAAAATTCGCCCCTTACTTTGAAGGAGCGAATCATATACTGGATTAGAAGTTGGTGCTAATGGTGCTTTTTCTTGATGGTTTCATGATAGGCGTGCCAAGTACCGTAGCCAAGAATAGGCATCGTAAATAACATGCCGATTCCGTAAGTCGCAAAGCCAATTAGTATACCGCCACAGATCACGCCGGCCCATACGATCATTGCAGGAATGTTTGACTTGACCGCGTTAAAGCTGGTGAACACAGCTGTCATCATATCAACTCGTCGTTCCATCATCAGAGGAATGGAGAAGGCTGAAATACTAAACACAATTGCTGCCAGTACCATGCCGACCAGAGAGCCGATAATAAGGAAGGGTAGGAAATCGGTTAATGGAGCACCTTGAACGGACGGGTAAAGCGCATGAAGCAGCGCGGCAATACGCATCCAGAAAATCATACACACGGCGAGCATCACAGCAAACGCCCATTGTGATGAAGAATTGCGTCCAATGGCTTTCATGGAGTGAATCAAGCTAGCGTTATGGCCTTTTTCTCTTTCCCAACTAGCGTCATAGAGTCCTAGAGCTAAGAAAGGACCAATTAACATATAAACGACCAAACTAGGCATCACGACTAAGTGTGTGCCTTGCCATTGAACTAATAAAACAATACCAATCGCTGCTGCCATAAAACACAAACCGTAAAAGGCACTGATCAGTGGCATGCGAACAAAATCGTGTAGCCCTAGTGATAGCCAATGAAACGGGGCCGATATGCTGAGCTGATTGCACGGGATAGTACGTGCGTATTCGTTATCTGGGACTTCCTTGCGTTTCTCGTTGAAGTCTTGTGGATTCACCGTACGAGGCATACATCCTCCTTGATCGATTCTCGGTCATAGGCCACCCGTTATTTCAAGGTGACATGGAACTCGATGCTCGGCTTTGCGACTGCTGGGTAAGCTGCGCATCTGTTTGACTTGTTAGAAGAAACTCACTTAGCTTTAAGTTTGCTCTTTTAACATATTGTTAACTATTGACCCCATGACAAAAAAATACAAATTTGTTGTTTGATTTTTGCGCACAAAAACAAAGGGCTTCTGGTTCCCCAGAAGCCCTTGAATAGCAAATTAGTGCGGTGATTTAAATTACTTAAGGCCAGCGAAGTCGCGTAGAAGTGCAGCTTTATCAGTCGCTTCCCATGGGAACTCTTCACGACCAAAGTGGCCGTATGCCGCTGTTTTCTTGTAGATTGGTTGAAGTAGGTTCAGCATTTCTTGTAGGCCGTATGGGCGAAGATCGAAGTGCTGGCGTACCGCTTCAACAATGATGTCTTGAGATACTTTTTCAGTACCAAATGTTTCCACCATGATAGACGTTGGATCAGCGACGCCGATTGCGTAAGAAAGCTGAATCTCACAACGGTCAGCAAGGCCAGCCGCAACGATGTTTTTCGCAACGTAACGTGCAGCGTAAGCCGCAGAGCGGTCAACTTTTGATGGATCCTTACCAGAGAAGGCACCGCCACCATGACGAGCAGCACCACCGTAAGTATCAACGATGATCTTACGACCAGTCAGACCACAGTCACCCATTGGGCCACCGATAACAAAACGGCCAGTTGGGTTGATGAAGAAGTTAGTGTCTTTGTTTAGCCACTCTGATGGTAGAACTGGCTTAATGATCTCTTCCATAACAGCTTCACGCAGGTCTGGAGTAGAGATTGAATCACAATGCTGAGTCGAAAGAACAACAGCATCAATACCAACGATCTTACCTTGGTCGTATTGGAAGGTTACCTGAGATTTTGCATCAGGACGTAGCCAAGGAAGTGTGCCGTTTTTACGCACTTCCGCTTGTTTTTGAACAAGTAGGTGAGAGTACGTAATTGGAGCTGGCATTAGCACGTCGGTCTCGTTCGTCGCGTAGCCAAACATGATGCCCTGGTCACCCGCACCTTGCTCTTTTGGATCCGCTTTATCAACCCCTTGGTTGATATCTGGAGACTGTTTACCGATGGTGTTCAGTACCGCACAAGAATCGGCATCAAAACCCATTTCAGAGTTTACATAACCAATTTCACGCACAGTTTGGCGAGTAAGCTCTTCGATGTCTACCCATGCTGAGGTGGTGATCTCACCACCGACCATTACCATGCCTGTTTTCACGTATGTTTCACACGCAACACGGGCTTTTGGGTCTTGTTCAAGAATCGCATCAAGGACTGCATCAGAAATCTGATCTGCAATTTTATCTGGATGGCCTTCTGATACCGACTCAGAAGTAAACAGGTGCTTAGCCATGTTAGCTCCACTTTAATTTGGTTTAGAGTCAGTGAATGTGTTTAATCACTGACATTGAATAATATTAATAATTGTAGGTGTATCTACATCTAGACGTCTATTCTAATTTTCATTGTTTGAATTACAAGCTCTTTTTTAATTTAATACATATCCAAACGTTTGCTTCTAAAGAGTTAAATATTAATAACTTTGATAGGAATGGTGGAAAATAGGCGGAAATCCCCTGTATTCAGACTGTAAAACGTTTGCAGAGCTCAGGCGCCTTTGAGAGAATAATCGCCCACCAAAATTAGTTTTTCGCTTAACGCATTCAGGAGCAGACATGTCTTCCCGTAAACATCTAGCAAATGCAATCCGTGCTCTTAGCATGGACGGCGTACAACAAGCCAACTCTGGCCACCCAGGCGCACCTATGGGGATGGCGGATATCGCTGAAGTTCTTTGGCGTGACCACCTAAACCACAATCCAGCTAACCCAGAGTGGTCTGACCGCGACCGCTTTGTGCTTTCAAACGGCCACGGCTCTATGCTGATTTACTCTCTGCTTCACCTTGCGGGTTACGAGCTATCCATCGATGATCTAAAGAACTTCCGTCAACTGCACTCCAAGACTCCGGGTCACCCTGAGTACGGTTACGCACCGGGTATCGAAACAACCACAGGTCCTCTAGGTCAAGGTATCACGAACGCTGTGGGTATGGCGCTAGCTGAGAAGACTCTAGCAGCACAGTTTAACAAAGAAGGTCACGACATCGTTGACCACTTCACTTATGCCTTCATGGGTGACGGCTGTCTGATGGAAGGTATCTCTCACGAAGCATGTTCGCTAGCAGGTACACTAGGTCTGGGTAAACTGATCGCTTTCTGGGATGACAACGGCATTTCTATCGATGGTCACGTTGAAGGTTGGTTCTCTGACGACACACCTAAGCGTTTTGAAGCTTACGGTTGGCACGTAATCCCTGCAGTAGACGGTCACGATCCAGAAGCGATCAATGCGGCTATTGTTGCAGCGAAAGCTGACCCGCGCCCTACTCTAATCTGTACTAAGACCATCATCGGTTTTGGTTCACCTAACAAGTCTGGTTCTCATGACTGTCACGGTGCACCTTTAGGTGCTGAAGAAATAGCAGCGACACGTAAAGAGTTAGGTTGGGAGCACGGTCCGTTTGAAATCCCAGCAGACGTATATGCACAGTGGGATGCAAAAGAAGCGGGCGCAGCGAAAGAAGCGGTGTGGAATGCGAAGTTTGACGCGTACGCAGCTGCGTACCCAGCAGAAGCCGCAGAGCTTAAGCGTCGCCTGAACGGTGAACTACCAGCACAGTGGGAAGAGAAAGCAACACAAATCATTGCTGACCTTCAAGCAAATCCTGCAAACATTGCATCACGTAAAGCATCTCAAAATGCACTAGAAGCGTTCGGTGCTATGCTACCTGAATTCCTAGGCGGCTCTGCTGACCTTGCACCTTCTAACCTAACCATGTGGTCTGGTTCGAAGTCGGTATCAGCTGAAGACGCGTCTGGTAACTACATCCACTACGGTGTTCGTGAATTCGGTATGACGGCTATCATGAACGGTATTGCTTTACACGGTGGTTTCGTACCATACGGTGCAACGTTCCTAATGTTCATGGAATACGCGCGTAACGCAATGCGTATGGCAGCTCTGATGAAAGTTCAGAACATCCAAGTATACACGCATGACTCTATCGGTCTTGGCGAAGATGGTCCAACTCACCAACCAGTTGAGCAAATGGCTTCTCTACGTCTAACACCAAACATGAGCACATGGCGTCCATGTGACCAAGTGGAATCGGCAGTCGCTTGGAAACTGGCAATCGAGCGTAAAGACGGTCCAACATCGCTAATCTTCTCTCGTCAAAACCTTGCACAGCAAGAGCGTAACGAAGAGCAAGTGGCAAACATTGCACGCGGTGGTTACATCCTGAAAGATTGTGAAGGCAAGCCAGAGCTTATCCTTATCGCAACGGGTTCTGAAGTTGAGCTAGCGGTGAACGCTGCGGCTGAACTAACTGCGGAAGGTAAGAAAGTACGTGTTGTGTCAATGCCATCAACGGATGCATTCGACAAGCAAGACGCAGCTTACCGTGAAGCAGTACTGCCTTCTGACGTAACAGCTCGTATCGCTGTTGAAGCGGGCATCGCTGACTTCTGGTACAAGTACGTTGGTTTCGGTGGCAAGATCATCGGTATGACAACCTTCGGTGAATCTGCACCAGCAGGTGAGCTATTCAAGATGTTCGGTTTTACGACTGAAAACGTAGTAAACACAGCGAAAGAGCTATTGGCTTAACTGTGGTTAGCTATGAAAGCCGAGTCCTCGTGACTCGGCTTTTTTGTTTTGACCCGATAGGATGAACCGGATGAGTTTTATAAATCTATCAGGTACTATTTGTGACACGAAAAAGATGTAGAGCGATGGAATCATGCTAAAAGTTGCGATCAACGGATTTGGACGTATTGGGCGTAATGTGTTACGAGCAGTCTATGAAAGTGGCAAGAGTCAAGAGATTAAAGTAGTAGCAGTCAATGAGCTGGCACAGCCTGATGCGATGGCCCATTTGCTGCAGTATGATACGAGTCATGGCCGTTTTGGTAAGAAGATTACGAACGATCAAGAACATATCTATGTTCACCATGAAAGTGGAGAGTTTGACTCCATTCGCATTCTCCACCTGGCGGAAATCGACTTGCTGCCATGGCGTGATTTAGAAGTTGACCTAGTTTTGGACTGTACTGGCGTATTTGGCTCGCAAGCCGATGGTCAAGAGCATATCAAAGCAGGAGCTAAGAAAGTTTTATTCTCACACCCTGGTGCCAATGATCTCGACAATACCATTATCTATGGTGTGAACCACGACACGTTGAAAGCGGAACACAAGGTGGTATCAAACGGCTCATGTACGACTAACTGTATCGTTCCGATAATTAAGGCATTAGATGAAGCCTTTGGCATCGAGTCAGGAACCATCACTACTATTCACTCTTCAATGAATGATCAGCAAGTTATTGATGCTTACCATTCAGATCTGCGACGTACCCGAGCCGCGAGCCAATCGATCATACCTGTGGACACCAAGTTGCATAAGGGAATTGAAAGAATCTTCCCGAAATTTTCTAACAAATTTGAAGCGATTTCAGTCCGAGTGCCGACTGTAAACGTCACAGCGATGGATTTAAGCGTCACAATTAATACAAATGTGAAAGTTAATGACGTAAATCAAACCATTGTTAACGCATCTCAGTGTACATTACAGGGCATTGTTGACTATACTGAAGCGCCGCTTGTTTCCATCGACTTTAATCATGATCCCCATAGTGCGATCGTCGATGGTACTCAAACCCGAGTCAGTAATGGCCATTTAGTTAAAATGCTGGTTTGGTGTGATAACGAATGGGGTTTTGCGAACCGTATGTTAGATACGGCCCTCGCGATGCAAGCCGCTCCCCGTCATGCTTGACGCTGCAACGCCAACTATCTTAGGGCTATTGTAGACAGGTGGCGATGGAGAAATGTTTATTTCCAGCCTTGAAATAAATATTGATAATCTCCATATCTAAATCAGTTTGAAGAATTATTGAGCTTGGCAGGGTCGCCGAGCTTCTAAAAACTTTACTTTTTGAATATTTGAGAGGACACATCATGTCTGTAATCAAGATGACTGACCTGGATTTAGCAGGTAAACGTGTATTTATCCGTGCGGACCTAAACGTACCTGTGAAAGAAGGCAAAGTGACTTCTGATGCACGTATCTTAGCATCTCTACCAACGATCAAGCACTGTCTAGAAGCTGGCGCTAAAGTTATGGTTACGTCTCACCTAGGTCGTCCTACTGAAGGTGAATACGCAGAAGAGTTCTCTCTACAACCTGTTGTTAACTACCTAAACGACGCACTAGATTGCGATGTTAAGCTAGCAAAAGATTACCTAGAAGGCCTAGAGCTGAACACTGGTGAGCTTGTTGTTCTAGAAAACGTTCGCTTCAACAAAGGCGAGAAGAAGAACGAAGAAGAGCTATCGAAGAAGTACGCAGCGCTTTGTGACATCTTCGTAATGGATGCATTCGGTACGGCTCACCGTGCACAAGCGTCAACGCACGGTGTTGGCATGAACGCTCCAGTTGCATGTGCTGGTCCTCTTCTAGCGGCAGAACTTGAAGCACTAGGTAAAGCAATGGACAACCCAGAGCGTCCACTAGTTGCTATCGTTGGTGGTTCTAAAGTTTCTACTAAGCTAACCGTTCTAGAATCTCTATCTAAAGTTGCTGACCAACTTGTTGTTGGTGGTGGTATCGCAAACACATTCATCGCAGCTGATGGCCACAATGTAGGTAAGTCTCTATATGAAGCAGACCTAGTTGAAACAGCGCAAAAGCTAATGAAAGAGTGTTCAATCCCAGTAGCAACTGACGTTGCATGTGCGAAAGCATTTGATGAAAACGCAGAAGCTGAAATCAAGCACGTTTCAGAAGTGGCTGATGACGACATGATCTTCGACCTAGGTCCAGAATCAACTGCAGCACTAGCTGAAATCATCGCTAATGCAAAAACTATCCTATGGAACGGGCCTGTAGGTGTATTTGAATTCAAGAACTTCGAAGCTGGTACAAAAGGTATCTCAGAAGCAATCGCTCAGTCTGCAGGTTTCTCTGTAGCAGGTGGTGGTGACACGCTAGCAGCTATCGATAAGTTCGGTATTAAAGCTGACGTTTCTTACATCTCTACGGGTGGTGGTGCATTCCTTGAGTTTGTGGAAGGCAAAGTCCTACCAGCCGTAGCTATGCTAGAAGAGCGCGCTAAGTAATTAAACCAAAGCGGGGGAGTCTCTCCCGCTTTGTTGTTTGCTGCAAGTCACATTATTCTTTGTTAGAATGGCGCACGTTGTGAGCAAACGTTTGCAAGAATTTAAACTTAACAAGTTTTATTTTTAAAACGACAGATAAATAGGATTACATCCATGTCTAAGATCTTCGATTTCGTAAAACCAGGTGTTATCTCTGGTGATGACGTACAGAAAGTTTTTGAAGTAGCAAAAGAAAACAACTTTGCGCTTCCAGCAGTAAACGTTGTTGGTACTGACTCAGTTAACGCAGTACTTGAAGCTGCAGCAAAAGTAAAAGCGCCTGTTGTTGTTCAGTTCTCTAACGGTGGTGCCGCTTTCTTCGCTGGTAAAGGCCTAAAACTAGAAGGCCAAGGTGCTCAAATTCTTGGTGCTGTTGCTGGTGCTAAGTACGTTCACGCAGTCGCTGAATCTTACGGTGTTCCAGTAATCCTACACACTGACCACGCAGCTAAGAAACTTCTACCATGGATCGACGGTCTTCTAGACGCAGGTGAAGAGTTCTTTGCTCAAACGGGTAAGCCACTATTCTCTTCTCACATGATCGATTTATCTGAAGAATCTCTAGAAGAGAACATCGAAATCTGTGCTAAATACCTAGAGCGCATGGCTAAGATGAACATGACGCTAGAAATTGAACTAGGTTGTACTGGTGGTGAAGAAGACGGCGTTGATAACTCTGACATGGACGCTTCTGAGCTTTACACTTCTCCAGAAGACGTTGCATACGCATACGAGAAATTAAGTGCAGTTAGCCCACGTTTCACTATCGCAGCATCTTTCGGTAACGTACACGGTGTTTACAAGCCAGGTAACGTTGTTCTAACTCCAACTATCCTACGTGACTCTCAAGCATACTGTGCAGAGAAGTTCGGTATCGCACCAAACGCTCTAAACTTCGTATTCCACGGTGGTTCTGGTTCTACTGAAGCTGAAATTCAAGAGTCTATCGGCTACGGTGTTATCAAAATGAACATCGATACTGATACTCAGTGGGCAACTTGGGATGGTATCCGTCAGTACGAAGCTGAAAACCGTGATTACCTACAAGGTCAAATCGGTAACCCAACAGGTGAAGATGCGCCAAACAAGAAGTACTACGATCCACGCGTATGGCTACGTGCTGGTCAAGCTTCAATGGTAGCTCGTCTAGAGAAAGCATTTGCTGACCTAAACGCAGTAGACGTACTATAATTCGTCTCAATTCAGCGCTCTGTTAATGCTAAAACCCGTTCTTAGAACGGGTTTTTTTGTATTTAGTGATTTGTTTTATGAATGGGAGCGTGCGCACTAAAAATAATGGCGAAAAGATAAACCATTGCGTATCTTGTAACGAGTCTATATCAGTTTGTTATAACCCTTTGTTTTTGCATTCTTTGCATAAACTTCACTTTATGTATTGTCATAACTGATATATGGTGCCAAAAATCTGACTTATATCAGATGAGCAATAAGGGCACCATCGCCTATTCGTGATAGAAAGCAGTGTGATTCATAGGATCGCCAGAACTTGTAGAGGAAATATATTATGGCAGGAGAGTCGGTGGAGATTGAAACTCCATTAGTTGATGGCTTGGCGCAGGCTGAATCTTGGATTACCAATAATTCTGACTTGCTGATTCAGTATAGCGTGAATGTACTTGCAGCCATTCTTATTCTATTCATCGGTAATATTTTTACTAAGATGGTGGCGAACAGCGTTGCAAAGATGCTGAAAAAGAAAAATATGGATAAGGCGGTTATTGAATTTATCCATGGCTTGGTGCGCTACTTGTTGTTTGTGATTGTACTGATTGCGGCACTCAGCCGTATCGGTGTGCAGACCGCCTCTGTAGTTGCTGTTATCGGTGCGGCAGGCTTAGCGGTTGGTTTGGCGCTTCAGGGATCATTATCTAACTTTGCTGCTGGGGTACTGATTGTTGCTTTCCGTCCATTTAAATCTGGTGATTATGTCGAAATAGGTGGAGTAGCGGGTAGCGTTGAGTCTATCCAAATCTTCCAAACGGTTTTGAAAACACCGGATAATAAAATGATTGTTGTCCCGAATGGTAGTGTAATTGGAGGCCCAATTACTAACTACTCGCGTCACGAAACTCGCCGTATTGATTTGGTAATCGGAGTGTCTTATAACGCTGATTTGCAGAAAACCAAAGAGCTACTAACGAAGATTTGTGAGTCGGATGAGCGAATCCTTAAAGAACCTGCGATTCAGGTTGGTGTCCATACACTGGCAGACTCCTCGGTCAACTTCGTTGTTCGCCCATGGGTTAAAACTTCCGATTACTGGGGGGTGTATTTCGACCTAATGCAAGCTATCAAAGAAGGTCTAGATAACGAAGGTATTGAAATTCCGTTCCCGCAGATGGATGTTCATTTAAATAAGGTTGAATCTTAATCGGTTTCATCTATGCAAAAGCGAGGCTTCTAGCCTCGCTTTTTACATTTCAGTGATGGAGTTTGGCAGAGCGTTAAGCAAAGTCGGCAGGACAGCCCCTTGAATACCTATGGTCCGTTCTGGGTAGCCGGGTGTATAGAGAATTTCAGGATGATGGTATAGCGAGCGATCGACTAGAATTTCGATACTTTCAGGCATCCCAAAGGGGCATACGGCACCGGGCATGCAACCGAGCTGCTGCATCATTTCTTCATCACTGCATATAGACGGGCGTTTTCCCAGTTTTTGTTTGATTGCTTTACTGTCTAAACGCGCATCTTTGTGAGTTAGAAATAGGGCGTGTCCAGCGCCTTTGAACTTAAGAAACAGACTCTTACTATGCGTACCTGTCCAACCTAGTTGCTCAGCGACGCGTAAATCGGTGGCAAAATCTAGAATTGGCTCATGTCGCCACTCTTTGTATTGAACATTAAGCCGCTTAAGAAGTGCTGTATTGTATTGATAAATACTTTCAAGTCTATCCATGTTGCTATCCGTGTTGAGCTATTAATTCGTTGATCAGCATGAATGCGATGGAGAACATCATTAGTGCTATCGCAATGTCTATCCCTTGTTTTACTTTTGGTTTTGACAGTGTCGGACCAAGTTTAGCTGCGCCTATCGATAAGGTATAGAACCACACGAATGAGGCCAAGCTCGTGCCAAGTGCAAAGGCAATTCGGTCTTGTCCTTCGAACTGACCACCGATTGAACCTAGGATGACGACAGTATCAAGATACAGGTGTGGGTTGAGTACTGTGACAGCTAATGCCCCAAGGATCACAGCACGACGGCCGCGAGCAGTCACCTGATGTATTGACTCTGACATCTGGTCACTTTGTCGTGCACTTTTGAGTGAAAGTAAGCCATAGAAGGTCAAAAATGCAATACCGCCCAGAGTCACTACGGTCAGTAGCGTTTCGTTTTGTGATAACAAAGCTCCACCACCGAAAACACCGAGTGAGATGAATATCACATCGAGAACACTACAAATAGTTGCGGTGGTTAAGTGATGGTTTCTCTTAATACCTTGATTAAGAACGTAAGCGTTCTGTGCGCCAATAGGAATGATCATGCTGGCACCGAGCCCAAAGCCTTGTAATAACACCCATAAGTTCACGTTTTTCTCTCCAAGTGAGCTGACAATTTGAGTGTTGAGAATAGAGACAGTAAAGTTATAAGTATAATTAATGATTTTAATCTATTATCAGTTTTTCTTATTAGGTAGGGCGATGCGAGGATTAGATTACAAATGGATTGAAGCTCTTGAATCTGTGGTCACTCAAGGTAGCTTTGAACGAGCGGCAGAATCGCTCTACATTTCTCAGTCTGCGGTATCACAACGCATTAAACAGCTCGAAAAATTTCTCGCTCAGCCAGTACTCGTCCGTGAGCAGCCGCCTCGCGCGACTGTAGTTGGTAAAAAGCTGCTGGGCCTTTACCATAGGGTACAATTGCTAGAAAGTGAGCTGGTTCCAGAATTAACCAATAGTGATTCAGAGCGGCCACTCGCGATTTCTATTGCTACCAATGCCGATAGTTTGGCTACTTGGTTACTACCGTCATTACAGCAGGTACTAACCACTCGTAACATTGAGCTTAGGCTTGCTGTGCTTAATGAGGTTAGAGCGATAGAAAAGCTGAAAAGTGGTGAAGTCACAGGATCGATCAGCCTAGAATCAAGACCGATTCCTGGCTGTCAGGCTGATTACCTTGGTCGGGTCGATTATGTCTGTGTAGCGAATCCACAGTTCGTTGCGCGTTATTTTTCTCATGGTGTAAATTATGACTCTTTGCTTCAAGCCCCAGCCGTAGCCTACGATCAACATGATGAACAGCATCAGCAATTTCTCAAAGAACACTTTAATATTTTGCCAGACAACGTGAGAACACATCGAGTAGCCAGTTCTGAAGCGTTCGTGAAAATGGCTGTTGCAGGAGTGGCATATTGCTTGATCCCCAGCTTCCAAATTAAACGCGAGCTGGAGGAGGGGACTTTAGTTGATATATTACCTGGCTTCTTAAGCTCTTATCGCATCTATTGGCATCACTGGCAGTTAGAGTCTGGTGTGTTGGAAGAAGTCACGCAAGCCATTGTCACTTATGCGAAAAAGGTATTATCGAGTTAGTGCTTGGTCAAAGTTATGTCAGAACACGGAACAAGGCTCCTCAATTAGTATCTAAACGCTATGATGTATGTAACTAGTTAAATAAGGTGAACAATAATGAAGAGAGTTTCTAGCCTAGCGATTGCTGTTTCAGGCTTAGTGAGTATCGGTGCTTATGCGGATACACCTAACTTCCCGCACCTAGCAACGACCGGTTATGGTGAAGTCGTAGCAAAGCCAGACATGGCTAAATTTACAGTTCGTGTGGTGGAAACCACAATGACGGCAGAGCAAGCTAAGCAGACGGTGGATAAAGTTGTCTCTGACTTTTTGTCTGAGCTGAAAGATGAAGGCATGAGTGCGGATAACATCACGAGTTCTAACCTTTATATCTCTCCTCAATACCATTACCCGAAAGATGGCAAACCTGAGCTGGTAGGCTATCGTGCATCGAGAACGGTCAACGTGACGGTTGATGAGTTAGCTAATCTTAATCAGTACCTAGATATTGCGTTGAACTCCGGTATCAATCAGGTAGAAAATATTCAATTAAAGGTCAAAGAGCAGGCTAAGTACCAAGAACAAGCGCGTCAAGCGGCCATTAAGGACGCTAACAGCAAGGCTGAGTCATTAGCTTCTGGTTTTGGTAAAGATATCAATGGCGTATGGCGAATCGATTATAATATGCCAAGTTCTCAGCCCGTCCTCATGCGTTCTATGGCGATGGATGCGAAAGCGGAGTCTAATACCTACCAAGATTCAACAATTGTGATTCGTGATCGAGTTGACGTCATTTACCAGTTAGATTAACCATCAAAAGCGCCTTTTTTAGTAATAACTAAGGCGCTTTATAAAATTATCAATTGCCGTTCGGGTTATTCTTAACCACTTTTTTATTCGGTGATATACTGCCCCGCCTTCGATTTAGGAGCAGTGGTAGTGAGACAACAAAAAAACATCTTTTGGCACTTGTGCATTACCACTATTGTGTTGGTGTCAGTGGTGCTTGCTTACTATGCCCAGCGCTACCAAACCCTCCAAAAAGACACAGTCGAGTTAACAGCTAAGCAGGCCATGCATCAATTGGCCTACAGTGAGCGTGAATATCAGGGTGTCCGCAGTCAGTTTGTTTCCATTATTAAACTTCTTTCGCATAGTCGAAGTTTGTACGATTATATCTTAGTGCCGAATGATGATAATCGTCAGGTGGTGGAAGAAATTTGGTCATCGGTTGCTATTAACCAAAAATGGTATACCCAAATTCGTTTCCTTGATAATTCTGGCTATGAGAAACTCAGACTTAACTACTTACTGAGTGGCAATCGCGCCAGCATTGTAGACCAACTGCAAGACAAATCGCATCGTGGTTATTTCCGCTACGCTCAACAGCTGAAAGATGATCAGATTGGTGCATGGGGCATTGACCTCGAGATGGAAAATGGCGAACTGGTTTATCCTTATAAACCCGCCTTGCGTTTGATCACGCCCGTTGAAGTTGGAGAAGAACGAGTAGGTTATTTGATCCTCAATATTGATGTTTGGTATCTGAGCTCTCGTCTTAACTATTCGCCTGATGACTTCTTTCGTCCAGAGCTTGTTGGCGAAAAAGGTTTTTACTCGGTGAGTGACGATCCGAGTAAATTATTTGGTAATTTATTAGCCAGTCGTAGTCAGCATAACTTAGCGAGTCTCTACCCTAAGACTTGGCAAACCATGCAAACGAAAAAGTCGGGTTATGTGATAGAAAATGATCATCTGGTGGTATTCAATCTACTGCAGATATCCCCTCGCCATAAATTGTATCTGGTAATCGATTTAAGTCGTGACGAGCTCAAAGCCCGCAGTGAAAGAGACTACCAGTTGTTAGTAAAAGAAGCTTCGATTGTACTGCTGGTGGTGCTCGCTTTTACGATTCCTGCAACCTGTATCTTGGTTTACTATCGCAAACGCAGCCTTGAAAGTCAGCTAGCCAGAGCTGCACTAAGTGGTATGTCAGCCGTGGTGATCTCAGACAAGCGCCACCGAGTCGTGCTTGTTAATCATGAGTTTGAAAAGCTGACAGGTTATCGCCAAAAAGAGATCTCCTCCAAAAATATAATTCAAACATTGGTAGGAGAGAAGACGTTTGCTTCCATGCTTGCTTTGTTCAACAAAGCGACTTCTAGCCAAACGTGGGAGGATGAAGTCAGCATTGAGAATCCCAAAACAGGCTCTAAGGTGACAGCAATAATGCGAGTGCAGTGTGTGTTGGCGAAAGGAAAAAAAGTCAGTTACTACATTACCTCGCTGGTGGATATTTCAGAGCGTAAGGAACTTGAAGAGCGTTTACGTATTTTGAGTGAGAAGGATGAATTGACGCAGCTCTGGAATCGCCGGAAATTTGAGCAAGAACTGCGCCGCAGTGCCAAGTTAACGCAACGCTACCCTAAGGTGCAGGACACTTGCTTGGCGTTACTGGATATTGACTTCTTTAAGCGAGTTAATGATGAGCAAGGTCATGATGAAGGTGACAGAGTGATAAGCCGTGTAGGCGCTATTATTATTGAGACCTTGCGTGAGACGGATTTTATTGCTCGTATTGGCGGTGAAGAGTTCGCGATTATCATGCCGCATAGCAGTATTGATGAAGCAGAGCAGGCGCTGAACCGGGTGCGAGTCGCGGTTGAAATAGCTTCAGATGTCCCTGTCACTGTCAGTGTTGGGTTGACGGATCTGACGGCAGATAGCACTCGCTGTTATAAATGTGCAGATATTGCTCTGTACGAGTCTAAGACGCTAGGGCGAAATCGAGTCTCTGTGTGTAAAAGCAGTGATGAGATTGCTTAAAAAATCGAGCCGAGGCTCGATTTCTCTTTTCAGGATTAAGCCGCGTGCTCAATGGTGGTTTGGATTTGTTCCATTGAACGATGAAGGTGACGATCAAATTGCTCGGCAGCTTGTTCTGTATCTTTGGCCAGTACCAACTTCATGATTTTCTCACACTCATCGATTTCAAATTGACGTGGGTCTAGTCCGTTGTTACGCGCAAAGTAGCGATAACGCTTAATTTGGTTTATAAGATCTGTGAAAAACTCAAACATATTGCGTGAATTGGCACCTTCGAGCAGAGCGATATGGAATTGATGCAGACGCTCTTCCCATTCTTTCCAGTCGAATTCATCATTGGTTAGGCTGACTCGCGATAACTTATGAAATGATGTTAGCACTTCCAGCTCCCACTCTTCTCCTCCTGAACGAATCGATTTTTTCAACAATACGGCGGCGACAGTGCGTAGGCTTTCGTAGAGATCAGCCAGTTCATCAACACATACTGGCGACACCCAACAGCCCTTTTGTGGCTCTAAGCTGACATACTTCGTCCATGAGAGTTGCACAAGTGCTTCTCTGATTGGTGAGGCCCCTACGCGGTATCGGTTTTTTAGATCTGCGACAACAAGCTTTTGGTTTGGTTTGAGCTCACCACTTAGGATGTCTTGGTAGATCATTTTCGAGACTTTATCAGTCAACGTTGGGCTAGACACTTTCCTTTCCTCATATGCATAAATACCGCGTTATATAAAACCGCGGTGAATTTAATGGTACGCAATACTTTGATTGATAATACAGCGTGCTGAATAGTGAGACAAGGGGAGGGGATAAAAAAAGAGGGCTAGAGCCCTCTTTTATAAATATGAATTTTTATTCAGTTCTTACAGGACGTGTACAGAAGCTGTATTAGTTGTACCAGAAGCGACTAGAGCACCTGATACCATAACAACGATATCGCCTTTTTTGCCTAGACCTGACTCTAGTGCTAGCTCTTTACCTAGAACGTAGAACGCGTCAGTACTATCGATAGAATCAACCAATACAGGACGAACGCCTTTTGTTAGTACAAGCTGAGCAGCAGTTTTTGCATTATTAGTCAGTGCAAGGATGTTTGCTGTTGGGAAGTACTTACGTACTGAACGAGCTGATTTACCGCCTTCAGTTGCAACAACAATCAGTGGAGCTGCTAGCTTTTCAGCAGTGTCTACCGCGCCTTTACATACTGCTTCTGTGATACGTAGACGAGGGCTGTCTAGGCGAGAACCAAGTTCAGCTTTTAGTGCTGCGTCTGTGCGGTTTGCGATCTGAGCCATGATAGTAACTGCTTCAACAGGGTACTTACCTTTGGCTGTTTCACCAGAAAGCATCACAGCATCAGTACCGTCCATCACAGCGTTCGCTACGTCACCTGCTTCTGCACGAGTAGGACGTGGGTTGTTGATCATAGAATCAAGCATTTGAGTTGCTGTGATAACCATCTTACGTGCACGGTTACATTTCTCGATCATCATCTTCTGAGCGAAGATCACTTCTTCCGCTGGGATTTCAACACCTAGGTCACCACGAGCAACCATGATACCGTCAGACAGCTCTAGGATCTCATCGAAGTTATCAACACCTTCTTGGTTTTCGATCTTAGAGATGATGTGGATGTTTTCACCGCCGTTAGCCGCAAGTACTTCGCGAATTTCTTTTACGTCAGACGCTTTACGGATGAAAGAGGCTGCAACGAAGTCAACGCCTTGCTCACAACCAAACTTAAGGTCGTTCTTATCTTTTTCAGATAGAGCAGGTAGGTTTACTGAAACGCCAGGTAGGTTAACGCCTTTGTTTTCGCCTAGTGCGCCGTTGTTCAGTACCTTACATTTCACTTCAGTTTCTGAAGTTGCTAGTACTTCCATTTCGATTAGACCGTCGTCCACTAGGATCGTGTTACCAACGTTAAGGTCTGCTGCGAAACCTGCGTAAGTTACCGCTACTTTGTCTTTGTCGCCCACAACTGAAGTGTCAGTTGTGAAAGTGAACTCCTGACCAGCAACCAGATCAACATCGTCGCCATTTTCTAGCTTGATAGTACGGATCTCTGGACCTTTAGTATCTAAAAGGATAGCCAGTTGCTTGCCAGACTCTTCCATTACTTTACGGAAGTTCGCAATACGAGTGCCATGCTCTTGGTAGTCACCGTGAGAGAAGTTTAGGCGCATTACGTTCATGCCTGCATTTACGAGTTCAGTTAGCTTCTCTACAGATTCAGTTTTAGGGCCAATCGTACATACGATTTTGGTCTTTTTCATGGAAGATATTCTCCGGTCAATAATAGTTACAATTTGAAAGTCATTTATCTCGCTGAAGTCGAGGGTTCCCGATTGGCATCTTGCGCCTTCTGTATATAAGAGAACATCACTGTTTTTGTCGACTCCAGAACTGAAAGTCTTTCAACAAGTTTAGTCATTTTATGACCAAACTGTCTGGATGATACTCAGCATTTTTGTGACTAACCTAGGATATAGGTGGTTAGTTGCAAAAAATAACGGTCAATTCTGTAATTTTTTTTCTTTTCGGTGGCGAATTCTACCACTGATTCATTCCAATATCACTGGTTAAGAATTGTCTTAGGACAAGGTTTTGCCGCTATTTTTTTATTTTTTGGTTCAAAATAAATGGACATAAAAGTTTCGATTTGACTATAATTTGTTTCGAACCGAAATATTTAAGAATAAATTAGATGTCGAAGCGAAACACACAACTAAGAAGACACGCAATTTCTAATCTAGTGAATGAGAAAGGAGAGGTCAGTGTTGAGGCTTTGTCTCTCCAGTTTGAGACTTCTGAAGTCACAATTCGAAAGGATCTCGCCTCTTTAGAGAAAAATGGCCAATTACTGCGTCGCTATGGTGGTGCTATTGCATTACCAAAAGAAGTCGTCAGCGATGAATTGAGCGAAAATGTTTCGATTCGTAAGAATGAACTCGCCCAAGCGGCCGCCAAGCTGATCCGCGAGCACAATCGCATTGTGATCGACAGTGGCAGTACCACTGCTTCGCTGATCAAACAACTGGATGGTATGCGTGGTTTGGTTGTGATGACCAACTCGCTCAATGTTGCGAACGCGCTTAATGAGCTTGAAAGTGAGCCTACGTTATTGATGACGGGCGGGACTTGGGATGCACATTCTGAGTCTTTTCAAGGACAAGTGGCGGAGTCGGTACTACGCTCATATGACTTTGACCAGCTATTTATTGGCGCTGATGGCGTTGACTTAGAGCGAGGTACGACAACATTTAATGAATTGGTCGGCCTAAGTAAAGTGATGGCTGAAGTATCTCGTGAAGTGATAGTGATGGTCGAATCGGAAAAGATTGGCAGAAAGATACCTAACTTAGAACTCGCTTGGGATGTCATCGATATCTTAATTACTAACAAAGACTTAGACCAAGAGCTAAAAACAAAAATCGAATCTCATGGTGTCAAAGTCCTTTGTGCATAACGTTAAAACGAATTTTTAATCTTACTTCTCCGAACTTGGCCTTTGCTTGCTGCCTATCGGAATCAACAAATTGGAGTTGAATATGTGTGGAATCGTCGGTGCTGTTGCACAACGAGATGTCGCTGAAATTTTAGTAGAAGGATTACGTCGCCTTGAGTACCGTGGTTATGACTCTGCAGGTGTTGCTGTAGTTGATGGTGACTCTAATCTGACTCGCCTTCGCCGTCTGGGTAAAGTTCAGGAACTGGCGGATGCTGTGGACGCAGCGGAAGTGGTCGGTGGGACAGGTATCGCCCACACTCGCTGGGCGACACACGGTGAGCCTTCAGAGGCTAATGCGCACCCACACATGTCAGGTGATATTGCTGTTGTGCATAATGGCATCATTGAAAACCATGAAGAGCTGCGTGAGCTACTTAAATCTCGTGGTTACGTATTTGAGTCTCAAACGGATACTGAGGTTATTGCTCATATGGTGGAGTGGGAGCTTCGTACTGCAGAATCACTACTTGAAGCCGTGCAAAAGACCGCAAAGCAGCTTGAAGGCGCTTACGGTACAGTTGCTGTTGATCGCAAAGATCCTTCACGCATTGTTGTTGCTCGCTCTGGTAGCCCGATCGTGATTGGTTTCGGTGTCGGTGAAAACTTCCTCGCTTCAGATCAACTTGCATTGCTTAATGTCACTCGTCGCTTTATGTATCTGGAAGAAGGCGATGTGGCTGAAATAACTCGTCGTGAAGTGAACGTATTTGATCTTTCTGGTGAGCGTGTCGAGCGTGAAGTGATTGAATCAAACGCAGAGCACGATGCGGGTGACAAGGGCCAGTACCGCCACTTCATGCAAAAAGAAATCTATGAGCAACCTACTGCTCTGATTAACACAATGGAAGGACGTTTGACGTCTGATTCTGTGGTGACGGAAGCGATTGGTGTCAATGCCGCTGAGATTTTGAGCAAAGTTGAACACGTCCAGATCGTTGCGTGTGGTACGTCTTACAACGCGGGTATGACTGCGCGTTATTGGTTTGAAGATATTGCTGGTGTAAGTTGTGATGTCGAAATTGCATCTGAGTTCCGCTACCGTAAATTTGTGACTCGTCCAAACAGCCTACTGATCACGCTTTCTCAGTCTGGTGAGACAGCAGATACTTTGGCGGCACTTCGTCTTGCCAAAGAGAAAGGCTACATGGCGGCGATGACGATTTGTAACGTTGCAGGCTCTTCGTTAGTTCGTGAGTCTGATTTTGCTTTCATGACACGTGCTGGCGTCGAAATCGGCGTTGCATCTACTAAAGCCTTCACCACTCAGCTTTCAGCACTGCTAATGCTAGTGACGGCACTTGGTAAGCAGCAAAACCGTGTAAGCAAAGAGAAAGAAAAAGAGATCGTTGAAGCGCTGCATGCATTGCCAAAACAGATCAACTCGGCACTTTCATTTGAGAAAGATATTGAAGCTTTAGCGGAAGATTTTGCGGATAAGCATCACACTTTGTTCCTTGGTCGTGGTGAGTTTTACCCGATCGCCATGGAAGCGTCGTTGAAACTTAAAGAGATTTCTTACATTCACGCTGAAGCTTATGCAGCAGGTGAATTGAAGCATGGTCCACTGGCACTCATTGATGCTGACATGCCAGTCGTTGTCGTCGCACCGAGCAATGAACTGCTGGAAAAACTTAAGTCGAATATTGAAGAAGTGCGTGCTCGTGGTGGCTTGCTGTATGTATTTGCGGATGCGGATGCGGGCTTTGAAGCTGATGAAACCATGAAGATCATCACTATGCCTCACGTAAGCGAAATCACAGCCCCTATCTACTACACGATTCCGATGCAGCTGCTATCGTACTATGTCGCGCTCATCAAAGGGACAGATGTAGATCAACCACGTAACTTGGCAAAAGCGGTAACGGTAGAGTAACTTAATCTAGAAAACAGAGTTTCATACTGTAATTAAGGCTCAAATATAAACCAAGATTCTCAAGTTGAGAGTCTTGGTTTTTTTATGTGCGCCTTTCGGGAGCCCACGTTGCGTGTGACAAGAGCAGTCACTCAGTGACTGCTCTATTACTTTCAACTTACGCTTTTACAAACGGTTTAGTTTTACGCTTCTCAACTATTTAAGAAACGAAGGAATGCGATTTTCGTATTCAGCGATTTTGTCTTCGTGTTGAAGAGTTAAGCCTATGTTATCTAAACCGTTTAATAGACAGTGGCGACGGAACTCGTCGATCTCAAATGTGTATTCTTTTCCATTTGCGCGAACCACGTTGGCTTCTAGATCAACTTCTACTTGTGCGCCTTCATTGGCTTCAACAAATTGGAAGATCTCATCGACTTCTTGCTCTGTGAGACGAACTGGTACCATCTGGTTGTTGATAGAGTTACCGTAGAAGATATCGGCAAAGCTTGGTGCGATCATTGCTTTGATGCCGTAATCTGCTAGTGCCCAAGGCGCGTGTTCACGGGATGATCCACAACCAAAGTTTTCACGAGCAAGAAGAATCGAAGCGCCTTGATAACGAGGAGCATTCATCACGAATTCTGGATTGGGTTGCTCACCTGCATCATCAAGGAAGCGCCAATCATGGAATAGATGTTTACCAAACCCTAGGCGAGAAACCTTTTGTAGAAATTGCTTGGGGATAATAGCATCGGTATCGACATTCGCTGCATCTAGAGGAACAACTAAGCCTGTGTGTTGTTTAAAACCTGACATTTGTTCTCTCCTTAGTCCAATTCACGAATATCAACAAAGTGACCAGCAATAGCGGCTGCAGCTGCCATCGCTGGGCTCACTAGATGGGTACGACCGTCACGGCCCTGGCGACCTTCAAAGTTACGGTTTGAGGTTGATGCACAACGCTCATGTGGACCTAGGCGGTCATTGTTCATTGCCAGACACATAGAACACCCCGGTAGGCGCCACTCAAAGCCGGCGTCTTTAAAGATGATATCCAAGCCTTCAGCTTCTGCCTGCGCTTTTACCTGTTCAGAGCCAGGTACGATAAGCGCCTGTACGTTGTCAGCGACTTTGCGTCCTTTGGCGATTTCAGCCGCGGCACGCATATCTTCGATACGAGAGTTCGTACAAGAGCCGACAAAAACTTTATCTACTTTGTAGTCAGATAGCGCTTTGCCTGCTTCTAACCCCATGTAGGCTAAGGCTTTTTCTGCTGATGCTTTTTCAACAGGGTCCGCAAAGCTTTCAGGAGCTGGGATTGGCTCATCGACAGCGATGACCTGACCTGGGTTTGTTCCCCAAGTGATCTGAGGCTTAATGTCTGCTGCGTTAAGTGTGACAACCGCATCAAACTCTGCATCATCATCCGTTTTTAGTGATTTCCAGTATTCAATTGCCGCGTCTAGATCTTCACCTTGTGGTGCGAACTTGCGGCCTTTGATGTATTCGAATGTGGTTTCATCGGGTGCCATTAGACCCGCTTTAGCACCCAATTCGATAGCCATATTACAGACTGTCATGCGACCTTCCATTGTAAGATCGGTAATCGCTTCACCGCAGAACTCGACCACATACCCCGTACCGCCAGCCGCCGTGGTTTCACCGATGATGGCGAGTACGATATCTTTTGCTGTGATGCCCGGTGCGACTTTGCCTTTCACTTCGATTTTCATGGTTTTGGCGCGCGCTTGCTTTAGCGTTTGAGTCGCTAAAACGTGCTCCACTTCTGACGTACCGATACCAAAAGCTAGCGAGCCAAATGCACCATGGGTTGCTGTGTGTGAGTCACCACAGACAATCGTCATGCCCGGAAGCGTAATGCCTAGCTCTGGACCCATAACGTGCACAATGCCTTGGTATTTGTGATTAATGTCGTACAGGGTGACACCAAATTCTTCACAGTTTTTCGATAGTGTTTCCATCTGGATACGTGCCATCTCGCCGGAGGCATTGATGTCTTTCGTCTGGGTGGAAACGTTGTGGTCCATGGTGGCAAACGTCTTGCCAACTTGACGTACTTTACGGCCTTTTTCGCGCAAGCCATCAAAAGCTTGTGGAGAGGTCACTTCATGCACTAAATGACGGTCGATGTACAAGATAGGGTTTTCACCCTCTGCGGCCACAACAACGTGTGCGTCGTAGACCTTTTCGTATAGTGTTTTGCCCATTATTACTGTCCTGTGTGTCGCTCCTGACAACGGCTTATCAGGAGCAAATAATTATTATGAATTTAGAATGTACTCGGCGATTTTGTCGCCCATTTCTGCAGTTGAAAGTGCTGGATTATTACCTGCTAGATCCGCTGTCAGCTCTCCAGCAGAAAGGGCTTTGGATACAGCAACTTCGATATCCTGAGCAGCAGCTTCTTCACCTAAGCTGTACCGCAGCATGAGTGCGGCAGAGAGGATTTGCGCAACTGGGTTGGCGATGTTTTTACCTGCAATGTCTGGTGCACTACCCCCTGCTGGTTCGTAGAGGCCGAATTTACTCTCATTTAAAGAGGCTGAAGGCAACATGCCCATAGAACCCGTGATCATGGCACATTCATCAGAAATGATATCGCCGAAAATATTTGAGCAAAGCATAACGTCAAACTGGGCTGGATCTTTGATGAGCTGCATGGTCGCATTGTCGATATACATGTGTGATAGCTCGACATCTGGGTAATCTTTAGCTATTTCTTCGACTACTTCTCGCCATAGAATCGAGCTCTGCAGAACATTGGCTTTATCGATAGAACATACTTTCTTGTCACGCAAACGCGCGGACTCAAAGGCAATCTTTGCAATGCGCTCAATTTCAAAACGATGATAAACTTCAGTATCAAACGCTTTTTCATTTGCGCCTTCACCCTCACGGCCTTTTGGTTGACCGAAGTAGATTCCTCCAGTCAGTTCACGTACCACAACAATATCAAAGCCGTTGCCAGAAATATCTGCGCGCAGTGGTGAGAACGCCTCTAGACCCTTGTGAATTTGCGCTGGGCGTAAATTACAGAAAAGTTGGAAGTGCTTACGAAGTGGGAGTAGAGCGCCACGTTCCGGTTGATCATTTGGTGGTAAATGTACCCATTTAGGGCCACCAACAGAGCCAAATAATACTGCATCGGATTCTTCACAGGCTTTGATTGTGCTGTCCGGAAGTGGGCAACCGTGATTGTCAATAGCGATACCACCAACATCGTGTTCATCGCGAGTCAATTCGATAGAGTGTTTCTTTTCGATGGCATCTAGCACTTTGTGTGCTTGCTGCATTACTTCTGGGCCAATACCGTCTCCTGGTAACACGGCAATTTTGTAAGATTTGTCTGTCATGATAATCCTTTAATTTTTTATTTTGGTTCCAGGAACGACTCTCGTCCCTGGAGTCTATTTATACTGTTGCGATTTTTTTCTGTTTAATTTCTGCAATTTTGTCGGCACGGTGAATGCTGTTGATTACATGCAATAGCGCCTGACCAGAAGCTTCTACGATATCGGTGGAAACACCGGTACCGTGGTATTTTCGGCCTTTATAGTTAGCGATGATGTCTGCTTGACCTAAACCGTCTTCACCTTCGCCTTTAGCTGTCAGATCAAACTTGTCTAGCACGATATCATAACCTGTCACGCGATAGATACATTGGTATAGAGCATCAACTGGGCCATTACCTACCGCGGCTTCGCATTGCTCTTCATCACCACATTGCAATTTGATACTGGTGGTTGCCATGACGCTGCCGGACTGAACGCTTAGGTAGTTTAGCTTGTAGAAATCGTCTTCTTCGCGAAGGTTTGAGAAGTGCATCAAGGCTTCTAAATCGTAGTCGAACACTTGTCCTTTACGATCTGCAAGCTTCAAGAAATCTTCATACAAAGCATCTAGGCTGTATTCTTCCTCTTTGTAGCCCATGCTATCCATGTGGCTTTTCACTGCGGCGCGACCACTCCGACTGGTTAAATTCAATGCCTGATTCTTAAGGCCAATTGACTCGGGTGTCATGATCTCATAGGTGTTTTTATTCTTTAGCATGCCATCTTGGTGGATGCCGGAAGAGTGGCTGAATGCGTTGGCACCAACAATGGCTTTGTTGCTTTGGATTGGCATGTTACATAGCTGACTGACCAATTTGCTGGTGCGATGAATCTCATCGTGCTTAAGACCAGTGTGAACCCCTAAGAATTCCTGACGAGTTTTGATGATCATGGCTATTTCTTCTAGAGAACAGTTACCAGCACGCTCACCAATACCATTAATCGTCCCTTCTATCTGGCGTGCTCCTGCTTGCACGGCAGCAATCGAGTTTGCAACCGACATGCCCAAGTCGTCGTGACAGTGAACAGAAATGATGGCTTTATCAATATTTGGAACACGGTTAAATAAGGTTTGAATGATACCGCCAAACTCATTGGGTACTGTGTAGCCCACTGTGTCTGGGATGTTGATAGTCCTAGCACCTGCATCAATTGCCGCTTCGACCATGCGACATAAGTTGTCAATTGGAGTGCGTCCTGCGTCTTCACATGAGAACTCGACATCATCCGTATATTGACGAGCATGTTTAACTGCTTTGACTCCCATTTCTACGACATCATCGTAACTGCGGCGTAGTTTATCTTGAACATGAACAGTGGAAGTAGAAATGAAGGTGTGAATTCGGAATTGCTCAGCAACTTTTAAAGCTTCAGCCGCGGCATCGATGTCTTTCGCAACGGCACGCGAAAGGGCACAGATTCGGCTGTCTTTAATGTGTTTGGCGATGGTTTGTACTGACTCGAAATCACCAGGCGAAGACACAGGAAAGCCGGCTTCAATCACATCAACGCCGAGTCTTTCCAGCGCATAGGCAATCTGCAGTTTCTCTTTAACTGTCAAGCTTGCTGACAACGCTTGTTCGCCATCACGTAATGTGGTGTCGAATATTATGACTTGATCGTTCATGTTGCTTCCTTCCTGATGTTTGTGTTTTGTACGCAGTAAATCGTTTTCTTCCGCTTAGCTATAAAAAGCTAGGTATAAAAAAACCCGCATCTGTGTGCGGGTTTGTGAAATCTTGTTGTGGTTATTTTTCTTCCACAGCCTACCCGCGCGATCTGGTCACGATAAGGAGGAGGCTCAGCAGGATAGAAAAACGCTTCATCATTGTTAACGGTTCCTGTAAGGGCGTTAAATAAACCACAAAATTAAGTTAACAAATTAGTACCGCACTCCACAGTGCACGTCAACCCTTAAGTTGTTTTTTTATTCATCAATAAGTAAATGAAAGGATGATTCATAGTGAATTTGCTGGATTAAGCCAATCAAGCATAGAAGCAATCAATGGTAAGGTCTGTTCGCCAGTTACATCTTTGGTTTACCCCTCGCGCGCTATTGTGGACGACAAGATCAAATAACAAGAGAAAAGTGGTCGTGCACTCTTGTGCCCATCGTTAGATTGGATTTTGACAATGTAACTGAATCAACCTCAAAGCTTCACTGATTTGTCATTTCAGTCTCTTAAGTTTGAAGGCATAACCGCGGTAACAAGGAGCCGGTCATGCGTTCAATCGAGCCTATTGCCAAGTTTGATCTGGCGTTTTCACTATTTTGCTTGCAACATAAATTCTCTTATCCGCTTTCCCGCTTGAGTAAAGCGATATCGCATACAGGGGATGGGCATTTGTATGCTGTTATTGGTTTGCTCGCTTGGGGACTAGGTGGGGAAACAGGCACGCTCTTTCTGCTGGCTGGTCTACTTGCTTTTGTGGTGGAGCTTCCGATTTATTGGGCAGCGAAAAATGTCTTCAAGCGTCGCCGTCCGGAAGAGCTGTCTGAGTTGGTCACTTCGTTCATCACCCCTTCAGATCGTTATAGCTTACCTTCAGGCCATACCGCCGCCGCTTTCTTAATGGCTACATTGATCAGTGTCTTTTATGTCGAGCTCGAATTGTTTGCTTTTGCTTGGGCTACGTTGATTGCTACTTCGCGTATTTTACTCGGCGTACACTTTTTGACTGATGTGGTGTTGGGGGCTCTGCTGGGTATTGGCTGCGCGCAAATGGCACTATCTGTGATTATGGGAGCGTAACGAATGAGAATCCTCTACGGTGTTCAAGGAACAGGTAATGGCCATATCGCTCGTGCGAGAGCGATGAGCTATGCACTTAAGAAGCGTGGTATTGAGGTAGAGTTCCTCTTCTCTGGCCGTGCCGCCGATAAGTATTTCTCTATGGAAGCGTTTGGTGACTATCAAACACGTCGTGGCTTAACATTCGTAACTGAAAATGGTCAGGTCAACTATCAAAAAACCTGTTTCAGTAATAACCTGTTAGCCTTCTACCAAGAAGTGAAGCAGCTTGATTTAAATCACTTTGATTTAGTGCTGAATGACTTTGAGCCAGTGTCTGCTTGGGCGGCGAAAATGCAAGGTAAAGCGTCTATCAGCATTAGCCATCAAAATGCATTTCGTTACTCAGTGCCACTCAGAGGAGCAAGCTGGCTAGACAAAAAAATCGTCAAGTACTTTGCGCCTGCGCAGCATCATATTGGCTTACATTGGTATCATTTTGATCAGCCCATTCTTCCTCCTATCGTTCATACCCATAAAGAGCACGTCGTAGGCGAAGATTTTGTCCTCGTATATCTGCCGTTCGAGAGCATTCATGATATTGCCGAATTATTGCTACGTTTCTCACAGCAGCGATTTGTTTGCTTTCATCCTGAGGTGATGGAAGAACAGATTGTCGACAATGTTCACTATTTGCCACTCAGTTTCCAAGGGTTTCAATATTCGCTTAATCGTTGTAATGGTGTCATTGCCAATGGTGGTTTTGAGTTGCCCTCTGAAGCGTTGACGCTAGGTAAGAAGTTATTACTCAAACCACTCAACGGGCAATTTGAACAGATGAGCAATGTTGCAACACTGGAGGAGCTGGGATTAGCCAGCTGTATGGAGATGCTTGATGCCTCGGTTGTACGTCGTTGGTTAGATGAAGAGCAGGCTGAAAGTGTCAGCTACCCCGATGTGGCTGACGCGATTGCAGATTGGCTGCTCAAAGAGGACTGGGAGAATAAGATGGAGTTGACCCAGAGTCTCTGGGATAAAGTTGATTTCCCTAGTTACGTTACTAATATTTAGCTCACTATTATGTCTTCATGACTTCAACAGCATCAAATTATTGATGCTGTTTTTGTTTCAACCTATGGAATTATTTTTCTTACAAATAGTTCCGGTCTGACTCTTCACACTCCCCCGTAGACTTAATTGATCCATTAAATCCTTACAGTATGAGAGATTTATACTTTTTTATATATGGCGTAAGTTGATGATTAATAAGTTTAATTTTATGACTTAAGTAAAAAATACTGATTAATTATCAATCTTGTTGCTAATCATTGATTGATTCGTTGATAGTAGAAATCCGCCAGAACATATCTGACGGATAAATATAACAAGATCTGGGTTATCTATTCCCAACCAACATTCATTTTAAGAACCATTTACATTGACGAATACAAGAGGCTTGCCTGATGATTGATAAAAAAGAGTCTATGAGTGCGATTGCTAGCTACCGAATGGAAAGCACTCTACGTGGAGTAGATCTAAACCTTCTCACTGTGTTTGATGCAGTAATGCAAGAGCAAAATATTACCCGTGCCGCTCATAACCTTGGCATGTCTCAACCCGCAGTTAGTAATGCTGTAGCACGTCTAAAAGTTATGTTTAATGACGAGTTATTTATGCGTCAGGGACGTGGCATTCAGCCGACTCAGCGTGCACGCCAGCTATTTGGTCCTGTTCGCCAAGCACTGCAACTTATCCGTAATGAGCTGCCAAGCTCTATTTTCTCGCCTGAAACATCAACGCGTTTGTTCAAACTGGCGATTTGCAGCCCATGTGATATGCGCTTTGCACCAAAGATTATGTCGACAATTCATGATCAGGCTCCTAATGTTCAACTTCACCTTGATGCGGAATTTGATCGCCAACTGGCTGAAAGAATGCGCTACCAAGAAATCGACTTTGTGATTGATTACGCTCGCTTTGATGAGCAAGGTTTCTCAAGCACAGAAATCTTCCAAGATGAGCTAGTGGTAGTGGCGTCTAAGTCTCACCCACGTATCCAAGAAGCCGTAACGGCAGACCTTCTGAAAGGTGAACGTCATGCGAAACTGTCTCGCGTACATGGTCAACGTAGCTTCTCAGAGCAAGCATATTGCGACTTAGATGTTCAGGCATACTATGAAGGTACCAGCCTGAGCAATGTTCTTTATGTCGTAGGTCAGTCTGAACTTGTTACGATTGCACCACGCTGGATGGTAGAAAACGCAGCGAACAAAGATCAGTTACAAGTGTTGGATTTTCCATTCGAGAATAGCAAAATTAGCGGCTTCCTAAGCTGGCATGAATCAAGCGAAAAAGACAAAGGTCATATCTGGCTACGTGACCAGTTAATGATGATCTGCGGTGAAGTCGTTGCTCTAGACTAATTAGCTGTTATTTAAGAGAAGAATGAAACCTTGGGTGTCGATAAGGCATTCAAGGTTTTTTACTATTTAATTGATAAGTTTGATACCCGTCAGTTGCCTTTTACGAACTGAAATGTACACTTGTGCGCTGAAAAAGCTTACAGGTGTAAGCTAAAGGTAGAAGAGATGACCAACTTAGATTTTCATGTTGTAAAAAGAATTCGTGAACAGATTGCCAAGAGTGGTGATCGTATTGCTCTCAAACACAAAGTGGGCGATATGTGGAATGGCATTAGCTGGAAGCAGTTTGGCCAGCAGGTGGATGCTTTATCACTGGCGTTGTTGACGCACAATATTAAAGTCCAAGATAAAATCGGTATCTTTGCCAACAATATGCCGCAGTGGACAATCGCAGATATTGCGGCGTTACAAGCTCGTGCTGTGACTGTGCCTATCTACCCAACCAATACAGCGGCTCAATCCTCTTATATTCTGCAAAATGCCGATGTACGTATTCTCTTTGTCGGTGAACAAGCGCAACTGGATGCGGCCATCTCTATTTTTGAACAATGTCCACAGTTGGAACTGATTGTGGTCATGTCTGACGATATTAGTATGGGTTTGCCTTCATTTGTCCGTACTTGGCAGCAATTTTTAGCTGCCGCAGATGGTGCAATGCAAAGCGAGTTAGATGAGCGTTTAGCCAACGCTAATATTGATGACCTGCTGACTCTGATATACACCTCTGGCACGACAGGTCAGCCTAAAGGGGTCATGCTGGATTATCGTAATATTGCCGCTCAACTCGAAGGACATGACTCGCGCCTGAGCTTAACCCAAGACGATGTTTCGCTTTGTTTCCTTCCTTTGTCACATGTGTTTGAACGAGCGTGGACTTTCTATGTGCTCTACCGTGGTGCGACGAACTGCTATTTGCAAGATACCATGCAGGTGCGTGAAGCACTGAGTGAGATTCGCCCAACAGTCATGTGCGCGGTTCCGAGGTTCTACGAAAAGATCTTCTCCGCGATTCATGAAAAAGTCGCTAAAGCACCCATTATTCGCAAAGTTTTGTTCACATGGGCTGTGAACATGGGGGCCAAAATGGCGGCTTGTGCTCAGGAAGGGCGAGAACCATCCTTAGTCTTGAAAAAATCTCATCAGTTAGCCGATAAGTTAGTGCTTTCTAAGTTACGTGCACTATTGGGTGGACGAATTAACTTTATGCCTTGTGGTGGAGCGAAACTGGATGAAACAATTGGTCGCTTTTTCCATGCAATGGGGATCAACGTCAAGCTGGGCTATGGCATGACAGAAACTACGGCCACGGTCTCCTGTTGGGGGGATAGTCGTTTTAACCCAGACTCTATTGGGACGGCGATGCCTGGTGCACAAGTGAAAATCGGCGAGAATAATGAAATTCTTGTGCGTGGCCCTATGGTGATGCGTGGTTATTACAAGATGCCGGAAGAAACGGCGAAGACTTTTGATGAGCATGGCTTCCTCAAAACTGGTGATGCGGGCCATATTGATGAGGATGGTCATTTGTTTATTACCGACCGCATCAAAGAATTGATGAAGACGTCTGGTGGAAAATATATTGCGCCTCAGATGATTGAAGGAGCAATCGGTAAAGACCACTTTATCGAGCAAATCGCCGTGATTGCGGATACGCGCAAGTTCGTTTCCGCATTGATAGTGCCGTGCTACGACAGTCTGGAGGAGTACGCGAAAGAACTGAACATCAAGTACCATGATCGTGTTGAACTGATTAAGCATCATCAAGTGGTGGAGATGTTGGAAAAGCGAGTGAATGACCTACAAAAAGAGCTTGCCAAGTTTGAACAGGTGAAGAAGTTCAAGCTGCTACCCAAAGCATTTTCGATGGACGAAGGGGAGTTGACGCCTACTCAAAAACTGCGGCGTAAGGTCATTAATGACAAATACCAAGATGAAATCGAAGAAATGTACACTGATAATGCAGTAAAAAAGTGATTCTTGAACAGGTTAATTTTTAAAGTGCTTAAAAATCCCTCGATCTAGCTTTAGTGGCTGATGAGGGATTTTTTATACCTCACTTTTACGAGATAGGTTGGTTTCAATGTTGTAAAAGTGCATTACTGAATAATATTTTATTCTGTATTTATACTGTTAATTTTGCAAACTCTCTATTTGTTTCTGTGTGTTTGGTGTTCCTTCCTTATATTAGTTTGATAAGTAGCATCTTGTTTAAAATGAGAGTTAAGTCGCATTAGATCCTTTGATAAGAAAACGTTACATTTGTTGCGTGAACTTGTTTTCTGTTACGACAGAGCAAGACATAGCCGAAAAAGTGGAAGTATTTCGATTAGGCTACGAATAAGCCCTAGACTATGTAAAACCAGCCCAATACGTTGACCTTACGAATTGGTAGCTTGGTGAGGAGAATAATATGGCAGCAATGTTGTCCGGTGCAGAGATGGTTGTCCAATCTCTGATCGAAGAAGGTGTTGAACAAATTTTTGGATATCCTGGCGGCTCCGTTTTGGATATTTACGATGCACTTCATGCTAAGACAGATCAAATCAAGCACGTCCTCGTTCGTCATGAACAAGCCGCTACCCATATGGCAGATGGCTATACCCGTGCAACAGGCAAGCCAGGTGTCGTTCTGGTGTGCTCTGGTCCAGGCGCAACCAATACTGTAACGGGTATTGCGACCGCGTATATGGACTCAATTCCAATGATCGTGATTTCAGGTAACGTACCTAACAACCTGATTGGTAATGATGCCTTCCAAGAGTGTGATATTGTCGGTGTCTCGCGTCCGATTGTTAAGCATAGCTTCTTGGTTAAGAAGGCAGAAGATATTCCTGAAATCATGAAGAAAGCTTTCTATATTTCGACAACAGGGCGCCCTGGCCCAGTTGTTATCGATCTGCCTAAAGATGTAATGAATCCGCAGATCAAACTGCCATATGAATACCCTGCGACTATCTCAATGCGTTCGTACAAACCAACCACATCGGGGCATAAAGGCCAAATCAAAAAAGCTTTGAAAGCATTACTTGCAGCGAAAAAACCTGTGCTTTATGTCGGTGGTGGCGCGGTTATTTCAGAAGCCGATGAGCAGATTCTGAAGCTATCAGAGGCGTTAAACTTACCTGTCGTTAGTACCTTGATGGGGCTAGGCGCCTTCCCGGGTACGCATAAAAATTCTCTTGGTATGCTGGGGATGCATGGTGTGTATGAGGCCAATATGGCCATGCACAACGCAGACTTAATCTTTGGTATTGGTGTGCGATTTGATGATCGAACCACCAACAACTTGGAAAAGTACTGCCCGAATGCCAAAGTAATGCATATTGATATTGACCCGTCATCTATCTCGAAAAACGTCAAAGCAGACCTACCAATTGTTGGCTCTGCAGAGAAAGTGCTGGCGAGTATGGTGTCACTGCTCGAAGAGCAAGGCGCGACCAATGATAGTGATGCGATGCAGAGCTGGTGGGATGATATTCAGACTTGGCGTGATCGCGAATGTCTATCCTATGAATCGACATCTGAGCGTATTAAGCCTCAGCAAGTTATCGAAGTGCTACATAAATTGACCAATGGTGATGCCTACGTTGCGTCTGATGTCGGCCAGCATCAAATGTTTGCCGCGCTTTACTATCCGTTTAATAAACCACGTCGCTGGATTAACTCAGGTGGTCTTGGCACGATGGGCTTTGGTTTACCGGCCGGCCTCGGGGTTAAGTTTGCCAAGCCCGAGGAAGAGGTTGTGGTCGTCACCGGTGATGGCAGTATCCAGATGAACATTCAGGAACTGTCAACGGCGCTGCAATATGATATCCCAGTCAAGATCATTAACCTGAATAACCGTTTCCTAGGTATGGTGAAACAGTGGCAAGACATTGTTTACCAAGGAAGACATTCTAACTCATATATGAGCTCCGTTCCGGACTTCGTTGCGATTGCAGAAGCGTACGGACATGCGGGGATTCGCATTGAAACTCCAGACCAGCTTGAGTCTGGTTTGAAACAAGCATTAGAAATGAAAGATCGTTTAGTGTTTGTTGATATCAATGTTGATGAAACTGAGCATGTGTACCCAATGCAAATCAAAGGCGAAGGTATGGACAAGATGTGGCTAAGCAAAACGGAGAGAACATAATATGAGACACATTATTTCACTGCTAATGGAAAACCAACCGGGGGCATTATCCCGAGTGGTAGGTCTGTTCTCACAACGTGGCTACAACATTGAGTCACTAACTGTATCACCGACAGATGATGAAACGCTGTCGCGCTTGAACATCACAACGATTTCCGATGATATGCAGCTTGAACAGATCCAGAAACAGCTCAATAAGTTGATTGATGTGCTCAAAGTTCAGGAAGTCACTGAGCTTGATCATATTGAGCGTGAGCTGATGATGGTCAAAGTGAAAGCCAGCGGTTTTGCTCGTGCCGAAGTAAAGCGTACAGCGGATATCTTCCGTGGTCAGATTGTTGATGTCACCGCCTCTCAATACACGGTTCAACTGGCTGGTACTAGTGAAAAGCTCGATGCGTTCATTCAAGCGATTTCAGAAGTGACTGATGTCATTGAGGTTGCCCGAAGTGGTGTGGTAGGGATTGCACGTGGTGAGCGTTCGCTGAAGCCTTAAGCTGATACAAGCTGCTAAAGAAAAGCCTTAGTCATGGACTAAGGCTTTTTTGTTTAGGGATTATTTGTTAAGGAAGTTGACCGCTTTATCTGGGAAATCGGTAAACAGACCATCTACTTTGACTTGATTGTAGAAAACATCCATCATGCCCTCGAAGCTATCCGTGTAACTTGGAATACGGCCTGGGTCTGCTCGGAAAGTGTATGGGTGAACATCTAGGCCTGCTGCTTTTGCCTCTTTCATCAACGGCTTGATAATAATGTTATCTTTGGTTGATTTATCATCGACCAGCATTGGTTTCCAAGGGCCAATACCTTCGGCGTACTTGGCAACTTCCTTCATTGCGCCTGATTCGAACATCCAATCATAGCTGTACGGGGTTGCCGTATCACCTTGGTAGACCATGGTTTCGTTCCAGTCAGTGTAAGCCATCAGCTGCACTAATTTGAGATCCATATCCATACTAGGCATGAGTTCATCGTTAATGCGTTTGAGCTCATTGGCGTCAAAGCATTGCAAGTACACTTTGTCATCCTGACTGTCATAGCCGTACTGTTTTAATAACTTAAGCACTGCGGAAGAGATATCTTTGCCTTCATGACGGTGGAACCAAGGGGCTTTGATTTCAGGGTAGATACCAATATCGTAACCAAGTGTTTTGTTGAGCCCTTGAATCAGCTCAATTTCTTCGGCCAGTGTAGGGACGCTGAAGTCGGACTTCCACATCGGAAAGCGGGTTGGATAACCCGCGACTTTATTGCCATTGTCGTCAATATTGAACCCTTCTGTCACCTTCAATGTTTTGATTTCGGCGAGCGTAAAGTCAATCGCATAATAGCGGCCATCAGCGCGAGCACGATCAGGGTAGCGCTCTGCGACATCGGTGACCCGATCAAGGTAATGATCGTGTAAAACAACCAGTTGATCGTCTTTGGTCATAACGACATCTTGCTCAATGTAGTCCGGTTTCATTGCATAAGCTAATGCCTTAGCCTCTAAAGTGTGCTCGGGTAGGTAACCTGAAGCACCCCGGTGAGCGATGACCAGAGGATGAGCTATGGCACTGGTTGATAGGCTAAGAGCCAGAAACGTAGCGCAAACTGACGTTGTTTTCATTGTTCTTTCCTTGATTGATATAGAGGTAGCATGGCTACCTCTGTTATAGATATTAAGCGAGTGCCGCTTTTTCACTGTCTTTTTGTTTATGGTGATCACGTTCGCCAACAAATGCATACACTAGGCAGACGATGGATGCGATACAAGAAGCGATAAGAATGGCAAAACCACCATCCCAACCAAAGTGATCCACGGTGTAACCTAGAATCGCATTAGCGGCAACCGCACCACCAAGATAGCCAAACAAGCCTGTTAGACCTGCTGCGGTACCTGCGGCTTTTTTCGGTGCTAACTCGAGAGCGTATAGGCCAATCAGCATTACTGGGCCGTAAATCAGGAAGCCGATTGCGACGAGTGCCATCATGTCGACAGCAGGATTGCCAGCAGGGTTGAACCAGTAAATCAATACAGCAATAGTGACGAGCGCCATGAATAAGATGCCAGCTGGAGCACGGCGCCCTTTGAACAACTTATCGGAAATCCAACCACACAGTAACGTTCCTGGAATACCCGCCCACTCATAAAGGAAGTAAGCCCATGAAGATTTATCAACCGTGAAATCTTTCGCTTCTTTGAGGTAAACGGGAGCCCAGTCAAGCACGCCGTAACGAATTAAATAGACAAACGCGTTTGCAATGGCGATTGACCAAAGCAGTTTGTTAGAAAAAACGTATTTGAAGAAGATTTCTTTCGCCGTCATTTCCTGTTCATGCGATTTATCGTAATCATCTGGGTAGTCATTTTTGTATTCTTCAATCGGAGGCAAGCCGCAAGATTGAGGAGTGTCTCGAACTGTCATCCAGATGAAGATAGCAACCAACGTGGCAAAAAAAGCAGGAACGTAAAAAGCGGTGCGCCAGTCGTCATTAAATGCCCATAGACCGAGAATGAATAGTGGGCCAATCAAACCACCACCCACGTTATGGGCCACATTCCATACTGAAACGATTTCACCACGTTCCTTGCGTGACCACCAATGCACCATGGTTCTACCACAGGCGGGCCATCCCATGCCTTGGAACCAACCGTTGAGGAAAAGCAGGATGAACATTGCAGTGATACTGCCTGTTGCCCATGGCATAAAGCCGAAGCAGAACATGATCAATGCCGACATCAGTAAGCCGCCACTGAGGAAGTAACGAGGGTTAGAGCGGTCAGAGACACTGCCCATTAAAAACTTGGATAATCCGTACGCAATTGATACAGCAGCAAGTGCAACCCCAAGGTCACCACGGCTGAATCCTTGCTCAATTAGGTAAGGCATTGCCAAACTGAAGTTTTTACGGACTAGGTAATAGCCAGCATAGCCGACGAAAATACCGATAAAGAGTTGCCAACGTAATCGGGAATAGGTGCCGTCGATACTATCTGAAGATAAGCGATCGATGTGCGCCTTAGGTTTGAAGATTCCAAACATGAGGACCTCATTTTTATTGTGCGATGGTAAGGTAAAGGAAAGTGAACGAGCAAAATTCATTTCGTTCGAAAGTGTTGGGCATTGTATGAATAATGGTATTAATTTCTGTGATAAATGTTGCATAAGTATTAAATTTTACTTAAATACAGAAAGTTAGAAGGGAAAATTTCGATGTCGATTCCGGATTACGCACTTTTGGTTACGAACGAAAACTTTTCTATCGAACAGCTTTTGTTCATAAGAGAACATTAATTAGAGAGGGAATAAGAAAGGCTGGATTTATGAAGCAGAAACAAAAAGCCACCGCACAGACGGTGGCTCTTTTCTGGAAGGCGAAAGTTTAATGAAGGATACGTGCGCGTAGTGTCCCTTCGATCCCTTTGAGTTTCTTCAGCGCTTCTTCTGAGCGACTGGTTTCAACGTCGATCACTACATAACCAATATCAGCATTGGTTTGTAGATACTGACCGGCGATGTTGATGCCTTCTTCTGCAAAAATGGTGTTGATTTGCGTCAGGATGCCAGGGCGGTTTTTGTGGATATGCAGTAGACGTGAGCAATCACGATGCTCAGGCAGAGAAACCTCAGGGAAGTTAACACTCGAAAGTGTCGAACCATTGTCAGAGTATTTCGCTAGTTTGCCTGCCACTTCAACACCAATATTCTCTTGCGCTTCTTGTGTTGAGCCGCCGACGTGTGGTGTCAGGATAACATTGTCAAACTTTTGCAATGGTGACTCAAATGGGTCTGCGTTGGTTTTAGGCTCGGTTGGGAATACGTCAATCGCAGCACCAGCTAGGTGACCAGATTCCATCGCATGACAAAGTGCTTCAATATCGACCACAGTGCCCCGTGCGGCGTTGATGAAAATTGAGCCCGGTTTCATACGAGCAAATTCTTCCGCACCCATCATGTTTTTGGTACCCGCGGTTTCTGGAACGTGCAGAGAAATCACATCACACTTGTTTAGTAGTTCACTCATGGTATGCACTTGAGTGGCGTTACCAAGTGATAGTTTGTTCTCAATATCGTAGAAGTAAACACGCATCCCTAGGTTTTCCGCGATAATACCCAACTGCGTGCCGATGTGGCCATAGCCGATAATACCTAAACGTTTACCTCGTGCTTCGTACGAGTTGTCGGCGCTTTTTTTCCAGATACCACGGTGTGCTAGGGCGTTCTTTTCTGGAATCCCGCGCAGTAGAAGCAGGACTTGACCAAGAACCAATTCCGCTACACTGCGTGTGTTAGAAAATGGGGCATTAAACACTGGAATACCGCGAACAGCGGCTGCATTAAGATCGACTTGGTTGGTACCAATACAGAAACAACCAATCGCTACGAGCTTCTCTGCTGCGTTAATCACTTCCTGCGATAGGTTAGTGCGGGAACGGATACCGATGAAGTGAACATCCTTCACTGCTTCTAGCAATTCGTCTTCCGGTAACGAGCCTTTGTGGTATTCAATATTGGTGTAACCAGCAGCCTGAAGCACTTCTACCGAAGATGGGTGAAGACCTTCAAGTAGGAGGATCTTAATTTTGTCTTTTTCCAGTGAAACTTTGGCCATTGTTTTCGTCCTTAAAATGGAAATTTGGGGCTTAACTGGCGCACAAGCGGTGTAATGTTATTAAAGCAAACGTTTTATTAGCAAAAAGCCTGACGCAAACGTTTTCCTTGTGCGTCTTCTGTTCACTAAGTTAACAAAAAAAATACACTTTGGGTAAGAAAATTACGGAATAAGGAATAATTTTTATAGGATAAAAGACAAAAACGGCACCTAATGGTGCCGTTTGTAATGAAATAACTGAAACTGTCTTCAATTAGTCTTCGATTTTTGCCCCTTGAGGCGTGCCTGTGATCACGACATCCGCACCACGGTGAGCAAACAAGCCAACCGTCACAACACCTGCGATAGCATTGATTTTATCTTCCATTTCTTTCGGGTTGGTGATCTGCATACCATGCACATCAAGGATCACGTTGCCGTTATCTGTTACCACACCTTCACGGTATACAGGATCGCCACCAAGTTTTACCATTTCACGAGCGACGTAAGAACGCGCCATTGGGATGACCTCTACGGGTAACGGGAACTCACCAAGAACCTCAACGGCTTTGGTGCCATCTACGATACAGACAAACTTATCGGAAATAGCGGCAACAATTTTCTCGCGTGTTAGCGCCGCACCACCACCTTTGATCATGTCGCGCGTTGCGTTGATTTCGTCAGCACCATCAACGTAGACATCCAAGTTCGACACTTCATTACAATCGAAGACTTCAATACCTAAACCTTTGAGTTTTTCAGTCGATGCCTCTGAGCTAGAAACCGCACCTTTGATATCGTCTTTGATTGTACCGAGTGCATCGATGAAGTGATTTACCGTAGAACCTGTACCAACACCGACAATGCTGTCTTTTTCAACATACTTAAGTGCTGCCCAACCAGCTTCTTTCTTCATTTCATCTTGAGTCATGCCCATCTCCTGAACGAGGTTTGAAATTAACGTTTGCGGCGCGATTATATGATCAATCAGAGACTATTCCCAATCCCAGATCTGCTTTGGTGTCACTATTTTTGGCAAAGGTACATCCCAGGATTCAACAGGTAGCTTGTCGACTTGTTGGCAATCATGCGCAAGGCCGATAGGTTTAGCGCCTGACTTGTGGTGAAACCAAGGTTCTAGCGTCCGATCATAATAGCCGCCCCCCATTCCAAGTCGGTGGCCGTGATGATCAAAGGCGACTAAAGGGGTAGTAATGAGATCCAATTGTTGAACGGGGATAATACGCGTTTGATCTAGCTTAGGTTCTTGAATGTTATAGCGATTACGTACCATTGGTGTATCGCTATCATATCGAAGGAACAACAATTGGCCTGTTGAAAAAGGGTGAATAACCGGAAGGTAAATGTCTTTACCTTGCTGTCTGAGCCAGGCGATTAATGGAGCGGTATGGATCTCACCGTCAGTAGAAAGATACAGAGCAATATGCTGAGCTGAAGATAATTCTGGCAGTCGAGCAAATTGAGCGATCAAATCCGCTCCCGCTTTTAGCTGCGTCGCCTCATTGAGTTGATTGCGTCTGGTGCGGATGAGTTTTCTGAGGTCTTGTCGGGAAAGAGTCATAGGAGTACCCATAGTTACTGGGTACCGAGGAGGATACCCCAGAGTGCCGTTGGAGATTTTGACCCTTGAACCAGCTGGTTCAAGGCGGATCAGCAATGATAACCGTAGGCTTCTCGGTTCAAGCCGAGCTTGCTCAATAGCTATCAAGTACTAACCCTTGGGTATTGCTTATCGGCTCAGGGACGTAATCCCCTCACGAACACTCCAGGGTAAATTCTTGTTAAAGCTGTAAAGGCTATTGCTGTCCTGGCTTTACTTTACTTAGTGCTTCCGTCAGTGATGCGCTGAGCTTTTCCAGTTGCTCATTGAGTGCATTCTGCTGCTTTTCATCTACTGTATCACGGCTTTCGAGCTCATGACAGACGTTCAGAGCAACAAAGGTCAATAGTTGAACTTCATTGGTAATTTTGGTTTTTGCAGCCATGTCTTTTAAGCGTTCATCAAGGTTTTGAGCTGCATTACGCAAAGACTCTTCTTGTCCTGACGGGCAATTTACCAGAGTTAGCTTACCTAAAATTTCGACTTCAACTGCTTGATTACTCATACCGACTCTAAATGCGTTAGTAGGGGTGATGTGCAGACAATCACCGAGGGGGAAACTATAGGAAAAGGCTTGTTAAGATTCAAGCTTTTCCCCGCTAAGGTGAATAAATCATAACGCAATAACACAGTAATTGGGCAAATTGTGTAAAAGCTACCCACAATTGTGTAATCGCTCGTTTTCGCTGCTCTTGGTAAATGGTAGGATTGGCATTATTTAGCAAATTTTGGGTCTCTTTATGAGCGAACGCAATCTGCCAGAATACCTAACTTTGGCAAGTGAACTTCAGTCAGCTGGATTGGCCGTCACCCCTTCGGAACTGCACGGCTTATTGGCTGGAATGTTAAGTGGTGGTTTGAGTTTAACCGACAAAAGCTGGCAACCTCTTATCTTTGATTACACCAATGATGGTATGGGCTGGCCGACAAAATCTTTGCAGTTGGCTGAAGCTACATTAGAGGCGACGATCGTAGAGTTTACAGGTTCAGGAATGGATATTTCGATGTTGATTCCAGACGAAGAAGCTAGTGCTAGCTTGTTTGACACAGCAGATGGTGTCGCAGAATGGGTCAATCACTTCATTTCGGGTCTGGGGTTAGTTGGTGCTGAGCTGAAGAAAGCGTCTAAGGATGTCAAAGAAGCGCTGGCCGATCTGGAAGAGATTGCCAAGCTTGGCATTGATGAAGATGATGACATGGAAGAGCAAGCGCTGTTATTGGAGCAAGTGATTGAGCACGTTAAAGCTTGTGCGCTGACTATTCATTCTGAATTTGGCCAAAAGCCAGCAGAACAAAAAGCACCAACTACCCACTAATCAGGACTTCCCATGAAGCAGTTTGATGTTGTAATTGCTGGTGGTGCAATGGCGGGTATGACGCTGGCATTAGCGATTAATACACTTTCTCGACAGCCGATTTCTATTGCAGTTATTGAGCCTTATAAAGCTGATCACCAAGCTCACCCAGGCTTTGACTCCCGTTCTATCGCTCTATCATATGGCACCGTAAATATTTTAAAACAATTCGAGCTGTGGGAAGACATTTCAAAATTAGCGACCGCCATTGAACATATTCATGTATCTGATCGCTCTCATGCAGGCATGACAGACATCGACCATAAAGCAGTGGGTGTAGAAGCTCTAGGCTATGTGGTCGAGTTAGCGGATATTGGTCGCTTGTATCATGATAAAGCGGCTCAAGATCCTAATATTACTTTGCTTTGCCCTGCATCGGTGAACCGTGTTGAACGTTTGCAGGAAGAAGTGCATGTTTCTCTTGATAATGGGCAGGTGATCAGTGGAAAGCTATTAGTCGCCGCTGATGGTGCGGTATCAACCTGTTGCCAGCAAATCGGATTAGAGCTCAACGAGCATGATTTTGAGCAAGTAGCAGTGATTGCCAATATCAAAACAGCTCAAGCTCACCAAGGTCGTGCGTTTGAGAGGTTCACTGCATCTGGTCCAGTCGCCTTGTTACCAATGAGCGAACAGCGAATGTCGTTAGTTTGGTGTTTAAGCTCAGATGATGCACAGCGAATCATGTCTCTGAGTGAAGACGCATTTCTTGAAGAGTTGCAGCAGGCTTTCGGTTGGAGACTGGGTAAGCTGGAAAAAGTCGGACAACGAGCTGACTATCCATTGCTGTTGCGTTACAGATCGCAGAATACCTCTCACCGATTTGCCCTTGTGGGGAATGCTGCCCAGACGCTGCACCCAATCGCTGGACAAGGCTTCAATTTAGGGATCCGGGATGTTGCGACATTAGCCGAAGCGATTGCCAATCATGAGCATGATCCAGGTGTATACTCGGTTTTACGCCAGTTTAAGCATCGTCGTGAAAGTGACCGCCGCGTGACCATCACTTTGACTTCGTCTTTGGTGCATATTTTTTCCAATGACTACCTTTCGTTGCGTATTGGCCGAAATATCAGTTTAGCAGCGATGGACAATATTCCAGCTTTAAAAGCCCCTTTATTAGCGAGAACTTTAGGTTTAGTTTCTCGCTAGCAGATTGAATAAGGATTGAATTCAGATGATGCAAAGCGTTGATATTGCAATTGTCGGTGGAGGCATGGTCGGTCTAGCTTTGGCGGCGGCGTTTAAAGAGACTGACCTGCGTATTGCAGTAATCGAAAGCCGTGTTCCGGATAGTGAACTGGCTGAACTACCAGATGTCCGCGTCTCAGCTTTGAGCCGTTCAAGTGAAAATATATTACGTAACCTAGGCGCATGGAATGGTATCGTACAGCGTCGCGCCGCACCGTATTCAGCCATGGAAGTATGGGAGCAAGATAGCTTTGCCCGGATTGAGTTTGATGCTCAGAAGTTAGCCCAGCCAGATTTGGGGCATATTGTTGAAAATCGTGTGATTCAGCTTTCATTGCTTGAGCAGGTCAAGCAGCAGTCAAACGTTAGCTTATTTATGCCGACAAAATGCAGTTCGATGGCTATTGGTGAAAGTGAAGCTTGGTTAACGTTGGATAACGGTCAGTCCCTGACTGCTAAGTTGGTTGTTGGCGCGGATGGGGCTAATTCTTGGGTGCGCAAGCAGCAAGATATTCCTTTAACGCACTGGGACTATGGGCATAGCGCCGTTGTAGCGAATGTTTGGACAGCAGAAACGCACGACAGAGTTGCGCGTCAGATCTTTACACCACAAGGACCGCTGGCTTTTTTACCTATGGGTGAAAGCAATATGAGTTCGATTGTCTGGTCTACTGAACCGAATCGAGCCGACAGTTTAGTGGCCATGTCTGATGCTGAATTCAATAAAGCCCTGACGGCTGAATTTGATGCTCGACTAGGGTTATGTGAAGTCGTCGGACAACGCTTCGCTTTCCCACTCAAAATGCGTTATGCGCGAGACTTTGCCGTAGAGCGAGTTGCCCTTGTGGGGGATGCGGCTCATACCATTCACCCGCTAGCGGGGCAGGGTGTCAACCTTGGTTTGTTGGATGCTGCGAGTCTTGCCCAAGAGGTGATGACGTTATGGCGTAAAGGTGAAGACATTGGTGCTAAACGTAATCTCCGTAGTTACGAGCGCTGGAGAAAATCTGAAGCCGCGAAAATGATCGCAGCGATGCAAGGATTCAAAGATCTGTTTTCTGGGGATAACCCTGCGAAGAAGCTGGCGAGAGGTATTGGTATGGCGTTGGTTGGGCAATTGCCAGGAGCGAAAGATGAAATCATGAAACGTGCTCTTGGATTGAAAGGTGAGCTCCCTGCGCTAGCGCAATATCATGAGGCGACATTACCTTAGTTGTTTGTGTAAATCACAAAGGGTTGGCTAAAGCCAACCCTTTCTAATTCCTATTTACGCGTATGCGCAGCGTAGTCTCATTATTTCTTGGTTCACTTCTTTGACTGTCTGGAAATGTCGTCGCTCAGCTTTTTCCGGTAAGACGAGTTTACCGTTATCAAATTCAAACTTACCAATACCGTAGATATAAATCCTTCCCTTAAAGAGCCGACTTACGTGTTTAGCAATCATACTTGGTGTATAGCGCTTAAACAGTCTCATAGAGTAATCCTTATGTTTAGCAAGCACTGCAAAGTATACGATTTTCCGCCTATTTTTTATGTGATTATGGTGGAGGAATATGCAGTTAAATGTGTTTTTTTGGATATTTGTGTTGTTGTAGGCAAAACCGCGGATAAATATCCATTTTATTGTGACAATTACCTCAGTTATGTTCTGTTTCTGGAACTCATCTCGGATTATCACTCAGCAAAATAGTAAACCGGAGATTTATGACATTTATAAGAATAGTTTAACTTTTTTATAATATGCCAACTTACGGTAAATTTTTTGTATAAAAAAAGCCCGCTAAAATGCGGGCGAATAGTCACAGATGCATTACACAAAAAGTGGATGTCCTGAAACAATCAGTGGATTCACTTTTTCGTTGGAGAAGGATTTGTATGCTTATTACTATTTAATCGCTCAGCAGCTAAACATACCAAGCTATACATCATAATTCGCTCGTACTTTACCCAACGAAAATAAGCTTAATCTAAAATATTGATTGTGACTATATATTCTTTATTTTTGAATAATAATTTATTTTATTGGAGTGCTTTATTGAGTGGCTTATCACGATTTTATGCAAATGGAATGAGTGATAAGAGAGGTAAATGATGGTTATATCACCTGCAGATGTCGGCAAAGATCGGGTTGCAGAGCCGGATCAAGTCGTCCCTGTGGAGGGCTAAACCTGCCATATTTGAGCCACTGCTTATGGTGACTTTGGATTCGTTTAAGATTCGGTTATCAAAAATGATCGGCATGTTAATCGGAAGCAGTAAGGGTGTGACGGTGCCAATTTGATAACCTGTAAGCTCTTCCACCATTGATAAATCCACACAGGTCATTCGTCGACAGTCAAGCAATGACCGCACTTTTTTAGGATCAACTGATTTGTCTCCTGGTGCACAAGCTAACGCATACAAGTTACCCATATCACGCAATAGGATCGATTTAACCATCTGTGCAGGTCTAACTCCTCGTTGCCGAGCGGCATCATCAATCGTAATCGCTGGGGATTGATGCGGGAGGAGCTGGAAAGAAACCCGCTGCTCGGTCAAGTAGCGGGTGAGCTTGGTTTCGAACTTATTCATCATCTTCAAGAGAATAAGGAAGGGATTGCATAGTCCAGATGGTATTAGGTTCATCTTTTAAGCGGAATTGTGTGTCGGCGTCGAGGTTATTTGGTAAAACCGCAAGGCCAATAGCGATACCATCATTAAAGTGATAATGACTCATGAGTTGTCCTGCACTACGCCAATTATCACCGACGGAACGCTCTATTTCTGCTCCTGCTTTGAGCTCTGATTCGCAGTGACCTCTTAGGATCTGTAAGGCGCGCTTGTTCATGCCACGGTATTTTGCTCTAGCGACGGTTTCCTGGCCGGTATAACAACCTTTGCTAAAGCTGATGCCTCCGAGAGCCTGAACATTCAACGCTTGTGGAATATGTTCGCCTTGGTGCTCTTTGCTGACAGCAGGGATCGCCGCATTAATATCTAGGCAAGTCCAGATATCTTCGCAAGCCTTGGTCGCATTGATGGACTGGCATAGCTGGGCAGCCGTTGCGCTATCAACGGCTAACAACCATCGTTGTTCGTCGATTTTGAGGGCCGTGCCACCTTCGATAGCACGCACATCTCCACTTTGCTGTGACAGTTCCTCAATGACTTGATTGGCGTTAGTACCAATCAGGCCAAGCAATACGTCGTGGCTTTCAGCAAACTCGACATTTGAGAAAATGGCGTATTTCTTTAATTCCGCCAGCTCTGTTTCGATTGCCGACTTGGGCTGTAGCATGGCGTAACCGCCTTGGTGGTGGAACAAACGAAATACACTCCAAACCTTGCCTTTCGCATCACAGTGAGCACCAAATGTTGTCTCGTCTTCGGCAAGCTGAACCACATCACAGGTTACCTGACCTTGCAGGTAAGATTTTTTATCATCGCCTTGTGCGGTGATCATTCCCCATGACGTTAAGTGGGTGAGAACAAGTTCGGGAAGAGAATCTGAACTAGAGAGAGAAAGAGGTGCAAAATCTTGTTGCCATTCCATGATGATTACCTGAATGCTATCGAATAGCGCTATGTTAGCGCTGAAAGAGTGATGGAAACAACCTTTGAAGTGATAGGGATAAATGGTGTAAATCTGTTAGCTTGCTCGGGAGTGTGACTGAGTTAGTAGTTGTGGGCAATTTTGATTGTTACACTCGGCGCAAACAACCGAATAGGTGAGGAATAAGAATGTACACCACGGAAGAAAAAGCGCGAATCAAATGGGCGTGCCGCCGCGGAATGCTCGAATTGGATGTCGTGATTATGCCGTTTTTTGAAGAGTGCTTTGACGAACTCCAAGACAATGAGCAAAGAGATTTTGTGTCGTTACTTGAGTGCGATGACCCCGATTTGTTTACTTGGATCATGGGTCATGGTCGTAGTGAAAACTTAGGTCATGCATCCATGGTCGATAAGATTGTTGCCCACAACCTCAGTAAAGTGCGTTAATCTCTTCGCCACCAAGTCATTTCTATTTCAACAGGCTAATGCTATTTTCCTGATGTTGGCCTGTTGTCTTGTCATTTCTTCTGATCTACCTCTGCTTGCTGCAGTCTTTATCCTTATTAGACTGATTCAATACCACAGTGAAGCAACATGGATTACTGAACCTGTACAAGGCCATTTAACTTTCTCTTCTGCCTGCTCATGTGAGATTGACGGAAAACCGTTAGATATTAAAAAAAGTGTGCTGAGCTTGGCTATGTTTGGTGTGTTGATATGGTTCGAAAGCGGACAAAAACGTATTCTCTGGCGAGATAGTGTTGCAGAAGAGCACTACCGACAATTACTAGTGATGTTAAAAAGGGAACATTAAGTTCCCCCTTTGATTTATGACTGGATTTTCTTCGGTTCCAAAATAGTGGGGCCACTATTTGGTGCCAGTTCTGGGTAGTCGAGAGTGTAATGTAAACCTCGGCTTTCCTTACGCTCCATAGCGCAGCGAACCATGAGTTCCGCGACTTGAAGTAAATTACGTAGCTCAAGTAAGTTGTTAGAAACCTTGAAGTTACTGTAATACTCATGGGTTTCCTGCTGCAGTAGCTGGATGCGGCGTAAAGCCCGTTCAAGACGCTTATCGGTACGAACGATACCCATGTAATCCCACATAAAGAGGCGCAGTTCATGCCAGTTGTGCTGAATTACCACCTCTTCATCTGAGCAGCTCACCTGACTTTCATCCCAAGCAGGTAATGAAGGGGGAAGCTCTGCGTCGTCTAAACGTCGGATGATATCGTTAGCCGCCGACCATGCATAAACAACACACTCTAGTAATGAGTTCGATGCCATTCGGTTGGCGCCATGCAATCCGGTATAGCTGACTTCGCCAATTGCATACAACTGAGATAAATCCGTTTCACCTTGCTTATTGACCATGACGCCACCGCATGTGTAGTGAGCTGCCGGTACAACCGGAATCGGTTCTTTGGTCATGTCGATACCAAGATCCATCAAGCGGGTATATATGGTTGGGAAATGCTTTTCGATAAAGTCGGCAGGTTTATGGCTGATGTCTAAATACATGCAGTCTGCACCCAATCGTTTCATTTCAAAGTCAATTGCACGCGCGACGACATCGCGTGGAGCAAGTTCTTCTCTTTCATCAAAGTCTGGCATAAAGCGTGAACCATCCGGGCGACGTAGGAATGCACCTTCACCACGCAATGCTTCAGTCAAAAGGAAGTTTCTTGCTTCTGGGTGATACAAACAAGTTGGATGGAACTGATTGAACTCCATGTTGGCGACTCGACAGCCCGCTCGCCAAGCAATCGCAATACCATCCCCTGAGGACACATCAGGGTTTGAAGTGTATTGGTATACTTTAGATGCGCCACCCGTAGCTAGTACCACAAACTTGGCCCGTACCGTCTCAACGTGCTCTTGGTTTCGGTTCCAGATGTAAGCACCAACAATTTTATTTTTATCGCCACCCACCTTATCTTCGCAGATTAGGTCTAGGGTATTATGCCGTTCTAATACCGTAATATTTGGGTGATTGTGAGCGTTATCTTGCAATGAAGTCTGCATGGCCATACCTGTCGCATCTGCAGCATGCAAAATACGGCGATGGCTATGTCCACCTTCGCGTGTGAGGTGATAACGAGGTTGGTCATCACTGTCACCGTCTTCGCGGTCAAAAGGTACACCACCATCAATTAACCATTGAACACACTCTTTCGCGTTCTCTGCGATAAACTCAACGGTTTCTTGCTCACACAGACCAGCACCCGCGACGAGTGTGTCCTGAACATGAGATTCAATGCTGTCTGACTCATCAAACACAGCAGCAATACCACCTTGAGCGTAATATGTAGCGCCTTCACTTCTCGGCCCTTTACTCAATACAATGACTTTGCCATGTTCTGCTACACGTAACGCTAAAGACAGACCGGCTGCGCCACTACCTACCACTAACACATCACATTGATGTTCACGGTTTGCGTTCATAAAACTTTTAAATTCCCGAGTTAAGTTGTACTGGCGCCAATCCAACTTTTTAGCGTCAGTAATAGAGCGGCCTCGCTCTCTAAATCAATTTTTAAATTGCAACATGAACCCTGAAAATATCAGAGTTAGCTCACTATAGTAGCATTGGAATGAATGCAATTCTTGGTAAATAACATTGCTTTTAAGTTCTTTCGTCCCCACAATCTGGGGCAGAAGTTATAGGGTCATCACTTCTCAAATAAAATTCGAAGAAAGTTTGAACTTTATATTTATTGCTGAGTCACAATAGTGCTCAAGTAAGCAGTGGTGTCAATACTACATTTTGCATAATTAATGCTCATATCTGACAAGATAGGGGTTAATAACAATAGGAGTACCCGCTCGAATGAACGAGCAGCTGACCGATCAGGTGTTAATTGAGCGAGTTCAGAATGGAGATAAGCAAGCATTTAATCTATTGGTCACTAAATACCAAAATAAAGTGTGTAACCTTATTTCCCGCTACGTCAACAATCCGGGAGATGTGCCTGACGTAGCACAAGAAGCATTTATTAAAGCATATCGCGCCATACCAAGCTTTCGTGGCGAAAGTGCCTTCTATACTTGGTTATATAGAATTGCTGTTAATACTGCGAAAAACCATATTGTAGCTCAAGGCCGAAGACCGCCTGCGCAAGATGTGGATACTGAAGAAGCTGAATATTACGAAACTGGTAGTGCATTAAAAGAAATATCGAACCCTGAGAACTTAACGTTGTCCAAGGAATTGAAGCAAGTAGTTTTCAGTGCGATTGAAGCACTACCCGATGACTTAAAAACTGCAATGACGTTGCGCGAGCTTGATGGCTTGAGTTACGAAGAAATCGCTGCGGTGATGGATTGTCCTGTTGGAACGGTACGTTCACGTATCTTCCGAGCCCGTGAAGCGGTTGAGAAAAAGATTCAACCCCTTTTGCAACGCTAGTACCAGTAACATTAATGGTGAAAAGAATGGCTGACAAAGAAAAACTTTCAGCACTCATGGATGGAGAGTTGGTTGATAAAGCTTTAATTAGTGAATTAGAGCATGACCAAGGTAGCCTGAAAACCTGGAAAAATTACCATTTGATTGGTGATGTGATGCGAGGTGAAGCACCGGAAAAACCGGAGTGGAACATTGCCGATAGTGTTGCACTTGCTTTAGAAGATGAGCCTGCGCATTCGACGTTTACCTCAGGTAAAGTCACAGACATCAATGAGCAACGCACTGAAGCTCAGCCTACGCCTTCTCAAGCTCGTCGCCAATTACCTGCTTGGCTCAGTCAATTTGGTCAAGTAGCTGTTGCAGCATGTGTGTCATTGGCGGTGATTCTCGGTGTCCAGCAGTATGGTGGCAGTGAATCGGGCCAACAGGATACTGAGCAACTCCCAGTGCTACAAACTATCCCATTTACTGGTAGCGCAGAGCCAGTGAGCTTAACGCGCTCATCGGTTGAACAACCATCAGCAACGAGCGAAGCAAATGTTCAGGAGCAACGTCGTCGTATTAACGCTATGCTTCAGGACTATGAGTTACAGTTGCGTTTAAATAGCGACAGTACCGCAGAGCACAATGACAACCCAGAAACGGTAGTTGAATGAGAAAATTTCTGATCAGTGCGCTGACACTGTTCAGTTTGAGCTCGCCACTAGCCTTTGCAGAAGACAAACCTGCAGAGGCTTTGTTGCATCAAATGAACGAAGCCAGTCAGCATCTCAATTATGAACTGTCTTATATCCTGATTAAGAAAAACAGCATCGAACCTTTGCTGTATCGTCACGCTCGTGATGAAGAACAGCAACTTGCCCATCTTATTTACCTCAGCGGCCCAGTACGAGAAGTCATTCGTCGTGGTGATGAGGTCAGCTACATAGAGCCTGGCGTTGAGCCATTTACGATTGAATCGGGTAATATGGTCGCCCCAACTATCCCTCTTTTGGATGCCAATGTGGATGAATTGAGCGAGTTCTATGACTTTGTTCAAGTTGGTCGAGCGCGTGAGGCAGGAACGGCCTGTCAGGTATTGAGAGTGGCGCCAAAAGATGGACTACGCTACTCCTACATTCTGTGGGTTGATGAACAAACTAAGTTGCCTCTGAGGGCTGATCTGGTGGACCGTGATGGCGAAGTGCTTGAGCAGTTTCGTACGATTTCTTACAGCGTGAATGATCAGATTTCCGATATCCTGAGTGGGTTGAATACCGTTAAATTACCGGATGTCCTGTCTTTACCTAAAGGTGAACTTGAGAAAAGTTTTTGGACGGTTGGTTGGATTCCCAAAGGTTTTGAGTCCAAAGAGCTGAACCGTTATCGAATGGCAAATACTGATCGTATGGTGGAGACACAGATGTACAGTGATGGTTTGTTCAGCTTTTCTATTTATGTGTCTGAAAGTGACAATTACTCACTTAAAGGGCAGCTAGTTCGTCAAGGTAGACGAACGCTTCATAGCTTTGTTAAGGGCAACAAAGAGATTTCTGTCATTGGAGATATTCCTCCCGCTACAGCAAAACGTATTGCTCAGTCTGTCACCATTGATAAACAAGCGGGTACAGCACAATGATGACGGCGTTGGCAACCGTTTCTTCAGTGAGAGCTGGCCCATCTGGCTATGATATTGAGCTGAGCTGCGAGCAACAGACAAGTTGCAGTAGCTGCTCGTCACAAAAAAGTTGTGGTACTGGTATTGTATCTAAAGCGGTGGGAAACAAGTCTCTGCATTGGCATCTAGTGACCAGTAAAAGAGTTAAAGAAGGTCAAGTGGTGGAAATTGGCTTGCCGGAAAAAAGCCTCCTGCAATCTGCCGCGGTGGTTTATTTAGTCCCGTTGTTTGCCATGATCCTAGGCGCTGTTGTTGGACAGTGGCTATTAGCGCCAGCGTTTGGTCTTGGCGAGGGTATTGCTATCCTGACATCTGCTATCTTTACTGTGGCAGGCATTTATGGCGCAAAAACTCTAGCCGCCAATTTTGAGCGCCAGTCACTGCGAGACGTTATATTACTTCGGGTTTTGGGAGAACCAATTAGCTAGTGCGAAGTGCACAGAAATTGGGTAGAATCTGCCAACTTGATTGAAACGCCGTCACAAGACGGCTTTCTTATGTCCCTATTTTAAAGAGTTTAGTCACACCAAATCATGAAGCACATTCGTAACTTTTCGATTATCGCCCACATCGACCATGGTAAGTCGACCCTATCAGACCGTTTGATCCAAGACTGTGGTGGATTGAGTGACCGTGAAATGGCAGCTCAGGTTCTGGACTCCATGGACCTTGAACGTGAGCGTGGCATCACTATTAAATCTCAAAGTGTGACACTCAACTATACCGCTAAAGACGGTGAAACCTACCAATTGAACTTCATCGATACTCCAGGGCACGTTGATTTTGCCTACGAAGTTTCTCGCTCTCTAGCTGCATGTGAAGGTGCGTTGCTGGTGGTTGATGCTGGTCAGGGTGTTGAAGCTCAGACCTTGGCTAACTGCTATACCGCGATCGAAATGGATCTGGAAGTGGTGCCAATTCTGAACAAGATCGATCTACCTGCTGCGGATCCTGAGCGAGTAGCAGAAGAGATCGAAGAAATTGTTGGCATCGATGCGATGGAAGCCACGCGCTGTTCGGCGAAAACGGGCCTAGGCATTGAAGACGTACTAGAAAACATTGTCTCTGCGATTCCAGCACCAGAAGGTGACCCTGAAGCACCACTGCAAGCTTTGATCATTGACTCTTGGTTTGATAACTACCTAGGTGTTGTTTCTCTGGTCCGTATTAAAAATGGCGTTCTGAAGAAGAATGATAAGATCAAGGTGATGAGCACTGGCCAAGTTTGGGGTGTGGATCGTCTTGGTATCTTCACACCTAAGCAGGAAGACACGACAGAGCTGCGAACGGGTGAAGTAGGCTGGGTTGTCTGTGGTATCAAAGATATCCTAGGTGCGCCTGTTGGTGATACGCTAACGCTAGCAAAGCATGGTTGTGAAGAGCCGCTGCCAGGGTTTAAGAAAGTGAAGCCTCAGGTATACGCCGGGCTATTCCCTGTCTCATCGGATGACTACGAAAACTTCCGTGATGCACTAGGTAAACTGAGCCTAAACGATGCGTCTCTGTTCTATGAACCAGAAAACTCAGCCGCTCTAGGCTTTGGTTTCCGCTGTGGTTTCCTCGGCATGCTGCACATGGAAATCATCCAAGAGCGTCTGGAGCGTGAATACGATCTCGACCTGATTACCACTGCGCCAACAGTAGTGTACGAAGTAGAGCAAACGGATGGCGAAATTCTTTACGTTGATAGCCCTGCTAAGCTACCAGCAGTGAATGATATCGAAGAAATTCGTGAGCCGATTGCGCGTTGTAACATCCTTGTACCTTCAGATTACTTAGGTAATGTGATTACTCTGTGTGTTGAGAAGCGTGGCGTTCAGGTTGATATGGTATATCACGGTAACCAAGTCGCTGTGACTTACGATATTCCGATGGCGGAAGTGGTTCTCGATTTCTTTGATCGTCTGAAATCAACCTCTCGTGGTTATGCGTCTTTGGATTACAACTTCCAGCGTTTTGAAGCGTCTAACATGGTTCGTGTAGATGTACTTCTCAACGGTGACAAAGTGGACGCACTGGCATTGATTACGCACAAAGATCAATCTCAGACTCGTGGTCGTCAGTTGGTAGAGAAGATGAAAGAATTCATTCCACGTCAGATGTTTGATATTGCGATTCAGGCTGCGATTGGTAACCATATTATTGCGCGCTCAACGGTTAAACAGCTACGTAAGAACGTAATCGCAAAATGTTATGGCGGTGACGTGAGCCGTAAGAAGAAGCTACTGAAGAAGCAGAAAGAAGGTAAGAAACGTATGAAGCAGATCGGTAACGTAGAACTGCCTCAAGAAGCCTTCTTAGCGATCTTACACGTAGGTAAAGATTAATTTGTTGGGTAACGACTCAATATAAGAACTTGTTAAGTGAAAGGGTTTCGGCTCTTTCACTTTCGTATTTTTTAGGTAAGGGAAGTCAATGGCAAATACATTTTCACTGTTCTTGGTTATTGTCACTCTGGTGACCGGTATTGTTTGGGTGCTGGAAAAGCTGGTGTTTGCGAAGAAACGTCAGACTAAACTAGCTGCAGTTGAAGCTCAGACAAACGGACTGGATACTGCGACTGCTGAACAAGTGGAAAAGCAGCCATGGTGGATTGAAAACAGTGTTTCAATTTTCCCTGTTATTGCGGCTGTTTTGGTATTGCGCTCGTTTATCTACGAACCGTTCCAAATTCCTTCAGGCTCAATGATGCCGACTTTATTGGTAGGAGATTTCATTCTGGTTGAGAAATACGCATACGGTCTAAAGGACCCTGTGTGGCGTACACAACTAGTTGAAACGGGTAAGCCAGAGCGTGGCGACATCGTGGTATTCAAATACCCACCTCAGCCAAACATTGACTACATCAAGCGTGTTGTTGGCCTACCGGGTGATACGGTTCGCTACAGTAATAAGAAAGAAGTATGTATTCAGCCTAAAGGTGAGAGCCAATGTACTCAGGTTCCCTTATCAAATGTGGAAGAAAGCCCATTTATCCAAGATGGCGTACCTCTGATTCAACTGAACGAAAAACTGGGGGAGGTTGAACACCAGATTTTGGTTAACCCATTACGCCGTGATCGTGTTTCGGCTTACCAGCCTCGCAGCGGTGTAAATGAGTGGGTGGTGCCTGAAGGTCAGTACTTTGTGATGGGTGATAATCGTGACAATAGTGCTGACAGCCGTTATTGGGGCTTTGTTCCAGAGGCAAATTTGGTTGGTAAAGCGGTTGGTATCTGGATCAGCTTCGAGTTCGAACGTGATGCAGATAGTCTTTTACCATCATGGATTCCAACTGGTGTGAGATTCAACCGCATCGGTGGTATTAACTAACTTCTCGTGATGGGTGGCGTTGGCTCAAGTAGTCGCGCCATATGAACGAGAAATGAAATGAAATTATTGAGAGAGCATGAATTCTCCTATTGCCAAACTAGAGAAAAAGCTCGGCTATCAATTCAATGATGCTGAGCTTATTAATTTAGCGCTGACTCACCGTAGCGCTCATGGAAAACACAATGAGCGTCTTGAGTTTCTGGGCGATTCAATTTTAAGTTTTGTCATTGCTGACGATCTTTATCATCGTTTCCCTAAAGTCAATGAAGGGGATATGAGCCGTATGCGCGCGACACTTGTTCGTGGTAACACGCTGGCGGAACTCGGTCGAGAATTCGAACTGGGAGATCACTTAAAATTAGGTCCAGGTGAATTGAAGAGTGGTGGTTTCCGTCGTGATTCAATTTTAGCTGACGCTGTTGAAGCCATTATTGGTGCCATTTATTTAGACAGTGATATTGAAGTGGTACGTGGCATTATCCTTAGCTGGTATAAGCAACGCCTTGAAGCGATTCAACCGGGTGTTTCTCAGAAAGACCCGAAAACACGTCTTCAAGAGTTTCTGCAGGGACGAAGAAAACCACTTCCTGTCTACACAGTGACTAATATTAAAGGTGAAGCACACAACCAGCAGTTTACTGTGTCGTGTGAAGTTGCAGGTGTCGGATCACCTGTAATAGGTAAAGGCACCAGCCGCCGCAAGGCAGAACAAGCGGCTGCAGAACTAGCATTAGAGCAACTGAGCAATGACTGATTCAACAGATAACAACGAGTTCGATATCGATGCGTTTTTCTCATCGAGTGGTGAAGTGAGCTCACCGGAAAACCAACATTGTGGCTTTGTTGCTATTGTTGGTCGTCCTAATGTGGGTAAATCAACACTACTTAATCGAATTCTTGGGCAAAAAATTTCGATCACTTCTCGTAAGCCCCAAACAACGCGCCACCGTATTATGGGGGTTGATACTGAAGGCGATTATCAGGCGATTTACGTCGACACTCCAGGTCTTCACATTGAAGAAAAGCGCGCGATCAACCGCTTAATGAACCGCGCGGCTAACTCATCTCTGAGTGATGTGAATTTGGTGTTCTTTCTGGTCGATGGCACACATTGGACCAAAGACGACGAAATGGTGCTGACTAAGCTGCAGAAGTCGAACTTCCCAGTGGTGTTATGCGTCAACAAAGTCGACAACGTACAAGATCGTAACGACGTGATGCAGCACATGATGGATATGTCGAAAAAGATGGAATTCGTTGATGTGGTGCCTATCTCCGCGAAACAAGGCAAAAATATCGATGTGCTGCGTAAGCATGTTCGTGAGCACCTACCGCAAGCGACCCATCACTTCCCAGAAGAGTATGTTACTGACCGTTCTCAGCGCTTTATGGCGTCGGAAATTGTGCGTGAGAAACTCATGCGCTTCACTGGAGAAGAGTTGCCCTATTCGGTGACGGTAGAAATTGAGCGCTTTGACTACAACCCTGAAACCGATGGTTTCCATATCAATGCGTTGATTTTGGTTGAACGTAATGGCCAGAAAAAAATGGTGATTGGTAAAGGCGGCGAGAAAATTAAGACCATAGGCCGTGAAGCACGTCTGGACATGGAAGAGCTGTTTGGTCGTAAAGTGTACCTAGAAACTTGGGTTAAAGTGAAATCCGGCTGGGCTGATGATGAACGTGCACTGCGTTCACTTGGCTATATAGACGATTTATAAGTTTGGCAGCGAATTCACTTCGCTCCAACATGAGTTAGTGTAAGGAGCCTATAGGCTCCTTATTTTTTATGTAACATTGATTTGGCATTCTCTATGACTTCAGAAGGCTTACAGCGCTGTTTTGTTCTTCATCGTCGTCCTTACAGTGAGTCGAGTTTAATTCTTGATGTCTTTAGTGAGGAGTTTGGACGCGTCACATTGATGTCAAAAGGGGCGCGCAGCAAACGCTCCAATCTCAAAGGGGCATTGCAACCATTCACCCCCTTACTTCTTAAATGGTCTGGGAAAGGTTCGATGAAAACACTGCGCCAAGCAGAACCTATCAGCCTTGGGTTGCCTCTTAGCGGAATCAACCTTTATTCAGCGATGTACGTAAATGAGTTGATTGGACGTATCTTGATGGCAGAAGTACCGATGCCAGCTTTATTCCATGATTACCTTCATGCGCTGACTGAGTTGGCTCAGTGTGATAATCCAGAACCGGCATTGCGACGTTTCGAGTTAGCTATGCTGTCAGCCATGGGGTATGGCGTTGATTTTTTACATTGTGCGGGCACTGGAGATGCGATTGAGCCAGACATGACCTATCGCTATCGGGAGCAGAAGGGTTTTATCGCCTCTGTCCGACGCGATAACTTAACCTTTTTGGGGAATGAACTGATTGCGATTAGTGAGCGAAGGTTCACCACAAAAGAACAACTTAAAGCGGCAAAACGCTTTACACGTATAGCATTAAAGCCGTATCTTGGCGGCAAACCATTAAAGAGTCGGGAGCTATTTATGCAAATTTTAGCTCCCAAATCACGGAGTATTGGAAAATGAGTTCAATTTACCTGGGTGTTAACATCGATCATATTGCGACATTACGTAACGCTCGTGGTACTAAGTACCCAGATCCGGTTCATGCAGCAGAAGTGGCAGAGCGTGCTGGAGCGGACGGTATCACCATTCATTTGCGAGAAGATCGCCGCCATATTGTTGATCGTGATGTACGTATTCTGCGTGAAACTATCCAAACTCGTATGAACCTTGAGATGGCTGTGACGGATGAAATGGTTGAGATCGCCCTGCAAACTCAGCCTGAATACGTGTGCCTTGTACCGGAAAAACGTGAAGAATTAACCACAGAAGGTGGCCTAGATGTGGCTGGTCACTTAGAGAAGATTAAAGCTGCCACTAAAACATTGACGGACGCAGGTATTAAAGTGTCCCTATTTATTGATGCTGACCGCGAACAGATTGATGCAGCTAAAGCGTGTGGTGCGCCATACATTGAGCTTCATACTGGCCATTATGCGGATGCAGAAAATGATGCTGATCAGCAAGATGAGCTAAAGAAAATCGCTGCGGGTGCGAGCTATGCTGCGGATCTGGGTATTACAGTAAATGCAGGCCATGGCCTGACTTATCACAACGTGGCCCCTATTGCTGCTATTCCAGAGATCTACGAACTGAACATTGGTCACTCTATCATCGGCCGTGCAGCACTTGATGGCTTGCATAAGGCGGTGGCAGACATGAAAGCACTGATGGTTGAAGCGCGTAAATAACCACAATGGCGATCGTTGGTCTAGGGACAGATATTGCAGAAATCGAGCGAGTGGAGAAAGCACTAACTCGTAGTGGAGAAGCTTTTGCTCGACGTATTTTGACGGATGTTGAGCTACAACGATTCCAATTGCTTAAGCAGCAGGGGCGGTTTTTAGCTAAGCGCTTTGCGGCTAAAGAAGCCGCATCAAAAGCATTGGGCACTGGTATTGCATTGGGGGTGACGTTCCATGACTTCACCATTACCAATGACGAACATGGCGCGCCACTGTTGTCTTTATCTGGCAAAGCATTGGAATTTGCTCAAAAAAAACAGGTGGAGCATATCCACCTGTCGATTTCCGATGAGCGTCACTATGCCGTGGCTACCGTTATCTACGAATCTAAATAAGGCGCCGCACTTGCGGTGACCTTTTCCATTTCATCTTGTAGTTCAAACAGTTCTGGTTCTATATCTTCAATACTGGCGCCTGAACGTAGGGCTTTCTCTATTGTCGCGCAGACTTTCTTTAATCTAGGGACACCACAGTAAGAGCTACTGCCATGCAGTTTGTGTACATGGTGGATGAGGTTTTCACTGTCCACATTTTCCTCTTCCAACGCCGATTCAACGATTGCGCTGACTTCGGGAATATAGTCGATCAGCATTTGCAGCATATCGCGTGCAAGGTCTTCCTTGTTTGCCGACTGTTTAAGCGCTGCTTGCCAGTCAATAATGATGTTGTCGTGCTCAATGATAGGCGCGCTAGTATGTTCATCAGGTTCGATATCAGAAGGTAAGTCGATCTTCTCCATTTGTGATTCAGAAGTATATGGATTCCAGTGCATCAGTACTTGCTGCAGTACATGCTCTTCAATCGGTTTGGTCAGGTAATCATCCATACCCGCTCCTAGTAATCTATCACGTTCGCCACTCATAGCATGGGCTGTCACAGCGATCACTGGGGTGCTGGCATTCAGTTGTGTTTGCTTGATTTTGCCACAAGCGGTCACACCATCCATGTGCGGCATTTGAATGTCCATTAATATGATATCGAAATGCTGAGCTTCTGCTTGAGTCACGGCATCTAAGCCATTAGTACAAGTGACGACTTTTTCTACCCGCTCTGTTAATAGGGCGCTGATTAATTTAAGGTTAGCCGGGTTGTCATCGACGGCCATAACGGTAAGTGGCAGGGTTTCATTGTAGGCGGGTTCTGCTTCGATAACAGGTAAGCTTTCTTGATTTGCTGCCAGTGTTTGCAGCAGTTTGCGACGAGATAATGGCTTAGTAATACAATGGACATGATGGGTCTGAATCAGATGATCAGACAATGCCAGAGCCGTACTTGGAATACCGACCACAACTTGAGGAGCACATAGCTGTGCTTGTTTCACCCATTGCTCGACTAGTTCAGGCTCGTTGGCTTTATTTGGCGCAAGATTCAGTAGCACATAATCGTATTGGTTGGCTTCTTCAGGCACGGAAGAGCGATAGGTAACAATCAAGCCCTCTTGTACAAGAGTTTGTTGAGTGACAGAAGCGGCTTGCATATTTGGCTCTACCAGCAGCAGTGTTCTCTGCTTGAGAACCTGAGTTTCGATCAAATCGCTCACGGGCATATCCGTGGCGTTCAATCTCAGAGTGAACCAGAAGGTGGAACCTTGGTGCAAGCGGCTGGTTAGGCTGATTTCTCCCCCCATTTGGCTGACCAGCTTCTGGGTAATGACTAAGCCAAGCCCCGTACCACCGTAGCGACGAGAAATACTGGCGTCCGCTTGGCTGAATGCTTGAAATAATTGTGATTGCTGGCGCTCTGAAATACCAATGCCGGTGTCTCGCACCATAAACTGAAGCTCGACTGAGTCTTCTTTCTGTGAGCGTAGCTCAACACTGATATCGATGTTGCCACGCTCGGTAAATTTGATCGAGTTACCTACCAGATTAGTCAAAACTTGCTGAATACGTAGCGGGTCTCCGACCAGACCTGCAGGGATTTTAGGATCCACTTTAAGGGTTAATTCGAGGCCTTTTTCATGGGCGCTGGTGGCTTGCAAGCTCACAACTTCTTCAAGCGTTTCCTGAAACTCAAATGGAATATTTTCCAATGCCAACTTGCCTGCTTCCAGTTTAGAAAAGTCCAGAATGTCGTTAATAATATTGAGCAGGTTGTTGGCTGACTTTTCGATGGTCTGCAAATAATCCGCTTGGCTGTTAGTCAGCTTGGTTTTGAGCATCTGTCGAGTAAAGCCAATCACACCGTTCAATGGCGTACGTAGCTCATGAGACATATTCGCGAGGAACTCAGACTTCACTCGCGCGGCTTCTTGGGCTCGTTTCTTGGCAATATCCAATTCAACGTTTTGGATCTCGAGCTGTTCAAGCGTTTCTCGCAAGTCGGAAGTAGCCTGATCAATACTATGCTGCATTTCCACATGATATTCTGACAACGAAACTGCCATTGCGTTGATACCATTTTTGAGTGAATCGAGCTCTCCATGCATTTTACCTTCAATTCGCACATCTAAATGTCCACGACGGATTCTGTCGACCATGTTTTTCATATGAGAAATCGGGCGCGTGACATCATGCATCAATCGGTAAGCGAACATCGCGGATAGCCCTAGCCCAGAGAGTAGAACCAGAAAGGCGGAAAAAATCTCTTGGTATTGTTGCAAACGTAAGGAAGAAAGATCCAGCTCTACCGCAATGTAGCCTAGAGCTTGGTTGGTGTTTTGTCCTTTTGGTGTTGATATCAGCCCTGATTCAGCGATGATCGGCGCACGTAGGATCAGTGTGTTTTCCTGTAAGTCAGAAGTGACCAGTAGTGGAATTGGCGCATTACCCGGGAACGTCAGAGATTCAAAGTTCGGATGAAAGTTGGAAGTAACGAATAAATCGTGGTTGTAATCGAAGACGGCGATACTGCGAACAAACTTTGAGTTTTTCCGGTGCGCATAACTGATAATTCGACGGACAGATTCGCGGCTGTTGTTTTTTAGTCCCTCTTCGCTGGCAATCGCCAGAGGTTCAATAATACTTAAGCCTGAATTGATGACCTGCTTTTCCAAGTCGTGATAGCGATTAAAGGAGAAAAACGCACTCAGTAACAGGCCAATGATCAACGTCGGCGCGAGTGTGAGGGTAATAACGCGGGCGCGTAAGCCATATCTTGTCATTATTGTCTAAACATCGTGGTGTGGATATGGGAAAATAACTTCCACAAATAAAAGAAGCCGTCGAATCCTTAAGCATAATAAACTCGTTCGGCTCAGACAATGATTCAGGCATGAAAAGGTGCGCCTGAACATCAATACAGAGCAATAGTTAAAAGGCACAGAGCATAGCATGGCGCGTTTCTTCCAACCGAAAAAGAAAACTCAACTCAACACTAAGCACCAATCGTTGAAAATCGAAAAACTCGATCATCATGGTGCAGGTATCGCTTACCAAAATAAGAAGCCAATTTTTATTGAAGGGGCACTGCCGGGAGAGCAAGTGTTAGCTCAGTTGACCGAAAGCAAGAGCAAGTTCTCACGTGCGACGCTGATTAAGGTACAAACGCCGAGTGAACAACGAGTTGAACCCTTCTGCCCACATTATCAGCAGTGTGGGGGCTGTAATATGCAACACCTGAGTAGTGAGCACCAGCAGATGCACAAACAGCAAACGCTGAGCCAATTGATGAGCAAGTTTGCAGGACAGAGCCTCAGCTTAGAGGCCCCGATAGTCGGTGAGTCCCAAGGCTACCGTCGCCGCGCTCGCATCAGTGTTATGGTGGATAAAAAAACGCGTCAGCTGAAGTTTGGTTTCCGTAAAAAGCAGAGTAAAGACATCGTCACTCTGACTCACTGCCCCGTTTTGGCGCCGGAATTGGATGAGTTATTGCCTGAGTTATATGCGTTGCTAACGTGCTTTTCTCAACAAGAGAACATTGGTCATGTCGAGTTAGTGAAAGCTGACAACACGCGCATTCTGGTTTTACGTCATCTCAAGCCACTGAAAAATAAAGATCATGATGCGCTGCTTGAATTTGCCACGCTCAATCAGATTACGCTTTATCTGATGCCAAACAACGAACAGCTGGTGCTTGCCGCCGGTGAAGCGGGTGTTTATCAGGAAACGGGCGTCACCATCCCGTTCGAGCCCAATAATTTCATTCAAGTTAATCAACAAGTGAATGCGCAGATGGTTACTCAGGCGTTGGATTGGCTGGCGTTATCTGAGCAAGACCGAGTGTTAGATTTATTTTGTGGGCTAGGGAACTTCAGCCTCCCCATCGCTAAGCAGGTAAAAAGCGTTACCGGTGTGGAAGGGGTCGATGAGATGGTGAAGAAAGCCACTCATAATGCTCAAGTTAACCAGATTGAGAATGCTCAGTTTTATCAGGCAAATTTGGAACAAGATATGTCTGGTCAGCTCTGGGCGAGAGAAAAATTTGATAAAATACTGCTGGATCCGGCACGAGCTGGCGCCAGTGGTATTGTCGAGCAAGTTTCATCGCTAGGTGCGACAAGAGTCGTTTATGTTTCTTGTAATCCTGCTACTCTAGCGCGAGATTCTCAGAGCTTGCTAAGTCAGGGATTCAAGTTACAACGATTGGGAATGCTAGACATGTTTCCACACACCAGTCACTTAGAATCCATGGCGCTTTTTGTGAAGGATTAATACGAACTTACTCTCTCAAGCGCAGTCTCACTGCGGGGTAGGTCGAAGAAAAAAGTTTAACAGGACGAAGACAATGGTTGCGGTAAGAAGCGCACATTTGAACCAAGACGAACAGTTTGATCTAGATAATTGGATTGCTAGCCTAGAGCAGGACACAAAAGTCGCGAAGCGTCTTAAAGAAGTGTATCGCCATTGCGAAACGATTCTTGAAAATAACGACCAAGGCCCACTGTTATTATGGCGTGGCCGTGAAATGATCGAAATCCTCATTACCCTCTCCATGGACAAAGCAACGCTAGTCGCCGCCTTATTGTTCCCCGTCGTTTCTAGCGGTGCGTATCAACGTGAAGCGCTGGAGGAGGACTTCGGTAAGGAAACGATTAAATTGATTGATGGCGTTGAAGAAATGGCAGCATTGGGCCAACTCAACGTCACAATGGAAGGCAGCGCCGCTTCTGCTCAGGTCGATAATGTGCGCCGCATGCTACTGGCGATGGTTGACGACTTTCGCTGCGTGGTGATCAAACTTGCCGAGCGTATTTGTAATCTGATTGAGGTGAAGAAGGCCCCGGATGAAGTTCGTCAAGCCGCGGCAAAAGAGTGTTCAAACATTTATGCCCCTTTGGCTAATCGCTTAGGTATCGGTCAGCTGAAATGGGAAATTGAAGATTATGCTTTCCGTTATCAACAGCCAGAAACTTATAAGCAAATCGCCAAACAGCTGTCTGAGCGTCGTATCGTCCGTGAACAGTACATCACAGATTTTGTGGATGACCTGTCGAATGAAATTACATCGTCAGGCATCAATGCGGAAGTGAGTGGCCGTCCGAAGCATATTTACAGTATCTGGCGCAAAATGCAGAAGAAGAGCTTGGCATTCGATGAACTGTTTGATGTGCGTGCGGTTCGAATCATTGCTGATAAGCTTCAGGATTGTTATGCCGCCCTAGGTGTGGTGCATACTAAGTATAAGCATTTGCCAAGTGAGTTTGATGATTACGTGGCAAACCCTAAGCCAAATGGTTATCAGTCAATTCATACCGTGATCCTTGGCCCTGAAGGAAAAACCATCGAAATCCAGATTCGTACTAAAGACATGCATGAAGACTCGGAGTTGGGGGTTGCTGCGCACTGGAAGTACAAAGAAGGTGGTGGTGGTCGAAGTGGCTACGACGAGAAAATTACTTGGCTGCGTAAACTGCTTGATTGGCAGGAGGAAATGTCAGATTCGGGCGAAATGCTTGATGAAGTCCGCAGTCAGGTCTTTGATGATCGCGTTTATGCCTTTACCCCGCGCGGGGATGTTGTTGATTTGCCGATGGGCGCGACACCGCTTGATTTTGCCTATCACATTCATTCTGAAGTTGGTCATCGCTGTATTGGAGCGAAAGTCGCAGGTCGCATCGTACCGTTTACTCACAAGCTTTCTATGGGTGATCAGGTCGAGATCATCACGGCGAAAGAACCCAATCCTTCGCGAGACTGGCTCAACCCGTCAATGGGGTTTGTCACTTCTGGCCGTGCACGTGCCAAGATCAATGCTTGGTTCCGCAAACAGTCACGTGAGAAGAACTTAGAAGCGGGTCGAGAGATCCTTGAAGTCGAACTGGCAAAAATCGGTGCAACACTGAAAGATGCAGAGCAATATGCGCTGAAACGTTTTAATGTTAACAGTGCCGATGAGCTATACGTCGGTGTTGGCAGCGGCGACTTGCGTATTAACCAGATCATTAATCACATCAATGCTTTGGTGAACAAGCCAACCGCTGAAGAAGAAGATCAGCAGGCGCTCGAAAAACTGCAGGAAGCAAAAACTAAAGCGCCTGCGCAAAGTCGTCCGAAGAAAGATGCCGTAGTGGTTGAAGGTGTAGATAATTTGATGACGCACCTTGCACGCTGCTGTCAGCCCATTCCGGGTGATGAGATTTCTGGTTATATCACACAAGGGCGGGGGATCTCTGTCCACCGAGCGGACTGTGAACAACTGGAAGAGCTGCGTCATCACGCGCTAGAACGTATCATAGATACTGTGTGGGGTAGTGGTTTTGTAGGGTCTTACATACTGACGGTACGCGTAGAAGCCATGGAGCGCAGTGGGTTACTCAAAGACATCACGACGCTGTTTGCCAACGAGAAGATCAAAGTCACCAGCATGAAGAGTCGTGTTGACTACCGTAAGCAGTTGTCGATTATGGATTTTGATCTTGAGGTGACGAATATCGAAATTCTACAGCGTGTGTCGAAGCGAGTAGAGCAGATCCGAGATGTTATGTCGGTAAAACGCCTCGGCTAAAATTCTCGTCATACTTGAAGCTGATAGCGTTGTTGCCTGCGCTTACTCGCTCCATCACATAGGCAAGCTATGCTCAGGAGTCTCGCTCGCTTGCCGCCTAGCTACAGCTTCAATTATTTAGAGAATTGATAAACATATAACAAAGGTGAGTGGTTAGGACTGCTCGCCTTTTTCTTTAAATAGCAAGGCTTAAAGGAAAAGAGAACATGAATCACCCGATAGAACAATTAGAAGCGATCATGGCACAGCTTCGTGATCCTGAGAATGGCTGTCCGTGGGACCTAAAACAAAGCTTTGACACGATTGTTCCTCACACCATTGAGGAAACCTACGAAGTTGTAGATGCCATCCACAATCGCGATTGGCCAAACCTTAAGGAAGAACTCGGGGATTTATTGTTTCAGGTTATTTTCTATAGTCAGCTAGCTAAAGAACAGGGTTTGTTTGATTTTTCAGAGGTGGTCGACACGGTGAATGAAAAGCTTACTCGTCGTCATCCCCATGTCTTTTCTGATGTTGAATTTGAATCGGACGAAGAAATCAACGCCAACTGGGAAGCTGAAAAAGCCAAAGAAAAAGCTGAAGTAGGCAGAATGGAACAAAGTATTCTAGACTCAATACCGAATTCTCTGCCTGCCTTGTCGCGTGCGACAAAGATTCAGAAGAAGTGCGCCAAGTTTGGCTTCGATTGGGATTCATTAGGGCCTGTGGTCGACAAAGTGAGAGAAGAGGTTGATGAAGTGATGGCAGAGGCACTTCAAGTTTCCCCTGATGAATCGAAAATTGAGTTGGAATTAGGTGATTTACTGTTTGCTACCGTCAATTTAAGTCGGCACTTAGGGCAAAATCCTGAATCGGCCTTAAGCAAAGCAAACTTAAAATTTTCTCAACGATTTAGAAGTGTTGAAGCTATGGTGGCAGAGCAAGGTAAGCAACTGACAGATTTTGATTTACAACAATTGGATAGCATGTGGGACGAAGTAAAACGCCGCGAATCGAAGCCGTAATCATAGTGTATCTTGCCGATCGAATTTGATTTGAAGCAAAAAATAAAAAATTACAGTGTGATAGATTTCACGTTGTGGCGATAAGGGTCTTCTGGTATATTTATCTCCCGTCCAGAAGAAATCCATTTCCCTCATTCAACCAATTTCAGGTTAAACATGACGACAAATTACATTTTTGTTACTGGCGGGGTTGTATCCTCTCTAGGTAAAGGTATTGCAGCAGCATCTCTTGCCGCTATTCTTGAAGCTCGTGGTCTTAAAGTGACTATGATGAAGCTTGACCCTTACATCAACGTTGACCCAGGCACAATGAGCCCAACTCAGCACGGTGAAGTGTTTGTTACAGAAGATGGTGCCGAAACTGACCTAGACCTTGGTCACTACGAGCGTTTTATTCGCACTAAGATGACTAAGCGTAATAACTTCACCGCCGGTCGTGTTTACGCTGACGTGCTACGTAAAGAGCGTCGTGGCGACTACCTAGGTGCAACCATTCAGGTTATCCCTCACATCACTAATGCAATCAAAGACCGCGTTATTGCAGGCTCTGAAGGTCATGACGTTGCGATCGTTGAAGTTGGTGGCACCGTTGGTGATATCGAATCTCTACCATTTATGGAAGCAATCCGTCAGTTGGCTGTAGAGCTAGGCCGTGAGCGTGCTATGTTCATGCACCTGACACTGGTTCCTTACCTTGCCGCAGCAGGTGAAGTGAAAACGAAACCGACTCAGCACTCAGTGAAAGAGCTGCTGTCTATCGGTATCCAACCAGATATTCTCGTTTGTCGCTCAGATCGCATGATCCCAGCGAACGAGCGTAAGAAGATCGCTCTTTTTTGTAACGTACAAGAAAAAGCGGTTATCTCTATGAAGGACGTAGATTCAATCTACAAGATCCCTCAATTGATCAAATCTCAAGGTCTTGACGACCTAGTTTGTTCTCGTTTCGGTATTTCTGCTCCTGAAGCGGATCTGACTGAGTGGGAACAAGTTATCTATGAAGAAGCAAACCCAACAGCAGAAGTGACCATTGGTATGGTCGGTAAGTACATCGAACTGCCGGATGCTTACAAGTCGGTCAACGAAGCGCTGAAACACGCAGGTCTGAAGAACCGTTTGAGCGTTAAGATTAAGTACGTTGACTCACAAGACGTAGAAACCAAAGGTGAAGAAGCGCTGGAAGGTCTAGATGCTATCTTGGTACCTGGTGGTTTCGGTGATCGTGGGGTGGAAGGCAAAATCCGTGCGGCGCAATACGCTCGTGAAAACAAGGTTCCTTACCTAGGTATTTGTCTGGGTATGCAAGTGGCACTGATTGAATACGCGCGTAACGTTGCGGGTATGGAAGGTGCACATTCAACAGAATTTAACAAAGAGACCAAGTACCCTGTGGTAGGTTTGATCACGGAGTGGGTAGACGGTGAAGGTAAAGTTGAAGAACGTACCGAAAAGTCTGACCTAGGCGGTACGATGCGTCTTGGTTCGCAGCTATGTCACCTAGAGAAAGGAACTAAAGCTCGTGAACTCTACGGTAGCGCGACGATTCATGAACGTCACCGCCACCGTTACGAAGTGAACAACAATCTGCGTCCAAAAATTGAAAAAGCGGGCCTAAAAGTGTCAGGCCTGTCAGCAGATAAGAAACTTGTGGAAGTTATTGAGAATCCAGCTCACCCATGGTTTGTAGCGGCTCAATTCCACCCAGAGTTCACTTCGACACCTCGCGATGGTCACCCACTATTCGCAGGGTTCGTAAAAGCGGCTGGTGAATTCCAACGCGGCGAATTAGAGAAGTAAAAAGGATACGGGCAGTGGCGAAGGTTGTGCTGTTGCCTTTTAAATTTGACATTTATATTTGAACGAGAGGAAACATTAATGTCTAAGATCGTTAAAGTTCTAGGTCGTGAAATCATCGACTCACGTGGTAACCCAACTGTAGAAGCTGAAGTACACCTAGAAGGCGGTTTCGTAGGTATGGCTGCTGCTCCATCTGGCGCATCAACTGGTTCACGTGAAGCTCTTGAGCTACGTGATGGCGACAAAGCTCGTTTCCTAGGTAAAGGTGTTCTTAAAGCTGTTGAAGCGGTAAACGGTGAAATCGCTGAAGCTCTAGTTGGTAAAGACGCTAAAGACCAAGCTGCAATCGACGCAGTAATGATCGAGCTAGACGGTACTGACAACAAATCTAAGTTCGGTGCTAACGCAATCCTAGCGGTTTCTTTAGCGAACGCTAAAGCTGCTGCAGCGGCTAAAGGCATGCCTCTATACGAGCACATCGCTGAGCTAAACGGTACTGCTGGTCAGTTCTCTATGCCTCTACCAATGATGAACATCATCAACGGTGGTGAGCACGCAGACAACAACGTTGACATCCAAGAGTTCATGATCCAACCAGTTGGCGCTAAGACTCTTAAAGAAGGTCTACGTATCGGTGCGGAAGTATTCCACAACCTAGCTAAAGTTCTTAAGTCTAAAGGCTACAGCACTGCAGTTGGTGACGAAGGTGGTTTCGCTCCTAACCTTAAGTCTAACGCTGAAGCTCTAGAAGTTATCGCAGAAGCTGTTGCAGCTGCTGGTTACGAACTAGGTAAAGACGTGACTCTAGCGATGGACTGTGCGGCATCTGAGTTCTTCGACAAAGAAGCTGGCATCTACAACATGAAAGGCGAAGGTAAGACTTTCTCTTCTGAAGAGTTCAACCACTACCTAGCTGAGCTAGCTAACCAATTCCCAATCGTTTCTATCGAAGATGGTCTAGACGAATCTGACTGGGATGGCTTCAAGCACCAAACTGAACTACTAGGTAGCAAGCTTCAACTAGTTGGTGACGACCTATTCGTTACTAACACTAAGATCCTTGCTGAAGGTATCGAGAAAGGCGTAGCTAACTCTATCCTAATCAAGTTCAACCAAATCGGTTCTCTAACTGAGACTCTAGCTGCAATCAAGATGGCTAAAGATGCAGGTTACACAGCAGTAATCTCTCACCGTTCTGGCGAAACTGAAGATGCAACTATCGCTGACCTAGCGGTAGGTACAGCTGCAGGTCAAATCAAGACTGGTTCTATGAGCCGTTCTGACCGTGTTGCTAAGTACAACCAACTAATCCGTATCGAAGAAGCTCTAGGCGCTAAAGCTCCTTTCAACGGTCTTAAAGAAGTTAAAGGTCAGTAATTCATAGTTTGAATTATTAGCTTTAAAGCTTTAATGAATGCCTCACTTTTTAGTGAGGCATTTTGTGTTTAAGGCTCTAAGAACTTTTAGAGCTCTATGAGCAATGAGCCGTTCTGACCGCGTTGCTGCTATACCCAAAAGAAATCAACCAACTAATCGGTATCGAAGAAGCTCTAGGTTCTAAAGCTCCTTACAACGGTCTTAAAGAAGTTAAAGGTCAGTAATTCATAGTTTGAATTACTAGCTTAAAGCTTTAATGAATGCCTCACTTTTTAGTGGGGCATTTTGCGTTTAAGGCTCTAAGAACTTTTAGAGCTCTATGGGCAATGAGCCGTTCTGACCGTGTTGCTGCCATACCTAAAAGAAAGCAACCAGCTAATCCGTATCGAGGAAGCTCTAGGTTCTAAAGCTCCTTACAATGGTCTTAAAGAAGTGAAAGGTCAGTAATTCATAGTTTGAATTACTAGCTTAAAGCTTTAATGAATGCCTCACTTTTTAGTGGGGCATTTTGCGTTTAAGGCTCTAAAAACTTCTAGAGCCTTAGCTGACTTTTGTCGAGAAAATGAAGGTGTTTACACGACTCTTGAATTGTTAAGCCTTTGCTTCTTCGATCGCTTTCACTCGTCGTTTCTCCATTTCTTCACGAATGGCAGCACCTTTAAAACCATCTTGGATAATGTCTTGTACATCAACGGCTAAAGCCGCTTGGTAGGCTCGCTCGAAAAGATCCATTTGAGGGTATTCGGCATCTTCAAACCCTGTACGACCTCGGCTATCAGCCATACAACATAGTAAGATGTCTTTTAAACGTTCAGGTTTACGCCAAACATCAAAACTATTGAGAACCTTAAGTATGGTTTTACCTCGAAGCTCTGCGGCACGATGAACATTGGAGTGCTGCTCACACACCATTAAGGCGAGATCGCGGTATTCATTAGGCACACGTACACGTTCACAAAGCTGTTTAATGATTTTAAGCCCGGTGTAGCAATGCTTTTTATGGCTGGGCCATTCCTCCTTTGGGGTGACTCCTTTACCTAAATCGTGCATTTGAGCGGCAAAACGCACTGTGGGTGATTGGCTAAGCAGAGCAGCTTGTTTAGCGACTAGAAGGTTATGAATCCCGGTATCGATTTCTGGGTGCCATTGTTCTGGTTGAGGGACGCCAAACAGCCGATCTAGTTCAGGAAGAACGATCTTGAGTGCACCACAATCACGCAGTACCGATAGAAACACCTGCGGATCTTGGGTTGATAGAGATTTCTGCCATTCTTGCCAGACACGTTCGGCTGTTAAGTGCTCTAGCTCTCCTGACTCGACAATCTGCGTCATTAATTTCTGAGTGTCTGCGGCGATGGTAAAACCAAGGTAATGCAATTTCGCCGCGAAGCGTGCGATTCGGAGCACGCGAAGGGGATCTTCGGTAAAAGCATCTGAAACATGGCGAAGAATACGATCATTGAGATCTTGTTGGCCGCCGTAAGGGTCGACAATAAGACCTTGCTCATTTTCTGCCATTGCATTGATGGTCAGGTCTCGGCGATACAAGTCTTCTTCTAGCGTTACGTCTGGTGCAAAATAGCAGTCAAAACCTTTGTAACCAGAGCCTGTTTTTCGTTCGGTTCTTGCTAGGGCATATTCTTGTTTGGTTTTAGGATGTAAGAAGACGGGGAAGTCTTTTCCAACCGCGATAAAGCCTTGAGCGAGCAATTCTTGAGGCGAGGCACCAACTACCACCCAATCTTGGTCGTAAACCTCTATATTCAGCAATTTATCGCGGACTGCCCCGCCAACCAGAAATATTTGCACAGATGTCTCTCTTAAATTCGGATATTAGAATTGGCTATTCACTTCAGCAATGGTACTTTTCTTATCGGTAAATTCCCAGAGACGAGAAGTATGTATAAACAACATTTTGGATTCACAGAGCTGCCGTTTTCGATTGTGCCGAATTCTCGTTTCCTGTTCCAAAGCCAAAGGCACAAAGAAGCGCTGTTTCGATTGCAAGCCGGCCTAGGAGAAGGCGGTGGCTTCGCAATGCTGTCGGGCGAAGTTGGGACAGGTAAAACAACCGTTGCTCGTGCGTTGCTAAAATCATTGGGAAGTGATACTCAGCCAGGATTGATCCTAAACCCCACCTTTTCAAGCATAGAGCTGCTGGAAGCAATCTGCGATGAATTTTCGATTGAGTACCAGACGGGGTCAACACTGAAGCAGCTCAATCAAAAAATCCATGAGTTCCTTCTATGCAGTTATGCGAATGGTGTGCAGACCCTACTGGTCATTGATGAGGCTCAGCATTTATCTGCCGAAGTATTGGAGCAGTTGAGGCTACTGACCAATCTTGAGACCGACAATCAGAAACTGCTCAAAGTGCTCTTAGTTGGTCAACCTGAGCTACAGCAGAAGTTGCAAATGCCACAACTTCGTCAATTGGCACAGCGTATTACAGGCCGCTATCATCTGCTGCCTTTAGATATTAAAGAGACGGCCAGTTATATCCAATATCGATTGGAGTTAGCTGGAGGCGAGCCGAGCCTATTTTCTGCTAGGTCACTCAAACATATTGCCCAACAGTCATTAGGGATTCCACGCCTGATCAACCTAATTTGCGATGCGGCTTTGAAGCGTGCATACAGTATTGGTGAAACGATTCCAAGCCATGCTAGTGTTGAGCAAGCTTGTGAAGAAATCATGAGTTTTCAGACGTCTTACCATCCACCACAAGCTGCGCAGCAAGAGCGCCGCCGTTCATCATTAGCCCTAGCGAGTGCCGTCGGCGCTATCTTTGCCGTTGGTAGTTATTGGTTGGCTCCTCAGCTGGTGAATCAACAAATTCAGGATCACCTTCGAGGGGCTTACCCACCTCAGCAGTCGATCACTGAGGAAAAAGAAGTGTTTCCAACGCAATTGCAAGCAACATTGGCGCGCTCAACCAATTTCCAGCAAGGGATCGCAGAGCTTTACCATGTTTGGGGGCTGAATGCTTCTGTGGCTGAACGTTTGTGTCAGCCAACTGATCAGAGTGTTTTTCGTTGTGCGGAGTCAAACGGTACACTGACTGAACTCAAACAAGCGAATGTGCCTGTACTCTTATCGTTAAGAAAAGATGGCCTAGAGAGTTATGCAGTACTGTATAAGTTAAGCCATGATACTGCTCAATTACTACTAGGCACTGAGCGAATTGAGTTGCCTATTGCTAAGCTCAATCAACTTTGGCAAGGGCAGTATTATCAGATTTGGCAAAGTTATTGGCGTCAGACATTAAAACCTCGTATGTCAGGTCAAGCGATTGCTGTTCTCGATCAACGGCTGTCCGAGGTATTGGGAGAATCGCAAAGGCAATCCGATGTCTATGACCAAGAATTGATGCGTAAAGTAAAGCTATTCCAACAGTGGCAAGGCTTGCATGTGGATGGTATTGCTGGGCGTCAAACACTGCAACGTCTAGAAAAGCTTTCACAAGATAATGCACCTAACCTAAATGTTTCAGAGGAGAAAGCATAATGTCGAAAGTATTGCAGGCTTTAGAGCGCTCTGAACAAAACCACCAAGCGTTGAATGCAATGAACCACTTTGAGGTGGCCAAACGCTCTTCGATAACTCGTACTGCACCCGGTTGGCTATTGGTCACGGTTGTCGTCGCGCCGGCATTACTGACTGGTGGGGCAGGGATTTATCAGAGCTATACAGAGCAGCGAGAGGCGTGGCTGGTGAATAATCAGGCGAAAACGCAGGTGTTGGAAGTACCGTTTGCTTATCAGAGTTTACCTTACCCGTCATTTACTGAGCTGCGTGAGACACATGATTTTGTGGGCTCTGGGAGTGAGGTTGAATTAGTCAGCCAAGCGGCTTTAGAGGATGTAGAGCTTCCACAAGTGGTTGAGTCACGTATTGACCCTCAAACTCAGCCAGAAAATAATGCTTTATTGGAAGGTTTGGATTTGTCAGGGCTTTCACCTGAGCTAGCAATGCGTGTTGAATCGGCTCTTGAGTCCCATGAACCACCAGCCTCTCGTACCAACAGTCGGGCTTCAGATCTGGCGGTACACAGTAGGGATTGGCAAGGTAAGTTACCTGCGCTGAATTTTCAGACTCATGTGTACTCGAGTAACCCAGAGAAGCGTTGGGTGAAAATAAATGGCACGGAATATCGTGAAGGTGACTGGATCCGTAATGACATTCAGTTACAGCATATTGAACCGCAACGTAGCACCATATCATTCAACGGTTCTGTTATTGAAGTGCCAGCTTTATATGATTGGAAAGGGTAAGAAAAAGGTCGCATTCGCGACCTTTTTTGGTGTTCTGTCTTTATGCCCAGCCAGAAGGGGAACGCTTCTTACGTGGGATAATATGCGGCAACAATAAGCCAAATAGCAATCCAATACCTGCGACACCACCACCGTACATAAAGTACTTCAACAGCAGGTCATCTTTTTGTGTATCTAGCTTGGCACGTAGATTACGGACTTCTTCCTGTGAAGCTGTCAGCTGTTGACTGATTTCACCGTAGCTCTTCTCAAGATCGGCAATCTGGCGATTACGGTTTTCTAGTGAGTCGGCTAAGCCGGCTTTTTCTTGGTCTGCATTCGAACGTGCATTGGCAAGCTTTTCTTTTACTTCAGCCAGTTCTTTTTCTAGCTTTGGTAGACGAAGTGCCATGCTTTCTTGTCTGGTCACGAAACGGCTTTCTACCCAGCCTTTGCGGCCTTTGGCATCTTCAATTTGCGTGTAGCCCGTATCGCGGTTGGTTGAAAGTTGCTTCACTTTGTCACCGGCATCGACACTGCCGATGATACGAAATTGGTTACTAGGACCAGAGTGCATGTAGGTAAATAGCTTATCAGAAATGTATCGGTCTTGAGCCATTGCTGCTGGAACAGCGAGCATTGATGCTAGAACGAAGCAAACCAGTTTTTTCACGGTAAATCCTTTAACAGTCTTTTGTCTATCACTTGCTAGTGCCAAATAGTAAGTAGTTTCCCCAATCTCTGCAACAAAGAAGGGAGGCTAAGCCTCCCTTTCTGTGGATTTGAGTCAATAATGACAGTGAGTTAACACGTCATTGACCTGTTCTTTAGATGAACATTGCCTGAATAGCGTAGAAGAAAACAACGGCCAACAGTGCACCTGCAGGTAAGGTGACAATCCAAGAGGCGACAATGTTACGTACCACACCTAGGTTTAAGGCAGCAATACCGCGAGCAAAACCAACACCTAATACCGCACCGACCAGTGTTTGTGTGGTGGAGATTGGTAAACCAGTACCTGATGCCAGAACCACCGTACACGCTGTTGCTAGCTGAGCTGCGAAACCGCGGCTAGGTGTCAGTTCAGTGATGCCTGTTCCTACGGTTGCCATTACTTTGTGACCTAGCGTAGCCAGACCGACAACAATACCGAAACCACCAAGAGGTAAAATCCACCAAGCAATGGTGCTCTTACCAGAAATTTCACCCATGTGCTCAACCGTAGAGACAACAGCAGAAAGAGGACCAATTGCGTTAGCGACGTCGTTTGAGCCGTGAGCAAATGCCATCGCACACGCTGTGATAACCATGAGTACGCTGAAGATACCTTCAACACCAGCAAAACCGTGGTCATCTTCGCGGCTTGAAAATTTCTTCTGAATGTAGAAGTAACCACCTGTCATAACCAGTGCTGATACTCCCGCAGCCCACATCCACGCTTCCCCGTCTGAAAGGTGAAGACCAACGTGCTTAAGGCCTTTTTTGATCGTTACCAGTGCAATCACCATGGTGGTGATGAACATGTAGACTGGGACGAAACGCTTAGCGTTAAAGAGAGGCTTTTCAGTATCAAAGATTAGGCGCTGAGCGCTGACGAAAATCACGTAGGCAAAGAAACCTGAAATGACTGGAGTAATGATCCAGCTACCAACGATGCCTTGAACTGAGCCCCAATCAACCGCTTCTGTCCCCACAGATACACAGGCAAAGCCGATGATGGCACCAATGATAGAGTGAGTGGTTGATACTGGCCAACCCATGTAAGAAGCAAGCAGAAGCCATGTTCCCGCAGCAAGCAGGGCGGACATCATGCCAAAGACAAGCACATCAGGCTGGCTGGCAAAAAGTGACGTTTCGATGACGCCTTTACGGATAGTGTCGGTGACTTCACCGCCTGCAAGGTATGCCCCCGCAAATTCAAAAATCATCGCGATAATGATCGCTTGTTTTACGGTGAGAGCTTTAGAGCCTACCGATGTACCCATTGCATTGGCCACGTCATTCGCGCCAATACCAATCGCCATCATAAATCCAAAAGCTGCTGCAATAATAATCAGGACAGTGCCGTAGTTCGCAAGGATATCCATCGTAATACCTAGTTGTTGATAACAAGCGGAGCAAATTAGGCACGACAAAGCCCCTTCGGCGCCTCGTTATTTAACGCCTATCAGGGGAGTGCTATTAAGATGCTCTTCGTTATTTGGTTAACTTATTTGTTTATGAGCGAGATAACATGAGTTCCAGACGCGCACCAACACGTTGCGCCTGATCCGCTATGCCACCTACCCATTCAAGAATTTTATAAAGGAACATCACATCAATCGGATTCAGATCGCCTTCAATCACCATCAGTTGTTGGCGAAGTTGAATCTGCATCGCGTCTGTGTCGTCCTCAATCACATCCAGTTGGTGGATCATTTCAGCCACAAGTGTTACTTCGCGGCCTTTGAACCCCGTTTCCAATAACTCGTCGAGCTCGTTGATGACTTTTTGCGCTTGATTCGCTGCATCTAGGCAACGTTTAACATACGCAATGAAGTTTTCCTGGAGTGGTTCTGGGATAGTCAATTGTCGACCGTACACACGGCCCGCAATATCTTTTGCTAGGTTTGCCAGTTTGTCTTGCTGAGTCAGCAGTTCAAGCATGTCGCTACGATCTACTGGCATAAACAAACCGCGAGGAAGTTTAAGGCGAATTTCGCGCTTAAGTACGTCAGCTTCTTTCTCTAGGTGAGAAATCTGTGCTCGAATTTCTGAAGCTTTCTCCCAGTCACCCTTTGAACTGACTTCAAAGAAATTAACCAGATGAGAACAACATTCGTTAACACACACAACGTGGCGCTGCAAAGGCTTAATAGGGGACTTTGCAAATAACCCCATAATTGTATTTACTGGCATGGTCATTCAACCTAATTAATATAACCTAAAAATAACATACACCATTCGTGGTGAAATGTTGAACGATGGCTATAAAGGCGCGCATGGTAACGCATTAAATCCATCATTAAAACTGTTTTAGATCATCATTACGGCGATATTTCTTTCTTGCCCAGTGCGAAAATTGGCAATATCCTGTTCGTATCTGTTTTAAAAGGTATAGCTATGGAAACCGAGATAGAACTGAAGTTTTTTGTTTCTCCTGATTTTTCAGAGACTTTGCGAAATAAAATCGCCCAAGCAAAAGTACTTCAGCACAGTTGTCGTGAGCTAGGAAATACCTACTTTGATACTCCCGACAATTGGTTACGTCAGCATGACATTGGCTTAAGAATCCGTCGTTTTGATGATGTTTACGTTCAGACGGTCAAGACTTCCGGGCGTGTCGTCGCTGGGTTACATCAACGACCAGAGTTTAACGCTGAACATGATAGTAACGAGCCACTTCTTTCTCTTCACCCGTCAGATATCTGGCCAACCGGTAAAGACGCCGACACACTCCAATCTGAACTTATCCCGCTTTTCTCAACCAATTTTACTCGTGAACAATGGTTGATTGCGATGCCTGATGGCAGCCAAATCGAAGTTGCGTTTGACCAAGGCAATGTAGAGTCTGGTGATAAAGAAGATCCGATTTGCGAAGTGGAACTGGAACTGAAATCCGGTCAAACCGATGCCTTATTTACCTTAGCCCGTCGTTTTTCTGAAGAGGGGGGCATGCGCCTAGGTAACTTGAGTAAAGCGGCGAAAGGTTATCGCCTTGCTAGTGGTTATACTGGAGATGAAGTGAAGCCTATGGCGTTGGTGAGTACAGATAAACACGACACTGTGGAGTCTTGCTTTATCAACTCTCTGGAACATGGTTTATCTCATTGGCATTATCACGAACAAATTTATGCTGAACGTGAATCTGTCGAAGCCTTACATGAGATTAAAAACGCCATCAGTTTTATTCGTCAAGTTTTGACTGTATATGGCGGCGTGGTGCCGCGCCGAGCGAGTGCGTTAGTACGTCAAGAACTTAAGTGGCTTGAGCAAGAGCTAGAGTGGTTACATGACTATGACTACCTTGAGGCATTGCTCGACGATAAAGGCCATGCACTGCGCAAACTCGATGCGCGTAAGTTTCTGCTTGAAGAACTCAAAGTGATTCAGGAAGCGTTGCCTGCTCGTGAAGAAATACTGACCCTGTTAAATTCGGCCAGATACACAGGGCTCTTACTGGATTTAAGTCGTTGGATTTTAACGCGTGGTTGGCAACCATTTCTCGATGAGAAAGCGCGCGATAAGATGTCACTGACGATTGAACCTTTCTCTGTCAAGCAGTTGGATCGCACTTGGGCTGAGTTAATGGAAGCTTTTCCGCCAGAGCGTGCCTTGAGCAGTCAGGACTATATCGATCAGCAGTATCGCCTGATGCGCAACCTATACACCGGAGTCAGTTTTGCGAGTCTATTTGACTTCGAGGAGCGCAATAGCTTCCGTTTGCCTTGGAGCGATTTGCTACATGGTATCGATGATCTACTGAAACTGCGTACTTTAGACAAGATGGTGAATAAACTGGAAGGCGAGGAGCAAGAACAGCTTCAACGCTGGTTGTCTCGACAGGAGCGTTCAATCCTCCATGCCATGGAGCAAACGCGCATCATTTGTATTGAAGCGGAACCCTATTGGCAAGACTAAGCGGCGTATTAGGATGGAAGCGGGAGCCTTATGGCTCCCGTTTTTGTTGAGTTTGCTGTTCCAAGCGCTCTAAGCGGTGCAAGATTTCGTTTTGTTTCTCTACCAACTCTAATAGTAAGCGTTCTTTATTCTCAGAGCGTTTGGCTTGGACTTCAGTAGGTGAAGTGATCAGCGAAGTGATCAGACCGGAAATCATACCAAAAATACCCACCCCACATATGATCAGACCTGAGGCAAGGATCTTTCCTGCATCAGTCACCGGAAAGTGATCGCCATAGCCTACGGTAGAGATGGTTACCAATGCCCACCACATCGCATCCCCTCCCGTTTGAATATTGGCCTCCGGTGATTTTCCCTCCACGAATAGCATCATGCTTGAGCCTATGGTGAGCAAGACCACCATCAGTAATAGGATAGAAGCCAGAGTCGTTTCACGACGATTCACAAGTAGCTGCTTGATGAGAAGTTTGCTTGAACGGATGACCAGAATCACGCGCAGGATATGGAATAACCGAGCAAAGCGTAGTGGCTCGATCATTGGGATGCTGGCGATGAAGTCAATCCAGTGTCGTTTCATAAATTGCATGCGATCTGTAGAGCGGATCAAATCTACGCTTAGCTGAAGGAGAAAGACGCTACAGATAATAAAGTCTAAGCCGATAAGAACTTGTCGCGTTTGAGTGCTGAGTGGGAAGAACAGCAGGCCAGAGATCACAAATAGTGCCATGAAAGACAGGATTAGTGACAGTAAGCTCATTGGTTTTGTATCAGATTTGATATCATCTATATTCATACGAGGCTCAAAATAAATATGTATTCGCTATCTATCGATAGTCACGAGCGGCAGTTTACAGCCTCCTGAATGTGATCAGGAAAAACAAATATATAAGACTTAGCGGAGAACTAACAATGACCAAGATGGCATTTAAGCCATGGGAACGAGTGATAACGGATATTCGTTTGGTTCCCAAAATGGTGATGTTGATGGTGTTCAGTACCATTTTGATCATCGGCAAGCAACTATGGGATGCGAGTACTTTTTATGATTCTCTTCTCGCCGCTACGAAAAATGTTCAGGTTGCGCAGGAACACTATGAGGCTTACATGGTGCAGGTGGCGTGGCAAACGGCCACTATGATCATTGTGTTTGTTGTCTTGCTTTTATTCGCTGCACGTATCATGTTACGTCAAACTCAATATCTTAGTGATGCGATCAAATTAATGGCAGATCGTAATTTATCAGTGCCAATTGAAATGGACTGTAAGGATGAATACGGTGACGTGGCTCGTGAATTGGAAAAGACGCGAGTGCAACTGCAGGACATGATCAAACTGCAAATTGAAGCATCACAGGAACTGGCAGGCCTAACAGAAGTCATGACCTTGAGCATGTCGGAAACCAAAGAGTCAGCGCAAGAAGAGTTTAACGAGATTGATCAATTGGCTACAGCAATGAGTGAGATGTCATCAACGGTCCAAACCGTCGCGGATCATGCGCAAAATGCGTCTTCGTTGACTGAGAATGCTTCCGGTCAGGCGGAAAGTGGTCAGCGGTTTGTTCAGGATACCGTACATAAAATCAGCGAACTATCGAGAGATATTTCCGCTTCAGCACAGGCTGTGAATCAGGTTGAGGAGAGTGTCGAGTCAATCGGCAGTGTGGTTGGCACTATTCAAGGTATCTCAGAGCAAACAAACCTGTTGGCACTCAATGCTGCGATTGAAGCAGCGAGGGCGGGGGAAGCGGGTCGCGGATTTGCCGTCGTAGCAGATGAAGTTCGCAGCCTAGCCCAGCGTACTCAGAACGCGACAGTAGAAATTCAGGATATGATCACTCAGCTGCAATCCAGTGCGAGCTCTGCAGTTGAGCTGATGGAAAAAAGTGTGGTTGAGGCGGCTGAAGGCGTGGATTTGGTCACCAATGCCGGTAGTGAGTTGGATGGTATTGTCACGCAAGTCAACCAAATTAACGATATGAATTTCCAAATAGCGACCGCCGCAGGGCAACAAAGTAGTGTGGCAGAAGAGATGAATCAAAACCTCACGAACGTTCGTGAGCTGGTGGAAGCGTCGGTGACAGTGGTATCAGAATTACTTGAAACTTCAGAGATCATGCAGAAAAATGCTGAAGCCTTAGATGCCAAGATCACATCCTTTAAAGTCTAATAGTCACAAGTCCTATGAATCAGCGCCCACTCAGTGTTAGTGGGCGTTTTTTATTGGTATAAAACGCTATCAAAGAATTTATCGAACCAAGGAAGAACCATGCAATTGCCCGCAAGTCTTGCTTCTGTTTCTCAGACGGCTCTGGAATCCCTACTGCAACATCAGGCTATTCAAGAGTGGCCTGACTCTTATCGTAAGGAGCTTAGCTATGTGGCTGGGTTGAGTCAGTTTATTGTCGACACCCTGCAGCAAGATGAGTATTTGCATCAACATTTGCCTGAGATGTTGGAGGCAGAGTCTCGGCACGAAGCATATCGACAGCGTCTGGAAGAGTTATTGGCCGGATGCAGTGATGAAATGCAAGGTCACCGAGTACTCAGACAGTTTCGTAATCGCGAGATGACATACATTGCATGGCGAGATTTCATAGGCAGTTGGGAGCTTGAACAAAGCCTAGAGCACTTGTCTCAGTTGGCGGAGGCGATGATTTTTGAGACTTACCAATGGCAATACAAAGCGTGTTGTGATTTGTGGGGAACTCCTTGTAATGAAGCGGGTGAAGCGCAGCCAATGTTGATTATTGGCATGGGTAAGCTTGGTGGCGGAGAGCTGAACTTCTCCTCAGATATTGATCTTATTTTCACTTACCCAGAAAACGGTGACACTCAAGGTGTTCGTCGCAGTATTGCCAATGCTCAGTTTTTTACTCGCCTAGGACAACGCATTATCAAAGCGCTCGACCAGCAGACGTTTGATGGTTTTTGCTATCGCGTCGATATGCGGTTACGTCCTTTTGGTGACAGTGGCCCGTTGGTGATGAGCTATGCGGCGTTAGAGGACTATTACCAAGAGCAAGGACGCGATTGGGAGCGTTACGCGATGATCAAAGCGCGTGTAATGGGGCGTGAGATGTATCCGCAATATCAGGAATTACGTCAGATGCTGCGCCCGTTTGTTTTCCGCCGTTATATTGATTTCAGTGCTATTCAGTCGCTACGGCGCATGAAGTCAATGATCAGCAGCGAAGTTCGTCGTCGTGGTTTAACAAATAATATCAAGCTAGGAGCGGGCGGCATTCGGGAAATCGAGTTTATCGCTCAGGTATTTCAGTTGATTCGAGGAGGCCGTGAGCCAAACCTGCGTCACCGAGGATTACTGATGACTCTCGATGCAATTGAAGAGCTGGAGCAACTAACCAGTGAAGAAGTGAGTAATCTCAAACATGCGTACAAGTTCCTTCGTCGCTTGGAAAACCTGCTTCAAGCAATGGCTGATAAACAAACGCAAACTCTACCAGAAAGTGAGATTGAACAGCTTCAACTTGCTATTGCCATGGGATTCTCGGATTGGACTTCACTAATCGAGCAAGTGCGTGAGCATATGCGCAATGTCCATCAGGTATTCAATAGTTTGATTGGCGATGAAGAAGAGGAATGCTCCGAGGTCGCCAAGCATTTTCATGAGCTGTGGGATATGGCGGAGAAGCCAGATGTAATTGAAGCGGTACTTGAGCAGGATATTGCGAGCGGCGATGCTACTGAAATGGCATCAACCATTATTCAATTTAAACAAGATCTTGCGAAGAAGACACTGGGGCCTCGTGGTCGAGAAGTTCTGAACCGTTTAATGCCAAAGATCTTTGCGGCGATCTATTCTCATCAAGATGCCAAATATGGCTTACCCCGTGTCTTACATTTGCTGCATAAGATCGTGACTAGAACAACGTATTTGGAGTTATTGGATGAGCACCCTGCAGCGTTGACGCAGCTAGTTAGATTGTGCACGGCCAGCCCGATGATTTCTGAGCGGCTTGGACGTTATCCGATTCTGCTTGATGAGCTGATTGATCCCCAGCAGTTGTACAATCCCGTACCATTGGAAAGCTACCGTACTGAACTGCGTGATTTCCTTGCTCGTATCCCGGAAGACGATATGGAGCAACAGATGGAAGCACTGCGTCAGTTTAAGCAGATCTGTATTTTACGCATCGCTGCTGCAGACATTGCAGGAGTACTGCCTGTTATGAAAGTGAGTGATCACCTCACTTATCTGGCAGAGGCTATTGTGGAGTCGGTTGTCAATCAGGCGTGGCTGCAAATGGCGGAGAAATATGGTGAGCCAACACATCTAAAAGATAGAGAGGGTCGAGGTTTTGCTGTGATTGGTTACGGCAAAGTAGGCGGCTGGGAGCTAGGGTACAACTCGGATCTGGATATTGTGTTTATGCATGATTGCCCAGTTCATGCCTATACCGATGGGAAAAAAGAGATTGATGGTCGCCAATTCTACTTACGCTTGGCCCAGCGCATCATTCATATATTTTCAACAAGAACGGCGTCAGGCATCTTATACGAAGCGGATACCCGACTGCGCCCCTCAGGTGCTTCAGGGTTGTTGGTTAGTCCTGCAGATGCCTTTGATGAATACCAGCATAAAGAGGCGTGGACTTGGGAGCATCAGGCACTGGTAAGAGCACGAATGATCTATGGGGATCAGCCACTGCAACACGCGTTCTCCCAGACAAGACATAATATTTTGAGTTTGGTAAGAGAAGAGTCAAAGCTCAAAAAGGATGTCACGGAAATGCGAGTCAAGATGCGAGAGCACCTTGGAGGGAAAAAAGCAGGTCGCTTTATGCTTAAGCAAGATCCCGGTGGTATTACCGATGTGGAATTTCTTGCTCAGTACCTGGTCTTAAGGTACAGCCATGAAAAACCTAAGCTGACTCGATGGAGTGATAACGTCAGAATCTTTGAATCCATGATGGCACAAGGCATTATGGATGAAGCTCCTGCGATGGCATTGACTCAGGCATACACAACGATGCGCGATCAAATTCATCATCGCAATTTATTGAATCTTGAGGCCGATGTGGCTGAAGAAAAACTTGTCAGAGAGCGAGAGCTGGTTAAAGCGCTTTGGCATGAGTGGTTAGAATAGGTTTAGGGTCCTTATCCCCTGTGTTAAACTCTTGCCCGAATTAGAATTTGGAGACCCATAATGAAACCAATCCTACCGAACTATAGTGATTCTGGAGTATTGATCATCGGTGATGTCATGCTTGATCGTTACTGGTATGGCCCGACTGGACGCATTTCCCCAGAAGCCCCAGTTCCTGTAGTAAAAGTAGAAAATAACGAAGAGCGTCCAGGTGGTGCAGCGAATGTGGCAATGAATATTGCTTCTTTGGGCGGCCATGCGCATATCGTGGGTTTAACTGGGATTGATGAGCCAGCTAAAGTGCTTAATGAGACGCTATCTGCACTGAAAGTAAAGTGTGACTTTGTGGCTCTGCCAAACTATCCAACCATTACTAAACTTCGCGTTTTGAGCCGTGGTCAGCAGCTGATCCGCCTAGATTTCGAAGACAAATTTGAAAATACCGATGCCGAGCTGATTTTAGATCGTATGGAGCAGGCACTGCCAAAAGTGAAATCGGTTGTTCTGTCTGATTATGCGAAAGGTGCATTGGAGCACGTTCAGCAGTTTATTCAGAAAGCACGCGCCGCCAAGGTACCTGTGTTTATTGACCCTAAAGGTGCGGATTTTGAACGCTACCGTGGCGCAACATTACTGACCCCTAACATGGCTGAATTTGAGCTGGTTGTGGGGAAAGTGAAATCTGAACAAGACTTGGTTGAGAAGGGCTTAGCGCTGATTGAAGAGTTCGATTTTGATGCATTATTGGTGACGCGCAGTGAGCACGGTATGACCTTGCTGCGCCGTGGGCAGGAACCATTCCACCTACCAACTCTTGCACAAGAGGTCTATGACGTAACGGGTGCAGGTGATACCGTGATTTCTGTGCTGGCGGCATCAGTGGCGGCGGGTAAGCCCCTTGATGAAGCTTGCGCATTGGCAAATGCAGCAGCAGGCGTCGTGGTTGGTAAGCTGGGTACATCCACTGTATCAACCATTGAACTAGCTGAAGCGGTTCATGGTAGTCAAGACACTGATTTTGGTGTTATCACTGAACAGGCGCTGATTGAAGCGGTGAAGAACGCACAATCGAAGGGCGAGAAGGTAGTGATGACCAATGGTTGTTTCGACATTCTGCACGCTGGACACGTTTCTTATCTGAACCATGCTGCTGAATTGGGTGACCGCCTGATTGTTGCTGTGAACACCGATGAATCGGTGAAGCGTTTGAAAGGCCCTGGTCGCCCGGTTAACCCGACAGATCGTCGTATGGCGGTTTTGGCTGGCCTTGGTGCCGTAGATTGGGTTGTACCGTTTGGCGAAGAAACGCCTCAGCGCCTGATTTCAGAAGTTTTGCCAGACATGCTTGTCAAAGGTGGTGATTACAAACCTGAAGAGATTGCTGGTGGTAAAGAAGTGATTGCCAATGGTGGTGAAGTTAAAGTACTCAACTTTGAAGATGGTTGCTCAACGACTGAGATCATTGACGCAATCAAAGGTGGCAAAGGCTAAAGACACATCAGGCAGCGCGTTATTGAGCTCTGTCTGAATCAGGCTTTGTTCATAACTTGTTACCATTTAAGTCACAGCCGACAAAGAAAAAACAAAAAATGGAGCCAATTGGCTCCATTTTTCTTTCTTCGTCTTGGTGATTATTCTTCTAAATCACCACAGAATCGGTAACCTTCACCGTGAATCGTCGCGATGATTTCTGGTGTACCTGAGACTGATTCAAAATGCTTACGGATACGACGGATAGTCACATCGACAGTACGGTCATGTGGCTTAAGCTCACGACCAGTCATCTTCTTAAGCAGGTCAGCACGTGTCTGGATCTTGCCTGGGTTTTCACAGAAATGAAGCAGGGCACGGAACTCAGAACGTGGTAGCTTATAGCCATCGCCACTTGGGCTAATCAGTGAGCGGCTATTGATATCCAATACCCAGCCGTTGAATTCGTATTTTTCAACGCTGCGTTTTTCTTCCGTGACCACGCTGGTGCTCATAGAGCGATTTAGTAGGTTACGGGCACGGATCGTTAGCTCACGCGGGTTAAATGGTTTGGTAATGTAGTCATCTGCACCGATCTCAAGACCAAGGATCTTGTCAACTTCGTTGTCACGACCAGTCAGGAACATTAATGCCACATTCGCTTGCTCGCGCAGTTCACGTGCCAGCAGAAGGCCATTTTTACCTGGAAGGTTGATGTCCATAATAACCAAGTTGACCTGGTTATTAGACAGCACCTGGTGCATCTCTTCACCGTCACTGGCCTCGAAAACAGCGTATCCCTCTGCTTCAAAAATACTCTTTAGAGTGTTACGAGTTACTTGCTCATCTTCAACAATAAGAATGTGCGGGGTTTGCATTGGCGGTACCTAAACTTGTGAAAAAATTGTGCTAATAGAATAAATTCTAGGCAAAAACCTAACATACAGGTAATGTGATGTTGATAATAAACCAAAGACTGTAAAAATACATTGTTTCTTTGATTGCCCGCCTTCCTTGGTCCCAATTCGCTTCTTGAGGTCCCTTTTCCTCACACGCTCTATTAGTCTTTGAAGCGGATTCTATAATGTTAACAGCATGCTAACAACGTCATAATGTTAATTCCATGCACTTTGTTGATTTATATCAAGAGTTCGAATGTAACAAATATTAATAGTCTAGAACAAATGTAAAACTGTGGTTTACATGATGATAGATGCGCAACTTTGGCAAGAATATTCAGATCCTTATTTCAAGTTTTCTCGCAAACCAAGCACAACAAGGTTTGCGATTATAACTGCGTGGAATCCCGCGAGTCAGTGGTTGTCGAAGCCACAAAATGATCGAAATAATCACGACTTAGCCCAAGATTTTGGCCATACTTACTTTGTTGAAGTATTAGTGGGAGATGAAAGTTTTGCTTGGGCTGAAGAGAGTTTCGCTGTCGATATTGAGCAACAACAAGCTCTGCTGTTAGGGCGTAAATATAAACAGAATGCAATCTATTATGTGGTAGGTGACGAGCTGTTTTTGCTCTCATGTTTAGCTGATGCGACTAAGGTCAACTTGGGGCAATGGCAATGTCGATGCAGGTAAGGATTTAAAGCCAGATTCATGGAGGAAAAATGAAAGATATTACACCGGATATATGTGATAAGCATGAAGATAAAGTCACCTCATTAGATATCCCACTGCATACTTTTGGTAAGAAAAGTGCATTTTGGGGGGAGATAGTGACCGTTCGTTGTTATCACGATAACTCTAAAGTTAGGGAAACGTTGAGTCAGAACGGCAAAGGAAAAGTTTTGATTGTCGATGGGCATGGCTCCTGTCAGAAAGCTTTACTTGGTGATCAACTGGCGATTCTTGCAATTGATAACCATTGGGAAGGCGTAATTGTGTATGGTGCTATCCGAGATGCTGCTGCAATGGCTGAAATGGAACTTGGTGTAAAAGCTTTAGGGACTAGCCCATTTAAAACGGAGAAGCGAGGAGCTGGCGATACAAATGTGACACTGACGGTTCATAACCAAATGATTCAGCCTGGCGATTATGTCTACGCCGATTGGAATGGGGTGCTCATGTCTACTGAATTATTGGATTGGAGTTAGAATCGAAAGCCGATACCAACTTCTAGTTCTTGTTGCCACTCTTGATGTTCGAGGGTGGCGTGAAGATCAAGGTTTTCAGTTAATCTCATACGGCTAGATACTTCGGCTGAGATGACTTTGTCAGTCCCTTCCTCAGTGCTGTCTTCATTGTAGGAGTGCAGAGTACTTTTTACTGAGACTCTTGGCGTTATCTGATAGCTAACGCCACTTAAAAAACCACTTTCATTGGTGTGATTCCCTTGATTGACTCTAGCCCCAACGTAAAGATCGATATTATCGAAAACATTGTATGAGTAGCCACCATCAATTTTCCAAGTATCAAAATCGTGTTGGTTAGCTTCACTAGATAGGAACAACTTGTGCGGAGAGTTTTTTTGCTGTGATGGTAAAGCTGGAAGCTCTGTTGCCATCGATGAGCACGCAACAAGAGTAAGCAAAAGGCTTAGTGTTGTTTTCATTTGCCACTCCTTGATTGTTACTTATCCACCGCAAGATCAATTAAAGCATAAAACCTCAGCTCTGGTAGTCACTTTTTCAGTAATTTCGTGAATTAGCCAATATGCAATCTTGTTTATATTTTAGATATAAAAGGTAACTTATTGAACTGGCTCACAGAAGACGAGCCGAACGAAGTGTAAACAAAAAATAAAAACTTTTCGTTGACTCATGCTAAACAAATAGGTTAAACGTATGGGTAAGCAAACACACAATCGCAACAAAAAATATATATGTACAGCCATAGCCTAGTAGTAATGACCACAACCATTATTATTACCGACATCACACATGTTGGGGCAGGCTGCTAAGCGAAAGAAATTCAAAGAAAAGGCCTGTATCCCACAAGATACAGGCCTTTTTTTATACCAATTTACAGACATTTGGAGAAAGGGATGCGTGTATTAAAGTTTGGAGGTTCATCATTAGCAGATGCTGATCGTTTTTTGCGAGCAGCAGATATCATTGCTAATAATGCACAGCAGGAAGAGGTCGCTGTGGTTCTTTCAGCACCGGGTAAGACAACCAATAAACTCGTGGCCGTGATTGAGGGAGCACTGAAAAATGGCCAAGCGGAGTTACAAATCGCGGAGTTGGAAGATTCTTTTCGCGATCTGTATCAGGATATCAAGCAAGTTTTACCTAACATTGATGGCTCTGGCTATGACAATCAAGTCAAAACGTCTCTGACTCAGCTACGCCAATTTGTTCATGGCATCGATTTATTAGGGATGTGCCCAGATAACGTTAATGCTCGCATCATCAGTAAAGGTGAGCGTGTTTCCATTCAGCTTATGAAAGCGGTATTGGAAGCAAAAGGTCAACCTGCCAGCCTGATTGATCCAGTTAAATACCTTTACGCAAACGGTGAACACTTAGAGGCGATGGTTGACGTTGAGGTCTCGACTCAGAATTTCCGTCAGAATCCATTACCACAGGGGCACGTTAACATCATGCCGGGCTTTACCGCGGGTAACGAAGAGGGTGAACTCGTCACTCTAGGGCGTAATGGCTCAGACTATTCGGCGGCGGTTTTAGCTGCGTGTTTACGTGCTGATTGTTGTGAAATTTGGACAGATGTCGATGGTGTATATAACTGTGACCCACGCTTGGTCGATGATGCGCGTTTACTCAAATCGTTGAGCTACCAAGAAGCGATGGAGCTGTCTTACTTTGGTGCTTCTGTTCTTCACCCGAAAACCATCGCTCCAATTGCCCAATTCCACATCCCATGTTTGATCAAAAATAGCTTTAATCCTCAAGGAGCCGGTACATTAATCGGTCAAGATACGGGTGAAGATAATCTAGCGATCAAAGGCATCACTACGCTCAGTGATCTGACTATGGTTAACGTCTCTGGCCCAGGCATGAAAGGCATGGTTGGCATGGCGAGTCGTGTGTTTGGTGCTATGTCTTCAGCGGGCGTATCGATTGTGTTGATTACCCAGTCCTCTTCTGAGTACAGCATTAGTTTCTGTATCGAAGCGGAAGATAAAGCCATCGCTCAGCAAGCGCTTAGCGACTCGTTCGAGTTGGAGCTCAAAGATGGTCTGCTCGAGCCAGTTGAGTTTATGGACGATGTAGCTATTGTGACACTGGTTGGCGATGGTATGCGTACTTCCCGTGGTGTCGCCTCTCAGTTCTTCTCTTCTTTAGCCGAAGTGAACGTGAACATCGTTGCTATCGCACAAGGCTCATCGGAACGTGCAATTTCTGCTGTGATTCCTGAAGATAAAATTTCTGAAGCGATCAAAGCTTGTCATGAGAACCTGTTTAACTCTAAACACTTCTTGGATGTGTTTGTAGTCGGTGTTGGTGGTGTTGGTGGTGAACTGGTAGATCAAATCCAACGTCAGCAAGCGAAACTGGCGGAAAAAGGCATCATTCTAAGAGTGTGTGGTTTGGCGAACAGCAAAGGCCTCCTGCTCGATAGTGAAGGTCTACCCTTAGAACACTGGCGTGACCGTATGAACGACGCAACCGAAGAGTTTAGCCTTGCACGGTTGATTTCTCTGGTCCAGCGCAACCACATTATCAACCCCGTTCTGGTGGATTGTACTTCTTCGGAATCTATCGCTAATCAGTATGCGGACTTCTTGGCGGCGGGCTTCCACGTTGTCACTCCAAATAAAAAAGCCAACACAGCGAGCATGGCGTATTATCATCAGCTGCGCGATATCGCCCGTAGTTCACGTCGCAAGTTGATGTATGAAACAACAGTTGGTGCAGGTCTACCAGTGATCGAAAACCTGCAAAACCTTATTTCCGCAGGGGATGAACTTGAGCGTTTTAGCGGGATTCTGTCAGGTTCGCTGTCATACATCTTCGGTAAGCTTGATGAAGGTATGACGCTAAGTCAGGCAACCAATATTGCGAAAGACAATGGCTTTACGGAGCCAGATCCACGTGATGATCTGTCTGGTATGGACGTCGCTCGTAAGCTACTAATTCTGGCGCGCGAAGCTGGTATGAATTTAGAGCTGGAAGATGTGATTGTTGATCAAGCATTGCCACCAGGTTTTGATGATTCAGGCAGCGTAGATGAGTTTATGGCCCGATTGCCTGAGGCGGATGCTCACTTCCAAGAGTTGTCTGCCAAGGCCGCACAAGAAGGTAAAGTGCTGCGTTATGTCGGTGAAATCAATGACGGCCAATGTCGTGTTAGTATGGCTGCTGTGGATGAAAATGATCCTATGTTCAAGATCAAGGATGGTGAAAATGCACTCGCTTTCTATAGTCGCTATTACCAGCCTATTCCATTGGTGCTGCGTGGTTATGGCGCAGGTACAGAAGTGACGGCGGCTGGGGTTTTCTCGGATGTGATGCGTACTTTAGGATGGAAGCTAGGGGTTTAAGACGGATGAGTAGTGGTATGGATGTGGTGGTTTACGCTCCAGCGTCAATCGGTAACGTGAGCGTTGGTTTTGATGTGTTGGGGGCAGCGGTATCGCCTATTGATGGCACCTTACTGGGTGATCGCGTGATGGTGAAAGCTGGAAAGGAGTCTTTTAGCCTCAAAACGGCAGGCAATTTTGTTTCTAAGTTACCGGAAAATCCTAAAGAAAATATCGTTTATGATTGCTGGCAAGTTTTTGCTAGAGAGTTGGATAAAAAGGGCGTGACTCTGTTACCGCTAGAGATGACGCTTGAGAAAAACATGCCGATTGGCTCTGGGTTAGGATCAAGTGCTTGTTCGATTGTCGCGGCTCTGGATGCGCTAAACCAATTCCATGGCAATCCATTGGATCAAACTGAGCTATTGGCGTTAATGGGTGAAATGGAAGGGCAGATCTCTGGTGGCATTCACTATGATAACGTCGCTCCATGCTACCTTGGTGGTGTGCAACTAATGCTTGAAGAGCTTGGTATTATCAGCCAAGAAGTTCCTTGCTTTGACGATTGGTACTGGGTGATGGCGTATCCAGGCATTAAGGTATCAACAGCGGAAGCACGTGAGATCCTACCTTCTCAGTATCGTCGTCAGGATATCATTGCTCATGGCCGACATCTGGCGGGCTTTATTCATGCTTGTCATTCCAATCAGCCAGAGCTGGCGGCTAAGATGATCAAAGACGTGATCGCTGAACCGTATCGTGAGAAACTGCTACCGGGCTTTGCTGATGCACGTAAATACGCGGCAACAGCAGGTGCTTTGGCAACCGGGATTTCAGGAAGTGGCCCGACGCTATTTAGTATTTGCAAAGAGAAAGATGTCGCTGAGCGAGTCGCTCGCTGGTTAGAACAAAATTACGTACAAAATCAAGAAGGATTTGTCCATGTTTGTCGCTTAGACAAGCAGGGCTCAATCGTTACAGGAAGTGAGCTATGAAGCTTTACAATATAAAAGAAAATGATGAACAAGTTTCCTTTGGTCAAGCCGTTCGCCAAGGGTTAGGTCGTAACCAAGGCCTTTTTTTCCCGTCAGAACTGCCAAGGTTTGATGATGTGGATACACTTTTAGCTGAGGACTTTGTTTCTCGTAGCACCAAGATTTTGTCTGCATTGATTGGTGATGAACTGGCGCAGGATAAAGTTCACTCTATGGTTGATGCGGCATTCCAATTTCCGGCACCAATCAATGAAGTCAAACAAGGCGTTTACGCTCTTGAACTTTTCCATGGTCCAACTCTAGCGTTTAAAGACTTTGGTGGCCGCTTTATGGCGCAATCCTTAGCTGCGGTTTCAGACGGTGGTAAAATTACCATTTTGACTGCCACCTCTGGTGATACGGGCGCTGCAGTCGCGCATGCTTTCTACGGTATGGAAGACATCAATGTGGTGATTCTGTATCCGAAAGGCAAGATCAGCCCACTGCAAGAGAAATTATTCTGTACGCTTGGTAAAAACATTCACACCGTAGCGATCGATGGTGACTTCGATGCTTGTCAGGCGCTAGTTAAGCAAGCTTTCGATGACGCGGCATTGCGTGAAGAGATAGGCTTGAACTCAGCAAACTCAATCAACATTAGTCGCTTGATGGCGCAAATCTGTTACTATTTTGAAGCCGCAGCACAAATGAGTAAGGAAGAGCGCGAAAACTTGGTCGTTTCTGTGCCAAGCGGTAACTTTGGTAACTTAACCGCAGGTCTACTGGCGAAAGCACTTGGCCTGCCAATTAAACGTTTTATTGCGGCAACAAACGCTAATGATACTGTGCCGCGTTACCTAGAGACAGGTAACTGGGAGCCAAAGCCTACAGTTGCAACCACATCGAATGCGATGGATGTAAGCCAGCCAAACAACTGGCCGCGTATCGAAGAGCTATGCCGCGTGAAAGAGTGGGGCCTAGAGACATTAGGCAAAGGTGCGGTTTCTGATGAGCAAAGTGCTCAGTCAGTCAAAGAGTTGCACTCGCTTGGTTATCTTTGTGAGCCGCATGGTGCAATTGCATACCGCGTCCTTGAAGAGCAGTTGCAAGATGGGGAAACAGGGTTATTCCTTTGCACCGCTCACCCGGCAAAATTCAAAGAAGTTGTTGATGAGATTCTTGATTCAGATATCGCTCTACCAGGACCGCTCGCAAAACACGCTGAGATGGAATTGCTTTCTGAAGACTTAGCCAATGACTTCGATTTACTGAAAGACGTTCTGCGTCGAGTGCAAAAGTAATTTATCGCTCAAAGCCAAAAGGTCACCTCGGTGACCTTTTTTATGTTTAAACGCTTTAATTAACGATTGAGCGCAAATGTTGGCAGAGACAAGTGCCAGCGAATAGCGCCTAAACGAATTAATAGGGTAGAAAATACGCCGGCCAAGAAAGCCGTGTCGGAATCATGGCCCATGGCGAGTGCTGTGGTATGAAAAACACCGCCGATAATACAGGCCGTCGCATACACTTCACTGCGCAGCACCATAGGAACTTCGCGAGCCAAAACATCACGAATGATCCCTCCACCGCACCCGGTAATCACACCCATAATGATGGCAACCAAGGCTGAATCTTGATAGGTCATGGTTTTATCCACACCAATACCAACGAAAACGGCTAGGCCAATCGCATCGCAGACAGGAAGAATCCACCAAGCCAGACGTTTGGGGCGACGGACGATGATCATGGTCAACAGACAAGTGATGAGAATGGTCCACAAATAGTTAGTATCAGTGATCCAAAAGACAGGGGTTGCGCCTAAAGCCATATCTCGAATTGTACCTCCACCGATGGCAGTCACACTGCCTAATACGGCAACACCAAAAGGGTCCATTTTTAAGCGGCCAGCGAGTAGTACACCTGATACAGCGAAAATAGCGGTGCCGAATAAATCGACACTATAAAGCAGCATGGAGTTCACGGGGCTAATATCTCTTACAAAGGCTCAGTAGACTGAGTGACAAAAACGACGCGGATTGTATGGTAACAGAGCGCATAGAAGTTAGCGATTTCGTCTCACTGTATCGAAGTGCTCACAAACTTCCTCGATCGCGTTGAGCGTTCTTTGGGTCGGGCGGTTCAACCAGTTAGAGTTGAGAGACCAAACGTGGTGGTTCTTCACGGCAGAAAGCTGCTGATTCCATTTATTCCATGGATGAATGTTAGCTATGGCCGATTGTGAAGTGAAAATAACATCCGGGTTTTTTAATACGACTTGTTCTGTGCTCACTTGCGGATAGGGTGCTGAACTGCTCTCAAAGACATTGATACCGCCACAAAAGGAAAACACTTCGCTTGGCCAACTTCGTTTTGCAACAGTAATCATGGGTTGTTCGCTAAGCTGATAGAAATACGAAACCGGAATTTCAGTTTGATAGCGTTGTTTGAATTCGGCAAGCTGAGCTCTGAATTGCTGTGCGGCTTCGATACCAATCGATGGATTTTCTGCATATTTACTCAATTGCTCAATATTTTTGGCAATATCGTCCAGTGAATTTGTGGTGGAAAAGTAAATATTGAGACCAAACTGTTTGAGCTTCTCAAGCTCTCTTGGGGGATTACCAGCAGGCCATGCGATGACTAAATCTGGTTGAAGAGCAATAATGCGCTCTAGCTTAATTCCCTGATAGTTAGAAACTTTTTCTATTTCCTTTGCTTGTTCGGGATAATCACTATGCTCGCTCACGGCGATAAGTTTATCCCCCAGACCAGCTGCAAAAGCCATTTCAGTCGCGTGGGGGGCCAAACTGATTACACGCTTGGCTGGCTCGGCGTGGCTGAAGATTGGAAATAGTAGAAATAAAATAAGGGACAGTCGTGTCATTATTTAAATGCCTTGATAGATTAAACCCATGATCGCACTCTGCACTAATATCCAAGCAAACATCCGCCAAGCCAGTAAGCGTTGTACCTGAGCAATGTGGATTGCAGAAGGAGCTATTCTGCCACCTAGCTTACTTCGCACTGATTTCTTCCCGTCGTAAATGGCAGGCCCTCCGAGCGATAGTTCTTGCTTCGCACCCACTGAAATGATCAGCCAAGATGGTCCTGGAAGTGGCCAACTACTTGCTTGCTGTTTCAACAGTGCAAACACTTCACTGGTTCGTTTTCCTAACGCTATGACCAGTGCAAATAGGCGAAGTGGAATATAGTCTAATACCGCGACAGCACGGATAACAGGTAGACCAAAAGGAGAGAATTTCTCTCGAGATGGAGACCAAGCGCGAGCCAGTTCTACGGTCATACGATAAATGAAGGCACCAATCCCCCCTGCGATGGCGTACCAGAAAAGGACAGCGACGACATTGCGCCCGTAGGACATGATTAAGGTTTCTGCGCCCGCTTTACCTAAGCCGAGTAGCGATAGTGAGTCGGTTGAGCGATTTACTATTGGCTTGAGCAGCATTCTTGCGTGTTCTTTATCCTCTCTTGCGAGTGCTTCGACAAAATGTGCGGTGAATTTATCGGTGTTGCGCCAATCAATGGCAAGCAAGAGCAGAGCCAGCTCAAACAGCTGAGCTTGCCAGACAAGAGGTTTTAGGGCGATCAACACGATAAGCATAGGAATGGTCATCAACAACCACGCTAAAGTACCGGAGATCATACTCTGCGAATAACTGGAGTTGGTGTTGACCTTGTCAGCCAGTTGCTCAGCAAATTTATGCCATAAAATAGCAGGGTGGGCTTCTCGAGGGAAAGGAAGGATAAGGTGAAACAACAAAGCGCCCCATAATACGAGGAGCGCTCCATTTGAGTACAACTGATGAAAAAGTTCTTCCATGAATATCAGTCACTCTCTAGAGGATTAAGCTTTTAACAAATCAACCATTTTTACTACCATCTCTGATGAGCTCTTAGCCGCTAATGGCAGGAACTCATCAAAGCTCATGCCCGCTTCCTTATCTGCGACGTCAGAGATAGCACGCACGACAACAAATGGTACCTTGAACTGGTGACAGGTTTGAGCAATCGCTGAGGCTTCCATTTCAACGGCAATAACGGAAGGGAAGTATTTGCGAATAAAGGCTTGACGCTCTGCGCTTGCGACAAATGCATCACCAGTACAGATTAAGCCACGTACGGCGTGTTTGTCGTCCATTTTCGCCAGTGCTTTTTCAGCGACATCCATCAGTTTATCATCTGCCATGAAAGCCGCTGGCTGACCAGCCATTTGGCCCATTTCGTAGCCAAAGGCCGTCACGTCTGCATCGTGGTGACGAACTTCCGTTGAGATCACAACATCACCAAGGTTAAGGCTAGAGTCAAAGCCACCAGCAGAACCTGTATTAATCACGACGTCAGGCTGGTATTCATCCAGCAGAATAGTGGTTCCTATCGCAGCCGCGACTTTACCAATACCAGATTGAAGTAGCACCACCTCTACACCGTTAAGCTGACCTGCGTAGAAAGTACAGCCTGCTTTAGACGCTTCTTGGCAGTTTTCAATAGCTTGCTTAAGAATAGAGACTTCTTGCTCCATTGCACCGATGATGCCGATTTTCATAAGGAATCCTGTTAATTCAAATAGGTAGGTTTGGATAGGCTAAGTGTAACAGAAAAGGGGCATAACGGAATGGACTTCATGTAAGCCCCGGTAGGGTTGTACGGAGTTTGTTTACTGAGAATGGCTGACGTTATTGTTCAAGCGAGTTTTCCTAATCGTTAAGAATAGGTGCTGGATTGGTTCTCCCCAAATACTTATTGCTTAACCCGAGCTCATCCCCTATAATTCGCGCTCCTCGTGTCGGCTGAATCAGAGATTGGCTGGCACAACGTTTAACCTACTCTTATTAGGAGAGAATTATGTCTCTGAATGCAGAAACTAAAGCAGCAATCGTTGCTGATTACGCACGTGGCGAAGGCGACACAGGTTCACCAGAAGTACAAGTAGCTCTACTGACTGCTTCTATCAACCACCTACAAGGTCACTTCAAAGCGCATAAAGGCGATCACCACAGCCGTCGTGGTCTTCTACGTATGGTTTCTCGTCGTCGTAAGCTTCTAGATTACCTAAAAGGTAAAGATCTAGATCGTTACCACGACCTAATCAAGCGTCTAGGCCTACGTCGCTAATTAGCGACTGCATAGAGCAGTTTGTCGGAAAAGGGGCTTTTAGCCCCTTTTTTGTTGCCAGTTATTTATTTTGGTTGGTATAACTTAGCCAAACAGAATTAATCCCGCTATAATACGCCCGCATGCTCTCGATGCTTTAATAAAAGATCAGAGTTTGTTCACAAAGCTCATAGCATTACAGTCAACCACGTCGACCAAAAGGTCGCGACTATTCAAAGTGAATTCAACCTATCTCAGTTCACTTTTACTAGTCGCGATTTGTAATGCCTTGAGTATCAATCAATACACTCTAGATACATTCATATGATGTGTTTAGAAACAAGGAATAACAATGTTCGAAAAACCAGTTGTTAAAACGTTCCAGTACGGTAACCACACGGTTACTCTAGAAACTGGCGTTATCGCACGTCAAGCGACGGCAGCAGTAATGGTGACTATGGACGATACAGCAGTATTCGTTTCTGTAGTTGGTAAAAAAGAAGCGGTAGAAGGTCAAGACTTCTTCCCACTAACAGTAAACTACCAAGAGCGTACATACGCTGCAGGTAAAATCCCAGGTGGTTTCTTCAAGCGTGAAGGTCGTCCATCTGAAGGCGAAACGCTAACGGCTCGTCTAATCGACCGTCCAATCCGTCCACTTTTCCCAGATGCATTCAAAAACGAAGTTCAAGTTATCGCGACAGTTGTGTCTGTAAACCCAGACGTTCAACCTGACATCGTAACTATGATCGGTACTTCAGCAGCACTTGCTATCTCTGGTATCCCGTTCAACGGTCCTATCGGTGCAGCGCGTGTTGGTCACGTAGATGGTCAACTAGTGCTTAACCCAAGCAACACTGAGCTTGAAAATTCTAAGCTAGACCTAGTCGTTGCAGGTACTGAAGGCGCTGTTCTAATGGTTGAGTCAGAAGCTGACAACCTAACTGAAGAAGAGATGCTATCTGCTGTCGTTTACGGTCACGATCAACAGCAAGTTGTGATCAAGGCGATTAATGAATTCAAAGCGGAAGTGGCTACTCCTGCTTGGGATTGGGTTGCTCCAGAAGAGAACACTGCGCTTGTAAACAAGATTGCTGAACTTGCAGAAGCTAAGCTAGTAGAAGCTTACCAAATCACTGAGAAGATGGCTCGTTACGACCGCATCCATGAGATTGCGGCAGAAGTAAACGAAGTGCTACTTGCTGAAGATCCTGAAGCGAACACGAAAGAAATTCACACTATCTTCCACGATCTAGAGAAGACAGTTGTACGTCGCAGCATTATCGCAGGTAACCCACGTATCGACGGTCGTGAAAAAGACATGGTTCGTGCGCTAGACGTTCGTACTGGCGTTCTTCCACGTACTCACGGTTCTTCACTATTTACTCGTGGTGAAACTCAGGCGCTAGTAACGGCGACTCTAGGTACGCAGCGCGATGCTCAAATCATTGATGAGCTAACAGGTGAGAAGAAAGATCACTTCCTACTACACTACAACTTCCCTCCATACTGTGTAGGTGAGACTGGTTTTGTTGGTTCTCCTAAGCGTCGTGAAATCGGCCACGGTAAACTAGCTAAGCGTGGTATCGCTGCAGTAATGCCTTCTGTTGATGAGTTCCCATACACAGTCCGTGTTGTATCGGAAATCACTGAATCTAACGGTTCTTCATCAATGGCTTCTGTATGTGGTACATCTCTAGCGCTTATGGATGCTGGCGTGCCAATCAAGTCTTCTGTTGCGGGTATCGCAATGGGTCTTGTTAAAGAAGGCGACGATTTCGTTGTTCTTTCTGACATCCTTGGTGACGAAGACCACCTAGGTGACATGGACTTTAAAGTAGCAGGTACTAACACGGGTATCACAGCACTTCAAATGGACATCAAGATCGAAGGTATCACTAAAGAGATCATGCAAATTGCACTTAACCAAGCGCAAGGTGCACGTAAGCACATCCTATCTGTAATGGATGAAGCGATTTCTGGTGCTCGTGAAGATATCTCTGAGTTCGCTCCGCGCATTCACACAATGAAGATCAGCGCAGAGAAGATCAAAGACGTTATCGGTAAAGGTGGTGCCGTTATCCGTGCTCTAACTGAAGAGACGGGTACAACTATCGAAATCGAAGACGACGGTACTATTAAGATAGCTTCTGCTGAAGGCGCTGCTGCGAAAGAAGCAATCCGTCGTATTGAAGAGATCACAGCAGAAGTTGAAGTTGGCCGCATCTACACAGGTAAAGTAGCGCGTCTAGCTGACTTTGGTGCATTCGTAACTATCCTGCCAGGTAAAGATGGTCTAGTACACATCTCTCAAATTGCTGACAAGCGAGTAGAGAAAGTGTCGGACTACCTAGCTGAAGGTCAAGAAGTTCAAGTGAAAGTGCTTGAAATTGACCGCCAAGGCCGCGTTCGTCTAAGCATGAAAGAAGCCGTAGAAAAGACTGAAGAAGCAACGGAAGAAAAACCAGTAGCTGACGCATAATTTAGTCAACTATGGCGTATTAGCCTATTGTGCTAAAAGCATGTTATAAAGGGAGCATTACGCTCCCTTTTTTAATGCGGACCAGTCTGGGTTAAAGGCTCAGCAACAGGAGTATTTATTTGTGAAATGGTTTCAAACCGCAACACTTAGTTTGGCATTGTTAGTGACGGGCGGTTGTGCGTCTGTATTCGATCAGCAGCCTGATTGGATATTGCCGCCGATGGTTGAAGCGTTACAGCCTACTTTGCAACAAGAAGTACAGATAGCCCGATTAAGCCAACTGCTACAGCGCCCCGATTTACCCAATGAAACGAGAGCTAAAATGCTTAACGAAAGGGGAAATCATTATGATAATGTTGGCTTGAGAAACTTAGCTCGATTGGATTATGAGCAATCATTGGCAATCTACCCTGCTCAGGCGGATCTCTTCAATTTGTTAGGAGTCTATTTCACAGAGAATAGAAACTTTGATGCTGCCTATGATGCATTTGATTCTGCTTTAGAGTTAGCTCCTGATAACTCATATGCGGCAAGAAATCGTGCTATTGCTTTGTACTATGGTGATCGAATTGAACTAGCGCTTGAAGACATGCAGTTACATTATGATCAAGACCCCAGTGACCCATTCCGAGCGCTTTGGTTATATATAGTCAAGTCTGAAGTTTCCCCTCATGTTGCGAAAGAAGAGTTACTGTCTAGGTACGCGGCCCGTGACAACCAGTGGGGGTGGTTTTTAGTCGGGATTGTTTTAGGTGAGGTGTCCGAGAGAGAGGCTTTTAAAGCTATTACGGAAGCCAGTAAGGAACGTACTGTTTTGGCTCAGCGCTTGACGGAAGCTTATTTCTATTTAGGTAAACGTTATCAAGCTCAAGGAACCGATGAAGGTCTAGCGAAAGCGATCTCATTCTATAAACTGGCTATTTCTTTCAATGTCTTTGAGTATGTTGAACATCGCTACGCATTTCTCGAACTACAGGGCATCTATGATGACGCGCATCAAAAGGGGATGGCTGATTCCCAAAATAAACAGGCCCGTTTAAAGTAGTCACTAGATATTTCAATTGGAACCGCTGCCTTGCAGCGGTTTTTTATTGCCAAAAATCTACGCTAAGATTAATATAGTTAGCCTTGCTAACTATATTCTGGGTTTGTTATGGAACTAGAGAATTGTTTGGTAGAACTGGAGCGTTTTTGTGCTAAAGCGTGGCGTGTGCACGCAAAAGAAGACCCATTATCGTTATTGAGTTTCAACGAGTATGACTATCTACGGGCCATTGAAGAGCATCCGGAAGGGATCAGAATTACCGATTTGGCTAACGAGATGAAAGTCACCAAACCTTCTGCGTCAAACATGGTGGCTCGGCTGCAAAAGAAAGGTTTGGTTGTGAGTGTGGCTTGTCATGAGGATGCACGCTCAAAGCGAGTTGTACTTAGTGAGCAGGTATTAAAAGACTTATCTAAAGAGCAGGTGGTATATCAGCATATTGCTCAAGCGATGAAGGGTAAATTAAATGACAAAGAAGCAGGACAGCTCGTGTCTTTGTTGGAAAAATCATTGAAAGGCTAATGGGAAAACTGCCCTTCAATTTAACTATTTAGTTAGCATAGCTAACTTGTGGTGAAAAAATGCAAACGTCCATATATAAACAATTTTGGAAATACACCATTCCAACCGTGGCCGCTATGTTGGTTAACGGTCTTTACCAAGTTGTTGATGGTGTATTTATTGGCCGCTACGTCGGTGCCGATGGATTAGCAGGTATCAACGTTGCTTGGCCGGTTATTGGTTCCATTCTTGGTATTGGTATGCTGGTGGGAGTGGGTACCGGAGCGATGACGTCTATTCGTCAGGGCGAAAAGGATACCTTAGGAGCAAAGCAAACCTTGGCGACAGGCCTAGTGTTGCTACTTGCGCTCACGCCCGTGGTATCAGGTGTGCTGTTTTTCTTTGCGGATGACTTTTTGTATTGGCAAGGCGCGCAAGGGCGAGTTTTCGAATTGGGATTGCAGTATCTGCATATTTTGATTGGTGCCAGTGTGTTTACACTTGGTTCGATAGCGATGCCATTTTTGCTGCGTAACGACGATAGCCCAAATCTCGCGACTTTGTTGATGGTCGTTGGAGCGGTGATCAATATCATACTCGACTACTTATTTATTGCTTGGCTTGAGTGGGAATTAACAGGAGCAGCAATCGCGACAGGGATCGCCCAAATGGTGGTCACTTTGCTGGGCGTGGGGTACTTCTTTTCCGAGAGAGCCAAATTGCGTCTTCGGTTTCATGAGCTGAAATTGAGAGTAGCACTGATTCCAAAGATATTTTCTATTGGTACATCCAGCTTTTTTATGTATGCCTATGGTTCAGTGATGGTGGCATTGCATAATAGCTTATTTGCTCAGTATGGCGATCAACTCATGATTGGTGCCTACGCGATATTAGGTTACATCGTTACAGTTTACTACTTAACTGCGGAAGGTATTGCCAATGGGATGCAGCCTTTGGTGAGTTTTAACCATGGTGCTCGTCATCAAGAAAACATTCGCAAGCTGCTTAAGGTCGCAATGGTGAGCTCTGTGATGCTAGGCCTAGTTTTTGTCATATTGCTGAATATTTTTCCGAATGAGTTTGTTTCGGTATTTAATTCTTCCGATGAAAAACTGATTGAAAACACGATATTAGGTGTCCGTTTACATATGTTTGCCTTGGCTTTAGATGGATTCCTTGTAGTGACAGGCGCCTACTACCAAGCGATTAACAAAGGCAGTAAAGCTATGTTTGTTACTATAGGTAATATGCTGATTCAACTGCCTTTTCTTTACGTTATGCCGAAACTGATGGGGGTGCCGGGTATTTGGATTGCTTACCCATTATCCAATATTGCCCTCAGTATTGTGGTGTTGCTAATGCTATTAAGAGATGTACGTCGCTATCACACACAACAGACAGAACACGTGATGGCTTAATAGAAGTCGTGTTTGCAATGAATCCGGTATAGGTGAGACTTATACCGGTTTTTTCGTTTCTGATGCCTGCAATATCAAGGAGGATTACACAGCAGCTTTGGCTCAATCTCTCTTTTTGTGCTTGGAAATGCATATTCACTTTGAATGTTGTTCGAATTGTTGTTTGGAATTTATATAATTCACTGGCTAGTCTTATAGATGAGACAGATTATCTTGCCGAGTCTCTATAATGTAACGGCTGAATTTCATGTGCCTCTGGGCATTGCATTAAAATTTGAATCAATAGGGATACATTTCATGGCTAATCAGTTCCGAATGGACTCCATTCCTGGTTCACTTGTCGTTGTCGGTGGTACGTACGAGCCCTGGCTGTCGGTGTTAGAGCAAGTTGGATGGCGTTGCACTCAATGTGCAGATTTACGCAAAGCAGATGCTTTGTTCAGTGAAACAGGGCCTTGTATTGGCATCGTCGATCTTAGCCATGATGAGTTCAGCCTCAATGGTATTGCGAATTTGGTTAGCACACACAAGCAAGTCCGTTGGCTCGCATTTATTCGTGAATCGCAGTTAAGCTCAGATACCATTTGCCAGTTTATTGTTAACTTCTGTATCGATTTCTTCACTGCGCCGATTCCGGATGCTCAGCTATTGGGCACGATTGGTCATCAACTTGGAATGCTTAAGCTAGAGAAAAAAGTCTGGCCACATTATGGCAGCAATAACGATATGGGATTGATTGGTGAGTCGATCCCCATGAAGCGTTTACGTGACCAGATCAAGCGTATTGGCCCTACTGATGTCAGTATTCTTATTTATGGTGAGAGTGGTACTGGTAAAGAGACTGTGGCTCGAGCGGTTCATAAAACTTCTTCACGTGCGCAGAAAGAATTTATTTCAGTAAACTGCCGTGCAATGTCAGAAAGGCGTCTTGAAAGTGATTTGTTTGGTATTAATCGTGATGATGTTTCAGAGCCTTCTATTCTTGAGAAAGCCAATGGCGGCACCATACTGCTCAACGATATTCTGACCTTACCTAAATCCCAGCAACTGAATTTATTGCGCTTCCTTCAGGAAGGTACGATAGAAACGATAAATGGTCGCCAAGAAGTAGATGTGCGTATCCTAGCGGCAAATTCAGCAGATATTGAAAAAGCCTTGATCGATGGTGATTTCAATGAAGAACTCTATCACTACATCAATGTCTTGCGCATCAATGTGCCAAGCTTAAAAGAACGGGCAGGGGATATTGCGATATTGGCGCGTCATTTCTTGCAGGAATATTCGAAAGAATACAATGCTCAGGCTCGCAGCTACACTGAGGAAGCGACCCGCGCTCTGACTCGCTACCACTGGCCGGGCAATGTTCGCGAGTTAATGAATCAAATTAAGCGCATTGTTTTGATGTCTGAAACGGTGATGTTGGATGAGCAACACCTAGATTTACCTAAACGTAGCGATGGTAAGCGTAGCCTCAAGAGTATTCGTGAGCGCAGTGAGCGCGATGCTTTATTGCTGGTATTAGAGTCCCATTCTGGGCAGGTGTCGATGGCAGCAAAAGAGTTGGGTGTATCACGCGCGACCATGTACCGATTGCTAAATAAGCACAACCTTATTAGTGACACAACGGTATAAATAATTGTTTTAGCTATATAAAGTCACACGCTAACTGGTGTGTATCTATATTATCTCTAGTTAATATGTCGATTAATCTGATATTGCTTAGTGGAATATCTTATGTCATTAAGCTTTATTGGGTTATTTTTAGGTTAATACCTTGTATTTAAATTTTATCTAACAAAGTGGTTGAAATATCATCGTTGATGCATAGAATTTAACCATGAGCACACGCTCATAAATCGAAACACTTTTCTATTTGGATTAATACGTTACTTAGGAGGCGCACAATGAAACATTTCAAAGCTACTTCATTGTACATTGCGTCTTGCGATCACTCAGCGATCATGGCGACTAAACAAGATAAGTCTGCTGCATGTGATCCTAGCTCTACCCGAGTAATGTAATTAGTCCGTATCCTTTTATTTTTAATTGGCTGCGGAAAAGCAGCGAATTAAAAGTGCCCTCATTTTGTTGTCAGTTTATTCGTTGATCTTTTCCCAGCTGTCTATCATCCAACTGGAGAATTATCATGAGCCATTCTGTATATCTAAAACTTGCTACGCTATTGGTGAAAGCTGACCTACGTCGTGAAGAGCGTGAGTGGAAGCGTCGAGTTCGACGCAGTGCCTTCCATATCCCATGGGAAAATGAGCGTTTATTACGTGATATAGGTTTAGAAAGAGACGGTCGCCCTGTCGGTCATACAGAGCCAGATAGCGTAAAAGCTGAACGCCGTATTCGTCATCTTCGTCGAGTACTCAGTGCGCGAATACCGACGTAATTAAAAGGGCCAGTCTGCTTCGCTGGCCCGAACCTTATCAACCAGCTACTGATGCAGTAGCTGGTTTCTCGTTAAGGGCAAGGATTGGAATAGGTCGTGCCAATCTCTTGAAGTCCCTGAAGCAATTCTTCACTTAATACGACATCAAGGCTGTCAATATTAGACTTGAGCTGTTCCAGGTTTGTTGCTCCTATGATATTGGAGGCGACGAACGGTCGTTGATTAACAAATGCTAAGGCCATTTGAGCAGGATCGAGCCCATGCTCTCTGGCAAGGTTGACGTAAGCTTGCGTTGCTTGGATGCCTTGCGGTGTAAAGTAACGCACAAAGCGCTCAAACAACGAACATCTTGCACCTTGTGGACGTGCATTATCAAGGTATTTGCCACTCAAACAACCAAATGCCAACGGTGAGTAGGCAAGAAGCTGAACACCTTCATAATGGCTAATTTCAGACAAGCCAATTTCAAAACTGCGGTTAAGCAGGTTGTATGGGTTCTGAATGGAAACAATACGTGGCAGTTCATGTTTTTCTGCCAGACGTAATAACGTCATAACGCCCCAAGGGGTTTCATTCGATACACCAATATAGCGAACCTTACCGGCTTTAATCAGTTCCGCCAAACTCTCGAGAGTTTCAATTAACGTGACTTCTTCCTGCTCATCTGGATACGGGTAATTGAGTTGCCCGAAGCAGTTTGTCTTACGTTGAGGCCAGTGCAGTTGGTACAGATCAACGTAATCAGTTTGCAGCCGCTGCAAACTTTGGTCTATTGCTTGATGAATATTACGTCTATTCAAGCTCATATTGTCACGGATGTAAGGAACATTTCTTGGCCCTGCAATTTTGGTGGCCAGTACGACTTTCTCTCTCTTTCCCGATGTTTTCAGCCAGTTACCAATGTACTGCTCGGTTAGACCTTGAGTATTTGCTTGAGGTGGAACCGGATACATCTCAGCGGTATCGATAAAATTCACACCACGTTCAAGCGCATAATCAAGCTGACTAAATGCTTCTTGTTCAGTGTTTTGCTCGCCAAATGTCATGGTACCGAGACAGATTTTACTAATTTCAAGAGTGGAATGCGGTAACTTGTTGTATTGCATTGAACTTCCTTACTCAATATCTCTTTGTTATCCCAATATAGGGCATCGTCACATGAGATGAAACGGGAACGATAACAATTTCGCAAAATCTGCGTAGTTAACTAGAATTTAAATACGGAGGTAAGCTATGCAAAAAAGCCAATTAGATAAATGGATTCATGGACACCATAAAGACAGTTATCAACCACCTAAAGTGTTTGTCATTGGTTGCTCAGATCTCTCACACTACCTTCTCGCGGTGGAGTATAAGCACAAATTGGAACCTATTAAGCAAGATGATGAGACGATTCATTTCGAATCATTAGATTCTGTTAAAGAGGAGCTATTGCGGCTTGGTGTCGAAAGGGCTTATCTCAGGTTACATAATGCCTATGACGAATGTGGCTCAGGGGATGCACCACTTTATCATGATGTAGAGCTGTCACTAACGACGCACTAATTTAGACAAAGTGTTGTTCAAGAATTTTGGCAGTAAACTGAGTACGAAGATAGAATCCGCGCGGCAACGTCATTATAGGTTTGCCGCTCGCTCCATAGGCTTCGGTTAAAACACGACTGTTGGCTGCTTTTGGTCTTAGTTGAAGGACTTCGCCATGGCGCGCTGTAATTTGTTCGACTCTTCCTAAAACGATCATCTCCATCAGTTCTTCCCAGTCCGTTTTGAGCTGACATTCTTCGCTTTGGTTTGGTGACCAAATAAGAGGTGAGCCAACTCGACGTTCGGCTAATGGAATTTCTCGCTCTCCTTGTACGGGCACCCAAAGAACACGTGATAGCTTGTTGCGGACATGACTGGTTTCCCAAGTTAAACCTTGAACTCCTATTAATGGTGCGACACAAACAAAAGTGGTTTCTAAGGGTTTTCCGCTATGACTGATTGGGATTGTTTTAAGCTCTATGCCGAGTTGTTCAAAGTCTTGTTGCGGCTTGCTACCCGCTATGGCACCCAGATGCCATTCGAGTAGTTGTCCAACCCAGCCTTTGTCTCTTCTCAAATCAGGTGGAATGGTAAGCTCAGCTTCTGCGGCAAGCTCTTGAAAACTGATACCAGCAATCTCCCTTGCTCGGTCAAGCAGCTCTGTTTCTGACTTGGGTTCAGGTTTCATGTGGGTTTATCGGCTTGGTCAAATGTGATGGTCATTGTAACGGAATTTGATCCAAATGTGACTGGTGAAAAATTGATCTTAGAGTTGAAAAGATCATCGTTTAATGAGTTATCCACAGAATTAGTCGTGTGCTAGTTGTAATTTTTCCATGTTGTATGAATAAACAGTGCTTTTAATGCGAATTTTTACTTGAATTTTCCAACGCTAATTGTATTTGTTATTTTTTTTGTGGATAAATATAGTGCTGATGGATCTTTAACCGATCGTATTTGGGATTGTCTGTTTGATCATTACAGCATGATGTGAATTATCAATGTTTTCTTATCTTTTTGATTTTATTTCTATTTTTTGGTTTTTGATTTAAGGTTTTATCGAGTTTTAAGGTGTAATGGATAAACAACGATCACTTTCACTAAGATTCTACACATGGTTATACACAGAAAAGGTGTATAAATGTGGCCTGAGTCTCACCTTTGTGTGTATAACCTAGCTTTAGGCTAAAAGTTATCCATGAAAGGCAAGTTAAGCCATATTTTACGTATCAGTCACACTAGTAAGTTTGCTACATCTGGGGATATGTGGAAAAATCACTGTAATTAAGAATTTATTAGAGGTTGGCCAGTGATAGATGGCGATGGTTACCGCTTAAATGTGGGAATTGTAATCTGTAACAACCATGGTCAGGTCTTCTGGGCTAAACGATACGGGCAACATTCATGGCAATTTCCTCAGGGAGGAATTGACGACGGTGAAACTCCTGAGCAGGCAATGTACCGGGAGCTCTACGAAGAGGTTGGTCTTACTAAAAAAGAGGTAAAAATTGTAGCCACTAGCCGTCATTGGTTAAGGTATAAACTACCAAAACGATTAGTGCGCTGGGATTCGAAACCTGTCTGTATCGGACAAAAACAGAAATGGTTCCTTCTTCGTCTGGATTGTGATGAATCACGAATTAATATGCAGCGAGGGAATTCCCCTGAATTTGATGGTTGGCGTTGGGTGAGTTACTGGTATCCAGTCAGGCAAGTCGTATCCTTTAAGCGTGATGTTTATCGTCGAGCCATGAAGGAATTTGCCTCTGTCGCAATGCCATTTAAAGAACGCAGAGCGAAAGGTAAACGCAAACATAAAAGAGGATAGACATGCTTTCTCAACTAAGGGACATAGTTGAACGGGTATCTAAAGTCGAAGATGTGCATCAGGCACTAAAGGTTTTAGTAAAGCAAACATGCAGCGCCATGAACACGGAGTGTTGTACTGTCTATCTCGCTAATGAAGAAATGCAACGCCTTGAGTTAATGGCAACTCAAGGCCTTCGTTTTAAAGGTAATAAAATTCATATCAATTTCAGCGAAGGTTTGGTCGGCTTGGTCAAACGTAGCGCTGAACCTCTCAACCTTGCTGAAGCTTCTCGACATCCTAGCTTTAAATACTTTTCCCAGCTCGGCGAAGAGGTTTATCAAAGTTTTCTTGGCACGCCTATTATCTATCGCAAGCAAGTCTTAGGTGTTCTGGTTGTACAGCAAAAGCAGCCCCGTCAATTTGATGAGATGGAAGAGTCCTTTCTGGTGACTCTGGCGGCCCAGCTAGCGGTGATCATCGCTCATGCTCAAACGCAAGGTCACTGGCGCTTAGAGAAAAAGCAGCATGCCATCAAAGGTGTGCCAGCCTCGTCAGGGGTCGCGATTGGTGAGTTTTGGTGGGATGATACTCAACCAGATTTGACCGAGGTGTATCCCGCATCAACCTTAGATGTTGACCGTGAACAAGAGTGGTTATTGCTGGCAATTGAAGATGCGCTGAGCGATTTCCGTCGAATGCGTAAGAAGCTTGATAGTGAAATTAACAAAGACACTCTGGCTATTTTCGATTTGTTTACGCACTTGCTGAACGATCCGATGTTGCGCAAAGATCTCAAAGCACAGATCCAAAAAGGGGACCGTGCCGATTGGGCGTTAAGACAAGTTGTTGAGAGCTACTCTAACCGATTTGCTCGTATGTCGGATGTCTACCTCAGAGAGCGAGCACAGGACATAAAAGAGCTGGGGCAGCGCTTATTGTTCTTTCTCCACAATACAGAAAAAGATCAACCCGAGATCGATAAACCCGTTATCTTGGTTGTGCGTGAACTCACGGCGACTTTACTGGCTTCTATCCCTAAAGAAAAATTGCTAGCGGTGATCTCTCTAGAAGGGGCCGCGAATTCCCACGCAGCGATTTTATCGCGAGCTTTAGGGATCCCAGCAGTGATGGGGGTGACGCTTAACCCTAAGCCAATCAATGGTAAGCGTGGCATTGTCGATGGTTACAGTGGCAAGATTTTTGTTTCTCCGGGGAAGCAGCTACTCAGAGAATACCGTGAGCTAGCTCATGAAGAGAGTGAGTTGGCGAGCATGGTTAACCAACGAATTCTTGAGCCGGCTTGTACAAGTGATGAGGTTCGTATCGAGGTGATGCTTAATGCTGGTTTAAGCGCGGATGCCAATATCGCGGTGAACCAAGGGGTTGATGGCGTAGGTTTGTATCGGACTGAAATTTCTTTTTTGCTCCAACATCGATTCCCTTCTGAAGATGAACAAACGTTGCAGTATCAATCTGTCCTTAACACATATCCCGATAAACGTGTCGTTATGCGTACGCTGGATGTGGGTGGAGATAAGGCTTTACCTTATTTACCTATCGAGGAAGATAACCCATTTTTAGGCTGGCGGGGCATTCGATTTACTCTAGATCATCCAGATATCTTTTTAATGCAAATTCGGGCTATGATGCGTGCCAGTGCTGAGCACAATAACTTGAGTATACTTCTGCCTATGGTGTCTGGTGCTCAAGAGCTGGATGGTGCGATCGATCTCATCGAGCGTGCCTATCAGGAAGTCTCAGAGTTGGATGATAGGGTTGAGATGCCTGCGATTGGTGTGATGATTGAAGTGCCGTCGATGATTTATTTGCTGCCTTTGATTGCAGAGAAAGTCGACTTTGTTTCTATCGGGACCAACGATCTAACCCAATATCTGCTGGCCGTTGATCGTAATAATGCACGGGTGTCTGATGTGTACGAATCGATGCACCCCGCAGTGATCATGGCTTTAGATCATATTCAGCAGACATGCCAGCAACTGCAATTGCCAGTTTGTATCTGTGGTGAATTGGCTGGCGACCCTATTGGCGCACTTCTTATGGTTGGCTTGGGTTATCGTAGTTTGAGTATGAATACATCCAATGTGGCTAAGGTCAAATACTTGCTGCGCCACACTGACAGTGGTGAATTAAGGCAACTTGCTGACAAAGCATTGATGCAACCGTATGGCAATGATATTTATACAATGATGCAAACTTTCTTTGAAGAGAAAGGCTTTGCAGGTTTTATCCGTGCAGGTAAACGATAAGGAAAAACGTGAATATTGAATTTGTTGTCTTGCTGCTCCTTCTAGGCAGTATTGTTGGGGTTATGGCGGGGCTTCTCGGCATTGGTGGCGGATTAATCGTTGTACCTGCTTTGCTCTTTTTACTACCTATGGCAGGCATTGACCCTGCTATCAGTATGCAAATCGCCTTGGCGACTTCTCTTGCCTCAATTATTGTCACTTCCGGTTCTTCTGCTTTAAACCACTTTAAGCTCGGTAACGTAGACATGTATGTAGTGAAGTGGTTGATGCCAGGTGTGGTTGTTGGTGGTTTTCTTGGAGCCAATGTGGCTGAATGGATCCCTTCTCAGTATCTGCCTAAGGTGTTTGGTGTGATTGTGCTGTGTTTAGCCATACAAATGTTGTTTTCCATCAAAGGGCAGAGCCAGAGAGTCATGCCGGGTAATGGGGCAACATTGACAATTGGCACCGGGATTGGAATGGTCTCGAGCCTAGCGGGCATCGGTGGAGGCTCTTTATCTGTCCCGTTTTTGAACCGACATGGGATTGAAATGCGTAAAGCGGTTGGCTCCTCCTCAGTTTGTGGTTGCTTTATTGCCATCTCCGGTATGATTGGTTTCATCTTGCATGGTTATCAGGCACAATCGTTGCCTTCTTACAGCTTGGGATATGTTTATGTGCCAGCGCTGATTGCGATTGCGTCGACTTCAATGTTGACGACCCGTGTCGGTGCCAAACTCGCCACCTCATTACCCACCGCAACATTGAAGAAAATTTTTGCAGTATTTTTACTCTTTGTTGCTGGAACTATGTTGCTGTAGTGGAATCTCACCTAATTATCTAAATACCAAAAGAGTATAGTTTTATGTCTCAGGGATATTTTGAATTTCCTAATATCGATCCCGTTTTAGTTGCGATTGGACCTCTGTCCATTCGTTGGTACGGGCTGATGTATCTGGTTGGTTTTGCTTTTGCACTTTGGCTGGCAAATCGCCGTGCAGATAAGCCAGACAGCGGCTGGACACGCGAGCAAGTGTCAGACTTATTGTTTGCCGGTTTTCTTGGCGTCGTGATTGGCGGCCGAGTGGGTTACGTGCTCTTTTATAACTTCGATTTGTTCCTACAAGATCCGCTTTACTTATTTAAAGTATGGACGGGTGGAATGTCATTCCACGGTGGCTTATTGGGTGTCATTACTGCGATGTTGTGGTATGCCAAGAAGAATGGCCGTACCTTCTTTGGTGTCGCTGATTTCATTGCACCGCTTGTACCGTTTGGCTTAGGTATGGGGCGTTTAGGCAACTTTATGAACAGTGAGTTATGGGGACGGGTTACCGATGTGCCGTGGGCGATCGTTTTCCCTAATGGCGGGCCTTTACCTCGGCATCCCTCCCAGCTCTATGAGATGTTCTTAGAAGGTATTGTGCTGTTCTTCATTCTCAATTGGTTTATTAAAAAACCTCGCCCACTAGGCTCAGTATCAGGGCTATTTTTAGCGGGTTATGGTACATTCCGTTTCCTTGTCGAATACGTTCGTGAGCCTGATGCCCATCTGGGATTGTTTGGCGGATTTATCTCAATGGGGCAAATCCTGTCTCTGCCTATGGTTATCGTTGGTATCCTGATGATGGTTTGGGCTTACAAGCGTGGTCACTACAAAGATGAAATCCCACAACAAATGAAGTAAGGACTTGGTGTGAAACAGTATTTGGATCTCTGTCAGCGTATCGTTGAGCATGGTGAGTGGATTGAAAATGAACGTACAGGAAAACGCTGCCTGACGGTCATCAACGCTGATCTGACTTACGATGTTGGCCACAACCAGTTCCCATTAGTGACAACACGTAAAAGCTTTTGGAAAGCTGCGGTGGCTGAGCTACTCGGTTATATTCGTGGTTACGACAGCGCGGAAGCTTTTCGTAAGCTCGGTACCAAAACTTGGGATGCGAATGCAAACCTAAACCAAGCTTGGCTTAAGAATCCTTATCGAAAAGGTGAGGACGACATGGGCCGCGTTTATGGCGTTCAGGGACGTGCATGGGCGAAACCAGACGGTGGTCATATCGATCAACTGCGTAAGATTGTCGATGACTTGACTCGAGGTGTGGATGATCGAGGTGAAATCTTGAACTTCTACAATCCCGGTGAATTTCACATGGGGTGCTTGCGTCCTTGTATGTATAGCCATCATTTCTCATTATTAGGTGATACTCTGTATCTCAACAGTACTCAGCGCTCATGTGATGTGCCTCTTGGCCTGAATTTCAACATGGTTCAGGTGTACGTGTTCTTGGCTATTATGGCTCAGATCACTGGCAAAAAAGCGGGCCAAGCCTACCACAAGATAGTGAATGCTCACATCTATGAAGATCAGCTTGAGTTGATGCGTGACGTTCAGTTGAAGCGAGAGCCTTTGGCATCACCTACGTTCCATATCAACCCGGATATCAAGTCTCTAGAAGATTTGGAAACTTGGGTCACATTGGATGACTTTTGGGTTGAGGGCTACGAGCATCATGACCCAATTCAATATCCATTCTCAGTCTAATACGCACTAGATGTTAAACAGCCGCCTAAAATTGGGCGGCTTTTTTATACGAGGAAGAACGGGCGGCACCTTATGGAGCGCTTTGGTACTGGAAAATCGGATCGAGCGTCGCCTTGTTGAAAACTAGTGTTGTTTACTTAACCACAACTTAGCTCTTTATTTCTCCGCAGGATGAAATTCGTTCCCGTATCCTTCTTCATCAGCGAAGCTTAGACAAGCAAAAAGCCCGCAACCTAGGTTGCGGGCTTTGAATAAGCGATGGTTCTTCGAATTAAGCAGTCAGCGCTAGGATGCTACCTGGCAGTACAAGGAATACCGCAATAAGGTAACCAGCCACTACAGCTTTGTTCTTCACTGCCATATCAGAGATGATGTCAGCGGCTTTAACTGGTAGTTCACGTAGGAACGGAATACCAAAGATAAATACTGTGGCTAGGATGTTGAACGCTAGGTGTACCAAAGCAATTTGTAGAGCGAATACTGCGAACTCACCTGATGCTGCTGTTGCTGCCAATAGTGCGGTAATACATGTACCGATGTTGGCACCTAGTGTGAACGGGTAGACATCACGAACTTTCAATACACCTGAACCTACAAGCGGAACCATTAGGCTGGTAGTGGTTGAAGACGATTGAACCAGTATAGTGACGACTGAACCAGAAAAGATACCGTGAATAGGGCCACGACCAATGGCGCTCTTTAAGATTTCACGAGCACGGCCAACCATTAGGCTCTTCATCAGTTTACCCATCACAGTGATAGCAACGAAGATGGTTGCAATACCAAGCACGATAAGTAGTACGCCACCGACAGTATCACCAAAGGTTGCTAGCGGCTCTTTTACTGCGTTAACAACTGGCTTTGTGATTGGCTTGATGAAGTTCAGGCCTTTCATACTCATATCGCCAGTCGCGAGGAATGGTGATACTAGCCAGTGAGAAATTTTCTCAAGGATACCAAACATCATTTCGAGTGGTAGGAAGATTGCGACCGCGAGAAGGTTAAAGAAGTCGTGAATGGTTGCGCTTGCAAAAGCACGTTTAAACTCTTCTTTATTGCGGATATGACCTAGTGAGACCAAGGTGTTGGTGACAGTGGTACCTATGTTGGCCCCCATGATCATAGGGATCGCGGTTTCTACTGGTAAACCGCCTGCCACAAGGCCAACAATGATCGATGTTACTGTACTGGAAGATTGGATAAGAGCGGTTGCGACAAGACCTATCATCAGGCCTGCTACTGGATGAGAAGCGAATTCGAAGAGAACTTTAGCTTGATCGCCTGTCGCCCATTTAAAGCCACTGCCTACCATAGATACTGCCAGAAGCAGTAGGTATAACATGAATGCCAAGTTAGCCCAGCGTAACCAGCGAGTAGTGCTCGATATCGGCGCCGCTGTAGTAGTAGCTTGGTTCATAATTTTCTCCGTGGACCGTATAAATTTGTATTGGTCGGTTGTTGAAACTGTGGGCGATAGTAGAGGGGAAATATTTCATTAATATTACAGTTATGTGTAATGGGATTTTTTTTATCTCTCCGTCGCAATTTTCAATGTTTATTTACTTTTATACTGCCTTTATGATATTGAAAAGTAATAGGTTTTATTGGTTTTTCTGAGGTTTTCTGAGAGTGTTGAAAAATGGAGTTATTTCACAAATTGACCATGCTGTAACAAGCTTCCTAGTATGGCTTTGTCATATAACTTTTATTACTTATCGGTAAAATCTTGTTTTTTTTTCTATGAGATCGGTTTTTTCGAAAGATTGTTGTCATTTGAAGCTTCTGCTATAACCATAGCCATACATAAAGCAGAGAGATTTTTCATGTCGCATTTAAATTACAACCATCTTTATTACTTCTGGATGGTATGTAAGCAGGGATCAGTGACCAAAGCTGCTGATGCGTTATTCCTCACTCCTCAGACGGTAACTGGGCAGATCAAAGCGCTTGAAGAGCGTATGGACGGTAAACTGACCAAAAGAAATGGTCGAAGTATCGAGCCAACCGAGCTTGGTCAACTGGTATTTAAATACGCTGACCGAATGTTTGGCTTAAGCTACGAGATGCTGGATATTGTCAACTATAGCCAGCGATCCAATATACTGTTTGATGTAGGAGTTGCTGATGCCTTATCAAAAAGGTTAGTCAGTAAAATTCTAATGACCACAGTTCCTCCTGATAACAGTATCCATTTACGTTGTTTTGAATCGACCCATGAAATGCTACTTGAGCAGTTATCTCAGCATAAACTGGATATGATCTTGTCCGATTGCCCTGTTGACTCCAGTCAAAGTCCCGGCTTATACAGCAAGAAGTTAGGGGAGTGCAATATGAGCTTCTTCTCTAGCCGAAGTGTTGAACAGGTAAAATTTCCTGCAGTGCTTGAACAGCGGAAATTATTGATACCGGGGAGTCGAACGGCAATGGGGCGGAAAGTTCTTCAGTGGTTCGATCGTCAGGGGCTTCAACCAAACATTCTTGGTGAGTTTGATGATGTCGCTTTAATGAAATCTTTTGCTCGTTACCATCACGATGTTATTTTTCTTGCCCCTTCTTTATATGTGTCGGAAGTCGAAAGTGATTTACCTTTGCAGTTGATCGGTCATATTGATGAGCTTAAAGAAGAATATTACGTGATTTTCGCTGAGCGTATGATTCAACACCCAGCAGTGAAGAATGTCTGTGATGCAGACTTCACGAATCTCTTTCAGTGAGAACCTTTTTCATTTCTACAAATAGATTACTGGATGTAAATAGATTAGTATCAGCTATAAATGTATCAATTTATTAATTACAGGCTGAGATTTGTTGATATTTTGTTGTTTCAAGGGGTACTAGCCGATGAATTTACAAGAAATGGAAAAGAATTCTGCCAAAGCGGTGGTACTACTTAAAGCGATGGCGAACGAGAGACGTTTGCAGATTTTATGTTTATTACATAACCAAGAGTTGTCTGTGGGGGAATTGTGCAGCAAGCTCGAATTAAGTCAGTCAGCGCTGTCGCAACACTTAGCTTGGTTGCGCCGTGATGGCTTAGTTGATACACGTAAAGAAGCACAAACGGTCTTTTACACACTAAGCAGTGAAGAAGTGAAATCAATGATCCATTTACTACACAGCTTATACTGCAGTGAAATGACGGATTAACCTACCATCGTTAGATATTGGGTACTCACTTTGTGAAATTCAAATATAAAAAAACCGGCCTGAGCCGGTTTTTTTTCACTGGGAAATCAGAGTTCTATTAAAGAGCTTTGATTGCAGCAGCGAAACGAGACTTATGACGAGCAGCTTTATTCTTGTGAATAAGGCCTTTAGTTGCCATGCGGTCTAGGATTGGTGTAACTGTAGCAAATGCTTCAGTTGCAGCAGCTTTGTCGCCTGCTTCGATAGCAGCAACAGTTTTCTTCATGTAAGTGCGCATCATTGAACGACGGCTAGCATTGTGCTGGCGACGTTTCTCAGCCTGGATAGCGCGCTTCTTAGCAGATTTACTATTTGCCAAGGGTCTAACTCCCAAAAACTTTAGTTCGGTGACAATTTAAGGGCGAGGAATATCCCTCATTTGCGCCTAAATGTCAAATGATTTGTGCAAAAACCAATCGGAACCAAACAAATTTTGGATTAGAAAGGTCTTCACGGTTAAGATGGCGGGGATTCTATCAGTATTTTTTTTTCATTGCTAATACTAATCTTCTCTAGTCCTGACATTCCTGTCATAGAGTGGAGCCTTATTGAAAGTATTGCAGGATTCCCGAGGTAGCTGTGAGTAAACGTCTGCTCAAGTCTGGCCTAATTGTTAGTGCTATGACTTTGATTTCTCGTGTGCTTGGATTAGTGCGCGATGTGGTAGTGGCGAATTTAATGGGGGCGGGCGCGAGTGCCGATGTCTTTTTCTTTGCCAATAAAATTCCCAATTTTTTACGTCGCCTATTCGCTGAAGGGGCATTTTCTCAGGCGTTTGTCCCTGTTTTAACGGAGTATCACGCTGCGGGTGACATGGATAAAACGAGACAACTGATTGCCAGAGCCGCAGGTACCTTAGGTGTGCTTGTCTCTATTGTAACTGTGCTGGGAGTTTTAGGTTCTGGTGTGGTAACGGCATTATTTGGCTTTGGATGGTTTCTTGATTGGTTGAATGATGGGCCATCGGCTGAAAAGTTTGAGCTGGCGAGCTTCATTCTCAAAATTACCTTCCCTTATCTATGGTTCATTACTTTTGTGGCCTTATCTGGTGCGATTCTCAATACCATGGGTAAGTTCGCGGTGTCATCTTTTACTCCGGTATTTCTCAACGTTATGATCATCCTCTCGGCGTGGTTTATTTCGCCGAATATGACTCAGCCTGAAATTGGCTTAGCGATTGGGGTGTTCTTAGGCGGCCTGGTCCAGTTTCTATTTCAGATCCCTTTCCTTATTAAGGCGGGTGTTATGGTGAGACCTAAATGGGGTTGGCGCGATCCCGGAGTGGTCAAAATCCGTACCTTGATGATTCCCGCTCTATTTGGTGTTTCAGTCAGTCAGATTAATTTGTTGTTTGATACCTTTATTGCCAGTTTCCTTCAGACTGGCTCTATCAGTTGGCTTTACTATTCAGATCGCTTGTTGGAGTTTCCTCTTGGACTATTTGGCATCGCGATTGCCACAGTGATACTGCCAGCGTTGTCGCGTAAACATGTCGATGATCATAGTGATGGCTTTGCCCAAACCATGGATTGGGGCGTGCGTATGGTAACGTTACTTGGAATACCTGCAATGCTTGGCTTGATGGTATTGGCAAAGCCAATGTTGATGGTGCTGTTTATGCGTGGTGAGTTCAGTCCTCAGGACGTACAGTTCGCATCGTTGTCGCTGATTGCTTATGCTTCAGGATTACTTAACTTTATGCTGATCAAGGTGTTAGCTCCCGGTTATTACTCTCGCCAAGACACGAAAACACCGGTCAAATATGGCATCATTGCGATGGTAGCTAACATGGTCTTTAATGCCATTTTTGCTTGGTTCTATGGCTATGTTGGTTTGGCTATCGCTACAGCACTGTCAGCATTTGTCAATATGTCGCTGTTGTATCGTGGGTTACATGTTGCTGGGGTCTATACACTGACGCGCAAGACCCTGATCTTCATATGTAAGCTGGCATTGGCTGGGGGCTTGATGGTGACATCCATTCTCTGGCAGTTAGAGGAGATGTCGGTATGGCTTATGTGGAGCCTGCTTGAGCGGGTAACTTCACTGACAATCTTGATCGGATTGGGAGCCGTCGTTTATCTGCTCACACTTGCTGTGTTAGGGGTGCGTTTAAAAGATCTAAAAGCAGCGACAGAATAAGGGGGATTAGTATATAATCCGTCAGTTTCACACTTTGCTAATAATAAAGAAGACAGGAATTAGAAGCTTCCAATGGAATTGATCCGAGGTATTCACAACATCAAAGCACATCATGCTGGGTGTGTCCTGACGATAGGAAACTTTGACGGTGTGCATTTAGGTCACCAAGCGGTACTGCGTCAAGTGTCTGAGCAGGCTGCTAAATTAGGCTTACCTGCAACGGTCATGACGTTTGAGCCTCAGCCTTTGGAGTTATTTGCAAAAGAGAGAGCGCCTGCGAGACTAACTCGGTTGAGAGACAAATTTGTCCAGCTGAGTAAATTGAGTATAGAACGCTTACTTTGTGTTAATTTCAACAAGCGCTTTGCCAATCAGACGGCAAATGAGTTTATTAGCGACTTGTTGGTGAAGCGATTGGGTGTTAAGTTTCTCGTTGTTGGTGATGATTTCTGCTTTGGTAAAGGCCGAAAAGGCAACTTCCATATGCTCAGAGAAGCCGGTAAAAAATACGGTTTTGAAGTCGTTAGCACACAAAGTTTCTGTCTCGAGCAATTGCGTGTCAGCAGTACAGCGATCCGCGAAGCCTTAGCAAGTGATGAGTTGCACTCAGCAGCAGAGATGCTGGGTCGAGATTACAGCATCAGTGGTCGAGTATCACACGGTCGTAAGTTAGGAAGAACCATTGGTTTTCCTACCGCGAATATCCCACTGAAGCGTTGCGTGTCACCTGTATCAGGCGTTTATATCGTTGAGGCTCTAGGCCTTGGAGACAAACCGATTGGGGGCGTAGCAAATATTGGCAACCGACCGACCGTGAACGGAGTTCGCCAGCAACTAGAAGTACATTTATTTGACTTTCAAGCCAATTTATATGGCAAGCAGCTAGAAATTGTACTTTTAAATAAGCTTCGCGATGAGCATAAATTTGACTCATTTGAAGCATTGAAACAACAAATTGAATTGGATGCTGAAGCAGCAAGGGTGTGGCTGCGTCAGCGTAATAGCTAAACGGTCTAGTCCACCGCTTGGCATAATGTCTAACATTCGCCCAACACAACGGAATTAAGAATCGATGAGTGAGTATAAAGATACCCTGAACCTTCCTGAAACAGGGTTTCCGATGCGCGGCAATCTGGCGAACCGCGAGCCAGAAATGCTTAAGCGTTGGTATAAAGAAGACCTTTACGGCGAAATCCGTAAAGCGAAGAAAGGCAAAAAATCTTTCGTTCTACACGATGGCCCTCCATACGCCAACGGTGACATTCATATTGGTCACGCACTAAACAAGATTCTTAAAGACATTATTATTAAATCCAAAACACTTTCAGGTTTTGACGCGCCTTATATTCCTGGCTGGGACTGCCACGGTCTACCTATTGAATTAATGGTAGAAAAAAAGGTGGGTAAGCCAGGTCAAAAAGTGACCGCCGCTGAGTTCCGTCAGAAATGTCGTGATTACGCAGCGGGCCAGGTTGAAGGTCAAAAGGAGAGCTTCAAACGCCTTGGTATCATGGGTGAGTGGGACAAGCCTTACCGCACTATGGATTTTGCTACCGAAGCAAACATCATTCGTGCTCTAGGTAAGATTGCTGATAATGGTCACCTACTGAAAGGTTTCAAACCTGTTCACTGGTGTACAGACTGTGGCTCAGCGCTTGCTGAAGCAGAAGTCGAGTACAAAGATAAAGTATCGCCATCTATCGACGTGCGCTTTAAAGCGGCCGATGAAGCAGCGCTTCTCTCTAAGTTCTCATTGAACGAAGGGCATGAAGGTGAAGGCGACATCTCTATCGTTATCTGGACAACTACACCATGGACTCTGCCAGCAAACCGCGCAGTTTGTCTACGTGATGATCTAGAGTATGTATTGATCCAAGTTGAAGGTGATTCTAAAGAGCGAATCATCGTTGCTTCTGAACTTGCGAAGGACGTGATGGATCGTGCGGGTATCGAGCACTTCCATAACCTTGGTTTTGCCAAAGGTAGCGATCTTGAGCTATCTCAGTTTAATCACCCATTCTACGACTTCTCCGTTCCTGCGATCCTTGGCGATCATGTAACAACGGATTCTGGTACTGGTGTGGTTCACACAGCACCTGGCCACGGTCAAGAAGACTTTGCGGTCGGTAACAAGTACAACCTAGAAGTCGCTAACCCAGTAGGTTCAAACGGTGTTTACCTGCCGGATACTGAGCTATTTGCTGGTCAGCATGTATTCAAAGCGAACGATGCAGTGGTTGAGACGCTAAAAGAGAAAGGCGCGCTTCTACATCACCACGCTTACGAGCACAGCTACCCACATTGTTGGAGACACAAAACGCCAATCATCTTCCGTGCAACGCCACAATGGTTTGTCTCTATGGACCAAGCAGGTCTACGTGCAAAAGCACTTGAGTCAATCAAAGGTGTTGAATGGATGCCTGAGTGGGGTCAAAGCCGCATTGAAGGTATGATTGAAGGTCGCCCAGAGTGGTGTATCTCTCGTCAGCGTACTTGGGGTGTGCCAATTGCTCTATTCGTTCATAAAGAAACAGCAGAGCTTCATCCAAACACTTTAGAACTGATTGAGAAAGTTGCTCAGCTAGTTGAAGAGAAAGGCATTCAAGCTTGGTGGGATCTAGAAATCTCTGACCTACTCGGTGAAGAAGCGGATAAGTACGAGAAAGTACTGGATACGCTAGACGTATGGTTCGACTCAGGTGTGACTCACTATTCAGTGGTTGATGCTCGTGAAGAGTACATTTTCCCTAATGAAGAAAAGGGCGCGTCGGCAGACCTATATTTAGAAGGCTCTGACCAACACCGTGGTTGGTTCCAGTCTTCACTCATTTCATCTATCGCGATGAAAGACGAAGCACCATACAAGCAAGTGCTTACTCACGGTTTCGTAGTTGACGGTCAAGGCCGTAAGATGTCGAAATCTATCGGTAACGTAGTTGCGCCCAAAGATGTGACTAACAAGCTAGGTGCTGACATTCTGCGTCTATGGGTTGCTTCAACGGACTACACGGGTGAAGTGGCGGTTTCTGATGAAATCCTAAAACGCTCTGCAGATGCGTACCGTCGTATCCGTAACACTGCGCGTTTCTTCCTTGCCAACCTAAGCGGCTTTAACCCAGCAACGGACCTTGTTCCTGCTGAAGAAATGGTGGCGCTAGACCGTTGGGCTGTAGGTCGTGCACTGGCTGCTCAAGAAGAGATCGTGAAAGCGTACGGTGAGTACAACACTCACGCAGTAACACAGCGTTTAATGCAGTTCTGTTCTATCGAAATGGGCTCATTCTACCTAGACGTAATTAAAGATCGTCAGTACACAGCGAAACGTGGCGGCCACGCTCAACGTAGCTGTCAGACTGCGCTTTACTACATCGTAGAAGCGCTTGTTCGTTGGATGGCGCCAATCATGTCGTTCACTGCAGACGAGATCTGGAACGAGATGCCGGGCGAACGCGATAAGTTTGTATTCACAGGCGAGTGGTACGAAGGTCTGTTTGGTCTAGCTGAAGGTGAAGAGCTTAACAACGAATTTTGGGCTGAAGTCCAAGCGGTTCGTGGCGCTGTGAACAAACTGCTAGAAGATGCTCGTAAAGAGAAGACCATTGGTGGTTCTCTGCAAGCAGAAGTGACCCTTTATGCTGATGATGCACTAGCGGCGAAACTAAACAAGCTTGAAGATGAGCTGCGTTTTGCGTTACTGACATCAGCGGCGGTTGTGAAGCCTCTAAGCGAGAAGTCAGAGGCTGCACAAGCAACTGATGTTGAAGGTCTGTTTGTTGAAGTGAAAGCAACGGAAAACGAGAAGTGTGACCGTTGTTGGCACCACACTCCAGACGTAGGCACAATCGCAGGTCACGAGAAGATCTGTGGTCGTTGTGTGTCTAACGTTGATGGTGAAGGTGAAACACGTCGCTTCGCGTAATTTATAGCAACTAGAAGTTGAACTTTATTGAGATAATATAGCCCCAGTACTGACTGGGGCTACTTTTAGGAATTGTATGAGCGAACAAGCACTCACTTTGAAGCAATCTGGCGTGCGCTGGTTGTGGCTAGCATTGGTTATCTTTCTAGCAGATATCGGTATTAAGCTGTTTGTGATGGATAACATGGGTTATGGCTGGGCGAACCGCATTGAGGTGTTGCCTTTCTTTAATCTGCTTTACGTACATAACTACGGTGCTGCATTTAGCTTCCTGAGCGATCAGGCTGGCTGGCAACGTTGGTTGTTTACGGGGATCGCTTTTGCGGTAACCGCTATGCTGACTTACTGGATGAGTAAACTGCCAGCAAAAGAGAAATGGAACAATGTGGCTTATGCCATGATCATCGGTGGTGCGGTGGGCAATGTGTTTGATCGTGTGGTGCACGGTTATGTTGTCGATTACCTAGACTTTTTCTGGGGTGACTACCACTGGCCAGCGTTTAATTTGGCAGACAGTACGATTTGTATTGGTGCTGCAATGATTATCCTTGATGGATTTCGTAAAAAAGACGCTGAAAAAAAAGCGTAAGCTGATAATGTTTGAATAACCCTAAGCGCTGTCTGTTGATTCAGAGAGCGCTTTTTACTATAACGAAGCCTCTATTGAATAGAAGCCAATATCTCCAATAACAAGGAAACAGTATTGTGACCACTATTGTCCAGGAATCCGCAGTAACGCTGCATTTTACAATCAAACTTAAAGATGGCTCGGTTGCGGATAGCACGCACAACATGGGTAAGCCTGCCAAGCTCGTGATCGGTGACGGTAGCCTAAGTGAAAACTTTGAGCAATGCTTGCTAGGACTTGAAGTGGGTGAGCAAAAGGCGATTGAGCTGAAAGCGGAAGATGCCTTTGGTGCGCCGAATCCAGACAATGTGCATCATATGGATCGTGCAAGATTTGTTGGTGATGCAGAAGTTGAAGTGGGTACAATCATGGCTTTCTCTGGCCCTGATGGTATGGAAATCCCTGGAATCATTACTGAAATTGCGGGTGAATCAGTGACGGTTGATTTCAACCACCCGCTAGCAGGGCAAGATGTGACTTTTGAAGTTGAAATTTTGTCAGTAGAATAGCGACCTGAAGCGATAAGATAATCACTATGAGCAATGAAATGAAAATTCTTTTAGCCAACCCACGCGGTTTCTGTGCTGGTGTTGATCGCGCGATCAGTATTGTTGAGCGTGCATTAGAAATGTACCAGCCACCGATTTATGTTCGTCATGAAGTCGTGCACAACCGATTTGTGGTCGAGGGGCTGAAACAAAGAGGCGCTATCTTTGTGGAAGAACTTCATGAAGTGCCCGATGACAATATTGTGATCTTTTCTGCTCATGGTGTCTCTCAGGCGGTTCGTAAGGAAGCAAAAGAACGCGATCTGACGGTCTTTGATGCGACTTGCCCATTGGTAACCAAAGTTCATATGGAAGTGGCTCGTGCAAGCCGCCGTCATATGGAAGTGGTTTTGATTGGCCATGCCGGACACCCTGAAGTCGAAGGTACAATGGGCCAGTATGCCAGCGAAGAGGGTGGTATGTACCTAGTTGAGACGCCAGCGGATGTGGTCTCTCTTAAAGAGAAAGTCAAAGATCCGAGTAATCTTCATTATGTCAGTCAGACGACACTGTCTGTAGATGAAACCGCTGATGTCATTACCGAGCTGCGTCGTGTATTCCCTGATATTCAGGGGCCACGTAAGGACGATATCTGTTACGCCACGCAGAATCGTCAGGATGCGGTACGTGAAATGGCAACGGATGTGGATGTCGTGATTGTCGTCGGCTCGAAGAACTCGTCAAACTCGACTCGTTTGAAAGAGCTGGCGGAGAAACTCGGTACACCAGGCTATCTCACCGATTGTTCTGAAGATATTAAGCCTGAATGGTTTGACGGAAAAATCAAGATTGGTGTCACTGCGGGTGCCTCTGCTCCAGAAGAATTGGTGAATCAGATCTTAGAGCGAATTCAAGAACTCGTGGGTACTCGATCAGTAGAAGAAGTATTGGGTCGTGAAGAAAATATGTTTTTTGAAGTTCCCAAAGAGCTACAGATTAAACAAGTCGACTAACTGATAGTAGAATTTAAAAAGGTGGCTAAGCCGGCTTTTTTGTCTCTGGCCTTTGTCAGATAGATGTGACTCAGTATAGAGATAAAGAAAAGGGCTCCTAATGGAGCCCTTTACGTTTCTGTAATTATTGCTTATGCAGTCTTGGTCATCGCTTTTGGCTTCTCTTCATCAGCCAGATCCAAGTCACCTTTGCCCTTAGAGGTCTTGATGACATAAGTCGTCACGCCAAGTGAGAACAAGATACCAGCGATGGTAGAAACGTTCATTGGTAGACCAAAACCTAGTGTGCTGTTATTGAGGATAAAGGTCACGACAACGGTCGTCATAAATACTGCAGGAATTGTGGTGATCCAATGCAGTTTGTTATGACGAAGCAAGTAAGCTGAAGCCGTCCACAGCATCATGACAGCAGTTGTTTGGTTGGCAAAACCGAAGTAACGCCAGATAACACCGAAGTCGACTTGAGTTAGGATGCCACCAATCACGAAAAGAGGGACAGCCATCAGTAGACGGTTACGCAGCGTTTTCTGCTCCATATTGAAGTATTCAGCTAGAATCAGACGGCTAGAGCGGAATGCGGTGTCACCTGATGTGATAGGAAGAATAACTACGCCCAAGAAAGCAATCACGCCACCAAATACCCCCAGCAGACCAAATGAAGAGCTGTAAACAACGTTACCTGGACCGCCGTTTTTCACGGCTTCAGACAGTGCCTCAAGGTTGCCGAAGAAAGACAGAGCAATCGCACACCAGATAAGCGCAATCACACCTTCACCAATCATGGCTCCGTAGAAAACGAATCGGCCGTTTTTCTCATTTTCCATACAACGCGCCATCAAAGGTGACTGAGTGGCGTGGAAACCCGAGATAGCACCGCAAGCAATGGTAATAAATAGCGCAGGCCATAGTGGCATGTCATTAGGGTTTAGGTTGGTAAACATATCTGTGACTTGGAAATCACCCATGACGGTGTGCTCGCTTGATAGCGCCACTGCTGTCATCAGGCCAACCGACATAAAGATAAGTAGAGCACCAAACAGTGGGTAAAAGCGACCAATGATTTTGTCGACAGGGACGATCGTGGCAATGATGTAATAGGCAAAGATGGCAATGACCATGGAAGTCATGCTAACAGAAAAGCTTGTCTGGTCATTGATCAGGTTAGTGATCATCCCTGCCGGTGCTGAAACGAATACCACACCGACCAGAAGTAACAGGACAATGGCAAAAATATTCATAAAGTGTTTTGCACCATTGCCTAGATAGCGACCAGTGATGGTAGGAACGGAAGCGCCACCGTTGCGCACCGAAAGCATTCCTGAGAAGTAGTCGTGCACTGCGCCAGCGAAAATACAGCCAATGACAATCCACAGCATAGCCGCAGGGCCGTAAAGCGCGCCCATGATTGGACCAAAAATCGGGCCTACGCCTGCGATGTTCAAAAGCTGAACGAGATAGACTTTCTTGGTCGACATAGGGACGTAGTCCACACCGTCCGCTTGGGTATGAGCTGGTGTCTGGCGCTTTTCATTGATGCCGAAGACTCTTTCAACAAAAGCCCCGTAGAGGAAGTATCCGCCTATAAGAGCGGCAACACAGGTTAGAAACCACAACATAGCACTCGTTCCTTAGTGATAATTTAATAAGTTCAGCGTCGATATTACGCTTCTGATTAGCAAGGCTCATCCGAATTTGAGTTGAGTGGTCGTATGGCGGCGCCAGTGGTAATTGACACCATTAAGCGGTTTTTAACCGATCTCGGTGGCAAAGTTGGTCATTTAGTGTTTTGATTAAGATAGCTTTAATAAAAACAAGGAAAAACAATGAGAAAACTCATTTTTTTGTTGTTGGTATCTACGTTAGTTGCCTGTGCGGCAAGCCCAGAACAATTGGCTGAGGAAGGAGACTGGTACGAAATTGGTTATCAAGATGGTGTCCGAGGTCACACTCAACGTTCTTTTAAAGAGCTAGCCAGCTTAGGCAGTGTTAAACAAGGGGATTATGATCAGGGCTACCTGACAGGAATCCAAGAATACTGCAATCCTAACTTTGCGTATCAGATTGGTTTAACGGGGCAGTATTATGAAGGTGTGTGCGAGGGCACTGAAGAGGCGCAGAAGTTTCGCATGGAGTGGAAGCGTGGCTGGGATGAGCACGCTAATAAGTATTATTGATGAAACAAGGCTTGGTTGAGGCCAAGCCTTGTTTATTTTACTTGTAAGATCTCTAGCTGCTGTGGTTTTCCACTGCCTTTCTGAGAAAGCCCTCTTGACGACTTAATTGTTGCTTTGCGCTGTCGACATCCAGCCCAGTGAGAATCATTAAGATGGCGAGTTTCACGTCATAATCAGTTTGCTCAAGTGTCGTGATGGCTTGTTGCTTATCACAGTCTGTGGCTTGCATGACAATTCGCGCTGCGCGGGCAACCAGCTTTTTATTGGTGGCTTTGACATCCACCATCAGGTTTTCATAACTTTTACCCAAACGAATCATGCTTGCTGTTGTTAGCATGTTGAGTACCAGTTTTTGCGCGGTACCTGACTTCAGTCGTGTTGAGCCAGTGAGTGCTTCTGGGCCAACGACTGGGCTGATGGCGATTTGAGCGACTTCAGCAATGACCGAATCTGGATTGCACGATAACGCTACTGTTGTTGCCCCTAGATCATTAGCGTATTCCAGTGCGCCAATAACATAAGGGGTACGCCCGCTGGCCGCAATACCTACCACCACATCTTTCTCGCTAAACTCAATAGATTTGAGATCCGCAACGCCAAGTTCCGGTGAATCTTCTGCGCCCTCTTTGGCTTTGAGGATCGCTTCTGGGCCACCAGCAATCAGTCCGATCACCATTTGATCAGAGACACCAAACGTCGGTGGGCATTCAGAGGCGTCAAGAATTCCCAAGCGCCCACTGGTTCCCGCTCCCATGTATACTAAGCGACCGCCAGATTGAAAGGCTTGAGTGATTTTATCGACAGCCTGAGCAATATCAGGCAGGACTTTTTCTACCGCGAGAGGAACGAGTTTATCTTGCTGGTTAATTCTTTTAACGATTTCCAGAGAAGGCAGCAAGTCGATATCCATGGTGTCTGGGTTACGACCTTCAGAAACCAGATGTGAAAGCGCTGCGATAAGTGCATCGTTGGTCATAATCGTCCTTATTTAATCGGCAAAGTACATTACACCAAGAGAAGCTTCTTGGCTTGCTCCGGTGACTTCTGGCAAATTGCTTGGCAGGTTGTGAATACGGCGATAAGCAAGCCAAGCAAATGCCATCGCTTCCATATTTTGACTGTCGACACCTTGTGAGTCTGTTGGACTCACACTCCATCCGGGAAGTAAGGCTTTAAGGCGTGCCATTAATAAAGGATTGTTGGCACCGCCACCGCATACTAATAGCTGTGGTTGCTCACCTTGAGTGTATTTGTCGACTTCATGGCTGATAGTTCGTGCAGTGTATTCACACAAGGTACGCTGAACATCCTCAACTGAGCAGTTGTGATGACTGAGAATCGCTTCTAACCATGGTAGGTTAAATAACTCTCGCCCTGTGCTTTTTGGTGCTTTCGCTGCAAGGTATGGCTCCTGGAGTAAGGAGCTGAGTAAATCTGAATCTACATTACCTTGCTGGGCAAACAATGCGTCTTTGTCATACGGGTGACCACGGTGTTTCGCACACCAAGCATCCATTAGCATGTTACCAGGCCCCGTATCGTAGCCAATGACAGGGTGGTCATGACGAAGGACGGAAATATTGGCGATACCACCAATGTTGAGCACCACTGTACTGGCTTCGTTTGATTCAAATAAAGCGCGATGGAAAGCGGGAACCAACGGCGCCCCTTGTCCGCCCAGTGCCATATCTTTGCGTCTGAAATCCGCAATGGTCGTAATGCCGGTTCGTGTTGCAATGATATTGGCATCACCAAGCTGAGTGGTAAACGGAGTTTCTCCAGTTGGCTGATGGAAAACCGTCTGACCGTGATTACCGATCGCGGTAATTTGCTCTTTACTATGGCCTGTTTTTTCAAGCAAAGCCAATACTGCTTCGGCGTACAAGTGGCCTAGCTGATGGTCGAGAGCCCCAATTTGTTGTAGGTCAGTTTGCTGACCCAGACAAATGTCGAGTACCTGTTGCTTTATTGATGACGGAATCGGGTAATCTTGGTTGTCGATTAACTGAATCTGTCCATTCATGACTTCAATTAGGGCGACATCAATACCGTCCAAACTGGTACCAGACATGATGCCAATATAAAGTTCTTTACTCATTGTAATTTTCCACCTGTTGTCTGGCTAGCAGAGTCGCACCGTCAAGTGCGTCGCCTTTAGGAGTGATGAGTCTTGAGGACCATTTGGGGCTGAGATGTTGTTGATAGTATGCGCCCAAACTGCCTAAAAAAGCGATGTCTAGCTTGTTATTATCACAGCACTTTGCCACCAGGCTATCAATATGCTGTTGGCCTCTGTTTACGATTGTTGTGCTTACTGGGCAACCTTGTTGCGCGTGGTCCAATACGGCAGGAGCAAGCTGAGCAAAGCGTGAAGCATTGGCCGTGGTTAACCATTGTAAAACCTCTCCCCGTTGGCCACCTAAGTGTTGGGTCAAATAGTCGGTGAGTGGGTGGGAGGTTTCTTGTTCAAGCGCTTCAATGAGTGCTTGAACGGCTTGTTGTCCCAGCCAGGCACCTCCGCCATGATCGCCAATTGGAAACCCCCAGCCGCCATACATCTTACTGTGCCCGTCGGCATCCAGTTGTGTGGCGACGCTGCCTGTACCAATGGCAATGCAATTCACGGCCTGACCGTGATTGACGCCCAGCAGTGAAATATGTGCATCTGTTGTGACTACGCAATGAGGGTAGATTTGCAATGATTGTTCAAGAGCAAGCTTTGCTTTCGCGTTACCTGCCCCAGCGACACCAATCACAATAGAAACATGACTGGCCGCCAGTTTTATTTGCTGTAAGCAAGCCCCAATCGCTTGATGTAGTTGCTGATGAGCTTGCTCCCCTTGTTGTGTGAGAGATGACGGACCCAGAGTCAAAGTAAAAATCGGGTCCGTCATTAGGGGGTCTATTGACGTTAGACGTAAGGCGGTTTTCGTTCCGCCTCCATCTATAGCGAGTAAGTGCGTAATCATAAGCGAGCCGCTTGTAGTTGCTCTTGTGGCTGTGCTTTGCCACATAGGCAGACCGCAAATGAAACGAAAGTACCGATACACAGCTGGTAAGGAAACGCTAGGCTCAGCCCAACCCAGTCAGGGTTCAGTAAGCCGAATGTGTTATCCCAGACATAAGCTTGAAGTAACAGTGTGGTTAGAAAGCCTGCCACCAGTGCCATGGCAACGGAACGTTCACTGCCTCGGTCAGTAAACAAAGCGGTGAAGTAGACGCCAAGTAATCCTGTGTAGGCAAATACCATCACGCTGAGAGCAAAAGCAAGTAGTGGCATATCTGTGTATTGTTGCCAGTAAAAACACAGGATCCCCATGCTGCCAAGTGCTATGGCTGCGGCTGCCATACCCAATCGGCCAACTTTGACATAATGCGCATCATCTTGTTTGCCATCACGGGCTTCTTTCCAAGGTTTGTAAAGATCTTGAGTGGCGACAGAAGACATTGAATTCAAACCCGAATTTAATGTTGAAAGCGCGGCAGCCACTACACCTACGGTGACTAAGCCACGTAGACCCGCAGGCATCTCATTAAGAACGTAATACATGAAGATGGTGACACTCTCGCCATTGAAGTTCTGTACTACATCTTGCCCTTCTCCTCCCATTAGGTCCGGACGTTGATAGAATACGTACAATAGCAAACCAATGGTCATGAAAATCAGAACAATTGGCAGTGAAAAGATGATCGAATTGATCATGGCCTGTGAGCCCTGCTTGGCATTCTTACAGGTTAACACACGTTGAGTCATATCCTGATCGAGGCCAAACGCACCGATGTTCAATAGCACAAAGCCAGTAATACAGGCCCAGAAGCTAAATGTACCAGCGGGTGAGAAATCGAGGCTGAAATCGAATAAGGTAAGCTTTGAAGCCTGATCCGGCCCTGGGTTGTCTAAGACCTGAATGATCTGACTAAGATCGGCGGGAATTTGTCCAAGTAGGTAAATGATGACAGCCACAGCAGCACCAACGTACACAATCAGCTGAATAAGATCACTCCAAATAACAGAGCGAATCCCCCCCATGTAGGTGTAGGCGAGACCGACAACAACCAATATCACGATGGAAGCAATAACGCTGATAGGATCAATATTGGTAAACAGGATCATAGAAACGGCAATAGCGGCCATGTACAGGCGAGAGCCAGAAGCAAACACACGCCCGATAAGATACATCAAGCCTGCCCGTTGCTTGGTTTTTTCACCAAAACGAACTTTGAGCAACTCATAAACGGTCGAGACTTTGTTTTGGTAAAAACGAGGAATCAGCACCCAAGCCACAAATAGAGCGCCAAGAATACCGCCGATGTTCGTTGCAAGGTAAGTTAAGTCGCCACGGTAGCTGGAATCTGGCCCACCTAAAAAGGTTGCGGCAGATTGTGAGGTAGCCAGAACAGAGACTGCCACCACCCACATAGGCATACTATTTCCCCCGAGGAAGTAGTCCTTCGTCGAGGTGATTTTGACTCGGCTGAAATGCCAGCCAGTGTAGGCAATGATCGCAAAATATAAGGCGAACACTAACCAGTCTAGAGAGGTAAATAAAGAATTCATCGCAGCTCCATAGCTTGAATCATGTAGGGAATCTATTTATCGTTTTTTAGCAGTATGCTGATATGAATAACTCATTCCTAAATCTATTCTATGGTGGAATAATGACCGCTTTGATTCTATGATCCTGTTCTCAGTTCAAGCGTTAGCCTATTCCAAATACGGTTTTAACTTGGAATAACTATTCTCCAGCGACATAGCCCTGAGTAAACTGCAAACCATATAAAAGGAGAGGGAAGATGAAAGGTTTAGCCCGAATTCGAGCATTGCTACCACAATTGTCGCCTGCTGATAACAAGATCGCCCGTTATCTGCTCGAATATCCTCAACAGGTCAAACAGTTTTCTTCTCCAGAGCTAGCCAGAGCAATTGGTGTGAGCCAGTCGACGATAGTTAAGTTCAGTCAAAAGATCGGCTACAGCGGATTTTCCGATTTAAAAGTCCGCCTCTATGAGAGTGAATTGGCGTACCAGCCAAGTTCAAAAAAAGCGATTCATGGCACCATTTCACGCAGTGATAACATGACGTTGGTGATGGCTAAGCTCCTTTCAAGCAAGCAGCAATCGCTCGACCGAACCGTTGCTCTCAATGATGAACAAACCATTCAGCGGGCAGCGGGGTATTTGCATCTGGCGGGTAAAATTCAAATCGCTGGAGTAGGGGCTTCTTCGCTGGTGGCAAAGGACTTGAGCTATAAACTGACCAAAATTGGTCATGCCGTCCATTGTGAATACGATACGCATATTCAGGTGGCGAATGCGGCGGCATTGAGTGAAAACGATGTATTGGTGGCGCTGTCTTACTCAGGGCGAAGTCGAGAAGTTTTGAGCATTGCTCAGCTGGCTCGTAGTAAGGGGGCCAAGGTGATTATCATTAGCCAGCTTGCCCCTACACCATTGGACAAATACGCGGACATTAAGCTGATGACCGCCGCAGATGAAGAGCAGATTCGAAGCTCTTCCATTACCGCGCGTGATAGCCAGCTTTTGATGACCGATCTGCTCTTCATTGCTGTGACTCAGCAGGAAGAGAGCGCGGATCAATTAATTGAACAAAGTAAATCCGCCGTAGCGGCTTTAAAACAGTAAGGAATAATTATGGGACCTTTATGGCTTGATGTAGAAGGTTGCGAACTGAGCGCAGAAGATAAAAATATTCTTGAGCATCCAACGGTTGGTGGAGTGATTCTGTTTGCACGAAATTACCACGATAATGAGCAATTATTAGCACTGAATAAGTCGATTCGCCAGGCTGCGAAGCGTCCCATCTTGATTGGCGTTGATCAGGAGGGAGGGCGAGTTCAACGCTTCAAAGAAGGCTTTTCTCTGATCCCTGCGGCAGAAGCGTACGCTAAACACAATGATGGTGAAAAGTTGGCTGAGCAAGGTGGCTGGTTGATGGCAGCTGAGTTGATTGCTCATGACATTGATCTAAGCTTTGCTCCGGTACTCGATAAAGGCCATGAGTGTAAGGCGATTGGTAGCCGCTCATTTGGTGAAGACGTCGATACCATCATCCGTCACAGCAATGCCTACATGCGCGGCATGAAAGCGGTGGGCATGGCAACGACAGGCAAACATTTCCCGGGCCATGGTGGGGTGGTGGCGGATTCTCACTTGGAGACTCCTTACGATCATCGGGACTCGATTATTGAACAAGACATGGCGATTTTTAAAGCTCAGATCGAGGCTGGCTTGCTGGATGCCATGATGCCTGCGCATGTGGTGTTCCCTCATTATGACGACCAGCCTGCCAGTGGCTCTGAGTTTTGGCTTAAGAATGTGCTGAGAAAACAATTGGGCTTCAATGGCATTATTTTCTCTGATGACCTGACGATGGAAGGCGCGTCTGTGATGGGTGGCCCTGCCGAGCGTGCGCATCAATCTCTGGCATCGGGTTGTGACATGGTACTAGTGTGTAATCAGCGTGATGCGCAGATTGAAGTGTTGGATAACCTGCCTGTAATGGAAACACCACAAGCTAGTCAGCTATTAAAGAAACAATCTTTCACTTTGTCTGATCTGCGTAGCAGTGACGAGTGGAAGCAGGCATCCGAAGCCATGAAACGCGTTATTGGATAAGTTGAAAGTAACGAGTGAACAAGAGCCGCAACCGCGGCTCTTTTTAGTGGAAGCCAAGCATCTCTTTGAGGTTTTTCAAATAACGACGGCTAACGGGGATAGGGTGATCACTGACTGTGATGATTTCTGCTAGCCCATTCTCAAGTAATTTGATCTCTTTTATGGCTTTGATGTTGACCAAAAACTGGCGGTGGCAGCGCACTAACGGGGTTTTCTCTTCCAGTACTTTGAGTGTTAGTTGTGAAGTGGCTTTCTGCTCTGCTGTTTGGACGTGCACACCACCGATATCACTGTAGGCAAACTCTACATCTTGAGTTGGAATGATGACAATCCGATTGAGTCCGGTACAGGGTACCTGATCTAAGCTGGTCGGTGTGAGAGCGGAGATTTGTTGTTGAGTATTATGAGTGACGGACCTAAGAAGTCGTTTAATGGTTTTCTCTAATCGACAAGTATCAATGGGCTTTAACAAGTAATCGAATGCGTTGTCTTCGAATGCCTGAATAGCGAACTCATCGTAGGCGGTGACAAACACAACTTTCGGCATGGTGTCTGGATCGAGCATACCTAGTAGTTCAATGCCTGTGATTTGTGGCATCTGTATATCAAGAAACACTACATCGGGCTTGAGTTGATTGATTTTTTTTAAGCCTTCAATAGCATTACTTGCCTGCTCCAAGACGGTGACCTTTCCTGATTCTTCAAGCAGCTCTGTCAGCTCTTCTCGAGCAAATAATTCGTCATCTATGACTAAAGCAGAAAGCATGTTTGTTTCCTAATCGATATTTTTCTCGGGAATGAGGAAGCTCATTCGAGTCAGTTGGTGTGGCGTCACATCAATATTGAGTGATGCCGTCTGACCAAACTTGTTGGTTAAGCGCTTATCGACGATTTGCATCCCGAGCCCCTGATGATTATCAGCTGGTGGTTTGTAACTGCCTGCGTTGTCTTCCACACACAGCTGATACCCCTGCTCAAGTTTCTGGCTGTAAATGCGGACCTTTCCTCCTTCCAGTAGGTTTGATATGCCGTGCTTAATGGCGTTCTCGACTAAAGGTTGTAGGGTAAAGGTCGGCAGTTTGCGCTCCAGCAATGCGGAATCAATGTCAACGTCTACCTCTAATCGGTCGGTAAAGCGCGCTTTTTCTATGGTGAGATAAGCATTAACGTGCGCTAATTCTTCTTTAAGGGTAACCGTTTCTACATTTTGTTTGAGGTTGCTGCGAAAGAAATGTGACAGATGCTGAATCAACTCCCTCGCCTTAGGTGGATCGCGTCGAATCACGGCGCTAATCGTGTTGAGTGCGTTAAATAAAAAGTGTGGGTTGACTTGTGCATGGAGCAGCTTTATTTCAGCTTGGGAAAGTAAGGTACGTTTTTGCTGATAGTCACCAAACAAGATCTGACTGGAAAGTAATTGAGCGATGCCTTCAGCCATGGACATATTAATGGTTGAAAAGAGCTTACGTTTAGGCTCGTACAGCTTAATGGTGCCAATAACCTTGTCACCTGCATGCAAAGGAATAATCAGAGCAGACCCTAGTTTGCAGTTTTTAGACAGGGAACACTGATAAGGTTTGTCTTTGCCATCGAGGTAAATGATGTCATTACGTGCAATGGCGTCTAATGTGCTTTGTGATGAAATAGGGGTTTCAGGTTTGTGATGGTCATCGCCGATACCGACAAAGGCAAGTATCTTCTCATTGTCTGTGATTGAAACCGCCCCTACGTTGGTTTCCTCATACACGATACGCGCAATCTTCTCGGCATTATGGGTATTGAAACCCGAAGCGAGTATACCGACCGAACGCTCAGCAATGTTTAATGCTCGGCGTGAAAAGGTCGCCGAGTACTCTTCAAAGATAGTTTTTCGATCTTGCAGTATGCTCATAAACAGCGCTGCGCCGACTGAGTTTGCGATGATCATTGGTGCTGCAATCGCAGAGACTAATGAATATGCCTGATCAAATGGTTTAGCGACGATCAGAATGATCGCCATCTGGGCGATTTCCGCCACTAAGGTGACTGCAAATACCACGCTTGGGTTAAAGAGTTGGGCACCTTTGCCCCGCCTGAGCAGATAGGTGTGTAATAAGCCACCAATCAAACCTTCTGCGGTGGTCGAGATAGCACAAGCAAGGTCGGTAAAGCCGCCAAGTGAGTAGCGATGCAAACCACCTGTTAACCCGACAAAGAACCCAACTACAGGCCCACCAAATAAACCACCCATCACGGCTCCTATCGCTCGGGTATTGGCAATCGCATCATTGATCTGCAAACCAAAGTACGTCCCCATGACACAAAACAGGGAAAACAGTACGTAGACACTGAGTTTGTGCGTTAGGCGATTAGAGATACTCAGCAATGGCAGGAAAATGGGGGTTTTACTTAGCATATAAGCAAGGACTAAGTAGACACACATCTGCTGAAGTAGGGAAAGAATGAGATCCATGAGTGAAATAATATGCTGGGCTATAGGCTTATTTTAGAAAAGATAAGTGGAAGAAAATATGCTCGAGTCGAAGTTTTTCAACTAACTAGCTCAAATGACAATAACGTAAAATTAAATTTACGGTGTGTTTTTTAATGTGTACACCTTGAAATTTGTTTTTAGGCTGTTATTTTATGTTTATTCGCAGCCCATTAGAGATGCATTTAATTGGGTGTAAAAAAAAAAATACAGGTTTGAGTTATGCAAAAAAGTGAGTTGAGCAATATAAATATTAGCGAAGAACAAGTTCTTATTACACCTGAAGAGCTGAAAACTAAGCTGCCTTTGAGCGATAATGCACGTCGCTTCATTCAAGAGTCTCGCCAGACTATCGCCAACATCATCCATAAGAAAGATCACCGTTTGTTGTTGGTCTGTGGCCCTTGTTCAATTCACGATATTGATGCAGCTAAAGAGTACGCGAAGCGACTCAAAGCCTTATCTGAACAGCTCAGTGATCAACTTTACATTGTTATGCGTGTTTACTTTGAAAAGCCACGTACTACGGTGGGCTGGAAAGGCTTAATTAATGACCCGCATCTCGATGGCACTTTCGACATCGAGCATGGCTTGCATGTAGGGCGTCAACTTCTGATCGAGCTTGCTGAAATGGAAATTCCTCTCGCAACAGAAGCGTTGGATCCGATCAGTCCTCAGTATCTAGCTGATACATTCAGTTGGGCGGCAATTGGTGCACGTACTACCGAATCTCAGACTCACCGCGAAATGGCGAGCGGCCTTTCGATGCCAATCGGCTTCAAGAACGGTACTGATGGTAGCTTGGCAACAGCCATCAATGCTATGCAGGCTGCGTCATCAAGTCATCGCTTTATGGGTATCAGTCGTGAAGGCCAAGTTGCGCTTCTCACTACCCAAGGCAACCCAAATGGCCACGTGATTCTTCGTGGTGGAAAGCAAACTAACTATGACTCAGTCTCTGTGACTGAGTGTGAGCAGGATATGGCGAAAGCTGGTCTTGATGCCTCTCTGATGGTGGATTGTAGCCATGCCAACTCACGCAAAGATTTTCGCCGCCAGCCTTTGGTCGCAGAGGACGTCATCCATCAAATCCGCGAAGGCAACAAATCAATTATCGGCCTAATGATTGAGAGTCATATTAATGAAGGTAACCAGCCGTCGGATATTCCTCTCAATGACATGCAATATGGCGTATCTATTACCGATGCCTGTATCAATTGGGATACAACTGAGGCACTATTGCGTCACGCACACACAGAGCTGGTCCCATTCTTGGAAGACCGTCTGAAAGGTTAAAAGAGAAGAGTAACAAGGAACATCATGGCCGTTGAATTGAATGAATTGCGTGATCAAATTGACGCAGTAGACAAACAGATTCTGGATTTATTAGCGCAGCGATTGGCTTTGGTTGAGAAGGTCGGTGAAGTGAAAAGTGAACACGGCCTGCCGATTTATGCACCAGATCGTGAAGCGGCCATGTTAGCTTCACGTCGTGAAGAAGCGGAGAAGAAAGGTGTACCGCCTCAGTTGATTGAAGACATTCTTCGTCGCACCATGCGTGAATCGTACGCTAGTGAAAAAGATTCTGGTTTTAAGTGCTTAAACCCCGAATTGCGCTCTGTGGTGATTGTGGGTGGTAACGGCCAGTTAGGTGGGCTATTTGGCCGTATGTTCAAATTGTCTGGCTATGATGTCAAAGTGCTGGGTAGTCAGGACTGGGACAAAGCAGATGAAATGTTGGCAGAGGCTGGGTTGGTTGTCGTAACTGTCCCGATTCACCTAACGCAGGGGGTGATTGAAAAGCTGGGTAACCTACCAAAAGATTGTATTTTGTGTGACTTAACTTCTATTAAGTCTAAGCCTCTTCAAGGCATGTTAAGTGTCCACCAAGGGCCGGTTGTTGGTCTTCACCCAATGTTTGGCCCCGATGTTCCAAGCTTGGCAAAGCAGGTGATTGTGTATTGTGATGGCCGCGGTGAAGAGCATTACCAGTGGCTACTGAAACAATTCTCTATTTGGGGTGCTAGCTTATGCCAGATTGATGCCTCAGAGCACGATCATGGTATGACTTTGATTCAGGCTCTGCGTCACTTTACGTCTTTTGCTTACGGCCTACACTTGAGCCGCGAAAATCCGAACATTGAGAAGTTGCTGCAGTTAAGCTCCCCCATTTATCGATTAGAGCTGGCGATGGTTGGTCGACTGTTTGGTCAAGATCCTAACCTTTACGGTGATATTATCCTTTCTTCCGATGAAAATATCGAGATGATCAAACGTTTCCATCAATGCTTTGGCGAAGCTCTAAAAGTGCTGGATGGTAAGGATAAGCAGGCGTTTGTTACGAGCTTCAATAAAGTGAGTGAGTGGTTTGGTGACTACTCGAAGCAGTTTATGCATGAAAGCCAGAATCTACTGAAGCAAGCAAATGATTCCATTCATCGTGGCTAACCTATAACGCCTAACCAGATATTGTAAGAGCTGCCCTAGGCAGCTCTTTTTTGTCGATTAATCTACCCTTCATCGGTTCTTTACTGTGTGGACCGACTGATCCTCATAGGGCTGATGAGTCAGGTTAACCTGCAATCTAACTGTGTTGTTGATTAGCTTAACCAGTGGTGCCCATTTCACTTTCTTTTCTTTTTCAAACAGGTAATTAAAGTTTTCTGGTGTCCAGTCCATCATGTACTGCGGATTGAGTGCACGGCCGAGAAAGCGAACTTCATAGTGCAGGTGTGGGCCAGTTGAGTTACCTGAATTGCCGCAAGCTGCAATCAGATCGCCTTTACTGACGAACTGTCCGCTGCGAACTTTAAACTTAGCTAAGTGGGCATAAGAACTCACAAAGCCAAAAGAGTGCCTCAAAGTTAGAAAGTTACCAAAGCCTTTTGTGCTTGGACGAACTGTTTCGACAACACCATCAGCGGGGGCGTAGATGGGTTCGCCACGCTTACAGGTCAAATCGATCCCCGTATGGGTATGACGTTTACCCGTGATAGGGTTAGTTCGTTTACCATAGGAGGAGGAGATACGAAGGTAATCCATTGGCGCGTCGTTGGGAATCATCCGAAACATAGTAGCTCGTACTGCAGAGTCGATAGCCGCGGCATCCAGGCGACTGAGTAGGTTGTGTTCTTCTGCTTGTGTGTCATCAGCTAGACCGAGTACCGATTCTACATCATAAACTCGTTTGCCTAAGGTATGGAGCTGGTCGCGCTTCTCTTCAAGTTCCTGAGATAGGGTGTGTGTTTCATCCACTTGCTGCTGATATTGTTGCTCGGTTTGATGGAGTTGTTTGAGTAATTGAGCCACTTGAGAGCGGGAGGTGCTGTGTTGATACCAGCTGTAATAAGCGATGATCGTACTGAGTCCAAGCACACTGATTGAGCCAATAATAGTAAAAAGAAGGGCTTTTCTTGAAACGTGAAAAAGTTGCTCCCCAGATGACGAGGGGATAGAAATTATGATCTGTTTGGACATACGGCTCGGTTAGGTGTATTCACCCAAGTCTGACAGGTGTTCGATGTCTCTATGTAGGAGTTCATCATCACCGACATTCAATTCAATTAACCGCTTAAGATGTCCGATACTTTCTATATCAATATGATCAATACTCATACGAATCACATTGTTACGGAGGCTCACAATTTTGCCGACTAGCTCAATCGTGATATCACTATCTTGAAGCGAGAATGTTACATCTACCATGCTGTCGACATCAAGCGAGTCTGCGTCATCCGACGTCAGCAGCAGTCCATGCAAGGATAAATCGCACAAAGAGGATTTCACCACTTTGTTGTCTTGAGATAGCAAGGCTTGTGTTTGGTAAACAATGCGCGAAAAACGACGGCGTTCGATCATAGTTGTCTCTCTTAATGGTATCCAATAAGGCTATCAAATCAGGACTGACTGCTATACGCGTCGGTTCGCATTATTGATTTAAAATACGGTAAAAACCACCCGTATTGTGAATCAATATACAATAAAGGCCGCTATATTAGCGGCCTTTGCACAAACTTCAAGCAGAATTACTTCGCAATACGCTTGTATTTGATTCGGTGCGGTTCCGCTGCTTCTGGACCTAAGGTCTTCTTCAGCCACTCCATATACTCAGTATAGTTACCTTCGTAGAAGTTCACCTGTCCTTCATCACGGTAGTCAATAATGTGTGTGGCGATACGGTCAAGGAACCAACGGTCGTGCGAGATAACCATGGCACAACCTGGGAATTCGAGTAGGGCCTCTTCCAATGCTCGTAACGTTTCAACATCAAGATCGTTGGTCGGCTCATCGAGTAGCAGAACATTACCGCCAGCTTTAAGTAGCTTCGCTAGGTGAACGCGGTTACGCTCACCACCGGATAGCTCACCAATGACTTTCTGCTGATCACTGCCTTTAAAGTTAAAGCGTGAGCAGTAAGCGCGCGCTGGAATTTCAAAGTTATTGATCTTAATGATGTCTGCGCCTTCAGAGATCTCTTGGTAAACGGTTTTGGTGTCATCCATAGAATCACGGAACTGATCAACTGAGGCCAGTTTAACAGTATCACCCATTTCAATGGTTCCAGAGTCTGGTTGTTCAGTACCGCTAAGCATTTTGAACAGAGTCGATTTACCTGCGCCGTTAGCACCGATAATACCCACGATAGCACCCTTAGGTATACTGAACGACAGGTTATCAATCAGTACTCGGCCATCGAAAGATTTAGACAGGTTATTGACTTCGATAACCTTATCTCCTAGTCGCTCACCAGGTGGGATGAACAGCTCGTTAGTCTCGTTACGCTTCTGGCGATCGCCACTTTGTAGTTCTTCAAAACGAGCCATACGAGCTTTAGATTTAGACTGACGACCTTTAGGGTTTTGACGAACCCACTCCAGTTCTTTTTCAATCGTCTTCTGGCGAGCTTTTTCCTGAGAGGCTTCTTGTTGTAGGCGCGCATCTTTCTGCTCTAGCCAAGACGTATAGTTACCTTGCCATGGGATACCTTCACCACGGTCAAGTTCGAGAATCCAGCCCGCGGCATTGTCTAGGAAGTAACGGTCGTGGGTGATAGCGACAACAGTACCTGTGTAGTCCACTAGGAAGCGTTCTAACCAAGCAACAGACTCTGCATCAAGGTGGTTGGTTGGTTCGTCGAGTAGCAGCATATCGGGCTTAGAAAGAAGCAGGCGACAGATGGCAACACGACGGCGTTCACCACCAGATAGGTGTTCTATCTTTTGATCCCACTCAGGAAGACGCAGTGCATCCGCAGCACGCTCCAGGGCGTTCTCAAGATTGTGCCCTTCTTTGGCTTGGATTAGCGCTTCAAGTTCACCTTGCTCTTTTGCGAGTGCATCAAAGTCAGCATCTGGCTCGGCGTACGCTGCGTATACTTCGTCAAGACGCTTCATTGCTCCTGCAACATCGGATACCGCTTCTTCAACGATTTCACGTACGGTTTTGGACTCATCCAGTACTGGCTCCTGAGGCAGATAACCGACGTTCAATCCAGGTTGTGGGCGTGCTTCACCATCGATGTCAGTATCGATACCTGCCATAATTCGAAGAAGTGTCGATTTACCAGCACCATTTAGACCAAGAACACCGATCTTGGCGCCAGGAAAAAAGCTTAGCGAGATGTCTTTCAGAATTTGACGCTTAGGTGGCACGATTTTGCTCACCCGCGACATAGTATATACGTATTCAGCCATTGCCGATCGTTCCTAAAATTTCAATTCACGTAGAAGAAGCATTTTATACCAAGATGACGGGCTTTGTTACCTTCGAAATGAGGTCGGCAAAGAACTAATTAGGTTATTGATTGATAAGTGAACAAATCATTTGTTGTGGTGCCACTTATGTCACAGTTGTGTGAATTTATTATTATTTGCATCTATACGCTTTACACGGCTGCTTACAATAAGCATAAATGAATAACCATATGACTTATTCTCAACGGGACGAGAATTTATGATGCTGACGTTTTCAAAGTCGCTGCATCGCATTCCTTCATCGATTCTGACCTGGGTTTCGATGGTTTGCAGCGCAAGCATAGCCACTTCAGCAATGGCGAGCGATCTCCAGCAACAGCGGAAGATTTATGATCAGGCCCAAGAATACCTCGATAATGATCAGGTCACTCAATACCAAAAAATCCGTAACCAGATCAAAGACTACCCTTTAACACCCTACACAGACTATCGTGCATTTTTGGTGAATATTGGACAGCGTTCTCCAGCCGAAGTTGAAGCTTTCATTGAGAGCAACCGTACTTTGCCATTCTCAAGTCGTATTCGGGCACCATACATAGATAGTCTTGCCAGACAAAAGCAGTGGCAGAAGTTGATAGAATTTCAGACGGTTGAACCTCGTGGCGAAACGTATCAATGTCATTACTACCATGCGCTTTACCAGACGGGTCAAAAAGATCAGGCATTTGCTGGTGCGGAAAAACTTTGGCATTCGGGGCAGAGTATCGCTGATGCTTGTGACCCTCTATTTGATGCCTGGGACAGAGCTGGGCTGAGAACTGACCAGCAAATCCTTGAGCGTATGTTGTTGGCGTTCGAAGCGCGCAATGGATCTTTGATGAACTATCTCAAGAAGCTATTGGACTCAGATAAAGCTCGCCAACAGGCTTTAGACATGAAGGCATTGTTCAATCGTCCAGAAAGTGTGGTTAATTTTGCTCGCCAGCATCCGGACAACGATCTGTCTCGTGCTCAGACTGGTCTCGCGCTGAAGAAACTGGCTCGAAAAGATGTTCGAATGGCTCAAGAGGCCTTTGATAAAGCAACTAAAGCCCAAAGTATGCCCCAAGATGAAAAGCAGAAATTGGCGGATTATATTGCTTTTAGACTAATGAATACTGAGTCTAAATCGCTGGCAAAATGGCGTGATAAAAAGATAGCCTCCTCTAGTAATGATAATCTGATAGAGCGGCGAGTGCGCTTAGCGATACAGGAAGCTGACTGGCACGGAGTTGAAAGTTGGATCAGCTACTTGTCTGAAGAAAAGCAGCAAAGTTTACGCTGGCAATACTGGCTAGGTCGTAGCGAAGTGGCACTAGGCGACACTACTCGAGGCAGTCAGCGTCTTGAGGGGTTGGTTGGTCAGCGGAATTTTTATAGTGTAGCGGCAGCTAAAGAGATTAAACGCTCGATAAATTATCCTGTCTCTACCATTTCTTTTGAACAGCAAACGGTCAAACCATTTAGGACGGCTTTAGTTCGTATTGAAGAGCTGATTGAGCGGGATAAAATAGCCGCAGCGAAAAGTGAGTGGCGCTGGTTATTAAATCGTGCCAATTCACAGCAAAAGGAAATGTTGGCAGCGTATGCCTCTTACAAAGATTGGTCTCATTTGACGGTAACTGCGAGCATTAAAGCGAAAATGTGGGATAACATTGAGCTTCGTTTTCCAGTTGCGCATCGTTGGTGGTTTAATTTCTATGGTGAAAAGCACAGCATTGACCCAATCACCTTGATGTCTTTGGCAAGGCAAGAAAGTGGTTTGGATGTGGAAGCGCGTTCTCCTGTCGGTGCTCGCGGGATTATGCAAATAATGCCATCAACCGCCAAGTATACGGCACGTAAGTACCAACTCGCCTATCGCAATAGTAATGACTTATATGAGGTCGGTAAGAATATCGAGATAGGTAGCCACTATCTCAAAGGCTTGTTAGAACGATACGATAATAATCGAATTTTTGCGTTTGCTGCGTATAATGCAGGGCCACATCGAGTGAAAACCTGGCGCGAGCGTACCCAAGGTAAGTTGGATGCTTATGCATTTATTGAAGCTATTCCATTTAAGGAAACTCGTGGTTACGTGCAAAACGTTTTGATGTTTGAAACCTATTATCGCAACCTGTTAGGGGTCGATGGTGCGTTCCTCAACCAAAATGAAATTGACACCAGGTACTGATTTTATGGCGTTCCTAGGTAGCGAGAACAGATGGCAACACAACCCGAGTATACTGACTGGCAACAGGTCTTAGACCTTATAAAAAGTAGCGTAGAGTCCGAACAGCATGAAATGTTGCTGACGATGCTGCTGACACCTGATGAGAGAGAGTCTTTAATCGCAAGGGTCAATATATGTCGTGAATTGCTTAAAGGTGAATTGTCTCAGCGTCAAATCAGTCAGATGTTAGGGGTGGGGGTCGCCACTATTACTCGTGGATCCAATGAGCTGAAATCGAAGAGCGAAGCAGAAAAGGCTGAAATCTCAGTGTTACTTGAACTCAAATAAAGGTGCTCTCGCACCTTTATTCTTATCAGAGATTCGCGGGGAAATGCTCTGGATTGGTAAATGGAATTAATGCCAATATCAATGCTTGATGATAGACGCTGCTGCGAGTCAGTTGATCTTGCGTCAATAAACTTATCGCTCCGCCTTTTTGTTTAATATTCTCTGTGCCAAATATTTCGTCCATTACATCGCCGAGCTCGTTGGCCTGAGCGAGCTTCTCAATGACAACCGGTGGAAGCATCAAACTGGCAGAGCGAGATTCGCCGCGGTGGGTGTCAGACTCGATCACCATCCAGGCAAACGTGATGTTATCTTCAATACCTGCTTCAAGCCCTACATAATAGTCTCCATCAGGCTGAGTGGTTTTGGCGTTACGAACCCGATTGAGCGCTCCGGTATGTGTCTCTTCATTGCTCATCGGTTGATCAGCCACTTCACTGGCTACATTCACACCAACAAATTCAAACGATTGGGAGCTAAAAGTCGCTTGAAACGCACTTTTGACGGCATTTATTTTGGCTGGATTAAGCGAAGCGACAATAACTTTCTTCACCGACATGATGGTTTCCTTGTATTGATGATTTGAGGAACTTTAGCTCGGAGAGTGAAACTGGCGGAGAGAGGAAATACCCTTGCATGTAGTCACATTGGTTTTCCGCCAGCCACTGATGCATTTCTTTAGACTCTATACCTTCTGCTGTAACAATCATTGACTGTGAGTGGCACAGATCGACCAGTGGTTTCACCACCTTCTGGTTGTTGGTCTTGATCAGTGCCGCGAGAAATTCACGATCGAGCTTAATTTTCTGTACTGGGTATTCTACAAGCTGAGTGATAGATGTATAGCCGGAACCGAAGTCATCAATCGCAAGCTTAAAGCCCATTAAGGAAAGTTCGTGTAGCAATGAATAGCTTTGTGAATCGGTGGCGAAGGTTTCCGTGATTTCAAAATCAACCAGACTTGGAACAACGTGATATCGCTTGGCTGAGCGCTGTATATCTCGTGCCAGTTGTAGTGAATCTAACTCTGCAGACGAGAGATTGATCGATAACTGAATTGGCGACTCAAAGCAGCTTTGCAAGGCAACGAAGTCCTTGAATGCTTGCTCTATGACCCAGCGATCGATTTTTCCAAATAGCCCTGTTTTTTCTGAAATAGGAATGAACTCACCAGGATTTACTTTGCCCATCTTGGGCGACTCCCAGCGCAGTAGAGCTTCAACGCCGACGATTTTTGTCCCTGAGCGGTCAAAGTAGGGCTGATACATTAGGTGGAATTCGTCATCGAATTCACCATTTCTTAATGCACGCTCAATCTGAGTTCGGCGACGAACAATTTGGTCTAATTCCTCCGAATAACGCGCGACTTGATTCTTACCAGCACGTTTTGCCTGATACATAGCGGTATCGGCATTAGAAAGCAGTTTGGCGAGATCCTGGCCATCTTGAGGGTAGGTTGCGATCCCAATACTGGCGGTGATTGGAAAGCTGCCCAGCGATGAGGTTTGCGGATTTTGAATCGGCTCTAACACTGCTTGAGCCACTTTGTCAGGGTAATTGTTCTGATGAGCGGAGGCGATAAAAATGGCAAATTCATCGCCTGATAACCGGGATGCAATACATTTTACGCCATGAGACTGTTCGTATTGACGACAAACCTCGCGAATATGATTGGCAAAATTAACCAGTAGCGAGTCCCCAAGATGGTGGCCATATTTATCGTTGACGTATTTAAAGTTATCTAAATCGATGTACAGGATCCACGCATGAGTATGCAGCAGTTTATTCGCGATAGTCCGTTCCACATAGACTTGAAATTGATAGCGATTGGCTAATTGAGTGAGGTGATCATTTTCGGCCATCGCTTTGGTTTTCTGATAACTCGAATTGAGTTCTTTGTACATCTCATAGAATCGCACCGATAAGCGACCAATTTCATCGTTACTATTGAGCTTCTCTATATTTTGCCGTTTATGCCGTTCCACTTCCTGAAGCTGTCGTTCAAGTTGGGTGATGGGGCTTATAACTCGTCGATGGAGTAAGAACAGCAAGATAAGTATGGTTGCTATGGTGGATGCGCCAAAAAACAGCATCAATCTTTGCTCAATTTTGTTGAGTTTTTTTGCCAATAAATACTGAGCAGGGTCGAGCACTGCGTATAAGTTAGGTTTGAGCTCGACCGACTGAGTGAGGCCTGATTTAATGACTGGCTGGTCAGTGAAAAAGATGCTGCTGTCGTTATCAAACTCGATGAGGTGCTTGAGTTGATCAAACTTATCCAAAGACAGATACACCACAATAAAGAACACCTGATCGGTGTTGTAGCTGAGCGGGGAAATTAGCGTGTTGGTGTCCAGCACATCATAGCGAACCAATATGCTTTGGCCTTGGTGATTCTTTGTAAAGCCAGTGTAGGACGCATTGCCGGTACGACGGTAAGTACGATCGACAAAATGAAACACATTTTGATCAAGCTTAGAGAAGGGGTCGGTTTGATTATCTGCGTAAAATTTGGGGGCTCGATTATGGTCTAAAATAGCGACTGAAATATCATTCTGTTGGTTAGCCTGAAGGTTAGCGATGGTCGTCTGCAGATTATCTATCAGCTCCATTTCTCGATAAGGGTTATCTTGTTGGCCGAAGTAGTGACGAATAATGTCACTCTTTGTCAGAGTAAGAGAGTAGCTGTTCAGTAATGCTACCGACTGACGAAAGTGTCCGGCGAGCTTCTCCATCGTAAGTTGGAGGTAGCTGTATTCGCGCTTTATTAATGCGTCTTTTTGGTTGTTGTAGATACCGTAGCTAGAAAATGCAGCACTGATTAGGATGACTGGAGAGACTAGCAACAGAACTCTAGTACTGAGCTTCATGGTGTTTCAGAATGCGATTTATTATTTTTGCTCGTAAGCTGATGTTTGACGCCGAGAGTTCGCTATCTACACGTCCTTGCTCGACTCGCTGTTGTTCTGGAAACAATGATGCATCATCTAGATACCAATCTGGCATCTGTTTTAACGCCGTTAAGTTTGGTGTTGCAGCTTTGATGTCTGTTGCATTTTTTGCAGCCACAGTGGGATCCATGAGGTATTCTAGGAAGGCTTTTGCTGCTGGTTTGTTCTCTGAATGACTGCTGATGGCTAGGCAATCGACCCAAAGATACAGTTCACCTTTGGGGATGGTATATGCCCACTGATTACCTGCGTAATATCGGTTGAGTGAATATTGATCGCCACTATAAGCCAATGCCATAGTAAGCTTCTGAGCATTTTTATTACTGCGGATGTAACTCAGAATATATTCGTAGGTTAGGACTTTATCGCTAAATGCCTGTAGAGCGGGGTAGGCTTGCTGGAAAAGAGTTTCACTTTCCTCTGTTGGAGCGATACCTAAGCTGTAAAAAACAGGTAGGAAGCTTTCAACGCTGTCATTGATCATGCCAATCTTGCCCTCTAAATTTTTAGGCGGATTGACGAACTCTTGCCAGCTGGTTGGAGGTTTCTCGACCATATCTTTTCGATAGGCTATCCCCACCGTGCCCCAGAAATACGGAACGGCATAATCACCGCAGGCTCGTAGCCATTTGTCGTCATTATGCTGACGATTACTCAGTTGGGTTAGGTCTTCAAAAGAGCCCAAACGTCCGTAAATTTGTGCCGAAACATTATCCAATACGACCAAGTCAAAAGGTAACAGTACACCTTTCATCATAAGTAGACTGCGCTCATCGTCATTATCGAAATGGGACAACTTGAGCGGTGTTCCCGTAGCGGATTGCCAGTCATTGATGACATTAGGTGAGAGAGTATCTTCCCACATATAGACATTGAGGGGATTGGCTTGGGCAGGCAAGCTGTGTACGAAAAGAGTGAGGGAATATAGAAGTATCGTTCTCATATCAGCCAAGAAGTGACCTTCGGTTCTATGAATAGATAACGCCTATTAGAGTGAAGGACTGTCACTACACCTAATATGCAACCAAGATGCGGGATATTAGGTGTATTTATGGTTGGTGTCAGTCCCTGTCAGTAATTTATTTGATCTGTATTGTTGAATTATTGAAGTTTGACTGTGGTTGGCTTGATATTCTCACTTGGGTAACAACCCAACACTTTTAAGTGTTTTGTCAGCTGGGTTAGCTCGTTTAGCGCTTGCTGCATGTCCTCTGACTCGAGGTGAGACTCGAGATCAACATAGAACATTTCTTCCCATGGATTACCCATAATTGGGCGTGATTCCAACTTGTTTATATTAATGCCATATTTTTGCAGGACTAGCAGTGTTGCTACCAAAGAGCCGGCTTCTTGCGATGTTGACATAATAAGAGTCGTTTTCGCAGGAATTTGACTAGAAACTTCCACAGGTTTACGTGCCACGATAATGAAACGAGTGTGGTTTTCGGTTTGGTTTGCAATGTTGCCTTGTATAGATTGAAGACCATAGAGTTTGCCGCTTGAGGCGTTCCCGATTGCTGCCACGTCACTGCGGTTCATTTCTTTGACTTTCTGCATGGCATCTGCAGTACTGGCACAGGACTCAAGCGTTACGCCTTTCATCCGGCTTAGGAATTCACTGCACTGCTGGTGCGGTTGGGGATGTGAGTAAAGAGTTTTAATCTCTTCTAATCGAATGTCTGAGGTCGCGACTAGGCAGTGTTCAATCGGTAGCGTCATTTCGCCCACAATGTACAAAGTGGTATGTTGTAACAAGTCGTACACTTCATTAATTGAACCAGAGCTAGTGTTTTCGATCGGTAGAACACCGTAGTCAGCGTGACCGGACTCGACGGTTTGGGTCACTTCTTTGAAATGTTCACAGTTCAGTTCGATAAGCTCGGTATTTTTACGGCTGAAGTATTCGCGGCTCGCCAAATGAGAGTATGAGCCTTTGGAACCAAGAAAAGCGACGCGAGCGAGGGGTTTGCGACTTAGTTCGGGGTTGGCTAAATTCTGCAGGTAAGACTGTTGCAATAGAACAGAATCTTCGATGATGGTATGAAATAATTTAGTGATGTATTGAGCATCAAGCTCATATTTGTCACGGCCAGCATTGATCAGTTTGACTAGCAGTTGTTGCTCTCGCGCTGCATCGCGCACGGGCTTGGATGTTTGAACTTTACTCTTGGCAACCTCAATGCTTAGTTTTCTTCGCTCGGATAAGAGCTTTAACATTTCGTCGTCCAGCTCATTTAAACGTAAGCGAATTTCATCGAGTGAGTATTTTTGTTCGGTCATCCTGTATTCCTTCATAAAAAAAGCCTCCCGTTTGGGAGGCTTCCTGTTCGTTTTTGACTTTTCTTTCGAAAACGAGAGAGCCTCCAAACTTAGTGGAGAAAAAAGAAGTCAAAAAAGAACAGGGTGTTTAGAGCCATAAATCGTTACTTTGTTGTGATGCTGCCAACACAATAAGCAACCACTTAGTGAGCGTCAAGCAAAAAAATAGCGCCGTTTGGCGCTACTTTTTAAATCTTCCGTCACTCATCATTGTGAGTAGACCATTATTCCGTTTCTATCTCTTCTAGCTCTGGCTTTTCTGTGCGTCGAGCTTCTGGTTTGTGACGCAATTTATTTAGCTGACGCTCTAGTTTCTGTTCTACGTCATTAATAGCAACGTATAGGTCTTCGTGGGTAGCTGACGCGACAAGTTGGCCTTTAGGGACAGTAATAACAGCTTCAAATTTCTTCTGTTTGTTTGGCTCCTCGCTGAAGCTTGCCTGACATCCAATGATGTCTACTTGCCATTTTTCTAGTTTTTTAAATTTGCTCTCGATATGAGCGCGGATTGCAGAGGTGATGTCGATGTTTTTACCAGTGATATTTACTTTCATAGATGTTTTCCTCTGTAGCATCCCTCATGGGTTTAACTTCAGGTTACTCGTCTAAGTGGAAAATAATGTGACGTTAATCACTGTTTTGTGAGTGTGTTTTGGGATTGAAATTAAACGTGATCTACCTCAAATACTGAGTGTATTCAGCAGACAAAAAGCTTGTACGGATAAAAAATATCGCTAGATTGGGGTGAAGTAACATACTAAAAATCATCTGCTTTTTAGGGCTCAGATGCGACCTAACAAAAACAGGTGGTTGTTTGTTGTCCACTCTTCTATGTGATCCGATCCACACAGCTATTTTCTTCACTCCGTAACGAATGGTGTCGTCACGTTCGCGTTCTTATTCGTCGATGTTAGGAACAAATAAATCCGGTATATCTGCACTACTTGATGGGGTGTGACCTTGTTGTTTTAATGCATTCAGTTGCTTGTAAATGATGAAATAGCGATTGATGTTGGAAACATAATGAACAGGTTCTCGTCCAATGTGTCGCCGCGCGATTATTTCTACGTGTCTAAACCATTGATTTGGGTCGTAGCCCTGTTGACTAGCTAAGCGGCGCATTTTACGAATATTGGCGGGCCCGGCATTGTAGGCAGCAAGGGAAAAATAAACCTGATTGTCGGGCGTGATGTCATCATCACTAAAATAGCGATCTTTAAGGAAACGCATGTATTTCACCCCCGCATGGATATTGTTGTCCACTTGATAGATGTCAGGAATGGCGATGTTGGGATCTTTGGCTGTGCTGGGTAATACCTGCATGACGCCTACTGCGCCTTTGTGTGACACCTTGCTCTGGTCTAAGCCTGATTCCTGAAAACCTTGGGCAGAGATCATCAATGGGTCAAAGTCGTATTGTGCTGAGTAATTGGCGAATATTTCTGATAATGCATCTAAACGCGTCACGTGCTCTGGATTAAGAATGCGCTTCAACCAGCCCGTGTGATCTAGGTATTTGTCGTAAATAACGTTGCCCAGTAGAGTACCTGAACGGGTTCTTTGGAGGTATTGATTAACGAAGGATTGGAGGAGAGGGCTTTGTTTACGCATTGCCCAGGCAATTTTCCCATCTGTACGTAGTGGGGCCTGATCGTGCACTGAGATGTTTTCCATCACTTTAAGCCAAAGCTCTGTTTTATGGCTATCTAACACGGTTGCATCAATATGACCTTGATTGACCAGTTCTATGATTTCAATATCTTGTAGCGTTTCTTCAACAAAACGAATGGTGACAGGCTGTAAATTATGCTCATCGAGCATTCGATTTACTTTTTGTAAGCTTTCGAAGTAACTAGAGCTGGCGCGGACCCAAATCTCTTTACCACTGAGTTGTTTCAAGTCAGTGATTGTTGGTGTGGTACTACGAGTGACGAGCAGTTCGCTAACGCCTTGTAAAACCGGAATACTAAAATCGATATACTCCGAGCGATAGGAGGTGATTGTCAGATTGGCAACAATCAGATCGCCATAGCCTTTTTCTAAAGAGGGCAGCAGCTCGTCTCTGTGAACGGGAATAATCTGCAGGTTAAAGTAAGAGGAGCGCTGCCTTAATTCTTTTTCAAAGTGATATAACAGCTCAGCGAGAATGCCTTTTGGTTGACCGCCTTCAATGTAGTAGAAGCCAAGATCGGCTGAAACGAGAACCCTAATCACCCCTTTCTTTTCCAGTTCAGCGAGATCACCAAAGTAAGGTGTTTTTTGTAAAGGTGATAAAGACAGAGCAGTCGCATGGTTCCATGTAGCTGCGAACAAAATCAGAATCAATACAGTACGGCTCATGAATTACCCTCAACAGAACGTCTATTAAAGGTAGTTCTTAACCCATTACTCAGCAAAAAACAGTAATAAAAAACCGCCTGTAATTAGAAGCGGTTTTTTCATATCGTTGCTGTTATTGCGGGTTTAAATCAATCAACTGTTCAGTACGCTTGGCTGCGTCCTCTAAGCCTAGATGTTCATAGGCAGCGAGTTGAATCTCAAGAGACTTACGCGCTGCTTCCGTATCTGGGTAGGTTTTTTGTAACTCCTGAGCTCGGTTGATGGCTGCAATCCAAGCTTCACGACGCAGGTAAAAATCAGCAGTGGCAAGGTCGTATTCCGCCAAGCGGTTTTTCAGTGCAACCATACGTTTTTGCGCATCTGCGGCGTATGGGCTGTTTGGATAGCGCTCGAGCAGCTTTTTGAAATCCGCAAAGGCTTTTTTTACAGGCTCTGGATCGCGGTCACTACGATCCACATCAAACAGATCATGCATAAAGTTACGATCTTGCGCCATGTGAGTTAAACCACGCATGTACAATACCCAATCCAGCTTTTCATGAGTTGGATTGAGACGAGAAAATCGCTCAATAGTCGCAAGACCGAGTGCTAAATCATCGTTTTTGTAGTAGGCATAAATCAGGTCAAGTTGAACCTGTTCTGAGTAAGCACCGAACGGGTAGCGAGAGTCTAAAGCCTCCAGCTTATCGATAGCCGTTAACCAATTGCCACTTTGCAGCGATACCTGTGCTTCTGAGTAAAGTTCTGATGGCGGTACATCCGGGACGATTTCTTCGCTGCTTGAACAGCCAACCAAAACGGATAATGCCAATAAGCCAGATAAAGTATGCTTTTTCATGTCAGGATTCGATTCCTTGAGATAAATATTTCTGTCGCTTCCGTTACTTTCTTGTCGGTAGCAGATACAATGGAGCGATATTCTTCCACACTAGTGACAATTAGTCTCACAGTTTTTAAAAAAGTTCGATATGGCTCAGCAGATTGAATTAACCAATACAGTAAAAGATAGTCAATTAGGTCAGCGTCTTGATCAGGCAATTGCAGAATTATTCGCCGATTTTTCACGTTCTCGCCTGAAAGAGTGGCTCTTGGATGGAAAAGTCCAAGTTAATGGAGACGTTGTGACTAAGCCCCGCACTAAAGTTATGGGCGGAGAAACGATAACGCTACAAGCCGAGTTGGAAGACGAAGAGCGCTGGGAAGCGCAAGATATCCCGTTGGATATCGTTTATGAAGATGATGATATTATGGTCATCAATAAGCCTCGTGATTTTGTGGTACACCCGGGAGCGGGTACCCCAGATGGTACGGTTCTTAATGCACTCTTACATCACTATCCAGATATTGCCGAAGTGCCACGTGCAGGCATTGTGCACCGCTTAGATAAAGACACCACAGGCTTAATGGTGGTGGCGAAAACGGTGCCTGCTCAGACGCGTCTGGTGCGTGCACTGCAAAAACGCAATATTACTCGTGAGTACGAAGCGATTGCGATTGGTCGTATGACTGCGGGGGGCCGAGTGGAGCAGCCTATTGGCCGCCATTCGACTAAGCGGACATTGATGGCAGTGAGTCCGATGGGCAAACCTGCCGTGACCCATTATCGTGTTGCTGAACATTTTCGTGAGCATACTCGTATCCGCTTGCGTCTTGAAACCGGTCGTACCCACCAGATTCGTGTTCATATGTCTTACCTTCAGCATCCCTTGCTGGGGGATTCAGCATACGGTGGTCGAGCCCGCATTCCTTCCGGTGCTTCGGAAGAGTTGGCTGATATGATTCGCAAGTTTGATCGCCAGGCATTGCATGCCGTGATGTTAAAATTCGATCACCCTGTGACTGGAGAAGAATTAGAATTCCACGCGCCAGTACCTGATGATATGGTCGAAATGGCTGAAGCGCTTCGTCAAGATACTCAACAACATGGGCTAGAAGACGAGTTCTGATATGGAAATGATCCTCCCTAACTGGCCTGCACCAAAAAACGTGAAAGCTTTTGCTTCGACTCGACTGCAAGGGTTTTCGACGGGTGTTTATCAAGGTTTGAACCTCGGTGCACACGTTGGGGATGAATTAGAGATTGTTGAGCAGAATCGGCAATGGTTGGTGAATCAATCTCACATGCCAAGTTCGCCAATTTGGCTTAATCAAACCCACTCTACGCTTGTGTTAGAAGCGGACCAGCCAACGCGAAATGTGTTAGATGCGGATGGTTTGTTTACTCAGCAACGTGGAGTGGTATGTTCTGCCATGACGGCAGATTGTTTACCCGTATTATTGACCAATACCCAAGGTTCTCAAGTGGCTGCAGTTCATGCTGGCTGGCGAGGGTTAGCTGGTGGTATTGTTGAAAATGCTGTAGCTAAGTTTGATGGGCCAGTGATCGCTTGGATTGGACCAGCGATTGGTGCGTCAGTCTTCGAAGTCGGTGAAGATGTACTTCAAGCATTTGTTTCCTTTGACCCCGCCGCCGAGCAAGCATTCTCGTCGAGAGAGGTGCAAGGGAAATGGTTGGCAGATATGAATCTGTTAGTGACTCAGCGCCTGAACAAAGTTGGAGTGTTTGATGTGTATTATAGTGATCTGTGTACATATCTTGATCAACAACGCTTCTTCTCTTACCGCCGTGATGGCGCCACAGGCCGACAGGCATCGTTTATCTGGATAGACAAATGACCCTCTTTTTAACTAAGGAAACTTAGTTCTTTCCCCTTGAAAATCGATTGTTGCGTATCCATCTCTCATACTGATTATAAGAGTTCACTCCGTTGAGGTTAGGAAGGTAGATATGCGTCTTGACAGATTCACAAGCAAATTTCAAATCGCGATATCTGACGCACAGTCGCTGGCGTTAGGCCGTGATCACCAATACATCGAGCCTGTACACCTGATGGTGGCACTGATGGATCAGAATGGCAGTCCTATTCGTCCACTACTGACTATGCTTGATGTCGATGTTACGCATTTACGCTCTAAGCTAAGTGAGATCCTAGATCGCTTGCCCAAAGTTAGTGGTATTGGTGGGGATGTTCAGTTATCTAGTTCGATGGGCACACTGTTTAATTTGTGTGACAAAGTCGCACAAAAGCGGCAAGACGCCTACATTTCCTCCGAAGTTTTCCTCTTGGCCGCGATTGAAGACCGTGGACCACTTGGTGAGCTCTTAAAAGAGTTAGGCTTAACTGAGGCGAAGCTAAGTGATGCCATTGATAAAATTCGTGGCGGTCAGAAAGTGAATGATCAAAATGCGGAAGAATTACGCCAAGCTTTGGAAAAATTCACGATTGATTTAACGGAGCGAGCTGAGCAAGGGAAGCTAGATCCGGTTATTGGGCGTGATGATGAGATTCGTCGAACGATTCAAGTCCTACAGCGTCGAACCAAAAATAATCCTGTCATTATTGGTGAACCTGGTGTCGGTAAGACAGCAATTGTCGAAGGACTTGCACAGCGCATCATTAATAATGAGGTACCTGAAGGTTTACGCAATAAACGAGTATTGTCTCTTGATATGGGAGCGCTCGTTGCGGGAGCTAAGTATCGTGGTGAGTTTGAAGAACGCCTGAAATCGGTGCTTAATGAATTATCTAAAGAAGAAGGTAACGTCATTCTCTTTATCGATGAAATTCATACCATGGTGGGGGCCGGTAAAGGTGAAGGTTCAATGGACGCGGGCAATATGCTTAAGCCTGCTTTGGCACGTGGTGAACTTCATTGTGTGGGAGCGACGACACTGGATGAATACCGCCAATATATAGAGAAAGACCCTGCGTTAGAGCGTCGTTTCCAAAAAGTACTGGTGGATGAGCCGTCTGTAGAAGATACCGTTGCGATTTTACGTGGTTTGAAAGAGCGTTATGAGCTGCACCATCACGTAGAGATCACCGATCCAGCGATTGTTGCAGCTGCAAGCTTATCACATCGTTACGTGTCCGATCGTCAGTTACCAGACAAAGCGATAGATTTGATCGATGAAGCAGCGTCGAGTATCCGTATGCAGATTGATTCTAAGCCCGAATCACTCGATAAACTGGAACGTAAAATTGTACAGCTTAAAATCGAACAGCAAGCACTGATCAACGAGCATGATGAAGCCAGTGAAAAGCGCTTAAGTAATCTCAATGAAGAACTGAATGATAAAGAACGTGCATTTTCTGAATTGGAAGAAGTGTGGAACGCCGAGAAAGCAGCATTATCAGGGACACAGCATATTAAGGCTGAGTTAGAACAGGCTCGAATGGATATGGAGTTTGCTCGTCGTGCTGGTGATCTTAACCGCATGTCTGAGCTACAGTACGGCCGTATTCCTGAGCTAGAGAAACAATTGGATTTGGCGACTCAAGCTGAAATGCAGGAAATGACCTTACTGCGTAATAAAGTGACGGATAATGAGATAGCAGAAGTATTGTCCAAGCAGACCGGAATTCCAGTGTCCAAAATGTTAGAAGCTGAAAAAGAAAAGCTTTTACGCATGGAAGAGGTACTGCATGCTCGTGTGATTGGTCAAACCGAAGCGGTAGAAGTGGTTTCCAATGCTATCCGCCGTAGCCGAGCAGGGCTGTCGGATCCGAATAAACCAATTGGTTCCTTCTTATTCTTAGGTCCAACAGGTGTAGGTAAAACAGAATTGTGCAAAACGCTCGCGAGCTTTATGTTCGACAGTGAAGATGCCATGGTTCGTATCGACATGTCTGAGTTTATGGAGAAGCACTCCGTAGCGAGACTTGTTGGCGCACCTCCTGGTTATGTGGGGTATGAAGAAGGTGGTTACCTGACTGAAGCTGTGCGCAGAAAACCTTATTCAGTAATCTTATTAGATGAAGTTGAAAAAGCGCATCCAGACGTGTTCAACATTCTGTTACAAGTGCTTGACGATGGTCGTTTAACGGATGGCCAAGGTCGTACCGTTGATTTCCGCAATACGGTTGTCATCATGACATCCAACCTAGGATCGGCGAGAATTCAGGAAAACTTTGGCTCTTTAGATTATCAAGGTATGAAAGAACAGGTGATGGAAGTCGTCAACAAACATTTCCGCCCTGAATTTCTAAACCGTGTTGATGAGAGTGTTGTTTTCCATCCACTTGGTCAGGAACACATTAAGTCGATAGCATCTATTCAATTGCAGAGACTATCCAAACGTATGGAAGAAAGAGGCTATGCGTTAGAGGTTTCAGATAAAGCGCTGGATCTTATTGCCCAAGTTGGCTTTGATCCGGTATATGGTGCGCGACCTCTGAAAAGAGCAATTCAGCAAAGTGTTGAAAACCCACTGGCTAAAGCAATTCTGGCTGGGAAAGTTGTTCCTGATAAGCCGGTTAAACTTCTAGTAAATAAAGATCAGATTATTGCCCATCAATGATGAGGCGTATAGAAAGGGCTCTTGGGAGCCCTTTTTGCTTTCATTTACGCCGCTTTGATTAAATTGCGAGCGAACGAAGTGAAAACTACAAGTTTTTTCAATTTCCCTCTTGTACTGTCGAGTGAACTCCCTATAATGCGCCCTCGTTGTCACGGGATACTAAACAAATTCCGCCGATGATAAGACGGCTTAAAGTTAATCATTTAACTTTAAGAGAAATAACAAAAAAAGTGTTTGACACTATGAGTTATCTCGCTAAAATGGCCGTCCGTTTTGAGCAAAGCTTAAAACAAAGTTCTTTAACAATATAAACCTATCAATCTGTGTGGGCACTCGTTGATGATAATCCAAATAGTTTCTTCGGAAACAATTTAGGTTTCAATGATACGAAGTGACCATTCGAGTTGGGAAGCAGCCTTGAGCTGTTTTGTTTTACTTTTTCAAAAGTGAAAACCAATAAGAGCACAGTCAATTCAAACATTACTTATGTAATGTTCAGTATTCATTAAGCCGACAAAATCTTAAATTGAAGAGTTTGATCATGGCTCAGATTGAACGCTGGCGGCAGGCCTAACACATGCAAGTCGAGCGGAAACGAGTTATCTGAACCTTCGGGGAACGATAACGGCGTCGAGCGGCGGACGGGTGAGTAATGCCTGGGAAATTGCCCTGATGTGGGGGATAACCATTGGAAACGATGGCTAATACCGCATAATAGCTTCGGCTCAAAGAGGGGGACCTTCGGGCCTCTCGCGTCAGGATATGCCCAGGTGGGATTAGCTAGTTGGTGAGGTAATGGCTCACCAAGGCGACGATCCCTAGCTGGTCTGAGAGGATGATCAGCCACACTGGAACTGAGACACGGTCCAGACTCCTACGGGAGGCAGCAGTGGGGAATATTGCACAATGGGCGCAAGCCTGATGCAGCCATGCCGCGTGTATGAAGAAGGCCTTCGGGTTGTAAAGTACTTTCAGCAGTGAGGAAGGTGGATGTGTTAATAGCGCATTCATTTGACGTTAGCTGCAGAAGAAGCACCGGCTAACTCCGTGCCAGCAGCCGCGGTAATACGGAGGGTGCGAGCGTTAATCGGAATTACTGGGCGTAAAGCGCATGCAGGTGGTTTGTTAAGTCAGATGTGAAAGCCCGGGGCTCAACCTCGGAATAGCATTTGAAACTGGCAGACTAGAGTACTGTAGAGGGGGGTAGAATTTCAGGTGTAGCGGTGAAATGCGTAGAGATCTGAAGGAATACCGGTGGCGAAGGCGGCCCCCTGGACAGATACTGACACTCAGATGCGAAAGCGTGGGGAGCAAACAGGATTAGATACCCTGGTAGTCCACGCCGTAAACGATGTCTACTTGGAGGTTGTGGCCTTGAGCCGTGGCTTTCGGAGCTAACGCGTTAAGTAGACCGCCTGGGGAGTACGGTCGCAAGATTAAAACTCAAATGAATTGACGGGGGCCCGCACAAGCGGTGGAGCATGTGGTTTAATTCGATGCAACGCGAAGAACCTTACCTACTCTTGACATCCAGAGAACTTTCCAGAGATGGATTGGTGCCTTCGGGAACTCTGAGACAGGTGCTGCATGGCTGTCGTCAGCTCGTGTTGTGAAATGTTGGGTTAAGTCCCGCAACGAGCGCAACCCTTATCCTTGTTTGCCAGCACTTCGGGTGGGAACTCCAGGGAGACTGCCGGTGATAAACCGGAGGAAGGTGGGGACGACGTCAAGTCATCATGGCCCTTACGAGTAGGGCTACACACGTGCTACAATGGCGCATACAGAGGGCGGCCAACTTGCGAAAGTGAGCGAATCCCAAAAAGTGCGTCGTAGTCCGGATTGGAGTCTGCAACTCGACTCCATGAAGTCGGAATCGCTAGTAATCGTAGATCAGAATGCTACGGTGAATACGTTCCCGGGCCTTGTACACACCGCCCGTCACACCATGGGAGTGGGCTGCAAAAGAAGTGGGTAGTTTAACCTTCGGGGGGACGCTCACCACTTTGTGGTTCATGACTGGGGTGAAGTCGTAACAAGGTAGCGCTAGGGGAACCTGGCGCTGGATCACCTCCTTATACGATGATTATTCACGATGAGTGTCCACACAGATTGATGGTTTATAAAAATTAAAGAGGGGCTATAGCTCAGCTGGGAGAGCGCTTCGCTGGCAGCGAAGAGGTCATCGGTTCGATCCCGATTAGCTCCACCAACAATTTCTATTAAGAAATTTTTCGTGTCCCGTTCGTCTAGAGGCCTAGGACACCGCCCTTTCACGGCGGTAACAGGGGTTCGACTCCCCTACGGGATACCATCTTTAAGCGCATTAGTAATAGTGCTTTTAAAAATGGTTTCGAAAGAAACATGCTCTTTAACAATTTGGAAAGCTGACGAATAACAACAATCCCCATCTCTATGAGATACGTTGTTATTCAAATTAAAAGTTCTCAAATCCTAAGTCTTTATGATTTAGGTACCAACACACATTCAAGTGTTCTTGGCTTTTTGTTTTCACTTTTTATAAAAAGTAAAATAAAAAGATATTTGAGTCCGGCAAAATCGAGTCTGCATCATGTTTAAATAATTGCAGACAACTTTGGTTGTTTAACAAAGACCCTTTGGGGTTGTATGGTTAAGTGACTAAGCGTACACGGTGGATGCCTTGGCAGTCAGAGGCGATGAAGGACGTATTAACTTGCGATAAGCCCAGATTAGACAGTAAAAGTCATTTGAGTCTGGGATTTCCGAATGGGGAAACCCAACTGCATAAGCAGTTACTGTTAACTGAATACATAGGTTAACAGGGCGAACCGGGGGAACTGAAACATCTAAGTACCCCGAGGAAAAGAAATCAACCGAGATTCCGAAAGTAGCGGCGAGCGAAATTGGATTAGCCCTTAAGCCTTTAATACGTCAGGTGAAAGTTCTGGAAAGGTCTGCGATACAGGGTGATAGCCCCGTAACCGACAGCGCATTTTAGGTGAAATCGAGTAGGGCGGGACACGTGATATCCTGTCTGAATATGGGGGGACCATCCTCCAAGGCTAAATACTACTGACTGACCGATAGTGAACCAGTACCGTGAGGGAAAGGCGAAAAGAACCCCTGTGAGGGGAGTGAAATAGAACCTGAAACCGTGTACGTACAAGCAGTAGGAGCACCTTCGTGGTGTGACTGCGTACCTTTTGTATAATGGGTCAGCGACTTATATTCAGTAGCAAGGTTAACCATCTAGGGGAGCCGTAGAGAAATCGAGTCTTAACTGGGCGTCGAGTTGCTGGATATAGACCCGAAACCAGGTGATCTAGCCATGGGCAGGTTGAAGGTTGAGTAACATCAACTGGAGGACCGAACCGACTAATGTTGAAAAATTAGCGGATGACTTGTGGCTAGGGGTGAAAGGCCAATCAAACCTGGAGATAGCTGGTTCTCCCCGAAATCTATTTAGGTAGAGCCTCGGACGAATACTACTGGGGGTAGAGCACTGTTAAGGCTAGGGGGTCATCCCGACTTACCAACCCTTTGCAAACTCCGAATACCAGTAAGTACTATCCGGGAGACACACGGCGGGTGCTAACGTCCGTCGTGGAGAGGGAAACAACCCAGACCGCCAGCTAAGGTCCCAAATTACAGCTAAGTGGGAAACGATGTGGGAAGGCTTAGACAGCTAGGATGTTGGCTTAGAAGCAGCCATCATTTAAAGAAAGCGTAATAGCTCACTAGTCGAGTCGGCCTGCGCGGAAGATGTAACGGGGCTAAGCTGTAAACCGAAGCTGCGGCAATGCATTTTATGTATTGGGTAGGGGAGCGTTCTGTAAGCCGTTGAAGGTGAGTTGTAAAGCTTGCTGGAGGTATCAGAAGTGCGAATGCTGACATGAGTAACGATAAAGGGGGTGAAAAACCTCCTCGCCGGAAGACCAAGGGTTCCTGTCCAACGTTAATCGGGGCAGGGTAAGTCGACCCCTAAGGCGAGGCCGAAAGGCGTAGTCGATGGGAAACGGGTTAATATTCCCGTACTTCTTACAATTGCGATGGGGGGACGGAGAAGGCTAGGTGGGCCTGGCGACGGTTGTCCAGGTTCAAGTGCGTAGGCTTGAGAGTTAGGTAAATCCGGCTCTCTCTAAGGCTGAGACACGACGTCGAGCATCTACGGATGTGAAGTCATTGATGCCATGCTTCCAGGAAAAGCCTCTAAGCTTCAGATTGTAAGGAATCGTACCCCAAACCGACACAGGTGGTCGGGTAGAGAATACCAAGGCGCTTGAGAGAACTCGGGTGAAGGAACTAGGCAAAATGGTACCGTAACTTCGGGAGAAGGTACGCTCTTGACGGTGAAGTCCCTTGCGGATGGAGCTATTGAGAGTCGCAGATACCAGGTGGCTGCAACTGTTTATTAAAAACACAGCACTGTGCAAAATCGTAAGATGACGTATACGGTGTGACGCCTGCCCGGTGCCGGAAGGTTAATTGATGGGGTTAGACGTAAGTCGAAGCTCTTGATCGAAGCCCCGGTAAACGGCGGCCGTAACTATAACGGTCCTAAGGTAGCGAAATTCCTTGTCGGGTAAGTTCCGACCTGCACGAATGGCGTAATGATGGCCACGCTGTCTCCACCCGAGACTCAGTGAAATTGAAATCGCTGTGAAGATGCAGTGTACCCGCGGCTAGACGGAAAGACCCCGTGAACCTTTACTACAGCTTGGCACTGAACATTGACCCTACATGTGTAGGATAGGTGGGAGGCTTTGAACCCGGTACGCCAGTATCGGTGGAGCCGTCCTTGAAATACCACCCTTGTAGTGTTGATGTTCTAACTTAGACCCGTTATCCGGGTTGAGGACAGTGCCTGGTGGGTAGTTTGACTGGGGCGGTCTCCTCCCAAAGAGTAACGGAGGAGCACGAAGGTGGGCTAATCACGGTTGGACATCGTGAGGTTAGTGCAATGGCATAAGCCCGCTTGACTGCGAGAATGACAATTCGAGCAGGTGCGAAAGCAGGTCATAGTGATCCGGTGGTTCTGAATGGAAGGGCCATCGCTCAACGGATAAAAGGTACTCCGGGGATAACAGGCTGATACCGCCCAAGAGTTCATATCGACGGCGGTGTTTGGCACCTCGATGTCGGCTCATCACATCCTGGGGCTGAAGTCGGTCCCAAGGGTATGGCTGTTCGCCATTTAAAGTGGTACGCGAGCTGGGTTTAGAACGTCGTGAGACAGTTCGGTCCCTATCTGCCGTGGGCGTTGGAAGATTGAAGGGGGCTGCTCCTAGTACGAGAGGACCGGAGTGGACGAACCTCTGGTGTTCGGGTTGTCATGCCAATGGCATTGCCCGGTAGCTAAGTTCGGAATCGATAACCGCTGAAAGCATCTAAGCGGGAAGCGAGCCCTGAGATGAGTCTTCCCTGACCCCTTGAGGGTCCTAAAGGGTTGTTCGAGACTAGAACGTTGATAGGCAGGGTGTGTAAGCGTTGTGAGGCGTTGAGCTAACCTGTACTAATTGCCCGTGAGGCTTAACCATACAACACCCAAAGGGTTTTGATGGACTCAAAGTAGAACATTGAATGTGTAAACACAGAACTTAAAACAGCTTTCCGAATTATTCGATTTGCAAGCAAATCTCACCCTAAAGGGCCGCACTAAAGTGCGTTTGAATTTGCGATCAAATTGATAAAGAATTTGCTTGGCGACCATAGCGTTGTGGACCCACCTGATTCCATGCCGAACTCAGAAGTGAAACGCAATAGCGCCGATGGTAGTGTGGGGCTTCCCCATGTGAGAGTAGGACATCGCCAGGCTTTAAATTATGGAACCACGTTGTAGAACGTGTTTCCAGTGCGGAGTGGTAGTTCAGTTGGTTAGAATACCGGCCTGTCACGCCGGGGGTCGCGGGTTCGAGTCCCGTCCACTCCGCCACTTATTAGAGAGTCGTCTCATTAAATACGAGATAGGGGTGTAGCTCCAATTGGCAGAGCAGCGGATTCCAAATCCGCGTGTTGGGAGTTCGAATCTCTCCACCCCTGCCATATTTAAGGCTCTAGTCGAAAGACTAGAGCCTTTTTCATTTCTCGTTTATCTTCAGTCTAACCAATAGCCACCTTTACCAATGATGGATTTATATCTATCACAAACAATCGCCTGTGAATCTACTACCTAATGATCTTACTTTACTGTGTTAGCACGGTAGCAGGATTGGATGATAGAGAGGGAATGGATCACTTGCAAAGGGTTAGTCAGCTTCAACTTTATTTAGAGGAGAACTGCTCTGAGCGACTTAATTTAGATAAGGCCTCAAAGGTCGCCAATCTCTCACCTTTCCTCTTATATCTGTTGATAAGTGTCGGACAGATATCGCTTTGCAAGTACCTGAAGGTACGACTGGTGGGAGTGGCGTTGCTATCGAGGCGATCCCAGCGGGGAGCTATGCAGTATTACGTAAAACTGTTGAAGATAAACAGCAATATGAAAAATACTGGAATCAGTTGATTGAGGAAATCATTGCGAAAGAGTTTGAGCTAGATCAGCGCCCATGTTTCGAACTGTATCATTCTTATGATGAGAAAACGGGTAGGGCTGATGTGAGTTTTTGTGAAGCTATCAAAATCTAATTAAACAAAAAGCCCACTCGTTGTAGAGTGGGCTAAGAATTTCAGCTGTGACGGAGCTTTTGGTTATTTTAGGAGTGCTTCATTGCCATTTTCACGGATGTGCTTAAGAATACCTTTTACACCACGTGCACTTGAAGCAACAAGGTTACCAGATTTTATATAATCCGTACCACCAGCGAAGTCGGTGACAATAGCGCCAGCTTCGCGAGCAATCAATTCACCTGCAGCGATGTCCCAAGGCTTTAGGCCAAGTTCGAAGAATCCATCAACACGCCCAGTTGCTAAATAACATAAGTCTAGGGCGGCAGAGCCCGTACGACGGAAGTCTGAACAATCAACAAAGAGTGAAGACATGATCTTGAAGTAAGACTCAGAGTGTTGCTTCTGTTTGAATGGGAAACCTGTCGCTAGAACAGTGCCTTGAAGATCTTTTAGTTGCTTAACACGAATGCGAGCATTGTTAAGTTGAGCCCCTGAACCACGTTGAGCCGTGAAGAGCTCGTTGAGCATAGGGTCATAAACACAAGCGACTTCTGTTTTGCCCTTGATGCGTACAGCAATCGATACAGAAAAATGAGGCAAACCTTTTACAAAGTTTGTTGTGCCATCCAGTGGGTCGATGATCCATTGCACTTCGTCATCTTTACCTTGAATAAGGCCTGATTCTTCACCAACAACTGTGTGATCAGGGTAAGACGCTTTGATCGTATCGATGATGATAGCTTCTGCTTCTTTGTCTACGTTAGTAACAAAGTCATTGATGCCTTTTTGAGTCGATTCAATCTTCTCAGCATTTTCTAAAGATTTAGCAATATGATTGCCTGCTTTTCGTGCAGCACGAATAGCAATATTAAGCATTGGATGCATACTAATTTCCCAACGGATGTTAAAGAACAGAAAAACGGGCAGCAGTATACCAGATAAACCTCCAAATGGAAGTGGTTAATTTTTACACTTTTGAGTTAATTCCGTGAAAGGGTCTGACCATTTTACTCAGGTATATGATAATATCGCGCAGTTCAAAATTCTGTCTTGGAAAACACCAATGCTAAACAATGTCAAAGTAGTACTGGTTGGTACATCTCACTCAGGAAATATCGGCTCTGCAGCTCGCGCTATGAAGGTGATGGGATTGTCTAACCTAGTTCTGGTTGAACCTCAATGTGAGATCGATGATCAGGCTATTGCACTCGCGGCTGGGGCTGCTGACATTGTACAGCAGGCTACTATTGCAGAGACTTTGAGTGATGCCGTTGCGGATTGCAGTTTGGTCGTTGGCTCCAGCGCACGTTCGCGCACCTTAGAATGGCCAATGCTAGAGCCTCGTGAATGCGGTAAGAAATTCGTGGAACAAGGCTCTGTGGCTCCTGTTGCCTTGGTATTTGGTCGTGAACGAACAGGGTTAACGAATGAGGAATTACAGACTTGTCATTATCACGTATGTATTCCAGCCAACCCCGAATACAGTTCGTTGAACTTAGCGATGGCAGTACAAACACTTAGCTACGAAGTTCGTATGGCTTACTTAGATAAAGAACAAAGCCAATATCAGCCCGTTACGACTGAGGAATACCCTAGGCACAAAGAACTCGAATTGTTTTTCCTGCACCTTGAAAAAGTGGCTAAGTTAACCCAATTCATTAGTGATGATCATCCAGGTAAGGTTATGAACAAGCTACGTCGTTTGTTCAATCGGGCCCGACCTGAAGCTCAAGAACTGAATATTCTGCGCGGGATTTTGACCTCTGTTGAGAAGAAAATGAGTCGTTGATTTATCCTCCTTTTATGTGGGGTTGAATACTTGAGTAAAATAGTCAATTATATACTTGACCAAATTACTCAAGTATGAAAAACTCTATACCACATAAACGATGTGGATATGGTGTTATATGAGACTTACATCTAAAGGAAGATACGCAGTTACAGCCATGTTAGATGTGGCTCTGCACTCACAGCAAAACCCAGTACCGTTGGCGGACATTTCTGAACGTCAAGGTATATCGCTTTCTTATCTGGAGCAGTTGTTTTCCAAGCTACGTAAAGCGGGGTTAGTCTCCAGCGTTCGTGGTCCTGGTGGTGGTTACCGATTGGGAGCAGAAGCGAATACCATTGCTATCGGCACCGTTATCGCCGCTGTTGATGAGTCTGTGGATGCAACTAAGTGTCACGGTAAAGCCGACTGTCAAGGTGGAACGCGCTGCCTGACGCACACTCTTTGGCGTGATTTGAGCTCACGTATTAGTGACTTCTTAAACAACATCACCTTGGGTGAGTTGATGACGGATAATGAAGTCCTTGAAATTTCAGACCGACAAGACCTAGATCTTGCGGTAAATCATGGGTTTTCTAACAAGAATTCTAACACCGCGCCCATCGGTGTAAATGTCCGCTCTTAAGCGGTTTGCCTGTTACATTGGAGTAGAGAATGAAACTGCCTATTTATCTAGATTATTCAGCGACTTGTCCTGTAGACCCTCGTGTGGCTGAAAAAATGGTTCAGTACATGACAATGGACGGTACGTTTGGTAACCCAGCATCTCGTTCACATCGATACGGCTGGCAGGCAGAAGAAGCGGTTGATACTGCTCGTGAGCAAATTGCTGATCTACTGAATGCCGACCCTCGCGAAATTGTTTTCACTTCTGGCGCGACAGAATCAGATAACCTTGCAATCAAAGGTGCAGCTCATTTCTATTCGAAGAAAGGTAAACACGTTATTACGTGCAAAACTGAGCACAAAGCTGTCCTAGATCCTTGTCGTCAATTAGAACGCGAAGGCTTCGAGGTTACATACCTTGAGCCAGAATCGAATGGCTTGATCGATCTTAAAAAGCTTGAATCAGCGATGCGTGAAGACACGGTATTGGTTTCTATCATGCATGTGAATAACGAAATCGGTGTTATCCAAGATATCGCTTCAATTGGCGAATTATGCCGTGAGCGCAAAGTTGTTTTCCATGTGGATGCAGCGCAATCAGCTGGTAAGCTTCCAATTGATGTGCAAGAAATGAAAGTCGATTTGATTTCACTATCTGCGCACAAGGCGTACGGTCCTAAGGGTATTGGCGCATTGTATGTACGTCGTAAGCCTCGTATCCGTCTAGAAGCTCAGATGCACGGTGGTGGCCATGAACGTGGTTTCCGTTCTGGCACATTGGCGACACACCAAATTGTTGGTATGGGTGAAGCTTTCCGCATTGCTAAAGAAGATATGCAGAAAGATTATGACCATGCAATGGCACTGCGTAACCGTCTTTATGATGGAGTTAAGGATCTTGAAGCCGTTACTGTAAACGGTTCATTTGAACAGCGCGTACCGCATAACCTAAACATTAGCTTTGCTTTCGTAGAAGGTGAATCACTGCTGATGTCTCTTAAAGATCTTGCCGTCTCTTCTGGCAGTGCATGTACATCTGCAAGTCTAGAGCCTTCGTATGTTCTTCGCGCTCTAGGTTTAGATGATGAGCTGGCACACAGTTCTGTACGTTTCTCTTTCGGTCGCTTTACTACTGAAGAAGAAGTGGATTACGCAATTGAACAAATCCGCGTAGCCGTTACTAAGCTGCGCGACATGTCTCCTCTATGGGATATGTACAAAGAGGGAGTGGATTTAAGTACTGTTGAGTGGGCACACCACTAATCAGTAACTAAAGCTCCAAGGATAGTAATAGAGGATTCGAGGTAAATAACATGGCATATAGCGAAAAAGTAATTGATCACTACGAGAACCCACGCAACGTTGGTTCATTCGATAAAGAAGACCCAGCGGTAGGTAGCGGCATGGTAGGAGCCCCTGCTTGTGGTGACGTAATGAAACTTCAAATCAAGGTAACACCGGAAGGTATTATTGAAGATGCAAAGTTTAAGACGTACGGTTGCGGTAGCGCGATTGCATCAAGTTCACTGGTAACTGAGTGGGTTAAAGGTAAGAGTATTGATGAAGCAGCAGCGATTAAGAATGCTGAAATTGCTGAAGAACTTGAATTACCGCCAGTAAAAGTACACTGCTCAATTCTTGCAGAGGATGCAATCAAAGCAGCTGTTGCTGACTATAAGAAAAAACACCAAGACTAAGTAATCAGTATATAATGGGAGCCTAAAGCTCCCATTCCGTTCGCAAATCAACACACAAGGTGCAGTATGGCCATCACAATGACAGAAACCGCGGCAAGTCGCGTTAGAACATTCTTAGAAAACCGAGGAAAAGGTATCGGTTTACGCTTAGGTGTCAAGACGACTGGCTGTTCTGGTATGGCTTATGTGCTTGAATTTGTAGATGAACTTAACGAAGAAGACTCGGTATTCGAACACGAAGGTGTTAAGGTCATTATCGATCAAAAGAGCCTAGTGTACTTAGATGGTACAGAGCTTGACTATGTTAAAGAAGGGTTGAATGAAGGCTTTGAATTCAATAACCCGAATGCTAAAAGTGAATGTGGTTGTGGTGAAAGCTTCAACGTATAATTGATAGCACCTGCAAGCCTCACTTGCAGGTTGATTACCAAGGGCCGAATTCTCCATGAATTACTTTGAATTATTTGGGCTACCAAGTCAGTTTCAGCTGGATGGTAGCCTTCTTTCTTCACAATTCCGTGATCTTCAAAAACGCTTCCATCCAGACAACTTTGCCAATGGATCCGAGCGTGATCGCCTAATGGCGGTACAAAAAGCATCAGAGATTAACGATGCTTATCAAGTCTTAAAAAGCCCTCTCTCTCGTGCAGAGTACATTCTTGCTGAAAATGGTGTGGATATTCGTGGCGAACAGCAAACGATGAGTGATCCCATGTTTCTAATGGAGCAAATGGAGCTGCGTGAAGAGCTTGAAGCGATCTCGACTCAGTCTGATCCAGAAGACGCGCTATTCGACTTTGATAGCAAGGTGAGCAAAATGTACAAGCAGCATCTTCAGTCTGTTGAGCAGGAACTGAATGATGGTCTCTGGCAGCAAGCCGCTGAGCGTGTACGTAAGCTAAAATTTATCGCCAAATTAAAAAATGAAATCGAGCTAGTGGAAGAGAAATTCCTCGGCTAGTTATAGATAAGGAACCACCATGGCATTACTTCAAATCGCAGAACCGGGTCAAAGCTCGGCGCCACATGAGCATAAACTGGCTGCGGGCATCGATCTTGGCACGACAAATTCACTTGTTGCGTCTGTTCGCAGCGGCGATGCTGCAACGCTAAAAGATAAGCAAGGGCGTAGCATCCTGCCATCAATCGTCCACTATGATGGTGAGCAAACTGAAGTAGGTTATGACGCGAAAGCGCAAGCCGAAGTTGACCCACAGAACACTGTGATTTCAGTGAAGCGGTTAATTGGCCGCTCACTTGAAGATATTCAGGCTCGCTATCCAAATCTACCTTATCAATTTAAAGCGAGTGATAACGGTCTTCCTGTTCTTCAGACCGCATCCGGCGATAAAAACCCAATTGAAGTCTCAGCCGATATTTTGAAAGCGTTAGGACAGCGTGCTGAAGAAACGCTCGGGGGAGATTTAGCGGGTGTGGTGATTACTGTACCAGCATATTTTGATGATGCTCAGCGCGCCGGAACTAAGGATGCAGCTAAACTGGCGGGCCTTCATGTGCTTCGTCTTTTGAACGAGCCTACGGCGGCGGCGATCGCATATGGTCTAGACTCTGGTCAGGAAGGCATCATTGCTGTTTATGACCTCGGTGGTGGTACGTTTGATATCTCAATACTTCGTTTATCAAAGGGTGTATTCGAAGTACTGGCTACTGGTGGCGACTCAGCATTAGGCGGCGACGACTTTGATCATCTCCTCGCTGAATTCTTGATTGAAAAGGCTGGAGTTCACACCGCACTGACGGCCGAGCAAAACCGCAAGGTGCTCAATATCGCGACGGAAACAAAAATTGCATTTTCTGAGCAAGATAGTGTCGACGTTGACATCCTTGGTTGGAAAGGTTGTGTGACGCGAGAGGAATTTGAATCTTTAATTCAGCCTCTTGTAAAGAAAACCCTGATGTCTTGTCGCCGAGCACTGAAAGATGCAGACGTTGATGCGGATGATGTGCTTGAAGTTGTCATGGTTGGCGGTTCAACTCGTACACTACTTGTCCGCGAAATGGTTGGCGACTTTTTTGGCAGAACGCCGCTCACTAGCATCAACCCTGATGAAGTGGTGGCCATTGGTGCAGGTATTCAAGCGGATATTTTAGTGGGTAACAAGCCGGACTCAGAAATGCTGCTACTCGATGTTATTCCACTTTCGCTCGGCATTGAAACCATGGGTGGGTTGGTTGAGAAAATTATCCCACGCAACACCACGATTCCAGTCGCACGAGCACAAGAATTTACCACGTTTAAGGATGGTCAGACGGCCATGAGTGTTCATATTGTTCAAGGTGAACGTGAAATGGTGGATGACTGCCGCTCGCTCGCTCGCTTTTCACTCAAAGGTATTCCGCCGATGGCTGCGGGCGCCGCACATATCCGAGTGACATACCAGGTGGATGCGGACGGTTTACTCTCTGTGACTGCGATGGAAAAGAGCACGGGTGTTCAGTCTGAAATTCAAGTGAAGCCTTCTTATGGCTTGAGTGATGACGAAGTTGCAAACATGCTTCGAGAGTCGATGGCTTATGCGAAAGAAGATATGAAGGCGCGAGCTTTGGCAGAGCAACGTGTTGAAGCTGACCGAGTGATTGAAGGTTTACTAGCTGCGATGCAAGCTGATGGTGACGAGTTACTGTCTACAGCTGAAAGAGAAGTGTTGATCAAAGCTATTGAGTCTTTGATTGAACTTCGTAATGGCGAAAATGCAGAGGCTATTGAGCAAGGAATCAAGGATACAGACAAAGCAAGCCAAGAATTTGCTTCACGCCGTATGGATAAATCGATTCGAGCTGCACTGTCAGGTCAATCGGTAGATGATATTTAAGAGATAAGAAGTTATGCCTAAAATTATAGTATTACCACACGAAGATTTATGCCCAGAAGGTGCTGTACTGGAAGCAAATACGGGTGAAACTGTACTGGATGTGGCTCTGAAAAATGGTATTGGTATTGAGCATGCGTGTGAAAAATCGTGTGCCTGTACGACTTGTCATGTTGTTATCCGCGAAGGGTTTGATTCCCTGGAAGAGAGCGATGAACTTGAAGATGACATGCTAGATAAAGCATGGGGCTTAGAGCCTGAGTCTCGTTTGGGCTGCCAAGCGAGAGTTTCTGACGAAGACCTAGTAGTTGAAATCCCTAAGTACACATTAAACCACGCATCAGAAGATCACTAATCTACGTATCATCATATAGGACGTGTAATCATGAAATGGACAGACTCCCGCGACATTGCGATTGAATTGTGCGATAAATTTCCAGAAGTGGATCCAAAGACAGTACGTTTTACCGATCTACACCAATGGATCATGGAACTGGATGACTTTGATGACGAGCCTAATCGTTCAAATGAGAAGATTCTTGAAGCTGTGATCCTATGTTGGATGGATGAAATGGATTGATACTGCTGAAAAAGTCTTTCCAGTTAACAAATTTTACTAAAAATAACGGGCCTCAGTGCCCGTTTTTTTATCGAATTGACATTTTAACCCTACAAAGTGCTAACATCCGAACGTTAAGCAAAATGGCGTAGGCAACGCTAATAAAAGGACAAGGAGAAACCATGTCTACACAGATGTCAGTATTTTTGAGTCAAGAGCCCGCTGCACCGCACTGGGGGGAAAAAGCGATCCTTTCTTTCACTGAGAATGGTGCCACCATTCACCTCGGTGAAGGCCATGATCTTGGCGCTGTCCAACGCGCAGCGCGTAAATTGGATTCACAAGGTATTACGGCTGTCTCTCTAGAAGGCGCAGGTTGGGACCTAGAAAGTGTATGGGCATTTCACCAAGGCTATCGTGGACCAAAGAAAAACAACACATTAGCTTTACCTGAGTTAGTGGAAGCAGCTCAGAGTGAGTTGGAAGCGCGCATTAAAGCGACCGAATTTACTCGCGATATTATTAACAAGCCTGCTGAAGAAGTGGCACCACGTCAGCTCGCGACCATGGCTGCTGAGTTTATCAAGTCGGTCGCGCCAGAAGGTACGGTTAAAGCTCGAATCGTGAAAGATAAAGACTTGCTAGCGGAAGGCTGGGAAGGCATTTATGCGGTAGGTCGAGGCTCTGAACGTACATCGGCGATGCTCCAATTAGACTTTAACCCAACTGGTGACGAAGACGCACCAGTGTGGGCATGTTTGGTCGGTAAAGGTATTACCTTCGACTCAGGTGGTTACAGCATTAAACCATCTGGCTTTATGACGGCGATGAAAGCGGATATGGGCGGCTCAGGTACTATTACTGGCGGCTTAGGCCTCGCGATTATGCGTGGGTTGAACAAGCGTGTGAAACTGATCCTTTGCTGCGCAGAGAATATGATTTCTGGGCGTGCACTTAAACTGGGTGACATCATTACCTATAAAAATGGCAAAACCGTTGAGATTATGAATACCGATGCGGAAGGTCGCCTTGTTCTTGCCGATGGCCTTATTTATGCGAGTGAACAAAACCCTGAACTGATCATTGATTGCGCGACTCTAACGGGCGCAGCCAAAAATGCATTGGGTAACGATTACCACGCACTGATGAGTTTTGATGAAGAGCTTTCTCAACAAGCGCAATCGGCGGCAAGAGAAGAAAAGGAAGGCCTTTGGCCTCTACCTTTAGCGGATTTCCATCGTGGGATGTTACCGTCAAACTTTGCGGACTTATCCAACATCAGCAGCGGTGATTATTCTCCAGGTGCAAGTACCGCTGCCGCTTTCCTCTCTTACTTTGTAGAAGACTATAAGAAAGGTTGGTTACATTTCGACTGTGCTGCAACGTACCGTAAGTCTGCCACCGACAAGTGGGCAGCTGGTGCGACAGGTGTTGGCGTGCGTACTCTTGCAGGCCTACTCATTCAGCAAGCAAACAAATAAATCCAAGAAACAGCTCGCTGTTTCTTGAAGTAAAACAAAGAAAATAAAAGGATACCCTATGGCTCTAGAAAGAACCTTTTCGATCATTAAGCCCGATGCAGTAGAACGCAACCTTATCGGTGAGATCTATCATCGTATTGAAAAAGCGGGTTTACAGATTATTGCAGCGAAAATGGTACGTTTGACTGAAGCGCAAGCGAGCGGATTTTACGCTGAACATGAAGGCAAGCCATTCTTTGAAGATCTCAAAGCGTTTATGACTTCAGGCCCTATTATGGTGCAGGTTCTTGAAGGCGAAAATGCTATTGCTCGCTATCGGGAGTTAATGGGTAAAACCAACCCGGAAGAAGCGGCATGTGGTACGATTCGCGCTGATTACGCACTCAGCATGCGCCATAACTCTGTTCATGGCTCAGATAGCCCAGAGTCCGCAGCGCGTGAAATTGAGTTCTTCTTCCCTCAAGCTGAAATCTGCCCACGCGGATAAGCCGTGGCTTAAGTAACACAAAGGTGCTGCGAATAATGATATGAGCAGCCCTTTTTCTCTATATAAGCTCGTATAACGGGCTTAGATTGATCATAAAAACTCATCATTTACTGCTAGTATTGGTGAGAAAAGTTTTTTTTATTCACATAGGCACGCAAAGCTATCAGTCTTGACAGATTGTGATATACTCTGCGCGCAATTTATACCTTATTAACAGAGTAAGACAATGGCAGATTTATCAAAGTACAGAAACATTGGTATTTTCGCGCACGTTGATGCGGGTAAAACTACCACCACTGAGCGTATCCTTAAGCTTACTGGTAAAATCCACAAAACTGGTGAAGTACATGACGGTGAGTCTACAACTGACTTCATGGAGCAGGAAGCTGAGCGTGGTATCACAATCCAGTCTGCTGCCGTAACTTGTGAGTGGAATGGCCACCGCCTAAACGTTATCGATACTCCAGGACACGTTGACTTTACAGTAGAAGTTTACCGTTCACTTAAAGTTCTTGACGGTGGTATCGGTGTATTCTGTGGTTCTGGTGGTGTTGAGCCTCAGTCAGAAACTAACTGGCGCTACGCGAACGATTCAGAAGTATCTCGTCTGATCTTCGTAAACAAACTAGACCGTATGGGTGCAGACTTCTTCCGCGTTGTTGACCAAGTGAAGAACGTTCTAGGTGCAAACCCACTAGTAATGACTCTGCCTATCGGTCGTGAAGACGATTTCGTTGGTGTTGTAGACGTACTGACTCGTAAAGCGTACGTATGGGATGATTCAGGTCTTCCAGAAAACTACGAAGTTCAAGACGTTCCAGCTGACATGGTTGACGATCTAGAACAGTACCGTGAAGAGCTAGTTGAGACTGCTGTAGAGCAAGACGACGACCTAATGGAAGCTTACATGGAAGGTGAAGAGCCTTCTATCGAAGACCTTAAGCGTTGTATCCGTAAAGGTACACGTGACCTAGCATTCTTCCCAACATTCTGTGGTTCTGCGTTCAAGAACAAGGGTGTTCAGCTAGTACTAGACGCTGTTGTAGATTACCTACCAGCGCCAACTGAAGTTGATCCTCAGCCTCTAACTGATCCAGAAACTGGCGAGCCAACTGGTGAAGTTGCGACTGTTGACGCAGACGAGCCGCTTAAAGCGCTAGCATTTAAGATCATGGACGACCGTTTCGGTGCACTAACGTTCATCCGCATCTACTCTGGTCGCATGAAGAAGGGTGACACTATCCTTAACTCTGCAACTGGTAAGACTGAGCGTATCGGTCGTATGTGTGAGATGCAAGCAGACGAGCGTAACGAACTTACCGAAGCACAAGCGGGTGACATCATCGCTGTAGTTGGTATGAAGAACGTTCAAACTGGTCACACTCTATGTGATCCTAAGCACGAATGTACTCTTGAAGCTATGATCTTCCCAGAACCAGTAATCTCTATCGCTGTTTCTCCGAAGGACAAAGGTTCTACTGAGAAGATGGGTATCGCTATCGGTAAGATGGTTGCAGAAGATCCATCTTTCCAAGTTGAGACTGATGAAGATTCAGGTGAGACTATCCTGAAAGGTATGGGTGAACTTCACCTAGACATCAAAGTAGACATCCTTAAGCGTACTTACGGCGTTGAGCTAGAAGTAGGTGCTCCACAGGTAGCTTACCGTGAAACTATCACTCAACCAGTTGAAGATAGCTACACGCACAAGAAGCAGTCTGGTGGTTCTGGTCAGTTCGCGAAAATTGACTACCGCATCAAACCAGGTGAGCCAAACTCTGGCTTTACGTTCTCTTCAACAGTTGTTGGTGGTAACGTACCTAAAGAATTCTGGCCTGCAGTTGAGAAAGGCTTCCAAAGCATGATGGAAACTGGTGTTCTAGCTGGCTTCCCAACTCTAGACGTAGAAGTTGAACTATTCGACGGTGGTTTCCACGCAGTTGACTCTTCAGCTATCGCTTACGAAATCGCTGCTAAAGGCGCATTCCGTCAGTCTATGCCTAAAGCGGGTGCACAACTTCTAGAGCCAATCATGAACGTTGACGTATTCACTCCAGAAGACAACGTTGGTGACGTAATCGGTGACCTTAACCGTCGTCGTGGTATGATCAAAGACCAACAAGCTGGTACTACAGGCGTTCGTATTAAAGCAGACGTTCCTCTATCAGAAATGTTTGGCTACATCGGTCACCTACGTACTATCACTTCTGGTCGTGGTCAGTTCTCTATGGAGTTCGCACACTACGCACCTTGTCCAGCAAACGTTGCTGAGCAAGTAATCGCAGAAGTTAAAGAGCGTAACGAGAAGAAGTAATTCTTTACGTTAGCTAGATAGCTTTAAAGCCCCTGAAGTGAAAGCTTCAGGGGTTTTCTTTTGGGCCGTAAAGGGGCTGTTCTGAAGTACGAGTGGGACTGAATATGGCTTGCTGTATGCCTGGCTATCATTACGTTCGTTTTAGGCTTCGAGTATCAATAATCTCCAAACCACTAGGGTGTTCCTTTCTACACTCTTCAACTTGACCGAAAATCCAATCGCAGAATTGTTGAATTTTTTCACGTCTAAAATAGGCACTCGGAGCACAAAGGAAGTAATTGTAATCCGTTCTTTGTGCTAAATTGCCAATGCGCACCAATTTCCCTTCTTCAATGTATCTTTGTGCTAACGTATGTTTTGCTAGGGCAACGCCTTGCACCGCTAGAGCGCCTTCCAAAACAAAATGTGAGCCATTGTATTTTAAACTTGGCTTTGAAGCTTTATGGCCGACATTGCTGAGCCAAACTCCCCAATCTATGTCTCGCCAGTAATCTTCAATTAAATCTGCGCCTGTCAGATCGCTCAACTCGTAAATACTATGCTGTTTTTGATAGATAGGGTGACAAACCGGATAAAGCAGCTCCTCCATCAGTAACTCTGAGGCGATATTGGGGTAATTTCCGGGACCATAGCGAATACATAAGTCGAGACTGGAGGTCTGAAAATTGGCTAGCTCGCTAGTGGGTTCAATCATGAGCTCAAGATCGGGGTTTTGTTGCCTGAAATGACCAATTCTAGGCACCAGCCAGTGCTGTGCGAAAGAAGGTAAGGTTGAGATGGATAGCTGATTAGGATTCGGGTCTTGGTTGATTTGTCTAATACCACGATGAAGATGTTCAAACCCTCGCTGGGCTTGGTCGAATAGTATCTCGCCTTCCATCGTTAAAGTGACTTTACGATGCTGTCGTAGGAAAAGCTCGGTACCCAAAAAGTCTTCCAATTGCCGAATCTGTTGGCTGATTGCAGCAGCCGTTACGTAGAGTTCTTGAGCCGCAAGTTTGAAACTGCCGAGTTTTGCTGCGGTATAGAAGTAATAAATACCTTGTAAAGGAGGTAGTCGATCTTTCACTTTAGTTTTCCTTAACTGATGGTCAATCTGTATCGTTTGAGGAAGGTATCAATATAGTTAATTATTTACTCAGTAAAGACAATATCGGAGAGTAAATATGGAAACTTCAGAATATGGCTATAAGCAAAGAATATCTGACACTTTGGTTTGGGACAAAAAAATCTTAACTAAAATTGCACGCTGGTGGCGTAATCATACAACACGTAAACAACTGGAACATCTGCCAGATCACCTGCTTGATGATCTAGGTTTAACAAAAGAGCAATCGCATGGAGAAAGCATTCGACGATTCTGGGATGAGTAATCCGTAAAAGGGTTACTCTGCAATTTCACTGTGCAGCCAGTTGGTAAATGCAGCGATGCGTTGTCGGCGAGGGGATTCCTTGTCATAAAAGAGGTTGAACTGAATGCCCGGCGTCATGCCAATATCAAAAGGCTTAATGAGTAAGCCTCGCTCAACATAATCATTGGCCAGTGAATCAGAGGCGAGACAAGCCCCGTGTCCAGACATCACCGCTTTCATGGCATGATCGAATGTGCTGACTTCCATCCAGCGAACAGAGTTCTTGCTCATACGGACACCTGCTTGAGCAAACCATGACTCCCAAGGATAACCGCCGGATTCATAATGGATTAACCAACAAGCTTGAAGCTGAGAAGGTTTTTTCAAATTAATGGATTTTGCTAGGTGAGGAGAGCAAAAAGGGTAAATGGTCTCTTCGAACAGGAACTCTTTGTGGAAAGCTTTATTATTTTCTATATCGAGCTGCTCGCCTTGCCAAATCGCTAGATCGGCATCACCTTGTTTTAAGTTTGGTGCGTCGCAACTGGTTAGGATACGAATAGGGATGTTGGGATGCTGAATTGAGAACTTCCAAAGCCGAGGGAGTAGCCACCTAGATGCAAACGAAGGGGTTGAATTGACACAAAGTAAGCCTTCAATCGGTTCGCTCTGAATTTGGTTTAGGCCAGTGATGATGTTTTCAAGCCCCAAAGAGACATGCTTGAAAAGGATTTTCCCTTGTTCCGTCAGGCGCATTTCTCGCCCGTCGCGGATAAAGAGTTTACAGCCTAATCCGTCCTCAAGTTGACGTATCTTTTGACTCACCGCGGCTTGGCTGACAAACAGCTCTTCTGCCGCTCGGCTATAGCTGTTCAGCCTAGCTGCGACTTCAAAATAGCGTAAACCAGGTAGATGATGCAGTCTTGCATCCATAGAGGTTCCCTTCAATAAGCTCCATTGTGGCTATGCATCATAATGACAAATGATAAAAAAGCAAAAAGGAGAGCTTTCGCTCTCCTTGGTTTAGTCTTCCCAGACGACAAGCTGTCCTTTCGGCCAGTTGTGGCCGATGTCATGATATTTCTGTTCTAGGACATGACGTTTGATCTTTAACGTCGGAGTAAGAATGCCATTCTCAATACTCCATGGCTCTTTTATCATCAGAACACCTTTGATTTGCTCATGAGATTCCAGCTCCGCGTTCATTCTCTTGATCACTTTGTTTGTTGTTCTTTCATAGCGCTCACGATCAAAGTTAGGGAAGTCATGCGGTACAACCAAAAGGATTGGTGCCGGTAATCCAAGGCCAATCAAGCACATCATTTCTACACGACTGTACTCAAAGAGTTTTTTCTCGATAGGGACTGGCGCAACAAATTTCCCTTTTGCGGTCTTGAAGGTGTCTTTTTTGCGGCCCTGAATGGTTAAGTAGCCGTCACTGTCAATGGAGCCAATATCACCAGTGTGCAGCCAACCTTCAGAGTCAAACGACTCCTGTGTCGCAATGTCGTTCTTGTAATAGCCGGAGAAAAGGCCCTTACCGCGCACCATGATCTCATCATCATCAGCGATTTTTAGCTCGATACCAGGCCCTGCATTACCGACAGAGCCAATCTTGTCGGCTCTAAATGGGTAGTTAAGCGTGCTGTAAGCGAATGATTCCGTCATTCCCCAAGCTTCTGTGATGTTGAGTCCGACGCTGTGATACCAGTTAAGTAGTGCTGGTGAGACTGGAGCAGAACCACAGCCCAGAACACGAGCTTGATCTAGGCCAAGGCCATCAGCCAGTTTCTTCTTAATCAATGAGTTAATGAAAGGTATTTTGAGCAGGATATTGAGTTTCTTCTGAGGTAGCTTGTCTTGAATTCGCTGCTGGAACAGTGTCCATAAACGTGGAACTGAGATGAACAGCGTTGGCCTTTGCATTTTTACATCTTCAATGAAGGTGTCTAGCGATTCTGGGAAAGCGGTTGGAACGCCACCCATGATAGAAGAACCAAAGATATATACTCGCTCAGTAATGTGGGCGAGTGGTAAATAAGAGAATAGGCGGTCATTTTCTTGGATACCAATATGATCGATCAATTGTTGTACTGACCAGCTAAAGGCTCCGTAGGTGAGCATCGCACCTTTTGGTAAACCTGATGTACCTGATGTATAAACCAGCGACATTAACTTATCATCGTAATGCTCAGGTCTTGCCGTACTGGGCTGAGACTGAGCGATTAAATCATTAAAGCTGTGCTGACACTTTGGAGCGGTATCGTAGGGAAGTGCAATACTGATCAGGTTTGGCATTGAATCCAGCACTTGCTGGGTTGCTGCTGCGTCATCGAGCTTGCCTCCTATCAAGGCTTTACTTTCGCTATGAGTGACACAGTACTCAATTGTGTCCGCGCCTGCTGTTGGAAAAATCGGTACACTGACAAAATCACCAAGCATCATCGCTAAATCACAAATAAACCATTCAGCGCAGTTTTTCGAGACTAAAGCAACTTTGTCCCGAGGCTGCAAGCCTAATTCCTGCAACGCAGAAACCAGCTTAAGCGCTTTATCGGCAACTTCTGCGTAGGTAAATTCAACGAATTGACGGTTAATTATCTGTTTTAGATACACTTCATTTGGGCGTTCCTCTGCCCAGCGAAGGATCATTTCATTTGGTGGTGGGAGAGCACAAGTTGTTTTGCTTAACTCGTTAGGCTGAATCATTTTCTAACTCCATGTTATTGGCAAAGTTATGATATTTTTATTGTTAACAGCTTGTTAACTTTAGCACGCAGGGTGAAAGAGAGGGAAGCATAAGAGGATAGTTGAACAGGAACTTGTGACCGTGACGTGAAAACTAGTGAAGTTGCCGATAAATAGCCGGACTGAAGCCCGTTTTCTTTTTAAAAATACGCGCAAAGTAAGACACATCATTGTAGCCACATTGAAAGGCGATGAAGGAAATTTTCTCTTTTCGCTTTTCACTAAGCAGTTGCTTTGCAAGGCTTATTCTTTTTAGTGTTAAATAGTCTCTGAAGCTGACTCCTATCGACTTATGAAAGAACTTAGAAAAATAGGTTACTGAGTAATGACAGTACTCAGCTATATCTTCTTCGCGAATGGTGCGTGATAGGTTTTTATCAATGTACCTAAGAATCTCAACCAGATCTTTACTGATTTTCTTTTGTTCTGCTATAGCGGGAAGTTTATGGATCTCTAAGATCTCTTGGTGCTTGTTAAACTGATAGTGAACTTGCTTACTTAGCTCTTCGACCCAAGGTTTGATTGACTTATCGTTAAGATCGAGTGTTGAAAAGACAACTTCTAATTGCTCGACTTCGGGATCCAAGTGATCGCGATATAACAGAACAAGGTGTTTGTGTAGGTTTTGACAGATCTTTGCTGTAGTCAAAAACAGCGACTCAAAATTTTCTTCGTAGAAAAAAAAACAGAAATCGATGTCTGGCTCACTCAATACTGAAACGTCATAACCATAGTCAAGAAGGTGAAAAAATCTCTCTAACTCTCTCACCGTATCTTTATGAACGTAACTTATTGATTGGCCAAGCCAATATCCCTTATGCAATACATCCACTGAAAGCGCATTCCTAGGTTGTTGTTTTGTGTTCTGTTAATAAGATTAGGTGAGGTACTGATAATCTCAACTAAGACTTTCCTATCACTTTCATCCTTAGCACTATGCCCATTGAGCGTATTTATTGAGTTTTATGTATTTTATTTTGGTTATTTATGGGGTGAATGTCTCAGTTTTATTTTTGTTGGATCTTGTCAAGTATCAAAGTTGATACATGAGAAAATAAATTTCTGCTCTCGTTTGGGTTTTATCTCTATGGAAAAATTAACTATATAAAACAATATATTGTGAGGTGTTTTTTTTAATTTATATTAGGGTAAATAATCTAAATTATGACCTAAGTATTACTTTTACTTGCTTTTATTGCCTTTTTTTAAGCAAAGTTATGGCAAAAAAATACCAAAGATGAATAAAAAAATCCTAACTCTTATTCAATCAAATATCTAAATTAAAGGTTAAGCGAGACAGCTTACGTGTACTTTTAGAAAGGAGACTGGTCATGAATAAAGTACTAAACAATATTAAAGCATTTCTTAAGGATGAAGAAGGTTTAACGGTCGTTGAATACGTTGTCGGTGCTGGCCTTCTTGTTGCGGGTTTAACGGGGATTTTTACCACCTTTAGTAGCACACTGACTACTCAACTAGGTAGTATCTTTAGTTAGGTAGCCTTTTCGGAACTTATATTGATGGTTAACCTCATCATAATTCAACAATTTTGACCCATGGCTTAGGCCGTGGGTTAGTTGACTGCTAGTTAGAGAGAGTGATTGACATGATGCACATAAAGTTTTTTTGGGATGATGAAGAAGGCTTGACTGTGGTGGAATATGTGGTTGGTGCTGGCCTGATCGTAGTGGGATTTGCTGGTTTATTTATTGCTTTTAGAGGAATACTGACCACTGAATTCGCATCATTATTTAGTTAGTAGATGAAACGTAGGAAACGGCTAAATGAATTTACTTATATGGATTGTATTGTTTGCTGTAGCCGTCTCCGATGCAAAAGAACATCGTATACCTAATTCTTTTTTATTAGTTATTACTGGTTTAGCAATTATTGAAAAAACTTTTATTTCTCAAGACCTTTCCCTTCTATTTTGGTCGTTTATTACTGGTATTACTTGCTTTATTTGTACGCTACTTCTTTACTTTTTTAAATTGATGTCACCAGGGGATGTAAAACTTTTGGGTGTGGTTGGTTTCTGGTTAGGAAGCGAACATATCACTCAGGCGATATTTTGGATTGCAGTGTCAAGCGTAGTAGTGGGTGTTTTCTATGCGTTGTTACGAATAGCGGAATCCCCAGAAAAAGCGAAGGCCTTATTTAATAAATACTCTCTTCTTGCTATGTATGGTGAATCTGGTTCGAAAGTTGTAGGTGGCTCGTTCAAAAGGAAGATGAGCGACCATTACAGAATGCCATTTGCTCCAGTCGTTGTGTTAGGAATTGCAATTTATTTTTATTTTTTGAATTAATGACAAGGAGTCATTATGGTTCAGGTTACGTCTCCAATACGACATAGAACTGAGCTCACTCCGCAAGCTCCGGAGCCTCCGGTCCCAACCACTTTCGACGACTTGGGAATACCTAAAGCTGTGGTCGAAAACCTTGTTATCAAGCATATCGCTGCCTACCCCAAATCAGACATTCTTCAACTCACGAAACTCCTGTGTATCAACAGTCATTTGATTGAAGATATGATCGCATCTCTGAGAGCGAAATCTTTGGTTGAAGTGTTTCAGGCAGCCTCTAGCTCTTTTTCGGTTCAGACCAGTGGTCATGTGCGCTATGGCTTATCCGAAGCGGGGATGCAAGAAGCAGATACCGCTTTCGTTAAGGACGCATACTTGGGGCCGGTTCCAGTATCGCTGAATGCATACAGTGAGATGGTCACTGCCCAGGATGTAAGAGCGCAGATGGTCAATCGGGATGATGTCGAATACGCGCTATCCGATGTGCTGGGTGCTCACCGAATGGTTGGAGTATTAGGCCCAGCGATCAATTCTGGTCGTGCACTGCTTCTCTATGGCAGTGCGGGTTCTGGTAAAACGTTTGTCGCGACGAAGATTCTCAACTCTTTGAATACCTCTATTTATGTACCTTACTCGGTGTTTGCTGCAGGTAACATCATCAAAGTATTCTCGCCGCAACATCACAAACGCGTTCGCAGTGATGAAATTCATTCCATTACTTTCAAAGAGCATTTTGATCGCCGTTGGGCATTGTGTGAGAGGCCAAGTATCCAAGTCGGTGGTGAACTGACCATGGATATGCTGGAGGTCAATCACAGTGAACACAACAAAGTTTGGATGGCACCATTACAAATGATGGCAAACAACGGCATCTTTATTATCGATGATTTAGGTCGCCAGCCTATGCCTGTTGATACCTTGCTCAACCGTTGGATCGTGCCAATGGAATATTTTTATGACTACCTCAATCTTCCTAATGGTCAGCAGATCAGTATTCCATTTATCCTCACTCTGGCATTTTCTACGAACTTGGATCCGGAAAAGATCAGTGACCCGGCATTTTTACGTCGCTTAGGGTACAAAATCCAATTTGGGCCGTTATTAGAAGAGGAATACAGAGAGCTGTGGGGAATCATTTCTAAATCGAAAGATCTGTCCATTGGGGATGGATGCTTTGACACATTATTTGACTTACATCGTCAGCATAACGTGGGCTTTTATCCTTGTTTGCCCAAGGACATAGTCGGTATCAGCCGAGATATCATCATTTTTGAAGAAGTAGAACCCGTTATCTCCCCTGAAATAGTAAGCCGCGCGTGGGAAGTGTATTTCACTGCTGATGGCAAGGGAGGAGGTGATCGATGAGTCGCAATCAGGTGATTTTACTTTTTTTACTCTCTATTGCATTTGGTTTAGGCGCCGTATTTTTTGCTAAACAGTGGATGGATAGACAAATGCAACCTCAGACAGAAGTCGAGGTGGTGGAAAGGGAGCCGGTGATTGTCAGTACGCAGGAAATTTTAGCGGGGAGTGTGATTGAAGAACAACACATCACCACCAAGCTGCTTGAGAAAGCATGGCGTGATGAGTTCCAGTTTTCTAACGCAGAAGATTTAGTTGGCCAAGTGGTGGCCACCAATATCTACCCGGGAGAGATTGTAACTACTCACCGTTTGGCTAGGCCTGGAGAAGGGTCAACCTTAGCGTCGTTAATCCCAGAGAATAAACGAGCCGTGACCATTCGAGTGAATGATGTTATCGGTGTGGCTGGGTTCCTACTGCCAGGGAATAAAGTCGATGTACTGAACACGATCAAATACAGTTCGACATCGGCCTCGACGGTGACGGTTCTGAAAGAGATTAAGGTGTTGGCTGTTGACCAGACAGCAAAAACCAAAGAGAACAAGCCGATTATTGTTCGCGCGGTGACGTTAGAAGTGTCACCAAGAGAAGCAGAGAAACTACTCTCTGCTCAGAGTAAAGGCGAAATTCAGCTTGCTCTACGTAATCCTCACGAAGAAGAAAAAGTCGTCAAACGCTACGTTGCACCCAGTGTCACCATTATCAAAGGCACCGAATCTCGCAACATCAGAGTCAAGGACTGAGGTGAACCATGCGAAATCTAATAATTCTAATCTCCTTATTGTGTTTTAGTGCAGCTGGTACCCATGCGGCAACCCAGTCAAGTAAGGCTGTTCTAGTTCCGCATCATAAATCTACTCACGTGACGTTAGCCGGAAAAGCTAAGCGAGTGTCGTTGGGTGATCCGGAAGTACTGGATATCGTGATGCTGAAATCTGATGAAGTGTTCTTGATTGGTAAAAAGCTCGGCTCAACCAACTTAATGGCTTGGGATAGCCGAGGACGGTTGATCGAATCGATTAATATTGAGGTGACGCATGATCTCAATAGCTTGAAAGCGAAGCTGTTTGAGTTTTTACCGGATGAAGAGATCAAAGTGCACAGTGCTCAAAACCGTCTGATCTTAAGTGGGCAAATCAGCAATCAAGCGGCAATGAACATTGCATTGAGAGTGGCGGAAACTTACGCTGCGGGTGAAGAAGTTGACAAACAGACGGTCTCATTAAGCAAACAAGTGGATAAAACGGGTGTCATCAACCTAATGACTATTGGTGGTGCTCAGCAAGTCATGCTGGAAGTCACCGTCGCTGAAGTTCAAAGAAGCTTAGTACGTAAGTTTGATGCGAATTTTCACTTCTTTCAACAAAGCGGTGACTTCGGTTGGGGAGGAACCTCTGCTGGTGGGAGTATTGGTGATACTGGCAGCGGCGTGATTGGTCCCATTCTGAATAACCCCGCAATCGATAGTACGGGTTTATTGGGCACTTTCATTGATGGCAATACCTTATTCACTTTTGCCCTTGATATTGCCAAGCAAAACGGGACGGCGAAAGTGTTAGCTGAACCAAACTTGACTGCATTAAGTGGTGCTAAAGCCGAGTTCCTAGCGGGGGGAGAGTTCCCAATCCCTGTACCAGATGATGATGGTATTACTATTGAATACAAAGAGTATGGGGTTGGGCTGAAGTTTATTCCGACCGTACTCACAGACAAGAAAATTAACCTCAACCTTGCTATTGATGTCAGCGAAATTGCTAATACATCCTCGTTAACACTCAGCCCAGACCTGACTAATACCACCTACGTTATTCCTCCGATTACGAGACGAAGCGCCTCTTCGACACTGGAATTAGCGGATGGTCAAACCATAGGTATTGCAGGCCTTATTAGTGAAAACGTCAGAGATATTGTCGGAGAAATGCCCGGCTTTAGTGATATTCCCATCCTAGGCCAAATGTTTAACAGTCAAGAGTATATTTCGGGTGAAACTGAACTGGTTATTTTAGTCACCCCAAGGCTGGCAAGGCCGGTGGACCGTAATAAAGTGTCGCTACCCACAGACTCCTTTGTGGAGCCGAACGACTTTGAGTATTACTTGCTAGGTCGCGGTGCATATATTTCTCCAGATAGCCCTCACCAGACCCACCAAGTCAATGATGAAAGTTTTATTGATCATTCAAAAGGTGGCACTGAAGGCACATTTGGTCACAGCTTATAGGGACGATTAGCATGAATAATAATCTATTAATCATTAGTGTTTTTTGCTCATCATTATTGCTCTTAGGTTGTGTTAATAATGCTGAAAGGTTAGGGGCTCATGTTGCGAAATTGCAAACGGAGCAAACCTATAATTTGAATGCCACCCGAGACAACTTGGGTGTGATTCCAACGGGCAGTGGTGAACGAATGGAAGGTGCCTATCAGGTTTATACCGGTAAGCAGGATATGGATCTGGAAGGTACCGACAGTCAATTTGTTGAAGAAGGGCAAAGTAAGTAGCCCTTAAGGAAACCACTATGAATTTGGCAAGGCGATGCCGGGGAACGCCAAACCGGCAAAGAGGCTTAGTATTAGTCATGGTGACTGTTGCAATGCTCGCTTTGATGGGAGTTGCAGCTTTATCTATAGATGTGAACCACGCGATTCTAAACAAGACACGCTTACAAAATAGTGTTGACGCAGCAGCGCTGGCCGCCGCAATTGTGATGGATAGCGAAGGGACTAACGCCGATGCCACATCAGCTGCGAATACTACTCTGAGTAATATGGCTGGAGCGACCGGTAACGATGAGATGGATTTCTCCTCTGCCAGTGTTTCGATTGAATATTCTAATGATCCCGCTATTTTTCCTCAGGCAAGCTACAACGCTAACTTAGATACCTATGTCCGTGTCACAGTCAGCACTTACCCACTCGACAACTTTTTTGCCAGTATTTTTGGGGTTAATAAGCAACTCGGAGCGAGCGCGGTTGCAGGACCTAGCCCAGGAGCAGATGCTGTCAATGTTGTGCCTATGGCGGTATGTGAAGGTGATGATGGCGGCTCATCGGGCTATACGTCAGGAGATTTGTATGCTCTCAAGTTGGCTGATCAAAAACTAAGCTCCATGGGGAGTGGTAATTATCAACTTTTGGACTTTGGTTCAGGTGCAAGCACAGTAAGAGAAGGATTAGCTGGAAAGTATGTGGGAAGCGTTGCCATCGGCGATACTGTGACAACCAAGCCGGGTAATTCTGTCGGGCCTGTCGGGCAAGGTTTGAATACGCGTTTGGGGATTTATAGTGGGGGGGGTGTTTCTTCAAGTGATTACCCACCTGATATATATGTCAGAGAGCCAGCAACACCAGCAACTGCAGACAGTGATGGCAATATTACTTATACCGATACCAGCGGCGCAGGCGGGACGCCATGGGGCTATGAGGATTATCAAGATGCTCTTCCTGACTGTACAGGGGATGCTGACTGTCGAATCGCGTCTGGAGGTCAGCATGACAGAAGAATACTGGTTGTTCCTATAGTTGACTGCTCTTCTGCAAGTGGTGGTACAAGCTCATTTACGGTCACTGCCCTTGGGTGCTTTTTTATGCTTCAAGAAGCACCATCAAACAATGGTAGTAAACAGCCAGTGATTGGTGAATATCTTGAAGACTGTTCTGCCAGAGGAGGCAATCCAGGTCAGAACTCTAGTAGTGATGGGCCTTACCTCATTGTGTTGTATAAAGATCCGAGTGGGGAGGAGTCATGATGCATCCCAACTACTCGACGAAAAAACTGAGACAAAGGGGCTTAGCAGCCGTCGAGATGCTGATTGCCGTCCCTGTCTTGATGATGGTCTTAATGTCGATTACCGAGTTCGGTAACGCATTTATCCAATACGCAACGCTAAATAAGATGGCGCAGAGTGGCGTTCGCTATGCAACAGCAGGAGTGACTGGGACGGCGACCTACGACCAAATCGCTGATGTTGATGAGATAAAAAATATGGTCGTGTACGGCCATACAGGAACGGGTTCCATATCGTTGATGTCTGGTATCAGCACGTCAGATGTTGTCGTTAATCACTCTAGTGGTTATGTCACTATTACGATCAATCATACCTATACCCCGATTATCTCTGGCTTTAGTTCCACCATTAACTTTAATGTGCCGCTTAATGCCTCAGCCATGATGAGGACGGCGCCATGAAGCTGCAAAAAGGGGTCACCATCATAGAGTTTACCTTAGTGTCGACGACGTTATTACTGCTCATTTTTGCTGTAATTGAAGTCGGGCGCTATGTCTATTCACTACAAGTGATGAATGATATGACTCGGGTCGCGGCGAGACTGGCAGTGGTATGCCGAGTTCAAGACCAAAATGATATTCCAGCTTTAGCTTTATCTGACAATGCCCCTGTGGGGTTCACCGCCGCTAACTTAACGGTGGAGTATCTTGATGCTTCGGGAAATGTCGTGACAGGAACTCTGACAGATAACGATGTGTTTTCTACAATTGAATATGTAAGAGCAAGAGTTGTCGATTTTGATTATCAATTTACGGGCTTGCTGAGCTTTGTCAGCTTAACGGGGTTGTTAGCCGTACCAGAATTCGAGACAACACGTCCAAGAGAAAACTTAGGTCATCATCGAGAGACGCCGACAAATCCAACCAATAGCACGGATTGTTAGGAGAGGCTTATATGGGAGAGGCGGTTAAGCTAACACCGAATGGAGATAGTCCAATCCGATTAAAAACGAGCTTAACAGTTTGGGTATTTTATTCGTCTGATGCTTTTCATCTACACATCAGTCACGAGCTATCAAAATGCCAAAGCATCAGTTTCGAAATGATTTCATTTCATGGGTTGGTGGTGAGCAATTTGTCTCATTTTGCACCGCCGGACCTTATTTTTGTCGAGACTGGGCCTAACTGGGCGCAGAAAATTGTTGAGCTACAGCAGTTTGAAGCACCTGAATCCCATGATACTGGGCATGATGCATCGCTGATCGTTTTTGGTAATGAGAGTGACAATGGAGCCTTGAAAATCGCTTTGCGAATAGGCGCCACAGACTTTATGTCTGACAAAGCCACGCTTGAAGAACTTGTACCGCTTTTAAAAAATATCGCTGAAGAAAAAGTGGCCAGCCGCCACTTAGGTGAATTACTGGTGTTTATGAATACCAAAGGGGGCGCTGGTGCCTCTATGCTGGCACTCAATACGGCGATTACGATAGCGAAAAGGCACCCAGATGAAGTGTTACTACTCGATCTTGATATGCAGTTTGGTGTGATTGAAGATTACCTGAATGTTAATAGCACTTATGGCCTCGCTGATGCCATCGCCAATGTGTCTGACTTGGATGAAGTCTCCTTAGGTAGCTTAGTCACCAAGCATGAATCTGGTTTGCATGTAATTGGTTTCAAAAGAGAAAGTAGTCACGATAATTTTGAAAAAGCCCATCATATGAATAAGCTCATTCCGCTATTGAGAGAGCGTTATCCTTATGTGATTGTGGATTTATCTCGAGGTTTAGACCGATTGTTTGCTTCGGTGATCTCCCCAGCAACAAAGATATTTTTGATTACCCAGCAAAATTTAGTCGCGATTAAAAATACCACTCAAATTCTGAAATTACTGACATTCGAATTTGGTGTATCCAAGGAACAGATGGAAGTAGTAGTTAATCGATATGAGAAGCGTCAGTCAATCAAACTCAAAGATGTTAAAGATACCGTAGGTAATATAGAAGTTCATACCGTACCTAATGAGTTTAAGGTGGCTATCGAAAGTGCCAATCTTGGTCGCCCATTTATTCAAGCTAAGAAAAGCAGCTCAATCGCTAAGTCTGTCAGAAAATTCGCCAACACCTTATTACCCGACCAAGACGTCAAAAAAGGTTGGTTTAAAAAGCTATTTTCATAGTTGGCATTGTGCATAAAAGGGACGCTTTATGTTTTTTAAAAGAAAAAATATAAACCCAGAACTACAGCAAAAAGTTGCCGAAGCAGAAGAAACGCAGAAACCACTGCAACAAGAACTTACCCCAACGGTCACTGTAGACGTTCAGGTAAATACGGAAGTGGCCGAAACCTTTCAAGAAAGACGAAAGTTAGAAGCTGAAGCGAAAGAACATGCTGTTGAAGAGGCGAAGAAGCAACTTGAGCAAGAATTAGCGGTTAAGCACTATTATCATCAAAGGTTGCTTGAAACTCTCGACTTAGGACTATTGGCAAGCCTTGAAAAAGACAGAGCCAGAAGAGAGCTCCACGATGCCATTGTTCAGTTAATGGCGGACGATCAAACGCATGCTTTAAGTGCCGAAGGCCGTAAGCGTGTGATACAGCAAATTGAAGATGAGGTGTTTGGTTTGGGTCCTTTGGAGCCACTGCTCAAGGATCCAACCGTTTCCGATATTTTGGTCAATGGCCCTAAACATGTCTTTGTTGAACGAAGGGGTAAGCTTGAGTTAACGCCCTATACGTTTCTCGATGAGCGTCATTTGAGAAACATCATTGACCGAGTAGTCAGTCAGGTTGGTCGACGTATCGATGAAGCTTCCCCTATGGTCGATGCTCGTTTAATTGATGGCTCTCGTGTGAATGCCATTATCCCGCCATTAGCGCTTGACGGTTCATCCGTCTCCATACGCCGCTTTGCGGTGGAAAAGCTCAATATGGACAACCTGCTGAACTTTAATTCTCTATCACCGGAAATGGCCAAATTTGTCGAAGCCGCTGTCCGAGGGGCGATGAATGTACTCATCTCAGGTGGTACCGGTTCAGGAAAAACCACCACACTAAACATCTTCTCTAATTTCATTCCATCTGATGACCGTATTGTGACTATTGAAGATTCCGCTGAGCTACAGCTTCAACAGCCACATGTGGTGCGGTTAGAAACGCGACCTGCCAACCTAGAAGGTAAAGGTGAGATTACTCAGCGAGATTTGGTAAAAAACTCCTTACGTATGAGACCAGATAGAATTGTGCTTGGGGAGGTGCGGGGAGCGGAAGCGGTAGACATGCTAGCGGCCATGAATACTGGTCACGATGGCTCTTTGGCAACCATTCACGCTAACACCCCTCGCGATGCCCTTTCTCGGGTTGAAAATATGTTTGCGATGGCAGGCTGGAATATGTCCGCCAAGAACCTCAGATCTCAGATTGCTTCTGCGATTCACCTTGTCGTTCAAATGGAGCGTCAGGAGGATGGTAAACGTCGTATGGTCAGTATTTGTGAAATCAATGGCATGGAAGGCGAGATTATTACCATGTCTGAAATCTTTAAGTTCCAGCGAAAAGGGATGGACGAAGAAGGCAACGTCATTGGTTACTTTACGGCCACTGGCGTTGTTCCTCAATGCCATGACCAATTGGCTAAAAAAGGGATGCACTTGCCGTTTGATATTTTTAATGAGTCTTACTCATAAGGAGGGGAGTCATGACGCAGGATGCCACGTTATTTTTCATACTATTATTCTTTGCGGTTGTTTTCATATCGCAGGCACTGATCCTTCCCGCTGCGGGGAGTAAGGCGAAACATAAGGAACTTTCAGACCGACTGAGGGAATCGCAGTCAAAGCTGGATGAAGAAGCACGTTCCTTACTTCAGGAGCACTATCTCAAGAGTTTGACCCCACTTGATAGAAAGCTCGTTAAAGTCGAAGTGTTTTCCTCGCTTAAGAAGATGATTGAGCTTTCAGGCTATGACTGGAGTTTAGCTCAAACCTTAATGGTGACGTCGATTTTGTCGGTGTGTGCTTTTTTTATCGTCTTGTTAATTGGTCAGCCCATTTACGTTGGTGCTGCGGCAATTGTGGGGGTTTGGGTGTGTCTTTACTTTTGGCTCAACAAGAAGATTTCAGATCGACTCGCTGCGTTTGAGGAGCAACTCCCTGAAGCTCTAGATATTATGAGGCGTATGTTGCAAGCCGGTCAGCCCGTGACGCAGGCATTCAGTGAGGTTGGGAACGAGATGCCAGCCCCGATTGGTATTGAGTTTAAGAATACCTTTAACCTTCTTAATTATGGCTATGACATGCGTATGGCGATCATGCAGATGGCAGAACGGACACCTACGGTTTCCATGTTGGCATTTTCCAGTGCGGTGTTATTACAGAAGGAAACTGGGGGGAACCTGTCGGAAAACCTTGAAAAAGTATCCAAAGTGCTACGTTCTCGGTTTAAATTGCAGCGAAAAATTAAAACTTTGTCAGCAGAAAGCCGACTGTCTGCTTGGATTTTGGTGTTGTCTCCCTTTGTGTTGTTTATCTTTCTTAGCTTTATCAACCCAGGGTATGTCGAGCCTTTATACACTGATCCAAGAGGCATGACTTTAGTAAGCGGTGGCGTTGTCAGTTTGTTTTTTGGTTCTTTATGGATCCGCAACATCATTAATTTTGAGGTGTAGCATGGAGAACATTTTTGAACAATTCACCACTTATAATCTGGATGAACAAACGGTATTTCTTGGCCTTATTCTTCTTGCGACCATATTGATAGTATTCACTTTGTCTCTGCTGCTTGTAGGGTCTAAATCACCACTGAGAGCCAAGTTAGAGCAGCTCAGAGATTCTACTCGTGCCGACAAACTGAAAAAAGGACGCAAGTTTGATAACACGCTTGAGTCGTTAGCCCCGATGATGAAGCCTTCTAACTCGAAAGAGAGTGAAAGTATTCGTCAAAAGCTGATGCATGCGGGATATCACGATGCCAACGCACTCACCATTTTTTATGCTTTTAAAGGGATGTCCTTGGTGGTTGGCCTTGGGATGGCGGCTGGTTTTTATTTCCTCGCTCCTGATATGTCGATGTTGAATCTAGCAATGGCGATTAGCGTAGGGGTGGGGTTGTATGCACCCAATATGGCGCTCAACTACAAAGTGGAAAAGCGGCAGAAAAGAATTCGTGGCGGTATCGCTGATGCGCTGGATTTGCTGGTGGTATGTACGGAGTCTGGGCTAGGTTTTAATTCTGCACTGAGAAGAGTCGCTGACGAACTCACTATCTCTCATCCAGACTTTGCCGATGAATTGGATACCGTATGCGTCAAGATCAATGCGGGGATTGAAATGTCAGATGCGTTTGAAGACATGATTGAACGCACTGGTCTGACTGAAATTGCAGGCTTGGTCACTATGTTGGCTCACGCTTCACGTATCGGTGGTAGCTTGTCGCAAACATTACGTGAATATACGGAAGACTATCGAGATAAAAGAAATCAGGAAGTCGAAGAAATTGCAGCGAAAATCCCGACAAAAATGATTTTCCCATTATTGCTATTTATCTGGCCATGCTTCTTTATTGTTGCGATTGGTCCATCTATGTTGCTGTTCACGTCGACTTTAGGTAACGGGTAATTAAGGAACCAGTTATGAAAGGACTTCATTTTATAATGCTCATTCTGTCTATGATGTTTTTGACCGCTTGTGCATCCAATGAGCCAGGTATCGATACCTCGTTATACGAAGGTAAACCGATTGATACGTTATCCTCAGATGAGCCACCAAAAACGGAGCAAGAAGCGATTACGCGCGGTGATACGGCGTTAAGTGCGGGGAACAGTGACTTGGCCCTCTACGAATACATTCGCTCATTATCTTTCGAAAATGGCCAGTATAAGGACAGAACGCTATACAATATCGGCCGAATTCATCAGTCGAGAGGCAATCTGCCTTTGGCGGAAAAAGCATTCTTACTCGCAATCAATGAAAACCCGAATAATATCGAAGTGTTGGAGCAACTTGGCACCATCTACAGCAAGTCGGGTGACTTAGAGTTGGGTAAGAGTTATTTCCTTCGCTCAATTAACGCGGATCAGATCCGCTTCAAGAGCAATAAAACACTGAATGAAAAAGATTTGGTTAAGCCTCAGGAAGTGATTGAGCTTAACGTTGACCAATACTCTCCGGAATACGCTTATATGGGGCTTGGAGTGATTGCGGATTTAGATGCGGAACACAAACTCGCTCAGGCGTTTTATAAACAAGCATTGAGTATAAAGCCGGACTCGATTAAGACGTTGATTAATGTCAGTTACTCTTTTTATATGTCGGGAGATTATCGTAAAGCTCAGCGTTTCGTATTACAGGCATTAAAGCAAGACTCAAGTAACGAGAAAGCATTGAATAACCTCGCACTGATTTATTTAGGGAAAGGGGAGATCACTCGTGCCGTCAATGTATTCTCCAAGCATATGGACAAACCGGAAGCTCTCAACAATGTCGGTTATTTTCTGATCTTACAGGGTAAGCCTGACCAAGCCATTCCCTACTTACAACAAGCCATAGACAGCAAAACCTCCTATTACAAGGTAGCTAATGAAAACCTTGAACGGGCGTTGGCTATGGTCAGAGAAGAAAAGGCGGCAGAAGGGCTTGCTGCGTCAGAATAGTCATAGGGAGAGTTTTCTCTCCCTACTTGGTAAACGAGTGAGCTGGTTTTAAGTGAGGTATCCGCCAGCTACACCCACAATCATGAAGAAGATGACCATCCAAACAATAGGCAGTTTCATCTGCTTGAGTAGATAAAAGCCAACCAGAACTAGTGAAATATCCAGAGGGCTCATAACCGCGCTGGTAAAGACGGGCTGATAGAGAGCAGCGATCAGCAAGCCCACAACGGCAGCGTTGACACCGCTCACCGCACCAGACACCTTCGGCATTTTCGATAGCGATTGCCAGTTTTTTAGCACGCCAAGTAGCAGCAAGAAGCCTGGTAAAAATACCCCCAGAGTGGCAATCAATGCGCCTGCCACTGGTGCTTGTGGTAACAATTCATAACCAATGTAGGTTGCAAAGGTAAACATCGGTCCCGGTACGGCTTGAGCAGCAGCGTAGCCTGTGAGGAAAGCATCTTGAGTGATCTGGTCTCCCACCATATTTTGTAGTAAGGGTAAGACAACATGGCCGCCGCCAAATACCAAACTCCCTGCTTGGAAGAAATCGTTGAAGAGCGCGAGGGCTGGCATAATGTGGGTGATGAAAGGCAAGCCCACAAGCAAAGCCACAAAGAGAGCCAGAGGAAGGACAGATGGTTCAAAGCGCTTTGGGACTGTTTGATCTTGTTTTCTGAGGTACATCATACCAATCAGTGCGGCAACAAGCAGAATCAATACTTGGGTTGCAATACCGGGTAAGAGTAAAAGGGAAATTGCAGTCGCTAAACAGAGGGTTACCGAGACTCTTTCTTTACAGAAGTTTTTGTACATTCCCCATGTCGCATCCGCGACGACAACCACTGCTAAAAGCTTCAGGCCATGAACGATATTTTGGAATAAGGTTGTCTCAGTTAACTGGCTGCTGAGTAGCGCTAGAGTCAGCATGATAAGCACCGATGGTAGCGTAAACCCCAGAAACGCCAAACAGGCGCCGCTCAAGCCACCACGTTTGTAACCGAGAGCAAAGCCAACTTGACTGGAGCCCGGGCCCGGAAGAAATTGACTCAATGCGACAATTTGTGCGTATTCTTCATCGTCGAGCCAATTGAGCTTTTCAACAAAGGTATGACGAAAGTAGCCTATATGAGCTGCCGGACCGCCAAAGCTTATCCAACCTAGCCAGAAAAAGGTTTTAAAAATAGACAACATGGTCTGATTACTCTTAGAACAAATACTGCAGACACTTTAAGAAATGTACTAAAATGACTCAAATTAATAGTTTTAATATTATCTATGAATCAAATGGGATTGAGTGTGAAAGAGTTTAACTGGAAGGGGGTAGACCTCAATCTTTTGGTAGCTTTCCAAGCCTTATATCACAAGCAGAGTGTCAGCCTTGCAGCGCAAGATTGTTATATTAGTCAGTCAGCGATGAGTCATACACTACAGAGAATGCGGGCATTATTTGATGATCCTTTATTTGAACGTGTAGGGACATGCATGGAACCTACACAGCGAGCCCATGATATGGCTCCAGTTGTTGATCAACTCTTAGCGTGCATTAAAAACGATTTATTGAGTAAGAAAGGCTTTGAAGCTGAAAATTATCAAGGGGTGTGGAAAATCGGACTGACGGATTATGCTGAGCAGCTCTTTGCACCTCGATTATACGATGCGATAAAGAAGGGATCGCCTCACTCACAGATCAGCTTTTTTAACGTTAACCGGAGCAACTACCAAACCATAGCAGACAGCGAACAGCTTGATGTCATCATTGGCAGTATTGAGAATCCTAATCGTCGTTTCGTATCTCACTATCTCTACTCTGAGCAGCATGTATGCCTGTTTGACCCTATGCCGTTTGACGAGCAAGAGTCTCTCACATTGGAGCAATTTGTTTCTGTGGAACATGCGTTAGTTAGCCCAGATGGTCGACTGGACACCCAGATCGATAAAACGCTGGCTAAAATGGGCCATGAACGAAGAGTGGGCGTGGCATCGAGACACTTTTTGACCATAAGAAGGCTACTGATTGGGCGTAAGATGCTCTGTATTGTGCCGAAAAGGTTTGCTGAATTAGACATAGACAACCATAGATTAAAAGCGGTGCCAGCTCCTTTGGAGGTCCCAGACTTCGACATTAAGCTATTGTTTCTTAGTGCCAATCAACATGAGGAGAAAAGTATTTGGCTGCGCAGCATCGTTACACGTGTTGTGAAGTAGTGCTTTGTTGATGTCGGTTTTGTAGCCACCCAATCAGCTTCCAAATTACGATTGTCAAAATAAAGCTCAGGTATCCGTCGATGGCGTAATGCCACGCGAGATGGACTGAGCCAATTTGTATGGCTAACGCATAGCTCCACATGGCGACCCCGAATTTCCTGTTGTATCGATAAGCGGCCAGCGCCATGGCGACAGCGATGGCCACATGCATACTCGGCATTGCAGAGATCCCACCACCGATCCCCGGTGTATCGCTTGAGTACATTTGCCAAAGTGTGTCTTGCACATTCAATGCCCATAAGCCGAACCAGCCACTTTGAATCAGTTGTTGATGTTGCATCTCAAGCTTTTGCATCAATGGCTCATATTGCAATGCGCTTGGATCCAGCAAATGAAGATAGCAAGGCCCAGCAGAAGAAAGAAGAATCGCCCCTACTCCCCCAATGAGCAGCCAACTGGTCAGAAACGTAATAAGAAACTGAGTCCGTAACTTTGCTAAATCGCGCCGAACGATGAAAAACAGTACGGCTCCCCACATTAGAAGAAACCAAAGGTGGTACAGAAAATTCAGCAGACTTGTTGCAAGTGCGCTACTGAAGATAGTGTGTGTCAGTTCCCAAGGGGAGTAACCGAAGTGAAGCCACTTGTCGATCTGATAGAAAAGCACATCGTATTGAAAGGGGTTAATGTCGGGAATGAGTGGTTTTAGAAAGGTATAACTAGAGAACGTCAAGTTCAGTGCCAACACCAACAACATAAAACTGACGGCTTTAGATAAAGGTTGGAAGAACCCTTTAATGGCTTGGAGAAAGTGAACCAAAGGATGTGGTGCTTTCCGGTAAAGCAGAATGACAAAGTAAATGCTTGCCCAAACTAAAAAGGAGACATAGCAGACTTGGAGTAATGTCGCGAGGTAGATGAAAGGATTGAAGTCAAACTTGGCGTCACTACCGAGCAAAAAAGACAGCGCGTATAAAAGTAGGGTTGTGACAAATACATACCCATAAAGCACTCTATCGTGATGAAGAGTCGTTTTGATATGCTGCCATTGTGAATGGGGAGAAGTCTGAGTCAAAGGTTTCATTAAAATGAAGGTCTTATTGCTCCTACACTTAAGTGTAGAGCAACTCTCTCAGAGGTGAATGAGATCTCCGCTGTCTGTTTATCTTTCTATATTACGGCTTATTGTTAGCGGCCTCTTTCCATCACACGCCCCTTTTTCCAATTGGTTGATGGGGTTGGCGTCCTTCCATCCCCAGCGATGATCTTCGCGACTGAGCTTACGATACTGGGTCGGTGTGACTTCCATATAACGGCGAAAGGTATCATAAAAGCGGCTGATCGAGTTGAAGCCGACCGTCAGAGAAATATCGAGAATGGTACGTTCGGTGTCGCTGAGTAAGGCGCGAGCATGGTTAATGCGCATGGCCGTGATGTACTGCTTTATCGTCATTTGCATGGTGCGCTGAAAGATGGTCATGGCGTAATTGGCGTGCAAGCCAGCATAATCAGCGACTTTCTGAGCGGTGAGGGGAGTGTTGTGATGTGTTGCGATGTATTCCAGCATTTGGCTGACATAAAACTGTGAGTGTTTAGAAGTGCCGCTTTTCGTCGCTTTGTCTGCTCGGCTCGTTAAAAGTTGTTGCCAGCCATCAAGGCATACTCGTTTTAGCATCAGGCCGATCTCATCCGTCACGAGTTGTTGACGACTCTCTGATGGATGTTGATTTTCATCCACCCAACGAGCTATCTCGAACTCACTAATTAAACAGCAGGAGTCAGACTGTAATACCGCTCCATGTGTCAGTTGATTGACCAGATCCCGACTCAAAGGCCACGACATAAAGTGATGGACGGGAATGTTGATGATTGCCATGTTGTGGCTTATTCCGGGGTTGGTTAAGCGGTGGGGAACCGAAGCCCAAAATAACCCAATACTGCCATTGTGTAGCGTAATGGGAGTACCATTTATCATGTATTCGACGTTGTCACCAAATGGGATGTTCACTTCAATTTGGCCATGCCAGTGATACCCGGGCATGGCATGAGGAGCGCGTAGTTCTACGTCAATCCTCTCATGAGAAGAGTAAAGTGATAAAGGGCTAACAGAGACACATTCTGAAGAGTATCTCTCTTGCGGTGCGACAGATAATAAGTCATCAGATTGTGGCATCTTGACTCCTTACGAAATGGTAGTGAGCTGTTTGTAACAGAGCAGAGTTTGGTAAAAAGAGAGGCAGCTCAAACGTTGATAAAATAGCGAATTTCATATTTAAGAACGGAACCTAGCTAACATTTCTCTGTTATTGCTGGCCGCATTAGGATTGGAGAGCTCAATTAATCCGGAAAATACCTAAAAGAATCCTACTTCGTTAGTTTTTGTTAACTCGGTTGATAAATATTAGGAATTGAGAGAGTGATGTGTTGAACCGAGACGACTTAGTTATAGATGAGTCAGTAATGTGAGCTCATAACTAAGACCTAGCAATAAGGATCCTACGAGCATGAACAGTCCAAAAATCACTTTCATTGGTGCCGGTTCCACCATCTTTGTCAAAAACATTCTTGGTGATGTTTTTCATAAGCCCGCTTTAAGAAATGCACACGTTGCATTAATGGATATTGACGAAATTCGCCTTGAAGAATCGCATCTCGTCGTCAGTAAGTTGATGAACTCTGCAGGTGCCACGGGCACCATCTCTTGTCACCTTAATCAGAAAGAAGCATTGCAAGACGCTGACTTTGTTGTCATCGCATTTCAGATTGGGGGGTATGAGCCTTGTACCGTGACAGATTTTGAAGTGTGTAAGCGCCACGGGTTAGAGCAAACTATCGCTGACACCTTAGGGCCAGGCGGAATTATGCGTTCATTGCGGACTATTCCTCACTTGTGGAGTGTGTGTGAAGACATGACACAAGTCTGCCCGGATGCCACCATGCTCAACTATGTCAACCCAATGGCTATGAATACCTGGGCTATGTACGAAAAGTACCCAGAGATTAAGCAGGTCGGCCTGTGTCACTCCGTGCAGGGGACGGCGGAAGAGCTAGCTCGCGATCTGGATTTGGATTACTCTGACTTGCGTTATTCCTGTGCCGGTATCAACCATATGGCCTACTACCTGACTTTGGAGAAGAAGGACGAGCAAGGTAATTATGTTGATATCTATCCGGAGTTGTTGGCCGCCTTTGAACGAGGAGACGCACCTAAACCGGGCCTGCATCATGGTGGTCGCTGTACCAATTTAGTTCGCTACGAAATGTTTAAGAAGTTGGGCTATTTTGTCACGGAATCTTCAGAACATTTTGCCGAATACACACCTTACTTTATCAAACCCAATCGACCAGATCTGATTGAACGTTACAAAGTGCCTATTGATGAGTATCCAAAACGTTGTATAGAACAAATTGCCGCGTGGAAACAAGATCTGGATGACTATAGACAAGCCGAGAATATCACGGTGAAAGAATCTCAAGAGTACGCGAGTACCATTATGAATTCTATTTGGACCGGCACGCCAAGCGTGATTTATGGCAACGTTAAAAATGAAGGCTTAATTGATAACCTGCCGCAAGGGTGTTGTGTCGAAGTCGCGTGTTTGGTCGATGCGAATGGCATCCAGCCAACCAAAGCTGGGCGCTTACCAAGCCACTTAGCCGCCTTGATGCAGACCAATATCAATGTTCAGACTTTGCTGACAGAGGCGATTTTAACGGAAAATCGTGAACGCATTTACCATGCAGCGATGTTAGATCCACATACTGCAGCCGTGTTAGGGATTGATGAGATCTATGCGCTGGTGGATGACTTAATCACTGCGCATCAGGGCTGGCTCCCTGAATGGATTTATCAATAAAAATAAGAATATCCCTTTCAATAACGTGAATCATACACGCTCCCAGTGATGGGAGCGTTAAGGAGCAAACATGAGTATTTCGATGAGCACCAAACTCAGCTATGGGTTTGGTGCATATGGTAAGGACTTCGCCATCACAATTGTCTACATGTATCTGATGTTTTACTACACAGATGTGGTCGGTATCTCGGCTGGGATTGTAGGCACTATCTTCTTGGTAGCTCGGATCTGGGATGCGGTGAATGATCCCATCATGGGTTGGATTGTGAATAACACGCGCAGTCGCTGGGGGAAATTTAAACCTTGGATTCTGATTGGCACTTTAGCCAACTCTGTGGTGTTGTATATGGTGTTCAGTGCTCATTTAATTGACGGTCCATGGCTTATCGCTTACGCCGCTATCACCTATATTCTTTGGGGGATGACCTACACCCTAATGGACATTCCCTTCTGGTCCTTGGTCCCGACGCTCACTATTGACAAGCGAGAACGTGAAGAGCTAGTACCTTTCCCAAGGTTCTTTGCCAGCTTAGCATGGACAGTGACCGCTGCGATCGCCATGCCATTCATTAACTATGTTGGTGGCGATGATAACAAAGGCTTTGGTTTTCAGATGTTCACCTTGCTATTGATCGTTTGTTTCCTGATTTCCACTTTTGTTACGCTACGTAATGTTAAAGAGCGTTATTCAAGCACTCAGCTTAATAACGCTCAGCCTGAGAAAAAAGTCTCACTGAAGAAAATGTTGTCGTTGATCTATAAGAATGATCAACTCAGTAGTCTGCTTTGTATGGCACTTTCGTACAATTTAGCCGCCAACATTATTACAGCTTTTGCTGTGTACTACTTTACCTATGTCATTGGTGATGAGAGCTTATTTCCTTACTATATGGCATACGCCAGTATTGCTAATTTGATTACTCTTGTCTTGTTCCCTAAATTAGCTCAGTGGTTCTCCCGCCGTGTACTTTGGGCCTGTGCATCTGGCTTCCCAATCATTGGTAGTGCTGTACTCATCTATATTGGAATGAACGATACTCAAAGTGTATGGCTTATCTCAACGGCAGGTGTCTTCCTGCAAATTGGTACTGCGCTGTTCTGGGTACTTAACGTCATTATGGTGGCAGATACAGTGGATTACGGTGAAGTGAAGTTAGGGGTACGCTGTGAGAGCATTGCTTATGCCGTGCAAACTCTGGTTGTGAAAGCGGGTTCAGCATTTGCTGCGTTTTTCATCGGTATTGCTTTAACTGTTGTGCATTACGTGCCCAATGTTGAACAGACGCCAGAGACCATTTTTGGTATGCAGTGCATCATGATTGGCTTACCAAGCTTGTTCTTCGCGATTGCCCTGATCATGTATTTCCGCTACTACAAGCTTAATGGGTCATATCAGCAGCAGATTCAGCAGCAGTTGATGGAAAAATACGAGGGGCTCGATAAAGAAGAGTCCGGTGAAGCTCTGCCTTCCTCTCATCAGCCCAAGCCTATTCAGGCGTAATGGGTTCAGCCCTTTGACTCGAAGGGCTGCTTCTCTAATTTTTACTATCCCATTGCAATAGGGAGATTTACAAGATGAAACACACTGTAGTTGCCAGCATGATCCTAGGATCTTTGGTCAGCGGAATTGTGGCTGCGAATCCTCACTCTACAGCTATCCTGACTTCGACGAAAAGCCAAAACATCCTCGTTAACTCAGGCTTTGAAGATAACGGCTTAGGTTGGCATTACTGGTTTGCCAACATCAAAGATGACCAAGCGTTCGATGGCCAATATCGAGGCAGAATCGCCATTGGTGCAGGGCATAGCATCAGCCAGACCGTCACTATACCTGAAACTGGCGTTTATCAGTTATCGGTCCAGGCTATTAGCCCATCCAACGATGCTCGCGTAGAACTGACTAACCTTGCTGATGAGCCTTTTTTGAGCAAAAAACTGAAAAAAAGCCATGACTATAAACACAATAAGGTTAACCAAATTCCGCTTGAGAAAGGCGAACGGATAAAGCTGCGCTTTACTGGTACGGACGCAGGCAGTGTCAGTATTGATCAGGTTGAACTGGTAAAAAGCAATACGTCTAAGCCGCCACACTTTAACCAAGTTATTGATTTTGAAACGCAAGGGCAGGTGGGTGAGAGCATAATCGACAAAGAACGTAAAACCATAGAGTTTGAATTGCCGTACGCGAGTGACTTGTCCAGCGTGGTCATTACTCAATTAGGTGTTTCTCAAGGCTCTCAATCGTCAGTCGAACCAGGGGATGTATTGGATTTTACCCAGCCAGTAGACATCGAACTTAGCGACGAAAAAGGACGGGTAGAAAAATGGCAAGTGCAGGCGCGGGTGAAAGCCAAGCAAGTGATGGTTTCTTCTTCCAATACCAAGTTGCAGGAGTCATTTGATTGGGCGATGGAGAAAACACGTCAGTTTGTGATGACAGGGCAGCACGACTTGATCAACCGTGATGAAAATAATAACGATGGTACGGGCAGTGCCGATTATTTGCCTTCCTACTGGGCGGGTTATTTTGACCGTACCGCTTTCTACTCACGCGATTTTCTCCATCAGTCAGCAGGCGCCAAGCTAGCAGGGCTGGAACGAGAAAATTTTGCCATGTTCAAAACCTTTGCTAAGCACTCTACTGAGTCGAGAAAGTGGTACACCCTATGGGCGATCAACTTTGATGGCAGCCCACACTTGATTGATTACGAAGATGATGACTGGTTTGTGCGAGAAGTTCCGGCCCAGTTTGAATTTCTTGAGAAAGCTTGGGAGCAATATCTGTGGACGGGAGACCGACGTTATATTGAAGATAAAGACTTGTGGCGCTTTTACACTAAAGTGATGACGGACTATATCTCATTGCATGATGATCAGGATCCGAATGGGATTGCGGAAGGTTATGGTGGCATCTTTGAAGGGTCGGCGACCTATAACGAACGGGGAGAATTCCCGATTGAAGCGGGAGATGGGATTGGTTCTCAGTATCAAGCAACCGTCGCTTATGCGGCGATGCTCAATGCCAGAGACGAATACAGCGCATCTCGTGAGTGGCAGCAAAAAGCACAACAATTGAAAAACTTCTTTAATCAGCAGTGGAGTATTGCTGATCCAGAAAAGACTTTAGATAACTACGTCAATATCGTGCAAAAGGATGGATTGAGACTGAATGATTTCGGCAAAGAAAACAGTTGGTTTATGCCGATGAAGTTGATTACGGAGCCGGGTGAGCGTAATGACCGCTATTTAGACTTTATCGCGCAAAGTCTTGGAGATGGAATTGGTTCAACACCGGATGCACCAAACAACATTGAAGCCTACAGTTACATTCCAGAGACCTACTTTCCATACAATCGCAATGAGGAAGCATGGAAGTGGATGCAGTACATTATGGACATGAAGGACTTGCCTCACGAACGCCCTACTCAAGGCACTAATGGGGACTATCCAGAGATCTCGTTTACGTTTATTGCCAATACCATTGAGGGGCTCATGGGCGTGAAACCAAATGCGGCAGATAGTCATGTGATCACGGCGTCTCATCTAACTGAGGATATTGATTGGCTAGCGGTGGACTATTTGCCTATCGGTGAGCATGAAGTGGCTCTGCGTCATGATGGTACGAACAAGTCGACACTGACAAATAACAACCATAAGCCGCTTACATGGGAAGCGTGGTTCTATGGTGAGCACTCCACCTTGCTGGTTAATGGCAAACCCGTTCAAGCAAAGCACAAAGTAGTGAATGGCTTGCAGGTGAGTTATGTACAGGTCGAGGTCTTGGGGAAAGAATCTCATACCGTGTCTAAAGGTCGTTAAGTGAATGACCTACTGAATGTAAGGGCGCTCTTGAGCGCCTTTTTTAGTTATCCCCTTGGCGAAAAAGATCAAACTCTCATGCCGAGGTTGTTATCAAATAATGGCTGTATGATGGCAGGGGAATATGTGAGTAAAATTTTTACTAAACTACACTTGTGATAACGTTTACCTAAAATTGGTCGCTGTGTCCTGTTTGTCGCTATACACCGAGACGAAGTGATGTTGTTGCTTTTTCGACAGAATGGATTTTTTGATCTGCTGGCTTGGTATTCGAGCTTCTCTGCAATTTCCAGAATTCTATGTCTGGTTTCTTTTTTGACGTTTAAGGTTGGATAATCATTCTGGACTCAGGAAACAGTCGCCAGTGAGACACCTGATTAAAACGCAATATCTTGTAATGTAGTTATGTGTTGTGTTCCATTGGCATGCCCAGTTTCCTTGAGATGTCATCTGTTTTGTTCAGTTGTAAACAACCCTTAGAGTGTTGTAATAATTTTTAGTAAAAACCTCAGTGTGTCTGCTGATGGTCTTTGCGTAGCGAAGATTGATTATCTTATTGATAGTTAAACGCTTATAGATTTTGCTTTTGGTTTTGCTTTCATTTGTCATGATCTCTCAAAATACCTTTTTGTGGAAACGTTTACATAATGAGGGGCGGATCACGGAAAACGATCTAGATTGATTGCTAGACTTTTTAGCGAGCTAGAGATCCAACACGGCGAATTGAGACAGAGAGGCGACATTGAAAGTACTAGTAACAGGTGGAATGGGGTATATCGGTAGTCATACTTGCATACAGATGATCGAAGCGGGTATTGAACCGATCATCATCGATAACTTATGTAACTCAAAACAGGAAGTGCTGCATCGAATTGAAGCATTGACTGGTCAACAGCCTTGTTTCCATCAAGGTGATATTCGTGACGCAGCTTTTTTGGATGATATTTTTGAGCAGCATCAAATCACGTCAGTGATTCACTTCGCGGGCTTAAAGGCGGTGGGCGAATCGGTGCAAAAACCGCTTGAGTACTTTGACAATAACGTCAATGGTTCTTTGGTACTCGCTCGTGCAATGCGAAAAGCAGGGGTTAAAAGCATGGTCTTTAGCTCATCCGCTACTGTGTATGGCGACCCTGCAGTCGTTCCAATTACCGAGGATTCACCTACGGGCGCGACGACCAACCCCTATGGCCGCAGTAAATTCATGGTGGAAAAGTGTTTCTCTGATTTATTCAGTGCTGAGCCTGATTGGAGTATCACACTACTGCGTTACTTTAACCCTGTAGGTGCACACCCTTCGGGCACTCTGGGGGAAGATCCGCAAGGCATGCCGAATAACTTGATGCCCTTTATCGCGCAAGTGGCGGTCGGACGTCGAGAACAGTTATCGGTATTTGGCAATGATTACCCAACGCCCGATGGTACCGGTGTTCGCGATTATATTCATGTGATGGATCTGGCAGATGGTCATATTGCCGCATTGAAATCGGTTGGTGAGAAAGCGGGCTTACATATTTATAACTTAGGGACAGGTAAAGGTTCGAGCGTGCTGGAAATGGTTGAGGCCTTTGGCCACGCTTGTGGCAAACCTATTCCATACGAATTGTGCCCTCGCCGCCCTGGTGACATCGCTGAATGTTGGGCAAGTACTCAAAAAGCGGAAAACGAACTGGGTTGGAAAGCGACACGCAGTATTGCAGAGATGAGTGCCGATACGTGGCGCTGGCAATCTAACAACCCTAAGGGGTATTCCCCTGAGTCGTGACGGCTAAGCTGTATTTTTGAGCTCTAGAGAGCATGTAATGATTTTAAAGTTGAGTAATTGAGATGTCGAATATTGAGTTTAACCCTGTGGATCACCCGCATCGTCGCTACAACCCTCTGACTGGACAATGGATATTAGTGTCCCCTCATCGTGCTAAGCGCCCTTGGAGTGGGGCAGATGAAAATCCATCAGTTGATGAGCACCCTAGTTATGATGAGCAGTGTTTTCTTTGTCCGACCAACGAGAGAATCTCGGGGGATATCAACCCGGACTATCAAGGCACCTATGTTTTCTCTAATGATTTTGCTGCTCTGATGACAGATTCACCAGATGCTCCAGAATCGAATAATCCTCTGTTCCAAACTCAAGGGGTGCGTGGCTTAAGTCGTGTGATTTGTTTTTCCCCAGATCACAGCAAGACTTTGCCGGAACTGCCAGTCAGCCAAATTCGTGGTGTTATTGACACTTGGAACGAGCAAATTGAAGAGTTGGGCAAAGAATTTATCTGGGTTCAGGCGTTTGAAAATAAAGGTGAAACTATGGGCTGCTCTCAGCCTCACCCCCATGGACAAATTTGGGCCAACAGCTTTTTACCCAATGAAATTGAGCGCAAAGAACATCACTTAAAGACTTATTATCAAGATCAAGGTTCGAACCTGTTGGTCGATTACGTGGAAGCTGAAATAAAAGATGGCTCGCGTATTGTGGTCGAAACCGAACATTGGGTGGCACTGGTTCCATATTGGGCCGCTTGGCCATTTGAGACCATGTTGCTGCCGAAAAGCCACACTCGCCGTATGAGTGAACTGAGTGGTGAGCAACGTGATGATCTTGCTGTCGCAATCAAAAAACTGACCAGTCGTTATGACAACCTGTTCCAGTGCTCTTTTCCGTACTCTATGGGCTGGCACTACGCGCCTTTCTTTGAACAGGGAACGGATATTGAGCACTGGCAATTACATGCCTTGTTTTATCCACCTCTATTACGGAGTGCCAGCGTGCGTAAATTTATGGTGGGCTACGAAATGCTGGCGGAAAGTCAGCGCGACCTAACCGCCGAGCAGGCGGCACAGCGCCTGCGTGAGCTCAGCGATATTCACTACAAAGAGCAGAAATAATTACCCAATCTATTGATTCCTGAGTTTTGTCTTGGGCATCACAACCTATTTTGAGTGTGAGATGGAAACATGTCTGAACTAATTCAAGCAGTAAAGAGCTCCTTTGAGCAGGTGTTGGGGTACCAACCAAGCCACATTATTCAAGCCCCCGGACGAGTGAACTTGATCGGTGAACATACGGATTACAATGATGGTTTTGTGTTGCCTTGTGCAATTGACTACCAAACCGTAGTCGCTGCCTCCAAACGTGATGACAACATTGTGCGCGTCATTTCGGTTGATTATGGCAATGATGTGGATGAATTTGATGTCACACAAGAGATTGAATTTCAAGAAAACAAGATGTGGGCTAATTACATCCGTGGTGTGGTCAAATGCCTTAGAGCTCGTGGCTATCTATTTAGCGGAGCAGATATATCAGTCAGTGGCAATGTACCTCAAGGTACAGGGCTTAGCTCATCGGCGGCCCTTGAAGTGGTGATTGGCCAAACATTCAAGGTGCTTTATAACCTAGAGATCTCTCAGGCTGAAATCGCCCTGAATGGTCAACAGGCTGAGAATGAGTTTGTTGGATGTAACTGCGGCATTATGGATCAGATGATTTCAGCAGAAGGTAAAGAGAATCACGCACTACTGCTCGATTGTCGTAGCTTAGAAACACAGGCGGTCTCTATGCCTGAGGAGATGTCCGTCGTGATCATCAACTCAAACAAAAAGCGTGGATTAGTGGATAGTGAATACAACACACGCCGTGAGCAGTGTGAAGAAGCAGCGCGCATTTTTGGTGTCAAAGCACTGCGTGATGTCAGCATTGAACAGTTCAATGACAAAGTTTCTCTGCTTGATGAGGTAGTGGCTAAACGTGCTCGCCATGTGATTACTGAAAATGCTCGCACTGTTGAAGCTGCCAATGCATTGCGCCATCACAATATGGAGCGTATTGGTGAGTTGATGGCTCAGTCTCATGCATCTATGCGTGATGACTTTGAAATCACGGTCAAAGAGATTGACACCTTAGTCGACATCGTCAAGCAAGTGATCGGTGAGCAAGGGGGCGTTCGTATGACTGGTGGTGGTTTCGGTGGCTGCATTGTCGCGGTGATGCCTCCTGAACTGGTAGAGCCTGTTAAAGCCGCGGTTGAAGCGCAATATCAAGTTGCAACAGGCTTGAAAGCGTCCATTTATGTATGCCAAGCCAAACAAGGGGCGGGCTTGGTTGAGACACTATAAGGATTGGAATGCAAACTTATCTAGAATCACTAGAGCGGACAATGGGGCAAGCCCCTTCATTTGATGGTAAACCCGCTCAACTTATCCAGTTAACCAACCGCTTCGGTATGAGTGTCGTCTTTATGGATATCGGAGCTACTTGGTTGAGCTGTACATTACCAATCAATGGTGAGTCACGTGAAGTATTATTGCGCTCACCTAATATGGCAGAGCACATGCTGCAGAGCGCGTATTTTGGCTCGATTGTTGGTCGATTTGCTAACCGTATTGGTAAAGGTCAATTTGATATTAATGAGCAGTCTTTTCAATTGGGGATCAACAATGGTGAGAATTCCTTACATGGTGGGTTAGATGGTTTCGATAAACGTCGCTGGGCGGTGGCCGAGTACGATGGTCAACATGTTGTATTCAGCTTGCATTCGCCCGATGGCGATCAAGGCTATCCGGGTAATCTTGATGTAAAAGTAACCTATACCTTGACGGATGATAACGAGCTGGTAATTGCCTATGCTGCCAGTACTGATCAAGCTTGCCCTGTGAATTTAACTAACCACGCCTATTTTAATTTGGCGGGAGAGGCGAGTGCGTTTAAGAGTTTAGATCATCACCTTAAGTTGAATGCCAACGCTTATCTGCCTACTGACAGTGGCTTGATTCCTACAGGGGAAATCCAAGCTGTCGAGGGAACTAGTTTTGACTTTACTCAATCCAAGAAGATTGGTTGTGAATTCTTAACTGAGCCTGATCAGAAAATGGCTGGTGGTTATGATCATGCGTTTGTATTTCGGTCTGATGTGACTGATGGGAGCGAGATTGCTGCGGAGTTGGTGGCCCCTGAAAAAGACGTAGTGATGAAGATAAAAACGACCAAGCCGGCCGTGCAGTTTTATTCGGGTAATTTTCTTGCTGGCACCCCGGGGGCGAGTAAAACTTATCAATTGTATGACGGCCTTGCATTAGAAACTCAATTCTTTCCTGATGGGCCAAATAAACCAGAATGGGGAGTTAACCGTGGGGTGTTAACTCCTGGGGGAAGCTATCAGCACCGAACTGTTTATCAGTTTGAGTTCTAGGTAGCCTTTAGGTGGGCAGCAAGCCCACCTTTTTTTATTTGCTTGATGAAGCACGAACGACCAGTTCGCCTTCGACTTTACGCCGTTTCGAAACCAAAGGCTGACCTTCCATCTGTGTCACTAAAGATTCTATAGCCAGTTTACCCATCTCAGAGTAGGGTAATTCCACTGAGGTTAAAGCAGGGAAGCTTTCCGATGCGATTTGCTGGTTATCGTAGCCGACAACTGCGACATCATCTGGGATTTTTAAGCCAAGCTCTGCGAGGGCTTGATAACATCCCATCGCCATATAATCACTGCTGCAGAAAATGGCTTCTGGCGGTTGAGCTAAATTGAATAATGCCAGTGTTTGTTGGTGCGCTTCCTTTAATGACCAATTTGCTTCACGTAGGTAATCCGGATTGGGGATGATATCGGCATCAATTAAAGCTTGGCGGTAACCTTCTGTACGTTGTTTACTGGCTTGCATCCAGTTTTCACCGCAGAGCATGGCAATATAGCGATAACCTTGTGCGGTTAAATGAGAGACAGCTTTGTAAGCCCCGATCATATCTGCGGGCAGTATACTCGGGATTTGATCATCAGCCTGATTGGTACAGTTGAGTAATATCGTGGGCAGGAAAGTGTTGACTCGTTGTTGTTTCAGCTCTCTTGTCATACTTGACGCATATACCAAACCTACATAATCCCCACCATTAATTTCAGATTCAATCTTATTTGCCATCACTGCGTCATGGCTGTAGTTAAAGGTCACTAAAATATAGTCATTGGCCCAAGCCTCTTCGCGAGCGGAGTTGATGGCATCAATGAAAGGGTCATAACTGGTGAGCCCATTGATGACGAAAGCCATTTTTTTTGGTCGACCTAAGGCATGGGCGACTTTTTTGTTGTTGTATCCAAGGGACTCAGCGGTGTCGATCACTTTGCGCTTTGTCGCGTCTGCAATTTTTACCGACGTTGAACCGTTCAGTACTAAGGATACGGTTGATTGAGACACGCCTGCTGCTGCAGCAATGTCACTCATCGTAATTTTTCTAGCCATCTTAAAAATCAACTTAACTCAGTGAGCTAAAGATATTAGCTAATTATTAAATCTTGATCATCTGTTAAAGATTAAGATCACAAAAGCTTGTGCTAAAAGTCGGATTGTTGTGATTGTCCGCTCAATTTCATTTCTACCTTATGGTCTAAACGGTATTAATAAATATATTAGCTAATATTATTAGTTAATAGTTTAGTTTTGAAGGTTGAGTAAGATGGAAAGATGGTCTGAAGATAAGGCGTGGCAGTGGCAAAAGCAGCAGGGGTGGTTGCGTGGATTTAATTACTTACCAAGGACAGCAGTCAACTGGAATGAAATGTGGCAAGAAGACACGTTTGCCCCTGAAATTATCGAAGAAGAATTGGAATGGGCGAAGCAAGTGGGTTACAACACCTTGCGTACCAATCTCCCTTTTATCGTGTGGCAGGCAGATCGTGATGGTTTGCATACACGCATCGACCGTTTCTTAGATATTTGTGAACGTAACGGCATTAAAGTCATGCTAACACCTATGGATGACTGTGGGTTTTCTGGTGATCACCCATTCTTGGGCGAGCAGAAAGCGCCTGTGCCGGATCTGCATAACAGCCAAGCTGCGGCGAGCCCAGGTCGAAATGTAGTGATGGACAAAGCGCAGTGGGGAGAAGTTGAAGCTTATGTTCGCGATATTCTCTCGACCTACAAAGAAGATCCGCGCATTGTTATTTGGGATCTTTACAACGAACCCACGAATCGAATGATTTTTACCCCAACAGGTGAGGTCGCTTATGACGAAGAGATGGAAGTGTTTAGTCATGAGCTGATGGAAAAAGCTTTCGAGTGGGCGCGTGAAATCAATCCTAGTCAGCCATTGACAGTTGGAGCGTGGCACTGTCCAAGTATTCTAGATCGTAGCTTACCTATTTTTGAGCACCCAACCGATCGCCGTGCCTTTGAGCTATCGGACATTATTACCTTTCACGCTTACTTACCACTTGACCTTTTTCACCAAGCATTAGAGGTTGTAGAGGCGCATAATCGTCCGATGATGTGCACTGAGTGGCTCGCTCGTCATGCACAATCCTACTTACATGAACAACTACCGATTTTTAAAGATAAGAACATCGGTTGTTACCAGTGGGGGTTAGTCAAAGGCAAAACCCAAACGCACCTTCCTTGGCCTGAAATTAAACGTAACGACGTTAACTATGCTCGTCAATGGTTCCATGACCTCCTTGACGAGCAAGGCCAGCCTTATGATGCAAGTGAAGTGCAGTTAATTAAAACACTCACAGAAGTGGAATAGCTGTCAGTGCTCCGGCCTTGAGAAATAGGTCGGTTTCTTACCTACAATTAAATCAATCGAGACGTGAACAATGACAACTGTACAAAATAGATTGAATAATAGAGAGCTGATGTCTTATTTCGGCTACGGAGTAGGCCAGTGCTTTAGCTTTGGTTTAGTCGGCTCTTTTATCTTATATTTCTATACCGATATTCTTGGTATTTCGCCAATAGCGGCGAGTACCATCTTTTTAATCGCCCGAGTGTGGGATGCGGTCAACGATCCTCTGATTGCCGGATATATGGACACATTGGAATCTCGTTTTGGCAAATTCCGTCCATATATGTTGTTTACGCCATTTCTAATTGTTTTGGTCACGGTGGCGGCGTTTTACAATATGGATGCAGATACGTCGACTAAGGTTATCTATGCGGGTGTGACCTATATCCTTTGGGGCACTTTATACACGATTTCAGATGTTCCATTCTGGTCCATGTCATCTGTAATGACTGATGAACCCCAAGAGCGCGCTAAAGCGGCAACCTGTGCCATGTTAGGGGTTAATGCCGGTATTGGTGCGACCTTGGTCATTTTTCCTAAGTTAAGTGCCTACTTTGCTGATGGACGCGCAGACCAAGGCTACTTACCAGCGGTAATTGTGCTGATGATTGCAGGGTTGTTGTTTATGCTTAATGGTTTTTACAACACTAAAGAGCGTATTTCGACTGCGAGTTGTGAAAAAGTCACGTTGAAGCAAACCTTTCAAGCTGTACGCAAAAATAAGCCTCTGTTTTTCATTTTGGCAGCCTTCTTTATGAATGTATTTTTTAACCTCGTCAATGGTTTGTACATTTTCTTCTTCACCTACAACATGGGAGACGCTGGGTTAGTTTCCTTGATTGGTACCATTACTTTGGTCAGCGCCATTGCGTGTTTGGCAACTCCTGTATTAACGAAACGTTTCAAAAAGAGAGACATCTTTATTGCTCTATGTGTGTTAGAGATCATTGCTCGTATCGGTTTCTACCTCACGGGTTACGACAACCCAACGGCTGTGATGGCATGGCTTGCAGTGATCACGGGCATATTTATGATGACCAATCCACTCATCTCAGCCATGATTGCCGATACTGTTGAATACTCTTATTACCACAGTGGTAAACGCACTGCTGCGATCACTTTCTCTGGGCAAACTTTCACAGGTAAGCTTTCTGTGGCGGTTGCTGGGGGGCTAACAGGGTTGATTCTTACAGCGATCGGCTATGTACCCAATGCAGATCAAACTGAAACCGCATTAAATGGTATGTTCTTCTGTATCGCACTGCTGCCTGCTCTGGGGGCTTTGGTACGTATCTTTATTATGTCTCGCTATACTTTTACGGAAGACCAACATGCGATTTTGCGTGAGAAACTCCAACGTGGTGAATTTGCAGAAGGAGTTGAGGTTGCACCACTTAAAGCAAACCAAGTCTTGAACTGATCGCTTTTTGATATCATCGCCCTCTCAAGTTGAGAGGGCTGATGTGTTTTGGAAGAAACGATGAGATGAAAGGAGTGGTAAAGAGCATGAAGTTATGATGGCCAAAAACAAGGCCATATCACATTAATTACAGTAGCTTAGGTCATCTTATTTCTGCCGAAAATCGATAACATTGAGTGCCGGTGTGTTTTGGGCTAACCAAAAATCTTGACTTTGCGGTTTGCCAAAATAATAGCCTTGTTGCATTGGGCAGTGCATTTTGCTCAATAAATCAGCTTGCTCTTGAGTTTCAACGCCTTCAGCAACGGTGGTCATTCCAAGCGTTTCTGCCATAGTGATGATGGCATTGACAAAAACGTTGTCTTGGGAATCAACGGCTAAATCACGAACAAACTCTTTATCAATTTTCACGATATCGATGGGGAAGCGTTTTAAGTAGCTTAGGCTCGAGTAACCTGTGCCAAAGTCATCTACAGCAAGTAAAATACCTTGCTGTTTTAGCTTGTTGAGAACTGATAGGTTTTGTTGCCAGTTTTCCATTAAGACGGACTCCGTAATTTCAAAGATAAAGCTGGAAGCGGCAACGCCTTTTTCTTTTAATAATTGCTTTACTTTGTCGCCAAATTTTTTATCTAACAATTGGGCGGCGCTGATATTAACCGACAGCCTTGCATCATGGTTTGCATAGCTGACTTGTTTTATAAAGTCGCAAGCTTGGCTTAAGGTTTCCATCCCTAACTCGTTGATTAACCCCATCTCTTCTAGTTGCGGAATGAAGTCCGATGGCGGAATATCATCCCCTCCATGATTCCAACGGCACAGCGCTTCCCAATAGAGAATCTGATAATCAATACTGGTCACAATAGGTTGAAAATGAAGGTAGAACTCTTTATTTGTAAGCCCAAGACGCAGTTTCTTCTCGCTTTCAATTTTGTTCTCCACATCTCGCTCAATATCGGAACAATAGAATTGAAAACGGTTTCTGCCATTTTCTTTGGCTCTGTACATTGCAAAATCTGCCCGTTTTAGCAGCGATTCCACATCGCTTCCGTCTTCAGGACACAGGGTAATACCAATGCTGGGTGTCATTTGAACGTTTTGACCTTCAAGTAAGATGGGATGAGCGATTTCTTCAATCAGTTTTGAGGTAAAAGTCGCCACATCTCGCTTGGAGGTAAAAGCATCAAGCAAAACCACAAACTCGTCACCACCGACACGAGAAACGGTATCCACTTTTCTTGTGAAATCGTCTAGCCTTTTTGCCACTATCTTTAACAGCTCATCTCCCGCATGGTGCCCAAGAGAATCGTTAATGGTTTTAAAGTTGTCTAAATCGATGTAAAGAAGAGTAAAGCCCACTTTCTTTCGTTGGTAATTCAGGCAAGCAATGGAGATTCTATCAGTCAAAAGCAGTCGATTAGGCAGTTCCGTGAGCGCATCATGCTGAGCAAGATATGAGAGCTTCTGTGATAGGGTTCTTGCTTCGGTGACATCTTGAAAGATCATGACTGAGCCGTGTAAGTTGCCTTGATGGTCAGTAATGGGCGTCACTGAGCCCTGAATCGAAAAAACGGAGCCACTCATATTTTTGAGTGCAGTGGTCTCAGGTAAAGCAAAAGTGATGTGGTTTCTTAGCACTTTGCTTAACGGGTTTTCTAGGTATGTCCCTGTTTTTTCATTGATCATAAAAATGGTATTCATAAACTGACGACCTTTCACAAGGTCTGCGTTGATGTCTAAGATCGCTGAAGCTACAGGGTTAATGAAGGTGATTTTCTGGTTGATATCTGTGGTGATCACACCATCGCCGATCGAAGTCAGCGTGACTTCCAACAGTTCTTTTTCTTTTGCCAATGAGCGAGCCAGAGCGTATTCCTTGGTTTTATCTTTCAAGACCGCCATGGATCGATCAGACGTTTCTTCATTCCCTTTTTCTAAAAAGCCGGATAACTCGACATCAATAACGTCTCCTGATTTGCATATCATCTGGTAGTGAATGTTCGAAATTTTCCCAGTCTTAAAAAAAATCGGCAGAATGACTTCTCTTGCAAGTTTTGCACTGGCCTCTGTTAAAAAATCCGTTGAGGGCCGCCCAATCACTTCATGTCTTTCGTAGCCTAACAACTTTAGCCATTCGTCACTGACGGACACCAGTTTTCCATCATGCCCGATGGAATGCATAGCGGAAGGCGTTTTTTCATACAAATTAATGTAACTTTGCTTGGCTTGTTTCAATAATGCATTCGCGTGTTGAGTCACTTCAACACTGACTGAGAGAAAACTAGGGGTAATAAATGTCAATAACATCGGCACGTAAAAGAAGAAGGCTTTATTGTCATAGTCGTGAGTAATGGGGTGATAGACGCCATTGGAGGTGATATAGGTCGTGAGTACGCCAGTGAGAGCGATTGCAACGCTGAGTGTAGAGAAGCGAGAAAAGATAGCGGCGAAAGATAAGAAAGCACAAAGGTAAGCGTATGGGTATGGTAGGAACATAAAACTACCATAGGTGACAAAGATACTGAGCCCTATAATGGCTAATTCCTTTGGCTCTAAGAGTTCACGCCATGAATTAATCGTGGCCTTAGATAACAAGAGCAAGCATAAAGGGAAAAAAGTGATGGCACCGACCATGCTTCCCAAGATCCAAACATGCCAATACTCCATCACGGATTGTTCATAACGAATACTCAAGGATATCGCACCGAATAATGAAGCAAAAAAAGCAGGGACTATACAGGTGGAAGTAAGGCATCTTATGAATGCTGACAAGTTTTTTAGGCTGTGAGCCATATCTTTTGATTGCCTGATCATCCAAGCAATCAAGAACACCTCACACATATTGGCGGGAACAAATATAAGTGATGAGACTAAGCTGTTGCTAAAGGGGTAATCGGCGGCGACATTAGCGACTAGGGTGATAACAAGGCACGCCAGCCATGTTCTTACTGGCAACTGAGCAATAATAAATCCTGCAACAATGTTTGGATACCAAACCGTTGCCAAAGCGCCTTCTCCACGACTGAGCACAAGAGAAAACATGGCGAGCAAAAAATAACTGACAAAAAGGCATAAGTAAGTAGGTAGAGTATTGATAGGTGTTTTTTTTGTCATCTTGGTTAGCCTGCACACAATGATGGCACCATTGCCCAGACAAAGTATAGATTATGCGTATGCAATTTGTTTTTTGTATGATGCGGCTAATGGTTTTATTTAGCCTGTTAGGTGGCTTTCTCTACCGAGTTTCTTCGCACTACAGTAGGTGAGAAGATCATTGTGCCACTCTCTAAAGGGTCTTGACTCGCCAAAGACAATGCAAGACGAGCGGCTTTATCGGCCATCATTTGAATCGGGTAACGTACAGTTGTGAGGTGAGGATGTACATAGCGCGCAATTAAGCCATCATCGAAGCCCATCATCGACACCTGCTGCGGTACTTGAATACCATTTGCATCAAGAACCGATAGTGCACCTGCTGCCATGTAATCGTTGTAAGCGATTATCCCACTGATTTCTAGTGACTTAGTCAGCAAATTGGTCATGGCAACTTCACCACCATCGTTATTCGGCTCTCCGTATTCGATATAGCTGGTTGGCAACTCAATATCATGATCTCTCAATGCAGCAAGGTATCCTTCAATGCGTTGCTGTGAGTCTTCGATGGCATGGTTAGAGGCAACACAGGCAATCTTGGTATGACCGTGACGAATCAAGTATTCCGTTGCTAGGTAAGCCCCTTTATGGTTGTCGAGCGAGATACAACGTTCCGCCAACTGAGGTATATGACGATTGATGATGACCATACCTTTGACTTCTTTGGCGTAGCCAATCAATTCTTCATCGGACAGGCCTTTAGCATGGATGACGAGGGCATCACAGCGATTGTTAATCAGAAGCTCGATCGCTTTTCGCTCTTGCTCCGCGTCGTGATAACCATTGCCAATCAAAATATGTTTACCATGTTCATGAGCAACAGTGTCGACGGCTTTAACTAAAGTGCCAAAAAACGGATCGGAGACATCACTAACCAGCACACCCATGGTATTGGTACTTTGACTGACTAATGCGCGTGCAGCAGCATTGGGACGATAGCCAAGCTTTTTCATTGCTTTGGTGACGGAGTCAATGGACGACTGGCTAGCTTTCGGGGATTTGTTGATTACGCGAGAAACCGTTGCGACAGAAACGCCCGCTTCTTTTGCTACGTCCTTGATCGTTGCCATCTTTTTACCTCATAGATTGAACCTGAACATTAAACACTGTTTGTGAAAGTGAAGCAATTTGAGACATTTCTTACTGTGATAGATACAATTTTTACCACTTTTAATAGTAAGATCTAAGCTTTAGTGTAAACGTTATCTTTTTAGTGAGATTTATTTAGGCTTTATTATGGATGCGATCGCTGACACTGATTTTTCAAAACAGGAGAGGCGTACAGGCAAGAGCATTTAAGTTGTCCGTCATCAGAATGCGGACAAACTGTCATGGTTCAAATCAATGTAGGGGAAGGCGACGGTAGGCCGTGACAAGCCTAGTGCCTACTACTCTGAACAAGAGCTGATGAGCAAAAATGTGGTGAGGTTATGTAATTCCACTAAGCCAAGGGCGAAGTAAAAACTCTAAATGTCTGTTGCTGTGTTCTTAAACCAGTGACGAGTATTATTTAGCCAAGAGTTGCCATCTACACTTTGTGAGTAAATCCAGTCTTATCATTTATTTGGTGGATGTGATTTGGGTCACCATATGAAATATTGATGGTTTTATTTTTTAGCAATATACCTATATTCACCCGCTGGCTTTTTCTCAAGCCGTATACAGAAATAGGAATTAGAATGAATAAACAATTATTAGCGGCTCTAATAGCGGCCGTGTCATTTCAGGCAGTTGGTGCGGAAAGCGTAGAGACACAGCAAGCTGGACGTGGTCACCTTGCAAATGGCTGGTATTTAGGCGCAGATATCATTAGTACTGATCTAGACAGTGACTTCCGGGGGCAGTCTCTTGAGGAAGTATCAAGTACTAGCCTTGCTTTATCCGTTGGCTACAACTTTAAGTTAACAGAGGCGTTTGTCGTAGGATTAGAAGGTGAATACTCTAACTATGGTAAGTTCGATCTAGTGGACGTCCCTCTGCAAGCGGTATCTGGTCTTACAGTTAGAAGTACTGATATTTCAGCATTTACAATTAACCTGAAACCAAAGTACTTTGTTTCGGGGTCTGATTTTTACCTAGGTGGCACATTAGGTTTTGGCACATACCATGCTGAAATTGAAACTGATCAGGTTAACGATTCAGCATCAGATACCGGTTTTACTTACGGTGTAGAGGCGGGTTATGCATTAAACAACAACTGGCTTCTAAGTGCCGGATACCGTTCTTCGGCTGCCGATATCGATGGTTTCGATATTGAAATGAGCACGCTTTACGCTGGTATTGATTACAAGTTCTAACCGCTTTTATTACCGAATTGAAAAGGGAGCATTACGCTCCCTTTATTAGTTTATCAATCACCGGATAATGGTGTTCTTCTACGCCGGCGAGGTTGCCATACTTAGGTGCATGCCGGTCGTCTTCTCGTGGGAAGTGCCAGCCGATGGTGTGCTGAATAAATTGTTTGGCAAATTGTTCGGAAATCTCCAGACACCCTGCTAATACGGTATCGACATAGGTTTGCATGATAGGGCTCAGGCTACATGGTGGCTCTGGGTTGTCTTTGATATACACCCAAACCTGATCATTGGCATGAAATGGGTTATCGCACTCAAGCTGTGAATGGGGGACTTCCACTCGATGGTAGCCTCGTTCGCGAACATCAAATTCATTTAGCTCATCTTCGCTGATTTCGAGTAATACGCCATTAACTAAACCTTCGCCTTTATTTACGACCAGCGGCGAAAGGATATAACTGTCATCCACTTTACCCCAGTAGCGTTTGAAGCCGTGAGCGATGGCAGGTAAAGCTTGGGCGGTTTTTCCTGTCAGTTGTCTCGATGCGGAGTTCATTAAACTGCCGTAGCCAAAGATGTAAATTGCCATGTATTTTCCCTCTGTGTTCAACAAACAACCTAAAGGTTTTTATCACAAAAGAAAAGACCCCGTAAAAACGGGGTCTGAATAGCGCGCAAAATAGGGGGATGGCGCTTAAATGATTAAGCGGTTGCTAGCTGTGCTTTCGCTTTACGCATTTTCTTAAGTGAAATACAGGTTAAGGCGGTCACGACGGTACCTGCCGCCATACAAACCAGTGCCATCAATGGTAGGTTCATAGCGCCAAGTAGTGCGACAACCGGACCACCGTGTGCGACGCTGTTGGTGATGCCAAATGAGAATGCCATTACGGCTGCTACCATAGAGCCAAGCACGTTAGCAGGAATCACAGACATTGGGTCTTGTGCGGCAAAGGGAATTGCGCCTTCTGAAATACCGACTAGGCCCATGGCGCCAGCCGCTTTACCAGCTTCGATTTCTGATTCTTCAAATAGATTGAATTTACGACCAAGGAAAGTGGCTAGACCCATACCAAGAGGTGCTACAGGAATCGCACAGGCCATAGCGCCCATAAATTGCGTCTGACCACTGGCGATCATGCCGACAGAGAACAAGAATGCGACTTTGTTGAACGGCCCACCCATATCAAAACCAGCCATACCACCTAAGACAATTCCCAACAGAATCACACTGCCGGTACTCATGCTGACTAACATCGCATTCAGGCCGTCCATTAAGCTTGCAATGGGGGCACCAATGACGAAGATGAACAGGCTGGAGATAAACAAAGAGCCTAGGATTGGTGCAATCATAATAGGCACCAATGGCTGAATAAATTTATGGTAGTTGATGCTCGTCAGCCATTTAACAAAATAGCCAACCAGTAGGCCTGCAACGATGGCTCCGATAAAGCCTGTGCCAGCTTCCGCACCATAGAAAGAACCATTGTTCGCAATCCAGCCACCGATTAATCCTGGTGCGAGACCTGGACGATCTGCAATCGCATAGGCGATATAACCGGCTAAGATAGGGATCATCAAGGTGAATGAAACCACACCGACATCTAGGACCTTTTGCCATATGCTGCCTTCAGGAATCGCCATTCCTGCAGATGTTGGCTCGCCACCAATGGCCAGTGCAAGTGCGATCAGCAGACCACCTGTGACCACAAATGGAATCATGTGCGAAACACCATTCATCAGGTAGCGGTATAAATCACTGCGTGTACTCGAAGCTGTTGCTTCTACGCTTTGGCTCTCTTCTTTGGCTGTAAAGTGTGGTGCTTGCAGCGCTTTTCCTATCAATCCCTTGGCATCGCTGATTGGGGCTTTGACGTTGGTTATGATGACTTTTTTCCCAGTGAAACGATTCATATCAACCTGTTTATCGCAGGCGACAATGATAGCATCAGCTTGAGCTATCTCTTCTGCACTCGGCGTGTTTTTTACCCCTATAGAACCATTGGTTTCAACTTTGATTTTATAGCCAAGTTCAGCGGCACCTTTCTCTAAGGCTTCGGCAGCTAAGTAAGTGTGCGCGACCCCAGCTGGGCAGCCGGTAACACCAATTAAAAAGCCTTGATCAGTTTCAGGGTTATCTTGCTGACTTCGTGGTTTGGCGAGCAGTAATTCCAATGCCTCTCCAGTAGAGCTAGCCTGCATAAATTGCTCGATAAATCCGTCTTCGATCAGTTTTGAAGAGAGTTCAGCCAGCACCTCGATATGATGATCGGCACCACCATCAGGAGAGGCAATCATAAAGAATAGTTTACTCGGCTGACCGTCTTCCGCGCCGTACTCTATCCCTTGGCGGCTAATACCAATCGCGACAGCGGGCTTGGAAACCGCGGCACTTTTGGCATGTGGTAGTGCGACGCCGTCTTCAAAACCAGTATTACCAACATCTTCTCGAGCCAGAATGTCGTTGAGGAATTGAGTTTTGTCACTGATGCGGTGGTTGCTACTTAGTAGGTCGATCAGTTCTTCGAACACTTCCTGTTTGGTTGTTGCCTGGAGATCTAAGCAAATCAACTCTTTATTGATTAAATCTGTGATCATCTCGTTTACCCCGATTGGTTCCGAACTGTGCGGAACTTGTTTTTTATCTGAGGGTGATTGTGGAGGAAACGGTCAACAAATTTTAGTGTATTAGAAATGCATTTACTGGATTATTGTAACTATGAATTTGGAGTGTGATCTTACTCAATAATTGATCTAACTGTGATTAATTGAATTATTTCAATTTAATTTATTTAATATCAGTTATTTATTTTTATTATTTTCTGTTTTTATTCTTTGGTTTTAAAGTAAAAATATTAGAAACTAGAGTTTAGTAACTCTATTTTTTGGGGTGGTTTTGGTTCATTAAACGTGTCAAAAACCTTTAAATTACCAAGTGTGTCTTAATGACCTCTACGTTTTCTTTTGTATCCCTAGTAAAGAGTCATAAAGACACTATTTTATTTTTAATCTGTTGAATTATGGTTGATTTAAGACTGGAATGAATATTGCTGTTAGATAGTTAGATTCAATATTTGGAGTGACCATTGTGCTCAATATTACTGACAAAAAAGTCGAAGAAGCCATTCCGCCGATTTTACGTCTGGGGTTCCGGCCCTTCTTTTTGCTTGGGGCCGTTTATGCTGTTATTGCTATCGCCTTGTGGGTATGGATGTTTCAAAACGGCCAGCCTGCGGCGTTAAAGGTACCTGCTTTGTGGTGGCATGTGCATGAGATGCTGTTTGGTTTCTCGATGGCGATTGTGGTGGGGTTTGTCTTGACCGCAGTCCAAAACTGGACGGGAATCAATGGCACCAAGCACCATAGATTGGCGCTACTGGTTGGCTTGTGGTTGCTTCCGCGTGTGCTGTTCTGGACACCTACGCCTTTGTGGTTGATTTCATCGATAGAGGCTCTGTTTATCGCTTTTGCTGCTTATGAAGTTGGCAGTCGAGTGATCAAAGCCAAAGGGTGGAAAAATCTGTTCTTTGTGCCCTTGTTTGTTTTGGCGATTGCGGCGAACTTTGCCAGCTACGCGACCATTAAGGGGATGCCGCCGTTTCCTTCTTCAGCGGTCTGGCAGGCAATGTTGTGGTGGTTTACGATTTTACTGTCGGTGATGGGCGGGCGAGTGATCCCATTCTTCACAGCTCGGCGATTTAATTTTGATAAACCACAGCCGATGACTTGGCTAGAATGGACGGCAAACCTACCGCTGGTCAGTTTATTTATTCTGAGCTTTTTCCCTGTCACTTTTGCTCAGCTTGGGCCTTCTCTGATGGTCATTTCCGGTTTAGCACATTTAGTACGTGTGATTAGATGGCAGCCGTGGCGCACCGTTAAAGAGCCGCTGGTATGGGCACTACATTTAGCTTACTTGTGTATTCCGGTCAGCCTATTATTGAGAGGGTTACTCGATAACCCATTTGCGGGCCACAATATGTTGCATCTGTTTGCGATTGGAGCGCTCGGTGGTTTGATACTGGCGATGATAGCTCGTGTAACCATGGGGCATACTGGGCGAGCAATTTATCAGGGGCCAAATATGGCGTTAGCATTCGCTATGCTGACGGCAGCTGCGTTAGTTCGTAGTGTTGGTGTAGTTCTGTGGCCAGCCCAAATGATGTTGATGATCGATATCAGCGGGTTGTTGTGGGTGCTGGCGTTTACTCTGTATGTGATTAAGTTTGGCCCTATGTTGCTAAAAGCGAGAGTTGATGGTCATCCCGGTTAAGTAGGTAACGGCTGCATTCGCGTGCTGGTCGATTCACTTAGCAGAAAAATAAAAAGGGTTGATGCATACACATCAACCCTTCTTCTGTTCAGCTACCTGCTTAGTTATTGCTGTGTAGCTCAGAGTTCAGCTCTACTGCAGTTTTGTTCGCCAGACATTCAATCTGACCAGTCACTGAGTTGCGACGGAACAGCAAGTCAGACACGCCAGCTAGGTCGCGTGCTTTCACCACTTCCACTTCGTTGCCTTCTGAATCCAGCATACGAACCTTAGCACCCGCAGTGACATACAGACCAGACTCAACAGTACAACGATCGCCCAGTGGGAAACCAAGGCCTGCGTTTGCGCCTAGCAGTGAACTTTCACCGATAGAAACGACAACTGAACCACCACCAGATAGCGTACCCATGATTGAAGCACCACCACCGATATCAGAGCCGTTACCAACTACAACGCCAGCAGATATACGGCCTTCAACCATGCTCACACCAGTTGTACCCGCGTTGAAGTTGATGAAGCCTTCATGCATAACGGTTGTGCCTTCGCCAACATGAGCGCCAAGTCGAACGCGTGAAGTATCAGCGATACGAACACCAGCAGGCACCACGTAATCGACCATTTTAGGGAATTTGTCGACACAATCGACAGAAAGGTTGCGGCCTGCTAGGCGTGCTTCAATTTGGCGTTCAGCCAGCTCTGGCAGATCGATAGGGCCTTCGTTGGTCCAAGCAATGTTGTGCAGTAGACCGAAGATACCGTCAAGCACAGTACCATGAGGTTGAACTAGGCGGTTAGAGATCAGTTGTAGCTTAAGGAAGCCTTCAGCTACAGAAGCTGGCTTCTCATCAGTTGCTAGAATAACTAGCACCAGCGGTTGTGAAGACTCTGCTGCTTTAGCTGCGAATGAGGCGTTTGCAGCATCACCGTTTGCTTCGAATGCACCAGCAAGTTCTGCACTTTGTGCCGCAGAGATTTCGATCGCTTGGTTGCCTTGCTCGTAACCCGCTACTTTTGCGACAGCGTCTACTAGTGCGTCCGACGGGTTAAGAACTGGGTTTGGGAAAAATGCTTCAATTATTTTTCCATCGCGGTTTTTGGTTGCCGTACCGAAGGCTAGAGAAAAGTAAGCCATGTTGAATCTCCGTGTAGTAATCGTCAGTCAGGAAGAGTGAACTCTTCCTCCAAATCAGTTGAGTTCATCATAAAGAGAGCTTTTTCGACTTTAAAGAGCGGAAACAGATAAAGTCTGTAGGTCGATACGTTTTGTCTCTTTAGCGATACCTTGTCTTTTTATCTATATAGAGAAGTTGTGGGATGATAATGTTCATTGAGTGTGAAAGCGAAATAAAAAGAGCCCGAAACTGAGTTTCGGGCTCTTTAAATAAGACTTTACTTTAAACTGATTGGCGTTTGCTTTTTAGCTTTATATTGTCCAACCAAAACACCCGTTGAGCTTGGGTGCGAAAGCAAAATTACTTGCTTAGGTCTGCTGCGTGCTCAGATAGGAAAGCGGCAACACCTTTTGGAGATGCGTCCATACCTGCTTTACCTTCTTCCCACTGTGCAGGACATACTTCACCGTTCTTCTGGTGGAAGTTTAGAGCGTCAACCATGCGTAGCATTTCGTCGATGTTACGGCCTAGTGGTAGGTCGTTAACAACTTGGTGACGTACAACGCCTTCTTCGTCGATTAGGAAAGAACCACGGAAAGCAACGCCTGCTTCTGGGTGCTCAACGTCGTATGCTTTACAGATTTCGTGCTTAACGTCAGCAACTAGTGGGTACTTAACTTGACCGATACCGCCATCTTCGATAGCAGTGTTACGCCATGCGTTGTGAGAGAACTGAGAATCGATAGAAACACCGATTACTTCAACACCTTTAGCTTGGAAATCAGCTAGACGGTTGTCGAAAGCGATTAGCTCAGATGGGCAAACGAAAGTGAAATCTAGTGGGTAGAAGAAAACAACCGCTTTCTTACCTTTAGTGAACTCTGCAAAGTTGAAGTTATCAACGATCTCACCGTTACCTAGAACAGCTGCAGCAGTAAAATCTGGGGCTTGACGACCTACTAGTACCATTTTTTTGCTCCTAAAATATATGGTTAGTTCCAAACCAATTGATTCGTTTTTGGTTTGGTCCGTGTTTGTACGCGACAAACTATAGTACAGATTGTAGTATGGAAAAAAGCGAAATAAATAGATTGAGTTAATCGAAAAAAGCGATAATGCTAAACCATTATCTTGATCACTGGATGAGCTGTAGTTACATATAGAATTATGAATAAGTGGCCTAGCCTCAAGCAATTACATTATTTGATAACCCTTCACGAAACACGCCACTTTAGTGAGGCGGCGGAACGGTGCTTCGTGAGTCAGTCAACGCTCAGTAAAGGTATTCAAAACCTCGAAGAGCTGATTGGTTGCCCTCTTTATGAGAAGAAAGATAAGAAAAGCCCATTAGTGTTTACACTGGCGGGAGAGCAAGTTGTCCAACAAGGGCGTGAACTTCTGGCAAAAGGACAAGATCTGGTGGAACTTGGTCGTCTTTGTCAGGGAGATGAAATGGAAGGGCAATTGCGTGTTGGCTGTATTCCAACCATTGCGCCTTTTTTACTCTGTGATTTGGTGCAGGAAGTGAACCAGCGCTTCCCTTTACTGAATTTACTGCTAAGAGAAGACACCACAACTAATTTACTGGCGGCGCTGCGCCACGGTGAATTAGATGTACTTATCTTAGCTTTGCCAGTTGATATAGATGGCATGGAAAGCAAAATCGTCGGTAATGATCCATTTCGGATGATCATCAGCCGTAATCAGGCCGACGCGATCCAGACCCCGATTAAGTACGATGACCTGCCTGATGAGTTTGTGTTCTTACTGGAAAAAGAACACTGCTTAACAGAGCATGCTGTTTCTGCCTGCCAGTTGACTAAGAAAGAGAAGATTAACCCATTCTCAGCAACCAGTTTACATACCTTAGTTCAGATGGTTGCCAATGGGTTAGGAACCACCTTTATCCCCCAGATGGCAATCGATCACGGGTTGATTGATAACCAGAACTTAGTGGTTGTTGATGCTCCTGGGCAGCAAGCACACCGCCATATTGGGCTAGTTTGGCGCCCTAGTTCTTCAAGAGTGAATACTTTTAATCAACTGGCACAAGTCGTGTCAGAGCTGCTTTAGCGATAAGTATTAGACCAAATCTCGATGATACCTTCCAAAAGCACACTAGTTTTAGTGTGCTTTTTAGCATTTTATTCTGTTGGTGAACTTTAACTTGTAAAATTTTACAAAGAAATCTTGATGAAGCTTTCATTAAATTGTGAAATTTCACAGTGTCAATTTTACAGCTCACTAAAAACACTCTGTTTGACCCGCCTCCGTAATAGCCACGAAATCCCCTGTCTGATAAAGCGATGCCTGATTTACTCGTAAGTTAAACGCGTGTTTGAAACGGTTTTACAGCTCTAATTTTACTGTAATTAAATTACGTAACTAGTTACATTTTGGTGATCAAAATCAACAACTTATGGGCAGCGGAATAAAACTTTGAATTTAGTCGATAGGCTACTTTAGGACTTTTGCTCTACCGTATGTTGGTGTAGTTTAAATGAAGGCTCTGTAAGACTTATGTCTAGATTGAAAAGGCAAACCAAGTTAGCCAAGGTAGAGCTCACAAGACAAAATAAACGAAGAAAGCAGTGATCAATTAGGATGTTTGATTGTTGTTTTATAGTTACAAATGTAACTCTTCGAAAATTAGAGCAACCACTGATACAACCCAGAACAGTCATCGTTGTATCGGAGCGTTAAAGGAAGAGAATATGCTTGCCAACACACCAGATAGAGAAAAAACAACAGCCGAAGCCCAAGAAACCTTACACCAAGAAGGCATGCTTGAAGTGACTGGTACCCTTTCACCAGAACATCAGGCGATTTTCCCTGTTGAAGCCCAAACCTTTTTATCTCTTCTGTGTGCTCAGTTTGCCAGCCAGACCGATACCTTGCTTTCTCAACGTGAAGAAAAGCAAGCACGTATCGATGCTGGGGAGCTGCCAGACTTTCTCGAAGATACACAAGATATCAGAGAAGGTAGCTGGAAAATTCTCGGGATCCCTCAAGATCTGCAAGACCGCCGCGTAGAAATCACTGGTCCTACTGACCGTAAAATGGTGATTAATGCGCTGAATGCGAACGTGAAAGTGTTCATGGCGGACTTTGAAGACTCGATGTCCCCCGCATGGGATAAGGTGTTAGATGGTCAAATCAACCTGCGTGACGCGGTAGAGGGCAACATCAGTTACACCAACCCGGTTAATGGTAAGCAATATGAGTTGAAGGATGATCCAGCGGTTTTGATCTGCCGAGTGCGTGGCTTACACCTAAAAGAAAAACACGTGACGTTTAATGGTGAGATCATTCCGGGAGCTTTATTCGACTTTGCGCTTTATTTTTACAATAACTACAAAGCGCTAATGAAAAAGGGCAGCGGCCCTTACTTCTACCTACCAAAACTGCAATCGTATAAAGAAGCGCAGTGGTGGAGCAAAGTGTTCCATTTTACTGAGGATTACTTTGGCCTAGACACAGGCACTATCAAAGCCACCGTGCTGATTGAAACACTGCCAGCCGTATTTGAAATGGATGAGATCCTATTTTCGCTTAAAGAGCATATTGTTGGCCTTAACTGCGGTCGCTGGGATTACATCTTTAGCTACATCAAAACACTGAAAAAGCACCCAGATCGTGTCCTTCCGGACCGTCAGGTTGTGACCATGGATAAGCCGTTCCTCAATGCCTATTCGCGTTTACTTATCCGTACTTGTCATCGTCGTGGTGCATTTGCAATGGGGGGAATGGCAGCATTCATTCCAGCAAAAGATCCACAGGAGAATCAAAAGGTTCTCGACAAAATTCAAAACGATAAATCACTGGAAGCAAATAACGGCCATGACGGTACTTGGGTAGCTCACCCTGGATTGGCCAATACAGCAATGGAAGTGTTTGGCAGTGTTCTGGGTGAGAGAACCAATCAACTTGATGTTTCTCGTTCAGACGATGCGCCAATTACTGCCAATGATCTGCTCGCGCCTTGCCAAGGAGAACGAACAGAGCAGGGCATGCGCCACAATATTCGAGTGGCACTTCAGTACATTGAAGCTTGGATCTCTGGCAATGGCTGTGTCCCTATCTACGGCTTGATGGAAGACGCCGCAACAGCAGAAATTTCCCGAGCGTCGATCTGGCAATGGATTCAGCATGGAAAAGCGCTCGACAATGGTCAGGTGGTAACCAAAGCCTTGTTTGAGCAGTACCTTAGTGAAGAAATTGACGTCGTGAAAAAAGAAGTTGGAGATGAGCGTTATCAGTCGGGTCGTTTTGAAGAAGCGGCTGAACTGATGACCAAATTGACCACCAGCGACGAACTCACGAACTTTTTAACTATTCCAGGTTATGACTACTTGGACTAATGAATCAATAACAACATCAGTAACGTGAACATTTCGAGGCGGAGAAGGATGTACCGCCAGAGAAAAATAAAAACAGCGCCCGTATTGTCAACAAATAGCAGCGCACATCAAAAGAGGGATAGACCGATGACTAATTTAACTCGCCGCCAACAAATCGAAGCTCTTGAAAAAGACTGGGCAACTAACCCACGCTGGAAAAATGTAAAGCGTCCATATACAGCAGAAGAAGTCGTAGAACTGCGCGGTTCGATGGTGCCAGCCAACACAATCGCACAGCGCGGTGCGGACAAACTGTGGTCTTTGGTCAACGGCGATGCTAAGAAAGGCTACGTAAACTGTTTGGGTGCACTGACAGGTGGTCAAGCGGTGCAGCAAGCGAAAGCGGGTATTGAAGCGATTTACCTATCGGGTTGGCAGGTAGCGGCTGACAACAATACTGCATCGACCATGTACCCTGACCAGTCACTTTACCCAGTTGACTCAGTACCTTCTGTGGTTAAGCGCATTAACAACTCATTCCGCCGCGCAGACCAGATTCAATGGTCAAGCGGTAAGTCTCCTGCAGATGAAGGCGGTATCGATTACTTCCTACCAATTGTTGCAGACGCCGAAGCCGGTTTTGGTGGTGTGCTCAATGCTTACGAGCTAATGAAGTCGATGATTGACGCAGGTGCGGCAGGTGTTCACTTTGAAGATCAGCTAGCATCCGTGAAGAAATGTGGTCACATGGGCGGTAAGGTTCTGGTTCCGACTCAAGAAGCAGTGCAGAAGTTAGTTGCTGCACGTCTAGCAGCTGACGTAGCAGGCACCACTACACTGGTTATTGCTCGTACGGATGCAAACGCGGCAGACCTACTGACTTCGGACTGCGATCCGTACGATAAAGACTTCATTGTCGGTGAGCGTACTCAAGAAGGGTTCTACCGTGTACGTGCAGGTATTGACCAAGCTATCTCTCGCGGCCTAGCTTACGCACCATACGCTGACCTTATCTGGTGTGAAACGGCAACTCCGTGTCTGGAAGAAGCGCGTAAGTTCGCAGAAGCGATTCACGCTGAATACCCAGACCAGCTGCTTGCGTACAACTGTTCTCCTTCTTTCAACTGGGAGAAGAACTTGGATGCAGAAACCATTGCTAAATTCCAGCAAGAGCTATCTGACATGGGCTACAAGTACCAGTTCATCACACTAGCGGGTATTCATAATATGTGGTTCAACATGTTCGAACTGGCGCATGACTACGCACAAGGTGAGGGTATGCGCCACTACGTTGAGAAAGTACAGCGCCCTGAATTCCAGGCGGCAGAGAAAGGCTACACCTTCGTTGCTCACCAGCAAGAGGTGGGTACAGGCTACTTCGACAAGATGACCAACACCATCCAAGGTGGCAACTCATCAGTCACGGCTCTGACTGGCTCAACAGAAGAGGACCAGTTCTAAAGTATCCCTGTCATGATGACCAAGGCTCTCTCTTACTAGCCTTCGGTCATCGATATTCTGTTTAGGCATAAACTTTGACATGCTTTGAGCGACATTAAGTCGCTCTTTTTTTATTCAGATATTATTATTTGTATCATTATAATTTATATAAATTCCTTACATGCTTCAAAATAGGCATTTGTTCTGTAAATATTTTGTTGTTTGGTTATTGTTATTATTGATAATTCACGGCCTTGATGATGATTAATAACCTTATATTATGCGCCGTTTTGCTGTTTTTATTTGTACTCTGTTCTACTCCATCACCGTTTTTTCTTCGGAGTCCGGAGTGTCATCAAATGTTATTTCATTACCGAGTGGTCCGGGGACAATACAAGGATTAGGTGAAGGGTTTAAAACTAGACTAAATACAGGTTCATCAACGGATACATTATCTATTCAACTACCTAAAGGTAGGAATGATTACTCGCCAAAGCTATCTATACAGTACGATAGTGGATATGGGAATGGTATTTTAGGTGTTGGAAGGAAATTATCTCTTCCATTTATTCAAAGAAAAACAACAGACGGCTTACCTTCTTATATTGATGGTAATGATTATTTTGTAAATAATGATGGTGAAGACTTAGTCGCGATTTCTAAGGACGAGTATAGAGCAGAGATCGAAGGGAAATTTCTTCGCTATGTAAAGTTCGGGAATGAATGGAATGTATATCTACCAGATGGTTCTTTGTGGAAGTTTGGTAAAGAGCTAGACTCCACTATCTCTAGTGGGGAAAAAACTTTTCGTTGGTATATTGAAAGCATGCGTGATGCAAATGGAAATCTCGTAGAGTTTAAATATACAAAGCTTGACGAAACGACGGCCGTTTACTTAGAGAGCATTAGCTATAACGATGGAATCAGCAAAGTACTTTTTGAGTATGAAATTAGGCCTGATATTTTACTTTCTTATAGATCAACATTCTCTGTAGAAACAAGGTTTAGAATTGAAAACATATCAACTTTTAATTACGGGGAGAAGGTTTTTAGTTATGAGTTTAAATACGATAGCATAACTGATTGGAACTCTCTTTCACGTTTAGTAAAAGTTAGAAAAAACGCAGGTGATGGCTCTATTTATGGCCCTCCTACTAGTTATACTTATACCAGCTTTTCTATAGATAATCCTGTAACCAAGTATGTACCATCAGCAAAAACAATCCCATTATCTAGCCCTGATACTGACTTTATTGATATTAATGCTGATGGTTTACCTGATGTAATAAATACTGGCGCATCGAAACATACATATTGGTTAAATCAAGGTCTCGGCGACAATCAAGACGTTTCTTTTTCTCCGATGGAGAGAATGGGAACCTACACACGTTTAAAGCTGTCAGATAAACGTGTTAAGTGGGCTGATGTTGATGGTAATGGTCGAGTCGATATCCTAACGCTAACTTCAGTTAGCGGACAGTCCTATTCACTTAACACATCTCATAGCTGGGAGGTATCTGCGCGCTACGGCAGAACAGGGATTAATGCAGACTCAGATTCAGCAAAAATTGTTGATTTAAATAATGATCGACTCCCGGACATTTTTACGACCAACTCTAGTTCATCGGGCACCGTTTATTCCCATACCATTTCGATTAACAATGGTAATGGTTGGGATATAGCAACTACGATGCAGATGCCTTTCGGAAGTGAAGGCGTCAAATTAGGTAGCCCAGATACTTTTCTCGCAGATATCAATGGGGACAATCTTTCTGATCTTATTCATATAGGTAGAACCAAAATGACTTACTTCCCTGGCAAAGGAGTGAATGGTTTTGGAGAAGCTATTAATGTCGCTGACTTTAGTGCCATAGGAAAGCAATTGTTTGATACCCGGAGCTTACGACTCTCCGATGTTAACCATGATGGTATGGTAGATCTCATTTACCTAAATGGAAAGACAGTGACATTGTGGCCTAACACTGGATATTCGGATGATTCGTCCGAGTGGACATATGGAAAAGGTCAAACTATCGAGCATGACGGAGGATTTGCTCCAACTGCCGTTAAATTTGCTGATATTGATGGTGATTCTGTTTCCGATATTGTTTGGTATCGTCCGGGAAAACGTGACAAGTCATTTTCTTATATTTCACTTGCAAATGGAGTTCAAGCCAACTTATTAGCTAGCATAGATAATGGTATAGGTTTAATAACGAATATTTCTTATGAGCCTAGCTCGAGTCAAATGAAAAAAGAAGAAATGAGGGGAAGCCCATGGAAGGTGGTATCTCCAATTTCCATTCCTGTTGTTAATAGCACTATAACTATTGATAAAAGCCGCCCGAAAAAACACCGAGCTAATACACTTTATAGATATTACGATAGTTTTTATTCCCCAGATGAAAGGCGTTTTACAGGGTTTCTCAAAACTGAAGTGATAGAACCATCTACTCCAAATACTCAAGGCCTAGTTACTAAATACGAATTTCTTTCAGGTAAAGAACAAAAATCCTTGATAGGAAAAGCTGTTTCAATAACTGTTTCTTCACCAGATAACAAAGTCTATTCACAAGAGAAATTTGACTGGGATACGAAAACTCTATTCAGTGATACATTTGATGGACGTCAGGTTACTTACTCACATTTATCTAAGTTAGAAAAGCAAGTTATTGAGAAAGGCTCGAAAGAGCCCGTTACTCTCGTATGGGATTACGAATATGACAATTATGGAAATCAGACTAGGGAGATGTTTTGGGGAAGATTAGATAACAAGTTTGTTGATGAAAAAGAAACCTTACGTACATTCAGCTCCAGCAATTCAGAATCAGTAGACAATTGGCAACTAAATCGCCTAACTGAAGAAATTGTGCAAGATGGCTCTAAAAAGGTGCTTTCTAAACAACAATGGCTATTTGACGATGAAACGCATGCTTTAAGCAATTTAGGACGAGTTACAAATGGTAATCTGACATCCCATGTTCAATGGGTTAATCCCGCTTATTCTAGTGAACGGATTTATACTTCGCGTTATAAGCACGACCAGTATGGAAATACCATTCAGATATTAGACCCGTTATATGGAATTGAGCCGGGCCACTATAGGAGCATTCGTTTTAAAGATGGCCTCTATCCAGTGTCTGAGGTTATTCAGTTAGGGGGCATTGGACTGTCTGTTTCCGCTGGTTTCGATATGACGCACGGAGTAGTGAGTCATTATACAGATTTTAATCAGAATACAACGTTTTACGATTATGATGGTTTAGGGCGGCTTATTTCTGTTGTTAAACCGAATGATAGCACCTCCATGCCAACGCGATCCTTTAAATACGGATACCAATCAGAGTTTGAAGACTCACATGTCAACTGGATTGAAACAGAGCAGCGAATTGAAGCTGGAGGAGTTGCGAAGAGAAGTCGATCCTACTTCGGAGGCTCTGGTGAACTGCTGATGAAGGTCGAAGAGTCAGAAGACGGATTTAGGGTAAACAAGCGTAATGTTTACGATGCGAGAGGAAATGTTGTTCAAGAATACCTTCCTTATTTCTCTTCAAGCCTTAGCTTTCATAACTGGGAGCATCAAGATCCTATCGAAAGCAGCTTTGATGGGCTTAACCGCTTATTAACGCAAAGCCTCCCGGCAACAGCGACACAAAGTTCTACTTATACGTCTAGGACATATTACCCCTTGGCACTTTGGGTGCAAGACACAGCACAAACATTATCTGGAGGAAAGCACTCAGGGGCTGGAAAGCATATGTATTTCGATGGGTTAGGGAAGCTGCGCTTGATTTCTGAAATAGTTGGTGTTGATGAGTCGGGGGAGAGAGGAGGTCTTCAAAAGTGGAACACTCAATATGATTTTGACGCGCTAGGCAACTTTACTCGTTTGATTGATGCTTATGGCAATGAACGACACATGGTGTATGACGGGTTAAACCGGGAGGTGTATGCTAGTGACCCTAACCGAGGAGAGATTTGGCGTCGTTATAATTCCGCTAGCAAGTTGATTACTGAAATCGATTCGAGAGGAGTTAAAAGGCTCTATCAATATGATGGTGCAAACAGAATAAGCGCTAAATATTACCGTGCGAACGAGGTTGTACCAAGTAGCCCTTACGAAGAGCTGTCTTTTGAGCGAATGGGAGCTAAAGAAATTGCTCAGTATCGTTATGATAGTGACGGCGGCCGAAAGGCCAACTTACTTGGACGTTTATCTTCGGTAAGCAATGAGTCAGGCTCAGTTGCTTATGGTTACGACACTAATGGAAATAGGAATTATATCGCTAAGGAGGTAAAAGCTTTTGGGACAACTTCTAATATTCATGTAATGCAAAAAGAGTTCAATAGTGCAGGTCAAATAGTTAAAGAAATTTTCCCTGATAATACTTTTCTTAGCTACGCCTTTGGTAAAGGGGGAGAGCTCATAAAGTTAGGCGGTGTCGCTTCTCAATTGACGTATTCAGCTTCCGGAAAAATAACGTCGATGAAGCTAGAGAATGGGACAACAAGAAGCTTTTCTTATGACAATTTAGATCGGTTGATTGAAACTGAAACGTGGAGAGATGAAGACTCCGTTTATCTTCAATCATTACATTATGAATACGATGAAGCGTCTAACATCACGTCTATTGAGGACCAAAGAAGTCAGTCGGAAAAGTCGATTATTGCAAAAGAGTTAGGGGAAGCATCTCGCTGGAAGATGCTGGATCAGACACAGTCGATTGAGTATGACGATTGGTATCGAATTTATAGCAACCGAAATGTAACTTCTAGCAGACAGTATCGCTTTGACCCTATTGGAAACTTAATCCAGTTATCTGAATCCAAACAGGCTACAGGATCAAATGTTGTTCGCAATATGCTTTATGGAGGAGAGGCCTCAGAGATTCCAGGTGTTCACTCAGAGTCCATCAAGTTCAATGATAAGAGGCCTGGCCCCAACGCTCTGACTCAAGCAGGTAACCAAAAGTATAGCTATGATGCGATCGGGAACCGAATCAGTTCCGGAGATCATACTCTGGAATGGGATCATTCTAGCCGTATGATCTCTGCGACTAGCTCAAGTATGAGCGCAAAGTATTCCTATGATCATCATAATCAGCGTACAGCCAAAAAATTTACCGATTCGTCGGGAAAAGAGCACATTGTGTTTTATCTATTTCCCAATGTCGAAATTCGAGATGGACGCATATATAAATACGCTCGTATTGAGAATCAAAGAATTGCTGTGTCGACTCAGGCTTCAGGAACATTTTCTGCGGATAAATATTTTATTAAGCAACATCAACATTCGACTGAACTGACATTGGACCAAAATGGTGGCGTGTTAAGCGCTTTAAGTTATCAGCCTTTCGGTGAAGCCAGTGCTGAATTGGGACGTGGTAGTGAAGTTCATTATCGGTACTCAGACAAAGAAAGGGATCCTGAGACTGGCCTCGGCTATTTTGAGCAAAGGTATTTGAATACGTCTCACGGGCAATTTATTACTCCCGATCCTGTTTTTTATCACTCAGACCGGTTCACCGATCCTCAGCAATGGTCACCATATGCTTACGCTCGCGGCAACCCTATCACGTACCATGATCCTGAAGGTGAGCTTATTGTTCACCTTGGAGCTGTGGCTCTGGGGGCTGCTATTGGAGGAACCGTTAACGTGGCTATGGATATGCTCGCAGGTAATGAGTTTAGCTGGAATAGTTTTGCAACAGGGGCTATAGCTGGGGGGGTTGGAGCGATAGGCTTTGGGAGTGGTGCTGCGGCTAAAATGCTTTCAGGTTGTATATCTGGGATAGCGGCAGATACAGTGATAAAAAAAGGGTTTGTTCTAGAATCGGCCGCAACAGCTTGTGTAATTGGGGTGACCGTCGGCCCTTCTAGTAGTAAAGCGGTAAAAAAAATGTGGAATGACGCTAAGCCTTATGGGCAATTTTCACAAGGCTCTGTGCCTAATAACCTACAAGGACGTGTAGCGACAGGAATGGTACCTAAACAGGACCCTCATACTGTTGTAAAAGAAGTAGCAATGAGCACGACACTTTCTACAACATTATCTGCAGTGGTAGCCAGTGGTAATAATGAAACCAGTGACAACAATGGTACAGGCTCTGGTGGAGACAAAAATGATAATAGAGCCAGAGGACATAGTACCTCAAATTCTAACGGTGTTGAAAATGTGCAAAGTGATGCGACAGAGTCGTCAGTAAATAAGTCGGAAGAGTAGTGATGAGATTGATTATACAGAGAACTCTATGGCTTGGTGCGCTATTGTTTTTATTGTTTTTATTGTGGCACCTATTTTATTTTGACGTAGATGGATACTGTCAGGCAATAAAATATGAGATGTATTTTAGTGCTAGTGTTGAAAATCATTTATGTCAATCGATAGAAAAAATACATGTGGCAGTTTTTATTTCTAGTTTTATTGTATTTCCACTGTGTCTAGTCATAGGCTGGTATGACAATTGCTTTTTACCCAAGGATATCAGTAAGTCAAAAATAATAATGGTTTTCATAGCTGCTTTGGTGTTTTTATCTCTTAGTCTTATTTTATTTTCAATTTATGACTCATTTGTCTACCTAAGAGAGGTCAATAGTATTTGGCATTCTAGAAATAGTGAGGATGCGGATTACTTTGACTTGATAATTTCTTCTTGCGCATTGAATTTACTTTTTGGTGTTGGGATTATTAAGTCTCTAAAAGATGAATATGAATATAAGAAACATAACAGAATGAATGATTGGTTATAATGCCAATTTGTCTATAACTCAAAAGTAAAAGATAAAAAATGAATTATACTAAACAAAGTTTGGTAGGGCTTTTTATGCTCTTAATAATGTTATCTACCAGGTCATATGCTTCTGACACTATCGAGGAGTCGTATCCATTTGGTGATGAATTTATTTATTATACGTGCCCTGATGGTTTTGATAAAAAAGGAAATAACTGTGAGAGAGAGGTATTTGAACCTATATCACTAAAATGTGAAGATGGTTTTTCATTGAGTGCTGATAAGCAAAGATGTACCAAAATAGTGACACAAGCTCTAAGTTATTCTTGTCCTTCAGGTTTTAAAAATAATAAGAATAATTGCAAAAAATTGACTATAGAAAAGGATTATCGAGCCCCACTTGTTAGACGTCAGAATAGTCGTAATAGGGACTGGGTTGAGTATAATTATAAAAACGGCCGTGCGTCAGTGGTTCATATATATGGGACATATCAAAAAGTATATTGGAAAGGGAGTCTCATCTATAGTGGTGGGCTTGCTGGGCTTCCACACAACCACGGTGGTTGGGAGTACACTGCGGGCCGCGAGATGAAGCGGTTCGAGGGTAAACCTCAATATGAGATTATCCGAACGAAAGTTGTATATTCTTCTCGTTTAGAGCATTGCCCTAGTGGTTATACTAAACAAGGAGGTATATGTGCTAGGCAGGTATCAAAAGAGCCTATTGAGTTCTGTGTACAAGGTATAAAAAATGATACTACTTGCACAATAAACTTGACCCAAACACCCAAAAAGAACTCTCCTATTCAGGATGTTATGTCAACATTATATCCTGAATATTCTAGTAACCCAGAGGTTAAAGGTGCAGCAGCATTTCGTTATCTAGAACGAATGTATACCTTAGATCCTGAAACTGGGGATATTATTTCTGCTTTATCAAACAATGAGAAGGTATCAAGTTATAGTGATTTGTGGGGCGCTGTAGAGAAAGACAAAGCTGATAATGCTATTGAAGTTCTAGAAGGTTTCTCATCACTTAGGCCAGATCTGGCTTACCTAGAATCAGCGCTAATAGATGTTTACTATGATAGAGCTGCGGCTGATTATATTCTCGCGAATCGCTCAATCGATGAATCCAGAATACGTTGGATTGAGCAATCAAGTCTTTCTGATATTGAGTTGAGCCGCCAAGAAGCGGTCGATATTCTTCAGCGAACATTAGTCGAATACTGGAGTCTGGTTGAGAATCATACACAAGCATTTATCACCGCAGTTCCTGAGCGCGATTTGCAAAGTGCGATTTATTTAAATGAGGAAGGCCAACACTCGCCAGTTTATGAGGGAGAGCCCTTAGTAGTTGGCTACAAAGATGTGCTTCTTGTTTATCAAGTGATGAATAAGCTGCTAGAGCAGCAATCTTATTTGAGTAAGGTTAAAGCTATATATGCGGGTTCTAGTGAGCAAAAAGTCCAATTAGCGAACGAAGCGCAAACTGTACTCGAACTGGTTTTAAATAAGGAATCTCAGTTAAGTGCACTATTGGAGAATCATAGCCAAACACATTTCATGCTGTCGTCAGAAAAGGCTAAGCTTGAAAGTTATTCGCAGCAGCTTAAAGCAATAATTCAATGGTTAAGAGGTAATGGCAACTATTTGGGGCTTCCAGATGATTTTGTCTTACTGTTACAGGGGTACAAGCCACAAGGTAGCGTTGTTCATGATTCATTTGACGCGATAGAAATGATGCTTGAGGGACAATATGGGCTAGTCACAACAGCTCAGCAAGCACTCATTAAAGCACAGGAAGCACGTGCTAACTACAAATATCAGAGAGATATATTCAGACAAACATTTTCTAAAGAACAACGTGTATTGAATGATAGATTGTTTGCGCTTCTCGGATGTACTCTAGAAAAAGGTGATTCTCGTTCGTGTGATTCGCAATCTCAGTCGAACCGAAAAGGTAGTTTGATTGCTCAGCAACAGGTGAGCATAGAGGCAGCGAAGTTAGCTGTGCAGAGAGCCGAAGCGGCGCATAAATCCATCTCTGAGAATATTTCAATTGAATTAGAAAGAATTGAAAAAGAAAAGCAGGTTAGTAATGCAGTAGAAAAAATTGCAGTTTTGTTTGGTAGGAATGAACTTCTTCTTAGTAAATTAATTAAAGACAGTCAAACATCTGCAACCAATATGCATGCGGTTATTAATTCTGAGAGTACAAAGCAATCTTTAGAGACTCTAAAAGGATTCGTGAATAGCTCAGGTCAAATTGACATGCCTGTTTTGCTGGCGGCGCTAGAAGATTTAAAATCAAATCTAAAAAGCATGCCAGCTGATCGATCAGATAATTATACTCAGACTTTAGCTGTTCTTGAGCGTGCTGCGATTAGGGGCTTAGAGCGTGGGCTTTTAGACCTAAATTCTGAAGCTAGAATCAAAGCACTTACCTTGGAGTTAGAAACGACAAAAGTAGATATTGCTAAATCTCTTGTTTATCTGGAACAAGAAGTAGAAAGATTGATAGGTTTTAGCTCTGAAGCTCGTCGCTTAATTGCTCAGTTGAATCAGAATGAGGTGCGCCAAGCTGAAAGGTATTATGCAGACCCACTTCATTATAGTGATCTGACTGCTGAGACACTGCGAGCTGAGTTGTACTTTGTAGAGCTACAAGAGTGGCTTTTCTATGCCGTTCAGGCATTGGAATATAAATGGCAAGAACCTTTTTACGATCGAACTAGGGGGTTCGATAAAGACTCGGTGTTTGAGATTCAGGATATTCAGCAACTTGTCGATTACTTTGCTTCTCTGAAGCGCTTCGATGACGTGAGAAATTTTAGAGCAACTCAAGAAGCGACCGATACCGTATCGTTGAAAAAGCATATCTTTGGGTACGTTGATACTCTGAGAGGAAAGACAATGTGGTACCCATCGCCTGATGGAACAGGAGAAATGCTTACTGCTGACGAGGCTTTTAAAGCTAAACTACAGCAGCTTTCTAGACGAGTCGGGACCGATTATTGGTTTACGGCTGAGTTTAGTACAGTTAAAGAGCTACCTAGGACCAATTTCTTCCAAGGGCCGGTTGTAGCAGATGAAGGAGATCTGACTTGTTTGTTAGATGCTGGTACGTATTTGGATAAGATTGATGCAGTCTCCCTCAACCTAGTTGTAAGCCATGATGTTTCAGGAGAAGTATCGACACCTGCCTATTTAACCTACGGCGGGAATAACTATATGCGTAGTCGTATACCAGGTGCTCTTACAGACAACGAAGATGGTGTTAAGGATGAGTTAATTGCTTATTCTGCTCGTTTCTGGGATGTATCCAATGGTGGCTTTTTCGCAAAAGATAGTTACCGCCAGCAGATGAAAGCAAATATTATGCTTAGCTATGACAAGAATTCAGAATTGCTAAATCCTACATATTCGTTTAAAGAAAGAAGTGTAGCTGCTTCAGGGTGGAGGCTTTCCGTCAAGTTAAGTGATAGATATGGCGATATTGTTGATCTAGAAAGTATTGATGATATTGAAATGCGTGTTAAACATCGCTTCCAGTCACGCAATGCTGAAACTTGTGGCGGTGGTGACCTAGGGCCACTCCTATTACTTAAATAATTTGGTAAAGCACAGAGCCTCATAATAACTTATGAGGCTCTTCTTATCATCACTCAACTTCTTCAGGTTCAACTTCTTCTTGCAGCTCAAGCAGATTAATAGCGATGGCAACAAAGTCACTGTCAGTGATGATACCGACTAACTGGCCTTTTTCTACCACAGGCAAACAGCCAACCTTGTGTTTTTGCATGTAGATGGCGCTTTCTTTCAACCCAGCTTGAGGAGAAACTGTCATGACACCGGTTTTCATTACTTCATACAGTGGTGTGTTTAAGGTGTATGACTGATTTTCGGGAATTTTTTGTAAACTTGATTCTTGTGCGGCCAACACGTCACGTTGAGAAACCACGCCCAGTAATTGCTGATTAGCATCGACGATGGGGACGTGGCGAATATCTAGTGCTTCCATGGTATGTTTTGCGTCGGCAAGTTGGTGCGAGCGCAGTAACGTATGAGGGGTGCGCGTCATCATATCTTCGACTTTTATCATGGCTGCCTCCTGAGTTATTGTTTTGTTCTCTCTTAATATAGTAACTTTCTGCTCGGCAGTATGAGAGCTGGATAGATTTTCATTCCGATAACCTTGAAAATAATGTGGCGAATTGTGTACAGAGAATCCAGCCAGATTTACAGCCTTCTTGCTCACTCAAATTAATTCAATACGGATTACAATAATTCACACCTCAATCCTTGCTATTGAGCTGGTGGGGAATATACTAGTCGGCTGCGAAAAACTCGTCGTCTGTTTGTGACAGAATCAGTTCGACTTCCATCACGACATTAAGAAATCACGACAAAAGATTAGTAACATGCAAGTATCCGATTTCCACTTTGACTTACCTGATGAGCTTATTGCTCGTTACCCTCAGCCAGAGCGTACTGCTAGCCGCTTGCTTCAACTCGACGGCAACAGCGGTGAACTTAACGATGGCACGTTTATCGATGTGCTTGAGCAAATACAGCCGGGCGATCTCGTGGTTTTCAATAATACTCGTGTGATTCCAGCGCGTATGTTCGGCCGTAAAGAGTCAGGTGGTAAGCTGGAAGTATTGGTGGAGCGTGTGCTGGATGAAAAAAGTATTCTGGCTCATGTGCGCTGTTCTAAATCCCCTAAACCGGGCTCAACCATTTTCATTGGTGAGAACGACGAGTACTCAGCACAAATGGTTGCCCGCCATGATGCCTTGTTTGAACTGAAATTTAATGCAGAACAAAACGTTTTAGCGGTATTGGAAGAGATTGGCCATATGCCGCTTCCTCCTTATATCGATCGCCCTGATGAAGACTCAGATAAAGAGCGTTATCAAACGGTCTACAACGAAAAACCGGGCGCAGTAGCGGCGCCAACAGCTGGTTTGCATTTTGATGAAGCTTTGCTTGAAAAGATGAAAGCGAAAGGTGCTGAGTTTGCTTATGTGACGCTTCACGTAGGCGCAGGTACATTCCAACCGGTTAAGGTCGACAACATCAACGATCACCACATGCACGCAGAGTATGTGGAAGTACCACAAGAAGTGGTCGATGCGATTAAGGCAGCCAAAGCGCGTAATGGTCGAATAATAGCAGTGGGTACAACATCGGTTCGCTCACTAGAAAGTGCTGCGCAGGATGCATTGAAAAAAGGCACTGAACTTGCGCCATTTTTTGGTGATACCGAAATTTTTATCTACCCAGGTTACGAATATCAATTAGTGGATTGTTTGATCACTAACTTCCACCTGCCAGAATCGACACTGATTATGTTGGTCAGCGCATTTGCAGGTTATGAAAATACCATGGGTGCCTATAAACACGCCGTAGAGAATAAATACCGTTTCTTCTCGTATGGTGACTCAATGTTTATTAAAAAGAAAACTTTATAATTTAGTTGTTTACGAGTGCTAGCAGTAAGCTAGGAAGCAGTGATTTGTTTCTCGCATGGAAGGCGACCGCTCCTCATAGAGCTTAAAGCTCTGAACTTAAAGTCAGACTGTTTCTCTGACAATTGGAGGCTTCGTGAAGTTAAAATTTGATCTTAAGAAGAAAGATGGTGTTGCACGTCGTGGTCAGCTGACCTTTGAGCGTGGTACTGTTCAGACACCTGCTTTTATGCCTGTTGGTACTTACGGCACTGTTAAAGGTATGACGCCTGAAGAAGTGAAAGGCACAGGCGCTGAAATTCTTCTTGGCAACACTTTCCACCTTTGGTTACGCCCGGGTCAGGAAGTCATGAAAATGCATGGCGACTTGCACGATTTTATGAACTGGCACGGTCCTATCCTGACAGATTCAGGCGGTTTCCAAGTATTTAGCTTAGGTGATATCCGTAAAATCACTGAAGAAGGCGTACATTTCCGTAACCCTGTAAACGGTGACAAAATTTTCATGGACGCAGAAAAGTCGATGGAAATTCAGAAAGACCTTGGGTCTGACATTGTGATGATCTTTGATGAATGTACCCCATACCCAGCGACACACGCAGAAGCGAAAAAGTCGATGGAAATGTCGCTGCGTTGGGCTCAGCGCTCACGCGACCATTTCGATAAGCTGGAAAACCAGAACAACCTATTTGGTATCGTTCAGGGTGGTGTTTACGAAGATTTGCGTGATGTCTCGGTGAAAGGCCTGACCGAAATCGGTTTTGACGGCTACGCGGTCGGTGGTTTGGCTGTTGGTGAACCCAAAGAAGATATGCACCGTATTCTTGAGCATACCTGTCCACAGCTTCCTGAAGACAAACCTCGTTACTTAATGGGGGTTGGCAAACCAGAAGATTTAGTAGAAGGTGTACGCCGTGGTATTGATATGTTTGACTGCGTAATGCCAACGCGTAATGCCCGTAATGGGCATCTGTTTGTGACTGGTGGTGTGATCAAGATCCGTAATGCGAAACATAAAACGGATACAACACCATTGGATCCAGAGTGTGACTGTTACACTTGTCAGAATTACTCTAAGTCGTATCTGCATCACTTAGATCGTTGTAATGAGATTCTAGGTGCTCGCCTGAATACTATTCACAACTTGCGTTACTACCAGCGTGTGATGGAAAGTATTCGTCAGGCGATTGATGAAGATCGCTTTGATGAATTCGTCAAAGAGTTCTATGAACGTCGTGGTCGCGAAGTGCCACCACTGGCGAAAGAGCAGTCATTGACTAAATAAAAGAATTAAAGCCTTTGGCATTTCGCCAGAGGCTTTTGCTAATAAAGTAGGCAGACGCAGTGAATTTTTGAGAGAGTGATCTCTAATAGTCATTCTTTTTCTTGAAACTCAACGGCGTAAGCCCAACTTGGAATATTAATAAAAAATAATAGAGGATTGTTTTAATGATTATTTCTCCAGCTTACGCAGCAGAAGGCGCACCAGCAGGCGGCGGTTTCGAAATGCTAATCATGCTTGGTATGTTCGCGGTAATTTTCTACTTCATGATTTACCGCCCACAAGCTAAGCGTGTAAAAGAGCATAAGAGCCTAATGTCTTCCATGGGCAAAGGTGATGAAGTTCTGACTAGCGGCGGCCTAGTGGGTAAAATCACTAAGATTGCAGAAGACAACGACTACATCTCAATCGAGCTAAACACGAATAACGAAGTTGTCATCAAGAAAGATTTCGTTACTGCAGTGCTACCAAAGGGTACGCTGAAGTCTCTATAAAACAGCTAAAGGATCCTCGCTGTGCTTAACCGCTATCCGTTATGGAAGTACTTGATGGTGGTGCTTACCATCGCTATCGCAGCATTGTATGCACTTCCAAATATCTACGGTGAAGATCCGGCAATTCAAGTTACAGGGGCGCGTGGCGCCTCTGTAGATATGTCAACGCTGGATTCTGTCACCGAAGCTCTTGATGAAAAAGGCTTATCTCATAAATCCATTGCTCTCGAAAATGGATCCATTCTTGTACGCTTCAACGATACCGACACTCAGATCAGTGCTCGTGATGTGATCAATGAAGCGCTAGGTAAAGACAAAATTGTTGCTCTCAACCTAGCTCCTGCTACCCCTGATTGGTTAGAAGCGGTTGGCGCCGCGCCAATGAAGCTCGGCCTTGACCTGCGCGGTGGTGTTCACTTCCTGATGGAAGTAGATATGGACGCTGCGATGGAGAAACTGGTCGGCCAACAGGAAGAAGCTTTCCGTAGTGAACTACGTGAAGCGGATATTCGCTACCGTACGATTCGCACTTTGGGTAAAGATGCGGTGGAAATTCGCTTACGCAACGAAACTCAGCTTGCGGACGCTAAACGCATAATGCAACAAAATCATCCTGATATGACGTTTGTTGATTCAGATGCAGATGGCCGTTTCACCTTGACTGCTACTTTTACAGAGCAACGCCTTACTGAGATTCGTAACTACGCTGTTGAGCAGAACATTACTATTCTGCGTAACCGTGTAAACGAACTGGGTGTGGCTGAGCCACTTGTTCAGCGTCAGGGTGCAAGCCGTATTGTTGTTGAACTGCCAGGTGTTCAGGATACGGCACGTGCGAAAGAAATTCTGGGTGCGACAGCAACACTTGAATTTCGCGAAGTCGATGATAAAGCGGATCTCGCAGCTGCAGCAAGAGGCCGAGCGCCCGCGGGCAGTGAAATCAAGCAAGACCGCGATGGTCGTCCAGTTGTGCTTAAAAAACGTGTAATCCTAGGTGGTTCTAGCATCACAGATGCGAGCTCAAGTGTGGATGAATATGGCCGCCCTCAAGTTAACATCTCGCTAGATAGCGAAGGTGGTAACAAGATGTCTGCGTTCTCGAAGAAGAACATTGGCAAGTTGATGGCAACGGTATTTGCCGAGTACAAAGACAGTGGTCGTCGTACTCCAGAAGGCAAAGTCATTCTTACTAAGCATGAAGAAGTAATTAACCAAGCGACAATTCAATCTGCCTTGGGGCGTAACTTCCGTATCACAGGTATTGATTCCGCTGCTGAAGCACACAACTTAGCGTTATTGCTTCGCGCAGGTGCTCTGATTGCGCCAATTTCTATCGTTGAAGAAAGAACCATTGGTCCTTCTATGGGGCAACAGAATATCGATATGGGTATTCAGGCGATGATCTGGGGTATGGTAGCGGTCATGCTGTTTACGCTAATGTACTATCGTAAGTTTGGTTTGATTGCCAACGTAGCGCTAATGGCTAACCTTGTGTTGATTATCGGTGTGATGTCGATGATTCCGGGCGCGACGATGACCTTGCCTGGTATTGCCGGTATTGTTCTGACGGTCGGTATGGCGGTCGATGCCAATGTGCTGATCTTCGAGCGGATACGCGAAGAGCTGCGTGACGGACGTAGTCCTCAGCAGGCGATCCATCAAGGCTATGCGAACGCATTCAGTACGATTGCCGATGCCAACATTACCACTTTGATTACCGCAATAATCCTGTTTGCTGTAGGTACAGGCGCAATCAAAGGCTTCGCGGTGACACTGTCTATCGGTATCTTAACGTCTATGTTTACTGCCATCATTGGTACACGTTGTATCGTGAACCTGATGTACGGTGGTAAGCGCATCAACAAACTGTCGATCTAAGGCTAGGAATTATTATGTTTCAGATTCTAAAAGCAGACAAAATGATCGACTTTATGCGTTGGTCTAAGTTTGCGTTCCTATTGTCGGTGCTGATGATTGGTGCATCGATTTTTACTCTGTCTACCAATTGGTTGAACTGGGGGTTAGACTTTACAGGCGGTACGCTGATTGAAGTTGGCTTTGAGCAGCCTGCTGATTTGGAAGAGATCCGTAGTGCCCTCGATGCGAAAGGCTTTGGCGATGCCACGGTACAGAACTTTGGTAGTGCCCGTGATGTGATGGTTCGCCTGCGCCCTCGTGATAATGTGGCAGGTGAAACACTAGGAAACCAGATCTTAAGTGCAATCAAAGACGGTACGGGTGAAAATGTAGAAATGCGTCGTATCGAGTTCGTTGGCCCGAATGTGGGTGACGAGCTAACGGAAGCCGGTGGTTTAGCGATCCTAGTTTCTCTGATCTGTATCTTGATCTACGTTTCGGTGCGATTCGAATGGCGTTTAGCGGCTGGTGCGGTGCTTGCTCTGGCGCACGACGTTATCATTACGCTAGGTGTTTTTTCATTGATGCAAATCGAGGTTGACCTGACGATTGTGGCAGCCTTGCTGACGGTAGTGGGTTACTCGCTTAACGATACCATTGTTGTATTTGACCGTATCCGTGAAAACTTCCGTAAGATGCGCAAAGGCGAACCTGCTGAAATCATGAACAGCTCAATCACGCAAACATTGAGCCGTACCTTGATTACATCTGGTACTACCTTGTTTGTGGTGATTGCCCTGTTTACGCAAGGTGGTGCTATGATTCATGGCTTCGCTACCGCACTTCTATTGGGTATCACTGTGGGTACATACTCTTCAATCTATGTGGCTTCGGCACTGGCATTGAAACTGGGTATCACCAAAGAACACCTGATGCCTCCTCAAGTTGAGAAAGAAGGCGCAGAATTTGACGAAATGCCATAAGGCAAAACGTATGCTATGAGAAAGGCCGCTGATTGTTCAGCGGCCTTTTGTTTTATAGAGCGATACTAAGACCCCGTTCGGTACAAGACATTGTCATCGGAGTTGTTATGATAGATAAAAATACAATTAAGGAAGCAAGCTATGCCACATTTACGTTTTCGTGCTGTCGAGCCGCAAACGGTTCAAACTTTATCAAAATCTCTGATTGATGAGTTACAGCCACACATGGATTGCCCTCGTGAAGATTTCACATTCGAGTACATCTACACTACGTTTTATCATGAAGGTGAGGTGAGTCAGGCCTATCCGTTTGTTGAGGTATTGTGGTTTGATCGTGGGCAGCAAACTCAGGATGCTGTCGCTGCGATTATTACTCAGCAAGTGCGTGGGATGATTGGCGAAGATGTGGATGTCGCGGTGATTTTTACCGCTCTGGATGCCAAATCCTACTACGACAATGGTGAGCATTACTAAACAGAAACGTTAGGAGATAGTTCATGGGATTGGCAATCAAAGGATGGTTGAAGCATGTTGGTCTCGCGGTATGTCTCCTTTTTACCTCTTCACTTCAGGCCAGCCCCTGGGAGAAGATCCAATCACCTTCGACGCAATCTCCTCAAGCGATTGGTAGCTATACCAACGGTTGTCTTGCAGGCGCGGCGGCACTGCCTCTTCAAGGAGAGGGCTACCAAGTATTACGTAGCCAGCGACAACGTTACTATGCTCACCCGCAGGCTGTTAGTTTTGTTCAGCGTTTAGCCGCTCTGGCTGCGCAGCGCCTTAACACTCGTATTTTGATTGGTGATATCTCATTACCTCAGGGGGGGCGCTTCTCTTCTGGGCATTCGAGCCATCAGACTGGCTTGGATATTGATATTTGGCTCAAGCTGGCTGATGACAAGCTTTCTTCTCAACAACTGAGTAAGCCTGAACCAATGAGCGTGGTCAATCTTCAGCAGTATCAGTTAGTCAAACGAAGCTGGGACCAGCGCCACTTCGAATTGATCAAAATGGCGGCAAGTGATGAGGAAGTTGCACGCATTTTCGTTCACCCTGTCATCAAAGAAAAACTGTGTACACAGGAAATACCAGCAGAGCGGGGCTGGTTGAGAAAAGTCAGACCATGGTGGGGGCACCATTATCATATGCATGTCAGGCTCAAGTGCCCTGAGGGTAGCAGCGCGTGCAAACCACAGTCTGCGCCGCCGAAAGGCGACGGATGTGGCGCTGAGTTGGCCAGTTGGAAACCACAGCCCAAACCTGCCGCGCCAAAAGTCGCGGTAAGTAAACCGAAGAAGAAAAAAATGAAAGTGATGCCGATGGAATGCCAGCTACTGCTGGAAAGTATTTAAGCAGGATTGCTCAATTGAATAAAAAATGCCGCTCAGTGGAGCCAATGTAGATCAGATAAGGATCGGTTGACCGATCCTTCTGATGAGAGACAATCGGAAATCTGTTTATAGGTTTCCGATTTTTTATGTCTATTCAACACTTCTTTGCCGACTTCCTTGAAGAAAACCCTGTTGATGTTGCCCAACTCACCACCTTTTCTGAACACATTCCCGATGCGTGGGTAGCTAAAGCAGCCTCACTGTCCGATAAAGCGACTATCCGTCGACGCCGATTACCGAGCGATATGGTGTTGTGGCTGATTGTGGGTATGGCTTTTTTCCGCAATGAACCCATTGCCGAAGTCGCTCGAAGAATGAACGTCTGTGCTGACGGTTTGGCTGATGAAGAGCTATTGGCAAAGAGCGCCTTAACCCAAGCAAGACAACGCTTAGGCAAAGCAGCACCCGAATGGCTGTTTAAGCAATGTGGGAAAACGTGGGGACTTGAGCGATACCCTGATGATACATGGCAAGGCTTACAAGTTTTTGCTGTCGATGGCGCTCTTTTTAGAACGGCTGACACACCAGAATTGAGGGAACATTTTGGCTCTGGAAATACGTCTAGCAACAGACAAACACCTCATCCAGTATTGAGAGTTGTGACTATGATGAATGTTCGCTCTCATGTCATCGTTGATGCGGCGATAAGCCCGTATCGCCGAGGTGAAATTCCTCTAGCGATGCCTTTCATCAACGCTCTACCAGACAACTCAGTGACGTTACTGGATAAAGGTTTTTATGGTGCAGATTTACTCCTTTCTCTGCAAAACAGTGGAATAAATAGACACTGGCTTCTCCCTGCAAGGAAAGGAGTCAAATATACTCTACTGGATGATAAAGAAAGCAGTGACATGCTTGTGGAGATGAAGGTCTCACCGCAAGCTCGTAAAAAGAATCCTCGTCTTCCAGAAAAATGGACAGTCAGAGCCGTCAGTTATGAGGTTCAAGGTAAATCCAAAACGGTGTTTACCTCGCTTCCTAGAGAGCAGTATGACGCTCAATCTGTGGCAGAGCTTTATCATGAAAGATGGGAAATCGAATTAGGTTATCGTGACATCAAGAGCTCAATGCAACACAACGCTTTAGTGTTGAGAAGCAAAACAGTCGAACTCGTCTATCAAGAGCTGTGGGGGTTATTACTTGGTTATAACTTGGTGAGACGAGAGGCTAGTCAAGCTGCCGTTGAACACGGACGCTTACCTAATGAAATCAGCTTTAAGTACGCTTGCCAATTTATAGCCAGCCAGCTCAAAATGATGAGTAAAGCGGTGTCTTTAGGTAACACGCCGAAACGCTTAAAGAGCCTTCGAGGAGATTTATCTATCCTCTTTATAGACAAACGCCCTAAGCCAAATCGGCCTAGGGCGGTAAAAATATCAAAGACCCGATACCCTGTTAATCGCTACGCAGCTCCTCTTAAGTGAACTACGTTGCGCTCAGTGGAGCGGCATTTTCTGTTTAGGCTAACCCTTGGATGATGACGAACTTTTCTAACAACTCTTCTTCAGTCTCGACATGATTTGGGTCAGTGATGATGCACTTGGTGATTGGGCACACCGACTGGCAGGTCGGCTTCTCATAGTGGCCTTTACATTCAGTGCAAAGATCGGGGTCGATCTCAAAGATAGTGTCACCCATGGTAATCGCGCCGTTTGGGCACTCTGGGTCACACATATCACAGTTAATGCACTTATCCGTGATCAACAACGCCATGGTTATTTACCTGTTGGGTTACGGGTATCCTGACCATTATTAAGATTGCGCATTAACAGACCGTATTCTAAGTCCATGTCCTGAGGTACAGGAATGAAGACAAAGTGGCCGTTTCCTTTTGCGTCATCAACGGGTTGTGATTTACGGTTTTCCATCGCTTCGAGGGTAAAGACAACGTTGCCTTTCGGTGTCATAAGCTCAAGGCTGTCACCAACAACGAATTTGTTCTTTACTTCAACTTCAGCCAGATCACCACGACGTTTACCCGTGAACTCACCGACAAATTGCTGAGCATCAGATACGGAGTAACCATAGTCGTAATTTTGGTAAGTATCGTGCGTATGACGACGTAGGAAGCCCTCTGTATAGCCACGGTGAGCTAGGCTCTCAAGTGTGGTCATCAGGCTTTCATCGAATGGCTTGCCCGCGACTGCATCGTCGATCGCTTTACGATAAACCTGAGCGGTACGCGCACAGTAGTAGAATGACTTGGTACGACCTTCAATCTTGAGTGAGTGAACACCCATTTTAGTCAGACGCTCAACGTGCTGAATGGCGCGCAGATCTTTCGAGTTCATGATGTAAGTGCCGTGCTCATCTTCGAAAGCTGCCATCTTTTCTTCTGGGCGGTGGCTTTCAGAAAGCAGTACTACTTCATCGGTTGGTTTACCTAGACCAAGTGTTGCCTCAGGGCGTTCATCTTGCACTTCAACAGCTTGCGCTTCGTTAGGGTCGAAGGCTTCAACGATATCGCCAGAGTCGTTCTCTTTGCCTTTTTCGACGTTGTATTCCCAACGACATGCATTGGTACACGTACCTTGGTTAGGGTCACGCTTGTTGATGTATCCAGATAGGAGACAACGACCAGAGTAAGCCATACATAGAGCACCGTGAACGAACACTTCAAGTTCGGTTTCAGGACAGTGCTCGCGAATTTCTTCGATCTCTTCCAGAGAAAGCTCACGAGAAACAATCACACGTTCAACGCCATTGGCTGCCCAGAATTTAACTGTTGCCCAGTTGACGGCGTTGGCTTGAACTGACAGGTGAATTGGCATCTCTGGGAATGCTTCACGAACCATCATAATCAGACCTGGATCCGACATGATGAGCGCATCAGGGCCCATTTCAACCACAGGCTTCAGGTCACGGATGAAGGTTTTTAGCTTGGAGTTGTGAGGTTGGATGTTACATACCACATAAAGCTTCTTGCCTTGGGCGTGCGCTTCGTCGATACCAATTTTTAGGTTCTCGTGGTTGAACTCGTTGTTACGTACGCGAAGGCTGTAACGAGGCTGGCCTGCGTATACCGCGTCTGCACCATAGGCAAAGGCGTAACGCATATTTTTCAGGCTACCCGCTGGTGACAGTAGCTCAGGTACGAATGCTTTCTCAGTAGTCATGTGTAATTCTCTTAGTCTGATCTCAAGTCAGGTCCATTCCACCTTATGGAATTGGGGCGCAAATTTTACGCCAAAACGTGACCAGTGACTAGAAAAAAGTCCATAACTTAGGTGAGGAGATTACAGGTAGGCGCTCGAACATGTCGAGCACCTAGAGAGGAGGTTAAGTGTTAGGGTGAGGTAAGCCGCCTAAGCTCTCGTATAAGTTTGGCAGGAAGGCGCTTAACTCGCCGCACATGAGTGAGAAGTCAGCGTCAAATCGTGCAGCCTGATCTTCACGAGGAATGTCATCATTCTGATCTTTCAGCTCATCTGAGAATTTAAGGCGTTTGATGCTGCCATCTTCTGCCAGAATGAACTCAATACGCTCTTGCCACCAAAGAGCCAGTTTAGTCACTACCTTATCGGCATCGATGTGGCTGCGAATTTCGTCTGCCGTCAGTTCTTGTTTCTTACAGCGGATCACGCCGCCTTCTTCGAGAACCGACTTGAGCTCAGCTTCGTCCAACATCTGTATCCCAACCGGAGTGTCGCCTGTTTTGACCCATTCAGTTAATGTGGTCTCAACGGCTTTTTCTGGAATGGCTGGCACGACAGGTAGGCTACCCATGGTTTTACGAAGAAGGGCGAGCACATCTTCCGCTTTTTTATAGCTGCTGGCATCGACCAGAATAAAGCCTTCTTTAGGCAGAATAAGAACAAAGGTATGGTTGCTGCGGCTGAATGCGCGCGGTAGCAAATCCATGACAATGTCATCTTTGAGGTTGTCTTTCTCTTTTTTCTTCAGAGGTCGGCCTTCTTGTGCTTCCATCGCCTCAACTTTTGCATTGAGTGATTCTTTGATCACAGACGCTGGCAGCATTTTCTCTTCTTTCTTCGCGCAGATCAGAATGCGGTTTTCAGACACGTGAGTCATCATGTCGCCATGTTTACCCATTGCTGTCACCCAGCCAAACTTTTGTTTGTCCTGACTGCCACAAGGCGTAAAACGAAACTCTTCAAGCTGCTTTTCCAGCTCGTCTGCTTTGAATTCAATATCTCGGTTAAAACGGTAAACCAGACAGTTTTTAAACCACATACACTTTCTCTATACCTGAAGTTAAGGGGCCAATCATAAAGACTTTTGCCGTGCTTGTCCTATTGCAACAGCGCAATAGTGGGATGAAAGTTATATGAAAATTTGTTTTCAAAGGTCACAAAAGTGTCATAATTGATGGTAATAATGCCTATCGTTGCAAAGGGTAAATGCCCGATTAAATTCAACTAACTCAAAGGTTATTCAATTATGTCTAGAAGGATTCTGGTTGTTGAAGACGAAGCACCAATTCGTGAAATGCTTTGCTTTGTTCTTGAGCAAAAAGGTTACCAAGCGGTCGAAGCTGAAGACTACGATAGTGCGGTGACTAAGCTAGCTGAACCCTTCCCAGATCTAGTCCTACTAGATTGGATGCTACCTGGTGGCAGCGGCATCAACTTCATCAAACACATGAAACGTGAAGAGCTGACACGCAACATTCCAGTTGTGATGTTAACAGCACGTGGTGAAGAAGAAGACAAGGTTCGTGGTCTGGAAGTCGGCGCAGATGACTACATTACTAAGCCATTCTCGCCAAAAGAACTGGTGGCGCGTCTTAAAGCGGTAATTCGCCGTGTGACGCCAACGGCACTTGAAGATGTGATTGATGTGCAGGGCTTGAAGCTGGATCCTGTTTCGCACCGCGTAACCGCGAACGATCAGCCACTGGATATGGGTCCAACTGAGTTCAAGATGCTGCACTTCTTTATGACGCACCAAGAGCGCGTTTACAGCCGAGAGCAACTGCTGAACAACGTATGGGGAACCAACGTGTATGTTGAAGACCGTACTGTAGATGTACACATTCGTCGTCTGCGCAAAGCATTAGAAGCGGCAGGCCATGACAAGCTGATTCAGACGGTACGTGGTGCAGGCTACCGTTTCTCAACCAAGGCATAATTTAAATTAACCATCTGGAGAGGTAAGTGGTAGAGCGGTTAACTTGGAAAAAGCTAGCCTGGGAGCTGGCTTTTTTTTACACCCCTTGGGTGATTGTCGGATGGATTTTCGGTCATATGCCGTGGTTGCTTTTAGCGGCCACGGTTTTGCAGCTTGTATGGCATCTTCATAATCAGATGCGCCTTTCGGCGTGGTTGTGGGATGAAAAGCGCCTGACACCGCCATCGGGAAGTGGAAACTGGGAGTCGTTATTTAACGGCATCTATCGCTTGCAGCAGCGCCAGCGCAAAAAGCGCAAAGAGTTGACCAATCTGATTCGCCGATTCCGAAATGGTGCTGAATCCTTACCGGATGCAGTTGTTGTGTTCCGCAGTGAAGGCAATATCGTTTGGTGTAATAAGCTCGCCCAACACTTACTCGGCTTCCGTTGGCCGGACGATTCAGGTCAGCCGATTTCCAACCTTATCCGCACTCCAGATTTCATTAAGTATCTTAATAAACAAGATTTCTCAGAGCCTCTAGAGATGCGTTCTCCACTTAATGTCGAGCGTATGCTTGAGCTGCGTATTGTGCCGTACACTGAAGGTGAGCATCTGATGGTGGTGCGTGATGTGTCTCAGCTTAAGCAGTTGGAAGGCATGCGTCGTAATTTCTTTGCCAATGTTTCTCACGAACTGCGCACGCCAATGACGGTGTTGCAAGGCTATCTGGAAATGACCGAAGACCCGGATATGGTCGTCGGCCCTATGTGGACTAAAGCCCATGGCGTAATGACTGAGCAGCTCAATCGTATGAACAGCTTGGTTAATCAACTGCTCACATTATCTAAGATTGAAGCGGCGCCAATGCATGAACTGGAAGACGTAGTGAATGTCCCAGCAATGCTAGATGTGTTGGAGAAAGAAGCGGCGAGTTTGAGTGGCGATCAGCAGCATAAGCTGAACTTTGATATTGATAACAGCCTGCGTGTACTTGGTGATGAAGACCAACTACGCAGTGCCATTTCAAACTTGGTTTATAACGCAGTGAAATACACACCAGCAGGTGCCGATGTCCGAGTGCGTTGGTATCAGACTGCGCAAGGTGCATGTTTAGAAGTGGAAGATGGCGGTGAAGGTATTGAGCCTCAACATTTACACCGACTCACTGAGCGTTTCTATCGAGTGGATAAAGCGCGTTCAAGAGATACTGGTGGCAGTGGTCTTGGTTTAGCGATCGTCAAACATGCGTTGACGCATCACGATTCGCATCTAGAAATACAGTCTGAAGTCGGTGTCGGCAGTAAATTCTCATTCGTGCTACCACCTCGTTTGGTGGTGAATTAATGAAGTTAGCGCTCACTACTCTTATTATTTCTGCCAGCTTCTCCTTTGGTGCCCAAGCGGCTTCAACGAGCCTATCTGAATATCAAAAAGTGCCCGGTATTACTGGCAGTTTAACCAGTGTTGGTTCTGACACATTAGCCGGCATGACAACCTTGTGGGTAGAAGAGTTTAAGCAGCTTTACCCGAGCGTGAATGGTCAGGTGCAAGCCTCTGGCTCTTCAACGGCTCCTCCAGCGTTAACCGAAGGTACCGCGCAATTTGGCCCAATGAGTCGACCGATGCGAAATCGGGAAATTGAAGCCTTTGAGCGTGAACATGGCTACAAACCCACTGAGCTACGTATTGCGATTGACGCGATCGGTATCTTTGTCCACCGTGATAACCCACTTAAAGGGCTCAACTTCACCCAACTTGATGCTATTTTTTCTGCCACTCTACGTTGCGGTAGCACCCAGCCTGTACTGACTTGGGCGGATTTAGGGCTCGATTATCACTGGGCTAAACGCAGTATACAGCTATTTGGTCGTAACTCGGTCTCGGGGACTTACGGATACTTTAAGAATAATGCGCTGTGTGGTGGGGACTTTAAAAGTAATGTCAATGAACAGCCGGGTTCGGCGTCCGTCGTTCAGTCTGTAGCGTCGGCAATTAACACCATTGGGTACTCAGGTGTTGGCTACCAGGTCTCTGGTGTGAAACTGCTGCCTATTGCTAAACAAGGCGAAAAGTATGTGGAAGCCAGTCAAGAAAACATTCTTACAGGTAAGTACCCACTATCACGCTACCTTTACGTTTATGTGAATAAGAATCCGCATAAGCCCCTTCCTCCAATCGAGAGAGAATTTATTCGCTTTATCTATTCTCAGCAAGGACAAAAGCTAGTTGAGAAAGATGGTTATGTACCTATGTCCGCCGACATTGCGCGTCAAGAGTTAGCCAAGGTTGGTATCGTCGACTGAGTCGATGTTGATAAACTGAGAACGCCCCAATAGTTATCTCATTGCTAGCGGGAGTCATAGCTAAAAGCTAAGCTCCCAGCCTGCCGCCAACCAGTACTCTTGCTCAGTGATCAAATCAGCATGAAGTAATTTATTGTTCTCTAACCACTGTGCGTCATCTGAGTTCAATGTCCATTTCTCGCCATCAATGGTCAGCGCTAATTCTGGTAAGGCATCTTCGCTACGTTGTCCATTGAGTAAAATAGCTAGCCGCAGAATACGAATCAGACCTATGATGTGTTTTTTCTTAAATAAGGCGAACTCTGCCATTTCGTGCAGCTTTAGTGCTTTACGTTGAAAGCGAACCAACATGGCGAGTACGGTTTGTTGTTCGCGGTTAAAACCAGGCATGTAGGTGTGGCGCAGAATGTAAGCAGAGTGGCGATGAAAGGCCTGCAAACTGATACTGAGTCCGACTTCATGAAGTAGAGCACTCCAGTCGAGTAGATCAAACAGCTCAGAGCTTTTTTTGATACCAAGTTGTTGATGAACTTGTTGTAGGAAAGATTGCGCTTGATGTTTAATCTTAGCCGCATGTTCAAGATCAACCAGATGCTTATTCGCCAAGTTTTCTGTGGTTCTCATCCGGATGTCAGAGCGTTTAAAGCCGTCTTCCATCTCAAACAACAGGCCTTCACGTAATGCGCCTTCTGAAAAATGCATTTCATCTATTTTAAGATCTTTGAATATGGCAGCCAGAATAGCCACCCCAGCAGCGAAAACCGGTTTTCTCTCTGGAGTTAAGCCACTCAATTCGATTTCATCAATCACGGACCATTCGCAGAGTTTCTCGATCAGCTTGTCGAGACGCTTTGCAGTGATGATGCAATCTTCAAACCCCATACTCAGCAATACTTCGCGAATAGCTTTGATGGTCCCCGAAGAGCCGAATGCAACTTCCCAACCTTGCTTTCGATAGCGGTGTGCGATGGACTCGATTCGCTGTTCGGCGGCGAGTGTGGCATTAGCAAAGTTTTTGCGTGAAAGTTTACCGTTGGCAAAGTAGAGCTTGGTGAAGCTGACGCAGCCCATTTGTTTGCTGTTGATCAGTTCTGCTTCGAAACCTTTGCCTATGATCATCTCAGTACTACCACCACCAATATCGACCACTAACTTTGAGTCTGATTCTGGTTGAGTGTGTGCCACTCCGAGGTAAATTAGGCGTGCTTCTTCGACGCCGGGGATGATTTCAATCGGAAATGGCAACACTTCTCGCGCGCGTTGAAGGAAAATATGTGCATTGTTTGCTTGACGTAGCGTATGCGTTGCCGCAATACGAACGTTGCTTTCTTCAAAACCTTGTAGGCGCTCAGCAAACATGGCTAAGCATTCTAACCCTCGTTCGATTGAGGCGTTATCTAGGTTCTTTTGAGCATCTAAACCAGCAGCAAGACGTACTCGCTGCTTATGGCGGCTGACCAGTTGCAAATCTTGATCTACTACGCGTGCGACCACCATGTGGAAGCTGTTAGAGCCAAGATCAATCGCGGCAACATCACGAATTTCCGGGGACTGAGTCATGAGTTAGGGACAGTTCTTTACGTTTCTTAGTTTGTTTTTCTACATGTTTAAGATAGTCATAAATGGCAACCTGTGAGCGAACTTTCTTGCGGTTACCTCGCGGAACATAAGTATTGCTCATTTCTTTGTCTATCCAACGGGCTTTTACTGTATCGGTAAACTGGATGTTAATGATATCAATAATTCGCTGTTTAAGACGTTGGTCACGGACTGGAGCGGTGACTTCAATACGATAATCGATGTTACGCGTCATCCAGTCGGCTGAAGAAATGTACACTTGAGGATCACCATCATTATGAGTAATGATGACGCGTGGGTGCTCAAGGAAGCGATCAACAATACTGATGATCTGGATATTGTCGCTCACTCCCTCTACACCTGGGACCAATGAACACATACCACGAATGATCATTTTGATCTCAACTCCGGCAGTACTGGCACCGTAAAGCTTGTTAACAAGCCCTTTATCGACCAAATTGTTTACTTTTAGCGTGATGGCGGCTTTTTTGCCCAACTTCGCATTAGCAATTTCACCATCTATCAGGCGATAGAGCTGCTTGCGCGAGTTACGCGGTGAAACCATTAGATGCTCAAATCTTGCTGGTCGGTATGGGTTTTCGATGTACCCAAAGACATTACGCACTTCATTAGTGATTTCGGGATCTGCAGTGAGTAGAGAGAAGTCGGTGTAAATACGAGCTGTTTTCTCGTGGAAGTTCCCAGTCCCGATATGGGCGTAACGAACGATTTCCTCTTCTTCTCGGCGGCTAATTAGCAGCAACTTAGAGTGGATCTTTAGCCCCGGAGTGCCAAAGATGACTTGTACCCCCGCTTCAGTGAGCACCTTTGACCATTCGATGTTGGCTTCTTCATCGAATCGTGCTTGTAATTCGACCACTACCGTAACTTGTTTGCCGTTATGAACAGCATCGATCAATGAATTCATTAACCGTGAGTCTTTCGCCACTCGGTAGATATTGATTTTGATACTCAGTACTTTAGGGTCAAAAGATGCCTGACGAACCAGCTCTGTGATGTGCTCAAAAGTATGGTAAGGGTAATAAAGTAGAATGTCTTGGTTCTTGATCGCATCAAATTTGTTGGCGTAGCCATCAAAGTCAGCGCACTTTATGGGGGGGAGAGGTTTGTTCTCCAAGTATTCTCGGCCGACATTTGGAAAACCGATGAAGTCTTTGAAGTTATGGTAGCGTCCACCGGGAATCAGACTGTCATAGTTGGAAATTTGCAGCTTGTCACATAGGAATGCCAGCATCTCTTCTGGCATGTTACGCTCATAAACAAAACGGACAGGCATGGCGGTCAGGCGCTGACTCACCCCCTCGGACATTTGTTCTAGTAGGCTATGCTCCACCTCATGACTGAGATCATATTCCGCGTCGCGAGTCATTTTCATCGCGTAACCGTTCAGTTCGTCGTAATCGAAAAAACCACTGAATAACTCATCAAGACAATAACGAATGATATTGTCGAGTAGAATAATGGTCTTACGTCGCTTGCCTTTTTGTTCTGGTACCATCACGAAGCGAGGTAAGTGATCAGTCGGTATCTCGATCAGTGCATATTGATTTTGATCTTGTTTTCGCAGCTCAACTGCGATGTAGGCGTATTCATCTTTGAGAAACTGCAGAACATCAATGTCGTCTCTCATTAATAAAGGTGTGACGTGTGGTAAAACTTGGTTGTGGAAGTATTTTTTGATCCACTTTTCCTGAGATTCATTGAGTTGGGTTTCATTCACCAGAAAAATTCTCCGGCGCGCCATATCACGGATCAGCTCTGCGTACAGCTCATCAAACCGTTCATTGAGCCTGAGTGCTTTGGTTTGCATTTTGGTCAGTAAGTGCTTGGAGTTATCATTTCCTCCCCGCTCTTGGTTGATGAGAATACGACGTTTCACATCGGAAAATCGTACTTTGTAGAACTCGTCTAAGTTGTTGGAAAAAATGCCTAAAAATCGAATTCTTTCAATAAGTGGCACTGTTTTATCTGCGGCCTCTTGGAGCACTCGCTCATTGAAAGACAACCAACTTAATTCTTTTTCAATGTAAAGCTTTTCTGCACTCATACCCTGACCTTTATTGACGAACCTAACTAAATTGCACTGGGAAAAATGGAACTGGTTTAGAAATTAAGGGGTTTGTATGACACTTTTATTGCATGTTCTTATTGCATTATTTTCAGTTGTTTATTGCGATCTGTAATATAATTGTCACCTAATCGACATATTATACATCTGGGTAAATGCAGGTAAGTGAGAGAAATGGCTAAAGCCGAATTTTCATTGCGAGAACGTGATCGAAAGCGACTAATCAAAGATCGTTTAGTTCGGCTAGCGGTATCGACAGGTGGTGTCGGTGTTTTGGCTGCACTGGTATTGATCTTCGTTTATCTAGCAATGATGGTCCTGCCTCTTTTTTCTGATGCTAAGCTAACCCCCAATGTTGCCATCCAACCTATTACGACGGCCGCTCCAGTGGCCGCCGGAATCGATGACTATGGTGAGCACGCTTATGTGGTCTCAAAAGCTGGTTATGTCGATTTTTGGTCGTTGACTCACCAGTCTCCACAATCCAGTTTGTCGGTAGAGCTCGGCTCACAATACACGATTTATACCAATGGCAGTCCAGATCAAGGCTGGTTGGGAGCTGCGACACCCGCAGGTGAGGTTCTGTTGTATCGACCTGAGATGTCGAGCTCTTTACAAGATGATAAACGTACTTTCTCTCCAGAAGTGAATCAGTGGCCATTGGAGTTTGACCTTCAGACGGACTCGGGTTCACAGCTAACATCGTTTGCATTTTCTAAAGCTGAACAGGTGACCTTGGTCGGCCATTACGATGATGATACTGTCCAAATCCGCTGGCGTGATGGTAAACAAGCTCTACAGCAGTTTGAGTTTGCAACCCCTTTTCCCGACTTAGAACAGATTATTCTCACGCCTGATGGAAAGACTCTTTATTTAAGAACTGGCTCTGAACTGGTGGTTGCTCAAAAAGGCTTAGCGAACTTTGTTGTCCGTGAAGTCGTTGATTTGAGCCAAGGAGAGAGCAAGCATGCGGTCACGGACATAAAGCTGTTGTCTGGAGCCTACTCTTTATTGGTCAGTCACCAAGATGGGCTAGTCTCACAGTGGTTTGATGTGTTGAGTGATGGGCAAAGAAACCTCACTCAAATTCGTGACTTTAAACTGGCTTCACAGCTGCAATTCTTACTGCCTGATACTTACCGTAAAGGCTTTTACAGCTTTTATCTTAATGGCACGGTACAGAGTCATTATACGACCAGTGAAAAGCTGGTAATTTTTAAACGTGCCTACGACAAAGCACCGCAACTGGCGGCAATGTCTAACAATGAAAAATACTTGTTGGCACTCTCTGACTCGCAGCTCAGTGTTGCTTATGTGGATAATCCATTCCCAGAAATATCCTTGTCGTCGCTTTGGCAGAAAGTTTGGTATGAGAGTTACCCAGAACCTGAATTTGTTTGGCAAACCACATCGGCAAATGATCAGTTCGAAGCCAAATTTAGTCTTGTACCGATTGCGTTTGGTACGCTAAAAGCGGCGGCGTTTGCCATGATGTTTGCCGTGCCGATTGCGGTTCTTGGCGCTATTTACACCGCCTATTTCATGACGCCATCAATGCGACGAGTGGTGAAACCTTCAATCGAACTGATGGAAGCATTACCAACTGTGATTATCGGATTTCTCGCTGGGTTATGGTTCGCCCCACTTGTGGAAAGCCATTTGGCAGCAGTGGTTTCTTTGATGTTATTTTTACCCATTTCGACCATCGTCATCGGCGCCATATGGCACAAATTACCACGCCGGTGGAGTGGTCGTTTACCGAACGGCCTGCATGCGGTGATTTTGATGCCTGCAATGGTGGTATTTACAGCGGTGATTCTGAGCCAGAGTGGCAATATTGAACAATGGTTGTTCAATGGCGATGTTCGAGCGTATTTAGCTGAGCAGGGAATTGACTTTGATCAACGCAATGCTCTAGTGGTGGGTTTTGCGATGGGGTTTGCGGTTATCCCAACCATTTTCACCATTGCGGAAGATGCGATTTTCTCGGTGCCTAAGCACCTGTCTGATGGATCTTTGGCCTTAGGCGCGACACCCTGGCAAACCCTGATTCATGTCGTGTTGTTGACCGCCAGCCCGGGTATTTTTTCAGCCATTATGATGGGCCTTGGCCGAGCGGTAGGGGAAACCATGATTGTGCTGATGGCTACAGGTAATACGCCAATCATGGATTGGAATATTCTAGAGGGTATGCGCACCCTGTCTGCCACTATCGCAGTTGAAATGCCTGAGTCGGAAGTGGGCAGCTCTCATTATCGAATTCTATTTTTGGCGGCGCTGATTTTGCTGGTGTTTACTTTCGCGGTTAACTCGCTCGCGGAATGGGTTCGTCAAAGGTTAAGGGATAAATATCGTGCGCTGTAATCGAAGTTATCCGAGGGGCATTGAGCGTGTTTAAGTGGCTAAAGTCTGGTTCACCATGGGTCTGGCTAACAGGCGGAGCAGTCAGCATTAGTTTGCTGTCAGTGCTTGGTTTGCTACTGCTTATCGGTTGGAAAGGTTTGTCCTATTTTTGGCCTGCCCCCCTTTACCAGTGGAAAACCGAACAGGGTGATGTCTTGATTGGACAGCTTTACGCCGAAGAATATGTGCCGATCAGCCACTTACGCGAAATGGACATTGCCCTCACTCCTGAAGTCGAGGAGAAAGGCTTAGTTCAGCGACTGAGTATTAAGATTGCCAATCGTGATATTTACCCTGCTGACTTTGTTTCTATTCTGGAAGTCGACTTGCTTGAACGTTCAAAGCCTGAAGGTTGGGCAGTGGTTGAACGGACCCGAGGTGGGGATTTTTACGGTCAACCGAAAGGATATTTTACCTCTGATGGTAAGGTAAGCGAGCAGGCTAAAACCGATGTTGAACGCGCGCTGGTATTTGCCGATAAGCAACGTACTAAAATTGACCGTTTGGTAGAGAAGCAGATCAAAGTGATCAGTGCTCAGGCTGACAGGTTGCGTTTAGAGAAGAAAAGACGTGAACTGAATGGTCGCTTAGATGCCGAATTCATCAAACGTTACGACGCTCAATCGAGCATGTTTAGCCAGCAGCTTGCGGAGATGGAATCACAGCTGGATGCACTGAGATTAGAATTGGCTCAGCAGGGCCTGATTGTCGAAGATATGAAAGGCAATCAATACCGAATCCCTCTCAGCCAAATTTTGGATGTTTGGTATCCAAACCAAATGACGTTGCTAGAAAAAGTCGCTCAGTGGGCACATCAAGCATGGAAGTTCTTATCCGACGATCCGCGAGAATCAAATTCTGAAGGCGGTGTATTCCCTGCCATGTTTGGTACGGTTTTACTGGTGCTGATCATGTCGATTATCGTTATGCCTCTGGGCGTGATTGCGGCGATTTATCTCCATGAGTATGCCAAAAGTAATGCCTTTACACGTTTGATTCGAGTCGCGGTTATTAACCTCGCAGGTGTCCCTTCGATCGTTTACGGTGTGTTTGGCTTAGGCTTTTTTGTCTATACCTTAGGCGGGTCAATTGATGCCTTGTTTTATGAGGAGAAGTTGCCAACGCCGACATTTGGTACGCCGGGTTTACTTTGGTCAGCGCTGACATTGGCGGTGCTGACACTGCCCGTTGTAATTGTGGCTACCGAAGAAGGTTTGACCCGCATCCCAAGTTCCGTCCGTCATGGTTCTTTGGCGCTCGGAGCAACTCAGTTTGAAACAATGTGGCGAATTGTATTGCCAATGGCAAGCCCAGCGATCATTACCGGACTGATTCTGGCCGTTGCCCGTGCTGCAGGCGAAGTAGCGCCTTTGATGCTGGTGGGGGCAGTCAAATTGGCATCTAGCTTGCCGGTTGATAGCCAATTCCCATTTTTGCATCTGGATAGAAAATTCATGCATTTAGGTTTCCACATCTATGATGTTGGTTTCCAAACCACTAATATTGAAAGTGCAAGGCCGTTGGTTTACGCCACGTCGTTCTTGCTGGTGAGTGTCATCGTCGGACTGAACCTGACGGCGATCAGTATTCGCAATAACCTACGCGAGAAATATCGGACTCTGGGGCAAGATTAAGAGATGTTTTCAGTTAATCAGACATTAGGCTATCAAGCGCCATTAGATGTGAACAACCTGAGTGAAGAACAGACTGCAATTGCAATCGAAGATCTGAACCTGTTCTACCAGAATACTCAGGCACTGAGCGATATTTCCATGCGCATTCCTAAAGGTCAGGTGACGGCGTTTATCGGGCCTTCAGGGTGTGGTAAATCAACGCTTTTACGTTGCATCAACCGAATGAATGACCTGGTGGAAGGGTGCCGCGTGGAAGGGAAAGTCAAACTGCATAGTAAAAATATCTACCACCCACAGGTTGATGTAGCAACACTACGTCGCCGGGTCGGGATGGTGTTTCAGCGTCCGAATCCTTTCCCTAAATCAATTTATGAAAACGTCGTATATGGTCTGCGCTTGCAGGGTATTCGCAACAGCCGAGTTCTTGATGATGCTGTTGAGCACTCCCTGCGTGCCGCGGCGCTATGGGAAGAGGTGAAAGACAGGCTACATGAGAATGCGTTTGGTTTGTCTGGTGGTCAGCAGCAGCGTTTGGTCATTGCTCGTGCGATTGCGATTGAACCTGAAGTATTACTTCTTGATGAACCGACCTCGGCACTAGACCCGATTTCCACTCTGACCATTGAAGAACTGATCAATGATCTTAAAACCAAATATACTGTAGTTATTGTTACTCATAACATGCAGCAGGCTGCACGGGTCAGCGATCACACGGCATTTATCCATATGGGTAAGTTGATCGAATACTCAGATACGGATTCGATTTTCACTTCGCCAATGAAAAAACAAACGGAAGACTACATCACAGGTAGATACGGCTAATAAGGGAGATACAGATATTTCATGAACTTTGGACGTCACATATCAGGACAGTTTAATGTCGAATTAGAATCCATCCGAACCCACGTGCTGACGATGGGAGGCTTGGTTGAGCAGCAGTTATCTTTTGCTATGCAGGCACTGCACAAAGAGGACATTGAGCTAGCGCGTAAAGTCGTGCGTGACGATCACAAAGTGAATGCGATGGAAGTCTCTATCGATGAAGCTTGTACGAGAATCATTGCCAAACGTCAGCCTACTGCGAAAGACTTACGCTTGATCATGGCGATCATTAAGACCATCACTGACCTTGAGCGCATTGGAGATGTCGCCACCAAAATGGCTTATGTGGCGATTGAAAGCCCATCATCCAAAGAGCAGATGTTCCAAGTCTCTCTTGAGCCACTTTGTCGTCAGGCAATCGGTATGTTGCATCAGGTTTTAGATGCGTTTGCACGTATGGATGTCGATTCAGCGGCGGAAGTATACAAGCTGGATGACAAAATTGATGCAGAATACGAAGCGGTGATCCGCCAGTTGATGACCTACATGATGGAAGACCCGAAGAACATTCCCCATATCCTGCAAGTGATGTGGTCTGCTCGAGCGATTGAGCGAGTAGGGGATCGCTGCCAAAATATCTGTGAATACATCATCTACTTTGTTAAAGGCAAAGATGTTCGCCACTTGGGCGAACAAAGCATAGATGATGCGCTGCGTTAAATCTGTGGTGATGCGTAGATTACTGGGCGGGTTTTAGTATTTGTCAGGGACAAACGTTTGTTCTTCAATTGGAGCTCGGATGTAGCCTTCTTTGCTCAGTTCAGGCAGCGATATCTCTGGATAAGTAATTTCCTGATAATCAATTTGCTCGAGTAAGTGACTGATACAGTTTAAGCGGGCGCGTTTTTTGTCATCTGAGGGCACGACCCACCATGGGCACTGTTTGGTGTCTGTGTAGGCAAACATTTTATCTTTCGCTTCAGAATATTCCGCCCAGCGATTGCGTGATTCCAAATCCATTGGGCTAAACTTCCAACGTTTAATTGGTGTATTGATTCGCTCTAGGAAGCGCTTTTCTTGCTCTTCATCAGAGACAGAAAACCAATATTTGAGCAAGATGATTCCAGAGCGCTGCAACATACGCTCAAATTCAGGGCAAGATCGCAGAAATTCATCATACTCTTCTTGGGTGCAGAAGTTCATGACTTTCTCGACCCCAGCTCGGTTATACCAACTACGGTCGAAAAGCACGATTTCACCAGCGGCAGGTAGGTGTGCAACGTAACGCTGGAAGTACCATTGGGTCTTTTCTTTCTCTGTTGGGGCGGGAAGAGCAGCAATGCGACAGATACGAGGGTTGAGCTTTTCTGTGATGCGTTTAATCACACCACCTTTTCCGGCAGCATCACGGCCTTCAAAGATAACAACGACCTTAAGGCCTTCTTGCTTAACCCACTGTTGTAGCTTGACTAGTTCAATCTGCAGCCGTGCAAGTTCCTTTTCATAAAACTTCTTATTCAGTTTGCCTTTACTCATAGACCCTCCTTTTGCTATCAAAAGGTTAGCATTTCAAAGCCAAGCTTGAGAGAAGTATCACGAAGAAGTGAGAGCTTTTACTACCTTTTCAATCGCTTGTGGATCCGTGACCGGAACAACAAAGTCATCAATATTCTGATTGCCCATTTTGGCTTGCTCCGCGATGAGCTTCATTTTGCTTGGTCGTGTGGATTTTCCCGATAAATGCACTTCCTGAACAGCAGATTCAGAAACGATCTTGCAGACATTTTCTGCATTTAAGCCAGCGCCTGCCATAATTGAGAAACGATCGTTAGTCAGTTCTACCATATGACGAAGAATATCGATGCCATGTTCTACATTAGTGGCAAGTCCAGATGTGAGAACACGTTCGCAACCAAGTTTAGCAATATCTTCAATAGATCTTTGATAATCGGCGCATTGATCAATCGCGCGATGGAAAGTGACACCTAGGTTGAGCGATTTGGCTTTGTTGATCAGCCGTGTCGCCTTGGTCATATCGATATAGCCATCCTCATTCAAAGTGCCAATGACGACACCTTGTAACTTAGCCGCTGCCGCCGCTTCGATATCAATCAGCATGCTTTCGATCTCTTCATCAGTATAGAGAAAGTCGCCCTGACGAGGACGAATCATGGCATACACAGGTATGGATGAGAGTTTGCCCGCTTGTTTCATCAAACCAAAGCTTGGTGTGAGGCCACCTAGCGATAGTGATGAACAAAGTTCAATGCGGTTTGCTCCTCCTTCAATCGCACGGTGAAGGGATTCAATGTTATCGATACATACTTCGACAATATAATTCATCTCAATTTTCTCATGGCGGCTAGACAGTAGAAATAGTAACTCAGAGGTGAGTAGAGAATTAAGGTAAATGTGGGGCGATTTGTTTTCCCTAAAAAACAAAAAACCTCAGCAATGGCTGCAATGTAGATCAGATAAGGATCGGTTGACCGATCCTTCTGATGAGAGACAATCGGAAATCTGTTTATAGGTCTCCGATTTTTTATGTCTATTCAAAACTTCTTTGCCGACTTCCTTGAAGAAAACCCTGTTGATGTTGCCCAACTCACCACCTTTTCTGAACACATTCCCGATGCGTGGGTAGCTAAAGCAGCCTCACTGTCCGATAAAGCGACTATCCGTCGACGCCGATTACCGAGCGATATGGTGTTGTGGCTGATTGTGGGTATGGCTTTTTTCCGCAATGAACCCATTGCCGAAGTCGCTCGAAGAATGAACGTCTGTGCTGACGGTTTGGCTGATGAAGAGCTATTGGCAAAGAGCGCCTTAACCCAAGCAAGACAACGCTTAGGCAAAGCAGCACCCGAATGGCTGTTTAAGCAATGTGGGAAAACGTGGGGACTTGAGCGATACCCTGATGATACATGGCAAGGCTTACAAGTTTTTGCTGTCGATGGCGCTCTTTTTAGAACGGCTGACACACCAGAATTGAGGGAACATTTTGGCTCTGGAAATACGTCTAGCAACAGACAAACACCTCATCCAGTATTGAGAGTTGTGACTATGATGAATGTTCGCTCTCATGTCATCGTTGATGCGGCGATAAGCCCGTATCGCCGAGGTGAAATTCCTCTAGCGATGCCTTTCATCAACGCTCTACCAGACAACTCAGTGACGTTACTGGATAAAGGTTTTTATGGTGCAGATTTACTCCTTTCTCTGCAAAACAGTGGAATAAATAGACACTGGCTTCTCCCTGCAAGGAAAGGAGTCAAATATACTCTACTGGATGATAAAGAAAGCTGTGACATGCTGGTGGAGATGAATGTCTCACCGCAGGCTCGTAAAAAGAACCCTAGTCTTCCAGAGAAATGGACAGTCAGAGCCGTCAGTTATGAGGTGCAAGGTAAATCCAAAACGGTGTTTACCTCGCTTCCTAGAGAGCAGTATGACGCCCAATCTGTGGCAGAGCTTTATCATGAAAGATGGGAGATCGAACTAGGTTATCGTGACATTAAGAGTTCGATGCAACACAACGCTTTAGTACTGAGAAGCAAAACAGTCGAACTTGTCTACCAAGAGCTCTGGGGGCTACTACTTGGTTATAACTTGGTAAGGCGAGAAGCAAGTCAAGCCGCAGTAGAGCACGGACGATTACCTAATGAAATCAGTTTTAAGTACGCTTGCCAGTTTATAGCCAGCCAGCTCAAAATGATGAGTAAAGCGGTGTCTTTAGGTAACACGCCGAAACGCTTAAAGAGCCTTCGAGGAGATTTATCTGTCCTCTTTATAGACAAACGCCCTAAGCCAAATCGGCCTAGGGCGGTAAAAATATCAAAGACCCGATACCCTGTAAATCGCTACGCAGCTCCTCTTAAGTGAACTACGTTGCAGCAATGGCTGAGGTTTCATATATCTTTTAACGTGTTGTTATGCTGCGTCTTCTTGAGCAGAATCTTCTTCAGCGTCTTCAACCGCTTCAATTTTCTTTTTCTTTGGTGCTGGTTTGCGTTTAGCTCCCAAAGCGAAAAGCACTTCTTCTTTGTTTTGTGCCAGGAACATAGCCAAGTCTTCTTGCTTGCCTTCATCTTCCAGCAACTCACTTTTACCTAGCAGCTCAAAAAGCTCATCAGCCATATCAAGCATTTTATCATAGGCGTCAGCTTCCGCTTTAGAGGTAAAAGTCATTTTCTCTTCTCCGTTGCGTTCTACCACGTACTTGACGATTACAGCCATGGTTGGTCCTCTAACTCAAAAATTAATGAAATGTATTACTGTCTGTTTATACAGATTTTGAGCGATTAAGTCCAGATAGCCAGCCCAACTCTGAGAGCTGGAAAGTGTGTTAGCTGATAGAGTGAGCAATGGTTGATTATCTAAGCAATCTTTACTTGATTTTTCAGGTTATTAGCCTTTGCCTGATGTCTGTTCTTTGTATTGCCAGTTATGGCAGAAGTTGATGAAAGACTTGAGTAATGGGCTCTGATATTTTTCCTTGTGCACTAGTAACCAGAAACGCCTTTTCATATCTAGAGGCAAAGTCAGTTCGATGACTCGACCATCTCGGATCGCTGGCTCTGCTGATAGGCGAGATAAACAGCCGAGCCCAAGGCCAGCGGAAACACTATTGATTAGTGCTTCAGTGGTGTTGAGTTGAAACGCTTCTTGCCACTGCTCAAGGCGTGGTGCAATCACACGTAAGAAAAACTCACGTGAGCCTGAGCCGGGCTCGCGTAGAATCCATTCGCTATTTTCGAGTTGACCAATTGGGTGCTGAGGTGACTTAGCAAATGGTGAATTCGGTGCGCAGATGACACACATTTCATCTTGGCCAAACTGAGTAGAAATTAGCTGAGGGTGTAAGGTTTTCCCCTCAATCATTGCCAGATCGAGTTCATAGTCGACCAGTTTCTCGCAGATCAACGCAGAGTTCGCAATGAATAAACTCTGAGCTTTATGACTGGTTTGCTGGCGAAATTTACTGAGCATGTAAGGTGCGACTTGATTACCGATCGTATCACTAGCACCGATTCTGAGTAGCCCCCTGAGGGGTTGGTCTCCGTCAAACAGTTGGTCGATATCTTGAGCTCTATGCAGTAGTTCATCTGCCAACGGCAGCAGTTTTTGCCCCTCTTGGTTGAGAATAAGGCGGTTGTTAACTCGATCAAATAAAGAGTTACCAAGCTGTCTCTCAAGTTCTGACAACGCCATGCTAACCGCGGCTTTGGATAAGAACAGTGCTTCCGAGGCGGCAGTCAACGTGTCGTGCTGAGTAATGGCAATGAACACTTTTAACTGTTTGAGAGAAATATTGGCAGCCATAATTATAACGTTTAACTATTTTGAACAAGTGTTTTAAATAATTAGATATATACGAACGTTTAGCAAGCGTAATATTGCCTCTGTAAAAGAAAGAGTGTGAGGCAATCATGATTCAAGCGACAAAAGCAAAAGTGATGGGTGCACCGACACCTATGGCAGGATTAGCGCTGGGGATTGCCAGTTTAGGCTGGTGTTGGGAGAACTTTGCGTCTTTGCATGGTTACGGCCAATGGGCTGGAGCTGCGCTAGCCAGTGTGTTGCTTATCGTTTTGGCAGTAAAGTTTTTATTTCATCGACATTTATTGAGTCAAGATCTGGCCCATCCTGTGGTGGGCAGTGTGGTTCCGACATTTGCAATGGGCACCATGGTGGTGTCTCACTCACTCGGCCATTTTTCCCCAGTGATGGGAGATGCGCTTTGGTTAGGGGCGGTCGGGCTGCATATTATTTTTCTTGTTAGCTTTGTTTATCACCGCGCTCAGGAATTTGAACTTCATCATATGGTACCAAGCTGGTTTGTGCCGCCAGTGGGGATTATTGTCGCGGATGTGTCGTTTTCGGGTAATCCGGATCTTGCGATGATAGCACATGGTGCATTAGTTTTTGGCATGCTGGCGTATGCCGTTATGCTACCAATGATGCTTTATCGTTTTATGTTTACCCGCCAGGTGCCTGATGCGGCGAAACCAACCTTGGCGATTATGGCGGCCCCCGCGAGTTTATCCTTAGCTGGTTATCTGACGGTGTCAGCGCAGCCCTCGCCTGTGATTGTTGGCTTGTTGTTTGGCATCGGGGTTTTGATGACTGCGATCATTTATCTCTCGTTTTTCAGACTATTACGGCTACCGTTTAGTCCAGGTTACGCCGCGTTTACTTTCCCAATGGTCATTGGTTCAACAGCATTATTTAAGTTGGCAGGATGGATGCAACAGATCGGTGTTGAGGCTCATTATGTCGATCAAGTGCAAATGTTAGCGAGCTTTGAGCTGATAGTCGCGACCGGGGTTGTGGGATATGTCGCATGGCGTTACTTCAGTTTCTATCAGCCTCACAAAGTCATAGTGCGTAATGCGTAGCCTTTTGATGCATTGATAGGCGTATAATGATCAAGAAAGTGATGCACTTATGCTAATCTCAACCCAATTGTGGCAAGAATAGTGTGAGTGCATTTTGTTTACTGTCTACCATTCCAACCAAGTTGACGTTTTAAAATCTTTACTCGTCGAATTGGTTCGGCTTAAGCCACTGGATAACCCGTTCGAAAAAGAGCAAATTCTGGTTCAGAGCCCGGGTATGTCTCAATGGCTGAAAATCGAGTTAGCTAAAGAATTTGGTGTCGCTGCAAACATTGAGTTCCCACTCCCTGCTACTTTCATCTGGAATATGTTCACTCAGGTATTACCAGATGTGCCTCAGCGAAGTGCATTCAACAAAGAAGCCATGACATGGAAGTTGATGTTTATTCTTCCTGAGCTTCTCGATCAAGTCGAGTTCGAAGCACTTAAGCACTATCTGGTGGATGATGAAGATCAGAGTAAGCTTTATCAACTGGCTGAAAAAATCGCTGATATTTTCGATGGTTATCTGGTTTATCGCCCTGAGTGGATTGCCAGCTGGGAAGCTGGGAAAACGGTAGCGGAGCTGGGTGAAGAACATTGCTGGCAGCCTATTTTGTGGCAGGCATTATACGACCATACTGTGGCGCTTGGGCAGTCACCTTATCATCGCGCCAACCTTTATGAGCATTTCATTGATACGCTGGAAAACAGCAGTGGTCACTTTGAACATTTACCGAAGCGATTGTTTGTTTTTGGTATCACTTCGCTACCCCCTCGTTACATGGACGCACTGAAAGCCATCGGTGAGCATATTGATGTCCATCTGATGTTTACTAACCCTTGTCGTTACTATTGGGGAGAGGTGCGCGATCGTAAATACCTTGCCCGTTTGGCGGCTCGGCATCGACAGCATTTGGTATGGAAACAAGACCACTCTCAGCTGGAGGGGGAATCTCAGCAACTGAAAGGTGATATCGAGCAAAACCTTGATGATGAACTGCATACCAATGTGGTCGGTAACAGTTTACTTGCTTCGATGGGCAAGTTAGGTCGAGATAATATGTATTTACTGTCTCAACTAGAGGCTCACGAAATAGAAGCGTTCGTGGATATTGATCGTGATTCTTTGCTGCATCACCTACAGGCAGACATTCTTAATCTTGAAGAGCATCAGGATGATAAAAAACTTGATGATAGCTATCACAAACAGGTGATCGATGTACAGGATCGCTCGGTCACATTGCATGTTTGCCATAGCCCGATGCGTGAAGTGGAAGTACTGCATGATCAATTGCTGGCGATGTTTGATGCAGATCCAAGCCTTAAGCCACGCGATATCATTGTTATGGTCGCAGATATTAATGCCTACAGTCCGGCTATTCAGGCTGTGTTTGGCAATGCACCGGGTGAGCGCTTCATCCCTTATTCTATTTCTGACCGAACGGCTGATCAGGAAAGCCCGATTTTGCATGCGTTTATGCAGGTTGTTAACTTGCCGAATACTCGCTGTCTTGCTTCTGAGTTACTCGAATTGCTAGAAACACCTGCTATTTTGGCGCGATTTGGTTTAAATGAAGATGAATTCATTCAAGCGAAGCAATGGGTTGAAGAGTCGGGCATTCGTTGGGGACTTAATCACCACACTGGTGAAGAATTTGATTTACCTGAAATATCGCAAAATACTTGGCAGTTTGGTATTCAGCGTATGTTACTTGGGTATGCGATGCCAGAGTCTGCAGGTTTACTCGAAACCGAAAGTGGTTTGTTGTCACCCTATAATCAGGTTCAAGGCATGGGCGCTGAGTTAGCGGGGAAACTGGCCCACTTTATCGAAACCGTCAGCCATTACCGCAGCCAACTAGCCAAAACCCAGCCTATTGAGCAGTGGCGTGAAACATTAACGCTAGCATTGGATGATTTCTTTCGTGTTGATTTGGAGGGCGAAGCCGCGCTCAAGTCGATTCGAGATACGCTCACATCTTTAAAAGATCAGCTTCAAGATGCTGCGTATAAACAGGCGTTGACGCCAAGTATAGTCTCGCAATATTTGCATAACAAACTGTCTGGAACTCGAGTCAGCCAGCGCTTCCTCGCTGGCCAAGTGAACTTTTGTACTTTGATGCCGATGCGCTCAATTCCATTTCGTACCGTCTGCCTACTTGGGATGAATGATGGTATTTACCCTCGAACGGTTCCACCGGAAGGGTTTGATCTAATGAATGGCCGAGCGAAGCCCGGTGATCGCTCTCGTCGGGATGATGACAGATATCTATTTTTGGAAGCCTTATTATCTGCACAGCACACACTTTACATCAGCTATGTAGGTCGCTCGATTCAGGACAATACTGAGCGAGTGCCATCGGTATTAGTGTCTGAATTAATGGAGTATTGCCAACAAAATTATTGCTTGGCAGGAGATGAAAACTTAGCGGTGGATGAATCGGGTCAGCGTTTACTGAGTTGTATCCGAGCCAGTCACCCAATGGTGCCATTTAGTCCAAGTGCGTTTGTTAAAAATAGTGCTAGTTACGCCAAAGAATGGTTACCTGCCGCGAGTCGACAAGGTCAAGTCGGTGGGCAGTTTAATCGCCAGTTAAGTGATTATTTGTTGGATGCTGTGTATCCGCTTGAACTGGACTTGGTTGAGTTACAACGTTTCTGGCGTTTACCTGTACAGTATTTCTTTAATCGCCGTCTAAAAGTGGTGTTTGAACCCCCATTACCTGTGATGCAAGATGATGAGCCATTTGTGCTGAATGGTTTAGAAAGCTATCAAATGCGTGATAGCCTGCTGGAACTGTTGCTTGAGCACCAGCTCAGTGGAGAAGGGGACCAGCAAGCCATTATTAATGATTTCATTGCTCACCAGCGTGCACAAGGCAAGCTACCGGTAGGCGCATTTGGTGATATCGAATTTGAAACTAATCGGGTTCAAGCCGAAGAACTGGTAGAAAAACTTGCTTGGCTATGTGGTTCACCTAACGACGATCTTGAAGTGAAACTGGCCTTTGATGTATTGGGGGAAGGTAAACCTGTTAAGTTGACGGGGTGGCTCACTCAGAGCTATCAATCGGGGTTAGTCCGCTTTCGTAGTGGACGTATTCGTGCTCAGGATTACCTTGCTGTCTGGATCGATCATTTAGCCATGAATGCGATGGGGCATCATCAATGTTCGCACATGGTTGGTTATGATCGTAAAGAAGGCGTTGTACACCTAACTTATCCAGCGTTAGAGAATGCAGCGGTTGCTCAATCGACACTGGGAGAGCTGGTTCGTTTGTTCTATCAAGGAATGACAACGCCTTTAGCGTATTTTCCTAATACGGCCTTAGCTTGTGTCGAAGCTGGCTTCAATCGTGGCAATTGGGTTGATGATGAAGAAAAAGCGCTAAAGAAAATGGCAGACACATTTAACGACAGTTACTTGAGTCCAGGGGAAGGTGCGAATTCTTATATTGCCCGTATCTGGCCTCAATGGAGTGAGGAGTTGGCGATGCAAGTCAGGCTTTTGACGACGTTAGTATTACAAGCGCCGAGGCTTACAGTGAAAAACAATCAAGAGATAGATAAATAGGTGGCCGCCAGGAAATCATTATTTGTGTAGGGTGTTTTCTGTACGGCCACAGGTCAGAGGGACCATGATTTGGTTGCTTAGCGTCAGGCATGGCCAACGCAAGTCGTGCTGCGCATACTATCGGTAAGTCCACTCGCTTGCCGTGAGAAAGATCTCATAAAATCCTATCTTGAATAGGATTGTTATTGATAAATATCATTTTAAAATCTAGGTCACACTTGGATCTGGAATTAATGCATCAAGGGCTCGAATTTTATGATATCCACGTCAATGGTAACGTCACTGAATACCATGACTTTTCCACTTCATGGCGCGCGCTTAATTGAGGCGTCGGCTGGAACTGGTAAAACCTTCACTATCGCAGGTTTGTACCTTAGGCTATTGCTGGGCCACGGCTGTTCAGAGAGCAAACATCAACAGCCATTAACGGTCGACCAAATACTGGTGGTCACCTTTACCGAGGCGGCAACTGCCGAGTTGAGAGACCGAATTCGAGCCCGAATTCATGATGCAAGGTTGGCCTTTTCACGTGGGCAAAGTCATGATCCTGTTATTCAGCCTTTGCTTGAAGACATTGACGATCACTCTCAAGCGGCTGATATTTTACTCCAAGCCGAAAGGCAGATGGATGAAGCGGCGGTATACACGATCCATGGTTTTTGTCAGCGCATGCTGACTCAAAATGCGTTTGAGTCAGGTTGTCGGTTTAATAATGAATTCGTGACGGATGAAAGTCACCTCAAAGCTCAGGTTGTGGCAGATTACTGGCGACGCAATTTTTACCCGTTACCTTTTCAGCTTGCTGGTGAAGTGCGCCGAATTTGGGACTCTCCTGCTGCATTACTGAAAAAGATCTCTCCATACTTAACAGGAGCGCCCTTACAGCTATCAGTGCCCGCGATGCAGGGCAGTATGGCTGAGTTACATGCCAAGAATCTTAAGCAAATTAACGATCTCAAAGCGATTTGGCGTCAAGGTCAGCAAGACTATCTTGCCCTGATCAGTGAATCAGATGTCAATAAACGAAGCTACACCAAAAAATCCTTGCCTACCTGGCTTGAAGTGGTCGATATGTGGGCAGCGAGTGAAACTACGGGCTATGACTATCCGGATAAACTGGAAAAGTTTGCCCAGAATGTTTTACAAGAGAAAACACCCAAAGGGCAGGCGCCAAGCCACCCCACTTTTTTGGCGATTGAGCAGTTTCTCGCACAGCCTATCAGCTTGGAAGCACCATTGCTGGCACATGCTATAGAGCAGTGCCGTGATATGTTAGCGAAAGCAAAGCAGCAGAAACAGTGGTTGTCGTTTGATGATCTACTCACGCAACTTTCTGCTGCGATTGATGGAGATGACAGTGGACAACTGGCTCAGCGGATTCGCTCTCTCTATCCGGTCGCCATGATTGATGAATTCCAGGATACTGATCCGCTTCAATACAGCATATTCAGCCGTATCTATCTCGATAACCCTCAATGTGGCTTGTTTATGATTGGCGATCCCAAACAGGCCATTTACGGCTTTCGCGGTGCGGACATTTTTACTTACATTAAAGCACGTAATCAGGTTTCCTCACACTTCACCCTAGGGACTAACTGGCGTTCTAGCTCAGAGATGGTTGCTGCGGTGAATCAGGTGTTTCAAACGCCAGATCATCCTTTTATCTACGATAAGGATATTCCGTTTGTTCCGGTTAACTCGAGCCCGAATGCAGATAAACGTCGATGGATGATCGACGGGCAACCTCAACCAGCAATGACTTACTGGTTACAAGAAGCGGAAGAGAAGCCTTTAGCGAAAGGTGACTATCACCAAGCCATGTCACAAGCCTGTGCGAATAAGATCCATCATATTTTGTCGGCCGCGCAGAATGAGCAAGCATGTTTTGATGACGGAAAGTCGCAACACGCCATTCAGGCTGGAGACATTGCGGTGTTAGTTCGAACGGGCAGCGAAGGTCGAATGATCAAACAAGCCTTGGCTGAGAAGGGGATTGCCAGCGTCTATCTGTCCAATCGAGATAGTGTGTTTGTCTCACAAGTGGCCGAAGATTTACAGCGCTTGCTCCAAGCTGTGCTCACACCAGAAAACGATCGAGCTTTAAGGGCTAGCCTCGCGTCGGAGTTATTTGCCCTTGATGCAGGAAGCCTCGACAAACTCAATAACGATGAAAACGAATGGGAAAACGCCATTAATGAGTTTAAAGAATATCGTCGTTTGTGGAGTCAGCGTGGCGTACTGCCGATGCTGCGTAGCGTAATGAGTAAAAGGCACATCGCTGAGAGATTGCTCGAAGAAGAAAACGGTGAGCGATCTCTGACTGACTTTATGCACATCGGAGAGCTGCTCCAGCAAGCCAGCCAAGAGCTAGACAGCGATCACGGCTTGTTGCGCTGGTTGGCACAATCGATCAGCGATGCCCGTAATGGATTGGGAGGCAGTGACGATCAAATCCAGCGCTTGGAATCGGAGCGTAATTTAGTCCAGATAGTAACCATTCACAAATCAAAAGGATTGGAATACGAGTTGGTGTTCTTGCCGTTCGTATTCAGTTATCGAGAGGCGAGTGAAGCCAAGTACTACGATAGTGCTTTGGACAAAACCATTCTTGATATCACTAAGCAGGATGCGTCATTACAGCAAGCCGATAAAGAGCGTTTGGCGGAAGATTTGCGCTTGATCTATGTTGCTCTTACCCGAGCTGTTTATGGTTGTTTCATTGGTACGGCTCCGTTGCGTAATGGACGCTCGACCAAAGAGCCGACAGGTGTACATCACAGTGCGATGGGGTACTTATTACAAAACGGCGAACAAGGTGGCATCGCAGATTTAACAGCGGCGCTGCACCAACAGGCTCAGCAACTGAGTTGTGTTCGAGTGGAAGGATTACCGGAAAGCGTCAATGAAAAGCTGGTGGTTCGAGAAGCAGGACAGCAAGCACTGCACGCCAATGAGTTGAACAATGAAATTGACCGTAATTGGCGCATAACCAGCTATTCAGGTTTGGTAAAGCAAGGCACAAGTCACCATTTTGAGGATGCCGTGACGGACATTCTGTTGTTGGATGTCGATTCCTCTGATGAGCTGCAGAACGAAGAGGCGCTGGAACCTGAGAAGAGTATTTTCACTTTCCCCAAAGGCGCTAGACCCGGTACCTTCCTTCACACCCTGTTTGAAGAAGTAGAATTTACCGAACCTGCCACGTCAGACAATAATAGCGAAATTATTGTGAGTCTAATGGAGAGTGAGCAGTTAGACTCCGCTTGGCTACCAGTTTTGCAGCAGCTTGTCGACACGGTATTGGCTACCCCTCTGGATGGTAAGCAACTGAAACTCAATCAAAAGCAGCCGGATCAGCGTTTAGTGGAAATGGAGTTCTTGTTGCCGATTGAAATACTGACAGCACCGGCATTGAATCGAGTTATTCAGCGTCATGACCCTCTGTCTGCTAAAGCGGGCGATCTCGGTTTTCATTCCACACAGGGTATGCTGAAAGGGTTTATCGACTTAGTGTTTGAACATCAAGGCAAGTATTACGTGCTTGACTGGAAGTCCAATTACCTTGGAGGTGATGTCGCAGATTACCACGGCGAGGCCCTGAAATCGGCAATGGCGGACCACCGCTATGATCTGCAATATCAAATCTATGCGTTGGCTTTACACCGCTTCCTGCGATCTCGTGTGCCAAATTATAATTACCAGACTCACTTCGGCGGAGTCTATTACCTGTTTTTACGCGGTATGGATGGGGCAAGTGGCCACGGCATTTTCTCAGCGCGTCCGACGCTTGAATTTCTTGAAGACATGGACAACCTGATTGATGGGCGTCCTATCGAACCGAAACAGTCCAGCTCTGGTCAGATGGAGTTACTCTAATCATGCAAGTTCTCTTTTCGTGTCTTCAGTCTCTGGCGAGTAAAGGCTCAATCCGACAAATTGATTATCAGTTTGCTCGTTTTGTTCTCGCCCAAAGTAACGATGAATATGTTGCGTTTATGGCAGCGGTACTCAGCTGTGAGTTAGGTAAAGGACATATTTGCTTACCACTGTTTGACAATTATGGGCAGGCTGTGGACTTGGCTGCCAAATTAGGGTTGTTTGGCGAAGCGGCTATTGAGCTGAATCAATGGTTGCAGAAGGTGAATTGGCCATCACGACTTGAGTCTTCCTCCCTAGTTGGCAAGCAAGGACAGTCAGCTCCGATGATTTTTGACGGCGAGCGACTTTACCTGCATCGGTACTGGCATTATGAAGTCGTATTGGCGAGTCGTTTGAATAGCTTTGGGTCACCAATGATCTTAAAGCCTGTAGAGGTTCAAAAGCTAACAGAATTGCTCAATCATCTGTTTGCCAGAAACTATCATTATCTCTTTACTGCTCTGGCCTCCGCGCAATCTGAAGGGAGTTCGACCCCCGTACTCAGACAGCAGCTAGTCTGCGATCATCTTGATGTGGTGAGCAGTGAGCTGCTCGATTGGCCTACCATAGACCAAAAGCTCCTTAATGTGACCAAAATCGAGCAATTGAATGTGTTGGATCAGTTGGTGCCTTTGTCGGTGTGCGTCAACTGGCAGAAGGTTGCTGCTGCGGTAGCGTTGACGCGCCGCTTTGCGGTGATTTCTGGTGGGCCGGGAACTGGAAAAACCACCACAGTGACAAAGTTGCTTGCTGCGTTAATCACTCAGGCGAACCAAGCTGGCGAAGAGCCTGTGATTAAGCTCGTTGCGCCAACGGGGAAAGCCGCCGCGCGTTTGACGGAGTCTATCGGTAAAGCCGTAGCTGAACTTCCTGTTGAACCTGCGCTTAAAGATCAAATTCCAACCGACGCTAGCACTTTGCATCGTTTACTCGGTGCGGTGCCAAATAGCGTAGAATTTCGTCACAACCAGCACAACCCACTTCATCTCGATATCTTAGTCGTGGATGAAGCTTCCATGGTCGATTTGCCTATGATGTATAAATTGGTGGATGCCTTGCCAAAGCATGCTCGTTTGGTATTACTTGGAGATAAAGACCAACTTGCTTCTGTTGAAGCCGGTGCGGTGCTGGGTGATATTTGCGCTTTTCACCAGCAAGGCTATAGCGCGAGTCAAGCTAACATGATTGCCCAGCTTACGGGATACCAGACATTAGCTCACACAGCGAATACCGCTGTGAGCATTGCTGATAGCTTATGTATGTTGCAAAAGAGCTACCGATTCGATGCGAGATCAGGAATCGGCCAACTAGCGAAAGCGGTCAACTCTGGGTCAACACAAAAAGTTGATTGGGTGTGGCAGCGAGATTTTAAAGATATTGCTAAATTTCCCATTAATGGCGAGAGCTACAGCCAGATGATTCAGACCTTGGTGCAGGAATACAGCCATTATTTGCAGCGCATCGGGCAAACCGCGATAGATCCCGATACCGAACTGGCTGAAACTACTCATCACAGAGCAAAGGCCGCGCTGCAGCTGTTCTCTAAATGTCGTTTGTTGTGTGCTGTGCGAGAAGGTGACTTTGGCATTACCGGGCTTAACGTCCGTGTAGAACGTGCGCTCAAAGCTCGTAAACTGATCCAAACTCAGGATGAGCTTTGGTATCACGGCCGACCTGTCATGGTGGTGCGTAACGACCATGCGTTGGGCTTGTACAATGGTGATATCGGCCTTTGCCTGCGTGATAACTCGGAAGGGGGAGAGCGACTCAAAGTGTTTTTTGAATTGCCTGATGGTTCTGTTAAAGCGGTGCTTCCAAGCCGAGTGCCAGAGCATGAAACAGCTTACGCGATGACGATTCATAAATCTCAGGGCAGTGAATTTGAGCACACCCTAATGATATTACCACCAGACTTTACCCCAATTTTGACACGTGAACTCATTTACACTGGAATTACGCGTGCCAAGCAAAGATTGAGTTTGTATGCCGATGAAAGGGTAATGTCGCGAGGGGTAAAAATCAGAACTGAAAGGGCAAGTGGTTTGGTAAGTCGTTTGCAACAATGACCATCCATGGCTATTGATAAAATTTATCGAATGGATCGACTAAAAGAGATGCTACGAATACGGTATTTCTCTTGGTAATTCAATATGAATGCTTTTAACCCCTTGCTGACAGGGAAGACGCAGTGGACGTCCAACCCTTCCAGAAGTTCGTTATCAGCCATATCCCAGAAGCTCTGGATGGAGTTACAGATGATGGTTTTCATCGGTTATTTGCTCTTAGTGACGTTGTTATCTACCTCAAGCAATCCGTGCGACTTACAGGAGTATTCACCTGTAAGTTGAAGACATGTCCAATAGGGCTCCCTCTCCCGCTAAGGGGAATCAGGGAGCTCGAATTTTAACCAGTTAATGCGACAAAATAAAGTGGAAAAATGGATCACAATGGAAAGAAAGGTGTTTCATCTGTGAGACGAGATTGAGAAACTGACTAACTTCTTGTCTTATTACTATGCATTACAGTTCAATAGCTAAGATCTTCGATTTTCTCTGATAGTTGTAGAGGTTTTGTTTTTGCGAAGGAAGAAAGTCGACGGACATTTCACCAAACCCCTGTTCACGGAACCAATGCAAGCTTCGGGTTGTGAGAACAAAAATATGTTTAATTCCTTGGGATTTTGATTGCAGTTTGATGTGATTGAGCAGCAGAACTCCACGATTGCCATCACGGTATTCAGGGTGAATCGCGACGCATGCCATTTCTGCCATTTTTTCTTGTGTGTAGGGATAAAGCGCAGCGCAGCCAATGATCAAACCATCTTTCTCGATTATCGTGAACTGATGGATTTCCTGCTCTAGTTGCTCTCGGGAGCGTCTGACTAAGACTCCCTGTTCTTCAAGTGGGCGAATCAGATCTAAGATGCCCCCAATGTCATCAATGTTTGCCTGGCGAACTTGCTCTGCACTGGCTCTAACGATTTGGGTGCCGATGCCATCTAAGGAGAACAACTCCTGAATTAAGGCGCCATCCACTTTATAACTCACTAAATGGCTGCGTGGTACGCCAGCGCGACAAGCGGTCGTAGCAGCGCGAAGAAACCTGAGTGTGCCAGAGGCGTTATCGCCACTAGTGTCACTGTCTTGTTCCAGCTTTTCCAGGAATTGTTCCGCTTCTCTAGGAAAGAGCTCTGCAACAGCATTGCCATTATGATCAATAACCCCTTGCTCAGAACAGAAACCAATCAGCTTATCAGCACGAAGCTTTATTGCGACTTGAGTGGCAACTTCTTCTGATAACAAATTAAAGGATTCGCCTGTGACTGAGCTGGCAATCGGGCCAAGTAGAACGATGGAGCCTTGATCGAGTGTGCGATTAATACCCTCCACATCAATTCGGCGAATGCGACCACTGTGGTAGTAATCAACCCCATCGTCGATGCCTAAAGGTTGTGCGATGACAAAGTTGCCGCTGACGACATTAAGCTGAGTCCCTGCCATTGGTGTATTACCAAGACTCATCGAAAGTTGAGCGGTAATGGCTAATTGGAGTTGTCCAGCTGCTTGCATCACAAAGTCGAGACTGACCTCATCGGTCACCCGTATACCTTTGTGGTAGGGTGTATCATGTTGACATTGTTGAAGAATTCGATTGATTTGTGGCCGAGCACCATGAACCAGCACGATTTTTACGCCCAGGCTGTGAAGTAGAGCCAGATCGCTAATAATATTAGCAAAATTACCATCTGCTACCGCTTCTCCCCCCAGCATGATCACCATGGTTTTACCGCGGTGAGCGTTCACATAGGGCGCGGATTGGCGGAATCCTTTGACTAAAGCGGTATTACGAATCTTCACTATTTATCCAATTTGTGTGAATTTATATGTAAATATATTGCTTTTTTATTCCATTGTCGGCAAGTTTTTTTTGGTTATAGGCACTAAATTTCGATTAGATGAATCAATCGGATTATTTTAAGGGCTTATAGATTGGTCTGGCTTAATAAGTATTTCTAGCAAAGTGAAGTAATTAGGTTAACACTTAATGCAATCATTACACTTGTCAGTTGTTGTGGCGTGAAGTCAAATTAGGCGTATCAAGTTGACGAAAAAGAAACTGTTAGAGCGAGCGGTGATCATCTTTGCTATTGCGTTGGCGATTGCTTCGATATTTGTGGCGAAGGCATTGTATGAGCACTATCAAGATATTCAGCACCCCAATTCAATGGTATATGGAACATGGGTTGAACAGGGAGTTGCACCGTACTCAGCGGATCGTTTTGTATTGAATGAAACCGGAGTGGTGATTGATGGTGGTGTTGTCGATACCCGCTTTCGTTTCAACGGTACCTATGTTGAGTTTCGGGTAGGCGAAATAGAGCGTCGTTATCTGATCCTCAATCAAGATTTCAGTCAAATGAGGCTAATTTCCGAGCCTCGCTACCAGCCTGTCTATTCAATTGTCAGAAAAGCTCAAAAATAACACCCGTTAACGTCTATGCGATTGCGCTAAGCCTTTGAGTTTGTCATCCTTTGTTTCGGGCTTGAAAGGAATAAAACCTGTGTTCAAAAAATATCTTCCAATTTTGGCGGCTAGCATTTTGTTTGGCTGCGCGCAACCGCACGATCGTGCTCAACAATATCTTGATGGTGAATTTAATTCGATTCTGAATAAAACAGCTGTGGTCGAATCAGATAAGCCGCGGGATTTTACTGAGTTCACCAAACAGTCACAGCAGGTGATCAATAAGTCGCCCTCAATGGCACGCATTTATCAACCACTGTATGAAAAGCTCAATGAATGGGTGTTACAGAGTGGTGATCCAGCACAGTTAGGCGACTTTGGCATTCAAACGGCCCAGCTAGGTGGTGGTGATAAGCAAGGTAACGTCTTGTTCACTGGTTATTTCTCGCCAGTGATGGAATTACGTCACGAACCGAATGAAACGTACAAGTATCCGGTTTATGGCAAACCGGAATGTGATATTGATTGCCCGACACGCGCACAAATTTATGATGGTGCGCTGGAAGGTCAGGGCTTAGAACTTGGCTATGCCGCGAACATGATAGACCCATTTTTGATGGAAGTTCAGGGTAGCGGGTTTGTCCATTTTGAAGATGACGACACGCTGGAATATTTCGCTTATGGAGGCAAGAATAACAAGGCTTATATCAGTATCGGAAAAATACTGATTGAACGTGATCAAGTACCGCGGGAAAAAATGTCTTTAAAGGCTATCAAAGAGTGGGTGCTGGCTAATGATGAGGCAACTGTGCGCGAGCTACTTGAACAGAACCCATCATTCGTCTTTTTTGAGCCAAGAGCTGATGCGCCTGTAACTGGGACAGCAGGGATCCCGCTGCTGCCAATGGCTTCTGTTGCCGGTGACCGATCTATTTTCCCAATGGGAACGCCTATTCTCGCTGAGGTACCTTTACTTAATGCGGACGGTACATGGAGTGGTGCGCATCAATTGCGTTTACTGATTGTTCTTGATACTGGCGGGGCGGTGAAACAGAATCACCTCGATCTCTATCATGGAATGGGACCAAGGGCAGGGACAGAAGCTGGCCATTACAAACATTTTGGCCGAGTTTGGAAATTGGGTTTAGAAAACTCCGCTACTCAAGCACCTTGGGCATTGCCGCCGGAGAAGTTAAAATAGCTTGAGCTTAACTCAACCTAGACTTTTTAATAAAGAGTGCGTATAAATCGCACTCTTTATTTTTGTACCATTACTCGGCGGAAGAACAGCACCATGCGCGAACTTGATACTCCGGCTTCAGACAGCTACAACCAACGTTTTGGCGGCACTCGACGTCTCTACGGCAATAGCGAAGTGGAAATCCTTCGTGCGGCACATGTTTGTGTTATTGGTATTGGTGGCGTGGGCTCTTGGGCAGTCGAAGCATTAGCTCGTACAGGTATCGGTGAGTTGACCTTGATTGATATGGATGACGTGTGTGTCACTAACATCAACCGTCAGATCCATGCAATGAACGGTACGGTGGGACAGAGTAAAATTGAAGTGATGGCCGAACGCGTCAAGCTTATCAATCCAGAGTGCAAAGTTAATCTGATTGATGACTTTATTACGCCAGACAACCAGCATGAATATCTGTCAAAAGAGTTTGATTACGTGCTTGATGCGATCGACAGCGTGAAAGCGAAAGCTTCATTGCTGGCGTACTGTCGTAGCAACAAGATTAAAGTGATCACTACCGGCGGTGCAGGCGGGCAAGTCGATCCAACCCAGATTCAAGTTGCTGACCTGACCAAAACCATCCAAGACCCATTAGCGAAAAAAATCAAAGATACTTTGCGTCGGCATCACAATTTCCCCAAGAATCCGCAGCGTAAGTTTGGTATTGAGTGTGTATTTTCAACGGAACAGCTGAAATACCCTCAGCCAGATGGCAGTGTATGTGGTGTGAAGTCGACAGCGGAAGGGCCAAAACGTATGGACTGTGCGAGTGGATTTGGAGCGGCAACTGTCGTGACCGCAACATTCGGCTTTGTGGCGGTTTCGCGCATTGTCGAGAAGCTGATTCAGAAATACCGTAAATAGTTCGTTTGGAGATTCCTATGTCCACATTCCCACCGTCACCTTTTGGCACCGATATTCAAGCAGAAGACATCGTTACGATTATGCAAGGCTTTAAAGGTTGGGAAGATCGTTACCGCCAAGTTATTCAGTGGGGAAAGAAGCTTCCTATGATGCCTGAAGAGCTGAAGTCTGAACAAGTCACGGTTTCAGGTTGTGAAAGCCAGGTTTGGCTGGTGAGTGAAAATACAGATGGTGTGTGGCATTTTTGTGCTGATTCTGACGCACGTATTGTTCGTGGCCTTATTGCACTGGTCATGGCGGCTTATGACGGCAAAACCAATACAGAAATTCAGACATTTAATATAGATGAGTACTTTGAAAAGTTGGGCCTTATTGCCCACCTCAGCCCGTCGAGAGGCAACGGCCTAAAAGCCATTGTTGAGCAAATAAAGCAAGTCACCCGATAACTGCATTCCTCTGATTTGGCGGGGGGATTATATCTGTATAAAATTTAATCACTGAGATATTAATGCCTTAAAAAATACAGGGTGTTAGACCTCTTGTTGTCGCTGAATAAAGGCTGTACAATTCGCGCCCTTAATTAATGTTACGTCGTTTCGTGAGGCCACATGACCACTGAAAAAATCAATCTACTCGACTTTGATCGCAAAGGGATGCGCCAGTTTTTTGCAGAAGAACTGGGTGAAAAAGCATTTCGTGCTGAGCAAGTAATGAAGTGGATCTATCATTTCGGTGTCGATGACTTCGAAAAAATGACCAACATTAACAAGAAACTACGTGAAAAACTGATGCGTCGTTGTGAAATCAAAGCGCCAGTGGTTGCTGAGGCTCAGCATTCCTCTGATGGCACGATTAAGTGGGCGATGAAGGTTGGCGATCAGGATGTCGAAACGGTGTATATTCCAGAAGATGATCGCGCGACGTTATGTGTGTCCTCTCAGGTTGGTTGTGCATTGGAATGTAAGTTCTGTTCAACAGCTCAGCAAGGCTTTAACCGCAACTTGAAAGTTTCTGAGATTATCGGTCAGGTTTGGCGTGCTGCACGCGAAATTGGTTTGGAAAAAGAGACAGGGCGTCGCCCCATCACTAATGTTGTGATGATGGGGATGGGGGAGCCTTTGCTGAACATGAAAAACCTGATCCCTGCGCTTGAATTAATGCTGGATGATCTTGGCTTTGGTCTTTCAAAGCGTCGTGTAACCGTATCAACATCAGGGGTCGTTTCTGGCTTGGACCAGATGACCGGGCAGATCGATGTCGCGCTGGCAATTTCTCTACACGCACCAAACGACAAACTACGCAGTGAGATTATGCCAATTAATGATCGCTGGGATATCGAAGACTTCCTCGCTTCAGTTCGTCGTTACATCGCGTCATCAAATGCCAACCGCGGAAAAGTGACGGTAGAGTATGTGCTGCTGGATCATGTCAATGACGACATGGACCATGCCCGTGAGTTGGCTGAGTTACTCAAAGACACACCATGTAAGATCAACCTGATTCCATTTAACCCTTACCCAGGTTCACCTTACAAGAAGCCAAGCAATTCACGTATTGACCGGTTCCAGAAAACATTGATGCAATATGAGCATACAGTGACAGTGCGTAAAACGCGTGGTGATGATATCGATGCTGCTTGTGGTCAATTGGTCGGAGATGTTATCGATCGCACTAAACGTACAGCGATGCTCCGTGCAGCGAAGGGCGACACAATTGAAGTCAAAGCCGTTTAATTGAGAGTTTTGATGGAAAAGCCAGAGTTGAACTCTGGCTTTTTTGTAAATTGGTATTGCTAAATTATGTCAAAATCAGGAAAAACCTTGAGCTGCTTGTAATTTATGCGCCTTTTCTATGTTGTTTCATCTCTGATATCTATTAGAATTAAACTTTAGTGCTTTAGAGGTTATTCCTCTGCGATTTTAGTGAAGCACTTTTAAGCAATTTGGTGAGGCGATGTCCTCAAAAATTCTGGATTCTGAACAAAACCAGCACCACTAACGAAAAATAATAAATGTGCGATTGGCTGGAATCCCCTTGAAAAGAGACGTTATAAAAATGAGTGCAGAACAGCAAACTGCGGTACAAGAAGAGAACAAAATCGAAGCGGGTACGATTTTAAAGCAAAAACGAGAAGAACTAGGCCTGACACAGCAGCAAGTGGCTGATAGGCTGCGTCTTCGTCGTTCCATCATTGAAAACATCGAATCTAACCAATTTGAGAGTGAGCAGGTTGCCACCTTCACTCGTGGGTATTTGCGCTCTTATGCTCGTGTCGTGGGGGTTAAAGAATCTGTCGTGCTGTGTGCGCTTGATGATTGCGGAGAAGCGCAACATGAAGAGCACAAGATGCAGAGCTTCTCGCAGAAGACCAATAAAGAAAAACACGATAGCCGCATTATGACCCTAACTTGGGGTATTTTTGCCGTTATTGTGGGTATTTCTTCTGTGTGGTGGTGGCAGAACCAGGAAAACAGCGTTGTTGAGTTGACGACGGCAACTGAGCAGGAAATGAAAATTGAGCAAGAACTGGCGGAGAATAACCAACTCGACTTTGCTGCTATTGAACCGAGTTTGATCAATGAGTCGCCAGAAGATCAGCAATTGGTTGAGCAGCCATTGGAAGAGGTGACGACTTCGGTTGCCACTCAAGACAATGAGCTTGAAGTGATTGAACCACCGAAAGCTGGCACTCCTGCGGAAACAGCTGATCCGACTGAAGAAACTCTAGCTGTAGAAGCAGAACCGGAACCATCGGTGGCAGAAGAAAGTAAATTGCAAGCGTCTGCCCCAGAACCCGCTACCAATCAGAATTTGCTTGAGATGTCATTCAGCGATGATTGCTGGATTCAAGTAAAAGATGCGACGGGGAAAACGCTGGCTACAGGCATTAAGAAAGCGGGTCATGATTTGCAAGTCAGTGGCGAAACACCTTATAAAGTGATTTTGGGAGCCCCTGAAAACGTTTCAATGACATTATCAAGTGAACCTGTTGACCTTTCTGGGTATACTTCAGGCAAAGTAGCAAGATTCACCTTACCTTAGAATTAAATATGCAACACGAATCTCCTATCAAACGTCGCCCATCGACTCGTATTTACGTGGGCGATGTGCCCATTGGTGACGGCGCTCCGATTGCTGTGCAGTCGATGACGAATACCAGAACAACAGACGTCGAAGCGACTGTTGCACAAATTAAATCACTGGAAAATGTCGGTGCGGACATCGTTCGCGTGTCTGTACCAACCATGGATGCGGCTGAAGCATTCAAACAAATCAAACAGCAGGTAAATATCCCGTTAGTGGCTGATATTCACTTTGATTACCGTATTGCGTTAAAAGTCGCGGAATACGGTGTGGATTGTTTACGTATCAATCCGGGCAACATCGGTAAAGAAGATCGCATTCGTGCGGTGGTTGATTGTGCTCGTGATAAAAACATCCCGATTCGTATTGGGGTGAACGGCGGATCTCTGGAAAAAGATATCCAGATGAAGTACGGCGAACCCACACCTGAAGCGTTAGTCGAATCTGCGATGCGCCACGTTGATATTCTTGATCGTCTTAACTTCGATCAATTTAAGGTCAGCGTTAAAGCATCAGATGTCTTTCTGGCGGTTGACTCCTATCGCTTGCTAGCGAAAAAAATCGATCAGCCGCTTCATTTAGGTATTACAGAAGCAGGCGGTGCACGTGCTGGCTCAGTGAAGTCTTCTGTCGGTCTGGGAATGCTATTGGCGGAAGGTATAGGAGACACGCTGCGTATTTCATTGGCTGCGAACCCTGTTGAAGAGATCAAAGTCGGTTTTGATATTCTTAAATCTCTACGTATTCGCTCTCGTGGTATCAACTTCATCGCTTGTCCAAGCTGTTCGCGTCAAGAGTTTGATGTGATTGGAACAGTGAATGCGCTTGAAGAACGTCTAGAAGATATTATCACTCCAATGGATGTCTCCATTATCGGCTGTGTTGTCAATGGCCCAGGTGAAGCGGAAGTTTCTCATCTTGGTCTTGCCGGCAGCAATAAGAAAAGCGCTTTCTATGAAGATGGCAAACGCCAGAAAGAGCGCTTTGATAATAATGATCTGGTTAGCCAGCTGGAAGCCAAAATTCGTGCTAAAGCTTCAGTGATGGACAAGCAAAACCGCATTGACGTAAAAGTAAACGATTAATCTCAACGTAATTTAGATTACGGTAACCATTCTTACGGTAAAAAACTGTGGCAAAGAAAATCCAAGCAATTCGAGGCATGAACGACTGCCTTCCAACTCAATCACCACTGTGGCAGAAACTTGAAAACGCAGTGAAGAATGTAATCAGCGCATACGGTTACAGCGAAGTGCGCATGCCAATCGTTGAGATGACCCATCTGTTTAGCCGTGCTATCGGTGAGGTGACTGATGTGGTTGAAAAGGAAATGTACACCTTTGCAGATCGTAACGGTGACAGTTTAACTCTTCGTCCAGAAGGCACTGCTGGCTGTGTTCGTTCATGTATTGAGAACAGCCTGATTGATCGTTCTGAGCAGCGTCTATGGTACATGGGCCCTATGTTCCGTCACGAACGTCCGCAAAAAGGCCGTTACCGTCAATTTCACCAATGTGGTGTGGAAGTATTCGGGCTTAATGGTCCAGACGTAGATGCTGAACTGATCATGATGACGGCACGTTTGTGGCGTGAGTTGGGGATTGATAAACACGTTCGCCTTGAGTTGAATTCTATTGGTTCACAGGCAGATCGTGCTAACTATCGCACCGCGTTGATTACTTTCCTTGAACAGCATATTGATGTATTGGATGACGACTGTAAACGCCGCATGCATACCAATCCACTGCGTGTACTGGATTCTAAAAATCCAGACGTTCAGGCTATTCTAGGTGATGCGCCACGTCTATCAGATTACTTGGGCGAAGAGTCCAAAGAACATTTTGCTGGTCTTTGTGAACTTCTTGACGCCGCAGGTATCGAATACACAGTCAATGAGCGTTTGGTTCGCGGCCTAGATTACTACAATCGCACTGTGTTCGAGTGGATTACCGAAAGCTTAGGTGCTCAGGGCACTGTATGTGGTGGTGGTCGCTACGATGGCCTGGTTGAACAACTTGGTGGCAAATCGACACCTGCTGTGGGCTTTGCGATGGGGCTTGAGCGTCTAGTTCTTATGCTAGAAACGTTAGAGCTGACGGATGTTCGTCGTTCTGTTGATGTCTATATGGTAACAGCTGGTGAAGGTACCATGATGGCGGGCCTGAAGTTGGCTGAACAATTACGTGAACAGGTTCCGGGGATTCGAGTCATGAACCACTTTGGTGGTGGCAACTTTAAGAAACAATTCAAGCGTGCTGATAAGGTAGGAGCTGCAGTGGCACTGGTTCTTGGTGAGAACGAGGTAGCTGATAACACTGTAGTACTGAAAGACCTAGTTGGTGGTACTCAAGAAACTTATAGCCAAGCGGATGTTGCCGCTAAGCTAGCTGAGTTGGTTTAAACGCATTCAAATTTGAAGTGGCGATTCTATTCGCCACTTTTTAGATTTAAGAGGACAGGAAGTGGAACTCTACGATACTGAAGAACAACAAGTAGAAGCGATCAAAGATTGGTGGAAAGAAAACGGTAAGGCCGTCATTTTTGGCGCGGTTATCGGTTTAGGCGGTCTATTCGGTTGGCGCTATTATCAAGATTCAGTGACAGCAGCTCAAGAAGCCGCATCTGAAAGCTATACCAAAGCCGTTCAGGAATTGGCAGCGAAAGGTATCGAAGGTGAAGCGGCTCTTCAGAGCTTCATCGATGCTAACAAAGAGACGCAATACGCAGTGCTAGCTGCGCTACAACTGGCTAAAGCTCAGGTTGAAGCAGGCAACTTAGATGAAGCACTGGCACAGTTAGAGTGGGCGAAAACAGCGACGGATGATCCTGCTCTGACTTCTGTGATTGCTTTCCGCCTAGCGCGCTTGAAAGCAGAACAAGGTGAGTTTGATTCTGCCGTGTCTGAGCTAGCAACGATCACAGATGAAGGTTGGGTTGGCCGAGTGGCTGAACTTAAAGGTGATATTCTCCTACGTAAGGGAGATACTGAAGGTGCGTATGCTGCGTATAATGAAGCGCAACAAGCAGATGATGCGAGCCAGACTCTACAAATGAAGCTGGACGATCTAGCTAAATAAGGGTGCGATGCATGAAAAAAATGCTGAAAAAAGCACTGACTGCTGCTGCGATATTAGGTGTTTTAGCTGGCTGTGCCAGTGAAGAAGACACCATTATCATGGCACCAGTACCTCAGGTTGAAAGTAAATTTACGCCGGCTATCGAATGGAGTACCAGTGTTGGAGATGGGGTATCCAACTACTTCTCTAAACTTTCTCCTGAATACGCTTACGGCAAAATCTTTGTGGCAAGCCGCGATGGTGTTGTTAAGGCGCTTAATCCTGAAAATGGCCATACATTATGGCAACAAGACCTTGAGAAAAATGTTTCAGCCCGTTTATCTGGCGGTATCACTGCAGGTTACAGCCAAATCTTTATTGGTAGTGAAAACGGTCAAGTTATTGCCCTGAATGAAGAGACTGGTGAGGTCAACTGGCGCGTTGATGTGGAAGGTGAAGTGTTAGCGGCGCCTGCAACGGAAAGCAATCTGGTTATTGTCCACACTGCAACAGGTATGTTGGTTGCGCTGGATCAGGCGACGGGCGATAGTAAGTGGACCATTAGTACCGAAGTACCGAGCCTAACTTTGCGAGGTAACAGTGCACCCGTCACCGTATCGGGTGGCGTGTTCTGGGGAACGGCAAATGGCCGCTTGGCTGCTGCGATTGCAGAACGTGGTCAGTTGATCTGGCAACAGCCGATTGCGACACCGCAAGGGGCAACCGAAATTGATCGCTTGGTTGATGTTGATGCATCGCCACTCGTTCTAGGTAGTACTCTATATATTGTTGGCTACAATGGTCAGTTAACAGCAATAGACTTGCGTTCAGGAAAGTCGGTTTGGAAGCGTAAGTATTCTTCGTCAACCGATCTTGCCAGCGATGGTGGTCGTTTGTATATGGTGACAGATAAAGATTATCTGGTTGCGGTAGATGCACGCAGTGGCACAGAGCTGTGGAGTAATGAACAGCTTGAACACCGCTTGCTGACAGCGCCCGTTCTGATTGATGGTTATGTGGTTGTTGGTGACGGTGAAGGTTATCTTCACTGGTTAGATCGTGATACTGGCGAATTTGTTGCTCAGCAGCAACTCAGCAGCAGTGGTTTTGCTGTGTCACCTGTGCTTGTCCCAGAGGGCTACATCACAGTTACTCGTGATGGCGATGTAAAGAAACTGACCATTACCAAGTGATCGTGTGATATAATTCACATTCGGCTCCTAGCTGGTAACAGTTGGGAGCCGTTTGTTTGTTTTAGATACTCATAGGTAATGTGGTTATAGGTAAAGCGCTCATTAGTGAACTCTACTGAGTTGTTACCTATAACTACATAAAGAAAGCATATTGTAGAGGTTATTATGGTACCTGTTGTTGCTCTGGTAGGGCGTCCAAACGTTGGTAAATCAACGTTGTTTAATCGACTGACTCGCACGCGTGACGCATTAGTCGCGGACTTCCCTGGCTTAACTCGTGACCGTAAATATGGCCAAGCTAAGCTTGGTGAACACGAATTTATTGTGATTGACACTGGCGGTATCGACGGTACTGAAGAAGGCGTTGAAACCAAAATGGCAGAGCAGTCACTGGCCGCGATTGATGAAGCAGACGTAGTTCTGTTTATGGTGGATGGCCGTGCCGGCCTGACTCCTGCTGATATTGCCATTTCTAACCACCTGCGCAAAATTGAAAAGCCTTCAATGTTGGTTGTGAACAAGGTTGATGGTATTGATGCAGATGCAGCATCGGCTGATTTCTGGCAGCTAGGTGTGGAAAACATGTACCAAATCGCTGCAGCGCATGGCCGTGGTGTTGGTGCTCTGATTGATCGTGCACTCAATCCTTTTGCAGAGAAAATGGCCGAGGAAGCGCAGGGTGAAATTGAAGATCTGACCGACTTCATCGATGAAGAAGAGAAGCTCGATTACACCGAAGAAGAAGCTGAAGCTGAATTCCAGCGCTTACAGGATCAACCTATCAAGCTGGCTATCATCGGTCGTCCAAATGTGGGGAAATCGACGTTAACAAACCGTATTCTTGGTGAAGAGCGCGTAGTCGTGTACGACATGCCGGGCACAACGCGTGATTCTATCTATATTCCAATGGAACGTGATGGCCGTGAATACGTACTGATTGATACCGCAGGTGTTCGTCGCCGTAAGCGTATCAACGAAACAGTAGAGAAGTTTTCGGTTGTTAAAACGCTCAAAGCCGTAGAAGACGCGAATGTTGTACTTCTTGTGATTGATGCGCGTGAAAATATCTCTGATCAAGACTTAAGCTTGCTTGGTTTTGCATTGAACGCTGGCCGTTCGATTGTGATTGCGGTCAATAAGTGGGATGGTCTGGATATGGACGTAAAAGAGCACGTGAAGAAAGAGTTAGACCGTCGTCTTGGCTTTGTTGACTTTGCTCGTATCCACTTTATTTCTGCACTTCATGGTACAGGTGTTGGTCATTTGTTTGAATCAGTACAAGAAGCCTATAAATCGGCGACAACCCGAGTGGGTACATCTGTCCTGACCCGTATAATGAAGATGGCGACTGAAGATCACCAGCCGCCTTTGGTTCGTGGTCGTCGTGTGAAACTTAAGTATGCACACGCTGGTGGTTACAACCCGCCAATCGTAGTCATTCATGGCAACCAAGTTAATGAGCTACCAGACTCTTACAAGCGTTACTTGATGAACTATTACCGTAAGTCATTGGAAATCATGGGGACGCCGATTCGTATTCAGTTCCAGAGTAGTGAGAACCCATTTGAAGGTAAATCGAACAAGATGACCCTTTCTCAGGAGCGCAAACGTAAGCGCTTAATGAGTATGATGAAAAATCGCAAAAAATAATAATGATTGTATGAAAGCGCCTCTAAGAAGGGCGCTTTTTTTATATAGGATACATAAAATGTCAGTGACACCGACGATTACACGTTTTTGCCATCAGATCTGGCAACTTACATCTTCTATTCAACTTGTTAAGCAGGGAGAAAATGCACTCTATGTCATCACAGAGGTGACACCGTTTCATCCCGTGAGTCATATATGGCCTGATCACCCAGCAGATAAGGGAAGGATAGAGAGGTACGAGGTTAAAGATTGTGTAGTGGGAGCGGTTGAGTTGAGCAGCGGTGAGCTCTACGTGGATAAGGACATTCCAGTCAAGCGAGACACACAGGGCTGGGTATTTGTCGTAGTGCATTGTTTGGAAGAGTCTGCAATAAACCTTCGCCTCGGTCAGGAAGTCACATTAGTTGTAGATAAAGCTTATCAGCAAGCCTTGAGCAGGGGACATAGCGCAGGACATATCGCATTTTTGGCGCTCAATAAGGTCTTAGTAGAGCATGGATATTGGCGTAAAGATGCTGATCGCAAGGACCCTCACGGTAACTATGACTTTAATAGCTATGCTCAGGAAACCAGTTATGTGAGTGAAGATCAGTGTGTCGATACCTACCGCTTAGGGAAAACTTTGCGCAAACGAGGTTTGAACAGCGCAGATGTGTTAAAAGACCTTGTACAGATACAGGTGTTGGTTAACCAACAAATAGAACAATGGTTATCCTTAGAGGCAAAAATCAGTATAAAGTGCTACGGAGAGTCTTTAACAGACTCACGCTATTGGCAATGTGATCTTGGTGAAGGGAGCGTAGCTGAAATTCCATGTGGCGGCACGCATGCTAAAAGTCTTAATGAATACAAAGCGATTAGGGTGAGTTTTACTCAACTTGATACACAAAATATCGAAATGCGTACCAATGTAATAGCAGCATGAGCTAGAGTGGATCTTTTTATTAAATTTTTATCTATTGGTTGTTTTTAACTTAATTTGGTTTTTTATGTCGCTTAAAGTTCAAAAACAGCACATGTAACTTATGCTTTCGGTGTGTGGTGATATAAATATTCTTTTAGGGGGTGATCGCTGATCAAAATGGATTTAGCCGATGATCTTATTAAGATCTTTAGCCCATCATACCGAGCGAAACTTGCCATTGGGCGTGATGTGGATCATTGTGTTCTCGATAGCAACAAATATAAGCTGTTGGTCGAGAAAATAAAACGATTACGAGAGTCAAAATGGATCAGTGCCCAATATGTCAACGAGAACTGGAATGGCAAGGTCACTATCGCTGTAGTGATTGTGCAAGTAATTACACCAAAGTTGGTTACTGTCCAGATTGTAATAAGCAACTAGAGAAAATCCAAGCGTGTGGAGCAGCGAGCTATTTTTGCCATTCCTGCAATGAATTAAAATCCAAGTCAAAAGTACGGATTGAATTTATCAAACAGAGTTAGCTTAGATAACGGTTGAGCGTATTTCGCCGTCAGATACACGGGTGACCAAGGTGTCGCCCGATCTTGTTTCTGTGGCGCTGGTTAGAACCTTTCCAGATGTATCCTGAGTAATAGAGTATCCACGTTTTAATGTGGCAAGTGGACTGACGGTATCGAGCTTTTCAGCCGCGAGCGCCAGCTGATGACGTGATTTTAACAGCTTTCTGTCCAAGGCATCCGTAAGCTTTTGTTCAAGCCTTTGTAACGCCAGTTTTTGCTCGCGAAGTTTTGTGACAGGAGAGTGAAGCTGTAGTTTGTAGTGTTGGCGTTCTATATTTTGTCTGCGTGAGGATAGGTAGTTTTCCATTGATCGTTGAAGGCGCAGTGACAAATCATCAAGCTGTTGGCTTTGACGTTGTAACTGGTGAGTTGGGTGCTGACGTTCCAGTCTATGCAATAACGTTGCAGTCGTTTGCTTTTGCTGCGTCAAGTAGTATCGAATCGCACTTTGCAATTTGTGTTTACGTGAATTGATGGCCTCTGCTTTGTGGCTATTATCTCGACTGACTATTTCGGCAGCGGCAGATGGAGTTGGTGCGCGCATGTCCGCAACAAAATCCGCGATAGTCACATCAATTTCATGACCAACAGCACTGATAATAGGTATTTGGCTGGCTGCGATTGTACGTGCGACAATTTCGTTGTTGAAGCACCAAAGATCTTCTAAAGAGCCACCACCACGACCTACAATCAACACGTCACATTCGTTTCGGCTATTTGCACACCCTATCGCCTGTGCGATCTGAATCGCCGCATCTTCTCCTTGCACCAATGTCGGGTAAACCACGATAGGTAATGAAGGATCACGTCTTTTAAGGACATCTAGAATATCAAATAGTGCTGCGCCTGTTTTGGATGTGATGACACCGACACACTTAGGGTGCTCAGGTAAAGGCTTTTTATTGCTCTGGGCAAATAGTCCTTCTCCGGCAAGTTTCATCTTCAATTCATCAAACTGTTGCTGAAGCCTGCCATCACCCTCTGGCTGCATACTCTCAACAATCAATTGATAATCGCCGCGCGGTTCATACAAGGATAAACGAGCTTTGACTAAGACTTGATTACCACTCTGTGGCTTGAATGTGACTCGTCGATTGTTACCACGAAACATGGCGCACTTGACCTGGGCACGGGAGTCTTTGAGGGTAAAATACCAATGGCCTGAAACTGGCGAAGAGAAGTTTGAGATTTCACCGACCAACCACACAATACCCATTTCATTTTCTAGTAATAGGCGAACTTCAGAATTAAGACGAGAAACAGTGAAGATGTTTTGATTGGTCAGAGATGACACAGCTAATCTCATAGGCGTGAGTATGGAAATTAGCGGCAATATAATACATAGCAAGGGGGTAATTGCAAGAAAAAAATTAAAAAAACTTGTGGTCAAGCGATTGCGTTAACCGTATAATCCCTCCGCAATATCTAATCCAAATGTAGCCAACAACCTAAAACTGGTTACCCTCATTACGCGAAACGATGAGATTGGGTTGTCTTTTTACTCCTCTAATTGTGAGATATTGCAAATGCTAAGAATTGCCAAAGAAGCGCTGACATTCGATGATGTACTACTCGTGCCAGCTCACTCCACCGTTCTCCCAAACACAGCTGATCTTCGCACTCAGTTGACTAAGAACATCACTCTAAACATCCCAATGATTTCAGCGTCTATGGACACTGTTACTGAAGCTCGTCTAGCTATCGCGCTAGCGCAAGAGGGTGGCATTGGCTTTATCCACAAGAATATGTCTATTGAGCAACAAGCTCAGATGGTTCATCAGGTTAAGATTTACGAAGCTGGCGTGGTTTCACACCCGGTTACTGTAAACCCTGATGCAACAATTGCAGACGTTGTGGCTCTAACAGAAAAGCATGGTTTTGCAGGTTTCCCTGTCGTAACTGATAACAATGAGCTGGTGGGTATCATCACTGGCCGTGACGTTCGTTTCGTAACTGACCTTTCTAAGAAAGTAGAAGTGGTTATGACGCCTAAAGAGCGTCTAGCAGCAGTAAAAGAAGGGGCTACTCGTGAAGAAGTGCAAGAGAAAATGCATGAAGCACGTGTTGAGAAAGTACTGGTCGTGAACGATGAGTTCCAACTAACCGGTATGATTACAGCAAAAGATTTCCATAAAGCAGAACGTAAACCAAACGCATGTAAAGATGCGCAAGGTCGTCTACGTGTTGGTGCAGCAGTTGGTGCGGGCGCGGCTAACGAAGAGCGTGTTGCAGCCTTGGTTGAAGCGGGTGTTGACGTTCTACTTATCGACTCTTCTCATGGTCATTCTGAAGGCGTACTAAACCGTATTCGAGAAACTCGTGCGGCTTACCCAGATCTAGATATCATTGGCGGTAACGTTGCAACCGGTGCTGGTGCTAAAGCACTGATCGAAGCAGGTGTCAGTGCGGTGAAAGTGGGCATCGGCCCTGGTTCTATCTGTACCACTCGTATCGTAACAGGTGTGGGTGTTCCTCAGGTTACTGCTATTGCAGATGCAGCTGAAGTTGCGAACGAATATGGCATTCCAGTTATTGCCGATGGCGGTATCCGTTTCTCCGGTGATATCTGTAAAGCTATCGTTGCTGGCGCATCATGTGTGATGGTTGGCTCAATGTTCGCGGGTACAGAAGAGGCACCAGGTGAAGTCATTCTATACAACGGCCGTTCTTACAAAGCTTACCGTGGTATGGGCTCTCTGGGCGCTATGTCTCAAGGCTCATCTGATCGTTACTTCCAATCTGACAACGCAGCAGACAAGCTTGTACCTGAAGGTATCGAAGGTCGTATTGCGTACAAAGGTCGTTTAAAAGAGATCGTTCACCAACAAATGGGTGGTCTACGTTCAAGCATGGGCCTTACAGGCAGTGCAACCGTTGAAGATATGCGCACCAAAGCTGAATTTGTACGTATTTCGGGCGCTGGCATGAAAGAGTCTCATGTACACGACGTTCAAATTACCAAGGAAGCACCAAACTACCGTCTAGGTTAATTTTTACGGTTGTAAAAAGAAAACCTATACACCTGACGTAAACGTTTGCTTTTTTCCTTGAAGCATTAATAAGAGGCGAGTACACTCGCCTCCGTTTTAATAACCTAGCTTATAAGACTGCTCAAAATGACTAAAAATATTCATGACCAACGTATTCTGATCTTGGACTTCGGTTCTCAGTACACTCAGCTAGTCGCACGCCGTGTACGTGAAATCGGTGTTTACTGTGAACTGTGGAGCTGGGACGTTGAAGAAGCGGATATTCGTGAATTCAATCCAGACGGTATCATCCTATCTGGTGGTCCAGAAAGCGTAACGGAAGACAACTCTCCACGCGCGCCTCAATATGTATTTGACTCTGGTGTGCCAGTACTCGGTGTATGTTACGGCATGCAAACGATGGCTGAACAGCTAGGTGGTAAAGTTGCCGGTTCAACAGAGCGTGAATTCGGCTATGCACAAGTCAAAGTTTCTGGTGAATCGGCACTGTTTAAAGATCTTGAAGCAACTCAAGATGTTTGGATGAGCCACGGTGACAAAGTGGTAGAAATTCCAGCGGACTTCGTAAAAGTCGGTGAGACAGACACTTGTCCTTATGCGGCAATGGCCAATGAAGAGAAGAAATACTACGGTGTTCAGTTCCACCCTGAAGTAACGCACACTAAGCAAGGCAAGCAAATGCTTGAGAACTTTGTTCTTGGCGTATGTGGTTGTGAAGGGCTTTGGACTTCAGAATCGATCATTGAAGATGCCGTTGCGCGTATCAAAGAGCAGGTAGGTGACGATGAAGTCATCCTAGGCCTGTCGGGCGGTGTGGATTCATCTGTCGTTGCGATGCTGGTTCACCGTGCAATCGGTGACAAACTAACTTGTGTATTCGTTGATAACGGCCTGCTTCGTCTTAACGAAGGTCAGCAAGTTATGGATATGTTTGGCGATCAATTCGGTCTGAACATCATCAAAGTTGACGCAGAAGAGCGTTTCCTTGCAGCTCTTGAAGGTAAGTCGGATCCAGAAGAGAAGCGTAAGACTATCGGTCACGTATTTGTCGACGTATTCGATGAAGAATCTAAGAAGCTGAAAAATGCGAAGTGGCTTGCTCAGGGTACTATCTACCCAGACGTCATCGAGTCAGCGGCATCTAAGACAGGTAAAGCACACGTAATCAAATCTCACCATAATGTTGGCGGTCTGCCAGACGATATGGAGATGGGGCTTGTTGAGCCACTGCGTGAGCTGTTCAAAGATGAAGTTCGTAAGATTGGCCTAGAGCTAGGTTTGCCTTACAACATGCTTTACCGCCATCCATTCCCAGGTCCTGGTCTAGGGGTTCGTGTTCTTGGCGAAATCAAGAAAGAGTACTGTGACTTGCTACGTCGTGCAGATGCTATCTTCATTGAAGAGCTACATGCAGCGGATCTTTACAACAAAGTATCGCAAGCCTTCACGGTATTCCTACCTGTACGCTCTGTTGGTGTAATGGGGGATGGCCGTAAATACGATTGGGTGGTTTCTCTGCGCGCAGTGGAAACGATCGACTTTATGACGGCACATTGGGCGCACCTACCATACGATTTCCTTGGTAAAGTATCTAACCGTATTATCAACGAAGTTGACGGTATTTCGCGTGTGGTTTACGACATTTCGGGTAAGCCACCAGCGACCATCGAGTGGGAATAACTTCCCATTAGGTGTACCCCAATTGAAAGCCAGCCTCCGGGCTGGTTTTTTATTGGTCGAAATTACTCCTTATTGCGTTGTAACTCCAAAGTGGCTCGCAACTTAACAATAGGTTCATTCATTCACCGTGATTCTTGATTTGTCTTTTTCTAACATTCCCTAAGTTTTATAAAACAAGGGAAATTGTGATGAGAAAAATAACCTATTTGGCCGCTGCTGTATCTTTGGCGGTTGTTTCGTCCAGTTGGGCTATGACTAATATTCAGCCTGACCCGCAGAATCCTAACGGTTATGTGGTTGCCCGCGCTGACATACAGGCGGCAGAGCAAGCACAAACTTCTGACCCTATGTACCAGATATGGTCTCAGGCACTTACCACCGCACCAAATAGCGTTGTTGAAGCGATTGAGCCTAGCCTTGTCACTAATCCGGATAACGTTAAGCGCGCTGAGCGTGTGTTTCCTCAGGTAGAGTGGGATTTTCTGACCAATATGGCTGCGCCTGAGTACACTTATACACGTTTCCTACGGGCGATTGGTAAGTTTCCCGCCTTTTGTGCCGAGTATACGGATGGGCGAGATTCCGATGCGATCTGTAAACGCTCGATCGTAACGGCATTTGCCCACTTCGCGCAGGAAACTGGGGGGCATATTGCCAAAGATAATGTGTCGGATAATCCATTAGGTCTTGAAGAGTGGCAACAGGCGTTAGTACATGTACGTGAAATGGGTTGGTCTGAAGGTCAGGAGGGCTATACCACTGGTTGTGGTCAGAATGATTGGCAAAACAAAAAATGGCCGTGTGCGGCAGGGCAGGGCTATTTTGGACGCGGTGCTAAGCAGCTTTCTTACCACTTTAATTACGGTGCGTTTTCCGAAGCAATGTTTGATGGTGATGCGTCTGTTTTGCTCAACAACCCAGGCTTAGTTGCCGACTCTTGGCTGAATTTAGCGTCTGCCATTTGGTTCTTCTTAACACCACAAGCACCGAAACCCGCGATGTTGCATGTGATTGATAAAACGTGGTCGCCTTCTCAACGTGAGACTGAAGCGGGGATTGGTTATGGCTTTGGCACCACGATTAACATCATCAATGGGGGCATTGAGTGTGGAGAACAGAATAAGAATAAAGGGCAACCCGTCAACCGCATAAGATATTGGGAAGGACTGTCGTCTCATTACCAGATTCCAATCGAAGCCGATGAAAAGAATACCTGCTGGCAACAGACTCCATACGGTAGCCTTAACCTAAATGGTGCAACTGATGTGTTGTACACCAACTGGGATGGCAACTGGAAGTACTATGCTGATCGTCCGGGTGGTTATTCTTTTGAGTGTGAATTAGTTGGATTCCAGACCGCTTACTCTGCGCTGGTACCAGGTGACTACGAAAAATGTGTGACTAATTTGTACGGCTCTCACGCGAGTTGGCCTGAAGTGCGTGTTGTTGACCAGTTAGACCCGGTTGACCCTGATCCTGACACAGGAAAGGCTTGGAGTGCTACTAAGGTCTACAACACGGGTGATGAAGTTACCTATCTAGGAGTGACGTATAAAGCGAAATGGTGGACACAGGGTGATGCCCCAGACGCTGGTGGGCCGTGGGAGCTCATTTCTGGCACGCCAACTGAACCAACACCTGAGCCTACGCCAGATCCAACCCCGAATCCTGACCCAACGCCAGAACCTGATACCTTTATTCAGTGGCAAGCTGGTGTAACTCAAGTTGCCAACGGCGATAAAGTCACCCATGAAGGTAAATGCTTTGTTGCTAAGAATGGGCCGGGCGTTTGGGATACGCCAACCCAGTCAAACTGGTTCTGGGATGAAATCTCTTGCCAGTAATGTAAAAGATTCATGACTCATTAACTAAGCTCCTGCAATAAGCAGGAGCTTTTTGGTTTGCTTTCGCGTTATGGGACGGTTTTTGTAATCTTAGATTGCACATTCCAGATCTATCTTTTTTATTGAACGGAATTAAACTTCGCGCGTAAATTTTATTAATTTTTTTGAAAGGTGTGCGAAATGTCAACAAAACTGGCTAACCCAGCTCCACTTGGTCTGATGGGTTTCGGTATGACAACCATCCTGCTAAACATTCATAACGCAGGCTTCTTCCCAATTGATTCAATGATTTTGGCAATGGGTATTTTCTATGGTGGTCTGAGCCAAGTGATTGTCGGCATGATGTGCTTTAAACGTGGTGATACGTTTGGTACTACCGCATTTACTTCTTATGGCTTGTTCTGGCTAACACTGGTTGGCTTGATTGTTATGCCTTACATGGGTTTACCGGCAAGCCCTGCACACTTTATGGGTTGGTACCTAGCTCTGTGGGGCATCTTCACGGGTTTCATGTTTATCGGATCTCTTTGCTACCCAACAGCGAAGCAAGTGGTTTTCGGCTCGCTAACTATTTTGTTTTTCCTACTTGCCGCACGTGATTTCACGGGGAATGAGCTGATTGGCACAATTGCAGGTTTTGAAGGCATCTTCTGTGGCGCAAGTGCAATCTACTTCGCGATGGCTCAAGTACTGAACAACGAATATGGCCGCACGATTCTGCCTATTGGTGAGAAAAAAGCATCAGTTGCAACGGAAGCTGTTGCGGCGTAAAGAATATTGCTGGCATGGCTAATGGCCGTGTTAGAAATATATTTGGGAACATAAGATGAAAGGGGTTAGCCATAGGCTAACCCCTTTTTTACCACTGCTTTTTATCTTAGATATCCAAATTAGGTTGAAGGTTGCTCAACTGGCTTGGATTCTTCTTCTGCTGTAGGTTCTTTACCTGTCTTACGACGATATTTATCTTCCCAGTAATCTGCGCCTTTTATGCCCAGTTTAACAGGGTTGAATGTGTATTCTGTGACGCCTTGCTTCTGCTGTTCTTCGTAATCATGTAGAGCCTTAAGTGCTGGCTTCGCCATAAAGAAGATGATCAGAATACCAACTATGTTGAGCCATGCCATCAGGCCAACACCCACATCACCCATCGCCCATGCAAGGTTTGCAGTCTTAACTGTACCGTAGAACACAACCGCAATAAGTGCCACTTTTAGTACGAACATCAAGCCGTTAACTTTGATGTGACGACGGATATAGGCCACATTTGTTTCTGCGATGTAGTAGTAAGCAAGGATGGTTGTGAAAGCAAAGAAGAACAATGCAATCGCAATGAACGGCTTACCAATACCCGGTAATGCACTTTCAATTGCCATCTGAGTGAAGACAGGGCCGTTCGCTGCAATGTCTGCTGCTACATTCTGAACTAAGAAGCCTTCTGCACCGTGGACGTTGTAAGCACCCGTGATGATAATCATAAATGCTGTAGCCGAACATACTAGCAGCGTATCGATGTAGATAGAAAACGACTGTACCAGACCTTGCTGAGCTGGGTGGTCAACACTTGCTGCTGCAGCTGCGTGAGGACCTGTACCTTGACCTGCTTCGTTTGAGTAAACACCACGTTTAACACCCCAGCCGATGGCCGCACCAACACCTGCCATAGGTGTGAACGCATCACCAATGATCATTGAGAATACGCGTGGTACTTCACCGATGTTTAGAAGGATGATGATGAAGGCCGTTACGATGTAAGCCAGCGCCATAAAAGGAACCACGATTTGTGTGAAGTTCGCGATACGCTTAACACCACCGAAGATGATGAAGGCTAGAATGACGGAGATAACAGTACCTGTGAAGATTTTCGCAAAGCTGAATGTACCGATCGCTGTCTCGATCATAGCGCCTGAGCCAAATGCGGCTTCAACTGCATTACCAATACTGTTTGACTGAACACCCGGCAGTAGGAAACCACATGCAAAAATGGTCGCAATAGCGAAGATCCACGCGTACCACGTCTGACCCATTGCTTTTTCAATGTAGTAAGCAGGACCACCACGGAACTCACCGTTGTCTTCTTCTTTGTAAATTTGTGCAAGCGTGGATTCCGCGTAGGCTGTCGCAGCACCAAAGAATGCTACCACCCACATCCAAAATACCGCGCCCGGGCCACCAAAGCCGATAGCAGCGGCAACACCAGCAATGTTACCTGTACCTACACGTCCTGAAAGTGAAACGGCGAGTGCCTGAAAAGAAGAGATGCCTTTGGACGAGCTTTTACCTGAAAGAAGCAGACGCCACATTTCACCGAAGTGACGAATCTGCACGAATCGCGTCATGATTGAGTAGAACAAGCCAGCGCCAAGACACAAATAAATCAGTGCCGGACTCCAGATGATTCCATTCAGAAAATCAACTAATGACTGCATAAGTATTTTCCCTGTTTAGTTTTATAGTGGTTGTTTTGCGAACAGAATATTAACCTTTTTGTAACTCTGATGTTAACCGATTTGTACTTTAAAATTTATTTGCGTGAGCTTAGGCACAAAATGCTAAATAAATGTTAACGAGTAGTGTTATCGTAGCGAGTAGTTTCAAAATGCTTGAAAAATGAATTGATATGACCCAATCCATAGCGCACTAACAATGCGCGCTATAGTTGTGTAGCTCGTTTTTTGTACTGTCAATGTCATCGATTGTAGGTATTTACACTATTCGTTGTATCGATGCGTGCTGAGCTCCTTATATTGGTGATAATTTGACTGTGTAATCACTTCTGTCAGGATCTCTGCTGAGCCACAGGCCATAGTCCAACCTAAGGTGCCGTGCCCAGTATTAGTAAAGAGGTTCTTTATTGATGTGCTTCCGATGATCGGCGTGCCGTCGGGGGTCATTGGACGGAAGCCTGTCCAATAATCTGCGCGAGATAAATCTGTCCCATCCGGAAATAAGTTAGACACAACATGATTCAACGTAGCGAGTCGTTTATCCGGCAGGGCGGGATCAAAACCAGCCAGCTCGGCGGTGCCCGCGACGCGAATTCGATTTTCGAAGCGAGTCACGGCCACTTTGTAGGTCTCATCCATAATGGTTGATTGAGGTGCGAATGCTTCGTCAATGATAGGCAAGGTGAGTGAGTAACCTTTGACGGGGTAGAGTGGGATGTCTATACCAACTTGCTCTAAAAGCGATTTTGAATAGCTGCCCATGGCTACCACAACTTTGTCTGCGGCAATTTCCCCTTGCGATGTGTTGACTGAGAGTACCTGATTACCTTGTGTGTTGAGGCTATGTATCTCGGTGTTGAAGATGAACTCAACCCCCGCTTGTTCTGCCATTGCTTGCAGTTGTTGGCAGAACAAATAGCAGTCTCCAGTCTCATCATCTGGCAAATAGAGACCTCCGGTAAGTGTTCCTTGAATGTGGGCGAGCCCAGGCTCTTGCACTAAACACTCTTGAGCATTCAGCAACTGGTATCGAGTGCCACTTTCTTCTAGCAGTGCAATATCTTTTTCTACTGCAAGTAATTGCTTGCGGTTACGGAAAATTTGTAACGTCCCTCGAGTACGCCCTTGGTAGTTGAGGTCGTATTGCTGGTTTAACTGCGCTAAACACTCTCGGCTACGATTGGCAATCGCCAACATACGGGCTTTGTTAATCCGATACCTGTCCAGCTGGCAATTTTTTAACATTTGGCTAGCCCAACGGAGGAGTTCTGGGCTAAGGCTAGGCTTAATCTTTAGCGGTGCATGCTCTTCTAATAACCATTTTATGGCTTTCATGGGCACGCCAGGAGCCGCCCATGGTGAAGAGTAGCCATAAGAGATCTGGCCCGCATTGGCAAAACTGGTTTCTTCTGCGGAGCGTGGTTGGCGATCAATCACCGTAACTTGACACCCCGCTTGCTGTAAATACCAAGCGCTGGTTAATCCGACCACTCCGCTGCCTAAAATGACGACTTTCACACTCCAACTCCATAAACGGGGAATTTTTTCAAGAATGTTGGATTTACATCTGGTTAACAATCTATAAGAATTAATATCACTGTTTAGAAAAACTAAAAGCTTTATGAAATCAGCTCTGCTTAATGGAATCAATCTAGTGTGCATTGTCGCCAGACACCACAGCCTGACCAGTGCGGCCAGTGAGCTTAACCTCACTACAGGTGCCGTCAGCCAACAGCTTCAGTCGGCGGAAGAACGTCTAGGTTTTGACGTGTTTGAGCGTCATGCGAGAGGTATTCGCTTGACAGATCAAGGTCAAAAATTAGTTGAGTCAGTTTCACCGCATTTAGCGGCTATTGAAGATACTATCTACCAACTTACGCATGTGATGGATAGTAAGCAGATCCGACTTAAGCTGACCCCTTCACTTGCTTTTAAGTGGTTGGTGCCTCGCTTAGAAGATTTCCAGAAACAACACCCTGAAATACAGATCCACACGTTTGCTGAGGGAGCCTTGGTTGATAGCGACAACCGAGATTACGATATCGCGATTGATTACGGGCCATTACCCTATAAGTTGCCTGACGCTGAGCTATTGATGGAGGAATCTTTGCTGCCAGTAATGAGCCCAGGGTATTTTCGTCACTTTGCTCATCTTAGTGTGTCAGGGAGTGCACAGAGCTGGCAACATGTGACCTTGCTCCATGATGCGATGCCATGGAAAGGATCGACCAAAGATCATGAATGGCAATTTTGGGCCCAAGAGCACTCGCTTGAGTTTGACACCCATCAGGGGCACTTCTTTAATCGTACCGACATGGCTATGTCTGCAGCTGAAGCCGGAGTCGGTGTGGCGTTGGCGCGCATGGCACTATTGGGGGATGAGTTAAAACATCACAGGTTAGTGGCGCCATTCCCAGCTATCCGTGCCAGAGCGGGGTATTTCATTATTACTCACGTCGACAACCCGCATACTCGGCTGTTTAAAAGTTGGCTGAAACAACAAAGTGTTATTAGTTAAATTGTAAATAGCGTTTGCGAGTGTATATGCACCCACTACACTTAATAATGCCAGCAAGTTTCCACTTGCTGGCGTGCTTACGGGGCAGCGCATATGAAATCGACACAAGGCCAATGCAGCTATCAAAATCCTGATGGCTGGTGCTGCGATCAACCGTGTGGTGAGTCAGGACTGTGTTACTGGCATGATCCCAAAGTCGATAAAAGCAAAGATGATATAAAAGACAAGGTTGAACAATGGGCCGCAGCGGGTAAACCTTTAGACGGATTTCAGTTGGCAAGAACAAACTTGGTAGACATCAATTTGGTTAACCGAGGGTGTAAAGAAGGCTATTCATGTCGTAATGTGGATTTTTACCGAGCGGATCTGACCGATGCGCACTTTTTCGGTCTTGATTTACGTGGTTCGTCGTTAATGAAATCAAAGATGTTAGGTGCGAATCTGCATTGTGCCAAGCTTGATGACTGCAATTTACTGGGAGCAGATCTTGGTCGAGCGAAGCTGGAAAATGTTGAGTGGGGAACCTACCTCAAGCAAGAACAACAAGCTAAGCAGGCACGCAAGAAGCGTCAGTACAAAGAAGTTGCATCCTTGTATCAGGAAGCCGAGGAAGTGTGTCGAAATATTCGCAAGCAATGTGAGAAGCAGGGGTTGTTCGAGATGGCGGGAGACTTCTTCAAACGCGAGATGCGTTTTCGTCGATATCAAATGCCAAAGTTGAGTGTCCGTAGAGTGGTGTCTAAAGTGGTCGATCTGTTCTGCGGTTATGGCGAAGATCCGATGCGGGTGGTCGGCTTTTCTATCTTTCTGATATTAGTCTGTGCCATGGCGTATTTCTTTTTGGATACTACGGGCGCACACCCGATATATGAAGATCTTAGTGGCTGGCAATTCTATCTATTTGAATTTCTTAACTCGCTTTACTTTAGCGTAGTGACCTTTACTACTCTCGGTTACGGGGATATTTCCCCAGTCGGAATCGCTAGGTTTATTGCTGCCTTCGAAGCTTTCCTCGGCAGCTTTACCATGGCGCTGTTTGTGGTGGTTTTCGTGAAGAAAATGACGCGTTAGAGGCTACGATAATGTTGTACTAACCAGTTTTCAGCATCGATCTCATCCGCTTTAAACTGGTTGGCGAAATGTTCGATCATTGCAGATAAGTACTCTCCGCTGTCACACATAGTGTCAAACAGTCTGTCTTCTGTTGCCGCTAATGAACCCGATTGTGGCTGTGCTTTTGCGGCCAATAATACAGGAATTATATACTTGTCTTTGTTGGCTTGGTTGAGGTCTTTAAGCTGGCGAGCAGCTAGATGAACCTGAGCGATAGAGCTTGGCTGGTAATTATCGCTTTCCATGTCTATCCGAATAACGAATATGATCCCACGATAGAGCACTATTGACTCTATATCTTCAAGGTTTGCTCCCATGGGCAGGCGTAGTAGCACTTGTCCAGCTAGGTGAGGCAAGGTTTTCAACTGGGTTTGCAGCAGTGAAATTTTCCTTAGCCATGTTTGCTTCGCATCGGCCTTTATTAGATCTAGGTCACTTAGGTTTGCACTATCAAGCTGGTGGCAGAAAGTGTAAAGAGGGGTATTGAGTAAGATTTTATCATTCATCGCTTTTAAGGGGGTAATATGATTGCATCTACATTCTGATGGTGTATCGAGTACAAAGTAGAGCGCTTGATAAAAGACTACTCCATATTGATTCACTAGCTCAAGGAAGGTATATGAAAGATGAAACCTAATCAATTGACTTTAGTTTTAAAACTGAGCAATCACTACATCTTGGACATTTCATATACCAGTAGAAGAATGTGTTCCCTTCGTGATATTTAATTCAACTCTGGCATTACATTGCCGCTATAGTGATGTAGACATTGAGTTTATCTGTCGATACAGAGGCTTATGAATATTTTGCCTGAGTAACTGTAGGCTTAGAAGAGCAATTCTTTCTAGTTTAAGGAAAGTTCACCACTCGGGGCTTATACTAGGATAGTAACCAATGCTTCATCATAGTGTGAGCCACACAAGAGCTTGCAATGAGATTGATGAATTCTTCTGGCATTTATATTGATAAATGAGATAGTTTTACTTTCGCCTCACGCGTTAACGAAAAATACAAATCCCGAGGCGGCAGATTAGGTAGTTACGTAGATGAGAAACACTCTACGTAAGTGTGAATGATACCGGGAATGAGTAAAATCAACTATGAGCGTTTCAAGCAGTACAATTCTTACAGAAAGTGGCACAAATGAACTTGAAATTATTGAATTTCACTTAGTTAAACAGATGCCCGATGGCTCTAAAAAAACCTGTTATTACGGCATCAACGTCGCCAAAGTACGTGAAGTCATTCAGGTACCGGAAACGACCGATTATCCCAATGCTCAGCCTCATATGGTTGGTGTATTCTCTTCCCGAGATATTCTTACTCCTCTGGTCGACCTTGCTGGCTGGTTAGGTGTTCCAACGAGCAAAGATTTAGATAAGAAGTTTGTCATTGTGACGGATTTCAACCGCATGACTAACGGCTTTCTGATTGATAGCATTAGCCGTATTCATCGTATTTCATGGAATGATGTCGAATCTCCAAGCCAATTTCTTGAAGCTGGCGAACAAGACTGTGTAGTGGCAGTCGTGCGCAAAGATGGCAATCTGATAATGATCCTTGATTTTGAGAAGATCATCGCTGACATCAACCCAGAACTGAGTATGGAAAAATACGATGTCAAAGTGGATAAAAGTGTCGATCTCAACCAGAAAATGGTTTCTAAGCGTAATTCGAAGACTGTCATGGTGGTGGATGATTCGGCCTTTATCCGCAGCTTGATCCAGGACACATTAAGCTCGGCGGGTTATAACATCATCGCATGTAAAGATGGTGGTGAGGCACATGAGAAGTTAATGGAAATTGCCGAAGTCGCGAAGAAGGAAAATTTACCTGTGACTGAACTGGTTGATGCGGTAGTGACGGATGTGGAGATGCCACGTATGGACGGTATGCACTTGGTGAAGCGTTTACGTGAATCCGATGCTTACAAAGAGTTACCGATAGTTATGTTCTCTTCTCTGATGAGTGATGATAACCGTGCCAAAGCTCTGGCTTTAGGTGCAAATGACACTATTACTAAGCCAGAGATTGGTCGTATGGTCGCAATGATGGACCAATACATTTTCTAATGACTATGCTGTTGTTCTGAAAGCGCTTTATTCTTTTGTATTTCAAGCTGGGCGACTTCGTTGTCCAGCTCTTTTATTTTTGCTGCCATTAATGTATGGCAATGCTCCGCCAGCTTTCGTGCATCTTCGATTTTATACCCAGAGACATCAATGGGCTCGAGCATTTCAGAAATCACCACACCATTGTTACGACGATTTAAGTCAATCTTGTTATGGGTAGTGCTGACACACATTGGCGTGATGGGGACTCCCGCTTCAATGGCCATACGGAATGCACCAGTTTTAAACGGTAGCAGCCCTCTTCCTTTGCTTCTTGTTCCCTCGGGGTAAACCCAAACAGACAGATCGCGTTGATGAATCGCTTCTGCGACTTGTTTGATCGTATCGCGTGCTTGAGATTTGTTCTCTCGGTTAATCAGTATGTTGCCAGTGATCCAGTAAAGTTGACCGAAGAAAGGGAGCCAGAGCAAGTCTCTTTTGCCAAGAGTGACGGTTCTTGGGCGAAGCATCCCCGGCGCTGTGACAAAGTCGTACACACTTTGATGATTAGAGATATAAACGCTATTGGCTGGTGTTGGAGCTCTATCTAAGCCACGTTGTATCAGTTTGAGGCCGACAAGTTTATGTAGCTGATTAAACCAGCGGCAGAAGAAATAAACATGCCTTGGGTTTCTTGGGCTGAATAAGCAATAGATCAAAGCAAATAGTGTGGTAAAGACAATAAAAATTGCAGCCAAGGTCAGACGAATAATACCAAGCAAAATACTTTCCTCTTTAAATGCACATGCGTTATCAAACCGATGTAAATCATTCAGTTTAATCTAGAGTCTTCATTCTATTTAACTCAATTGCAACAAAAAATACGTAAAAGCTTCTATCAAGTGTAAAAGTTACCTTCTCTGAAAGCTCAGTCCATTCCTGTGGACAACGGTTGCCAGATACCAATTTCCGAACTCCTTATAATGATTAAATTATCAAAATTAAAGTTGTCTGTTTTTCTGATGTTTTGTTTTTTAACAAATGTTAAAACTATCACTTCTGCTTGTTGGTAAATAATCAATCATTAAAACCAATTTTAAATGCACTTCTTGTTATTAACTAATTGCTTTTTAAGGTTTTTTATTAACCAAAGTATGTTTACTAATACTGTTGTTTAATTGATTTGTTGCCTGTTTATGAAGGTTTTGTTTTATAAAATGTTGGATGTTTTATAAGCGTGATTTATAGCTAGGGCTCTCTTGAGTAGTTATAAAAGATGACTGTTCATGGAGATAAAGTGAATAAAAATAGCTCAAAAAGGATCAGAGCAAATGCACAACATGATAAATAAAACCAAAGGAATATTCGTCCTATCGTCAATTACCGTGGCTATGGCTGGTGCTACGTCTGCGTTCGCAGCGTTGCCAACTGGCTTTAACGAGGCTGATTTGCCGACTAAATATATAGTCAAGTTTAAAGAAGAGTCACCTGCACCTTTCTCAATGGCGAGCTCAGCAGTGGCACCATCGAAAGCGCGTGAAGCGGTATTAGATGAAGTGAAAGCGCGCAAAGTTGAAAAATTGGGTAACCAAGCACTTTACAGTGTGGAAGTAGACGACAGTGAGTTGTCGGCACTACGTGAAAACAGCCAAGTTGAATATGTCGAGGTGGATCCTCCACGTTACTTATTAAGTGAAACTACCCCTTGGGGCTTCAATGCGGTGAATGCCCAATTATTAAGTGACTCCAATGCGGGCAACCGTACAGTGTGTATTATTGATTCAGGTTACGACATCAGTCATAACGACCTGAGCGGCAACCGTGTACAAGGTACTAACGACAGTGGTACGGGATCATGGAGTTCTCCGGGTAACAATAATGCTCACGGTACTCACGTTGCGGGTACTATTGCAGCGATTGCTAACAACGAAGGCGTCAAAGGCGTGATGCCAAACCAGAACGTGAATTTGCATATTGTTAAAGTGTTCAATGAATCAGGGTGGGGGTATTCATCGAGTTTAGTGAAGGCGATCCAGACCTGTGCGGATAACGGTGCAGATGTAGTCAATATGAGTCTCGGTGGTAGCCAAGCGAGCCGAACTGAGCAAAATGCCCTTCAGTCGATTTATGATGATGGTGTTCTACTTATTGCTGCGGCAGGTAACTCAGGCAATACTGCACACAGCTATCCTGCCTCTTATGACGCTGTGATGTCCGTTGCAGCAGTGGATAACAAAAATCATCATGCAGCTTTCTCTCAAGCAACAGATCAGGTAGATATTGCAGCACCAGGTGTGGCGGTACTGTCAACTGTGACCGTCGGTGAGGGTGTACTGTCCGATATTACGATTAACGGAGTGAGTAACTTCGATCGTGGTGTCGTTCCACACAATCGTAAAATTCTCCAGTCAGGCGACTACATCTCAGATCCGATTGCCGGTACGTTTACCGCCCCTCTTGCTGCTTGTGATATCTCGTCAGGCAGCTATAACTGTGGTGACATGTCGGACAAGATCTGTCTGACTGAGCGTATTGATAATCAGGCAACAGGCGTGCGCCCAGAAATCAACCCAGTTAAGGCATGTTACAACGCAGGTGCCAAAGCTGCGATTGTATACAGTAATCAGGAGCTGTCAGGCTTACAGAACCCATTCGTACTGGATGACAACAACGATTATCGTATGGTTTCCGTTACAGTTGACCGCGAGTTCGGCCTAGAACTGGCGAATCAGCTTGGTCAAACCGTCACAGTCAAAACCACCAAGGGTGAAGATTACGAGTACTATAATGGTACCTCCATGGCAACACCTCATGTCACTGGTGTTGCAGGCTTAGTATGGAGCTACCACCCAACGTGTACAGCGCAACAAGTACGTAAGGCACTGACCGCGACAGCAACTGACATCGACTCAGAAGGCCGTGATAACCGTACTGGCTATGGTCTAGTGAATGCGGATGCTGCGAAGGCATACTTGGATGTAGGCTGTAATGGCCCTGTTGACCTTAGTAAAGTTCTGGAGAATGGTGTCGCGAAAACGTCACTGTCTGGCGGAAGTAAATCAAGCACGGTTTACACTTTCGATGTTCCTGCCGATGCCAGCCAAGCGACGTTTACTCTAAGTGGTGGCACAGGCGATGCCGATATGTATGTTCGCTTCAATGGTACACCTAGCACCGGTGTTTACGATTGCCGTTCATGGGAGCAGGGTAACGGTGAGAGTTGTTCTCTCAATGTCACTTCTGCTGGTACTTATGAAGTTCTAGTTTATGGTTATTCCGCTTACTCAGGCGCTTCACTCGTTGCTTCTCATAATGGTAATGATTCTAGTAGCCAGGCACCATCTAGCTACACAAACTCTGATGCAGTCGCCATTCCAGATAACAGCAGTGCTGGTGTAACGAGCACACTCGACGTACTGCGTTCTGGTGATGCTGGTACCGTTTCTGTTGAACTTGACATCAGCCATACTTACATTGGTGATTTGCGTGTTACTTTGACATCTCCAACGGGCCATGAAGTGGTTTTGCATGACAATGCGGGTGGTTCAGCCAACAACATTGCCAACACTTATCAGGCTAACTTTAGTGGGTATGAGTCGAAAGGTACATGGAAGCTGAGTGCTGTAGACAATGCCAGTCAAGATACGGGCAGCATCAACAGCTGGACTCTATCTTTTCAATAAGGAATGAGTATGAAGAAGCAGAGATTAAAATCATTTTCCTATGTTGGCGCTCTCAGCCTACTGGTCGCGACTTTCTCCGCCAATGCAATGGCAGGAAATCCGGCGTTTCCCCCAGTGGAAAAGAGACCAGCACAGGCTGCTGAGCAACCAAGGTTCTTTGTGAAGTATCATGAAGGCAAAGAGCAGCAGGCCAGAGAGCTTCTTCGTTCTCATGATATTGAAGTGGTTGATGTTTTAGATAATCAGCAGGTGCTGGTGGTATCTGCGACTCAGGAACAAATCGATGAGCTAAACGATAATGAGCTGATTGATTATACAGAGCCAGAGCCTATCCGACGTCTTTACTCACAATAATCAATGCGCCCTAAGGGGCGCTTTTTTATGCTTTACTGGCGTTGTTTACACAATAAAGTGGTTACAATTGTGTAGCTGGCTTGGCATTCTTATGAAGCGTTTGTCAGTTCACCGTTTGGTGGCTGAGTTGCTGCTCTTCTTTCTCCATCGCATCCTATTATTCATCGAATTTTCATATCCTATGAGTGATAGTCAGTGACTCTGACTTGCTTTACTGTTTCAACTTCTGTCTTTTTTGTTTATAGCTCAAATTATAAATTCGGCTTTTATTACGTTGAAAATAGGCTTTTTTGTTAATTTGTGGTTTTTGGTTATAATAAATAATTAGACCTCTAAGTATTTTTGAGGTGTGGTTTAGATAAAGAGAGAAAACTATGTCCCACACGGTAGAGAAAGTGAGTGGTTCATCAATGTCTGCGTTTGATGCAGTTTTGGATAATATCATTCTGAAACCTGAGCCTAGAGCAAGATATAACCGTATTTTTGTTGTGCCTGCCTACCAAGGAATTACAGACGCCCTTCTAGAAAATCATCGTACGTTTGAGCCTGGGGTTTATCAGTATATTTTGTCTGGAGGGGAGGAATGGGAAAGTCAGTTAGACAGTGTTATTCAAAGGTTATTACTAGTGAATGAGAGTGTATTCGCTGATCCCATATTACGCAGAAAAGCGGATGAATTCATTTTGGAACGTGTATCTTGTACTCGTCAGTGGATCCGCCACTATTTATCTACTAGGAAGCCGATAGATGATGCATCTCATCAATACTATTGGCAGCCGGTTCGAGAGCGGCTGGCATCAATAGGTGAGGCTCATAGTGCTTACAATACTGCCTTGAAGGCAAAGCGCCATGGTGTGCAAACTCGGTTCATCGACTTAGCTGGCCCTCCTAATGAGCCGCGTGAATCTCTTGATAGCCAAGTTTGGAATCGTTTAGAGGGGGTAGACTTAAACTGCGAACTTCCAGTTGTTACCGCTTATGCATCTTGTGAAAGGAGTGACACTTGTCATGATGATCGCCGTTACGGTGATTTAACCTTGAGTAGAATAGCGGCATTAACTGAAGCTAAACAGGCGGTGATACATCAATGTTCTCATCTGAGTTCGGGCGATCCCGATTTAATTGGTACTGAGCTGGTAAACCCGATTGGGCAATCAAGCTATCAAGTAGCCAATGAACTGTCAGCCTTGTCTCACGATCTTGTTCATCCTGATGCCATTGAAGAGCTTTCCCAAGAGAATATTGACTTGCAGGTGAAATGCACCTTTGAACCTGAACATCCGGGGACTGTTATTAGCCATGACCATTGCTCAACAGAGCAGAAAGTGGACGTTGTGACAGGGAGAGACGATGTTTGTGTGTTAAAAATAATTCTTACCGAGGGTAATTCGGATTTGGCTGATCTAAAACATCAGCTTTTCTCCTTACCCAATGTTAACCTTCTGCACCATGATGAGCGGAGAGAAACACTCTGTTATTACTTTGATTGCTCGGTGTCTAATTTTGGTAAGATATTGACTCAAGCCAAAAAGTGCTTACCTAACGCTGAACTAACCGTTCAACGAGTGGCTTTACTGTCCGTTTTGGGGGCGAAAATATCAGGTGAGCAGACTTTACGCCTAGGCTGCCAAGCACTAGAGATGCAAGGGATATTACCTGATAATATTCATTACACTGAAGGTGATAATAGCGTAAAGTTTGCGGTGGCAAGTGTTCAGTTCAGAGCGGCTCTATGTGCTTTGCATGATGTATTTTTAAATACTACCGCAGATCGCAATCACTAATTTTTAGCTTCAGCCCCAGTATTAGATATCCTGTATTGTTGAAATCGTATTACGTCCTTTGTCCTTTGAGAGATAAAGAGTCGCGTCTACGGCTTCTAAAAATGCTTGAGGTGATGTGTTTCTTTCAGGGACGATGGCTCCCAGTCCAATACTTAATGTGACATGTGAAGAAATGGGTGAGTCTGGGTGTAATATTTTTCCTCTGGCCATCGCTTCTTGAATTCGGTGTGCCACAGAGAGCGCATCATCGAGGGGGGTGTTAGGCAGTAAGACGACGAACTCTTCTCCTCCATACCGAGCGACCATGTCGCTGTTTCGATGAACGGCTTGGTCAATGAGATTCGCAACCTGTTTGAGGCAAGCATCACCAGCACTATGACCTAAGCTATCGTTGTACTTTTTGAAAAAATCGATATCGATCATGATCAAGCCAAGGGAAGTTCCGTCTCGATGGCATCTTTTCCACTCTTCTTCGAGTAAATCATCAAACGCTCTTCGGTTACTAATACCTGTTAAAGCATCTTTTAATGACAGTAATTCTAAATCTCTGTTGAGTCGGGCTAGGCTTTCATTGGCTTGGAATAGTTCTAAGGTTTTTTCACTGACTCTTTGTTCTAGCACTTGATTAGCATCGATGAGTTTGTCTGCCATTTGGTTAAAAGCTTGAGCAAGCATTCCAAGTTCATCTTTCGTAAAGTACTGAATTCTTTGGGATAAATCACCGTTGGCAATCATAGATGCCACGTAAGTTAAATCAATGATGGGTTTAGTGATCGTTCGAGATAGGATGAGCACAACAATGCCCCCTACGAGTGCAGTTGCCAGAGAAGAGATGATCAGAAACTGCCTTTGTTCACTGATTATCCCAAGCGCATCGGCATGATCTATTTTGTACACAAGTCCTAAGTTCAGCTCTTTGAATGCATAAGCGACGGCGAGTACATCATGACCTTTGTGATCGATGTAGGTGGTTATATCATCATCTTTCTGCCTCACTAGGGCGAAAGGGTCAACCCACGAACCCTGCTCATACCCTAAAGTCAGAGCTACTGGGTAAATAGGGGTAATACTACCCGTATTTGGGTTTTGATAAACCAGAGTTGTCTCTTCTGAGTTGCCAAGCCCAAACTGGGTATCTGTGACCACAGAAAAATCACTCAAATTCATTTCGAGTATGGCGTACCCAATAAGGTGCCCATCAAGCTGCAATCTCTGTGAAATAAACAAAGTCGTCACATCAGTTTCTTTATTTAGATTAAATGCTATGGCGTACCGCTTGTCTTTGGCGGGAAGCAACTGCCGTTTGATTTCTCCGTTGGCGTGGATGTTAGCAGAGGAAGTGACTACTTGAGCATCTGCGTTGGTCACTATGATGTTCTGAATACTTTTGATCGATGCTTTAGCATCCGTGATTATTTTATATATTTTATGGACATGTGCTGTGCTCTCATCACTTGTTTCAGATTGCTTTAATTTACTTAGTGCGATTCTCAATTGTGTTCTTGAGCTTATTAATGCAATGCGTTCTTGGTATTTTTTGATAATTTGAAAAACCGCATTTCTTTTATTATTCGCAACGGTTTTAAGGTGGTTAACGACAACCATTTCAATCGATTCTTGGCTTTTATAGTGATAAACCGATCCTGTAATGATCAAAGAAAGCATAATAATACTTAGTAAAATAACGGTGATTTTTTGCCTGATGCCAATACCAGTGGGCTTATACGTTTTATTGATAGGCATAGTGTCATTCTCAAGCTTCTACTGCATATCAATTAAGCTTAGAAGTTGTGTTTGCTATTAACAAATTAATCAATAAAATGTTAGTGTATGAATTTAATGGAATAAGTGAGTTGGTGCGTATTTGGGGAGTCGTTACTCTCAAGAAAGTTTTATGCTTCTTTTTCCGTTCTCCTAGTGGCTTCCGTATACCTATCATTTTTGTAAATGGTAAATGATCGGTGTATATGAGGAAAAAATGTGAAATTGAGCTCATAATTGAAAAGGCTAGGTGAAACATTTAATGGAAGAACTATGAGAATAACGGACAAATCGTTAGTTGAGCAGCAAAAGATATCTGAAACAGAGCTCAGTCAAAGGCTTCAGCTTTTTCGACTTACTTCGGATGATCTCAATGAGATTAGAACAATAAAAAACATGATTGGCAGAGAGTTGGATAAAATTGTGAACCAATTCTATGAGCATCAAACGCACACGCCAGATGTACAAAACTTGATTGGTGATTCTGGAACCTTACAGCGCCTGATGTCAGCGCTGAGACAGTATATTACAGATCTTTTTAACAAAGAGATCGACTTAGACTATGTTGAGCATCGTTTGCGCATTGGGCTCGTGCACAAGCGAATTGGTGTCGATCCTAAACTGTATCTATCCGCCGTTAATTATTTGAAAGTCACGCTTTCAGAAACCATTAAAAAGAACATTAATGATCAAAGCTACGCTGATGAGCTGAGTGACATTCTAGAGCGATTAATAGAGTTTGATGTGTCTTATGTTTTTGATACTTACATTCGAAGCATGATGAATGAAATCGAAATTGAAAAGAACAAATCCAATATGTACGTCAATGATCTAGAGTCATTGGTTCAAGAAAGAACCAAAAGCCTTAAAAAAATGACTCGGTTAGACCCTCTAACCAACTTGTACAATAAAAGAGCATTTGATGAGTTTTCAAGCAGGTTGTTTTCGGATGCCCAACAGAGGGATGAGCCGATTTCGCTGCTCTATATTGATGTTGATGATTTCAAAGAGTTTAATGATGAGCATGGCCATGAAGATGGTGACAGTGTGTTAGTCGCACTATCTGATAGTATGCGAGGAGTATCAAGGAGCGTTGATTTGTGTTTTCGTATGGGGGGAGATGAATTTGTTGTTGTCATGCCTAATTGTACTAAAGATGATGCAAGCCTGAATTATATTCCTAGGTTAATGGAAAACTTGCACACCATACGTAACGATATCTCTTTAAGTATTGGGGTCGCTCAATCTGGTCCCAAACATTATACTTCAAACACTGATACACTTATTCGTGCAGATAAAGATATGTATTTAAAGAAAAAAAGGCATACTGAAGAGTCGGAAAAACAGCCACTGAAGTGTGTGGTTGCTAAAAAATGAGGCCTGTCTGATTTTTGGTTAAATAGAAGTTGGTTTTGACCACCGGCGAGTGAGCAATCGCACTCGCCTAGAACATTTATGGCCTTCACTTGGTATAACGATAGGCTAAGTTAGCCTGCTCATTTTATTCTCCTATATCGTTCTTTGCTTAATGAGTCGCAATAAAAAATAGCTGGGACTCATATTTACACTCTTACAGAAAGGAGGAAGTAAGAAAGTAAATCTAGTACCAGCAAATTCGTGTGTCTTACATTTATTTTTTTGTTACTCACTTCAACACTAGGTGAGTATTTCTATTAAATCAAGCTCATATTGTGTGCGTAAGTTTATCCAGTGAAATGAGTGCATTTAGTCATGTCTATTTTTATTGACTAACAGCAGATCGCAAGGAAGACTTTCCAGTAATGCATCGGTTGTGCTGCCAGACCAAAAGCGAGATGTCGCGCTACGTTGGCAGGCGCCCATAATGAGTATATTGGCCTTCATTTGAGAGATCGCCTTGGGAAGTGCTTCCTCCGGGTTACCATCAGGCATATGTATGGGCAGGGACTGTAAGTGCTTCTTCCCAATGAACTCTTCCAACCCTTTCTTTTGATTTGCTAAAATTTGAGCTTTATACCTCATTAAGTATGGTGCCACGTAACAACAGTAAATAAGTGATACTCTCGCGCCATATTGTTCTGACAACCAATTCCCTCTTGCCGTCACCGCCATATCTATTTCGCACTCTTGATCTTCTCGATGGAGAGGGTCAATGGCGCACAAGGTTTTTATGTTGCTTGCCCAGTATTGATGGCCGAGCAAGAGTATATCGCACGAGATTTTTGACATTTCCGGTAAGAGCTTGCGAACATTCATGGTGGCATCGACGATGAGTAAATCAGTACGATGACGAATGAAAGACACCAATAAGTTTACCCAGTTGTTGCCTTCTATAGGCTCAAATTCAATCTCTGGTACCGTAATGTCTTCATCAGCGCAGTATTCGGCAATTTTGTCTTTAGTGGCAGCAATCCAAAGCTGTACTTCCTTGATTCTCTGTTCGATTTGCTCTGGATCACTGCGTAAAAAGTCTGAGAATAAATGATCGTCCCCTCTACGGTGATCTTGAATCAGCACAGTGATTTTTTGATTTTTAGCAAGCACTAGTAATTTCGCTAGCACTTTTTTCGACGGAGTTTTGCGTTGATGTGTCAAGAAGTAAGTTGAGCCCATATCACACCCTTTTGATAGCGTCATTTCAAAGACGACTGGACATTTTTCAGAAATTCTATGAAGTTACTACTACAACTAGTATAGGTGTTAAGACAAATGGACAATGTGAAAGAAATGGAAACTCCTGAAAATAGAACAGCAAGGTTGTCTGAGTTTCTTAAAACGATAGAAACAAATGAGGACTTGAGTTACCTAGAGAGCTTACAAGAAGATGAAATTGCCAGCATTTTAGAATCCGTGAGCAATGCTTTGAGGAAAAAAATCATTGCTCATATTCCTGTTGAAAAATACTGGGGAACATTGCACCTCGTACAATATGAGACCGCAAAACACATTCACCAGTCCCTTTCACCTGAGCAACTTCAATCTTGTCTTACTCAGGCGAAGGAAGCAGATGTACTCACGTTTGATGAGCTGCTTCCCCGAGAATTTGTTGATGAGTTCCTCTTAGATCAGAGTGAGGACACAGCCAGTTATTTGCAGCAGGCGCTTTCATTTTCGGATAATTTAGTAGGACGCTACACCACCCCTCAATTTCTTGTGGCTAATGCGCGAAATAGCGTAAAAGCTCTAAAGGAAGAAATGGTTAAGAAGTTTGAGACCCCGATTCGGCTGATAATTGTAAGAGACTCGAAAGGCATTCTAGGTGCGATTAGTCCCGACAGTTTACTGGTACAAGAAGGGCATATTTTGTTAGGGGCTCTGGTTTCCCCAACGCCATTATTGGATAGCCATCAGGATATTAATGAGGTCAGTCAACAGCTCGCTATTGATGGTACGCTCCAGTGGTTTCCTGTTTTAACGAATGGAAAAGTCACGGGAGTCCTCTCCATGTATAACTTGGTGAGCGCGCTAAGGGAACTGAACTTAAAGGCGGTAGTGGCAGACAATGTGAAAAGTGAAGAAGACTTGTTTACCCCCTTGAAAGTTGCTGCAAGATTAAGGGCGCTTTGGTTGGTCATCAACTTGTTAACGGCCTTTCTTGCTTCTGCCATTATTGGGCTGTTTGATAACGTTATTGAGCAAGTCGTCGCTTTAGCGATATTGATGCCGGTTGTTGCAAGTATGGGGGGGATTGCAGGAAGTCAGACATTAGCGGTTGCCCTAAGGGGTATCGCTCTAAATCACCTACACCAAAGTAACTTGAAGCTACTACTGAATAAAGAGTGTCGCATCGCCGCTATAAATGGTGTCGCTCTTGGGGTACTGATTGCTGTTGTGGTTTATTTTGTTTTCTCAAGTATCGCTTTAGCTATCATTATTTTTTGTGCCATTGTCGTCAATAGTCTAGCGGCTGCAGGCTCGGCAACACTGATCCCATTTCTACTCAAAAAGCTAAACATAGACCCAGCAGTGGCTGGTTCCGTTATTCTAACAACCGTTACCGATGTTGTAGGTTTTTTAGTTTTCTTAGGCTTAGGCTCACTTTTACTGATTTAAGAAAATGATATTCGCTACTCGCCTGACAGCAGAGCGGCTATCGGTGAGTGTCGTCACTATAGATTGAAAGTAAAGAAGATGGATTCCATCTGTAAACTATACTTAATCGAGTGTTTTAAAGCGGGTTAATCACTGGTAAGGAGTATGGCTTGTTGGATGGGAACAAGGTGGTTGTGGGCTGGAGAGAATGGGTTAGCCTGCCACAGTTAGGTATAGAAAGAATCAAAGCCAAAGTCGATACAGGGGCTCGTACATCTTGCCTCCATACGTTTTCGATTGAGGAATTCAGGAAAAGTCATCAAGCTTGGGTGCGTTTCTGGGTTCATCCCAATCAAGCTGATGAACAGACAGTGGTGCAGTGTGAATCGCCAGTCGTTGACCAGCGCTTAGTCCGAGACTCTGGTGGGCACCAAACGCAGCGTTATGTTATTGAAACATTACTGGTTGCAGGCGAGCTTTCATTCCCTATTGAAATGACACTGACCCCTAGGGATGACATGAAATTTAGGATGCTTCTAGGAAGAACTTCCTTAGCTACCAACATACTTGTGGATCCTGCCAGCTCTTTTTTGCTTTCTAAGGAGTAGTGCATTGTGAAAATAGGCATTTTATCTAGGAATAAGAACCTTTATTCAACGAAGAGGTTAATCGAAGCATGTAGAGAACGAGGCCATGACCCTAAAGTGATTGATGCACTTAGGTGTTACATGAACATAAATTCTCATTCTCCATCAATCCACCTCAAAGGAGAAGAGCTAGCCGGTTTGGATGCGATTATTCCTCGCATTGGCTCATCTGTTACCTTTTATGGCTGTGCGGTTCTACGGCAATTCGAAATGATGGGAGTATTTCCCGTTAATGAGTCTGTCGCGATAACTAGATCAAGGGATAAATTACGTTCGTTGCAATTACTCTCTCGGAAGAATATAGGTATGCCTATTACAGGTTTTGCCAGTAAACCAAGCGATATTAAAGATCTAATAAAAATGGTTGGAGGCGCGCCACTTGTCATCAAGCTATTAGAAGGGACACAAGGGATTGGTGTTGTGCTCGCGGAAACTCAAAAAGCGGCTGAAAGTGTCATTGAGGCTTTTATGGGGCTTAAAGCCAATATCATGGTACAAGAGTACATAAAAGAGTCCGGAGGAGCAGATATTCGCTGCTTTGTGATTGGTGACAAAGTGATCGCTGCGATGAAGCGTCAAGCCCAACCCGGAGAGTTTAGATCGAATTTACATCGGGGAGGCAATGCATCCCTCATTAAAATCACGCCCGCAGAGAGAAAAACGGCTGTTGATGCAGCTAAAGTTATGGGGCTCAATGTTGCTGGTGTCGACCTTTTACGTTCTGAGCGTGGTCCTCTGGTCATGGAAGTGAACTCTTCTCCTGGTTTGGAAGGTATAGAAACCGCTACGGGGAAAGATGTTGCGGGGATGATCATTCAGTATATTGAGAAAAATGCCAGCCCACATAGGACAAAAACTCGTGGCAAAGGTTAGTAAAAATCAGCCATTTCATTGCGGTGATGCTGTAGTTATGCCCGGCGAAACTCAAACTATCGACTTCGAAGTGGCACGTTTATATACACATTCCACTCTCTCTGTTACGGTTGAAATCGTCAATGGTCGCCTTGCAGGCCCTACGCTCTTGGTCAGTGCGGCGATTCATGGTGATGAACTCAACGGTGTTGAAATTGTCAGACAGCTGATTGCTAAGACCGACCCTAAGAAATTGAAAGGTACGTTAGTCGCGGTGCCGGTGGTCAATGTGTTTGGGTTTGTTCAAAAGTCGAGATACTTACCAGACAGAAGAGATCTAAATCGGATGTTTCCCGGCTCTCCGCGAGGCTCAATTGCGGGAAGGATTGCTCACTATTTCTTTAACGATATCGTAAAAAAATCTACTCACATCATCGATTTACATACCGCTGCTATCCATAGAACAAATTTACCTCAGATAAGAGTCAACATGAATCATGCTGTGTCTGCAGAAATGGCGATGGCATTCGGTACGCCGGTTGTCATAGATGCCTCACTTCGTGATGGTTCTTTACGTGCAGAGGCAGAAAAGGCAGGTATTTCTGTCATTACTTATGAAGCGGGTGAGGCGCTGAGGTTTGAACCTTTTGCGATAACAGCGGGGATTCGGGGGGTACAGAGAGTTATGCGGCACCTCTCTATGTTACCCCATGGGAAGCTATCTCACGCGCGCTCCCCTGTCGTAGCAAGGGCTACACGCTGGGTGAGAGCTGAATTTGATGGAATCTTACGTTCTCATGTCGCACTTGGGCAAAAAGTGGACAAAGGGCAAGTGTTAGCCATTATTAGTGATCCGCTTGGAAATGATGAAGTGGCCGTGAAAGCCGCTCAAGGAGGGATAATCATTGGTCAACAAACCTTACCTCTCGTCAATCAAGGAGATGCAATTTATCACCTTGCTTACTTTGAGGAGTCAGATGAGCTTGTTGAGGAAAAAGTGGAAAATTACCTAGGGGATGTGCTTGATGATCTAGGCAATGAAATTAAGTACGGCATTGGAAAAATGTGAATGACTAGCATGCCTTGCACATAGCTAGGTTGACGATGGCTTTTGATTTATCTCTTTCACTCTGTTTTTGGGGAGCGATTAGGCTTCGCATTGATATCGTCGAGGGTAATAAAAAAGGCGCTAGCTCTGAGCTAGCGCCTTTCCAAACGTTTGGTGGAGCTGGCGGGAGTTGAACCCGCGTCCAAAAACCATTCATCTTTGGTACTACATGCTTAGTCGATCTTTAAATTCACCAAGTACCTGCGAACCGACACGCCAGTAAATGACTATCCTGAATTAAAATTCGCCGTTCATCTCTCAGGCGGGAGAATCCGGGCTAGCGCGTTTGGGTTTGATCTCTCGTTGGTCCCCGTCTTACGTGCGGAAGCTAGGGCGAGAGAGCTCTGAGCAGGTTATTAAGCTGCTAGTGCGTAGTTTTCGTCGTTTGCGACTATTTTTTTGCGGCTTTTTACGTGGCCAACCGCCCCACGGCATGCACCTTAGACTGCAAAATTCCTGTCGAATCCTAAATCAGCCCCAAGTGTTCTTTGCATAGTACCAGAAAAGCATAACCTGTCTAGACTTGTGCGTTTAAGTGCTCAATATTAGCGCAGTGAACTCTTCATTACGCGTGCTTTTTCTCGAGCCCAATCTTTTTCTTTAAGATCAGTACGTTTATCGTGCAGCTTCTTACCTTTCGCGACGCCAATTTTCATTTTCACCCAAGAACGAGACCAGTAGAGTGAAAGGGCTGCGAGTGTCATACCTTCGCGATTGATTCGACCTAATAGGTTATCAAGCTCACGGCGGCTCATAAGTAGTTTACGCACACGAGTAGGGTTCGCCACTACGTGTGTCGATGCTTGGTTTAGAGGGGTAATGGTCATGCCACTTACAAAAGCTTCTCCATCTCGCATAAATACGTAGCTTTCTGCGATATTGGCTTTGCCTTGACGTAGGGCTTTAACTTCCCAGCCTTGAAGCTCCATTCCTGCTTCAATTTCATCATCGATGAAATATTCGTGGCGAGCTTTCTTATTGACAGCGATGGTATTGCTACCCGCTTTTTGTTTCGATTTTTTCTTTGCCATAATGGTTGCATTATACGGTTAGGAATCTAGTTATGAAATCCCTTTATTTGCGCTTAATGCAAATAAAAGTAAAAATAGTGCGTGCCTGTCGTTTAGGCGTGTGTTTTGAGGAGTCTATATGAAGCAAGTCAGCCGTTCTGCGTTGGTATCATTCAGTGCAGAACAGATGTTTGATCTGGTAAATGACGTGGCCAGTTATCCTGAGTTTTTGCCAGGTTGTTCCGGGTCGAGAGTGATTGAGTCCAGTCATTCTGCAATGGTAGCTTCCGTTGATGTCTCAAAGGCTGGGATCAGTAAAACGTTCACTACATCGAATGAATTGGTGAGTGGTGAAGCGATTCTCATGAATCTAGTGGATGGTCCTTTCAAAACGCTTAAAGGAGGGTGGTTCTTTACCGCATTAGATGAGAAAGCTTGCAAGGTTGAACTCAAACTAGAATTTGAGTTTTCTAGCAAGATGATTGAAATTGCCTTCGGCAAAGTTTTCAATGAGTTGACCAGTAATATGGTCAATGCGTTCACTCAGCGCGCTAAGCAGGTGTATCCGTGTTATGAGTATTGAGTCTGATATGATCCACGTAGAGGTAGTATATGCATTACCTCAGGAGCAACGTGTTTACACGCTAGTCGTGAATAAATCGATGACAGTCGAAGAGATTATTAAACAATCTGGTGTTCTAGAACAGTACCCTGAAATTGACCTAGCAAAAAACAAAGTTGGTGTCTTTAGCCGTAACGTCAAGCTTGAGACCACAGTTCGAGATAAAGACCGTATCGAAATTTATCGCCCACTTTTAGCTGATCCGAAAGAAATTCGTCGTAAACGCGCTGAGCAAGCAAAAGAATCAGGGGCAGCTGACCCAGTCACTGGCGGTAAAAAGAATCCGTTGAGGAAGGAAGGGTAAATTCAATCGTCTTAGGTTGTGCCTGTCATCTGAAGATAAGCGCAGGGCTGTGACTGCGGATAAACAAAAGGGTTGACGAACAACGCCAACCCTCAAATACACGCTTTGCTTTAGTTGATACCTTCAAAGAAGTCCGAACTTGGTGGGAAGTCACCATTAATATCTACCAATTGGCCTTTATCATTGAAGTTCACGATCAAGTTCTTCTGAATCGAGTCTTGGTGACCTTCTGTGTGATGATAAATGTAGTACCAAGTATCGGGATAACCATTTTCAATAAGCATGGGTGAGCCCATTACAAAACGTACCTGTTCTTTGGTCATACCAAACTTAAGCTGATCGACGGCTTGCTGCTCAACATAGTTCCCTTGGTTGATGTCGATTCGGTAAACGAGCTTTTCTACCAGAGAGCAGCCTGTCAACAGTGTCATAGAGAGTGGTACAGCGATAAGCCACTTTTTCAATTGCATACGGATAAATTCTTGTAACGGATATGTCTCAAATTGGGCTGATAATAAACAAGCTGAGCGCTAATGTAAAAAACTCATCTTGTTTTGAACTGTTTCAGACCACGATTTTTGAATTTAGTTGCAAACTCATACCAAAATTTCCCTAAGTCGGAACTTTGTTTTTAAGTTGAAAGTCAGCCATAGAGTCTATCAAGCTGCAATCAGTAACTCTTTTGCATTCGCCAAGGTCGACTCTGTAATTTCACTTCCACCAAGCAATCGAGCCAACTCGGATACGCGCTGCTCGTTATTCAATGAATGCATCTGAGTTTCTGTTTTGCCGGCTTTGGTTTGCTTAGCAACGAAGAGCTGTTGATGTCCACACCCCGCCACTTGAGGTAAGTGAGTAACACAGAGAACTTGTGTCGACTCGCCAAGCGTGCGAAGCATTTTACCTACAACAGCTGCCGTTGGCCCGCTGATTCCCACATCAACTTCGTCGAAGATTAAGCTAGGAGTATCGACTTTCTGAGCTGTGATCACTTGTATTGCTAACGATATACGAGAAAGCTCACCACCAGAGGCGACTTTTGCAATAGGCTGCATGGGCTGGCCAGGGTTGGTTGATACCATAAAGCAGACATTATCCATGCCGAGTGGTGATGGGTGTGTGCATTGTTTGTCTATTTCAATACTGAATTGGGCCTTTTCCATACTCAGCTCATGCATGCTGGCGGTAATCAATTTATTGAGTTCTTTGGCATAGCGGCTACGAGATTTATGTAGTTTTTCTGAGGACGTTAAGAAAGATTGATATTTTACTTCAACCGCTTGCTCTAATTCTTCCAATTTTTCATCGGAGCAGTCGAGAGCTTCGATCTGTGTGAGAAGATCTTGGTGGTGCTGATATAGCTCATCCGGAAGGACATGATGTTTACGCGCCATCGACATAACTTTTGAAAAGCGTTCCTCGACAAAAGCCATACGCGCAGGATCAACATCGATATTATCAAGATAACTACGCAGTTCATTATTAGCTTCTTCGATCTGAATAATCGCCTCTGATAACATGTTAGGTAACTCAGAGAGAGCTTCATCCAGTTCAGCGAGCTGGGTTAAGGTGCTACTGGCTGATTGGAGAATACCAAGCGCATTAACTTCTTCACCTTCGTAAATAAGCTCGATGGCTTGTTGGCAGGTGGCCGCAAGTTCTCCGCTGTTAGACAATCTTTTGTGTTCCTGTTCGAGTTCTTCATATTCATCCTCGCCAAGAGAAAGCTCATTAAGCTCTTTTATTTGATATTCAAGAAGTTGTTTTTGCGCGAGATTTGCAGCGCTATTTTCTTTTAACTGCTTGAGGTTGTTATCGGCTTGACGCCAATTTTGATAGGCATTACGAGTGCTTTTTAAAAGGTTTGTATGGCCAGCATATTGGTCCAGCATCGCCATCTGATAGTCACTTTTCATCAATTGGTGATGTGCATGCTGACCATGGATATTAATCAGAAGTTGTCCAAGTGCTTTCAGTTGTGAAAGGGGGACTGGACTGCCATTGATAAAGGCTCTTGAACGGCCTTCTTTGTTGATTATGCGACGTAATATACAGTCGCTGCCTTCGAGAAGATCATTATCTTCTAGCCAACGCGTTGCGTGAAGATTGTTTTCAAGAGAAAAAGCAGCACTGACTTCTGTCTTTTCTTCTCCTTGTCGTACCATGCTGGCTTCTGCGCGCCCACCGAGGCAAAGGCCTAAGGCATCGATGGCAATAGACTTACCTGCCCCCGTTTCCCCAGTGATTGTTGTCATGCCATGAGATAGCTCCAGCTGTAGAGATTTAACAATAGCGAAATTATTAACACTTAGATGAGCCAGCATTTTGTTGTACCTGTTTAAATGAACAATACTGTATAAGAAGACAGTATATACTGTTTCTTTATACAGTAAAGGAGGGTGTGAAAATTTTTGTGACCGAACGCGAATTTCATTTACGTCAGTCGGGAGGGGGAATTTTGTCTTGGTGAATGGGGTTAAGGTTATATTGCTAAAGCTTTGCCTTGATTTGATAAAGAAAAGGGTTGGCATATTACGCCAACCCTTCGATACCCCAGTTGATTTGCTAGAACAGTTTACTCGACCAACCAAGTTTATTGCGCAGTACATGATAGTAGCTGTAGTCCTTGGGGTGGATCAGTTTGAGTACATTAGGGCTTTGATAAATATGGATTTCGTCACCAGGGGAAACGGGCAGAGAGACTTGGCCATCACAGCCGACTTCTTGAGTCCCTCGGTTATCCGGAGATACCACCAGTTTAATACGACGTTTACTGTCTACGACTAACGGACGGCTGGATAAAGTATGCGGGAACATAGGTACAAGCGAAATAGCATTAAGACTTGGCGATAGGATAGGGCCGCCACCGGACAATGAATAGGCTGTAGAGCCAGTGGGCGTAGAGATAATTAGCCCGTCTGCACGCAGAGAAAAGGCGAAGCTGTCATCAATATACACTTCGAATTCAATCATATGGGCGACTTGCCCAGGGTGAAGTACGGCTTCATTGAGTGCGGCATTATGACTTTTTACTTGTCCATGACGGTGGACTTCAGCTTCCAGCAAAAAGCGCTCTTCTTCGATGAACTCACCTTCAAGCACTTTTTTAAGTGCCGACTGAAAATCTTCTGGGTTGAGATCGGTCAGAAACCCAAGGTTTCCTCGGTTTACTCCAATCACTGAGGTATTAAAGCGTGAAAGCACTCTGGCGGCCCCCAACATGTTGCCATCACCACCTACGACAATTGCCAAGTCAGCCGTTTTACCAAGCTGAATTAGACTCGCAAAATGTTCATCCGGGACATCGTCTAAAATTTCCGCTAGCCTATCGTCAATAAAAACCTGATACCCTTCCGACTGAAGCCAGAGGTAAAGCTCTCTGTGAGTCTGAATAGCTTGCTGATCCCGAGGTTTACCAATGATGGCGATCACTTCAAAAGGCTTTTTCATAGGTTTTCCGCACTAAATAGGCTTGATTCGACAATCTTCATCCCCATAATAATGGCAAGTTAGCTATTTATGCGAGTTTTTGTGTATCTAAACGCAATAAACGTGAAGCGTTAGGTACCAATGGGTATGTATTCTGGAGATATCATGAGCAACGAAGAAAATAAAGTTACAGAAGAAGAGCTAGATCAAATCATCGAAGAAGCAGAGAAAGTGGAAGCCGCAGCGCAAGAGGCTGAAGCTGAGCTAGAAGAAATTGGTGATGAGAAAGACGCTAAGATTGCTCAACTAGAAGCAGCGTTACTGACTAGCGAAGCGAAAGTTCAAGAACAGCAAGATAGCGTACTGCGTGCAAAAGCCGAAGTCGAAAACATGCGTCGTCGTACTGAGCAAGAAATCGATAAAGCACGTAAATACGCGTTAAATAAGTTTGCCGAAGAGTTACTGCCGGTTATCGATAACCTAGAGCGAGCGATTCAAGCGGCAGATACTGAAGCGGAAGTAGTTAAACCACTGCTTGAAGGCGTAGAATTGACGCATAAAACGTTTGTAGACACGGTGGCTAAGTTTGGTCTAAAAGAGATTAACCCTGAAGGCGAAGCGTTTAACCCTGAAATGCATCAAGCGATGTCTATTCAAGAGAGCCCTGACCATGAATCAAATACTGTGATGTTTGTCATGCAGAAAGGTTACGAGCTTAATGGCCGTGTGATTCGACCTGCTATGGTAATGGTTGCTAAATAACCTTGATACAGAACGTGTTTTAAACGGAAGAGAGGCTTAGGCCTCTCTTTTTTTATCTTATTCGATTGGTTGTGTTTGTTTCTAATAAATGGTTGATTTGGTGAATTATTCTTGGTGTTAAATTTAACCAAAAAATTAATTTCTGATTTGAAACTTGTAACATTATCGTAAACAAAGTCTTTATTTTGTAACCTTTGTGTGTATTATGTGCGAACTCTGTCGGGAAAACTGGCGGAATAAACTATAAAACCATAAATTAAAAACACAACATTCTGGAGATGGATGATGGATAAATCGCTTTCAAGCAAGATTTTTGTAGGCTTGTTTGCTGGTCTACTGATCGGTACTGCGATCCAGTACTTATTTAGCGGGATTGCAATTTTTGATACTTACCTTCTAGGCGCTGCGGAAGGTGCTGGTGGCATGTTCGTATCACTGATCAAGTTACTTGTTGTTCCTTTGGTATACGTTTCAATCGTGTGTGGCATTGTTGATTTGAAAGACATCACTGCGTTTGGTCGTCTTGGTGGTAAAACCTTCGCCCTATACATTATTAATACCATCATCGCGATTACAGCGGCACTGACTGTAGGTATGATTTTCCAGCCAGGTGCTGACGCTAACCTAGCTGGTACGATTTCAGAAACAGTAAAACTAACGACAACGGAAACGCCTGATATCTTCTCCCTAGTGGTAAACATCGTACCAAGTAACCCTGTTCAGGCGTTTGCTAATGGCGATATGCTACAAATCATCTTTATGGCAATCCTAACAGGCCTAGCGATTCAGGCGCTTGATTCACGCGGTGGGCCGGCTATCCGCACATTCAAGATGGCGAACGAAATCATGATGAAGCTTGTTGGCCTTGTTATGAGCCTTGCTCCATATGGTGTGTTTGCGCTGATGATTCAACTAGGCGCGACACTAGATGCTAACACGCTCATGTCAGTAGCAGGCTATGTAGCGCTTGTTGTGGCTATGCTCGTGTTCTGGATCTTCTTCTTCTACCCAATGGCAGTAGGTATTGCGACAGGTACTTCTCCAAAGACGTTCTTACGTGCTACTCGTGAGCAAATCCTATTCTCTCTATCGACAGCAAGCTCGAATGCGACTATTCCTGTAACTATGCGTACTTTGACGGAGAAACTACAAGTTTCAAAATCAGTTGCAGGTTTCGGTGTACCACTGGGTGCAACCATGAACATGTCTGGTGTGTCTATCTACATCGCACTGGCAACTATCTTCGTTGCAAACGCATTTGGTCAACCAATCAACACGGCTGACGTGTTCACTCTAGGTCTTACTATCCTGCTTCTATCTATTGGTGCTGGTGGTGTTCCTGGTGGTGGTGTTGTTATGGTTGGTGTTCTTCTTCACCAACTGGGTCTTCCACCAGAAGGTCTGGCAATCATCGCAGCAGTTGACCGTATTAACGATATGTTCTGTACCTCTTCTAACGTAGTGGGTGATACCGCGGTAAACACTATTGTTGCAAAAACTGAAGGTGAAATCGGTAAAGAAGAAGCACAAGTTGAAGGCAAACCTGCCCAAGCAAATGCTTAATCTCTAACGCATTGAAAATTAAAAGCGAGCCATATGGCTCGCTTTCTTGTTAAAGACCTAAATTTTTTTCACTTTTTTTTACTTTTTCCCTTGAAAAGTCATTTGACGCCCTTATTTATTGGGCATAGAGAAGCAAACATCATTATTTTTGTTTGTGAGCAAGGGTTGAAACCCGACTCTCCATCCCCACATAGGGGATATAGCAAAACGAAAATAGAAATTTATTCGGAGATAGCCTGATGGGTAAAATCATTGGTATTGACTTAGGTACTACTAACTCATGTGTTGCGGTACTAGACGGCGACAAACCACGTGTAATTGAAAACGCAGAGGGTGAGCGTACTACTGCATCGGTAATTGCTTACACAGACGGTGAGACACTAGTAGGTCAACCAGCAAAACGTCAAGCAGTTACAAACCCAGAAAACACGCTATTTGCAATTAAGCGTCTTATTGGTCGTCGTTTCGAAGATGAAGAAGTACAGCGCGACATCGAAATCATGCCGTACAAAATCGTTAAAGCTGACAACGGTGATGCTTGGGTTGAAGCGCAAGGCCAGAAAATGGCGGCTCCTCAGGTTTCTGCTGAAGTACTGAAGAAAATGAAGAAAACGGCAGAAGACTTCCTTGGTGAGGAAGTAACTGGCGCAGTTATCACAGTACCGGCTTACTTTAACGATGCTCAGCGTCAAGCAACTAAAGATGCTGGCCGTATCGCTGGTCTAGAAGTTAAGCGTATCATCAACGAGCCTACTGCAGCAGCTCTAGCTTACGGCCTAGACAAGCAAGGTGGTGACCGCACTATCGCTGTATACGATCTTGGTGGTGGTACATTCGATATCTCTATCATCGAGATTGATGAAGTTGAAGGCGAGAAAACATTCGAAGTACTAGCGACTAACGGTGACACTCACTTAGGTGGTGAAGACTTCGATAACCGCATGATCAACTACCTAGTTGAAGAGTTCAAGAAAGAGCAAGGTATCGATCTTAAGAACGATCCTCTAGCAATGCAGCGTGTTAAAGAAGCAGCAGAAAAAGCGAAAATTGAGCTTTCTTCTACTTCTCAAACAGACGTAAACCTACCTTACGTGACTGCAGATGCGACTGGTCCTAAGCACATGAACGTTAAAGTGACTCGTGCGAAACTAGAATCTCTAGTTGAAGATCTAGTTCAACGTTCTCTTGAGCCGCTAAAAGTTGCTCTAGCTGACGCAGACCTATCTGTGAACGACATTACTGACGTTATCCTTGTTGGTGGTCAGACTCGTATGCCAATGGTTCAAGCGAAAGTGGCTGAGTTCTTCGGTAAAGACGCTCGTAAAGACGTGAACCCTGACGAAGCAGTAGCAATGGGTGCTGCAGTTCAAGGTGGTGTACTTGCGGGTGATGTTAAAGATGTACTTCTACTAGACGTTACTCCTCTGTCTCTAGGTATCGAGACTATGGGCGGCGTAATGACTAAGCTAGTTGAGAAGAACACCACTATCCCAACCAAAGCGAACCAAGTTTTCTCTACAGCAGAAGACAACCAGAATGCGGTAACTATCCACGTTCTTCAAGGTGAGCGTAAGCAGGCGATGTACAACAAGTCTCTAGGTCAATTCAACCTAGAAGGCATTCAGCCAGCTCCACGTGGTATGCCACAAATCGAAGTAACTTTCGACCTAGATGCGGATGGTATCCTTCACGTATCAGCGAAAGATAAGCAGACTGGTAAAGAGCAGAAGATCACTATCCAAGCTTCAGGCGGACTAAGCGACGATGAAATCGAAAAAATGGTACAAGAAGCAGAAGCTAACAAAGAAGCGGACAAAAAGTTCGAAGAGCTAGCGGCTGCACGTAACCAAGCTGACCAAATGATCCACGGTACTCGTAAGCAAGTTGAAGAAGCGGGTGACGCACTTCCAGCGGAAGAGAAAGAGAAGATTGAATCTGCTATCTCTGAGCTAGAAGAAGCTCGTAAGGGTGAAGACAAAGAAGCGATTGATGCGAAAGTACAAGCTCTTATGACCGCTGCGCAAAAACTTATGGAAATCGCTCAGCAACAAGCTCAGGCACAACAGGCTGGCGCAGAAGCTGGTGAACAGCCTAAGCAAGAAGAAGACGTTGTAGACGCTGAGTTTGAAGAAGTTAAAGACGAGAAAAAATAATTCTCGATTCTGACTTAACTTAACGTAATATGCGGGCGTTTGAGGGAACTCACACGCCCGCCTGTTTGTAAATACGCTGTCTTTCCAGATAAGCACTTTTGCACAAAGCCTTTATCTAGAACGATACAAACACCAAGCGACAATCGGTCGTTTGCAGTACTAAATTGGTGACGAAGAACATGTCAAAACGTGATTTTTACGAAGTATTAGGCGTAAGCCGTGATGCATCAGAACGTGATATTAAAAAGGCGTATAAGCGCCTTGCAATGAAATTCCACCCAGACCGCAACCAGGGTGATGAGTCTGCTGCAGATAAGTTTAAAGAAGTAAAAGAAGCGTACGAAATCCTACTGGATCCTCAGAAAAAAGCGGCCTATGACCAATATGGTCATGCAGCCTTCGAACAAGGCGGCATGGGCGGTGGCTTTGGCGGTGGTGCTGGTGCTGATTTCGGTGATATTTTTGGTGATGTGTTTGGTGATATCTTTGGCGGTGGCCGACGTGGCGGTGGCCAGCAGCGCGCGCAACGCGGTGCAGACCTGCGCTATAACATGGAACTGTCGCTAGAAGAAGCGGTTCGCGGTGTTTCAAAAGAAATTGAAGTGCCAACGCTAGTTAACTGTGACGTTTGTGATGGCAGCGGCGCGAAGAAAGGCTCGTCTCCTGAAACGTGTGGAACCTGTCATGGTCATGGCCAAGTTCAGATGCGTCAGGGTTTCTTTGCGGTTCAGCAAACCTGTCCAACCTGTCACGGTAAAGGCAAGATCATCAAAGATCCATGTAACTCGTGTCATGGTCAGGGTCGTAAACAGAAGACTAAAACGCTTAACGTTAAGATTCCTGCTGGTGTTGATACTGGTGACCGTATCCGTCTTTCTGGTGAAGGTGAAGCGGGAGAAATGGGCGCTCCAGCGGGTGACTTGTACGTACAGGTCCATGTGAAAGAGCACCACATCTTTGAGCGTGATGGTAATAATCTATATTGTGAAGTGCCTGTCAGCTTTGCAATGGCCGCACTGGGTGGTGAAGTTGAAGTACCAACACTGGATGGTCGTGTGAACCTGAAAGTTCCGACTGAAACGCAAACGGGGCGAATGTTCCGTATGCGCGGTAAAGGGGTGAAGGGTGTTCGAGGCGGTGGTGTTGGTGACCTGATTGTTAAGTTAGTAGTTGAAACACCTGTTAATCTAAGTTCACGTCAGAAAGATTTATTGAAAGAGTTTGAAGAGTCTTGCGGTGGTGAAGCGGCAACTAAGCACAAGCCGAAAGCGGAAGGGTTCTTCAATGGGGTCAAGAAGTTTTTCGATGACCTAACGAGTTAACCTTCGAAAGATTGTTGTGAGAGAGCCTGCCAAATGTGCAGGCTTTTTTATTCCCAACAAGACGCAGGAAACTCTATGTTTTTTGCGTCTAAGCTGATGTAATCAATGTTGTTCTCTATTAGGCAGGTATCGAGATGTTGCTGGCTGCTTGTTTGAGCGGTAGCCTTGATCGTATATGCGGTGCTTGCTCCGCTAGTGATAGAAAAAATAAAGCGGTTTTGGTCAGACAGGCATAGAGTGCATTGGCCTTCAGATACGATGTGGCTCCATTGATATTGTCCGCTGTAGTTCGATTCCAACTCCAGTTGGATTCGCGCTAAGTCAGAGATGGCCGTTGTCCGATGAGATTGACGCACGAAGTCCAAATAACTTGGGTAAGCGATAGCAGATAAAATCACTATCACGACTGTTACCACCAACAGTTCGAGCAAAGTCATTCCATTTGGACTTTGTTTACTCTGATTACATCGATTTTCACCGAACACTCCGAATCCCTCTTTTCTTTTGCATCTGGGCATTGTTTCTCAGTGGTAGCATCGAACCAAGTATGGTTTTGAACCTTGTGAGTGTTACATGAGAGTTTGGGAAATGCCTCGTGGTTTTACATTGATAGAAGTGTTGGTTGTTTTATCGGTAGTCTGCGTGGTCGCGCTATGGGCACTCCCTAGCTTTGTTTCCGTTTCTAATACCGCCAAAATGGCTAGGCTAGCGACAGAGTTGAATGGACTTGTCGTAATGGCTAAATCTCAAGCTGTTTTGCGCCGCCAACCGTTATGGATTCACTTGTTAACCGTTAGCGGAGAATGGGCGCTGGAATTAACTGATAACAAAAAGGAGTTCCAAGGGGTGGTATTAATGCGTTTGTCTGGGGCTTCATTTTCAGGGATTAAACTAGACACAACGTATAGCTCGAATCAAATCAGCTTTGATGCAACCCATGGCCGTCCTAAAAGTGGCCGATTTACTTTCTATCCTGGCCAGCAACCTGAGCTAGTTCTTGAGCTAAGAACGCACTTTCGCTCTGCTATTGTTCGTGTTTGTTCTCCAAATAAGACTTACTTGGGCTACGAAGTATGCTGATTTATCGGCAGAGAGGGGGGAGTTTGCTCGAGCTCCTTGTTGCTGCCTCGCTTAGCATACTAGTGATAAGTGTGGTGATGAGCATGTTGATCCATCATCAGCGTACAGCGGTTTATCGAGCTAACGAACTTATGCTACTCCAAAGCACCAATAGTGTTCTTCAAATGATGAAGCAGGACTTACATCGGGCTGGCTACAGCGGAGGTATGGGTTCTAGCCTTAAGCTATCCGGCGCGGCACAAACTTATTATATCAGGCATGATAATCAAATGAGTCTAATTGCTTACGCCTACCTTTCAGGGAATGCTGACGATGAGGATGCATACACAAATGTTGTTTATCAAAGAGATAGACAATCTGAGCAGATCCTCAGAGTTTGTGAGAAGAAATTGTCACGCGTTATGTCTGTCGTAGAAGCAGAGAGCTTTACGAATTATTTTGGCAATACTTGTAACACTTTGTTTGATAGTCGACGTATCGCTATTGAAGTATTTGAGTTGAATGTTGAGCCCTTGGTGGGCCTGTCTATCTCTTCAGAACTTGTGAGTGTCGTTCTTTCAACCCAGTTAGTGGATCAACCGCAAATTACGCAATCACTGGGTTTTTCTGTCAAAACGAGGAACTGGTGAGGTGAAGAAACAAAGTGGAGCGGCGTTGATTGTGATGACCTGCCTGTTACTCTCGGTGACCTTGATGGTCATTATGGGGAGTTATAAAGGCGTATTTTATCAGGTAAAGCGGAGTAATAATGAGCTCGACAGCCGCACAGCTCACTGGCTTGCTGAAGGAGGTTTAGAGTGTGCATTTGCTAGTGTATCAAGTGAAGGTCTGATTCCTGAAAGTTTAAATGGTTGCCAAGGTTGGCTTGGTTTGGATGGACTGGAAATAGAAACGGGAACACCACATAAGATCCGCTCATCAAGTGGTTTTCTTACTTTGAGTAAGGCATTTTTCCTGCCAGAGCTACAAATTAAAAGCGCAATGACAACCACTGCTCATCTATATGTATACGGTTCGTTAAACCTTGCCCCGCATCATGGAGATAAAGTCAGTGAGAACGAGTGGGCATGTGTATCACTCCGGTATCAAAACGAGGTTTATGCTCAGAGTTACTCCTCTAAACAACCCAAACAAAGGGCTGTACTTCCTCGTTATTTTCCTTTGGGAGAGGTTGAAAATCAGCAGCATTGTGCCGACAAAAATTATACTGGGTTTGCCTGGCAACTTTCTTCTACTCAAGATGATTTCGCCCTGCATGAGAATCTTGACCCCTTTAAAGAAGTCTTTAACGTTTCACGTAATCACTGGTTTGACGTGATGTCAGACACAGGGTTATTTGGTTACGTTCCATCGTCTTTAGCGAGCTTCTTACCAGCAAACGCCAGCGACTTGCCTGCTCCTCAAGTGATAGAAGACTGTGGTGAAAAGATCAGTGAGCTTATTAAGGCTTCTCATGAATTTATCTGGGTCTATGGAAGCTGTGAACTGACATCAGATGATCTACAAACAATCAATGGTGCTATCGACACCTACTTGGCCGGAGGCTTGGTTTTAGTTTTGCATAACGGAGCGTTTGCAGTGTCAGGCCATCAAGCGTTGAAGGCTCTGGTTTATCATTTTGTCTCTGATGATTCCGCTCTTGACGACGCTGGTTTGGAAACGATTGAAAATGACGAATTATCTGTAAACTTAACCCAAACCATAGATGCACTGTCTTCTGTTGTCGCTATTGAAAAAGAGCGGGTAAGTTACTTTCAGAGTGGGAGTTTTTATCCGATTGGTGGTTTGATTTTAGATGTACCTGAGCGTTATGCGTTAATCGATACTTCTTTGGATACCGAGTTTAATCAAGATATAACAGCCAGCCCGGCTAGAAAGCACCATCAAACGCTATGGGTGAGAGGAAGTTGGTATGATTTCTAATCAAAAAGGTGTGAGCTTGATTGAAGTATTAATTGGGCTATTTCTTGTAAGTAGTAGCGCTATTGGTTTAGTAAAACTGCATACCTATATAGAGACGAAATCAGATTGGGCTAATCAGGCGACAAAAGCGCTTTATCTAGCAGAGTCACAGCTTGAGTATTTTATCAGTCACAGTTCAGTTGTGGAGCCCCAAAATTATTCGTTTGATACGATAAATCAAGATCCCTGCTTTACTCTTGAACGTTGCCAGATTTCATTAGAAGAAGAGTTTCAACTACAGTGTGACTCCAAGTCTATTGTGCTGAATGGTATCGAAACTCAACTCATTAGCGTTGCTGTCTGTTGGCAAGATCGTTATGGGAAAAATCAATCTATTGAGTTAACAACATTTGTCTCTGAGTTCAATGAGTTTGCTATGTAGTTTGTTTTATATTCAATGTTGGTTGTTGAGTGTTTACCTGTTAGTGTTCTCTATTTTTTTCAAAATGGTTTCAAACCTGTTTCAATCTATGGGCGATTGTTGTTTTTACTTTGTTGCGTGATAACGCCAGTTTTGCAAAATATGTCTCCAAATATGGAAAAAATTGTGGAACCTTGTGCTTTTTAGAGGCGCTTTTAATAAAATGTGTCGTTGAATAATAGGTCGCTACAACAATCATTACAGACCTAAGGCAACAACATCACATATGGAGTTACCATGAGTAACCAAGCTGTAAATCAAGCGCCATCCAACAAGCCGAGTGGTATGGATCGCTTTTTAAACTTTATTGAACGCGCGGGTAATAAGATCCCAGATCCTGCTATTTTGTTTTTCTGGGCTCTAGTTATTACTTGGGCTGCGTCTGCTCTCCTTTCAAACGTCTCGTTTGATTTGTTAAACCCACGCACTGGCGAAGCACTTGCAATCAACAACCTTTTAACCGGCGAATCTCTAGCAAGCTTCCTCGCGAATATGGTGACAACATTCACTGGTTTTGCGCCTCTAGGTATCGTACTGGTTGCGATGCTTGGTGTAGGGGTAGCGGATTCTTCAGGCTTTATTACCACAGGCCTCAAGAAGATGCTTAACTTCACTCCAGCTAAGCTACTTACTCCAATGCTTATTCTGGTTGCGATTGTTTCGCACACCGCGGCGGATGCAGGTTACGTTCTTGTTATTCCACTCGGTGGTATCATTTTCCATGCGGCTGGTCGTCACCCATTAGCGGGTATCGCTGCAGCATTCGCTGGCGTATCGGGTGGTTTCTCTGCAAACTTTATCCCTTCGGGTATCGACCCACTACTCGCTGGTTTCACACAAACTGCAGCACAGGTTCTTGATCCTGAATACGTTGTAAACCCACTTGCGAATATTTTCTTTACTGGTCTATCTTCAATCATCATTGTGGCGATTGGTTGGTACGTAACAGAAAAAATCATCGAACCTCGCCTAGCGAAAACGCCAATCGACGAAGATGCAGAAAAAGCACCAGATCTAGGTTCTTTCACTGAACTTGAGTCAAAAGCATTCCGCTATGCGGGTTGGGCGATGCTGGCAGGTATTGCTGTATTAATCGCAGCTATTATCCCTGAAAACTCGGCATTACGTTCTCCTGAAGGTGAAATTACAGCGTTTACCGCGCCGTTAATGAAGTCAATTGTTCCATTGATCTTCATTTTATTCATCATTCCAGGCTATGTGTATGGTAAAGTCTCGGGGACATTTAAGACCAGTAACGACATCATTAAAGCGATGGCGGACACTATGTCGACAATGGGTGCGTACATTGTTATGTCGTTCTTCTGTGCTCAGTTCCTGGCTGCATTTGCACAGTCGAATATTGGTACTATGCTAGCGCTATACGGTGCAGAAGGTCTGAAAGCAATGAACCTTCCGGGTGAAGCAACGATCATCGGCATGATTCTGTTGACGGCTTCTGTAAACCTGCTAATTGGTTCTGCTTCTGCCAAATGGGCTTTAATTGGTCCAATTCTAGTACCAATGCTAATGGCTGTAGGTATTTCGCCAGAGCTTTCTCAAGCGGCATACCGCGTTGGTGATTCTGTATCGAACATTATCTCACCTCTGATGGTCTTCTTCCCTCTCGTCGTGGTTTACTGTCAGCGCTACGTGAAGTCGACTGGTATTGGTACTCTAGCATCTCTAATGATGCCATTCTCAATTGCAATGTTGATCGGTTGGTCTATTTTCCTAGTGGCATACTGGGCACTGGGTATCCCACTGGGCATTCAAGCTCCTTACACATATACGATGTAAGTTGACAGCATGAGGATTGATGAGCGCCGGTTGAGAGACTGGCGCTTTTTTATTTTGTAGTGGTAATTGAGCGCTCTTTTACTCTCGTGGGGTTATGGGTAGAATCATACTCCCACTTCATCTGTGTTAGATTTTGGAGCCTTAAGTGTCAGATTCTCAGTTTTCCTCTCAAGATGAATTCTTCATGCGACGTGCGCTGGCGCTTGCTGCTCAGGCAGAGTTAGAGGGAGAAGTACCTGTTGGTGCTGTCTTGGTCAAGGACGGAGAAGTGGTTGCTGAAGGTTGGAATCAGTCTATTGGTCATCATGATGCAACGGCACATGCAGAAATGCAGGTACTGCGTAAAGCAGGCCAAGTTTTGGAGAATTATCGTCTCCTTGATACAACCTTATATGTGACGCTGGAGCCGTGTCCAATGTGTGCCGGAGCTTTGCTTCATAGCAGAGTCAAACGTATCGTGTTCGGCGCTCCAGACTTAAAAGCGGGAGCAGCTGGAACAGTACTTAATTTGTTTGAGCACCAGGCAGCGTATCACTACGCGGATATTGAAGCTGGATTATTGGAAGAAGAGTGTCGAGTGCAATTGCAAGCATTCTTTAAGCGTCGTCGTAAAGAGAACAAAGCGCAGAAACAGGCAAAGCGTTTTGAATGAAGGATAAGACTCTAGCAAACACCTGTGTCTAGGTGCTTGCTAGGATTATGCGCAAATTAGCTGCATGAAGGCTCGATGACGAGCAATTACTTTCTTCTTATTGTTACTGAGCATTCTCTTACGGCGGTTTGCTGCCACCGTTTTATTAAGGCGTTTTGACCGCATTTTACGTCTACTCATAAAACAACCTCCTACTATGAGTTATATCTGAATTATGGCTTTCTTATTCGAAGGTACTGATTACCTTGAGTAACTCGTCTTTTACCAGCCAATTGTTACTGTTTTAATAATGTTTGCAAGATCGCTAGCTTACGAGACTATGTGTGGGTAAGCACGCAAGAATTCAAGTGCATAATCACTAAACAGCGATAGTACACTTGAAAGCTGGCTTTTACTCTTGATTTGTTGGTGCTGCCGCTGAGCTGGCTGAAGCTGAAGAGACTGAACTTTCCGGCACTTCGATGACGGCAAGGTCGTCTATACTGATGTCGCTATTATCTGCCGTTTGTTGCTCCACATGACCGATAATACTTTGGTAATAACGGCGAATGTTCTCGACGTAGTTTCTTGCTTCATCACCGCGAGCGTAGCCATATCGAGTCTGGCTGTAGTATTTTTTCTGGCGTAGTAATGGCAAGCGATCTTTTACATCGGCCCATGAATCCGGATTGCCCCCTTGTCTTTTGGTTAGTCTCCTTGCGTCCATCATATGACCGTAGCCAACATTGTAAGAAGCGAGAGCAAACCAGATTTTTTCATGGTCATCGACAGAATCGGGTATACGAGAAACCATACGACGCAAGTAGTCTACGCCTCCTCGTACTGATTGCTTAGGGTCAAGTCGGTTTGTGACCCCGACGCTTTTAGCGGTGGGTAATGTCAGCATCATCATGCCACGAACACCCGTTGGGGACTTAGCTCGGGGATTCCAGTGTGACTCTTGATAAGCCAACGCAGCCACTAAACGCCAGTCAAACTCTTCAGAATATTTTTTAAATAACGGTGACCATTTAGGCAGTTTGGAGTCAAGGGCACGGATAAATGCGCGTGTGTCAACATAATCAAAGCTGCCGATATGACCAATATATTTTTCTTCAAGTGAGGCGAGATGGCCTGATTGTTTGGTGTAACCAAAGAATTCAATCATCAATGCATATAAGCTTTCATCTTCTGAACGGCGAACAAACCAAGAGATGGGTTGATCTTCTGTGAGTTCAAAGGCTAATGCAATATCAGGGTAGATTCGCTGCGATAGGGATACTTCGACGGAATCGGCGATAGTGAACATCAGATCACCATCAGATACCTGTTTAAGGAGATCGCTTACCTCCGCTTCAGGATCTATTTCAAATGCAAAGTCAGGATAGGCTTCTTGCTTTATGGCGTTCAGAGTCTGCTTCACATGTGAATCACTAACGATTTTTAGGGTAGGTTGATCATCTTCCCCTTCAATTTGATCAGGTTGTTTACTGAGAAGCTGTTCTAAATTACGTGGTCGCCATTGGCCCTTTTTGTAGACCACTTGTTGGCTGACATAATAATAAGCAGGGCCGGGACGGAATCGCTCCATACGCTCAGCAGATTGAGTTAAGCCAGCAGCAATAATATCAATTTCGCCTTTGGCCAGTGCAGGGTAGAGCGATGAGATTCGGTAGGCCGGCTTCATTTCCAGTTGTACGCCTAGCTCATTGGCAAACTCACGAGCCAGTTCATAATCCAATCCCGCAGGGCCATCGGGACCAATATAGTAAGACAACTGATTGTTCAAGGTGCCGACACGCAATACGCCACGCTCGCGTATTTGGTCTAAATCACTTTTAGGCTCTGATTCAATTTGACAGCCGGATAACATCAATACAGCAAACAGCAAGGCGCTAATTGATGTCCAACAGTTCAAGTAATGCTTCTTCATTCACATCATTCTCATACTTCCAGTAGGGCATTTATATCAAAGTGTCATAACAAGGCAAGACAATCAGAGTGAGTTCGGGTTAAAGATTTAAAATTAGGATTTTTGCGGTAATTCAAATTTGATGAAAAAAATGACGCAAACGGTTGCTTTTGGTGTTACATCACAAAAATAAATCCTTTATAATGCGCCCGCAAAGGAGAGGTGGAATCGGCATAGGTTTTAGAATTCTAGGGAATAGCTTCGAAGTAAAACAGCCTAACCCACTGAATTTATTCCAATATCACCTCAGGTCAGTAGACCTTAACCAATTGCATAAGAGACCTAAGTACATGAGAATTTTTCGTGGCTCCCCAGCTCTATCTGAATTTCGTGTTAACAAGCTTCTAGAGCTTTGTCGTGAATTGAGCTTGCCAGTAACAGGTATTTACGCTGAATTTACCCACTTTGCTGATCTAACGGCAGATCTAGACGCATCTGAAGTTGAGAAGTTAGAAAAGTTACTGACTTACGGTCCAACTATTGAAGAGCATGAGCCAACTGGTCTGCTGCTTCTAGTTACGCCTCGTCCAGGCACTATCTCTCCTTGGTCATCAAAATCGACAGACATCGCAAATAACTGTGGTCTGGACAAGGTGGTTCGTCTTGAGCGTGGTACAGCGTACTACGTTGAAACATCTGCAGAGCTAACTGAGCTTCAATTGGTTGAGCTAAAAGCAATTATCCACGATCGCATGATGGAAGTGGTTTTTGCTGACTTTGACTCAGCGAATGCACTTTTCCAAGTGGCAGAGCCAGCACCTGTAGCTGACGTTGACCTACTTTCTGGTGGTCGTGCTGCGCTTGAAAACGCAAACGTTACCCTAGGTCTTGCACTTGCAGACGATGAAATTGAATACCTTTACGATGCGTTCGTAAATAAGCTCGATCGTAACCCAACAGACATCGAGCTAATGATGTTCGCCCAGGCGAACTCAGAGCACTGTCGTCACAAGATCTTCAACGCAGACTGGACTATCGACGGCATTAAGCAAGAGAAGTCTCTGTTCAAGATGATCAAAAACACATTCGAAACGACACCAGATAACGTGCTGTCCGCTTACAAAGATAACGCAGCAGTAATGGTCGGTTCAGAGGTTGGTCGTTTCTTCCCGAATCCAGAAACTCGCCAGTACGGTTACAACCAAGAGAAAGCCCATATTCTAATGAAGGTGGAAACGCACAACCACCCAACGGCTATTTCTCCATGGCCGGGCGCATCTACAGGTTCTGGTGGTGAAATCCGCGACGAAGGCGCAACAGGTATTGGCGGTAAGCCAAAAGCCGGTCTTGTTGGATTTACGACTTCTAACCTACGTATTCCTGGTTTTGAACAGCCATGGGAAACAGACTTCGGTAAGCCTGGCCGCATTGTTAACGCACTAGATATCATGCTAGAAGGCCCATTGGGTGGCGCGGCGTTTAACAACGAATTTGGTCGTCCTAACCTACTAGGTTACTTCCGTACTTACGAAGAAAAAGTGAACTCTCACGCTGGTGAAGAGGTTCGTGGTTACCACAAACCAATCATGATTGCTGGTGGTATGGGTAACATCCGTGACGAGCACGTACAGAAGAAAGAGATCCCAGTCGGTGCAAGCCTAATCGTTCTTGGCGGTCCTGCAATGAACATCGGTCTTGGCGGTGGTGCTGCTTCTTCAATGGCATCTGGTCAATCAGCTGAAGACCTAGATTTCGCTTCAGTACAGCGTGAAAACCCAGAGATGGAGCGTCGCTGTCAGGAAGTGATCGACCGTTGTTGGCAGCTTGGTGAACAGAACCCAATCGCATTCATCCACGATGTAGGTGCGGGCGGTATCTCTAACGCACTTCCTGAGCTTGTAGACGATGGCGAGCGTGGTGGTATCTTCCAACTGCGTGACGTACCAAACGACGAGCCGGGCATGAGCCCACTTGAGATCTGGTGTAACGAATCTCAAGAGCGTTACGTAATGGCAGTTGCGCCAGAGAACATGGAAGTATTCGATGCGATCTGTAAGCGTGAACGTGCACCATACGCAGTCGTAGGTGTGGCAACAGAAGAGCGTGAACTGAAACTTGAAGATTCACACTTCGACAACACGCCAATTGACATGCCAATGGATGTGCTTCTTGGTAAGACGCCTAAGATGCACCGTGATGCGAAAACGCTAAAAGCAAACAACCCGGCGGTTAACCGTGACGGCATCGAGCTGAACGAAGCCGTGGATCGCGTTCTACGCCTTCCAACGGTTGCAGAAAAAACATTCCTTATTACTATCGGTGACCGCACCGTTACTGGCCTTGTTGCACGTGACCAAATGGTTGGCCCTTGGCAGGTTCCAGTAGCTAACTGCGCAGTAACCGCAGCAAGCTACGACACTTACCACGGTGAAGCGATGTCGATGGGTGAGCGCACACCAGTTGCTCTACTAGATTTCGGTGCTTCAGCTCGTCTAGCGGTGGGTGAGGCAATCACGAACATCGCAGCGACTAACATCGGTGATATCAAACACATTAAACTGTCTGCAAACTGGATGTCTCCAGCTGGCCACCCGGGCGAAGACGCAGGTCTTTACGAAGCGGTGAAAGCGGTGGGTGAAGAGCTATGTCCAGCACTTGGTCTGACTATCCCCGTGGGTAAAGACTCAATGTCGATGAAGACCAAGTGGGAAGAGAATGGCGAACAGAAAGAAGTAACGTCTCCGCTATCTCTAATCATCACGGCGTTTGCTCGTGTTGAAGATGTTCGTAAGACAATCACACCTCAGCTTCGCACAGATAAAGGCAATACTAGCCTTGTCCTAATCGACCTAGGTAACGGTCAAAACCGTCTAGGTGCAACGGCTCTAGCACAGGTTTACAAGCAGCTTGGTGATAAGCCAGCAGACGTAGATAACGCAGCCCAGCTAAAAGGTTTCTACGAAGGCGTTCAAGCACTTGTTGCGAACGATCAAGTCGTGGCTTACCACGATAAGGGCGATGGCGGTCTATTCGTTACTCTTGCTGAGATGGCATTCGCAGGTCACTGTGGTGTTAAAGCGAATATTGAAGCACTAGGTGACGACGCTCTAGCAGTTCTATTTAACGAAGAGTTAGGCGCAGTGCTTCAGGTTAAGAATGACGACCTAGATGCTGTACTTTCAACGCTAGCTGCAAACGGCCTTGAGGCATGTTCACACGTAATCGGTTCTGTAGAAGCGTCTGACGAGCTGGTGATCACTTCTGGTGAGACAGTGGTTCTAGAGCGTAACCGTACTGAACTACGTACTATCTGGGCTGAGACAACGCATAAGATGCAAGCTCTACGTGATAACCCAGCATGTGCTGACCAAGAGCACGAAGCGAAGAAAGACAATTCTGACCCAGGTCTGAACGTTAAACTAAGCTTCGATGTAAACGAAGACATTGCAGCACCTTACATTGCTAAAGGTGCTAAACCTAAGATGGCAATTCTGCGTGAGCAGGGTGTTAACTCTCACGTTGAAATGGCAGCAGCGTTTGACCGTGCAGGCTTTGAAGCAACTGATATTCACATGAGCGATATCCTAACTGGTCAAGCCGTTCTAGAAGAGTACCAAGGCCTAGTGGCTTGTGGTGGTTTCTCTTACGGTGACGTACTAGGCGCAGGTGAAGGTTGGGCGAAATCTATCTTGTTCAACGAGCAAGCTCGTAACCAGTTCCAAGGCTTCTTCCAGCGTGAAGATACCTTCTCTCTAGGTGTGTGTAACGGCTGTCAGATGCTATCAAACCTGAAAGAGCTAATCCCAGGTGCAGATCTATGGCCACGCTTCGTTCGTAACGAATCTGAGCGCTTTGAAGCTCGCTTTAGCCTAGTGGAAGTTCAGAAATCTGACTCTGTATTCTTCGACGGCATGGCAGGTTCTCGTATGCCAATCGCAGTGTCTCACGGTGAAGGTCGCGTAGAAGTGCGTGATGCTGACCACCTAGCCGCGATTGAAGCATCAGGTACAGTGGCCGTTCGCTACGTGGACAACCACGGTAACCCAACACAGCAATACCCGAACAACCCGAACGGTTCGCCAAACGCAATCACAGGTCTAACGACTCAAGATGGCCGCGTAACTATCATGATGCCTCACCCAGAGCGTGTATTCCGCACTGTGGCGAACTCATGGTCTCCAGAAGGTTGGGGCGAGAACGGTGCTTGGATGCGTATGTTCCAAAACGCACGTAAGAATGTCGGTTAACAGGTATTAGCTGTTATTGAAAAGTAAAAGCGCAGACCGAAAAGTCTGCGCTTTTTATTTGTTGAAAAATCTATAGCCAACGGCTCTTTTTTACGCTCTAATACCGCGCTTGCCAAGGGATGGCTAAATCCCTCAATACTCTATTAGAATCCCTTAGGAAATGAATATGTCGAACAACAAAAAATTTGCCATTCGTGTGACTGAAAAGCGTAATGGTTGGTGTGCAGAGATCACTCGTCAAGTGACATCACGTAAAACATCTGTGTCTAAGCGTGAAGCTGGCTTTGAAACAGAAGCTTTAGCGCAAGAGTGGGCGGAGAAAGAGCTAGCGGGTTTCATCCAAAACCAAGCGGCCCGTAACGAACGTAAAGGTGAAGCACGTAAAGTTCGTGTTGAGCGTGAAGAGCGTCTAGCGCAAGAAGCCGCTGAAAAGAAGGCACGTTACGAAGAAGCGAAGCGCACAGCGGCAGCGCAAGCTGAATTAGATGATGAAGATGATTTTTTCGACGAAGAGTAATCAATTCTAATAAAAAACCGCCTACTTAGGCGGTTTTTATATCCGATAACGCTTTGATTAGCGAAATTGTCCTGCTTCTGGGAGGAAATCAAAACCTGCGGAAGCGAGTTTAGTCTCTAGTGCTGACTTATCGATATCAAAATACGTAGCCAGCTTATCTAAATCACCACCAAAGTCATCTCGTAGCTTCATGTTGACGATGCTCATCAGCATGATTGGATCCATCGTTTCAAAGTTCGCTAAGTTCATTATTGATCCTCGAAATCTGAAATCAGCAGATTCGCTGCTGCAAATGCCGCTTTGTCTCTTACATGTTGCGGGAGGCTGATATCCGCTGCAATATCGTTTAACGCGCGTAGTGAACAAGCAATCGCTTTAGGCACATAGGCCTGATCGCCACTGCCAATTTGCGCATAGAGCTCGCGAACCAAGTCGCAGCAATCATATATTTTCATGTTGTTAACCTAATAATTAAATGAGAACTGCTCTCAAATATACACAGGCTGTGATTGAAACTCAAAGCAACGGTTTGTTCTGGCTCAAACTCAAGGCAGCGATGCTGGATTTTTGTTCGCTTTGGCTTAGTCTTGCAGTTGTTGCTCAAGCTGGAAAGTTACCTCCGGCGCCAGTTGTAACTGTTTGGCTAGCTCCTGCAAATAGGCTTTCTCCATGAAATTCTGTTCATCGACAACAATTAGAGACGCGAGATAAATCTCTGAAGCTTGTTGTGGTGACTGAGCGAGTCGAGCAATTTCGCTTGGATCGAGAGGTTTGTTTAGCTCATTGTGGAGCATGGTTTGTAACCCAGCATCCGCACCAGCTTCTTTCAGTGTGGACTCTATGCGCTGCATTTCTTCTGCGTCGACATGACCATCTGCTTTTGCAGCGGCAATCATAGCTTTGATGATGAGCTCGTTATGAATAGTATCGTTGGCATTAAAATCTTCTTGTACTGAGGTTGTTTTTTGCTTGCCTTGCCAATTATTGTAAACGGTATAAGCCAGCGCCCCTAGAGCCGCTGCGCCTCCAATTTTAAGTGCATTTTTACCGACTTTTTTGCCAAGCTTTTTACTTTTTTTAGACCCCATGAGTAGGTTGACTAAGCCACCACCCACTGCACCTGCTCCAAGAGATTTTAGCGCTCCAGAGCTAGATTGCTGTTGCACTTTCTGTTGGCCTTGACGAACAAGATCTGAGTTTAGAGCCTGATTCAATAAACTTTTTAAATCCATTCTGGACCTCCTTAGTTTTGTTCAGACTAACTGAGTCAATATGAATTGAAGATTAATAGAAGCAAAAAGGCGAGCACAGAGCTCGCCTTTGATCGCAGAGTTTGCACGGCTGATACTATTCTTCAGCGTACCCATGAATTCCAAGTAACTTACCATCAAGGTAAGCTTCTTTTTCGTCTTTCATGATCAAGCGTTCCTCAACCAGCCATTGCACGACCAGAGGATAAATCTTATGTTCCTGAGTTTGTACTCGTTCTGTAAGTGTTTCAACCGTGTCTTCATCAAAGATGGGCACTTTAGCCTGTAGGATCACCGGGCCACCATCCAGTTGTTCAGTGACAAAATGAACGCTTGTCCCATGCTCTTCATCACCAGCATGAATGGCTCGCTGGTAGGTGTTCAGACCTGGGTATTTCGGTAGTAGAGAAGGGTGGATATTGATCATTCGGCCTCTATAGTGGCGAACGAATTCACCACTTAAGATGCGCATGTACCCTGCGAGAACAATGACATCTGGCTTGTATTCATCAATTTGCTTCATCAATTCATGATCAAACGCGTCGCGGGTATCGAATGATTTTGGATCCAAAAAGTGGGCTGCTGCGCCTGCTTTCTTAGCTCGCTCCAAGCCATAAGCTGTTGCTTTGTTTGAAAAAACAGCGGTCACTCGGCCAGTACTGATCTTGGTTTCACAAGCATCAATAATCGCCTGTAAGTTCGAACCATTTCCTGAAACTAAAACAACAATACTCTTCATAATTTATTTGATCTCTACTTGTTCTTCATCAGCACTGGCATCAGCGATTTCACCAATAACCCATGCCTTCTCACCTTCTGCTTCAAGCAACGCCACTGCCGCGTTTGCTTGTTCTTTTGGCAGCGCAATAACTAGACCAACACCACAGTTGAATGTGCGGTACATTTCGTGAGTGGTCACATTGCCTTTTTCTTGCAGCCAGTTGAAAATCACAGGCCATTCCCAGCTATTGCCATCGATAACAGCTTTGGTGCCTTCAGGCAGTACGCGAGGAATATTTTCCCAGAAACCACCGCCAGTAATGTGAGAAATTGCATGAATGTCGTGCGCTTCAATCATTTTTAGCGCCGATTTGATGTAAATCTTTGTTGGTTCCAGCAGATGTTCGCCGATAGTACGGCCTGCTAGCTCTTCATTCTTATCTGCGCCCGATACTTCGAGAATCTTACGAATGAGTGAATAACCGTTTGAGTGAGGACCACTTGAACCTACCGCGATAAGCGCATCGCCTGCCGCGACTTTGCTGCCGTCGATAACATTTTCTTTTTCTACGACGCCAACACAGAAGCCCGCTACATCGTAGTCTTCCCCTTCGTACATGCCAGGCATTTCAGCAGTTTCACCACCAATAAGCGCACAACCGGCTTGTACACAGCCGTCAGCGATACCGGAAACAACGTCTGCCGCAGTATCAACATCCAGTTTGCCTGTCGCGTAGTAATCGAGGAAAAACAGTGGCTCAGCACCTTGCACAATCAAGTCATTTACGCACATAGCGACAAGGTCGATGCCTATGGTGTCGTGTTTTTTCATATCCAAAGCAAGACGAAGTTTGGTTCCAACCCCGTCAGTACCTGAGACCAGTACCGGCTGCTTATATTTGGTTGGTAGCTCACACAAGGCACCAAAACCACCAATACCACCCATTACTTCAGGGCGGCGAGTACGTTTAACGGCACCTTTGATGCGATCAACAAGTGCGTTACCTGCATCGATATCTACGCCAGCGTCTTTATAGCTAAGAGAAGTGTTATCAGCACTCACAAGGAAGTCCTCAGTTTGAAAGTTGGATATGAAATCGGCGCTATTCTAACAGCGGATAAACCAATATAGCAAACGTTTGCGCTGGTTTTTTCTTTTGTTCTAGCGCAAGAATTTGAGAACGAAATCGTTTATAATCTGAAGGTTTGTTTAAAAATCACCTATGTATCCGGAGATGGAAATGAAAGTTGTTGAAGTAAAACACCCTCTTGTTAAACACAAACTGGGTCTAATGAGAGAAGGTGAGATCAGCACTAAGCGCTTTCGTGAGCTAGCAACTGAAGTCGGTAGCCTACTGACTTACGAAGCAACTGCAGACTTTGAAACAGAGAAAGTAACCATTGAAGGTTGGAATGGGCCGGTAGAAGTAGACCAGATTAAAGGTAAGAAAGTGACGGTTGTACCTATCTTACGTGCTGGTCTTGGCATGATGGATGGCGTGCTTGAACATATGCCAAGTGCGCGTATCAGTGTTGTTGGCATCTACCGCGATGAAGAAACACTAGAGCCAGTACCATACTTTAATAAGCTAACATCTAATATTGATGAGCGTATTGCGCTGGTTGTAGACCCAATGCTTGCCACGGGCGGTTCAATGATCGCTACGATCGACCTGCTAAAAGAGCAAGGCTGTAAAGCGATTAAGGTCTTAGTTCTAGTTGCAGCGCCAGAAGGTATTGAAGCGCTAGAGAAAGCTCACCCAGATGTTGAACTGTTTACTGCCGCCATTGATGAAAAACTAAATGACAAAGGTTACATCGTTCCTGGTCTTGGTGATGCAGGCGATAAGATCTTCGGTACGGTATAAATTGAAGTATCTCAGCAAATAAAAACGGGAGCCAGCTGGCTCCCGTTTTTATAGGACAAGTTATTTCTTTAAACTTAATGTGCCGCCAGTGCGAGGCTTGTCAGATGGTCGCTGAGCGGGTTTATCTGACTTTGGTTTGTAGACGCTTTTGCCTTTGTTGGTGCTTGGCTTAGATTTGGAATCTGATTTTCCTCCCCGCCCTTTTTTCGAATTAGGGGCATGGCGAAATTCTTCGGCATTTTTGCCTTTGAATGTGCGCTGTTTTTGATTGCGCCTTGCTTTCGATTCCTGATTCTCTTCACGACTGTCAAATAGCTTGGCGTCAGTCGCTTTGCGAATGTTATGACCGCGTGCATCTACTTTTGAAGCGTCTTCCGTTCCACTCGATGACTCACACATTGCGAGAATTTCTCTGATCTCGTCATCGCTGAGGTAGCGCCACTGGCCATTTGGGATTCCATCGAGGGTGATATTCATGATACGAACTCGGCGAAGTTTGAAAACCTCATAACCCAGTGCTTCACACATACGACGGATTTGGCGATTAAGGCCTTGTGTGAGGACAATACGAAAAGAGAATTTAGTCTCTTTAGTGACCTTACATGGCAACGTCCTGGTATCGAGAATATCGACACCTGAGCTCATTTTTTTGATGAACTGTTCGGTAATCGGTTTATCGACACGAACAACATACTCTTTTTCGTGATTATTGCCGGCACGGAGGATCTTATTGACGATATCACCGTCATTGGTCAGAAAGATCAAGCCATCAGATGGTTTGTCTAGACGACCGATAGGAAAGATACGCTTCTTGTGGCCAATGAAATCAACAATGTTGCCGGGAATATCACGTTCAGTGGTACAGGTGATACCAGTCGGCTTATTCAAAGCGATATAAATAGGCTTGTCTGTGGCGGCGCTGATTGGCTTGTCATCGACACGAACATCGTCGCCCGATAGAACTTTAGTCCCCATTTCAGGGATTTTGCCATTAATCGTGACACGACCTTGTTCGATTAGGCGATCAGCTTCTCGGCGTGAGCAAAAACCGGTCTCACTAATGAATTTGTTTAGGCGTTTGGCATCTTGTGACATGTTGTTCTCTCTAACGTTTCACAACGGCATTAATTGGAAATGAAAAAGCAGCCCGTTAGGCTGCCTGAACATTTTAGCACTGTTATGTCATCTGAGTAAGTTTAATATTACCTAGAAGATATAGTGGTTAACCAAGACGCTTTTGATGACGTTCTCGATTTTCGAGTTTTTTTTCTGAACTTTTACGTAGCATGACATAAACGGCACCGGTACCACCATGAAAGCGCTGTGTGCTATGAACGCATTGTACGTCACGAATTTGTTCTAACCACTGTGCGACATAGCTTTTCATTAATGCTGGTGGGTTAGATTTCTCACCGCGGCCATGGACAATAACCACGGTGCGAATATCCATTTGTATGCATTGCTTGAGGAATTTTACTACTTCATCACGGGCTTGTTTTAACGTATGCCGGTGTAAGTCTAAGCGGGCTTGAATAGGATACTTCCCTAAGCGTAACTTGCGATACACACCTTCTTGCACTCCATCGCGTTTAAACTCGATAATATCCTCAGGTTTAAGCATGGGAGCATGGTCAACAGACAAATACTCGGGATCGTCTTCGGTTAGCCAAATGGCGGCTTCACGCTTTGCGAGTTGTGCTTCGGTGACTTGATGGTGCTTTTTATGTTCGGCTGTATCATGTTGGATGGGCTTAACATCTCCCATCATTTCTTGGAATAAGGCGAAATCATCATCGTGAGACATAACTGCATCTCAGAGTAGGGAATGAGTAACTGTATTATACCCATGACAACGGATAATAGAGCAGAAATTTCTAATGCTGAAAGTAAAAAACCGAAGTAGACAAAGAATCTACTTCGGTGCATAGCGATACTCTATTCGAAAATAGGGCTAAGCGATCTAGTGAGGAGATTTGTCGTTCATTACTTTGTATATGAAGTAACCGCCATAAAAAAGCATAAGACCTAAAGCCCCAAAGATGACTAGCATTGAAGATAGTCCAACTGCATTACCAAACAGGAGATTCAGCCAAAAGTCCATGTTTCCTCCAAATCCAAAATAGTGATGACATGGATTAAATTAATAGACGGTTACAATACCGGCACTGATCTGGATCAATTGTATGGTTTTGGTTGCGTATTTGTTTCTTGTGCTGTGTTTGTGCTCACATTTTATCACCCATTGGTGGTGTTTTAGTCAAACAAGCCTAAATGTAAAAAAACTTAGTAAAATGGCTTGCGTTAACGATCAGAATCCGTAATATACGCCTTCGTTAACGGGCAATCAGCTCGAAGAAACGTCTCAGTGATTAGCGTAGCTTGATAACGCATCCTGAGGTTAGGAATAGCGGGAGTAGAGGACGACCCTCTGATGCAGCGAAATCCTAGCAAAAATTTTCGGTGAATAGCGCAGCTTGGTAGCGCATCTGGTTTGGGACCAGAGGGTCGGGGGTTCGAATCCCTCTTCACCGACCACATTAAGAAAGCTTGCTTCTAAAGCAGGCTTTCGTCGTTTTAGAGCATGGATAACAGGGTTAGAATCCGAATGGGGTTCGTCTGATATTAGGATCTAGCTTTCTCTTTTCAACAGCAAACTTATTGCTGCAACGACTAATATTCAAACTCACAGTTCGCGGCCTTACTCTGCGAAAGTTGTGATACCTTAAAGCCACTATCTTTGAGCAAATCCAAAACACTCTGCTCACCAACTAGATGTAATGCACCGACAACCATCACGTAAGAGCCTTTGCGTTTAGGTGACCAGCTTGGTTCTGATAGTTGTTCCGCCCAGTCGATGTTTCTTTGGGTCATAAAACTCTGTTCGAATTCTGGAGACATTTCTGTCAGGCTGGCGAATTCGTTTAATTTATCCAAATCACCCGCTTTCCAACTTTCTATCAGGCAGTGAGTGGCATCTTCTGAATGGTCAAATTCCTCGATTGCACTGAGCAGCAATTCCTTACCGGCTTCTTTTTGACCCGTTAACAGATCGATTTGAAATTGTGGCGTTTCCAAACTGATGACAGGAATGTCTTGGACAGTCGCTTTGTACATCAAATGAGTATCGATGCCATAAGCGGCTTGGTAGCCGAAGTACTCGATTTGTTTCATCTGTAATGCGAGCGCGGTTGCCCATGGCGGGGACTGCATCAACTGTTGTTGATCCATGTTAAGTAGGTTAGCTATCCCTTTAAGCTCGCTTTGCTGTGCTGGGCTCAGGACATCTTGGGTTAGTAACGTCACGGGCGGGTAGCTGACCCCCTGTGTTTTACGTATGTCTGTTTCCATGATTAACCCGTCACTTGACTTTAGTCGTTCAGTGATTGTTTGAGGCAGTGGGTACATGCTTTCATCCCCGACATGGACTGAACCAAGGATAAGATAATTGAGATTGTCTTTCTGTGCTTGCCAGTAAAGTGGTTCCGCCTGAGAGGAAGCCGAAATAGTCAGTGTGAAAAACAGTAGCCACAATTTATGCATGGAGGGAGTTACCTTACGGAAAATTTGTTGAAACCAGATTTTTTAACGTGATTTAACGAGAGTAAATTGAGCTTAAAATCACACTTTTTCATTTTCATTCCAAGCTTAGCGTAATCTGACCAAGACTGTCATGTGAGCTGAGTCATGATTTATTAGTTAGCGTTATTGTTTGGCGTGATCCAATTCTCAGTAATTTCGTTAAATCAGTCATGTCGATTTTGACGTCTAATTTAAATCTTTGTTTTAATTGTTTTTTTAAATTATTCAATTGTTTCTCTTTGAACAAGATCACTTTAGAAAACAATTAATTTTACGGCTGGAAATAACTCGCGATATGTTGTTTGCATCTTAGTTTAAGAACCAACTGATGTTGGCTTAATTTACATTTCGGGGTAAGTCAGATGTTTAAACAAAATCTTCTAGCAACCTCTGTTGTTGCTACTTTAGCTGGGTGTTCGTCTTTTACGTCAACGGAGCAATCTACGGTTAACACGCTTGCGGATAACCTTGATATTCAGTATGAAATACTAACTAACCACGGCGCAAATGAAGGCCTTGCATGCCAAGAGTTGGGCGCAGAATGGGCTTCTTGTAACAAAGTAAACATGACGCTAGTTAACCAAGGTCAAGCGGTTGACTCTAAAGATTGGGCTATTTACTTCCACAGCATTCGTCTGATTCTGGATGTTGAAAACGAACAGTTCAAAATCTCTCGCGTTACGGGTGACCTACACAAACTAGAACCGACAGATAAGTTTGATGGTTTTGCTGCGGGTGAAGAGGTTGTGCTTCCTATTGTTGTTGAATACTGGCAGCTATTTGAAACTGACTTCATGCCAGGTGCGTTTGTTACTGCACCAAATGCAGAGCCTAAGATGATCGCTTCTCTTAACACAGAAGACGTTGCCTCTTTCGTGACTGGCCTTGAGGGTAACAACCTAAAACGTACGCCAGATGACAACAACGTATTTGCAAACGCTGTGTCTCGTTTCGAGAAGAACCAAGACCTAGCAAAACAAGATGTATCAACCACGTTACTACCAACGCCACTGTCTGTTGAAGCAGGTAAAGGCACAGTAGATATAGCCTCGGGTATCGCTCTGCCTAAAGACGCATTCGATGCGACTCAATACGCGGCAATTCAAACACGCGGCGAAGTGGTAGGTGTGGACGTTCAAGGCTCCCTTCCTGTAGGTATCACTGTTGTTCCTGCAGACTTCAGCGGTGAGTTGGCAAAATCTGGTGCTTACGAAATGAGCATCAAAGGCGACGGTATTGTGATTAAAGCGTTCGACCAAGCAGGTGCTTTCTACGCAGTACAATCACTCTTTGGCCTGGTAGATAGTCAAAATGCTGATTCTCTACCACAACTGTCTATTAAAGATGCGCCGCGTTTTGATTATCGTGGTGTGATGGTGGATGTGGCTCGTAACTTCCACTCTAAAGACGCAATTCTTGCAACGCTTGACCAAATGGCCGCGTACAAGATGAACAAACTACACCTTCACCTAACGGATGATGAAGGCTGGCGTTTAGAAATCCCGGGCCTGCCTGAGCTGACTGAAGTGGGTGCTAACCGTTGTTTCGATTTGGAAGAGAAAAGCTGTTTACTGCCTCAGCTTGGCTCAGGTTCAACATCAGATAACTTTGGCTCTGGCTACTTCAGCAAAGCAGATTACGTGGACATCTTGAAATACGCGAAAGCGCGTAACATTGAAGTGATTCCTGAAATCGATATGCCAGCGCACGCTCGTGCAGCCGTGGTATCAATGGAAGCACGTTACGACCGCCTAATGGAAGAAGGTAAAGAAGCACAAGCGAATGAATACCGCCTGATGGATCCTCAAGATACATCGAACGTAACCACGGTTCAGTTCTACAACAAGCAAAGCTTCATTAACCCATGTATGGAATCTTCAACTCGCTTTGTTGATAAAGTGATTTCAGAAGTAGCAGCGATGCACCAAGAAGCGGGCACGCCACTAACAACATGGCATTTCGGGGGTGACGAAGCGAAAAACATCAAGCTAGGCGCTGGTTTCCAAGATGTGAACGCTGAAGACAAAGTAAGCTGGAAGGGTACGATTGACCTGTCTAAACAAGACAAGCCATTCGCACAATCTCCACAATGTCAGACACTTATTGCAGACGGTACGGTAAGCGACTTTGCTCATCTACCAAGCTACTTTGCACAAGAAGTGTCTAAGATTGTTGCAGAGAAGGGCATTCCAAACTTCCAAGCTTGGCAAGATGGCCTTAAGTACAGTGAAGGTGAGAAAGCGTTCGCTACAGAAAACACACGTGTTAACTTCTGGGACGTTCTTTACTGGGGTGGCACATCATCAGTGTACGAGTGGTCCAAGAAAGGTTACGACGTGATCGTTTCTAACCCAGACTACGTTTACATGGACATGCCATACGAAGTTGACCCGAAAGAGCGTGGTTACTACTGGGCAACGCGTGCAACAGATACTCGTAAGATGTTTGGTTTTGCACCAGAGAACATGCCTCAGAACGCAGAAACCTCTGTAGACCGTGATGGCAATGGCTTTACTGGTAAAGGTGAAATAGAAGCGAAACCTTTCTACGGTCTATCAGCACAACTTTGGTCTGAGACAGTACGTAACGACGAGCAATACGAGTACATGGTATTCCCTCGCGTACTAGCAGCCGCTGAGCGTGCATGGCACCGTGCTGATTGGGAAAACGACTACAAAGTGGGTGTTGAATACTCGCAAAATTCTAACCTAGTAGACAAAGCTGCGTTAAACCAAGACTACAACCGCTTTGCGAACTTACTTGGCCAACGTGAACTGGCTAAGCTAGAGAAATCAGGTATCGACTACCGCCTACCTGTACCTGGTGCGAAAGTAGAAGATGGAACGCTTGCAATGAACGTTCAGTTCCCTGGTGTCAAGCTTCAATACTCTCTAGACGGCAAGAACTGGCTAACTTACGCAGATAATGCTCGTCCAAATGTGAAAGGTGAAGTCTTCATCCGCTCTGTGTCTGATACAGGCGAGAGAGTAAGCCGCGTGACTAGCGTGAAGTGATTTTCTCCCTTTCCGATAGAGGGAAAAGCAAACAAAAACGCCCGATCTATGATAGGTCGGGCGTTTTCATATATGAAGCTGCGATTAAGCGATTTGAGTTTGCTGCTCTTCGATTTGCTCAGCATTGCTGATTGGAGATTCTGCGCCGTGCATCCAACGAACCAGTGTGTTTGAGAACAAGAGCAAAATGACACCAGATATGATTGCGGTTACCGCGATGCCACTAAAGATAGCAAATGCGCCAAGTTCGCCAACATGTGAGCCAACATAGCCAGCGACATAGTTAGCAATCGCATTACAGCCGAACCACGCGCCCATCATCAGAGAAGCGAGGCGGAGCGGGGCTAACTTAGTCACTAATGACAAACCGATTGGAGACAGGCAAAGCTCACCGAGGGTATGGAAGAAGAAAGCGCCAACTAGCCATAGCATGGAGGTTTTCACCGTGGTATCACCACCTTGTTCAATTACCGCACCGACCATACATAGGAAACCAAGTGCGAGGAAGAACATAGCGAGAGCAAATTTGACGGGTGAGTTTGGCTCTCGTTTCCCAAGCTTGACCCAAAGTACTGCAAGTAAAGGAGCAAGTGTAATGATGAAGAATGGATTAAGTGATTGGAACCAAGCCGCAGGTACTTCGAAGCCGCCAATCATACGATCTGTATATTGCTGGGTGTAGATGTTCATCAGACCACCCGCTTGCTCAAAGCCAGCCCAGAAGACAATAGTGAACAGGCTCATCACCAAAATAACTTTGATGCGGTCAAATTCTTCTTTCGTTAATGGCTCTTTCTTAGAGGATTTTTTGAGGGCCAAATCTCTCTTGGCTGCAGGCTCGCGGCCAATGTCCCCAAGCCATGACTGAGCGAGGCTCATCTGCATGATCAGGCTGATGAGCATACCGATACCCGCGACAACAAAGCCAGACTTCCAGCCAAATTCATTGGTAACAGAGCCCGCGACAACTCCTGCTAGTAGCGCGCCTATGTTGATACCCATGTAAAAAATGGTAAACGCTCCATCGCGTCGGTTATCGCCTTCCTGATACAAGTCACCCACCATGGTTGAGATGTTTGGCTTAAATAGGCCATTACCCGCTATTAAAAGCGCAAGGCCAAGGTAAAAGGTGTGTACGGTACCTAGCCCCAACATATCTGCTGGCATGGCTAAGGTGAATTGGCCGACGGCCATTAAAGCGCCACCAATAAGAATAGAGCGGCGTTGTCCGAGGTAGTTATCGGCTAGCCATCCGCCAATAAGGGGAGTGATGTAAACGAGTCCAGTATAGATGCCGTAGAGATCCAAAGCATCTTTAGTCGACCAGCCTAAACCACCGTCAAGTGTTGCATCGGTAAGGTAAAGAACAAGGATTGCACGCATTGCGTAGTAAGAAAAGCGTTCCCAAAGTTCGGTACCGAACAAAAGGAACAAGCCACGAGGGTGTCCAAAGAATTGTTGATGTTGGTTTGACATAAATATTACTAATGTTTGTTATTAAAGAATTTTATTTGCTTTCTACATATACTCCGTAGTAGATCTATCTGCAATGGCTCTATTTATTAGTCATGCTTATGGTTTTGTTGTAACCGTTTGAAATAAAAGAAATAATGGCTTTTAATTGCTGAAAATAACGTACCATAAACTTAGTTTGCAAAATCGAGATTATGATTTTTACAATATGCTGTCATATCTGAAAAAAAGAGAAGTGGGCTGCGCTGAGAAAGGGTGGCTAGTAAGTGAGCAAACTGATTGCTTTGCAGTATTTGAAGAAGTTTGTTGTGAAATAAGAAAGAGGCTCAATGAGCCTCTTTTAAGTTTGGTTAGTATGAGTCGTTGTGAACGCTCTGAACAGCTCGGCCTGATGGGTCAGCCATGTTCTTGAATGACTCGTCCCATTCAATCGCCTTAGCTGAAGAACAAGCGACTGATGGGCCGCCAGGGACACATTCTGCCGCCGATGGAAGCGGGAATAGTTCTTCAAAGATTTCACGGTATACATAGCCTTCTTTTGTTGTCGGCGTGTTGTATGGGAAGCGGTAGGCAGCCGTTTCCATTTGCTGATCAGAGACTTTTGCTTCAGCCACTTCTTTAAGCGTATCGATCCAGCTGTATCCGACACCATCAGAGAACTGCTCTTTCTGACGCCATGCGATTGAATCTGGTAGGTAGTGTTCGAAACACTCACGCAGGATGTGTTTCTCCATCTTACCGTTACCACACATCTTATCTTCTGGGTTTAGGCGCATTGCCACATCGATAAATTCTTTGTCTAGGAAAGGCACTCGACCTTCAACGCCCCATGCCGCAAGTGATTTGTTCGCGCGTGCACAGTCGAACATGTTGAGAGCAAGCAGCTTACGAACCGTCTCTTCGTGGAACTCTTTTGCGTTTGGTGCTTTGTGGAAGTAGAGGTAGCCACCGAAGATTTCATCGGCACCTTCACCAGAAAGCACCATCTTGATACCCATTGCTTTAATTTTACGACCCATAAGGAACATAGGTGTCGAAGCACGGATGGTTGTTACGTCATAAGTCTCGATATGGTAGATAACGTCACGAATTGCGTCTAAACCTTCTTGAATCGTATAAGTCATCTCATGGTGAACAGTACCGATTTTGTCTGCCACTTCTCGCGCTGCTTTTAAGTCAGGCGCACCCTCTAAGCCGACCGCAAATGAGTGCAGTTGTGGCCACCATGCTTCGGACTTCTCATCATCTTCAATACGCATCGCCGCAAAACGTTTTGCTACCGCTGAAGTAATAGAAGAGTCCAAGCCGCCAGAGAGAAGCACACCGTAAGGCACGTCTGTCATGAGCTGGCGCTTAACTGCAGCTTCAAGTGCTTCAGTCAACTCTTCTTTGCTGGTGGAGTTGCCTTGGACTGCAGCGTACTCATTCCAGTCACGGATGTAGTAGCGTTGAGGCTCTGCATCACCACTTCCATAGTAACAACCAGGAGGGAACTCGCTGACGGTTTTACAGACTGGCACCAATGCTTTCATTTCAGATGCGACATAGTAGTTACCGTGTTCATCGTAACCTTGGTAAAGCGGAATGATACCAATGTGATCACGACCGACGAGATAGGTGTCTTTCTCTTCATCATACAGAACGAATGCGAAAATACCGTTGAGTTCTTCGAGAAGGTCAGCGCCCATATCTTGGTAAAGCGCTAGGATGACTTCACAGTCAGAGTCGGTTTGAAAATCGTATTTACCTTCATAACGTGCACGGATTTCCTTGTGGTTGTAGATTTCACCGTTTACCGCAAGGATGTGCTTTTTATCAGCGCTATACAGAGGTTGTGCTCCACTATTTAATCCAACAATAGCAAGACGCTCATGAGCGAGAATGGCTTTGTCTGAAGAATAGATACCTGACCAGTCAGGGCCACGATGACGAAGTTTCTTAGACATTTCTAGCGCTACAGGGCGAAGGGACTGAGCATCACTTTTGATGTCTAGAATACCGAAGATAGAACACATACAACTTCCTTATAAACCTTATTTAATCTGCTGAGTTCAATTTGCCATTTTGATTAAAAAAATCAACACTCACTGATAAAAAAGTTTAACTAACAAGGTTGTTGTTAAATTTTATCTAACATTAGCCTTGATTTGATGAATTGATTCTATGTTTAGTTCGTTTTTTAAACGATTTAAGGTGTTAGTAAAGAAAAGGCAGCTATGTCGCTGCCTTGTTCGTACGTTATTGTGAGGTGCTGAAGGTCGGTTTCAATTGCTCACAGACGTGCCTAGCGAAGCCACTCCCTGCTTCGCTATATATGTTAAACGCAGCGTCTACCCCTCCTTCATTCAGGCTTTCAAGCTGATCAGGGTATGCTGCGATAGCTGCGATCTGGCCTTGAAATTTTTTGCTCTGTAGCTGCTCTAGTGCAGTTTGGTTCCCTTGGTGATGAGGCATGGCGAGTAGAACTAACTTTACGTTGGCCGTATCGAGGATACGTTCCCAGAAGTCAGGGTCAGTGGCATCTCCGGCGATCACATTTCGTCCTTCAGCTTGATGCTGTACAGCCGCGTCCTCTCTCACTTCAATACCTAAGCAAATCTTTCCATAACGCGAGCGTAACTCATCATAGGCACCAGTGCCTATGCGTCCCATACCAAGGATCAGAACTTGAGCATTCCCCGGATTAATGAGCTGATCGCGAGTGTGAAGTTTCTCCGCTGCATGTTCTTTTAACCAGCGGCCAGAACGACGGTATAACTCGTGGCCTTTACGGTTGAGTGGTGATGCTAGAACAAAGGAGATGGAGACTGCCAATGCTAAAGCAACCAATATATCTCCGCTCATCCAGCCCATTTTAAAGGCGAGTCCACCAACGATGAGACCGAATTCACTAAAGTTAAATAGGCTCAGTGTGGTGAGTAATGAAGTCCGTACACGGAACTTAAAGGTGTTTAGTACGGCAAAATATAGAATCCCTTTCAGTGGCAATAGCAGTAAGAACAAAATAGCTAAGGCAAAACCTGACATGGTAGGTTGCGCTGCCAAACCGATATTGAGGAAAAAACAAACGAGAAAAAGTTCTTTTAGATTAAACAGTGATTTAGAAAGTTCTGATGCCTTGCGGTGCCCAGCAAGGAGCATTCCTAGGATCAAAGCGCCAAGATCTGGCTTCATTCCGACCAGCTCGAATAACCCAGCACCGACGACTAGCGCAAAGAAAATACCGAATAGTACCAGCATTTCGCCATGGCCAACCCAGTCGAGCATCTTGTAAAAGGCAGGGCGCAATAATGGTAGAGCAAAGAGTACAATGGCGTACCACTCAGGCAGTTTGCCCGTTGAAGCGGTTAGAAACACCACAGCAAAGATGTCCTGCATAACTAGAATACCAATCGCCATAGTGCCGTAAGTGGCATTCATCTCCCCTTTTTCTTGGAGAGATTTCACGGCGAAAACGGTACTAGAGAAAGAGAGTGCGAAACCAAGCAGGAGCAATTGCTCTGCAGACATGCTCGCTAGTGAGCTGACACCTAAGAATTTGAAGCAGAGTAGGGCAGCACTAAATAAAAGGGTAGATAGCAGATTGTGTATGGTGGCCCCCGCCCAGATTTCTTTGGATAGTAGTGTTTTGATATCCAGTTTTAAACCGATTGTGAACAGCAAGAGGGTCACTCCAAGATCGGCCAGCGTGACTATGGTGCCATTCGTTTCAAAACCAAAAGCGTGCAAAGCAAAACCAGCCAGTAAGAAACCGACCAAAGGGGGCAAGTTGCACTTGAGGGTAATGAACCCAGCCAGAAAGGCGGAAGAGATTAAAATGAGTTCCATATGAATCTGATTCTTGTCCTAATAAAAACGGGTTACATAATTGTAACCCGTTATTCTAACTCAACTGATTGCTTACTAGATCAATCTTCGAGCAATTTTTGTAACAAAACGCCGTTTAGCATCGCACGTTTTATCATTGCAAATGCCCCAATCGTTGGCTGGCTATCGATCTCAGAGGCGACAATCGGCAGTCCACTGTGGAAAGTAGTGAGAGACTGGTTTTCCACATTGCGGCGAATTGCAGGGAAAATAATCTCTTCGCAACGGGTAATATCCCCGGCGATAACGATTTTTTGTGGGTTAAACAAGTTAATAGTAATTGCAATGGCTTTACCTAACTGGTTACCTACTCGAACCAAACTTTGTTTGGCCAGTTCATCACCCATGTTTGCGTGATCACACACTTCTTTAATCGTAATGGTTTCCAGTTCTGTCAGGCTGGATTCATAACCTTGTTTGATTAATTTTTTTACTCGCTCAACGATCGCAGGGTTAGCTGCTACCGTTTCGAGGCAACCAAAGTTACCGCACTGGCATTGTTCCCCTAGGGGATCGATCTGAATATGACCAATTTCACCGACGTTGCGATTGAAACCCAAGAAAACTTGGCCGTTGACGATAATACCTGCCCCTGTACCACGATGAACACTGACTAAAATCGAATCTTGGCAATCTTTGCTGGCACCAAAGTAATGCTCAGCCAGCGCCATACCTCGCACATCGTTACCGACGAAACATTGAACATGGAAGGTGTTTTCGATCAGCTCTGCGAGGGCAAGGTTATCGATACTGATGTTAGGCATATACTCGACAACGCCAGTTTCAGGGTTCACCAGACCGGGTAGAGAAACACCAATGGCGATCAACTGGTTGATGACCGAGTGGTTAGATTGAATAAAGTTTTTTAGGTGAGAGGTGAGACCGTCAACTAAATCTTCTTGAGTGGTATAGAAGAATTCCTGATATCCAGAAACCAATTCTTTACCACCAAGATTGTAGAGGCTGAATTGAATGTAATCTCTGCCCAAACGTACGGCTACTGAATGGAAAGGCTCGACTTCGGTGGTCAGTGAAATCGCACGACGACCTCCCGTTGAGGCTTGCTGTGCGACTTCTTTGATAAGACCACGTTCGAGTAATTGGCGGGTGATCTTTGTAACGCTTGCTGGCGCGAGTTGACTAACGTCCGCGACTTGGATTCGAGATATCGGCCCTTGTTGATCGATCAGTCGATAAACTGCTGCGCTATTTAGCTGTTTTACTAAGTCTACGTTACCTATTTGTCCGCCATTCATTCTTAACTTTGCTCGTATTGTCCATTAACAACCGTCGCTTGAACTTTGAAGTCACGATCGAAGACTGTCAGATTTGCAACCATGCCTTGTTTGATACGGCCTAGTTGCTCATCAACCCCTATTGCTTTCGCTGGGTATAGGGTTGCCATGCGAAGTGCTTCGTCCAGCGCGATACCGACGTGCTCAACGGTATTTTGTACAGCTTCTATCATTGTCAGTGCTGAACCGCCTAGTGTGCCATTTTCATCAACACACTTACCATCTCGGTAATATACTTTCTTACCAACAAAAATAAAGTAATCCATGTCAGCGCCTGCAGGAGCTGTGGCATCTGTCACTAATACTAATTTTTCGCCTTTGATTTTGTGAGCGATGCGAATGTTTGCATAATCGACATGGAACCCATCGGCGATGACGCCCGCGTAAACGTCTGAGGTATCGTAGATTGCTCCAACTACCCCAGGCTCACGCCCCACCATAGGCGTCATTGCATTAAATAGATGAGTAGCGAACGTGATACCAGCGTCAAAGCTCTGACGAGCTTCAGAATACGTCGCATTGGTATGACCGATTGATACGACAATCCCCGCAGCTCTTAGGCGTTTGATGTGTGCAGGGTCATTATGTTCTGGTGCGAGTGTCACTTTTGCAATGACATCTGCGTTTTCACACATGAAATCGATCATGTTGTCTTCTGATGGTCGGATATGATCAACGCTATGAATGCCTTTTTTCATCACATTTAAATACGGCCCCTCAAGGTGCAGGCCTAGTGATTGGTTTTGGTATTGAGCATGGTAATCACGTGCAGCTGATACTGCTTGACGCATATCTTCATCAGAAGAAGTGATAAGAGTAGGAAGGAAGCTAGTACAGCCAGACTTAAGATTTGCTTCATGCATGATTTGCATGGTTTCAGCAGTGATCTCGTCATTCAACATGACACCACCACAACCATTTAGCTGCAGATCGATAAATCCGGGACTAAGATTTGCTCCGTTTAAGTCCTGAACTTCAATATCATGAGGAAGGTCAGCTACCGGGCATAGCGAATCTATCAGTTGGTCTTTAATGACGACTGCGTGGTCGACAAGAACGTCGTTGCCGGTGAAGATCTTACAGTTAGTTAGCGCATACATGGTTAGCTAATCCTTATAAGTTTGATTTTTAATACTTCTATCCGCCTAACTGAAACATTCATTACGTATCTTTATACTTTATTCGTGAGCTTCAATTAGGTCGCAAAATATCTTGAGCAAGCAAGAGATATTCTATCTGAAATTACATTCTGTCTCATTTAAAAGCTTGCTGAATATGAAGAAGCTTACTGGGTAATACCAGATAGACTTCTTGAACTACGAGCATTGTCATGATGATAATAAGTTCAGAATACCGTGAATATTAGGTGTGCGTTGCTATTTTTTTGTATTGTAAAATAAGTTTTATGATCTCGCTAGCAAAATCCTCGAATTAGGCCATTTTCTGGTGATTATGATCACAATTGATAAGGTTTTAATTTGCGGGGCAAAATTAATGGCATACACTGAGCAGGACTAAATTGAGCGAATAAAAAAAGTCGCTCAGCCAAAAATACAAAAATCCTATAGGGGGAACTATACGGTGAATATTCTCGGATACTTTCAGAAGGTAGGTAAGGCGCTTATGGTGCCTGTAGCTACTCTTCCTGCTGCAGCAATACTCATGGGTATTGGTTACTGGATAGACCCAGCAGGTTGGGGTGGTAACAGTGCAGTTGCCGCTTTCCTAGTCCAAGCTGGTGCAGCAATCATTGATAACATGTCTGTATTGTTTGCAATTGGTGTTGCTTACGGTATGTCAAAAGACAAAGATGGCGCAGCAGCTCTCGCAGGCTTCGTTGCTTACACAGTCATTACCACTTTACTTAGCCCTGGTACGGTGGAGCAAATTGGCCTAGTAGCTCTTGATGACCCAGAAACTAAATTGGCTTTTGCTAAAGTTGGTAACCAGTTTATTGGTATTCTTTCTGGTATTGTTGCTGCTGAGCTCTACAACCGTTATTACCAAGTTGAGCTACCAAAAGCATTGGCGTTCTTCTCAGGCAAGCGCCTAGTACCAATCCTAACTTCTTTCGCCGGTATCATCCTCTCTTTTGTGCTTATGTACGTGTGGCCAGTCATCTTTACGGGTCTAGTCTCTTTCGGTGAAGGCATCACTAACCTAGGTGAGGTTGGTTCTGGTTTGTACGGCTTCTTCAACCGTCTACTTATCCCTGTAGGTCTGCACCATGCGCTAAACTCTGTATTTTGGTTTGACATGGCTGGCATTAATGACTTGGGTAACTTCTGGGCGGCAGGTAACGTTGTCGAGCAAGGTGGTCAACTTGTTAAATTAAACTCTGATGGTGAAGTGATTGGTGTTATTGGTGAGCTAGGTCGCTACATGGGAGGTTACTTTCCTGTAATGATGTTTGGTCTGCCAGGTGCTGCACTTGCTATCTACCACACTGCTAAACCTGAGAATAAAGCCAAAGTTGCTTCTATTATGATTGCTGCTGGTTTTGCATCGTTCTTTACTGGTGTTACTGAGCCTCTTGAGTTTTCATTCATGTTCCTAGCGCCTGTGTTATATGTTATACACGCGGCTCTAACAGGGATTTCTCTATACATTGCTGACCTAATGAACTGGACTGCTGGCTTTGGCTTCTCTGCAGGCTTAGTTGATATGATTCTATCTTCAGCGAAACCTGAGTCAAACCAATGGTATATGCTAATCCTTCAAGGTTTTGTGTTCTTCGCTCTGTACTACACAATCTTCCGTACTGTTATCGTGAAGTTTGGTCTGAAGACCCCGGGTCGCGAAGACGACGAAAGCGCTGAAACGTCTGGTGTGACAGGCTCTGAAAATTCTTCTGAGCTAGCGAAACAATACCTTAAAGCTCTTGGCGGTCACAGCAACATCGATAATATCGATGCTTGTATCACTCGCCTACGTCTCACTATCAAAGACACTAGCTTAATCAGTGAGAAGACACTGAAAGACTTGGGAGCGATGGGAGTTGTGAAGCTTGGTTCTAACAATGTCCAAGTTATTCTAGGACCCTTAGCTGAAATCGTTGCGGGTGAAATGAAAAACATCCCAGCGGATGCTGATTTATCAGATGTGCAATTACCAGCTTAGCTTGCTAGCTAGCTAAAAACTTTAGTCTTATACAAAATCCCCAAGTACACACTTGGGGATTTTTTGTATTCACTTCTTGCCGGATACCAGATATCAAGCGAGCCCTTCATATGATTTACTCAATAAATTTGCTGATTTCATAAGCAAAGCCAGCGTGCCAGTCTACTATCGATGGATTATTTACCAATAAAAGTCTGGTTATAGTTGTGTAATTGCGAAGAATTGTGGATCATTAGCCGTTATATGTTTGGCGTCGCTAATGACGAACACAAACACTATTTTTCTCTGACAATACTAAAATAATTGAGGTGCTATAGATGAGTGAAGCTGAGGCTCGTCCATCGAACTTCATTCGCCAAATCATTGATAAAGATTTAGCGGATGGTAAACACACTAGCGTGCATACTCGTTTCCCGCCGGAACCGAACGGTTACTTGCATATCGGTCATGCTAAGTCAATTTGTTTAAACTTTGGTATTGCTCAGGACTATCAAGGACAGTGTAATCTTCGTTTTGATGACACGAACCCTGAAAAAGAAGACGTTGAATACGTTGAGTCTATTAAGAATGATGTGAGCTGGTTAGGCTTTGAGTGGGATGGTGAGATTTGTTACTCATCAAACTACTTCGATAAGCTTTACGAGTACGCGGTTGAATTAATTGAGAAAGGCTTAGCGTATGTTGAAGAGCTAAGTCCTGAGCAGATTCGTGAATACCGTGGAACGTTGACAACACCGGGTAAACCAAGCCCATACCGTGACCGCAGTGTGGAAGAAAACTTAGCGTTATTTGAAAAAATGCGCAAGGGTGGCTTTGAAGAAGGGAAAGCGTGCTTGCGTGCGAAAATTGACCTTGCGTCTTCTTTCATCGTACTGCGTGATCCTGTTCTATACCGTGTTCGCTTTGCTGAGCACCACCAAACGGGTGATAAGTGGTGCATTTATCCAATGTACGACTTCACACATTGTATCTCGGATGCGCTAGAGGGGATTACTCACTCTTTATGTACGCTTGAGTTCCAAGATAATCGTCGCCTATACGATTGGGTACTAGAGAACATCTCTATTGATTGTCAGCCACGCCAGTACGAGTTCAGCCGTCTAAACCTAGAATACACGGTGATGTCTAAGCGTAAGTTGAACCAGCTTGTGACTGAAAACTTAGTTAACGGGTGGGATGACCCTCGTATGCCAACTATTTCTGGCTTGCGTCGTCGTGGCTTCACGCCTGCATCGATTCGTGAATTTTGTAAGCGTATTGGTGTTACTAAGCAAGAAAATATGATTGAGTTTGGTTCACTAGAATCTTGTATTCGTGATGATCTAAACGAAAACGCGCCTCGTGCTATGGCTGTGCTTGATCCAGTTAAGGTTGTTATCGAAAACTATGATGAAGGTAAGGTTGAAATACTCAGCGTTGCTAATCATCCTAACAAGCCTGAGATGGGTGAGCGTGAAGTACCATTCACCCGTGAACTCTGGATTGAACGTGAAGACTTCCGCGAAGAAGCGAACAAGAAGTACAAGCGATTGGTTCTGGGGAAAGAAGTGCGCCTACGTGGTGCTTACGTGATCAAAGCAGAGCGTATCGAAAAAGATGCAGAGGGTAATATTAGCACCATCTACTGTAGCTACGATGTAGACACTTTAGGTAAGAACCCAGCTGATGGCCGTAAAGTGAAAGGTGTTATTCACTGGGTATCGGCAGATAAAGGCCTACCTGCTGAGATTCGCCTATACGATCGCTTGTTCACAGTGCCAAACCCAGCAGCAGCCGATAACTTTGCTGAGACAATCAACCCTGACTCACTTGTTGTGATGAATGGGGTTGTAGAACCAAGTCTAGCTACTGCCGAAGCTGAAAAGGGTTACCAGTTTGAGCGTATGGGCTATTTCTGCGCAGACTCAAAAGATTCTTCCGCAGATAAGCTAGTCTTCAATCGCACTGTAGGTCTACGTGATACCTGGGCGAAAATTGAAGCAAAATAAGCGTTAAATAAAACAGCCAGTCATATGACTGGCTGTTTTATTTGATAAAAGAAAAGCGCTCATGATTGGAACGCTTGTCTAATTCGTTATTTTTTCAATTTATGTGCATCTGGGTTGTCGCGGCAGCTGCCATCTGCACATTTACCGTAAAGGTATAAACTGTGGTTTGTCAGAATGACATTATACTGAGCCGCAATCTCTTTCTGACGTTCTTCTATGATGTCATCTGCAAATTCGATCACTTCCCCACAATCCAGACATACTAAATGGTCATGGTGGTGCTGGGTAGATAGTTCAAAAACTGATTTGCCACCTTCAAAATGGTGTCGAGTAACAATACCTGCATCATCAAATTGGTTCAGAACTCGATAAACTGTCGCAAGCCCGATCTCTTCTCCAAGATCTATGAGCTTTTTGTACAGTTCTTCAGCGCTGATATGTTGGCATTCCGGCTGTTGGAGTACTTCTAAAATCTTCAGTCTCGGAAGTGTAACTTTAAGACCAGCGTCCTTAAGAGCTTGGTTATTGTCTGACATAAACTTTCCTGTTGATGATCTGCGGTAATTAACAGAATTCAATATTCCTATCATTATAGGGTAGTACAAGATAACAATAAACCACGAAGTTCAAAGGGTTACTAGTATTTTTTTATAAACACGTGTAGCGTCACTGATAATACACATCAGACTAGTTACAATTGTTTAACATCTAGTTGTGAAGGCTCTATTTCAGGGATGAAAGAATGAATAAATCACTAGCTAAAATTTACAAGCCTGGAATCGTAAAGTTTGCTCTTAATGTCTGGCCTCCATTCTGGGGGGCTGGCATCAGGATCATTTCAATAAGCGAAGATTTTCGTCAGGTCAAAATGAAACTCAAACTGCGCTGGTGGAATAAAAATGCGAACCGCACTCAGTATGGCGGTAGTATTTTTTCTCTGACTGACCCTGTTTATTCATTAATGCTGATGGGAATTTTAGGTGAGCGTTACTATGTGTGGGATAAAGAAGCGAGTATTAACTTTATAAAGCCAGGGCAAAGTGATCTCTACGCAGACTTTATTGTCTCTCAGGAGTTGCTTGATGATATTTTACTGAAAACATCGAATGGAGATAAGTGTTTCCCTGAATTTGTGATTTATGTAAAAGATGAAACCGGTAATGTGGTTTCGGAGGTGCAGCGTAAACTTTATGTGCGCAAAAAGCCTCAATATCGAGAAGAAGAAGCTGAAGAACAAGCTGTATAGGTAAATGCTCACTGACCATGGAGTGTGTTCATGCGGAATACCTTTGAATTGTTGTTTTCTATTCTGGCGCACTTCTAAATATCTACCGCTGTTTTAAGTGTTGCAAAGTAACCCCATTTTCTGCCACAGAGTAATGACTACCATTCCCCCTCTCATCATATATTCACCCAATTGACCGACGTTAAACCATGATTCAATCTTTTTTTTATATGTAAAAATACTGATGCTTTTGTTTGTTTTTAAGCCCTAAAATAATGCAATGATCAAGATCTTATAACTGAGAAAGTTCCTTTCTTAATTATTTTTATGCGAGTGACTTCAAAGTTGCTTCATTGGTTGTTTGTTTTAAGCGATTGATTTTTAATGTCTTTTTTGTTTCTAACTTGGTGTTGTTATTGATAATTAGACCTCGATCACTATGTTTATAAAAATTTGTAGCGGGTCATATTTTTTTATCTTGAAATTAAGTTCTGATTGATGTTTTTTGTCGCGAAGTTAGTCTTAGAGTCATGGATACACTGGGTGTATGCAGAAATTAGAAAGTGAGCGATATTCATTAATCTTTTACTTTCGACATAGGAAATGATTCTCCCTTCGGCGGCCAACTTAAGGTGAGAACAACAAAAACAGCTATATCCATTTTTAGGAGTTTTTCCATGGAAAAAATGTTCAAACGCACACTTTTAGGTGCAACAGTGGCGATGGTTTCTACAGGTGCATTGGCAGCTGAATCATCTCAGGTTGGTATCATCTCTGACTTCAACGTACAAGCTTATGGTGTTGCGGCAATCTCTGTTGTTAACTATGACTCAGACAAAACTAACCTTTCAGATAATACTGTAAAGGATACTAGTACTGGCTACGATTATGAAAATGAATCTCGTATTGGTTTCCGCGCTAGCAAAGATATGTTTGAAAACCTCAATGTCTTTATGCAGATTGAATCGGGTTATGTTGGTGAAAACGGCGACGGCGCAACACTTGGAAATCGTGATACATTCTTAGGCTTGCAAGGTGACTGGGGTAAGGTTCGTTTTGGTCGTATGCTTACGCCAATGTACGAAATCATTGATTGGCCATATTCAAACCCAGGTCTAGGTGCAGCCTTCGATTGGGGTGGTGATGTAAAGTATAACCGTGACCGCCACGGTGATATGGCTCGTTTTGACTCTAAAGATTACAATGGCTTTAGCTTCGCACTAGCGACCGGTCGTGGTGATAAAGATGTAAAAGATAATTACTTCTACGGTGCTAATGCTCACTATAAATTGGCTGATAGCTTTACAATTCATGCTGCGGTAGAGTCAGAGCAAGATCGTAAAATATCTGATGCTGTTGCTGCTGGCACAGCAACCTGTCTTGATGCTGGCGGTTGTACGATTGATGGTACTTCATACACGTTTGGTCAAGCATATGCTACTGCAGCATCTCCTTATGAAAGCACAGATACTTTAGGCTATATTATGGGTTTTGAGGCTTCACTCCCAGCTGGTTTCGGTTTAGCTGCCGCATATAAAACTGGTGAGTCTAAAACATCTGCAGGTGTGACTTCAGAGCAGGCTTCATACTCAATCATTGGTCAATACTGGAACGGTCCATGGGGCTTCAAGCTAGGCTACGCTGCGAATATGGAGTCTGAAAAAGCTGGTATTAAACAAAACGATGAAGATAGCGTCATTTCTGGTCAGCTAATGTACGTTCACAACGGCTTTGTACCGTATGTACGTATCGCTCAACGTGATATCAAGGCATACGATACAGATGACAAAGTAACATACGACACCGACACATTCGTTGTTCGTGTTGGTCTAGAGTACGGTTTCTAAGACTTTATCTATTTTTATTCTTAATGATACGCGCTGGCCTTAGTTGGCCAGCGTTTGTTGTATTGAGAAGTAGAGCCTGAAGATAAAGGTAATTCTATAGTATATAACGGAGTTATTTCCAGGGTGGTTTATATGAAGAAAATTATTTTAGCGTCATTGCCTTTATTGATGGTAGGTTGTACTACATTAGATTCAACAAGTGACTTTACTGATTCAGTAAAACGCATTGAATCTAAACAGAATTATCGAATTATTGTTGGTAAATCATTAACACCGGATACACTTGAAGTGAATGGTGGGCAGTTGGTTAAGTCATCACTAGAGCTGAATTACGTAGATCCGACACAGAGCAAAAATGTGCCGGATTCTTTTATTAAAATGGAGCTGCAGTACTTTAAAAATTATAACGAATTTAAAACAGTGATGGTTGAGGGCAGTAGTCAAGAAGTGGCACTTAAGCCTTATGCAGCCTCAGCGGAAACCTGTAGTGATGTATGTACTCAAACTCAGTATGTCAGATTTCCAGTGCCTAGCCAGCTTCTCGCACAGCAGCCGTACCAAGATCTCAAGTTTGATGTGAGCGCGTCGAATGCTAATAATATTACGTTCTCTATCCCATCAGGTTACATTGAAGCGATTGTGAACAGTGCCAATTCTAATGTAGCTCCGGCTGTGCTAGCTGCTCCTGTTGCTACTGCCGCAACAGTGACTCCTGTGGCTCAAAGCTCGTCTTCAAAAGCGATAGAGATGACGCAGTATTGGTTTAAGGAAACGCCAGAAGAACAACGTGATGAGCTATTGAGCTGGGCGGTTGAAAATCGCAACTCGACCAAATTGACGCTTGAAACCACTTCCAAGCAACAAGAAATGTTTGGTTACTGGTATGGAAAAGCAACGAAAGAAGAAAGAAAAACACTCATTAAACAATTACTAGAATTATAAAAAGAGAAGGAGCCGAAAGGCTCCTTTTTTATCTCATTACCGTACCATTGCTATTTTCACATATAACGATCGGCATACGTTCAACTACTCCTGAATTTAATTCACATTTCACTATTGGGCCAGAAGCAGTGCTTCCTACGGATGATTGTGCAGCTACCGAAAAACTAAAAATAAGACTACAAGCTAACGCAAAGAAATATTTCATAATAAACACCTCATTTAAAATCTCATTAAAGAGATACTTATCAGTATGTCGCTTAATGGTAAAAGATCAAAAAAAGTTTAATTATTAAAAATTTTCTTTAATAAATAACTCTTACTTTTTGTGAGAAATAAATTAATAAGTCGATGATATATTTAGAATGGTATTTCTTTTAGGTAAAAAGGCTGAGCTTGATTAAGGCTGTTTTCATATAAAAACAGTCACTTAATTCAAGGTGGAAATGATTTAAATTATTGATATATTGAGTTTTTTCTTGATATTGAGTGGTTGCAGAATGAAAAAGGCCCTTTGTTCAGGCAAAGGGCCTAATAATAGAGGTTAATTTTTTGCTTCTATGGTAAGAACAATGCCATTTACTTGGGTGATTTCAACCATGGTTCCTGCTGGAATTGATTGGTTAGTTTGTGCCGACCAAGTTGTATCACCCACCTTGATTCGGTGCTTTCCTGGTGTGAGATCAGATTCTATCAAGATTTTCTGACCGATCATTTGCTTCTGCTTTTGGTTTAAATCCCGTTGTTGATCGTCAGAAGCATCTTGCTTGAATTGCTTTCTCCACCATAACCAAGTAGTCATCAGTGAAAAGATGCTAAAGGCGCTCCACTGTAGCTGCCAACTCATTGGAATAAATGTGAGTAAAATACCCACAATTAAGGCTGACAGCCCAAGCCATAAAAAATAGCCAGCGGTACCCAGCAGTTCGATAGCAAGTAAAGCTAGCCCGAAGGCTAGCCAATGCCAATGATTGATACTGTCTAGTAACTCAAACACATTAGCCTCTACTTAGTTGACTCGTTCGAGTGCTTAAACATTTCGGCGATACCCGCAACAGAGCCCATTAGCCCCGAAGCTTCAAGTGGAAGCATGATGATCTTGCCATTCTCAGCTTGGCCGATTGACTTAAGTGCGTCGGTGTAGCCTTGAGCAATAAAGTAATTAACCGCTTGCATGTCACCCTTAGCGATCGCTTCTGACACCATGGCCGTAGCACGCGCTTCGGCTTCCGCAGCACGCTCACGAGCTTCGGCTTGTAATATAGCGGCTTGTTTATCACCTTCTGCTTTTAATATTTCTGATTGCTTGTGACCCTCGGCCTTTAATATTTCAGCCTGACGAACCCCTTCTGCTTCGAGTACTTCTGCACGCTTGTTTCGCTCCGCCTTCATCTGGGCATTCATTGCTGCGGTAAGATCTGACGGTGGTTGAACATCTTTAATTTCGATACGGGTAACTTTTACCCCCCAAGGATTAGTCGCTTCATCGACAATTGAAAGTAACTTGCTGTTGATCATGTCGCGTTGACTGAGCATTTCATCAAGCTCCATCGAACCAAGTACAGTACGGATGTTGGTGAGGGTTAAATTTCGAATAGCGTGTTCAAGGTCGTTCACTTCATACGCCGCTTGGGCAGCATCGATGACTTGGACGAAACAGACGGCGTCAATCGTTACATTCGCGTTATCTTTAGAAATGACTTCTTGAGCTGGTATATCAAGCACGCGCTCCATCATATTGATCTTTTGACCAATACCATCAATAAAGGGAATGATGATATTTAGGCCTGGTTTCAAAGTGTGTGTATAACGGCCAAAACGTTCGACGGTCCAGTGATTACCTTGGGGAACGGTTTTAACACCTGCGATAATAAATGCGATGACGACAATAAGAAAAATGCCGATGGTAATGAGAGAGTCAATAGCCATATCTGATTCCTTGTATAAGTTATTATGTCGATTGTTGCTTAATTCATGTGGTAGCACAATGACATAATGAGAACCAAAGCTAGATTTAGGAAAAATAAAAGCCGGATAAGCCGGCTTTTATTGATGAATTTGAAGTGTCTAGTAGAGGATAGAGTATAGCTGGCGTCGATACTTGCCAGCAATTGGGTTTCCTTGCCCTAAAGCAGCGAGAATATCCATAAAGTGTTTCTTTATATCGCCATCAAGTGCATTGAGATCATATCTTAGCAGGTTCCAAAGTAGCTCTAATGCTTCTTCATCTCGGTTAACTTGATGGTAACTTAGAGCCAGTTCGGCTGCTGTTTGGGCATCATTAGGGTTATCTTGTAGCGCTTGCTCAAGCGATTGGATTTCAGGGCTATTCGCTGCTTGGTCGTGCAATTCTAATTTTGCTATCAATCCTTTGTAATAATTATCTTGATACTCTAGAGGGATGGTATTAAGCAGTGCCTTGGCTTGGTCAAACTTCTGCATCTCTAGCAAACAGTCGGCAAGGGTAAGTTTTACATCACCTTTTTGCTTTAGTTCTTCCGGCAAGTCTTGAAGTAGAGGTAACGCTTTAGCATGTTCACCCGATTGTACAAAATCCATTGCCTGCTTGAGATTTAGTTCGTCTTGACTGGGTAAATGTTTAGCTAACATCGCTTGGATTGCAGCAAGGTCCTGCGGGCCTCCTAAACCATCAACGGGTTGACCATTAACGAACAGTGCAATGGTTGGTAGTGCCTGGACACCAAACTGGCTAGCGATCATCTGTTCTTGTTCACAGTTCAAGAGCGCTAGTGTAAAAGCTCCGTTGTATTGTTGCGCTAGGGTTTGTAGCTCTGGAATAACTTGCGCGCTTTCTTGGCTCATTGGCGCCCAAAAATGAATCAGGACTGGCGTTTGCATTGAGCCTTCCAGCACTTGACGGAAGTTTTGCTCGTTCAATTCCACAATAAAAGGAGATTGCATTTGGTGATTCCTTGCAAAGAGTTTGATACATCAAACATATGGGCAGTTACTATAGATATCAAGGGAGTAGCAGATACAAAAACACCGCTGTTTAAGGCGGTGTTTTTGCTGACTAATGCAAGCGAAGGTGTTTATAAAACGATAAACAAAGTTAGCGCAACACCCACACTTAGCCAGTTTAGCTGGTTCAATGTCATGTTTTTTTACCGAATGTAACGCTTATAGGAGGTCATGAAGTGAGCAACTTCACGGTGTAAGTTAGCGTCTTATTATTACGAAAAAATTACACTCGGTGATTTATTTTTAAGCAGCTCGTCGCAAAATGTCATCGAGTAGCCGACTCGGAAGTAGCCGTTTCAGTACAGCAAAGACTTTTGTTGGAGTGGTAACGCGGTAGCGAATTTTCGGTTTATCTGATTCTAGAGCATGTAGGAGAGGGGCGATGCATGACTCGGCTGGTAGGACAAATGAGTTGTTCGATGATTCTTTTGTTAGCCTCTCTAACTGTTCTTGATATTGCTTTTGATGCACGCTTGAGTTGATATCAATCCATTTGGTAAAAGCTCGCAGGGCATTTTTTCTAAACTGGGTTTCTATCGGGCCGGGCTCGATCAAACAAATCTCTATGCCGCTGCCTTTTAGCTCCAAGCGCAACGTATCAGTCCAGCCTTCTAATGCAAACTTAGATGCATTATAGGCTCCGCGATATTTCATTGCGGCAAAGCCTAAAACTGAGCTGTTCTGGACAATTCTCCCTTTGCCATTTTGGCGCATACTAGGCAGGACTTCTTGAACCAGTTGGTGCCAGCCAAAGAAGTTGGTTTCGAATTGCTCACGTAAAGCTTGTGTTGGCAGATCTTCTAAGGCTCCAGGTTGCCCGTATGCGCCATTATTGAACAAGGCATCCAACTGTCCATTCGTTAGCTCTAACGTTTGTTTCACTCCTTTGGAGATGCTGTTACTGTCGGTAAGGTCAAGTTGAATGCAGGTTAACCCTTCATTACGTAAGCGATCAACGTCATCGGCGTGTCGACAGGATGCGATGACTTGATAGCCTTTTTGATGCAGTGCATGAGCACAAACGTGGCCGAGCCCCGTGGAACAGCCTGTGATGAGAATAGATTGAGACATGAATTCCTTTCTTTTAGCTCGTAGAGATAAGCTAGAGTAAAAGATTACTCGTGATGTTGTAATAGATTTTTTAGCGCAGGCTCTACTCGGGAGTAGCTAAAGCGAAACCCCAATTCGGTAAGCTTTTTGGGTTTGGCGCGAATACTGTCAAATAGGAGGGAAGAGCTTTCACCCATGACGAAACGAAGAGCCCATTTAGGGGTAAACAGAAAATGAGGTCGATTGAGGGACTTTGCCAATGTTTGGCTAAATTGCTTATTGGTCACTGGGTGAGGCGCGCATAGATTAAACTCGCCGTGGGCATGTTCGGTTTCGAGTAAATAAACGATGCCTCGAACCATATCCAGCATGTGTATCCACGGCATGTATTGTTGACCACTGCCTATCGGCCCCCCTAAGCCCAACTTGTAGGGCAATAACATTTTGCCTAATGCGCCACCATCTTGCCCAAGTACAATACCAGTTCTTAAAATACAGACTCGGGTTGACTCTGAGCGAGCGCGATTGGCTATTTGTTCCCATTTTGCGCAGACATAATGAGGGAAACCTTCATGATGAACATGCAAAGCTTCATCGAATGGATGATCTTGTTGATCACCATAATAACCCACCGCAGAACCGCTGATGAGCACTGCTGGTGGGGAGGTGCTGGCGTGAATCAAATCAACGAGCTTTTCGGTGATACTCCAACGGCTATGACAGATTTTCTCTTTCTGTTGCTTGCTCCAACGCTTGTCTGCAATGGGTTCTCCTGCAAGGTTGACAACAGCATCAAATTCATTGAGATCGCGGTACTGTTCTAGGCTGGAAATATAAGTGACATTGCCCAGATCCGCATGAGTAACTAAAGACTTTGCTTTAGCAGGGGAGCGAGTCAGTAAAACCACTTCGTAGGTTGTGAAGTGTTTCAGTAATTCCTTGCCAATAAAGCCAGTGCCACCAGTGAGTAGTACTTTCATTCCGATCTCCTTTCAACCTCCATAAATGCCATATAACTCAACAGACAAAAACGGTAATTCTAATAATTATAGCGAGTTAGCTGTAATTCGGATCACTGATTATGCAAAACTAATGATTATCACATAATTAACATTTTGTGACTTTTCTTAGTCATCTCGCTATGCGAGTCACATCAAGTGCGCGATCCATTTGCCATCATGTCCAAGAACTTCACGGATAAGAGGTGTCTATGCAAGCAATTGCCGCGCTGTTAAAAGCGTTTCTTGGCAGTTTACGAGACTTACTGCCCATTGTTGCTGTAATTGCTTTTTTCCAGTTAGTTGTGCTGCAAGAGCCGCTACCCAACATGCTCTCGATATTGTTTGGCCTAATGTTGGTCGTGATGGGATTAACCTTTTTTATCTTTGGGCTCGAGATGGGGTTGTTTCCGATTGGAGAGTCGATGGCTCAAGCGTTTGCTCGAAAGGGGAGCGTCTTTTGGTTGATGATCTTTGCTTTCTGTTTAGGTTTTGGAACGACGGTTGCTGAACCCGCTTTAACCGCGGTGGCGGGCGAGGCTGCAGAAGTTGCTGCAGAAGGTGGAATGATTGCGTCTGAAGCCGTAGCAATGGATGATTACGCAAATGGCCTACGTTATACCGTTGCTTTATCCGTTGGGATTGCCATTATGCTCGGCGTGTTACGCATCCTAAAAGGCTGGTCGATCCAATACATGATTATTGGTGGCTATGTTGGAGTTGTGGTGCTGACTATGTTTGCTCCTGAAAGCATTATTGGCGTTGCTTACGATTCTGGTGGAGTGACAACGTCAACCATAACCGTGCCTCTGGTAACCGCTTTGGGGGTCGGTTTGGCATCGGCGATTAAAGGGCGCAATCCAATGATCGATGGTTTTGGCTTAATTGCTTTTGCTTCATTACTGCCCATGATGTTTGTCATGGTTTATGGGATGGTGGTGGCATGATTGAGTGGTCACATTTCTTTGATACTTTCTTAGGCACGATCAGTGACGTTATTCCGATTGCATCGATCATTTTCGGCTTTCAGTTTGTCGTATTACGCCGTCCGGTGACCAATCTACCTAAAGTTTTGCTTGGCTTTGGTTATGTTATTTTGGGGCTATCTCTATTTCTTATTGGATTGGAGCTTGCACTGTTTCCTCTTGGGGAAACCATGGCTACACAGTTAACTGCTCCGTCGTTTTTGCAAGAATTCAGAACCAGCATATCGGGATCGATTGGTTGGCAGGATTACTATTGGGTATATTTATTTGCTTTCTGTATCGGCTTTAGTACCACGATTGCGGAACCATCTTTGATTGCCGTTGCGATTAAAGCCAACCAAGTATCGGGAGGCTCAATAAGCGTGAATGGTTTACGCATCGCAGTGGCTTTAGGCGTGGCAATTGGTATTTCTTTAGGTAGCTATAGAATCGTAGTGGGGGATCCTATCCATTACTATATTATCGCTGGGTACATTATCGTTGTTATTCAAACTTTCTATGCCCCTAAGTTAATTGTCCCGCTTGCTTATGATTCTGGTGGTGTCACGACATCCACTGTTACTGTGCCTTTGGTCGCAGCTCTAGGTTTAGGGCTTGCTTCTACTGTTCCCGGTCGAAACCCCATGATCGACGGCTTTGGTTTGATTGCCTTTGCCAGTTTATTCCCGATGATTTCTGTTATGGGCTATGCCCAAATCACTCGCTGGCTCAATAGAGATTCAGCGCAGGAGGATAGTGAAAATGCGCTTTAAATTGATACTGGCTTTTGTTGAAGACAGTAAAACGGAGAAGGTTCTGGATGCGGCCCGAAATGCCGGTGCAACAGGAGCGACGGTGATCAACAACGCTAGAGGTGAAGGTTTGAATAAAAAACGCACCTTTTTTGGCCTGACGTTGGAAGTTCAAAAAGATGTGTTGCTGTTTGTCGTAGAGGAACACCTGTCGCGTCATATCCTAGAAACGATCAGTGATGTTGGTGAATTTGATTTGGAATCCGGACAAGGTATCGCTGTGCAGATCGATATTGAGGATGCTGTTGGTGTTGCGCACCAAGTAGAGAAGCTAACCAAGGTAGTAGAGGACGAACTATGAGAGCTCAGGAAATAATCCGAGTGCGGGATGTTATGGCCAGTACTTATGTCATGATTGATGGTCTAACAACTGTTAGAGAAGGCATTCAGTTAGCGCGTAGTCATGAGGTTAAGGCTTTGGTGGTGAATAAGCGTCACGATGATGATGAATATGGCTTAGTACTAATGAATGACATTGCGAAAAAAGTGCTGGCGAAAAATCGTTCACCAGATCGGATCAATATCTACGAAATCATGACTAAACCCGCACTGTCTGTGGATCCCGAAATGAACGTCAAATATTGTGCTCGATTATTTGAGCGCTTTGGAATAAGTCGAGCGCCAGTAATTGAAAATGGTCAGGTGATAGGAATGGTAAGCTACAACAATATTGTGATTAATGGTATGGCGAGAGATGACTAACTCATATTGAGTCCGTACAATAGCCTCAGTTTTATTGAGGAAATAATGTCGTGAAGTTGTTTTTTGCCTCAGACCTGCACGGAAGTTTGCCGGCAACAGAAAAAGTGCTCACTGAATTCGAAAATTCCGGAGCACAACATCTAGTTTTATTGGGTGACCTTCTTAACCATGGACCGAGGAACCCCATTCCAGAGGGTTATAACCCTCCGGCAGTAGCTCAACGACTTAACCATTATTCTGCGCAAATCATCGCTGTTAGAGGCAATTGCGACAGTGAAGTCGATCAGATGCTACTGTCTTTTCCAATGATGATGGATTATGCGTGGGTTTTATTAGAAACGGGTCAGCGTTTGTTTCTGACGCATGGCCATTTGTTTAATGCGGATAAAAGACCCACTCTGCAGCACGGTGATACAATCGTTCATGGCCATACGCATGTTCCTGTCTCTGAATGGCAAGGAGAGCAAATAATCTTTAACCCAGGCTCAGTGACCTTCCCGCGTAACGGCTTTGAGCCTAGTTTTGGTCTCTATGAAGAAGGGGAGTTAAAAGTCATCACCTTCGATGAGCAGTTGCTAGCCTCGGTAAAACTATAAAGTCTGCCCGTGAAAGCGGGCACTTGTTACTTACTGTCAGAGTGTCCTAGGTCTCTTTCAGGATCAATAATATCTCGGACTCTTTGTTTGAGTGTTTTCGCTTCTGGGAAGCCCCCATCTTGCTTTCTTTCCCAGATAAGCTGCTCATTACAGTGAATTTCAAAGCGGCCGCCCGTATCAGGGTGCAGAGAGACAGTTTCGATTTCTTCACTGAAGGTATGCAGCAATTCCTGAGATAACCAAGTGGATCTCAACATCCAGTTACATTGGCGACAGTAATAAATATCAATTTTGGCTTTGTTCATAATCACTCACATTAATAACTTAATGCCAACCGCGAAGGTCAGCAATTCAAAACAAACCTTAATTACTTGATTACTATAACGAGTGGTTAGGTAAGCTCCTAGTCCGCCACCAAGGAAAGAACCGAGTAATAAGATAGGCAACCATGGCCAATAAATGGGGGCACCAGCTTGGGTCACTGCAGCACCGCCTATTCCATTCCAAAACAAGCCGACGCATATCATGGTTAAAGCTACAGCCTGTTTGTAGCTGTATCCAAACCAACGAACTAAGAATATGGTAACTAACAGCCCCGAACCGGCAGTGAGGGAGCCATTAATTATCCCAATAAAAATGAGCCCTAACCCGCCCAATATCCAACCTCGAGCATGACGATTGATTGGAAGTTCTTGCTGACCTAGTTGCTTTTTGAAGCGAGAGTAAATACCTATCGCTAAAATCATCAGGCCCAGCATAGTTTCAGCAAGCGGTTCTGGAATCATTAGCACGATATTCGCACCGATGATGACCCCTACGCTACCGACAATAACTAAAAAGAAAGCGACTTTGATGTCTATGGTTCTTTGCTTGATATGAGTAAACGCTGCGCCGATACCCAGAGCAACACTTGCAACTTTATGAGTGGCTAGGGCGACCGAAAAAGGTAAACCAAAGAAAATGAGCAATGGGAATTGCAGGAGTCCGGCCCCACCGCCAGACAGAGCAGCAAGCGTGTTTGAGATAAATGAGCCAATCAACAGCCCAATTGAGTGAATCCAATCCATATGATTTAGAGGAAGTTAGGGGAGCGTCATGCTCCCCTTTGGTCGAAGTTAGTTAGAGAAAAGTACAGTAGAACCATGACTTAAGCTAGTTAGAAGCAACGTTTTCTCATTGACAATATCGATACGACGACTCTGTTGCGCATCCATTTTAAAGATCTGTGTGATGAGCTTGAGTTGGTCTGCAGTGAAATCTTTGCTTTGGGCTGAAGAAACATCTTTGAACTCGATGGGCGATACCAGCAAGTAGTTATCACTAATATCCCACTCGCCAGTTTCAGAAATGTTGATGATGTTTTCACTTTCTGTGTTGTTGGCATATAAGCGAACAGTAGCAACACGCATATAGCTACCATTAGGTAGGTATTTGACATTAGACGTCACATCCACTTTACGAAGTGGGCCTACGGACTCTTCTTGGAGGCTGTCTGTTATCACGGTCACCATTTTCGATTGCCATTCTTTCGCTGTGAGTACTTGCTCAACTTTCAGATCACTTCCCCAGTAAAGCCAGCCACTCAATAGCGCTGATAGAGCAAGTAATCCAGCTGCAATTTTCTGATTCATATCATTATTCCTATTGGCAAACTTTACTGAGATCTTGTTGGTCAGCAAAAATACGAACCGTGATATTTTCACCTGAACTGTCTAGTGAATGAATGTAATTCAACACTAGTTGATTATTTTGACCACCCGTTGCAATCACTTCAACCGGAGCAACTGTCGCATGAGCAGAATTGTAGCGTTTTACGCACTGCTTAATGGATGGGTACCATTGACTCAGATCAGGATGACTGATTGGGGTTTTGACTGGGATATTGTCGTAGACCGCAACCTGACGGAATTTAGATTCAGCGGGGTTGGTAAACAAAATCACACAGAGAGGCAATAATATCGCCACAAACAGCATGATACGTATTGCCCATTTTGGTCTTGCTTTATTCTGAGTAGCAGTCTGTGGTGTTGGAGCTGCTACCGGGAGGGGATTTATGTCAACTACCTGTGGCTCTGCCGTCAACTCATTCACCAGTTCTTCAGGCTCTTCTATCCTTTCTTCTACTGAAGATGTATCACTATTCATAAACGGAGTAGTACGCTCAACAGGACAGATAAGTTGATAGCCGCGCTTTGGCACCGTTTTTACATACTGGGGGGATTTAGTTGAGTCCTGAAGCTGTTTACGCAAAGTTGATATGGCTTGAGTTAAGCTTGAGTCATCCACTTCGAAGCCTTGTTCGCGCCAAACAAAGTCATGCAGCTCATTACGGGATACGATTTCATTAGGCTTTTCTGATAGTAAAAGCAGAATTCGGCTTTCATTACTTCCCAGACGAATGATTTCATTGTCGTTTAATTTGTCCACCAAAGAATTCGTATTGGGGTCAAAAGTGAATCTGTTAGCAAGATTGAACTTAGTGCCTATGTTACTCATTAGATATGGCCATTATTGTTGTATAAGTTTCATCAGATGCGCAAATTCCCTGTTGCAGGGAGGTAACGTTTAGTTTTTTTGATTTTTTTAGAGGTGCAAGAATAGTCAAGATTATACCTAAAAAACACTGTTTTTATGATTTTTGACCTTGAATTTACAATTGTCACCCTCATGTTAGCTTGCAGGTTATATCAGTATCGACCTCGTTGACAATGTGGACGGTCGATAAATATAGATGTTATGGAGTTAGCATGAGCGATACAGCAACACAAAACAAAGAAACTCGTGGCTTTCAATCTGAAGTAAAACAGCTACTTCATTTAATGATTCATTCTCTTTATTCCAATAAAGAGATCTTTTTGCGTGAACTGATTTCAAACGCATCAGACGCGTCAGATAAGTTGCGTTTTCAGGCACTATCTAATCCTGATTTATATCAAGGCGATGCTGAATTAGGTGTAAAGCTGTCATTTGATGAAACAGCAAATACGCTGACTATTTCTGATAATGGTATTGGGATGAGTCGTGATGATGTCATCGAACATCTGGGTACGATTGCAAAGTCAGGTACCGCTGAGTTTTTCTCAAAACTGTCTGAAGAGCAGTCTAAAGATTCTCAATTGATTGGCCAGTTTGGTGTCGGTTTCTATTCTGCGTTTATTGTTGCAGACGCAGTAACCGTTCGTACTCGCGCAGCAAATCTACCTGCGGAGGAAGCGGTTCAGTGGCATTCGGCAGGCGAAGGTGAGTACACCATTGAGACTATTTCAAAAGAGTCTCGTGGTACGGATATCATTCTGCACATGCGCGATGAAGGCAAAGAGTTCCTTAACGAGTGGCGTCTACGTGAAGTGATCGGCAAGTACTCGGATCATATTGGTATCCCTGTTGCGATTCAAACTGCAGAGCGCGACGAAGAGGGCAAAGAAACGGGCGAGAAGAAGTGGGAGCAAATCAACAAAGCTCAAGCTCTTTGGACACGTAACAAATCTGATATCTCTGAAGAAGAGTACCAAGAGTTCTACAAACATGTTTCACACGACTTCGCTGACCCACTTGTGTGGAGCCATAACCGTGTTGAAGGTAAGAACGACTACACCAGCTTGCTGTATATCCCATCGAAAGCGCCATGGGATATGATGAACCGCGACCATAAATCAGGCCTCAAACTGTATGTGCAGCGCGTATTTATCATGGATGATGCTGAGCAGTTCATGCCTTCATACTTACGTTTTGTTCGAGGGCTAATAGATTCAAATGATCTGCCACTAAACGTGTCGCGTGAAATACTGCAGGATAATAAAGTAACGCAATCTCTGCGAAACGCATGTACTAAGCGTGTGCTTACTATGCTTGAGCGCATGGCAAAAAATGACGAAGAAAAATACCAGTCGTTCTGGAAAGAGTTTGGCCTTGTATTGAAAGAAGGCCCAGCAGAAGACATGAGCAATAAAGAAAAAATTGCTGGTCTGCTGCGTTTTGCTTCTACAGAAGTGGATTCCTCGGAGCAAACGGTCGGTTTAGCCTCTTACGTTGAGCGTATGAAGGAAGGTCAGGACAAGATTTACTACCTGACAGCAGATAGCTACGCTGCTGCGAAGAACAGCCCTCACTTAGAGCAGTTCAAAGCAAAAGGCATCGAAGTCATTCTGATGTTTGATCGTATCGATGAGTGGTTGATGAACTACTTAACAGAGTTTGATGGTAAGCAGTTCCAGTCGATCACTAAAGCAGGCCTTGACCTGAGCAAGTTTGAGAACGAAGAAGAAAAAGAAAAGCAGAAAGAGACGGAAGAAGAGTTTAAGTCTGTTGTTGAGCGTACGAAGGACTACTTAGGCGAACGCGTAAAAGAAGTACGTACTACGTTCAAGCTAGCTTCAACACCAGCGGTTGTTGTGACCGATGATTTTGAAATGGGTACACAAATGGCGAAGTTGCTTGAAGCCGCTGGTCAGGCTGCACCTGAAGTGAAGTACATCTTCGAAATTAACCCAGACCATGAGCTGGTCAAGCGAATGGCAGATGAAGCTGATGAAGAAGCATTTGGTCGTTGGGTGGAGGTGCTTCTTGGGCAAGCGATGCTGGCAGAGCGCGGCTCGATGGAAGATCCATCTCAATTTGTAGGTGCCATCAACTCGCTTTTGACTAAGGGCTAATAGTCAAACGGTAACAAAAAGCTCGCATCATGCGGGCTTTTTGATTTATTTGCGCTAATCGTGAATAAAACAACGTAAGTTTGCAGCTTAATGTGAGTGTTTAAGCATTCTTTAGTCGTAAGCTGAGCGACGCGAACAGATTGTGTGATAGAATGCAATCTTGAAACAAAGTGAGCAGGCGTGTAATGTGCACGCCCGTTTTATTGTCAATTGAAAGAACAGTTATACCGAAACTTACCGTGAGCTAAGGCTGTTGTTTGTTATGAACACCATAGTGAGCTTCGGTATAAATCATCATTATCTTAAGAGGATTCAACATGCGCATCATTCTTCTAGGTGCTCCAGGTGCGGGTAAAGGCACACAGGCTCAATTCATCATGGAGAAATACGGTATTCCACAAATCTCTACTGGTGACATGCTACGTGCTGCTATCAAAGCGGGTACAGAGCTTGGTAAACAAGCGAAAGCTGTAATCGACGCTGGTCAGCTAGTTTCTGATGAAATCATCCTTGGCCTAATTAAAGAGCGTATTGCTCAAGATGACTGCGAAAAAGGCTTCCTACTTGATGGTTTCCCACGCACAATTCCTCAGGCTGATGGCCTTAAAGAGATGGGCGTTGATGTAGACTACGTGATTGAGTTTGACGTAGCTGATGACGTTATTGTCGAGCGCATGGCTGGTCGTCGTGCTCACCTACCTTCTGGTCGTACTTACCACGTTGTTTACAACCCGCCTAAAGTTGAAGGTAAAGACGATGTTACCGGTGAAGATCTGGTTGTACGTGATGACGATAAAGAAGAGACAGTACGTGCACGTCTAGGCGTGTACCATGAGCAAACGGCACCTCTAATCTCTTACTACGGTAAAGAAGCTGACGCTGGTAACACTAAGTACCTTAAGTTCGATGGTACTAAGCAAGTTGCTGAAGTTAGTGCTGATATTGAGAAAGCACTGGCTTAATTTTTCTAACGGCAGAATTTAAAAGTTTGTTATAGTGAAAGCGACCTATCTGGGTCGCTTTTTTTATCGCTACACATTGATCGATAAAGAAGTTTCAAACGTAAAGCCTCTTTTAAAGTGTCGATAGGGTTCTATGCAAAATAATAAAAAACAAGGTGTATTATTGGTTAACCTGGGTACACCAGATGCACCTACAGCTCCGGCAGTAAAACGTTTTCTCAGTCAGTTCTTGCATGACCAAAGGGTTGTGGATATGACTCGTTGGGTGTGGTGCCCGATTCTCCATGGCGTTATTTTACCAATACGTTCACCGAAAGTTGCCAAACTGTACGAGACGGTTTGGATGGAAGAGGGATCTCCTCTCCTTGTTTACTCCAAGCGCCAAGCAGAAAAACTCGCGAGATCTATCGATATTCCTGTTGAATTGGGGATGACTTATGGAAATCCTAGCCTTCAGTCAGGGCTTGAATCACTGATAGAAAAAGGGGTAGAAGAGGTAATAGTCCTCCCTTTGTACCCTCAGTATTCAAGCACAACCACGGCTGCCGTATCGGATGGTCTCACCAAAGCCTTTAAACAGCTTCCCGTGATGCCTGGTTATAAAGTTATTCGCGATTATCATAACCACCCTACCTACATTAAAGCGTTGGCTGATAGTGTGAAACGCTCTTGGGCAGATAAAGGACGCGGTGACTATTTACTGTGCTCATATCATGGTATCCCGCAACGTTACGCTGATAACGGGGATATATATCCAAAGCATTGTGAAACAACCACTGAGTTGCTACGACTAGAGTTAGGTTTGAGTAAAGACCAGATTGGGATGACGTATCAATCTCGATTTGGCCGAGAGGAATGGTTGCAGCCATATACGGATAAAACGCTAGAAAAATTGCCTGAAAAAGGGATTAAGAAGCTCGATATTATGACGCCTGCTTTTTCCGCCGATTGCTTAGAAACCTTAGAAGAGATCTCAGAGCAGTGTCAGGAGATATTTTTTGAGGAAGGAGGAGAAGTTTTTAACTTCATTCCATGTTTAAACGATGATGAGCTTCATATTCAGATGATGGTTGAGTTAACCACTCAAACCTAAAGAGAAAACCGATCTAGAATCTCGTCAGTCAGCATAACGCCCTTGCTTTAAAGCAAGGGCGTTTGCTTTACTGTTTATTCTGGTGTTGGCCACATTTCCCAGAGTTGGGACTCCATCGTTTCCTCAACACTATCGCTAATCAAGGAGAAGAAATTCAAGCCAGTCTGCTGCTCAACATCATCAACAGTTGTGACAAAGTTGACTAATTCGCTGCTGGAAACATCACGATGTGGAACGACAAAAGCAATGGCATCATTAAAGTATGGGTCGAGAATGACTTTATAAAAAGCACTTGGAATAACGACATTATCACCAATACTCGCTTCATTTCCCCGATAAATTGGGCCTGTTATCACATAAAGCTCATTATACTCATTGGCTAAATCTCGTACATGCTCTTCCAGTATTCGCCAGCCAACACGATTAAAACCCGGTAGTTGAGGTGACATGTTACTCATTAAAAAGCTTTGCGTCATGGATTCTTGGCTAAAGTCCATGGTGGCAGAGGGAGCAAGATGGCCCCTGTCATAGCCTGAAGCGCTGTAATCGTTGAGAGTTGAGCGTGCATAGTCTGGTAGCTCAGTATCTTCTTTAAAGCTGTTACTGCGTTTATAGCTCGCATTCACACTCTCTGCTGTGATGTGATAAGCAACCCAATCGGCGTTTTTTTTCTGATAGTTGTAACCTACAGCGTAGCCGCTGCGGCAAAGAACTTGATCTGAATGATAGGAAGGTAAACCCACGTCTAAGTGTTGTCCGCAGGTTTGTGCTGTAACTGGTAGCGAAAAGACAACAGCAAGACTGAGTAAAATAGTATTTTTCATTATTATGCTCCTCGTTATTGGAGCTATGAAAAATAAAGCAATTTGTCAGTAGTGCTGTGATGTTGGTTGAAAGGTAATCAATATTGAGTGTGGTATTGAATATGTGAATATTCACTATGTGAAAGAAAAGCATTTCACAACAGATTTCATTAACATATTCTCTGTAATCAATAAGTTGAGTTTACCCCCTAGGGGCATGGTTAGTAGGACCTGTGAAGCGAATATCCTGCAGATTAAAACCCAATTCAATATCCGTGTTTAACGCGGCAACTTGTTTACATCGGCGTGCTGAGTCGATATGTGTCTCTAGTTTTTTACGATATTTGGTCGCTAGTTGCTCAGAGGCATAAGCTTGTTCTATGTCATCAAATTGATTGAGGATCTCTTTAGCCGCTTTTGGTCCAATACCAGGGACGCCGGGAACTTGGCTAGAGCTGACTCCTGTTAAGCCCCAGAAGTCGGCCAATTGAGAGGGAGACACACCAAACTCTTTTTCAATAAAAGGCTCGTCAAGCCAGCGATGTTGGAAGTAATCACGGATCTGTAAGGTAGGCGATAGTAGCTGGCAGTAGCCTTTATCTGTCGAAATGATGGTCACTTTTTGGTTATGCTTTGCCACTTTCATTGCGAGTGTGGCTACAAGATCATCCGCTTCATCACCTTCTGACAACAATGAATCGATCCCTAGTTCCCACCAAGCTTCCTGAATAGCATCCAATCCATTGAGTAAAGGCTCTGGCATAGGTTTTCGGTTTTGTTTGTATTCAGGTAATACCTCTGCGCGCCAACCTCTCTCCTGTAGGTGATGATCAAAAACCGCGATGATATGTGTTGGCTGTGATTCGCTGATAATACGGTTCAGCGTACGCGTGGTTGTGGTGATAGTTCTTGTTATATCGTTAGGATCGGGCTGTGCTGAGTGGACGCGCCGAATGAGGTTCAATGCATCGATAATAACAAGATGAATAGACATAAAAATCAAAAAATAAGGGCTAAGAGCCCTTATTGTAAAGCATGAAAAATAGATTGCCAGCGGCGATCAGGCTGTCTTAATCTGATAGCATGGTTCGTAGGCACTGCCACCTGGGAGCTTCATGCGATCCTGCTCAACAAAGTCACGTAGCAATTTGTCCATCTTCTTCATCAGAGTGGCATCGCCATCGAGTACAAATGGGCCATGACGTTCAATTTCACGAATACCTTCTGCCTTTACATTACCTGCTACGATGCCAGAGAAGGCCTGTCTAAGAGCAGCTGCCAAGTTTTCGGGTCGTTGATTGAGATGCAGGTCAAGGCTTGCCATGTTGTCGTGTGTTGGGTCGAAAGGCAGTTGAAACTCGGGTTCAATCTTTAGCGACCAGTTGAAGCTGTAAGCGTCCCCAGTGTCTTTTCTGTGTTGGCGAACATCTGACATGCCGCGCTTCATGATTTGAGCCACTTTTTCTGGGTCATCAACCACAATCTCATAGTGATGCTGTGCATCTTCACCTAAGGTTTCCCCGATGAAACGATCAATGGAGCGGAAATATTCTTCGCTCTCTTTCGGCCCTGTGAGAACGATAGGCAGAGGTTGGTGAGCGTTGTCTGGGTGCATCATTATGCCGAGAATGTACAGCAGCTCTTCAGCGGTTCCTGCCCCACCTGGAAAGATAACAATGCCATGCGCCATACGGACAAAAGCTTCAAGGCGCTTCTCAATATCGGGCATGATCACCAATTCATTGACGATAGGGTTTGGTGGCTCAGCGGCAATGATCGAAGGCTCTGTTAAGCCCAGATAACGTTGCTCGTAATAGCGTTGTTTCGCATGACCGATCGCCGCCCCCTTCATTGGGCCTTCCATTGCACCTGGGCCACAACCGGTGCAGATATTAAGTTCACGTAGGCCGAGTTCATGACCCACTTCTCGGGTGTACTGATACTCAGTGGCATTGATTGAGTGTCCGCCCCAGCAAACAACAAGGTTAGGCTCTATACCGGGGGTAAGCGCACCAGCATTACGCAGAATGCCGAACACCAAATTCGTAATGTGGCTAGGGTTGGTGAGGTTCAAACGCTGATTGTCTGCAAGGTGCATGTTGACATAAACAATGTCACGCAAGACAGAAAATAGATGTTCTTGAATACTCTTAATAATATGCCCATCAACAAATGCATGTTTTGGGGCATGGCTTAATTCGAGTTTAATGCCTCGCTCTCGGCGGACAACATTGACGTCAAATGACTTGTATTTATCGAGCAGTTCTTTGGAGTTATCTGTGTGGCTACCAGAATTTAGTACCGCAAGCGTACAATTTCGGTAGAGCTGATACAGATCACTGGCGGCCGTTTTCTTAAGACGCTCAACTTCGAGTTGAGAAAGCAGATCCATACTGCCAGCCGGACTGATATGAGTGATCATAGTGACCTCCTTGATGAGAGAAAGCTTCTCTGCAAAACCTTTCTTATAGTTGTTGTGCCTCTGCATATACCTTAGGGGTAATTGGGAATATAAAAGCGAGAGGTACTAACAAGCTTAGCACGCTTTGACAGATATAAAAGGCTAACTGATTGATATATCTACATCAATCACGACATGAATGGCTTCTGAAAGAAGGAAGAGTAGGGTTATTTCCAGACAAGCTGACTTGGACCAATCGTCTTGGCTTCGTTGAGGACACGGTTTAGGCGTTCTAACACTTCTTCAGGAGTGTCTGATTCTTTAAAGCCTGTGCTCGAAGCGGACATGGTGATGACGAGGTTCTGCTCTCTGAATTTGAACGGCAGCTTGGCAACTTTGTTTTGAATATTCTGGATGGTACTAAAGCAGTCATTATCAGAGCCGTCTGGCATTAGTACAATAAACTCTTCACCTGAAAAGCGCGCGACAGTATCAGTATCAGACAGCTCTTTCTTTATCGTGCGAGCAATAATCTTCAGTGCTTTGTCGCCAGCCGTGTAGCCAAAGCTATCATTGATCGCCTTAAAACCATCAATATCGAGCAAGATAATACGTAAGTTGTTTTGTGACCGTATCCAGCGTCGATATTCCAGTTCTAGGCGATCATTGAAAGCGGTACGGTTGTATACTTTGGTAAGAGGGTCGAGCAGGATTCGTTGAGCTTGATCTTCAAGGCGACGACGGTAGTCTTGTGTGACTTCGAACAAGGCTTCCAGTTGATTTTTTCCATAACTCATACGGTCAATCAGCGCTTGTTCACGTTGTTCGGCGTGATGAAGACGCTCAGAAAGAGAGCTGAGTTTAGCAAGCAATGGGTTGAGCTGCGTTTGCAGCGAGTCTAGAGAGCTGGCGTCATCCACTTTTGCTTTGGTTTCTGAAACGAGATCATCTAGCTCACTATTCATTTCCTGACGGTGTTCAAAATAGGTTTGGCTTTGATCGACATTCTGAGAGGAGCTTTTCAGTGTTGATGAGAGAGACGCATTCACTTGTTCTAAAAATTGCTCTGAGGTTTTGCGCTCATATTTGGTTCCGTCAATGACCAACTTAAGAACCTGCAAAGTTAATTCAATCAACACATGGGTATTGACTCCAAGCAGTAATTTAGCGCGGATATCCGAGAGCAAGTCGCCAGATTCACCTTCGAAATCTAACTCGGTAATGACGTGTTGCAGTTCGTCAGAAAGGCGCAATAGCAGTTCTTTGTCAGCACTATTCGTAATCTGATTGATGGCTGTATCAGGGTTGGATGTGATGATTTTTAGGGAGCGTTCGTAAATCGCGAGTAACTTCATCGCTGAGTCGGCTTTTGGTCGCTCGACGCCATTTGAATAGCTGAGCAAATCGCGTAGGTCACGTTTCACTTTTGCCGGTAGGCCTGTCACTCGTAGCAGGGTTTCGCCACTGTGTTTGATCTGGGAGTCCAGATGCTCGGTTTGTTTTTCCATCGCCACACTCTGTTGCTTGAGTAAACGCTCAAGCACTGCCAACTTCGGGATAAGGGCACTGACATCTTTTTGTTGCTCTATGGCTTGTCTTAGTTCTGTTAGCCCTGATTTGAGTCTTGGATCTTCACTACGACATGCGTCACTGAGTGATGCAATGATGCGCTTCAATACCTTTTGCTCTCTTTTAAATTTGAACGAGGTATCTCTTTGTGTCAATCGAACTTGCTCTAATTGAGATTTCAGATTGTGCAGCTGTGACTGAATATCTTGCTCGAGGACGCCCATGAAAATCTATGCTTATGAAGATAAGATCCAAAAAATCTTATTAATTAATCAAACGATAATAACAAATAAAATTACCGCGTCACGCTCAATCCGAGCTGTTTGAGTAGCTTTTACTCATCTTTTAATAATTTTTTGATGCTCTCCTCATTCTTGTAAGAAGAGTGCACTTTTATCAATCCCTGACTGATGGAATGCTTACATGCTTTACGTATATTTCCTGTTGCCAGGCTGGCTGCAGGCGCGTTCTCTATCGCTTTCAAATACACCCACTGGCTAGAGTGTTCTTTCATACTTAAAGTGCGGGCGGCACTGGTCGACATCAGTAAAATGTCCAGTAGTTCTTTATCATTGATGGCGGTATAAGCACGTGGCAAAAATGGGTAATCAGCCATACCCATACGAATAATATTATTGAGGGCATACTTTTGAGCAAATTCATCCACCCAGTTCTGCACCTTTTCAAATACTTGTTCTGGCTGGGCAGTATTGTCACTATTGGGCTCGATGTAAAGTAAGTTTGCATCGGAGAAATGATATATCCTTGCCGGGCGCTGGACCTTTTCTTGGAGGAACTGACCGAGGGCTTTCTCAAGCTTGAGCCCATCTGCATAGCCATGTTGCAAATACATATTGCGCAGAAAAGGGATGTCTACCATGACAAAGCGCAGTCGATCATTTAGGGGTTCATGGATCAGTTCGCCGACATGCCATTTCTCAAACTTATGGCTACTGGCCTCCAATGAGGCAGGCAGCTTAGCATTGAGCATGCGAAGGTTTTTCAGCCCTGAACGGGAGTGTGTGTAGAGATTGTCGTTGAGTTCATCTATCTCCTCTTTTTGCACACTCATGATGTGACCGCGGCGCAGTAAAAAGATAAATAACAGCGCGCAGGTGACAAATAGCGTAAAGGAAATTTTTTGGAACTTACGATATTCGTTTTCAGTTTGTTCCAGTTTTTCTTTCTGCTCCACGAGGTGAAGTGTCTGTTCAACCACATCTTTCTGTTGTCTAAAATCATCCTCGTTGATCAACGCCAGTTCCTGTTGTTCAATGTTGGACAACGCGTTGTATTGCTGGAGGTATGTTAATGCCGCTTTGTAGTTGCCAAGTAGTTCGTTACCAATATTAAGCATCTGATAGGCATGCTTCTGAATCGAAAGGTCTTCGATTTCAATCGCAATGTTCAAAGCTTTCGTGGCTTTTGTGACCACTTCTTTCGGGTGCCTTTGGTGGGAAGCCAGCCCCGCTTCTAACAATAGAGCTTGTGCTTTAAGTTTGGGAATATCGACATAGGTCAGCAGCTCCTCGGCACGCTCAAGGTATTGCTCTGCAAGGGGAAAATTTACTAATTGTAAATAGGTGGCGGCAAGCGCTAAACGGATGTCGATGACGTTATCTATGTTGTTCTGGATACGTTCATGATCGATAGCGTTGAAGTAGTGTACTAAAGCGAGGTTATATTTGCCTTGATGATAGTAAATGTCACCCATACGTTTGAGAATTGGAGGCAAAATAGGCGAATTTTCATAATTGTCGTAGAAGTCTGCAGCCTGTGAGAAATGATCGGTGGCTTTATCTAATACGCGTCGTTCATAGAACAATTGCCCTAAAAGGCGGTTAACTTCTGCGAGTTGTATGCCTGAGGTATCTTCAATTGCGCTCCAATAACTGGTTAGTAATTCAGAAAGGGCTTTGTTGTACAGTTTGTGGGTAAGGAAGTGTTTACCCAAAGCAATGTGATAAGCGATCACCGTATGCTTGTTATTGGACTGCTCAATATAAGGGATCACACCCTTGTATAACCGATTCGCAAGTTCTATCTCTCCTTCCGCTGATGCAATATCAGCTTTCAGCATAATGAGCTGGTAATGGAGTCCCTTGGCCAGTTGTTCTGGATTTTGGATAGCATCAAATGCTTGTTCAACCTCAGTGATATTTTTTCTCGCCGTTTCCGCATCTCCGTCTATCTTCCAGCGCAAGCGGATTTCGAGTAATTGTAAATCAAGGCTTAAGTAGGGGAGTAGGTAAGTGGTGGTTAGCGCTTGAGCTTCGTTGAGGTATTTCAGTGCAGCATCAGGGTTACCTAAGTTGAATTCTGCACGGGCAAGAATTTTCAGTGCGTCAATAGTACCACCAGGTGTTCTGACCCGACTGTCGGAATCATCCCGAGAAATGGCGGACGGGCTCTGCTCGGTTTGGTTAGTCAGCTTGCGCTGGGCGAGATAATTAGTTGCAAGTTGCTTGGATTGCTTAGGTACGATATCCACCAGAGAGCTGGCTTCATTAAGCATGGCTGATGAATAGACAGTAGAAGCCATCACCTGAGATGACAGTAATAAAATCAATAATCCAAACAAACGTTCCCAGCGCAAAATCTGCATCCTTAAATGTAATCCTTATTGGCGAGCCATACGTTGGTTATGAGTTGGCTGCGCTTGTTCCGTTGAGCGGTAAGGGTTGATATCCAGACCACCACGTCGTGTGTAACGAGCGTAGACGGTTAGCTTTTCTGGCTGACAGTATTTCATTATGTCAGTGAAGATACGCTCAACGCACTGTTCATGGAACTCGTTGTGTTCACGGAATGACACTAGGTAGCGTAACAGAGCTTCACGATTGATTTTTTGACCCTGATACTGAATCTCAACGCTTCCCCAATCTGGCTGGTTGGTGATCAGACAGTTGGATTTGAGAAGGTGGCTATGCAGACTTTCCGAGACGTGTTCTTGTTCAACCGAACCTTCTAGCAAGCTGGTATCAAACTCGTAGCTCTCAATCTCAATATCCTGATCATCAATGCAGTCGCCGTCCATTGTCACGATCACGCTGTCGGTATAGTCGACGACAGAACGAATAGTGACTGAAACCTCTTCACCAGCACAGTGGGAGAGATCCTTTGCTAATGCTTGTTCAACCTGATCCCATGAACTAAAGCGGGTTTGGTTAAAGCTGTTGAGATACAATTTAAAAGACTTGGATTCAATCAAGTTGGTACTGGTCGCTGGGATCGATACTTCGCCAATTGCGACTTGGGGTAAGCCTTTTTCATTAAGCCAAGACAGCTCATACAGAGTCCAGATATCGCAGCCTTGAAATGGTAGAGCATTACCTAGATTAAGATCATCGCGATTTAAGCTACGAGGTACAGGTTGAAGTAATGAAGCGTCGTATTGGTTGGCGTATTCGGTTTTTTGACCGAGCGTTAATCCCGCCAGTTCCTTTGCGTCAGAATATTTGCTCATACTTTGCATAGATTTGGATTAGAATGGCGAGAATTTTACGCAATCCTGTCGTTAAAAGCGAACATTCGAAGACTCAATTGGAGAATCTAATGGCTGAAATTGCCTTGCAAGCGCTGCGCTCGTTCAGTGAAAAGTACCGTCAGAGCTGTCTTGACACCCATGGACATTTGCCAAGAAGCGAAGAGCTGGTGGATCTCGTGTCACCTTGCGTTGAAGCAAAGCAGACTGACTATGTTGAATGGCAGGCAGATGAGCGTGAGCATCCAGCGGATTTCACTAATGTTGAAAACGGTATCGAACTGACACTCCATCAAGACATTAAAACCTTCTATGGTTCGCAGTACAGTGCGGATATGGAGGCGACTTGGAACGGCAATGAACTGACGCTACTTCAGGTATGGAGTGATGAAGATTTTGTTCGTTTGCAGGAAAACATTCTTGGCCACCTTGTCACTCAGCGTCGTCTGAAACTGAAGCCAACGGTTTTCATCGCAGCAACTGATGCGGAATTGGACGTGATTTCCATTTGTAATCTGACAGGCAACGTTATTCTCGAACGTTTGGGTACTGATAAGCGTGATGTGCTTGCCGAGAATGTAGCGGAGTTTTTGGCTAACCTAGAGCCTGCGGTATAACCATGTACGTTGTTGAATTACAGTTTGAGTGTTTTGATAACACCACAATTTCTGCTGTCGATAAAGCGATTAATGGCCTGATGGATGCGTTGCGTTATAACGGTCAGGTACTTGGGCGTGAGTTCCCTATCGTGATGGGGGAAGGGGAGTTTTTTGTTCGAGTAGTGTGCCCTGAGCAGGAAAGTTTGCACCCTAAATACCATTCGGATTTTGTTAATGTTTGCATCGAACGTTTGGCAGAAGCGTGCTTACTGGCACCTAAGGCTCGTTTACTTGGACGAGATTTGAATTCAGAGCAAGCGGCAGAAGAAACAACACCTGAGTGGCAGGTGCTCTACACCACTTATGTGCATACCTGCTCGCCTTTGCGCAGTGGTGAAAGTTTACTGCCAATCCCTCTTTATCGTAATGGCCCGACACTCAATGGCGACCATAAAGCGGTCATCAAATGGCAGACTGAGTGGCAGGCGTGCGATGAAATCCAGATGGCTGGTGCTTGCCGAGCAGAGCATGCGGCACTACATGAAATTTGTGATGCCGACAGTGTCCTTTTCAAGCGTGGCTGGGATTTACGTGGTCGGATCGAATATGTGACGGATATTCCGACCTATTACTATCAGTACCGAGTCGGTGGCAAAAGTCTGAAAGATGAAAAACAGCGTAAATGCCCTAAGTGCGGCGGAGAGTGGTTATTGGATGAGCCACTGCATGACATTTTCCACTTTAAGTGCGATGAATGCCGAATTGTCTCCAATATTTCTTGGGATCACATCAAATAGCGCATCTTAAATAAACAAGACCCGTATTATTGCGGGTCTTTTTTTCCTTTTTGCTCAGTGGGCTCTTTGTCCTGCGAGCGAGTTTTTTTGTCCGTTTGTCCAAACTTCATTTTGGCTGTGTATTTCAGCGCGGCAATATTACCTATGATGACACTCAAGACGATAAAGATGATCACCCAAGGGTTGGTGAGTAGTTCCATTAATCCACCTCATTGGAGATATTGGTGATAAATTGATTGTAGATCGTTTCGAGATTCGACAACACCACTTCCTCACCCAGTATACCGCTGTTTATCAGCTCTATTTGAAGTGTCTCCAGACTAAGCTGAGATAAACAAGACGATGCGGTTGCGCCATGACTAATGTGCCATGGCTCTGCTGCGACACCGCCCTGATATCTTGCATATGGAAAGAAGAATCCAAATTCAGTCAGCGACTCTTTGAGCCAACGGTAAAACTCTGCCTGATGGCCCGTTAAGTATTCCCAAGGCTCAAGCTGCAACTGGATATCTTGAGGTAGACTGCTGCGATCAAATACATCGAAGTCACATCCCCAATGATGGCGACTGGCACCCGGTAGTGCAGACCAACGTAAGATAGCCATAATCTTTTCTGAATCAGAAAGTCTTTGGCTATCTAGAGGTTGGCTGTTTTGATCAAGAATGGCTGTTTGACCAGCCATCTTTCTGTTCCAGATGGCTTTCTGGCGCTCAAAATCGCGGAACCCGCTGGCAATATTGAGATTGAAACCTGCCTGAACCGCTGCCTGTCGCAAAGCCTGTAAATCGCTTTCGACATTAGGGTGAACGGCGAAAACCTTATGACCAAACATAGTGTCAGTCAGGTGAGTCGAAACTTTGCCAGTCAGCTGCTCAGGGGTTATGTTCACGCCAGAAGATTCTCCAGTGTTTTCTGATACATCTTGGTCAGCTTTTCAAGGTCGTCCACTTTCACGCACTCGTTCACTTTATGGATAGTTGCGTTAACCGGGCCTAACTCCACTACCTGACCACCCATACGGGCGATAAAGCGGCCATCGGAGGTACCTCCAGTGGTGAGTAGAGCCGGTTTGGTTTGATTAACGGTATCAACGGCGTCAACCACAGCGTCGAGAAGTGCGCCAGTATCTGTCAGGAATGGGTCGCCGTTGAAGGTCCATTTAAGCTCGTAGTCTAAGTCGTGCTTATCGAGAGTGTCAGTGACGCGCTTAACGATCATGTTGTTGTTAAGCTCGGTGCTGAAACGCAGGTTAAACTGAACATTGAACTCACCCGGGATCACGTTAGATGCACCGGTTCCTGCATGCACATTCGGGATCTGGAAACTGGTTGGTGGGAAGTAGTCATTGCCCTTATCCCATTCAGTGGAAGCCAGTTCATGAATGGCGAGGAGCGATTGATGCACTGGGTTTTTCGCCAAGTGCGGGTAAGCGACGTGTCCTTGGATGCCTTTAACAGTTAAGTCTCCGGTGATGGAACCACGGCGACCATTTTTGACCACATCGCCCACTATTTCTGTACTGGAGGGCTCACCGACGATACACATGTCGATGTTTTCGCCGCGCGCCATTAGGGTTTCGACAACACGGACTGTGCCATTGATGAACGGGCCTTCTTCGTCTGAAGTAATCAGAAAGCCAATTGAACCTTTGTGGTCAGGGTTTTCGGCAATGAACTGCTCAACAGCAACAATCATGCTAGCGAGAGAGCCTTTCATGTCGGCGGCTCCGCGACCGTGTAGGTAGCCGTCAACCATAGTTGGTTCGAATGGAGGCGTATCCCATAGCTCGACATTACCCGCTGGCACGACATCAGTGTGGCCGGCAAACGCAAACAGCGGTGCTTCTGTGCCACGACGTGCCCAGAAATTTGTGGTGTCTTCAAACACCATCACTTCAATTTCAAATCCTAAAGCTTTCAGGCGTTCAATCATCACATCCTGACAACCTGCATCCACAGGTGTTACCGATTGGCGGCTAATTAAGTCTTTTGCAAGTGCCAAAGTAGGGCTGTCTGTCATCCTTGAATTCCTTTTGCTTAAGAGAAAATGGCTGAGTATTGATCGGCTTTAAAGCCAAGATGGTAGTCATCACCAGAGACTAAAATTGGGCGTTTGATCATTGCCGGTTGCTCTACCAGCAGATCAATGGCGTTGGTTTCGTTCAGACTGTCTTTCTGTTCCTGAGTTAGCTGACGAAAAGTTGTGCCGCGTTTGTTAAGCACATTTTCCCAGCCTAGTTGCTGGCAAAATGTTTCAACCATTTGCTTATCAACGCCCTGTTTACGGTAATCATGGAATTGGAACTCCACGCCTTCTGCTTCCAGCCATTTTTTAGCCTTTTTGATGGTGTCGCAGTTCGGAATTCCGTACATGGTGATTGTCATAGTTAAACCTTTGAGAGTGACTTATATAAAGTTATTAGAAGCTTTTTGGCATCCTAGCAGGAACTGTAATCAGAGACAAAAGTGTCTCAGATATATTTCATCTAACAAAAAAAATGTGTTTCAAAAGTTGAGGATCGATGAGTTATTGATCAAACGCAACACACCGCATAGCAAAACAGAAATAATGACTCTAGAAATTTATAGGAGGTATCAATGGAATTGAGTCCTGTTTTTGCAAGACGCTTATATTTGGCATTACTGGTTCAAAACCTCGAACGACCAAACGTGCCCAAACTGATCGAGAAAACGGGCTGGCCTCGCCGGACGATTCAAGATGTCATCAAAGCATTGCCTGGTATTGGTATTGAACTGATGTTCATCCAAGATGGTCGTCGGCACAACGATGGTTATTATCAATTATCGGACTGGGGGCCTTTTGACAGCCAATGGGTATTAGACAGAGAGGCTGATATTGCTGCCAGCCTAGGATTCAGTGCTTAATCTTCGCCAGCGCAGTCATACGCGCTGCCCAGTAAAGTAAATGATGTCGTGAAGTCCTGTGGTGACACGACATAAACGGTATTCGCGCCCAACTGTCTGGCGCGATTTTTTATCTGATTAACCGCTCCCTGAACCATGACATCATTAGGGTAGAACAGGTAGGTGTACCAGTGACCTTCACTGCCAGTTAGATCGCCCTGCCACTGACAGTTCGCGGGATTGAAACTGCTGTCCATTCTGATCTGGACGTTGCTGGCATCCTTATTGAGTTGAGAGATTGGGGCTGTGCAGCCTGCGAGTAAAGTAATCGACAGAGCGATGAAGCACAGCTGGCTAAATGTGAGTGACATAAATAATAAAACCAATCCAACTGAGGGCTAATAATGCCCATGGTAGCATATTGGTTTTTGGTTGCGCTTCTACCGTTGTCACTGTTTCGGCTTCTGGCTGGACGATAGCAGAGTGTTGAGCTTGCTTGGCTTTTTGTGCTTTTTTCTTGGCTTTATCCGCTTGGCGAGCTTTATCTTTGTGCTGCTTTTTGTACAGAGCGATGCCTTTTTCGATTCCCTGAGCAATCAATTTAGTCTGTTCTTTAGTTTGGCCTGGCTTTTGTGTCGCTTTGGCGATTTTCATCGCTTCTTGTTGTGTTTCCTGAGAAGGAACGACTTTGTTTTTCATGAAGGTTATTACCGCGAGATCAAAGATAGTCTTATCTTAACACGATATAATTCCGCCTATCATCGAAGATATTCCTTTGTAGGGGAGCGGATAAATGAAACGTATCTTGGTGAGCAGCTTAGCTCTATCACTCCCAGTATTTTTATGGCTACGGGGTGAAGCGCCAATAGCTCAACAATCTGTGCTTTCAACTCAAACTCATGATGCGTGGATGCAAGATATCCAGAATCAGCTTAAGCAGGATCCCAATCAGGCTGAGTTATGGTTTCAACTAGGACACGGTTATCTGAATGAACAGGACTTCTCCTCGGCACTCACTTGTTTCGATTATGCGATTCGCCTAAGCCCGGAAGGTAGTGCTAATCAATTTGCCGCAAAGGCGACCGCGCTTTACTTCGAACGCTCCCAGCGTATGACTGAAGAGGTGAAGCATTTACTGGCAAAGGCGCTGGAGTTGGATGCCCGTAATGTGACGGCTTTGACCTTGATCGCTAATGATCATTTTATTAGCTTTCGCTATCAAGAGGCAATTGACACATGGACACAGTTACTCGATTCACAGCGTCAAGATTTAGATCGAGTGGCGATTATTCATTCGTTGAACCAAGCAAAATCGATGTTGTAGCTGCTTTGGCAGGCTTTCAATTAAAAAAACCTCCCAACTCGGGAGGTTTTTTGTTGGTTTCTTCTATCTTAGTAGGTCGCCTCTTCACGTTTTTGTGCGGATTCTTCCCATTCAGGGACGACTGTTTTTAGGAAGTGCTGTTTGTCGCTGTTCATTTTGTCCATGTCCATACCAAGTGCTTGCTGAGCTTTGGCTTTGGTGGAAATGTCGGGTAACTCGACAGGCTCAGTGATGCCTTTGGTGGCGAGTAAACGAGCCAGTTTAGTTCGTGCATCAGCTGCGCGATCGACGGCTGTACCTAGTACTTCTAGTGCAACTTCTGGTGCATGCATGTGAACACCATGGGAGGCAATCGCGTAGTCCCAGCGCCATTGCGCATGGCGAATATCTTGCAGTATGTCCTTCATCTCTTCTTCGGTTGCACCTGCCTTCCATGCTTCACCTGCTTCAAAATGGGCGGCAACGATTTGTTTTTCAGCCGTCAGTTTCATATTGAGGACTTGCGCTTTGCGTGAAGAGACGATGTTTTTCAATTGATCTTTGCTTTGTGTATGGCAATTGGCACAGGTGTCTTCAAAACGATCAAATGGATTGCCGACTTTATGATCTGTGTAAACAGTACCGTCTTCCTTGGTGACCTTAGGCATGTGGCAGTCGACACAAGCGACTTTGTTCTTACCATGAATACCTGCTCGCCAAGTTTCGTAGCCAGGGTGCTGCGCTTTCAGCATCGGAGCTTTCGACACTTTATGTGTCCAGTCCTTAAAGCCTAATGCATCATAGTATTCTTCCATCGCGGTGACGCTAGTGCCTTTATCCCACGGGAATTTGACCGACTTTTTCGGCCCAGTGAAGTAATACTCGACGTGACATTGTGCGCAGACCGACGCTTGCTGGTCGAGGCGAGATTGCTCTTCAAAGGGCTTGTCGATAGCTTGGAAAGCGCGCTCAACATAGGGTTTAGTTAATTTCAAAGCAGGTTGACCATTTTTGAAGGCGTCACTACGAGTATCATGACAGTCGGCACAGCCAATGGGGTTAACAATTTGGTCGCCAAGTCGTGCCCACTTGCCTTCAAAATAGCCGTCTTCCCCCCGCTCGTCGATGACCCGCCCGACATCTGGGCTCTTACAACTCCAACAAGCCATAGGCATTGGGCCCGATTTTTCATCACTGGGCGCACCCGTTCTTAGAGTTTGGCGGACGTCATCCACGGCATAAAAGTGACCACGAGCTTTATTGTAGTCTTTAGCGAAGCCGTAGCCTGCCCACATGATGACCATATTAGGATCTTCTGCGAGAGCATCTTCAATATGATCGCTTTCAGAGGTTTCTTTCCAAGATTGGTACTGATCAGGGTGATGTTGTTCATAGGCCTGATTTCGTGGATCGATCAGTTCTTTTTCATCAGATGCAGCAAAACCATGAGTACTGGCTAAGGTTCCTGCCAATATCATTATTGCTGCAGCAGATTTTGGTATCCAGTGCAATTTCTTCACAGTGTTATCTCCATAATTCTGTTTATTAGCAGCGTTGTGAACAGGCTAATTCCAAATTAAGAATCGGAGAACTGAAATAAATTGTAATAAAAGGAAATATTTCTAAAACGCACGAATCGCTTTTTATTGCCTTAGATCAATTTAGAGCAGTGATCTGAGTCAAAGTTGATTTTTAATAACCCTAAAGGGGTAGTTCAGTGCTGCGTTTTAGGTAATGAAATTCATTATCATCAATGGGTTATGCTACTTAACCGTACTTATAATAGGGTGATAAGGATCGAGTTTTAGTGTAAAAAAGCTACTACTAAAGAGTAGGGAGAGTAGACTATTACTGATAGCGTTGTGGCTTATCCAAAATAAGAATTGATCTCATTTAGTGGTTTTTAAAAATACCACTGAAGGGCATTAGTTTTGACCAGACTGTGTATTTTAAGTGTGGCTTAAAATCTGTTCTGGAATAAGGAAAGGATAAAATGGGCAATATAAAGTTGGCCATAGTCATAATGCTGAAAACTCTTCTTGCATTCTACCTCTATGGTTATTCTCTTCATGCTATTGCTGCTGATTCTTCTGCCCCCAGTGCTGAAGAAGCTTCAACTCGTCATGAAGTTACGCTTATCCGTGATAAAGATTACAAATGTATTCAATGTCATAAGGATTCCAAGGAATCACTTCTGCAATCCCATGGTGAAAATGCCCATGAGATTCTCGGTCGTGAAGTGAATTGTACGAACTGTCACAGTACCATCGGTCCTGATCACCGCGAAGGTGCACCGCAAGTGATTAAATTCTCATCAGCCCAATCTCAACCGGGTACAGAGAAGGTGTATCTCGATCCTGATGCTATTTTGAAGGCAAACAGTCAGTGTACTGACTGTCATAAGCCGAAGTACCTACGAGAGGATAGCTGGACGCATGATGTGCATGCAAAAAATCTGACTTGTTCTAACTGTCATGATGTTCATGCCAACAAGGCGAAAGTGCTTAGCTTGGATCGCAAGCAGACAATCAAGTTGTGCGTTGATTGTCACTCAGACTTTAACCAGTTGAAAGAGGAGCAAGAATAATGAGTTGTTCTAGACGAAGCTTTTTAACTGGTGCTGGTGCTCTGATTATGACCACTGGCGTCGCTGGGACTGCAATGATTGGCAGTCGAAAAACACTGGCAAATGTCGAGCAGGTAGATAACAAACTCTATGGCATGGTGCACGACGAGACTGCATGTATAGGCTGTACCGCGTGTACAGAAGCTTGCCGGGAAGTTAACAAGGTTCCGGAAGGGGTCTCTAGACTGGAAATCATTCGTAGTGAACCGCAGGGAGAGTTTCCTGATGTAGATTATCGCTTCACTCGTAAGTCCTGCCAGCATTGTGAAAACCCACCTTGTGTGTACGTTTGCCCTACGGGGGCCGCATATAAAGATGAGCAAACTGGCATTGTTGATGTGCATAAAGAAAAGTGTGTTGGTTGTGGTTACTGCCTTGCGGCTTGTCCATACCAAGTGCGCTTCTTCAACCCCGAAGATCATTCGGCTGACAAGTGCAATTTCTGTCGAGATACCAATCTTGCCGAGGGCAAGTTACCTGCCTGTGTAGAATCTTGTCCGACCAAAGCCTTGGTGTTTGGCGACCTCAATGATCCGCAGAGTCAAATCAATCAAGTGTTAAGTAACCATGTGGTCTATCGCGATAAAGCGCACTTAGGTACCAAGCCTAAGTTGTACAAAATCCCACACAACAAAGGGGAGGTTTCATGATGAACGGTATTGAAACGGCTTTCCATTTCGATTCATTGGTCTGGGACTGGATTATCGCCATTTACTTGTTTCTTGCGGGTATGTCTGCTGGGGCTGTGATGATTGGCCTGTATCTCAAACGCCGCGTAATAGAAGGCGACCCCGCCAATAATGGCATCCTTAAAGCCGTCGCTTGGTTGGCTCCCTTTGGCATTATTGCTGGTTTGACCATATTGATTTTCCACCTCACCAAACCTTTGTCATTCTGGAAGATTATGATCTACTTCAATCCATCTTCAGTCATGTCGATGGGGGTGATTCTCTTCCAAGTTTATATGGCGGTCTTATTCGTTTGGATTGGTGTGATTTTCCGCCACCAGATCATACAGTTCTGTGAAGGTAAGCTTCCGGGTGGTCTATTGGACTGGGTTGATGGCGTGTTGATCAAAATCGGTAAGATGAATAACCCTGTTGAGTTGTTCCTCGGTGTGCTTGCTTTATTACTCGCGGCCTATACCGGTTTTTTACTCTCAGCCCTTAAAACATACCCGATGCTAAACAATCCGGTTTTACCAATCCTCTTTCTCTTCTCTAGCCTTTCTTCAGGTGCTGCGGCTTGCTTACTGTTTGGCATTCTAGTATTTAAAGAATCGCCGCACAGTCCGAGTGTCAGTTGGGTACATGGATTTGAACGTCCGGTTGTGTTATTCGAACTGTTTGTTTTGGTGACCTTTTTCACGGGGTTGATATTCAGCGGCGGTCAGAATGAAGTGGCGGCTTGGAATGCCATCGGGGGAGGATTTTGGTCCAACTGGTTCTGGTTTGGTGTGGTGTTGATAGGAATGCTATTACCGCTGACATTGAATGCGGTTACCCCAACAGAAGTGCGCCATAATGGTGGCTACATCTTTATTGTGACCACTCTGAGCTTGGTTGGGGTATTGATGCTGCGGACTTTCATTCTCTATGCCGGCCAGATGACGGTTGTATAGTTATGCTGGGTGAGGTTGGACATTTTGCTCTGGTCTGGATTGCGGTTTCCAGCTCCATTTGTGCGTCAAGCTGGGCTTGGCGTCGCTATTCAGGGCAAGAGCGGCCATTCTCTCTCATCGGAATGGTCAGGCTTAACGGGGTATTGGCCTCGTTAAGCCTCGTGATCCTCGCGATATTATTTGTCTCGGATCGATTCGAGTTCGATTATGTTGCCACTCACTCCAACACGGATTTACCCACCTTTTTCAAGTTGGCCGCTGTTTGGGGAGGGCATCAAGGCTCAATGCTATTTTGGGTGTTTACACTTAATCTATGGGCCAGCTTAATTTCATTAATTCGACATTCTCATGTTAAATATTTCGAGCATGTGCTGTGGGTGATGACTCTATTCGTTGCCGCTTTTTCTTGGTTTACGTTACTGACTTCTAACCCTTTTACTTATGCGCATACCTTATTGGAGCAGGGCAGGGATCTTAATCCAATGCTTCAAGATGTCGGATTAATTTTTCATCCACCATTGTTGTACCTCGGTTACATTGGTTACTCCACTGTGCTGGCATTTGCCTTGGCAGCGTTGATGCAAAAACCGTATGACAACCAATGGGTCATACTATGTAAACCTTGGGCGATCTCTGCTTGGATCTTTCTTACTCTAGGGATATTGCTTGGCTCATGGTGGGCTTACAATGAGTTAGGATGGGGGGGATGGTGGTTCTGGGACCCGGTTGAAAATGCGTCATTGCTTCCATGGTTAACGGGCACGGCTTTGCTGCACAGTATGCTTGCGTCTAGACGTCATCAACAGTTAATTGTGTGGACACTGACGCTGGCTTTAGTGACCTTTAGCCTTAGCATTTTAGGGACCTTTGTGGTGCGTTCTGGAGTATTGACGTCTGTCCATGCTTTTGCTGTCGATCCGGGAAAAGGAATCGCGCTTTTGGCGATGTTGGCAGTGACATTACTTGCCTCTTTGTCTCTGCTGATTGAGCGTAGCGATGCCATTCAGAGCGAAAAGTTGACAGCTATTCTCAGTCGATCTTATCTGGTATTGATAGCCATTGGCCTGCTGGTGATAGCAACTTTTACCGTTTTTCTAGGTACTTTCTATCCGATGATTTATGAATTCATACAACGAGGTTCAATATCGGTTGGAGCCCCCTATTTTAATACTCTGTTCTTGCCGCTCACAGTATTAGCGCTAGCAGCGATGGGTTGGGTGCCATTTTTAAAATGGCAGTGTGGATTAGCCAGTTCACGGCGGCGTATTATTACATTCGTGGTTGTTTCTCTGTTGTTTGGCGCTTGTCTGTATTTCATCCAAGTAGATCGGCTGTCCGTGCCTGCCTTGCTGGTGTGGGGGTTGGCGTTCTGGGTAGTCTCTGGTCATATCTGGTTATTGGTTCGCTCGCGCAAGCAGGCTTTCATGGTGCTTGCCCATATCGGGTTAGCCATCAGTGCGATAGGGTGTGTGATGAATGCCGAGCATTCTTCTCAATTGACTCACAAGCTAGGGCCAGGAACGCTTGCTGAGTTTCATGGCGGGAAGATAGAGTATATAGAAACGAACTGGCGAGTAGACAAAAACTATACCGCAGAACAAGCCGTGTTACGTTTTACTGACTCGCAGGGAGAGGTGTATGAGTTCAAGCCTGAACGTCGCTACTATCCTGTCCGGGTGATGAACATGAGTGAGCCTTCGGTTAAATCGACCTTGCTAGGGGACTATTATGTAACATTGGCCGCTAAAGTGGATAAGGAAAACTACGCAGTCAAAGTTCAGTATAACGCTTATATCTGGTGGATATGGGGTGGTGGCATACTCGCGATATTTGCGGCACTGCTCCCTTTGTTCTCGATATGTGGTAATAAGATAGTGAGTAAAAATCGGTACGATGTTATCCAAAAAACATAAATACTTACTTCTGTTCACCTTGCTGGTGGGCTTTATGGCGTTATTGGGTTCGGCATTAAGCGAAGATTCCAACCGAGAAAGCTACGCTGTGGTTCGAGGGTTCCCTGAGCAAAAGGTGGAGAGGTTGATGGGTGGTGAACCAGCAGAAACAAAAGCCTTGTTTCAGTCCGAGTATCAGCTGGTTAATGTTTGGGCTTCGTGGTGTAGCATTTGTCGCTCAGAACATGCATTTCTAAATCAACTGAGCCAACAGGGTATTACCATTATTGGGCTTAACTATCGAGATCAGAAAAATGCAGCAGAGCAGTACTTACATCAGTTAGGTAACCCCTATCGAAGTGTGATTTATGATCCTAAAGGGGTGCTCTCTATTGATTTGGGCGTTGTAGGAACCCCGGAAACATATTTGGTCAATCGAGCCGGTGAGATCGTGTATAAGCATTCTGGGCTGTTGAGTACGAGTAGCTGGCAGAGAAAGTTTGCGCATTTTTTTGAATCGGAGACACAGCAATGAGAATGTTGTTTGGGCTGCTTTTGATTCTGATTTCTCCGAACGTAACAGCCTCGGGCCAAGACATCTTTATGGGGGTGCCTGACGAGCAAGTGTCTCAGGTGGAACTGTTTGAGTTTCATTCACCGGAGCTTCAGGATAAGGCATTACGTTTGGCCAAGTCTCTGCGCTGCCCTCAGTGTCAAAACCAAAACTTAGTTGAATCTAACTCTCCTATTGCCAAGGATTTACGCCTGATCGTATTCAAAAAGATTAACCAAGGTGAGAGTGAGCAATCGGTCAAAGCGTTCATGACAGAACGATACGGTAAATTCGTTTTGTACAAACCTGAGTTTAATGTTGCTAATGCACTGCTTTGGTTGGCTCCTGTATTACTGCTTTTACTGTTTGTGGTCAGTTCAATAAGGCGGATACAAAAGAACGCTTAAAGGGTGTGTACTTTTTGCCATTACATCACAAAGTTAATCTCTAATAGAAAAATGCGTTAATTGGTATAAAGTGGAGAGTAATTTTTCTAACCATAGTGGTTCGTTTGTGCGATACGCTTTAGAGCAATATGATAAACATGGTTTCCTCAACGCACCTAAATGGCTCTGGCTGGGCTGGATGTTCTTGGCTAAAGCTTGGATAGTATTTATCGTTGCGGGTGCGAGCCGAGAAAACGGCGCCAAAATACTCAATATTGTTTACCCCGATCATTCGATGCTGTACTTAGGCTTAGCGATGGGGCTGCCCAGCATTTTATTAATGTGGATGATCAGTTTGCGTAGCCCTGAGCGGCAATGGGTCAGTCATTTGGTGGGATGGGGAAAGGGGATCACCTTATTGGCGATTGGCGGCCAGTTTGTCCAGACCCTGTATCATGTTTATCTTGAACATGGTGCTTTTCATTGGGCTAATGCTGCTACCTTATTACTCTTATTGTGGTTTGCGATGTATGTCTATAAAAGCCGTAGCGTACGTGACTGCTTTTCCCTCCCACCATCGAATTGATCTGACGATGAACGTTATCAATGCACCTAAAAGAAAACACTATACACAGCGCAACTACGTCAATGTGAGGACATCAAAATGACCACCCCTCAAACTGCTATTCTTCCTGAATCGGGACCTTTCGCTCAATATACTTTGTTTAAAGTTATCCAAAACCATGCGGCTGTTTTAGAACAGATCCAAGCACTACCACTGCTGGCTGACGAACTTAACCAACAACAGCCGGGGGCGGGGTTAACATTGTCTATCGCTTTCACTCAATCTTTTTGGTCACGGTGTGATGTAGCAATGCCAAGTGAGCTGATCGAGTTTCCTCAACTTGGAACAGGTAAGACGGTTGCTCCAAGCTCTGAGGTGGATGTGTTGATTCACTGCCATTCGAATCGCCATGATTTGCATTTTTATTTGTTGCGCCAGTTTTTGGCTCAAGCATCGGACAATGTCGCTATCGTTGATGAAACCTATGGCTACCGCTACCTAGATTCCCGCGATCTGACAGATTTTGTCGATGGCACAGAAAACCCGAAAGAGGCCCAGCGTGAGCAAGTGGCAATTATCCCTGATGGAGCGCTAGCAGGTGGCAGTTATGTGATGGTGCAGCGCTTTGTTCATGATTTACCTTCTTGGAGCCGACTCAATGTATCTGCACAAGAGAAGGTCATTGGGCGAACTAAGCCAGACTCGATTGAACTTGACGATGTACCGGCCGCTTCCCATGTTGGACGTGTAGATATTAAAGAAGAAGGTAAAGGCTTGAAAATTGTGCGCCATAGTTTACCTTACGGCAGCGTGTCAGGTGAGCATGGTCTGCTCTTCATTGCCTATTGCAATACGCTTCACAACTTTAAAGTCATGCTAGACAGTATGTATGGCGAGACCGATGGCAAAACTGATCAGCTGCTGCGCTTTACAGAAGCAGTGACAGGGGCGTACTTTTTTGCACCATCAATGGAGTTGTTGCAGGCCCTCAAACTTAAGTAGCTAGATAAAAGGTAATAAAGCCCGTTTAAAGCTGCTCATCAAACGATTGTTAGGTTTTCAGCCCAGTGTCTTTTGGGCGGTAATAGGCTAGCTTATAGCGGGCGCTTTTTTTACTGGTTATACTGCTTTCTGTCTTTTCTATCTCACGGCGCCTTGCTATGCAGCTTTTCAAACGGTCTCTGTTCGTTCTTATCTCTTTGTTCTCATTGCCCTCTTTCGCGTATACACCTGTAGCCCAGTTACCTGAGGGCAGCAGAGCGGCTCTGCTTGTCGAATCACTTGTTGAACAAGACACGTTAATTGATACGCATAATCGCGAGCTTTTTTTCCCCCCTGCGAGCACATTGAAGCTTGTTACCGCCTTAGCTGCAAAGTTGGAGTTAGGGGATCAATTTCGCTTTGAAACACAGCTCAAGCGGGTGGGTAAAGACATCGTCATCCACTTTTCAGGAGACCCCACTCTGACGACTGAGGATTTAAAGCAATTGTTTGTCGTCGCGAAAAGAAATGGGCTTCGCCATATTGAAGGTGATATATGGTTGGATAACAGTGCCTTTACCGGATACGATCGCGCTGTCGGCTGGCCATGGGATATTTTAGGTGTTTGCTATAGTGCACCTGCAACTGCAATTTCTCTTGATGGTAACTGTGTTCAAGCCTCCATATATACTCAAGATGATGGCGATACTCGCGTTTATGTGCCTGAACATTTCCCCATCTACGTAACCACTCAGGCGTTGAGTGTGAGTAAAGACCAACAAGAAAGTACTCAGTGTGACCTCGAACTTATTTCCTCCCCAGATAATCACTATCAGCTGCAAGGTTGTTTAACTAAACGGATCAAACCTCTACCGTTAAAATTCGCAGTACAAAACCCAGAGCTTTACACTCAACGTATGTTAAATAATGTGTTAAATCAGCTCGATCTCTCTTTTAAAGGTTCTGTTCGTGTTGGCATGCCAAAACATACTGAAAGTGATGTTCTACTCGCTACCCACAGTTCGTTACCGCTCTCCAAGCTACTTGAAACCATGCTGAAAAAATCAGACAACTTGATTGCGGATAATCTGACAAAAACACTCGGGGCGAGATTTTATATTCAGCCGGGCAGCTTCAGTAATGGGACTCAAGCCATTAAGCAAATTATCTTCTCCAATACAGGGGTAGATCTTGAGTCTACTCCTTTGGCTGATGGATCTGGCTTGTCACGCAACAATCGCTTCACCAGCCATGCCATGGCGAAAATTTTGCGCTATATCTGGCTCAACAACGATAAGCTAAAGCTGATCGAATTAATGCCAAAGTCTGGTGAATCTGGCACGCTCAAATATCGTCGAAGTATGCGCAAAGCTCCAGTGAAAGGGGCGTTTATTGCAAAAAGTGGCTCACTTTACGGAAGTTATAACATGGCGGGATTCGGTTTAGACCATTCAGGAAAACCATCGACGTTATTTGTACAATATGTAGCAGACTACCTGCCACCAAAGAAAAAGAGCGATGGCAAACCTACCATCGCTGCTATCACTCAATTTGAAACTCTGTTTTATAAAGACATCGTTAAGTTCAGTCAGGCAATACCTAAGAAGTGATTCACAACCGTAAAGTAAACCCACATTCCTGATATATCGACAATCGATGCTAACACTGGGCTCACCAACACAGCAGGGTCCAGCTTAAATGCCCTCGCTAGGATGGGTAACAAGCCGCCTAAAGTTGTCGACATTGTGACCTGAATAAACAGCGCGATAGCAATCGCTAATGCGATACTCGTAAGTGCAAAACCTCCCGTTGATGCCCCATCACTAAAGAGCATCACTCTGCCGACAATGACCAAAGCGATTGCTAAAGCCAAACAGAGCGCCACGCGGCTTTCTTTCCAGAATACTGCTAACCATTGGCGCTTTTTCAACTCTCCTGTTGCTAAAGCCCGTATCACCAAAGTCGCTGCTTGAGTCCCAGTATTGCCTCCTGCCGCTGCAATAACAGGCATGTAAACTGCTAATAGTACCAGTTGACTTAATGTATCTTCATATTGAGCAATGATTAGCCCAGAAACTATGCCCAGTAGCGCTAAAGCAATAATCCAGCCGATACGCTGTTTTACGTGCCCCAAAACTGAAGTCCGTAAATAGCTGTTGGATGTTTCCACTTCAGAGTGAATTAAGCCTAACCGATGCGCATAATGCCGTGCCAGCTTGTCATGGCCCTCGTTTTCCAGCACTGACATTAATTGTTGGACATAACCAATTGAACAGTGGTGCAAGATAGCCACCGCCTCTTCAATCGACATTACCGTCAACAAGTGAACTTGCTGGCTTTGTTCGTATTGCAGAAATGCATTACGAGCTGCCCCGATTTCTTCTGATGAAAAGTGCGGGGTGTTTTCAATGTATGTATTGCTCATTACCGTCATGGCGAATCTCCCGATTGGCAGTAGGTAACGACCATCAAGTTACAGAACGTACAACACGCCAAACGCATACTGAGTATGAGCCTGTAACTGAGTTCTAGAAAGGAAGGAGAAAAATTAGAGATAGCTTTAGAAAAGAGTCACTCTGCCACTTAGGCAGAGACGAAGAACGCCAATACCGAAGTGGGGTTATTTTTCTCCCTTCATACTAGGAGGATGGTCGGTATTGTTCATAAAAATCTCCGAATAAACTGCCAGTTTGGCAGCGCGGGCATGATAACAAACCCCAAAATTTTTTACAGTCAATTTAATGAAAAAAACACGGGTTATTAGTCAAACTTATCGTATAAAAAAAAGCGCCAATGTGGCGCTTTTCATCGCTTTAATCAGAGCTTATTGCACGGTAATACGAGCAAATTTACGCTTACCAACTTGGAATACATAAGTCCCAGCTTCTGGGGAAAACTTAGAATCGGCAACTTTCTCACCATCAATCTTTGCAGCCCCTTGTTTAACCATGCGCATCGCCTCTGAAGTTGAAGCGCACAGCCCTGCTTCTTTCAAAATATTACTCACAGGAAGACCGGCATCAAAAGCAAATTCTGGCATTTCATCAGGAATTTGGTTCTTAGCAAAACGATTGACGAACTCTTGTTCTGCCGCATCTGCATCAGCTTCGCTGTGGAAGCGAGCAATAATCTCTTTCGCTAGAGCAACTTTAACATCACGTGGATTCTTACCTGATTCTACCCCCGCCTTGAGCGCTTGAATCTCTTCAAGAGGACGGAAAGACAGAAGCTCGTAGTAACTCCACATCAAATCATCGGAGATTGACATGATCTTACCGAACATTTCACTTGGCGCTTCGCTGATACCAATGTAGTTGTTGGCAGACTTAGACATTTTCTTTTCACCGTCTAGGCCAACAAGTAATGGCATCATAAGAACTGTTTGCGGTTTCTGCCCATTAGCTTTTTGCAGTTCGCGACCCATTAACAGGTTAAATTTCTGGTCGGTACCGCCTAGTTCAACGTCGGTTTCCATTGCAACGGAGTCCCAGCCTTGGAGTAATGGATACATAAACTCATGAATAGCAATCGGCTGACCACCGGCGTAACGCTTTTTGAAATCATCACGTTCCAGCATACGTGCAACGGTCTGGTTAGCAGCAAGGCGAATCATGCCTTCGGCACCTAATTCAGACAACCATTCAGAGTTAAATTGAATTTTGGTTTTCGCAGGGTCTAGAATTTTAAATACCTGCTCTTTGTATGTTTCAGCATTACGCAGTACATCTTCACGGCTTAGTGGTGGGCGAGTGGTGTTCTTACCCGTTGGATCACCAACCATTGCTGTAAAGTCACCAATAAGGAAGGTAACTTCATGACCTAGCTCTTGGAACAAGCGTAGCTTATTGAAAATAACCGTGTGGCCTAGGTGAATGTCCGGAGCAGTTGGATCGGCACCCAATTTGATACGTAGAGGACGATTTTCTTTTAGCTTTTCAATCAGCTCTTCTTCTGGAATTAGCTCTTCAACGCCGCGTTTAATCTCGGCCAGTGCAGCTTCAATGCTCGCCATTCTTGTTCACTCCCACAGATTTGGCAAAAATTTGGTAATTTCCCATCTTACTTGAATAGCGATGCTTTTTGAAACCAGTTAGACTAAACAGCTGACTATTTTTACTGAATTTTGTAGAACGAACATAAATGTTGTCTATTTTCGCTCGACTTCCATGGATGCACCGAGCCTGTATCACCTTATTTAGTGCATTGATTGTCATCGCGCTGTTTCTACCATCACCTCAAGATCTCAGACCGGACGAAAAACGATATAAGGTCGGAGAGCACTATCCTATTTCTATCAATGCGGATACATTGGTTTCTTCGCGTTCTGAAAATACGACAGCAGCGTTACGCTGGGAGAAACATACCATAGGTTCTGGTGACAGCATGGCATTGCTCTTCCAACGTGCGGGTTTGTCATCTCGGCTTCTCTATGATCTCACGACTACCAGTGATGAAATTAAACGACAGCTGACTCGTGTCCGACCTGGTGATTCATTTCAATTTGGCTTTGATACCAATAATCAGTTGGTTCAAATTCAACGTCAGCTCAGTGCCTACGAAACCTTTTTGATTACCCGTTCAGATAAAGGCTTTACTTCATCGCTAGACAAGAAGGAAGTGCATTACCAATACAACTATGCAGAGGCCGACATTACGTCTAACTTCTGGAATGCAGGTGTGGGTGCTGGTTTGACGGCCAACCAGATCATGGAACTGGCAGGTATTTTTGGTTGGGACATTGATTTCGCTCTTGATATCCGCAAAGGAGATCATTTTGAAATTCTTTATCAAGAGCGTGTGGTCGAAGGGGAAGTTGTTGGACGTGGCAAGATTATTGCGGCGATTTTTACTAACCAAGGCGATACTTTCAAAGCAATTCTCAACGATAAAAATGGCAACTACTACGACGAGAATGGCCGTGCAATGAAGAAAGCATTTTTGCGCTCGCCCCTCGATTTCCGCCGGGTGTCGTCAAACTTTAATCCGCGTCGTCGTCATCCTGTCACTGGTAAGGTGCGCGCACATAGAGGCACGGACTACGCAGCTCCAGTTGGAACCCCTATTTGGGCGGCAGGCGATGGTATCGTACAAAAATCCAGTTACAACCAATTCAACGGTAACTATGTGTTTATCAAACACAGCAATACCTATATCACCAAGTATTTGCACTTAACTAAACGTAAGGTGAAAACAGGCCAAAGAGTGAAACAAGGTCAAACAATTGGTACTTTAGGTGGTACAGGGCGAGTGACAGGTCCACACCTGCATTACGAGTTTTTGGTCAACGGCGTGCACAAAAATCCAAGAACCGTTAAATTACCGCAATCTAAGTCTCTGACTGGAAAAGATAAAACGACCTTTATCGCCAATGCTAATTTGAGGCTGAGTAAACTTGAGCGTTATGGCGATCTACTTGCGACCCGATAATTCACTCAATAAATGAACCTTATTTGAATGCTATGACAGCAATGGTATCCGTTTAATTAAGAGAAAATGCTCGTTTTTTTTGGCTGTGAAAGGCTAAAGAAAATGGGCTTAGGCCGATATAACAAGTAATCCTATTAAAGAGTGACTATCTACTGTTATGGCCATCACTGTTAATACCAACGTATCAGCAATGACCGCTCAGCGTTATTTAACCAATGCGACGGACATGTTGAATCAATCTCTGGAGAGGCTATCTTCAGGGAATCGAATTAATAGTGCTAAAGACGATGCAGCAGGGTTGCAGATCTCCAATCGACTTGAGTCTCAGATGCGTGGTTTGGATGTGGCGATGCGTAATGCCAACGACGGCATCTCGATTATGCAGACCGCTGAAGGCGCCATGAATGAGACGACCAACCTTCTTCAACGTATGCGTGATCTTTCACTACAATCAGCGAATGGTTCAAATAGCCGAGCAGAAAGAGACGCATTACAGGAAGAAATGGCCGCTTTGAATGATGAATTGAACAGAATTGCCGAAACGACCTCTTTTGGTGGCCGAAAGTTGCTCAATGGCTCATTCACTAGTTCATCTTTCCAGATTGGTGCTAGCTCCGGTGAAGCGGTTCAAGTCTCACTGAAAAACATGCGGTCGGATAGCTTGGATATGGGAGGTTTTAGTTATATAGCCGCGGAAAAAACAGGCAGTAATTGGCAGGTTTCTCAAGGCAGTCAGATGTTGGTAATGGAGTACACTAACGCCCAAGGTCAGCAGGAGTTAATTCAAGTTGAAGCCAAAGTGGGTGATGACATTGAAGAACTGGCTACCTATATCAACGGCCAAACCGATAAAGTCTCGGCGTCTGTAAATGAAGAGGGGCAGTTGCAGCTCTTTATGGCAGGCAAAGACACTTCAGGCACCCTTTCTTTTTCTGGCAGCCTTGCTACTGAGCTTCAAATTGGTCTCGTTGGGTATGAAGCGGTTGATAACTTAGATATTTCCAAAGTGGGTGGTGCCCAGCGGGCTGTCTCTGTGATAGATACTGCACTTAAGTATGTCGATGGTCACCGCGCTGAATTGGGAGCAATGCAAAATCGCTTTAATCATGCAATTAATAACCTTGGGAATATCAATGAAAACTTGGCTGCATCGAATAGCCGTATAAAGGACACCGATTATGCCAAGGAAACCACCCAAATGATTAAGCAACAGATTTTACAGCAAGTTAGCACATCAATTTTGGCACAGGCTAAACAGCAGCCCAACCTTGCCCTTACTTTATTGGGTTAATTATCAAAAAAAGAAAATACTATCGACTGAGTCAGATAAAGCTTTAGCAAAAATAAACGGTTTTCTTTGTGTTTCTTTGATTTGGTCAATTTTTCCTCTCTTAACACACTTTTTTCAAAAAAAATGAAAGAAAGAGCTCAAGATTTTCGAGATTGAGCCGTTAATAAAAGTAACTTTGAGAGAACTACTTTGGTTTTCCGAGACGTCGGAAACCGGTTACATCGGAAAATCAAACGGAGAAATCACCATGGCAGTGAATGTAAACACTAACGTCGCAGCAATGACAGCACAGCGTTACCTAAATAGCGCGAACAATGCACAACAAACGTCAATGGAACGTCTATCTTCTGGCTTTAAAATTAATAGCGCTAAAGATGACGCCGCAGGTCTACAGATCTCTAATCGTTTGAATGCGCAAAGCCGCGGTCTAGATGTTGCAGTACGTAACGCGAATGACGGTATTTCTATCGCGCAAACTGCTGAAGGTGCGATGAATGAAACCACAAACATCCTGCAACGTATGCGTGATCTTTCGCTACAATCTGCGAACGGATCTAACTCTAAATCAGAGCGTGTTGCGATTCAGGAAGAAGTGACAGCATTAAATGACGAACTTAATCGTATCGCAGAGACAACCTCTTTTGGTGGTAATAAACTACTAAACGGTACTTATGCGACGAGATCTTTCCAAATTGGTGCCGATAACGGTGAAGCGGTTATGTTGACGTTGAACAACATGCGTTCAGACAACGTTGGCATGGGTGGTACAAGCTACCAAGCTGCAAATGGTAAAGATAAAGATTGGACCGTACAGGCCGGTGCAAACGACCTCGCTATCACATTGACGGATATAGATGGTCAACAGCAAACTATTAATATCAATGCGAAAGAAGGTGATGATATTGAGGAGCTAGCGACATACATCAATGGTCAAACTGATATGGTTAAAGCATCAGTGGACGAAGAAGGGCAATTGCAAATCTTCGCTGGCACAGACAAAGTCGAAGGTGAAGTTAGTTTTGGAGGCGGTCTGGCTGGTGAGCTAAGCATGGGCCAAGGTCAAGCAGTGACTGTGGATAGCATTGACGTAACATCAGTGGGTGGCGCTCAAGAGTCTGTGGCAATTATTGACTCGGCACTGAAATATGTAGATAGTCACCGTGCTCAACTGGGCGCGTTCCAAAACCGCTTTAGCCATGCAATCAGCAACTTAGATAACATTAACGAGAATGTGAATGCATCTAAGAGTCGAATCAAAGACACAGACTTTGCGAAAGAAACAACAGCATTGACTAAGTCTCAAATTCTTTCTCAGGCATCAAGTTCGATTCTTGCTCAGGCGAAACAAACGCCAAATGCAGCTTTAAACCTTCTTGGCTAAGTCTGAAAACCTTGAAAAAAATCCAGCTTCGGCTGGATTTTTTTGTATGTATAATTCATTGATTTTAAACATTTTTGTTGTTTTATTATGCCTGTCACAGACATTTTTTTAAAAATATCTCTAAAGGATATATTTTCTCCGCCGTTAAAAGACTGAGAGAAATGAGATGCACCAAAGTGAGGTGAGAGTCGCTGAAGTGCATCACCCTTAATGCCTAAGGAGATCAATATGGCAATTAACGTAAACACCAATGTGTCTGCGATGACTGCTCAGCGATACCTTAATGGTGCTGCTGACGGCATGCAGAGATCGATGGAGCGTCTATCATCGGGTTACAAAATAAACAGTGCTCGTGATGACGCTGCAGGCCTGCAAATTTCCAACCGTTTAACATCGCAAAGTCGTGGCCTAGACATGGCGGTGAAAAACGCAAACGACGGTATCTCCATTGCCCAAACTGCTGAAGGTGCAATGAATGAGACAACCAACATCCTTCAACGTATGCGTGACTTGTCGCTGCAATCGTCAAATGGTTCGAACTCACGTTCGGAGCGAATTGCGATTCAGGAAGAGGTGACAGCGCTTAACGACGAATTAAACCGTATCGCAGAAACTACCTCGTTTGGTGGTAACAAATTGCTTAATGGTACATTTGGTAGTCAGTCATTCCAGATCGGTGCGAGTTCAGGTGAAGCAGTGATGCTCACTATGGGCAATATGCGTTCAGATACTTCAGGAATGGGTGGTAAAGCTTATATTGCGCAACAGGGTAAAGATAATGATTGGACCGTCTCTCAGGGTTCAACCGATCTGACTCTGGACTATACTGATGTACATGGGGAAGCGAAACAGTTAACCATAAATGCTAAGGTGGGTGACGACATCGAGCAGCTTGCGACCTATATCAATGGTCAAAGTGAAGACGTGAAAGCGTCGGTCGGTGAAGAAGGTAAACTACAGTTGTTCGCAGCGAATAACAAAGTAGCAACTGACGTTACCATTGGTGGTGCATTAGGCGGTGACATTGGGTTTGGTGCCGCTGAGAATAAAACGGTAGCCGATGTTGATGTATCTACGGTGGCGGGCTCACAAATGGCGGTTTCCGTTATTGATGGTGCTTTGAAAACAGTAGACAGTCAGCGTGCGGAGTTGGGTGCGTTCCAGAACCGTTTTAGCCATGCGATCAGCAACTTGGATAACATCAACGAGAACGTTAATGCGTCTCGTAGCCGTATCCGGGATACCGACTATGCAAAAGAAACGACTCAGATGACTAAGTCGCAGATTTTGCAACAAGCAAGTACCTCGGTACTGGCGCAGGCAAAACAATCACCATCAGCAGCTCTTAGCTTGTTAGGTTAATCGATAGGTTCGAGCGAGCTTATTGGTCGGTAACAGGATTACCAACCTATAAGGTGGAAGGGAGATTGTTATGGAAATACCATCCTACACATCGAACGTCCAGCCTTACGGCTCAGAAAGTGGCACTAAATTTGCTTCAAAATATGATGGTGCACAGCAAGTTTCCTCACGAAAAGAACAGGTATCTACGTCCGAAGTCAGGGAGCAAGCCGCAGAAGCTGTTAATCAAGCTATAGAAGCGTCTCAGCAACGTGAAAAGCTTAATAGGGAAGAGCGGCAGCGGATGGTTCAGCAAATGAATGAGTTTATTTCATCCATTAATACTGGCCTATCTTTTCGAGTCGATGAAGAGTCGGGAAGGGATGTAGTGACTATTTATGAAGCGGATACTGGCGATATCATTCGTCAGATACCCGATGAGGAAATGTTAGAAATACTGCGACGCCTGAGGGATCAGACAGCCCGTTATTCATCGGGGCTGTTGAACCAGACGGTTTGATCGTATTTTGAGGTGATTGAATGAGCTTTGGCCCAGTAGGGATGAATTCTGGCATGGATATCAATGCCATGGTCAGCAAAATTGTCGATTCGGAGCGTGTGCCTAAGCAGCAACGTATCGACAATGAGCGTGACAAAATTGATTCCAGTATCAGTGCCTACGGGCGGCTCAGAGAGTCGTTGGATACGATGAAAAACTTGATGGCGAGCTTTCGTCAGGAGAAAGCTTTCGCCGCAAGAAAGGTAGAGTCTACGGATGATACCGTTGTTTCTGCGACGGCAACCACTGAAGCTATCGCTGGTAGATATGCTATCGATGTGTTGCAGCTTGCCCAAAGCCATAAGATTGCGTCTGATGTATTACCGGAAGACGCAAAGTTTGGCCCGGGTAAGCTGCAGATTTCTCTTGGTGATAAAAAGTTCACTATAGAGGTGCAGGAAAACTCAAAACTGATTGATATTGTTCGCGGTATCAATGGTAGCAAAACCAATCCCGGCGTTCGGGCATCGGTTATCAACGATGTCGAAGGCCCTCGACTTATCGTTGCGTCAAGCAATTCTGGTGAGCAAAACGCTCTCAAACTGAGTGTTGAATCAGCGCCAGACAACCTTCTGAAAAGGCTTGAATACAAAACTCTAGAGCAACGAGTTAAAGATCTTGAGCAAGCCCGTGCTGCTGCGCAGGATTTGCTCAAACCTCTTACACCAGAAGAGCAAGAGATTGCTGACCGCATTGCTGAGAACAATGTCAAAGCGGCAAAGGTTGTCGATCAAGAGATTGCCGACAGCTCTAAACAAGCGGCAATTGCCGCTGATCCGAATGCGGCTAAAGATGCCAGTGCTGGTAACGAACTTTCAGATGCAGCAGCTGCAGCGGCCGCCGCCGCTGGTGCGGAAGCCAATAAATACCTCAAACCCGAAGAGCGCATTCCTGGGTGGACTGCAACTGCTTCAGGTACTCTGCTCGATTCTTACTGGGAGCCAGAACCTCAACTTGATGCCAAAGCGCTGGAAAAAGCACCAGATATCCCTGGTTGGAGTATCACGGCTTCAGGTACATTGACAGACTCTTATGTCACGCCAAAAGAAGCGCAGGCGGCATTGGATGCTCGACAAGCAGAGATTGAAAATAAGCTGGCTCAGGAAAAAGCAGCCCTTGAAGCGAAAGTACTAGCGGGCGAACTGACTCCAGAACAAGCGAAAGAGCTTGAACGTGCCAAACTGCCTAAAGAAGAAAGGGAATATTTAGAGCGTATTGATCAAGCACAAGCGGATCTTAAATCTGCTCAAGAGTCTTTTGATGCTTACCGCGGTATGACTCAAGTTCAAGCAGCGCAGGATTCTAAGGTGTTGTTGGATGGTGTGGCACAATTATCGAGTGATAACAACATCATAGAAGATGCTATTGAAGGCGTTGATCTGACCCTTAAAGGCCGCTCAGAGCGAGGAAAAACACCTTCGGAAATTGATATTGAATATGATCGTCAAGGCGTTCGTGATGATATTGAGCAATTCGTTGCCGCGTATAACCAATTTTATCAGGTCTCCCAAGAGTTATCTGGAGTCGACCCTAGAACTGGAGCTGCTGGTCCATTAGCGGGTGACAGCGTCGTGCGCAGCGCGGATTCTCGCTTAAAATCTGTTTTTTCATCCGATGTGGAGCCAGCTCCTGATGATTTAAAAACCTTGACTGAGTTTGGTATTACCACGACGCGTCAGGGAACGCTGGAGATTAACTATGAGATGTTGGATCGTCAGTTAAATAATAACTTTAATAAGTTGGAAGACTTTTTTGGTGGGAACCAAGGTTTTGCGAAAAAAGTCGAAGATGCGATTCAAGGGATTACGGGGGTGACTGGCTCAATTCGCACTCGTGAGCGTAGTATGGTGGAACAAAATTACCGCCTTGAAGATGATCAGGCGTCTTTGGATCGCCGTATGGAAAGTCTAGAGAAACGTACACACGCCAAATTTACGGCGATGCAGGATGCAACGAGTAAGATGCAGTCCCAATTAGCAGGTATGATGAATGCACTGGGTGGATGATTTTTTGGCACAAGTCGCATTTTTAGGTGATATTGATCACGATATTGTAAGTGGTCTTTCATCAGCAGACATTAATACTGAAGAAATCGTTGAACTGGTCGATAAAAGGGAACAGATATTGCTAACCTTGATCAGTACTATTAGTGAGCACCAAGAGTTAGCTCAGTTGCCAGAATGGCAGAGTGCTATTAAACGCACTCAGTTGACTGTCGAGATGATGCAAAAGAAAACGACTCAACTTGGCAGTAATTTGAAGAAGTACCGCTACGGCAATAAATCGGTGCAGCAGTACAAGAAATTTATATAAAAGAGGATTGTTATGCGTGGTTCATTACAGGCTTACAAGAAGGTATCGGTAGATAGCCAGCTCAGTGCTGCCTCCCCGCATAAAATTGTTCAGATGCTGATGGCAGGGGCTATCGAGCGATTAATTCAGGGCAAAGCGGCAATGGAGCAGGGGAATATACCTGTCAAAGGTGAGAGGCTGGGTAAAGCCCTAGACATCATCATTAGTCTACGTAGCTGCCTATCTATGGATGATGGTGGTGATATTGCTCAGAACCTAGATCAGTTATACGAGTTCATGATCACCCAAATAACTGAGGCGAATCACAAGAACGATCCTCAACCTCTAGATGATGTGATTGAGATCATTCGCGAGATTAAATCCGCTTGGGAACAGATTCCGCCTGAATACCATAACCTGACTGCAACCGATGTTGGAATTTAAGCGATAAGTTAAACTTATAAGGTTGTATTGAAATATCTTGCATAAAAAGCTTTTGGGCAAACGTCACATCACCTAATTGCTTGGTTGCCTTTATTTTTTTATCAAATAGAATAGAAGCCACTTAGTAGCCTAGTGGCTTATTTTGTTGCTGAATTTTATGAATTGTTTATCACTAATCCTGTTCTATAGTTAAATTAGTGTTAGAGACAGAAATAACAGCCACAACGTTTCAAGATAAAGGCAATAATTCTCACCTATGCAAGGTTTAGCAAAGCTGCTCGTAATTGAAGATGATGCTCAAGCGCGCATCAATCTGAGTAATATATTAGAATTTGTCGGAGAGCAATGTGAGGCGATAAGTTCCGCGCAGCTGAACGACGTTAACTGGTCAGATGTGTGGGCTGGATGTATTGTCGGTTCGCTGCAAAATAATCACTTTTCAACTCAATTGAGTTCTCAGCTCTCTCAGGCAAATCATATTCCTTTACTTATCGCGGGAACGCATTCTTATCCAGTTGAAGAAATGACGAATTATGTTGGCGAACTGGAATATCCTCTTAATTATCCCCAGCTAAGTGAAGCGCTGCGTCATTGCAAGGACTTTCTAGGCCGTAAAGGCGTCAATGTATCTTCTTCGCGCAAGAACACTCTGTTTCGCAGTCTAGTGGGACAAAGTATTGGCATTAAAGAAGTTCGCCACCTGATTGAACAGGTCTCCGCCACTGAAGCAAATGTGCTTATTTTAGGCGATTCCGGTACCGGCAAAGAAGTCGTTGCTCGTAATATTCATTATCACTCTGCTCGTCGAAATGGGCCATTTGTACCAATTAACTGTGGAGCTATCCCACCGGATCTTCTTGAAAGTGAGTTGTTTGGCCATGAGAAAGGTGCTTTTACTGGAGCGATAACGTCTCGTAAAGGGCGCTTCGAACTTGCGGAAGGTGGGACACTATTTCTTGATGAAATCGGCGATATGCCAATGCCGATGCAGGTTAAGTTGCTCCGTGTACTTCAAGAAAGATGTTTTGAGCGAGTTGGTGGTAATACTACGATTAAAGTCAATGTGCGTGTCATCGCGGCCACTCATCGCAACTTAGAAACCATGATTGATGATGAGTCGTTCCGTGAGGATCTCTATTATCGCTTAAATGTGTTCCCAATCGAGATGCCTGCGCTACGCGATCGTATTGAAGATACTCCATTGTTGTTGCAAGAGCTGATGACGCGTATGGAAGCCGAGGGCGCTCAGCCAATTTGCTTTACACCGCGAGCGATCAATTCATTAATGGAACATGACTGGCCGGGAAATGTACGAGAGTTAGCCAACCTTGTTGAGAGAATGATTATTCTCTATCCGAATAGCTTGGTTGATGTTAACCATTTGCCAACCAAGTATCGCTATAGTGATATTCCTGAGTTTCAGCCTGAATATAACGTGTTTGCTTCAGTTGAGGAGCAAGAACGTGATGTATTGCAGGACATTTTCTCTGAAGATTTCAGCCTTGATGAAGCTGATGGTTTACACGAAAACTCCAATACTCCGCAGGAATTGCCTCCTGAAGGGGTCAACCTTAAAGAGATGTTGGCAGAGTTAGAGATCAATATGATCAACCAAGCTTTGGAAGCTCAAGGTGGTGTTGTTGCTCGTGCTGCTGACATGCTTGGTATGCGTCGAACCACGCTAGTGGAGAAGATGAGAAAGTATAATGTGCAGCGGTAAGTTGCATAATATCGGCGCTGTCAAAATATCGACTGTACATTAAGTGTCTGAAAATTATATAAAATAGCCTGGCGTGCTTCTTGCATTTCAGGCTATTGTAGTTTTTAAGGCAGAAATACGACATGGACTCAGCCCAAGCGATCATGAATCAGCAACCGCTAGGAACTCTTGAAGAACAAGTTGAACGTTATAAGCAGGTATTAGATGTGATGCCGGCTGGTGTGATTTTGCTTGATACTCAAGGTGTTGTTCACGAGGCAAACCCAGAAGCGCAGCGTTTATTGGAAATGCCGCTAATTGGACAGAAATGGTTTGAAGTTATCCAACAAGCTTTTGCACCACGTGAAGATGATGGCCATGAGATCTCGCTTCGCAACGGTCGTAAAGTGAGGCTGGCGATCTCAGCTTCCACGACTGGGCAATTGATCCTGATTACAGATTTGACGGAAACCCGCCTATTACAATCTCGAATCAGTGATTTGCAGCGTTTGTCTTCCTTAGGTCGTATGGTGGCTTCATTAGCGCACCAGGTCAGAACACCTCTTTCCAGTGCGATGTTGTACGCCTCAAATTTGGGGGCGCCAAATCTACCTCTCGCAACCAAAGATCGTTTTCAAAGTAAGCTGATGGATCGTCTGCATGATCTTGAAAAACAGGTCAACGATATGTTGTTGTTTGCGAAAGGAGGCGACAACAAAGTGGTCAAGCCTTTTACCATTTCAGAGTTGGTTTCAGAGTTCTCTCCTATGGTGGAAACGGCACTGAAAAATAGCCAGATTGATTATCATCTTGAAGTGGAAAAAGAAGAGACACAATTGTTTGGCAATGCGAATGCGGTGGCATCTGCACTGAGCAACTTGGTGATGAACGCAATTCAAATTGCGGGTAAACAATCACAAGTTGATGTTTTTTTCCGTCCGGTAAACAACGAATTGAAGATCTCGGTACAGGACAGTGGCCCAGGTGTACCGAAGGAACTACATAATCAAATAATGGAGCCTTTCTTTACCACACGCTCCCAAGGCACAGGATTGGGTTTGGCAGTTGTGCAAATGGTATGTCGTGCTCACGATGGAAGGTTAGAACTGATTTCTGAGGAAGGTGATGGTGCATGTTTTACCATCTGTATTCCTTTAGAGCGTACTCCGCAAGCTGATCACGATGTAATGACAGGAGAAGGATAATGGCACAAAGCAAAGTACTAATCGTAGAAGATGATGAAGGTCTACGCGAAGCCTTGGTCGATACCCTAGCACTGGCTGGATATGAGTGGTTGGAAGCGGATAGCGCTGAAGATGCCTTAGTCAAGCTTAAGGCGCATGAGGTAGATATTGTCGTCTCTGATGTGCAAATGGCGGGCATGGGTGGTCTGGCACTGCTGCGCAATATCAAGCAGCATTGGCCAAACTTACCTGTATTACTGATGACGGCGTACGCCAACATTGAAGATGCGGTCTCAGCTATGAAAGATGGCGCGATAGACTATATGGCTAAGCCATTTGCGCCGGAAGTGTTACTGAACATGGTAAGTCGTTATGCGCCGATCAAATCTGATGATAATGGCGATGCCGTTGTTGCCGATGAAAAAAGTTTAAAGCTGTTAGCAATGGCAGACAAAGTGGCGAAAACAGACGCTAGTGTAATGGTCTTGGGGCCGAGTGGCTCTGGTAAAGAAGTGATGTCGCGCTACATTCATAACGCATCAAACCGTAAAGATGGCCCATTTGTGGCGATTAACTGCGCTGCCATTCCAGACAATATGCTGGAAGCGACTCTTTTTGGTTATGAAAAAGGCGCTTTTACAGGCGCTGTTCAGGCGTGCCCAGGTAAGTTTGAACAAGCACAGGGGGGCACTATTTTGCTGGATGAAATCAGCGAGATGGATTTAAACCTTCAAGCTAAGTTATTGCGTGTTTTGCAAGAACGTGAAGTTGAGCGTTTAGGAAGCCGAAAGAGTATCAAGCTTGATGTTCGAGTTTTGGCCACCAGTAACCGAGACCTAAAGTTGTATGTTCAGGAAGGCAACTTCCGAGAAGATTTATACTATCGCCTGAATGTATTCCCGTTAGCGTGGCCAGCGCTTTGTGAACGCAAAGGCGATATCGAGCCTCTAGCTAATCACCTTATAGAGCGTCATTGCAAGAAGCTTGGTCTACCTGTCCCAACCCTTTCAGCGAGTGCAATGAATAAGTTACTGGCTTACTCTTGGCCAGGAAATGTCCGTGAGCTTGATAATGTCGTTCAGCGTGCATTGATTCTTAGTGAAAATGGTAACGTAGGGAGTGACCATATTTTACTTGAAGGCTTAGATTGGCAAGATGCGGGTAGCTTACAGCATGTTGTTGAAACAGGTGAAATCACTGCGCCCAATATTAAGCCAATCGCTGAGCCTGACAATGCGTTTGCCTCTAGTGCAGGCCTTGGTGGTGAACTGCGAGAGCAAGAATATGCCATTATTCTCGAGACTTTGGCTGAGTGTAACGGTCGTCGAAAAGAAATGGCTGAAAAGCTAGGTATTAGCCCACGTACATTGCGCTACAAGTTAGCCAAAATGCGTGATGCGGGGATTGATATTCCAAACTAACGTGTTATTTTCGGCGCTCACATTGATATGGCATGTAGATTGCAGCGTCATAGTTATAGCAATAATTGTAGTCAAAGAGTTGACGTCCGAGGTGTTCAATGAGAGTTGATGGTTTTCAAAGCGAAATGCAAGCAATGATGTTCGAAGCAGCGAACACTAAACCTGCCGCAACTGGTCATACAGTGGGAGCGGATTTTGGTGACTTGCTCAACAATGCCATCAATAACGTGAATGGATTATCAAAAACGTCAGGCAATTTACAAATGCGATTTGATCGTGGTGATCAGGATGTGTCTCTTTCTGATGTGATGATTGCCCGCAATAAATCCAGTGTGGCCTTTGAGGCAACGATTCAGGTACGTAACAAGCTTGTTGAAGCGTACAAAGAATTGATGAACATGCCAGTTTAAGTGATAGGTATAGTCTGTGGCAGAGCAAAATCAATCAACGGATCTTGCAGTATCGGATGGTGGTCCTGATACCGCGATGGTTGCAACATCAGAGATGGATACTGATGTTCAGAACCCAGATTTGGACGAGCAAAGTACATCCAAATTTGATATGGCAGTGGGGGATCTGGATCTCCTTCGACAGGTTGTCCTAGTTCTTTCTATTTCAATCTGTGTTGCCTTGATTGTGATGTTGTTTTTCTGGGTAAGAGAGCCGGAAATGCGTCCGCTTGGTGCTTATGAGACGGAAGAGCTGATTCCCGTTCTCGATTATCTAGACCAGCAGAAGGTCAACTATAAACTGGACGGTAATACCATCTCTGTTCCATCCAGTGAATACAACTCCCTCAAGTTAAATATGGTTCGTGCCGGCTTAAACAATGAAAAGCAAGCTGGCGACGAAATACTGATGCAAGATATGGGATTTGGTGTTTCCCAACGTCTAGAGCAAGAACGGCTCAAGTTAAGCCGTGAGCGCCAGTTAGCCAAAGCCATTGAAGAGATGACACAAGTACGCAAAGCACGAGTGTTACTGGCATTACCAAAACAAAGTGTCTTTGTTCGTCACAACCAAGAAGCTTCGGCGTCGGTATTTTTAACCTTGCGTACTGGAACCTCGCTTAAACAGGAAGAGGTCGACTCTGTGGTTGATATGGTGGCTAGTGCTGTTCCAGGTATGAAACCCACTCGAATTACCGTCACTGACCAACATGGTCGATTGCTCAGCTCTGGTTCGCAAGACCCAGCTTCGGCTGCACGCCGTAAAGAGCATGAGCTCGAGCGTAAGCAAGAACAAGCACTGCGCGATAAAATTGATTCTGTCCTTATCCCGATTCTTGGGTTTGGAAACTACACCGCACAAGTAGATATTCAGCTGGATTTCAGTGCGATAGAGCAAACGCGTAAGAGCTTCGACCCGAACACCCCTTCGACTCGAAGTGAATACACACTGGAAGACTATAATAATGGTAACGTGGTGGCGGGTGTACCGGGTGCGCTGAGTAACCAACCTCCGGCGGATGCGTCCATTCCGCAAGACGTAGCTCAAATGAAAGATGGCTCTTTAATGGGCCAGGGTTCTGTGCATAAAGAAGCCACACGTAACTTTGAACTGGATACAACAATCAGTCACGAACGTCGTCAGTCGGGGATTGTTAATCGCCAAACGGTCGCTGTCGCGATAAAAAACCGTGCATCTGTTAATCCAGAGAGTGGTGAGACGACTTATCAACCTCTGTCGGATGCTGAGTTACAGTCAATTCGCCAAGTGCTGATTGGTGCGGTTGGTTTTGATGAAAGTCGTGGTGATTTACTTAATGTGTTGAGTATGCAGTTTGCTGAACCTGAAATTGAAGTGCTAACGGATGTCCCTCTCTGGGAGCACCCTAACTTCAACGATTGGGTGCGTTGGTTTGCAAGTGCGTTGGTTATCATAGTCGTTGTGTTGGTTCTAGTTCGCCCAGCCATGAAGAAATTGCTCAACCCTGCTTCGGATGACGATGATGACCAACTATACGGACCAGATGGGTTGCCAATTGGTGCTGATGGAGAAACCAGCCTGATTGGTGGAGATATGGATGGTGGCGAGCTGTTTGAGTTCGGCTCTAGCATTGACTTGCCTAACCTCCATAAAGATGAAGATGTGTTGAAAGCAGTTCGTGCGCTGGTTGCTAACGAGCCAGAACTGGCGGCACAAGTAGTGAAGAACTGGATGGAAGATGCCTAACGAAGTCGTACCACAGGGAGAAGGCGGTGGCGAAGTTGTAGACAACACCGTGGATATAGAAAGTATACCGGGCGAAGAGCGCGCGGCGATCCTCTTATTGAGTTTAAATGAGGAAGACGCTGCCGGTATCATTCGTCACTTGGAACCGAAACAAGTACAACGCGTTGGTAGTGCTATGGCTCGCGCTGCTGACCTAAGCCAAGATAAGGTCGGTGCGGTACACCGTGCTTTCTTGGAAGACATTCAAAAATACACCAATATTGGTATGGGCAGTGAAGACTTTATGCGTAATGCCTTGGTTGCTGCCCTTGGTGAAGATAAAGCCAATAATCTTGTTGACCAAATACTGCTTGGAACAGGCTCGAAGGGCTTGGATTCACTTAAGTGGATGGACCCGCGTCAGGTTGCCAGCATCATTATCAACGAACACCCTCAGATTCAAACTATCGTACTGTCTTATCTAGAGCCGGATCAGTCTGCGGAAATCTTGTCTCAGTTTGCTGAGCGTGACCGTCTTGATCTGATGATGAGAATTGCCAATCTAGAAGAAGTTCAACCATCGGCTTTGGCGGAATTGAATGAAATCATGGAGAAACAGTTTGCGGGTCAAGCAGGTGCTCAAGCTGCCAAGATTGGTGGTCTGAAGGCTGCTGCGGAAATCATGAACTACATGGACAATAATGTAGAAGGCATCCTGATGGAGCAAATTCGCGATCAAGATGAAGACATGGCCACGCAGATCCAAGACCTTATGTTCGTATTCGAGAACCTCATCGAAGTCGACGATCAAGGTATTCAGAAACTACTGCGTGATGTTCCACAAGATGCGTTGCAGCGCGCACTTAAAGGTGCCGATGATGCTCTGCGTGAGAAGATCTTTAAGAACATGTCTAAACGTGCCGCTGAGATGATGCGTGATGATCTTGAAGCTATGCCACCAATTAAAGTCTCTGATGTGGAAGCGGCACAGAAAGAAGTATTGGCTGTGGCCCGTCGTATGGCAGACTCTGGTGAGATTATGTTGGGCGGCGGCGCAGACGAATTCTTGTAATTTGAAGTAGGTAATAGGTCTATGTCTGGGGAAAGAAAGCGCGGCTTTTTGCGCTTAGATAATGACGATCAAGTCCAAAAGCCTGAGAAATGGGGAATGCCGGATTATACGCCGGAAACTCATAAACAGGCGAAAGAAACGGCAATGAACTATGACCCTAGCTGGATGCCTACCTTTTCTGAACCTGAGGATGAAGCCCCTAAAGAGCTGACCGAAGAAGACATTGAACAGATCAAACAGCAGGCTTATCAAGACGGTTTACATCAAGGTCAAGAGGCCGGCTTCAAACAAGGTTATGACAAAGGAAAAGAGCAAGGTCACGAAGAAGGTCATCTGCAAGGCTTGGAAGCAGGGAAAGCGGAAGGCATAGAAGCGGGTCAGGAGCTGATTCAGCAACAGGTACAAACTTTCGTTGACCTGGCTAATCAGTTTGCTCAGCCTTTGGAACTGATGAATGCGCAGGTTGAGAAACAGCTGGTTGACATGGTACTGACTCTGGTTAAAGAAGTTGTGCATGTTGAAGTACAGACCAATCCTCAAGTCGTATTGGATACTATCAAGCAGTCGGTTGAATCCCTACCCATCTCAGGGCATGCGATCACTTTGAAGCTTCATCCTGAAGATGTGGAGATTATTCGCTCTTCATATGGTGAAGCTGAGCTGGAATTTCGTAATTGGACACTCATGGCTGAACCTGCGCTCAATCGGGGTGATGTGCAGATTGAAGCAGGTGAGTCGAGCGTCAATTATCGACTTGAAGACAGAATTCGCAGTGTGCTACAGAGCTTTTGTGGCGTGAATCGTCATCAAGGTGGTGAGTAATGTTGGCGCTGGCAGAACGCCTTTCTCAATATCAAACACAAGGGCTAACTTGTCGGCCTGTTGCCTCTGGAAAACTGGTTCGAGTCGTTGGGCTAACATTGGAAGCGACTGGATGTCGAGCGCCTATCGGTAGCCTGTGCAAAGTGGAAACGATGCATGGTGAGATGGAGGCTGAGGTGGTGGGTTTTTCGGGAGATAACCTCTACCTAATGCCCAGTGAACAGATCACAGGTGTCCTACCGGGCGCGAAAGTCACCCCTTTAACTAGCGAAGTGGGTTTACCTGTGGGGATGGAACTGCTTGGTCGTGTGATTGACGGGGTGGGGAATCCACTTGATGGCCTTGGGCCTATTTATACGGAGAAACGGGCTGCATTTAACGCGGAGCCCATTAACCCTCTAGCGAGAAAGCCGATTTCAGAACCACTTGATGTGGGTATCAAGGCAATTAATGGTTTGCTAACGGTTGGTAAAGGTCAGCGTATCGGTTTATTTGCCGGCTCAGGTGTGGGTAAGTCGGTTACTTTGGGGATGATGACTCGAGGCACCACTGCTCAAGTGGTCGTGGTAGGCTTAATTGGTGAGCGTGGTCGTGAGGTAAAAGAGTTTATCGAAGAAATCCTTGGAGTAGATGGTCGTCAGCGTTCGGTTGTCGTGGCGGCACCAGCGGATTCGTCGCCACTGATGCGATTAAAAGGCTGTCAGACAGCCCTGACGATTGCAGAGTATTTTCGCGATCAAGGCTTAGATGTGCTTCTCCTCATGGACTCATTGACTCGATTTGCTCAAGCTCAGCGTGAAATTGCTCTCTCTGTAGGTGAGCCGCCTGCGACTAAAGGTTATCCACCGTCTGTGTTTGCAAAATTGCCTGCTTTGGTTGAGCGTGCGGGTAATGGTGGTCAAGAGCAAGGTTCCATCACGGCATTCTTTACCGTTCTGACGGAGGGTGATGATCTTCAAGACCCAATCGCCGATGCATCACGAGCCATTCTAGATGGTCATATCGTGCTATCGCGTGAAATGGCTGATGCTGGTCATTATCCTGCTATTGATGTTGAGAAGTCAGTCAGTCGTGTCATGCCACAAATTACCTCAGAAGAGCAGATACTGATGTCCAAAGCGGTGCGTCAAGTTCTGTCAGTTTGTCGAAAAAATCAAGATTTGGTATCGATTGGTGCTTATAAGCCGGGAGCTGACCCAGCCATTGATAGTGCATTCACATTAAAACCTCGACTGGATGGTTACTTACAGCAAGCGATGAAAGAGACGGTACCGTACGATATGTGTGTCAACATGCTGCGTAACCTGCTACAAGGAGACTCGTAATCCATGGACAATGCGCTGGATTTTTTATTGAGTCAGGCTCAGGAACGAGAAAACCAAGCGGTACTCGCGCTTGGTCAGGCGCGGGTTGAACTGGATGGCTATTATCAGCAGTTAGAGCAGATAGAAAAATACCGATTGGACTACTGCAATCAATTGGTAGAACGAGGCAAACAAGGGTTAACGGCTAGTCAATACTCTCATCTTAATCGTTTTTTGACGACCTTAGATGAAACTCTGGCCAAGCAGAAACAAGCAGAAGAGCACTTTAAGTCCCAAGTGGAAAGTTGTGAGCAAAACTGGTTGGAATGTCGTAAACAAAGGCGTTCTTATGAGTGGCTGATAGATAAAAAACAGTCAGAAAAAGAGCGTTTACAAAATGTTCGTGAGCAAAAACAAATGGACGAGTTTTCTACTCTGCAATACTCCCGCCGGACTTCGAACTAACTTCACATACTTATTCTTATTATCTATTCGATTGGCGCACTTCTTGCAGTTCTGTTTCGTTAAATGATGAGTTGCCGCTTCAAAGCATTCTAAGTAACAGGCCGCGACTGCTCCCTCAATTACGCGCGAGTATCTATTTATGAATATAAACCTAACTCCGGCTTCTGACACCCCGAAAATGTCGACCGCATCCTCTCAGTCCGTTGGTTCGAGTGAAGAGGCGAAACCGTCTGAAGGTTTTTTTTCTAAGTTGGCCGCTTTTATTAAAGGTGAATCCGGTGGAGAAAAGGTTTCAGACGCAGAATCAATGACAGTTGAATCTGCAGTCGGAGAGGAAGAGGCGGGTGATGGTAAGAGTGTCAGTGCCGATGAAGACGAGGTGTTAGAGTCTGGGGAAGTGATCACTAAGGGGACCAAGGGCTCTTCAACTGATGAATTGTTAGCGATAGATCAAGAGCAGAATAAACCAGCCTCTAAAGTTAAAGTAGAAACTGAGGCATCAACGAAAAGCCAGTCTAATGACTCAACAGAAGGTGATGCTGAGAAGATTGTGTCTGAAAATGGGGAGTTGCTTGGTCGTTTAAACAAAGCCAGTAAAGTCCTTCAACCTAAGGACGGCAATGAGTTGCCACAACAACCTGAGTTGGCGACACAAGAAGTAAGCTCTTCACAGCAACAGAAGGCTCACAACGTTAGCGAAGAAGAGCAGGCGGAAACGTTAAACACAGCCGCTTCTGCTGTGCAAAGGCAGACTCAAGGTGAAACACAGACGGATGTGGATGTTACTGACACTGAGAATAAGAAAAGCATCAAAGCACAAGAACACTTGATGGCTGAGCAATCTGTGGAGCAGCAAGTGATGGTTCCTGAAAGTGCGAAGCGCTTTATTGAATCTGAAGATGGTCAGGAAGCTGTGACAGCTTCCGATAATCCAGGTGATGATGAGCTGGTCGTGGCTGCAGCAGGCGCGGTGGCTCTTATGGCTGGAGTGACTGAGAGGAATAGCGATAAAGCTCAGTTAACCAGTCCTGAAATTGAACAGCTAAAACATGAACTGAAAACCCAAGGCTTGTCTGATAAAGAGATCGAGCAGATTGTTGAAGCGGCAAGAGCCGAAGCACAGGCACAAATTACCGTGGTTCAAGGTAATGAAACCAATCAGACAGAGCCAGTAAAGCCTAATGCTGAAAAAAAACTACAGTCGAATGCTTCGCCATCACAATTGGCTGGCAGTGAAGTTGTAACAGAAAGTGCTATTGAACCAACGGTTGCAGCCACAGCAGTTTCTGGTTCTTCGGCAATCCCATGGGCGGTCTCAGCGGCGGATGTGGGTGTTGATGAGTTACAGATTCAACCGGATGCAAAACCTAAAGCACAGCAAGCTGCAGTGGCACAATCGGTTCAGCAAGCATTACATACATCAAGTGCTCAAGTCACGGCGGCTCAGCACCATCTTCAAGCTACGCAACAGGCTGCGGCAGTGCCTTTGCCCAATGAGCTGGCTGCGAGTCAACTTCAGCAAGTCGCTTCTACACCAATAGTTAGTGAACAAGCTATGCTAAAAGCGGTAATGGGAGCGAAAGCGGCGGGTGCTGTAGGCAAATTAGCCGCAACAGACGGGAAGCAGGGGGCGAGTCAAAGCAGTGATACAGGGTTTGCTCAGCAACTATCACAGGCCGCAAGTCAACAAGGTTTGACGGCACAGAACCCAACTCGTACTGAGCAAGCTGCTGCTCAAGCTCCATTGCAGCTTAATCGAGAAATGGCCGGTGATCAGGTAGCGGAAAGAGTCCAAATGATGATGTCGAAGAATCTAAAAAACATCGATATTCGCTTGGATCCGCCGGAGTTAGGTCGATTACAGATCCGCATGAATATGACAGGAGAGGGAGCGACAGTTCACTTTACGGTGGCGAATCAGCAGGCTCGGGATGTCATTGAACAATCTATGCCCCGTTTACGTGAAATGTTAGCTCAACAAGGCGTTCAATTGGGTGACTCATCAGTTCAGCAGCAATCCGCTGGTCAACAACAAAATCGTTATGCGGCTGGAAGTGGAGCTGGAAATGGTCAAGGTAGCAGCAATCAAGCCTTTATTGGTGAAGAAAACCTTGAACTAGACGTCAATCTTGATTTGAATGTCGCAACAAAGCGTGATGGAATTAGTTATTACGCTTAAACTGTAGAAAAGTAAGAAAAATAGAGAAACATCGGATATGGCAGACGAAGGAATAGAAGCAGAAGCACCTAAGGGAAAAAGCAAGCTGTTAATTATCATCATCGCTGTTGTTGTTTTACTGGTTGGTGGCGGAGGTGCGGCTTTCTTTCTCATGGGCTCGAGTGAACCTGAAGAAGTAGAACAAACGACCCAGCAAGCCGTAGCGGTCGCTGCTGAACCTGTCTCTTACGTTAATATTGCGCAACCATTCCTGTTTAATGTCACTGGCGATAAAAAGGATCGTCTTGTGCAAATCAAAGTACAGTTAATGGTGCGCGGTATTGATAATGAGAACTTGGCACGTTACCACTCACCTCTGATTGAAAGTTCGTTACTCGGAACTTTTGCCTCAGCGACCGTCGATCAACTTCGCAGCGCTAACGGACGTGTGGAGCTGCGAGACAGAGCTACAGAAGACATCAAAGCGAGTTTAAATCGTGCAGTAGGGCAACCTGTGATTGAACGTGTGTTATTTACTGACTTTGTAATACAGTAGGTGAAGAGTGACCGATCTATTAAGCCAAGACGAGATTGATGCGCTACTCCATGGTGTTGACGATGTTGATGAGGCAGAAGATGAAGGCGGTGGCGCCGAGAGCGATGCTAGTGCTGTAGAATTCGACTTCTCCTCTCAAGACCGCATCGTCCGTGGTCGAATGCCAACGCTGGAGTTGATCAATGAGCGTTTTGCGCGTCATTTGCGGATCAGCTTATTTAACATGCTGCGAAAAACCGCAGAAGTGTCGATAAATGGCGTACAAATGATGAAGTTTGGTGAATACCAAAACACCTTGTACGTCCCGACCAGTTTGAACATGGTGCGTTTCAGACCGTTAAAAGGGACCGCACTGATCACTATGGAGGCGCGCTTAGTTTTCATTTTGGTTGAGAACTTCTTTGGTGGGGATGGGCGCTTCCATGCGCGTATCGAAGGTCGTGAATTTACGCCAACGGAACGTCGCATCGTTCAGTTGCTACTTAAAATTGTCTTCGAAGACTACAAGGAAGCTTGGTCTCCGGTGATGGGGGTCGAGTTTGAATATCTCGATTCTGAAGTAAACCCAAGTATGGCGAACATTGTTAGCCCAACGGAAGTGATTGTTGTCAGTTCTTTCCATATTGAAGTGGATGGCGGTGGCGGTGATTTCCATGTGGTCATGCCATACTCAATGGTGGAACCGATTCGCGAACTTCTCGATGCTGGTGTTCAGTCCGATAAAATGGAAACGGACGTTCGTTGGAGTACCGCACTTCGTGAAGAAATTATGGATGTTCCAGTCAACTTTCGCGTGAATTTACTAGAACAAGATATTTCACTAAGAGATCTGATGGAGCTTCAACCCGGAGACATCATCCCTATTTCTATGCCCGAGCATGCCACAATGTTTGTTGAAGAGCTGCCCACATTCCGAGTGAAGATGGGTCGTTCGGGTGAACAACTTGCGGTTCAGGTATCAGAGAAAATTAAGCGCCCAGATGTAGTGAAAACCGATATTGCATTTCTAGGCAAAGACGTCATTTCTGAATTAGAAGAAGATGACGGTGAAATTGAAGATTAATAGAGTAAATAGGTAACAGGTATGGAACCGAGCGACGATCAAAAACTGGCGGACGAATGGGCTGCGGCATTAGGTGAAGACCCTGATGCGCCAGAGGTAGATGTAGATGAGGTTATGGCCGCTCAACTCGACGAGTTGCAAGACACTGGCTCGCCTATTTCTGAAGATGAACGCCGTAAACTCGATACTATTCTCGATATTCCGGTGACCATTTCCATGGAGGTGGGGCGCTCACAAATCAGCATTCGTAACTTACTCCAGCTAAACCAAGGTTCGGTAGTTGAACTGGAACGCCTTGCAGGTGAATCATTGGATGTCTTGGTTAATGGCACCTTGATTGCTCATGGTGAGGTGGTGGTGGTCAACGACAAGTTTGGTATTCGTCTGACCGACGTTATTAGCCAAACTGAGCGAATTAAGAAGCTAAGGTAGGTTATGAGAGAACAGTTAAAAGGCGTTTTTCTGTGTATCCTTACTCTACTCTCTCCTTATGCTTGGGCTGAAACCGTAACCAGTAATCAGTTAGATTGGGCGACCACGTTTGGGTCGCTCTTGTTCGTTGTTGCGTTTATTCTGTTTCTGGCTTGGTTGCTGAAACGCATGCGTGTACCTGCAATGATTAACCAGAGTGGCTTGAGTGTTGTTCGTCAAATCCCAGTCGGTACTCGTGAGCGAATCATGATTGTGCAGGCTGGCGAAGAACAGTTTCTGGTTGGGGTGACCGCCCAGTCAATACAACTGATTTCAAAACTGGATACCCCCTTGACCCAGGAGGAGCTGAATAAGTCTGCTTTAGCGGCAAGCCCTTTTGCTACTCAACTGACTCAGCTGTTGAAAAAGAATGATAAACACTAGCCGAATTGCCCCGCTGATACTGACACTATGCTTAACTCTCTTCTCGGCGTTTTCCTCTGCTGAAGAGCAGCTCGCCACGTCAGTGCCTGCCAATGCTGCTCCCTCAGAATCAGTCACTGTATCTGCAATGGAAAAAGAGCAGGGTGCGGCGAGGACAATTTCAACGGGTAGTTTTACTGGCGGCGGTGGAGGTATCCCCGCTTTTACTATGACGACCAACTCAGATGGCAGTGAAGATTACTCAATAAATCTGCAGATCCTTGCTCTGATGACGATGTTGGGCTTCCTTCCTGCCATGGTCATTTTGATGACGTCATTCACGCGTATTGTTGTTGTGATGTCGATCCTCCGTCAGGCGATGGGACTGCAACAGACACCATCGAATCAAGTCATCATAGGTATCGCGATTTTCCTGACATTTTTTATTATGTCTCCGGTACTGAGTAAAATTAATGACGAAGCAATTCAGCCATACATCAATGAGCAGATAACGGCACGCGAAGCCTTTGATTTAGCACAAGTCCCCATGAAGGACTTCATGCTCAAGCAAACACGAGTAAAGGATCTTGAAACCTTCGTCAATATTTCTGGTTCGAGTGCCACGGCGCCTGAAGATGTCTCTATGGCTGTGTTGATCCCTGCATTCATTACATCCGAGCTCAAGACGGCCTTCCAGATAGGCTTTATGCTCTTCTTACCATTCCTAATTATTGACTTAGTGGTAGCTTCTGTTCTGATGGCAATGGGTATGATGATGCTATCGCCGATGATTGTATCCTTACCTTTTAAACTGATGCTCTTTGTTCTAGTCGATGGTTGGAACTTAATCCTGTCAACCCTGGCTGGCAGCTTTGCTTTATAGCGGGAGGAAAGCATGACGCCTGAAGTCTTTGTCGAGCTATTTAGAGGCGCATTGTGGATGGTATTGCTGATGGTATGTGCCATTATCATTCCCAGCCTACTTATTGGTTTGATTGTCGCGATTTTTCAGGCCGCCACGTCGATTAACGAACAGACGTTAAGTTTCTTACCTCGTCTTGTGGTGACTTTACTGGCGTTGATGTTGTTTGCTCACTGGATGACGCAAATGATGATGGAATACTTCTTCTCTATCGTTGAACGTCTGCCTCAGGTTCTCTATTAAGGGGGTGATGTGGAGTTCCCAACGAGCGTTATACTCGACTGGATAGCTAACTACTTCTGGCCTTACACCCGTATTGCTGCGATGCTGATGGTGATGTCGGTGACGGGGGCTCGCTTTGTTTCTACCCGTGTAAGGCTCTACCTTGGCCTGGCCATTACGTTTGCTGTGATGCCCGTCATTCCTGCTGTTCCTGACACTATAGAGTTGCTCTCTTTCCAAGGCTTCATGACCCTCTTAGAGCAGATCATCATAGGTGTTGCGATGGGAACCATCACTCAGTTCATGATCCAGACCTTTGTTATTCTTGGCCAGATTCTGGGTATGCAGGCGAGTTTGGGTTTCGCTTCTATGGTCGATCCTGCCAATGGTCAGAACACGCCGCTACTTGGTCAGCTGTTTATGTTTCTCGCAACGATGTTTTTTCTCGCGACCGATGGTCACTTGAAAATGATCATGCTGGTTGTGATGAGTTTTAAGTCATTGCCGATTGGTAGTGGCTCGCTGAATACCGTTGATTTTAGGGAGCTCGCACTTTGGTTAGGGATCATGTTTAAAGTCGCGTTGAGTATGTCCTTATCTGGCATCATTGCGTTGTTAACGATTAACTTGTCGTTTGGTGTGATGACTCGTGCCGCCCCTCAGCTGAACATCTTCTCGTTGGGTTTTGCCTTTGCCCTGATTGTTGGTTTGCTTATTTGTTGGTATATCATTGCCGGCCTGTTTAGCCACTATGAACTATTCTGGTTGCAAGGGGAGCAACAAATTTGCAGCTTTATTCGTTTGAATTGTTAGGGGGCTGAATTGGCAGAATCAGATGGTCAAGAACGCACCGAAGACGCCACGCCCAGGCGCTTGCAACAGGCTCGAGAGAAGGGGCAGGTTGCAAGGTCAAAAGAATTAGCGTCAGTTTCTGTTCTTATAATCGGAGCCATTGCCCTGATGTGGTTTGGCGAATCGCTTGCGCGCGCCTTATACACTCTCATGGGGCGTCTATTTGACCTCTCTCGTGATGAAATTTTTGATCTCCCTAAGCTGTTTGATATTGCGCTGGGGTCGATGGGGAATTTGCTTGGACCGCTATTGCTTATTCTTGTGGTGCTTTTTATTGCTGCGTTTGCGGGGGCTGCAGGTATTGGCGGGGTCAGCTTCTCAGTGGAAGCCGCTATGCCGAAATGGTCGAAGATGAACCCACTCAGTGGCTTGAAGCGAATGGTTGGCTTACAAAGTTGGGTTGAGTTGATCAAGTCGATTCTGAAAGTTGCACTTGTCTCTGGAGTCGCTTTTTATCTGATCGATGCGGCTCAGGAAGATCTGTTTCAACTGAGTATGGATGTTTATCCGCAGAATATTTTCCACGCGTTAGATATCTTACTGAACTTCGTGTTGTTGATCAGTTGTTCACTGCTGATAGTTGTTGCGATTGATATTCCTTTCCAGATCTGGCAGCACGCTGATCAATTAAAGATGACTAAACAGGAAGTGAAGGATGAGTACAAAGAGACGGAAGGTAAGCCGGAAGTCAAAGGGCGGATCCGTATGTTGCAGCGGGAGGCCGCTCAGCGCCGTATGATGTCAGAAGTGCCACAGGCTGATGTAATTGTCATCAACCCGGAGCATTTCTCTGTGGCTCTGCGCTATAAACAAGATACCGATAAAGCGCCGATTGTGGTTGCCAAAGGGATTGACCATATGGCGCTCAAAATACGAGAAATCGCGCGTGAGCACGACATTTATGTTATTCCAGCGCCGCCGCTTGCACGTGCATTGTATCACTCCACCGAGCTTGAACAAGAAATCCCAGATGGTCTGTTTACCGCAGTAGCACAGGTTCTGGCATATGTTTTCCAGTTAAAGCAGTTCCGCAAGCGTGGAGGGCAGAGGCCAAACTTTAAAGCCTCAGATCTTCCCATTCCCCCTGACTTGAGGCAGTAAAGCACCGTTTTCCTATTTCTCTGGTATCGATAACAGAACCAGCAAAGCGCCGTCACCACCAAATTCTAATGGCGCTTGATGAAATGCCATCACATCAGGATGTTGCGCCAACCAAAGCGGTGTTTTTTGCTTGAGGATATGCTTACCAATGCCGTGTTGGACACACGCACATGAAATCTCATTTTTGATGCAGTATGCGATCATCGAGCCGAGTTCGCGCTTGGCTTTATTTTGTGTCATGCCGTGCATATCTAAAAACACATCTGGGACGTACACCCCACGGCGAAGGCGTTTCACCTCGTAGTGAGAGACGTCATCACGCGCGTAACGAGTAGGACCATCCTCATTGAGAAGAGGAACAAACTCGTCAGAAAAATAGAACTCTGTATCGCTGGCTTCACGGGCGCTACGCTTGATTTCTTTTTGCTTAGTGTTTTTTTTTGGTTGCTGGACTATGGTATCCTGTCGCAACTTTTTTACGCCTTGTACTGCATCCCTAAAAAGGGCGAAATCATCATCAATTTCGGTGTCTTTTTTGCTCATTGGGTCATAGATACATAAATAAAATGCTATTGGCAGTATTGTAGCGCTTTTCGGAGGCAATTTTGGATAAGATTTTTGTAGAAGAAGCCGTGTCAGAGTTACACACGCTTCAGGATATGATTCGTTGGACTGTGAGCCGTTTCAATGCCGCAAACCTGTTCTATGGCCACGGTACGGATAACGCATGGGATGAAGCGGTTCAGCTTATCCTGCCAACATTGTACTTACCCATTGATGTGCCTCCACATGTATTAAATTCTCGTTTGACTAGCAGTGAGCGTCTGCGCATTGTCGAACGTGTTGTGAAACGAATCAATGAGCGTACTCCAACCGCATACCTGACCAACCGTGCTTGGTTCTGTGGCTTAGAGTTTTTTGTCGATGAACGTGTTCTGGTGCCTCGTTCTCCAATTGGTGAGCTGATTCAGGCTGAGTTCCAACCTTGGTTAGTCGAAGAGCCAACACGAATCATGGATCTATGTACCGGGAGTGGCTGCATCGCGATCGCCTGTGCACATGCTTTCCCAGATGCAGAAATTGATGCGATTGATATTTCTACCGATGCACTTCAAGTCGCAGAGCAGAATATTCAGGACCATGGTATGGAGCAGCAGGTATTCCCGATTCGCTCGGATCTGTTCCGTGATCTGCCAAAAGAGAAGTACAACCTGATTGTGTCTAACCCACCGTATGTGGATCAAGAAGACATGAACAGTCTGCCTGACGAGTTTACCCATGAACCTGAGCTTGGCCTCGCTGCGGGTACGGATGGTCTAAAACTGGTGCGTCGTATTCTGGCTAATGCTCCTGATTATCTAACGGATAACGGTATTCTTATCTGTGAGGTGGGTAACTCTATGGTTCATATGATGGAGCAATATCCGCATATCCCGTTCACTTGGCTTGAGTTCGAAAATGGCGGCCATGGTGTATTCATGTTAACGCGTGAACAGATGCTACAACATGCAGAAGAGTTCACAATCTATAAAGACTGAGTATTATTCAGTTCGCTTGATGTGATAAAACGCCGGACAGTCATGTCCGGCGTTTTTTATTGGCAAAGAAAGCAAAATAGTTCGGCTTTAGGGCTTTACATCAAATCGCAATAACGCCACTATGAATTTACCAATAATTGTAATGTACAGCTTTGTTTACAGGGCTGAAGAAATTTGAGGAAGTAATGGCAGGAAACAGTATCGGACAGCATTTCCGAGTGACGACATTCGGAGAAAGTCACGGTATCGCACTAGGATGTATCGTCGACGGGTGCCCTCCAGGGCTAGAAGTAACTGAAGCGGATATTCAGACGGATCTCGATCGTCGTCGTCCGGGGACTTCTCGTTATACCACTCAACGTCGCGAACCAGATGAAGTGAAGATTCTGTCTGGCGTATTCGAAGGTAAAACCACGGGTACTTCGATTGGTTTGTTGATTGAAAACACGGACCAACGCTCAAAAGATTATTCGGAAATCAAAGATAAGTTCCGTCCAGGTCACGCTGACTATACCTACCACCAGAAATACGGTGTACGTGATTACCGAGGCGGAGGTCGTTCCTCAGCACGTGAAACCGCTATGCGTGTGGCTGCGGGTGCTATCGCTAAGAAATACCTGAAGCAAGAGTTTGGTATCGAAATCCGTGCCTACCTATCTCAAATGGGTGATGTGTCGATTGAGAAAGTGGATTGGGACGAGATTGAAAATAACGCGTTTTTCTGCCCAGATTTCGACAAAGTCGATGCGTTAGATCAGTTGATTCGCGATCTTAAAAAGCAAGGCGACTCGATTGGTGCCAAGCTACAGGTTGTCGCAACCAACGTACCTGTCGGTTTAGGTGAACCTGTGTTTGACCGTCTGGATGCTGATATTGCCCACGCGCTGATGAGCATCAACGCGGTCAAAGGTGTTGAAATCGGCGATGGATTCGACGTTGTTAGCCAAAAGGGCAGCGAGCACCGTGATACTTTGTCTCCAAACGGTTTCGGTAGTAACCATGCTGGTGGGATTTTAGGTGGTATCTCGACTGGTCAGGATATTGTTGCGAACATTGCGCTAAAGCCGACGTCTAGTATCACCGTTCCGGGTGAAACCATCACCAGAGAAGGCGAACCTACTCAGCTGATCACCAAAGGTCGTCATGACCCATGTGTTGGTATTCGCGCAGTGCCTATTGCAGAAGCGATGCTGGCAATTGTCGTGATGGATCACTTACTTCGCCATCGAGGTCAGAATCACGGTGTGACGACAGAAACACCTCAGATTTAATGAATAGAAACGGCTTCCACAAGGAAGCCGTTTTTTATTTAGGCTTGTTGTTTTGCGGAAATCCAGTTGTTGATGTTGCTTTTCATCACTTCCATCGGTTGCTGCCCGTAGCGTAGTAGTTGGTCGTGGAATTCAGCGTATTCAAACTTATCTCCTAGCTCTTGTTGAGCCTTTTCAAGCAATTCTCGGATAACCAGATAACCGGACTTATAAGAAACCGCCTGACCGACATAGGCGGCGTAGCGGAAGCTTTCTGACTCTATATCACCTTCGCCGAGCGCGGAATTGGCGTGCATATAATCGCGTGCTTGCTGAATACTCCAGCCGTTAGCGTGAATGCCAGTATCGACCGCCAATCGCATATTCCTCAACTGTGCTTCGTTTAGACTGCCAAAGTACTGTAGGGCGTTACACTCTTGCTCATCCGTATAGATTCCGCCTTGGAACTGGTTATAGTCAGTGTTGGGAGTGCACATTCCTTTGCCGTTAACAAACGTCGGCTGATTCTGCTCGTTAAGCTCTCCATAAATGCCCATTTCGATACCAAGCCACTCGGTATAGAGCGCCCAACCTTCACCATAGGCGGTGTACCAGATATCCTGCATATAATCGGGCAGATTAGCAGGTGGGTATTCCTGCGCGTATGCGTTTTGGAAGTGATGACCAGGCGCCGCTTCATGTAACAGCAAGGTGGAGACATTCCATTTTTGCAGGCTGTAATCTGGGTTGGTGTTGAGAGTGAACACATTGTCGTCGTAGGAGGCCACACCATCATACATCTCGCTTTCAGCAGGGGTTGGCTCTATGGTGTAGTCGGTTTTGATAGGTTTAAAATAGCTGGCAACGACATCGTTGGCATTGTTTTTAAACACATAGTAGTCCGTCAGCGCGTTTTCACAGGCGGAAGGGGAGGACGCGCTACTGCAGACCGCTGCGTATTGCTTGGTCGTTGTTTGCTGACCATCTCGACCATAAAAGAACTGCTCGCTATTAAGGTATTTAAAAAACTCGCCGAGGTTGATCTGACCTGAGTCTGTGGCGAGTTCAAATGTTCGAGTTGAAACGTCACCTGTTGCTGGGTCTCGATACGCCGCTTCCACGATAGAACCGCGCTTGGCAACCACCACTTTTGCCACACGAATCATCTCAGCTTTAGCTTCTGCGACCAGTTGTTCACCCATATTATGTAACTCGGCGGCTGACTTTCCGGTAGTACTGTTTCGGTCTAGGTGCCACTGATACCAGCTCTGCCCATTGGGTAAATCACCCCAGCCAATATTTTTGTCGGTGAGTTGGCCTTCACCGTGAGCGCTTTTAACGTACTGATTGTGCAGATACGCTAATAGCTCTTGGGTTGCCCGCTGTGCTTTCTCAACTTCCTGCGTGTATTGATTGATAAAAGTTGGCGTATACCCTGACTGAGTTTTTAAGTCGTTTAATCCTACCTTGAGCATGGAAAAATTATTATAGCTTATCGTGTCCACGCTGTTTTGATATAGGCGCTCAGCAAGAATGGCGGGTAGTTGAATACCCTGCTGCGTAGCTTGCTGGTATTGGCTGTGTAAGCCCCTGACCCAAGAGGTGTACTCTTTGAGTATGGTTAGTTGATCTTGGTACGTTTGTTCACTGTCGGAATCGGTATCAATAGCAGCACCTGCTTCTTCGGCGTTCCACTGGATGTTGTTGTAAAAGTGGGTGATAGGTACATCGAAGTTGCCAAAACGCGCGTTAGCGAAGCTTGCGCCGCGAATCGCAATGGTGCGGTCAAAGCGGAAAGTATCGTAATAGACTTTTTCTTCATCGGTTAAAGCGCTTCTTTCTATTTCAAGCAGTTTGTTGAGATAGATACGATCCAAAGACTGACGAGCGGCAGCCATTTGATCATTGATGATACCAAAGTGAGTGTTATCTAGGGATTGCGATTCATGTTGGTAGCTGTCGAGTAGTGCCGCCAGCTGGGTGGAAGCATCACTTGTTTTTGGCGCGGAGCTACAACCAGCCAAAATGATAGCTAGCGTTATAGCCGATAGGGTAATACGGTGTTGGTTTCTCATCTTCAGACCTTTCAGCTGTTTTGGTTAACAGCAAGGAAAAATTGGGAGAGCTTAATCAAAGTGAAGCCGAACTCTTCCTTGTGGGTGACCAGAGTAAAATAAGTCGGCAATGGTATTTGTGCAAAAGGTCACAGGACAAATTAACGGATAATTAACCCGCTGCGCACGCTTGATTGAAAGTTGCATCAATATGTTAGCGATTGGTGAGCAAGTACGTCGCTCTTAAGGGGGGTATTAACCCAATGAAAAGATTTGCATAATACTTGAATGCACTTTCATCGCACAAGCGCGCTTCGATGGTAGGTTTGAGTGGTAAATCCAAGCTGGGTCACAAATTATCCCTAGCGGTAAATTTCGCGCGAATATTATTCATAGCTAAGTGGCCGTTAGAGAGTAAAACGCCCCGAGGGCGGGGCGTTTGAATTAGTGAAGAGAACCTTCAGTTTCTAGGTGGAATGAAGGCAGACGCCATTTAAAGCGAACCGCAGCCATGCGCAGCATGTAGCCAAAAACTAGTGTTGAGATGGTCGCGGTGACATCATTAAGACCAAACTCAAGTAAGGCTAAGTAAAGGCCGGAAGCTACTAGGGCGACAGAAGCGTATAACTCTTCGTGTAACACAAGCGGTGTTTGGCGACAGATTAAATCACGTAATAGTCCACCAAAAACGCCTGTGACCAGTGCCGCCACCATGCAGATCATTGCGTGATGACCCATGCTTAGTGCAACTTTGGTACCGATGATGCTAAAAACAATCAAGCCCAGCGCATCAAGTCGAATGAACAACCCTTTAAACTTGATGATCCATTTGGCTAATCCAGTCGTTAGTACGCCAGCAATACAGGTGATCGCGAGAAATTGTGGATTCTCCACCCAGCCTAACGGGTAGTGACCGAGGAGGATATCGCGCACTGTTCCACCACCAATCGCAGTCGCACTTGCGACGAGCATAACCCCAAACCAGTCCATTTTTCTGCGACCGGCACTAAGTGCACCAGTCATGGCCTCAGCCGTGATGCCAATGATATATAAAATGCTTAATAACATGGTTTGTCCTACATGACGTATGGCTTGAGAAATCAGCCTCTCTGTAACCAATGTAAGGCAGTTTAGTGGGAAATGTGATCTGTGACGAATGAGATTTTATGAATGTGAAAGGGTTTTTCACATAATTATTTCTAATGTCATTAACTGGTATAGAGATTTGCAATTGGGATCAAAAATGCGAGAATGCCGAGCGCTGTTATTTAAACCACGACTTTATCTCATGAGCCACCACTATCAGGACTTGATCGACATTTTTAACGCCACTTTTCTTGACGAGTACAATACACGTTTGGAGCTAGGAGGGGATGAGCCTATTTACCTTCCTGCAGGCGATAATCAGCCTAACCACCGGATTATTTTTGCTCGTGGTTTCTATGCGTCAGCACTTCACGAAATCGCGCATTGGTGTGTCGCAGGGCCAGAGCGTCGCTTATTAGAGGATTTCGGTTATTGGTACGAACCGGATGGACGCACTGAAGCGGTTCAGGCTGAGTTTGAGAAAGTAGAAATTCGACCTCAAGCGTATGAATGGATTCTTTCTCTTAGCGCAGGTTTCCCGTTTACGGTGAGTTGTGACAATTTAAATGGTGAGTTTGAACCCGATCGATTAGCCTTTATGCATAAGGTCCATAAGGAAGTTGGTAGGATATTTGAGCAAGGTTTGCCACTGCGCGTTCGCATGTTGTCAGAGGCATTGCGGTCTTTTTACCAGCAACCTGAGCTTGATTATTCTATGTTTAAAGTAGAATAAAGCCAGCCGCAATATGCGGCTGGATTTATATTCACTGAATTAGCCAAGTCGTTTCGGCTTGATTGTTGTGATTGAGCGTATACACCAATGGTGCAGTGTTGGGTTCCATGACAGAAACTATCGCGATTAGCGATTCGCAATGATTCGGTACCCGTAGCTGGTAATTGCCTGCTCCGGCTTGTAATGCCGCTTTTAAGAGGCATTTGTCGTAGTCAACCACGTCGATGCTCCCCCCTGTGTTATCGCAGACAGAGATGTAAACCTGAGAAGCGGAAAGGTGCGGCAAACTGACATCGATATCGACCTGATAAATTGAAGTGAGGTCGTTGTCGTAATCGATACGCACATTTGCCAAACTGTTGGAATCTTCATCGGTTGATACTGCTGTGGCTGAAGAACCTGTTGATGAACCTGAAGAGCCTCCTTCACCACCTCCGCCACCACCACAGCCGGAGAGTGAAACCAGTATCATCATTGTACATAAGTGTATAAGTTTGATATTCCACATGATTATTTCTCCTTTAGTCGATATAAATCTTGCCGTCTACAGATGCTTCGTACCAGGTAGGTTCAGTCTGGCCAGTGGCGTCTTGGGCATAATCATCAAATTTGGTGTAGGCCTCTAAAATATTGACTTGTTCATAGGGATGTTGCCAAGTAGTAGGGATCTCTATACCCCAAGGTAGACCTTTGTCATCGTGATAGTGAGTATTGCCACTTGACGCATCGACACCATAAGACTTGTAACGTAAGTCAAACTTACTGGTAGGGGACTGGTTTTTAAGATGAATCTCTAAGCTTCTTCCTGGGAATCCACCTGTTAGTTGATAACCAATATCCCCGTAATAGTGGCCGGGAGCTGCAAAGATGAAGGGGTCGTACGGGAATGGTGGCATGGTTGAGGTATCGACTGCATTTTCTAACGAAAAGGTCAGCCTCCAGCCAGGGCGATAAGCGGTACCGCAATTTTCTTGAGTGCGAAATAGAGTGCACGCTTCGGCTTCACCCGGTTCTGTCATCTCCCACAAGTCTTCGTGGATAATGAAGACAGCGTCAATGGTGTCGGTTTCAAGTACAGTTGCGGTTTGCAGCTCGTTATTCACGTAAAGTTGAACAGAGTCAGATTTGATGTCCTCTTTCACTACACCTGGCAATCGAATAGCAAAGCCTGAATGGTAGTCACCGCCAAGTGCGGCTACTTTACCCTCGATTTTCATACGAATGACTTGGTCGTTGAGCTGATACTCAGTGTATTTAACATTCATTAATACATCGTTCATGTCATAGTCGCCGCTTTTCGGATACTGATCTTCATAGGCGAAAGATGTGTAGCCACCGCCGCTGGGGTATAGTTCGGTCACGACACCGCTTTCTGTAATGTCGACCAAATAGTCTTCTACTTCACCAGCAGGAACACCGCCGCTTGGACCTATGCCTGATGTGTTGGAAATTCTGAATCGAGCCCAAGTCTCCCCGGTGACAGCCCAAGTTGGAACAGTGAAGAAAATGTCGCCAGTGCTATCGCTCATCGATTGGTCGCTGATGATGATTTCGTTAGACTCAAACTCACCATCTCGGTCGAAATCAATCCAAGCATTGAGCACTGAACTGTCAGATGTGCCTGCAGCCGTTGCGATGATTTTGCTGGTTTGTCCCACCTGAATTGGAACGGGGAACTGGATACCGTCATCATCGTCCGAACCATCTGAAGTATCATCACTGAGCGGATACGGGCTACCGTCGGTCTCTCCATCAATGACAGAACCTAGCTTGAGTTCCGACAAGCCATGACGGGCACCAGAGGATGCAAATGTGGTTTTGTAACTATCTGGGGCGTCTCCGAAATCGGTGTATTCACTGGGTTCGACCGGTGCCAGAGCACAGCGAGCACCATCATTGGAGTTGCTTGAAGGGCCATAAGCAAAAAATTCTGCGCTGGAGCTGTTTCCATTGATAGTTACTTTGAAGACATACCCATTACTGTTGTTGCTGGTGTAAAAGTTGCCATCGACATCGAAATAGACCGCACCAAAAGTTAAGCGATACCCGAGAGCATTTTTATCTAGCAGTTGGTTTAGTCGGTTCGCTGTGCCCGCGTAGACATCAATCTCCCACAGGTAACCATTTGAATCGATGGAATAAGCCAGGCTATTGTCAGGATGAAAGGCCAAATCGTATATTGCAGGATTGCCGAATTGGCTAGGCGGTGATGAAAGCTCCATCACCAGTGTATCAAGGTCAATGCGGTAGAGCCCGTAGTTGGGTCTGTAGCCATACCAGGCATTTTCATCAAGAGAGACATCACCAACGTAGATAGACGTGGGTGCGCCAGATGGCTTGCTGATATTAAGCAAGGTTTTTGTAAAGGTGGAATCAATACGGGAGAGCGATGCGGTACCGTAATCCCAACCGTAGATGAAGTCATCATGCTTGCTGTAGCCGACACCATTTAGCTTCGCGGTATCTAAATTGGAATCCAGTGTGACATAGCTACCTACGTCGATGCTGACGCCATAAACGACGGGCGTACCTGAGGGATTCTGAATTAAAAATGCTTGAGTTGGACACGAAGTGAATGGTGTCTCAGCAAAGGCGAGTGATGCTTGAAATAAAACACCCGCCACGACTGACTTTTTCAAAGCCTTGTGTTGTGTTTTCATGAGTTCTTCCTCGCTGAACGTTGTGAATAGTTGAGGAAGTGCACAGCGCGTGCCATGCTGTCAGGCCTTGATATAACTAGGGTTTGCGTTAATTTTCTCAATGTGAGAAGCTCTGCACTCTTTTTGAGAATCAAACTGACCCAGGCAATAGAGCATTATGATTATTGAATTTGAAGAGAAGCTGCTAGAAATGATTGATGCGCGTATTGAAACCGCATCTGATGATGAGTTATTTGCTGGTGGTTACTTACGTGGACATATTTCTCTATCTGCTGCTTCGTGTGAAGAAGAAGGCGTCAATGATATAGAAGAGCTGAAAGTACGTATTCAGAGTAGTTTGGATGAGGCACGTGCAGAGCTGAGTCCTGCCGACCGCACCATCGTTAACGATCTATGGTTAGAGTTAGTCAACCAAGCTTAACCTCACAGATAGCATACTACTTAAGGGCTTGATCGAGTTTTTCGAGCAAGCCCTTATGCATTTTATAATACCGTGATGGCTTTGCCTTTTCTCAATTTTCTCACCCACATGCGGCTTGGATGGAGTTCCTCCAGCACATCCACTGGCAGCGGTAAAGGGTCACCACATATTTGTGACGCTAAGGTCTCAGCCAAGAGTGGTGCTGAACTTAAACCACGAGAGCCTAACCCAAGCATACAAAATAGGTTAGGGAAGTGCGGTGCTTTTTCTGCGTCTTCTACTTGGGTGGTTTGCAGGTTACGGTAAACCTGTTTCGTTGTTTCGAGATCGCCCACGCTGCCAACAAATGGCAGATGATCGCGACTCACACAGCGAATCCCTTGACGCGATTGATTACCCGAGGTGTCGACTTCAAGAGGCCAATTTTGATTTGGCACGCACTGACGCAGTTTGTCACCATTGCTCTGTTGTGCGTGCGGATCAAACTCTTGGTCCAAATTATCTCTATCGTAACTGGCTCCGATACAGTGATGCCTATTGTTAGGGTTTACGGGGGTCATATAGCCATCGTAACAAAGGACGGTCTTAAGCTGGCTCAGTTTACTCGTGGTTGGAATGTGGCTGACTTGACCTTTAACCTGTCCCAAAGGGATGTCTTGGGTCGGTGGCAAATCGGTAAACTGATGACCATTCGCGACCACAACGGTGTCATGGCTGAATTGAGTTTGGCCACTATTTAACGTCCAGTTTTTCTGCTCTTCATTCCAGCGCATATCATCAATCTTAGTATCGAAACATACTCTGAAAAGCGGGCTTTCTGATAAGTGGTCGATGAGTCCTTGAGTCAGCTGAGCGGGGCATAACCATCCACCAAGTGGATAATGGACGCTCTCCATATCGATAGGGAGACCTATGGTTTGGCTTGTTTGCTCGGTATCAAGGTGGTGGATCAATGCTTTATCAAAGTCGCCGCCCAGCATACGCTTAAGTTTGGCTTGTGATTTCTCATCCCACATGAGTTGAGTCACGCCGCACCAGTCATGGTCGAATTTGATCTGCTCTGCTGCTTGCTCGACAAATTGTCTGGCAAAAAGGAAAGCCGGAGCAAATACGCGAGACACGCCTGTATGGGAGCCATTAAGTAGAGGGTAAACAGCACCTTGACGATTACCAGATGCACCTTGTGCGGCTTCTGAGTCTTGACAGTATAGTGTGACCTGTTTTCCTCGGCGGATGAGTGTTTTTGCTAATGTTGCGCTGGCAATGCCACCGCCAATAATCGCGATGGACTGAGCTTGTTCTGCATTTTTACGGGCAAACCAAGGTTTATGGTTTGTGTGTGTTTGGCGATTGGCCATATGACCTGCGATCATGTCCCGTTTGGTGCCAAAGCCTTTGACTTTCTTCATATCGAAACCGGCTTCGATTAGGCCGCGGCGAACGAAACCGGCTGCCGTAAACGTCGCACAGGTACAGTCCTGTTTGGCAAGTCTCGCCATGCTATTGAACAGTTCTTGGTTCCACATATCGGGATTTTTGCTAGGAGCGAAGCCATCCAAAAACCAAGCATCGATAAGGCCTCGTTCATCAACGGGTACCTTTGGCATGCAATCTTTAATGTCGCCAAACCACAAATCGATAGTAATAGCCCCGTCTTCCAGAATAATTCTATGACATTCAGGAACGGCTATTGGATAGTGTTGTTGTAATTTGCTTGCGTATTCAGCAAGTTCTGGCCATGCTTGGTGCGCTTTAATCAGGTCATCTTTACTCAGTGGATACTTTTCAAAACTCACAAAATGCAGTTCTCTGAGTGGCGCATCTGGGTTTTGACGCCTAAATTCTTCAAACCATTGCCAAACAGCAAGGAAGTTCAGACCTGTGCCAAAGCCGGTTTCTCCAATGACGAAGCGGCGCTGGTCATAATCCTGCCATCTTTGTGGCAGATGATTTTGATGGAGGAAGACGTAGCGGGTTTCTTCAAGTCCGTTTACGTTAGAAAAGTAAACATCGTCGAACTGGTCTGATACAGGTGTTCCAACATCGTTCCAGCCCAGCTGAGCATTGGTAATTGAGGTCATAATGTCTGAATTATTGTGATGAAGACGATAAAGTTGTGGCGATTGTACGGTTTTCTGGGAAAGCTGACCACTTTTCACGGGTAACTTAGTTATCATCTAGCAGATTTTTGAATTATAGGAATGTCATAATGAAACGAGTCGTAATCACCGGTATGGGTATTGTTTCAAGTATCGGTAACAACGTCGAAGAAGTTTTAGTGTCTCTTAAAGCAGGTAAATCTGGCATTACTGCCTCTGAGCAGTTTAAAGAACAAGGTCTACGTTCACAGGTTTGGGGTGATCTTAAAATCAATCCATCAGAGCATATTGACCGTAAACAGATGCGCTTTATGGGTGATGCGGCTGCGTATGCATACCTATCAATGCAGCAGGCAATCGAAGATGCTGGCCTGACTGAAGAACAGGTTTCTAATGACCGAACAGGTATCGTAGCGGGTTCTGGGGGTGCTTCGGCACTGAACCAAGCATTAGCGGTAGATACTATGCGTGCGAAAGGCGTGAAACGTGTGGGCCCTTATATGGTTCCTCGTACCATGTCTTCTACGGTTTCTGCATGTCTTGCGACGCCATTTAAAATTCGTGGCGTTAACTACTCAATGAGTTCAGCGTGTGCAACTTCTGCACACTGTGTTGGCCACGCAATGGAGCTTATCCAGCTTGGCAAGCAAGACATCGTGTTCGCTGGTGGTGGTGAAGAGCTGGATTGGTCTCAAACTATGATGTTTGACGCTATGGGCGCACTATCTACTAAGTACAACGAAACGCCAGATAAAGCTTCTCGTACATACGACGCAGACCGTGACGGTTTCGTTATTTCTGGTGGTGGCGGCATGCTGGTGATTGAAGAGCTTGAACACGCTCTGGCTCGTGGCGCGAAAATCTACGGTGAGATCGTTGGCTATGGCGCAACATCTGATGGTTATGACATGGTTGCGCCATCAGGTGAAGGCGCAGTGCGCTGTATGAAGATGGCGATGCAAGGCGTAGAGACAATCGACTACGTGAACACACACGGAACATCAACACCAGTGGGTGACGTAAAAGAGTTAGGTGCTATTCAAGAATTGTTTGGTGACAACAGCCCAGCAATTTCTGCGACAAAAGCGATGACAGGTCATGCTCTTGGCGCGGCTGGTGTTCACGAAGCGATCTACTCAACACTGATGCTAAACAACGACTTTATCGCGCCGAGTGTGAATGTTGAAAACCTTGACGAAGCGGCTCAGGGTTTAGATATCGTAACAGAAACGCGCGATGCGAAACTGACGACAGTCATGTCAAACAGCTTTGGTTTTGGTGGTACAAACGCAACATTGGTTATCAAGAAATACCAAGGCTAACGAAAGCGCTGGGGTTTCCCCAGCATACCAATTTCCAGAGCTTGGCTACCTTTTGAAAAAAGGGTAGTCGAACAGACGCAGACTCTGACCCATGGAGAGCGGGTCGGGATCCTTTTGTTCTGGAACTTTGCCCGGCTAATGCCGGGCATTTTTCTTTCTATCGCTAGTGCTCGACAGCGACTGCGCTTTTCTGCACAATCTCTGCTATTCCCAAATCAGATCTCTTAAGCCATGAAAATCCTAATTGATGAAAATATGCCTTATGCTGAGCAGCTTTTTAGCCAGCTGGGCGAGGTTGTTTTAAAATCTGGGCGCACGTTGACCGCCGAAGACTTAATTGATGTAGATGCGCTGATGATTCGTTCAGTGACAAAAGTGAATGCTGATCTTATCGCCAAAGCGAACAAGCTTAAGTTTGTCGGAACGGCCACGGCAGGTATGGATCATGTTGATCAAGCGTTACTCAAAGAGAAGGGCATCTTTTTCACTGCGGCACCCGGATGCAACAAAGTCGGTGTAGCAGAATATGCGTTTAGCGTCATGATGGTACTTGCTCAGCAACAAGGTTTTTCAGTATTTGATAAAACCGTTGGAATCATTGGCGCAGGTCAGGTGGGGAGCTACCTTCAGCAGTGCTTGGAAGGCATTGGTATTAAGGTGCTCATCAATGATCCACCTAAGCAAGCGGCGGGAGATGAGCGTAATTTCACCCCGTTAGATGCGTTGCTTGAGCAAGCGGATATCATTACGACTCATACTCCAATCACCCGTGATGGTGATTTTCCGACCCATCATCTAATCAATGAAACCGTGTTGAATAGGTTACGTGGCGACCAAATTTTGATTAATGCCGCCCGCGGGCCAGTTGTTGATAATACTGCGTTGAAAGCTCGCCTGAGAAAACAAGATGGCTTTATTGCTGCATTGGATGTGTTCGAATTCGAGCCAGAGGTTGATATGGAGCTTCTGCCTCTGCTAGCATTCGCAACCCCTCATGTCGCCGGTTATGGTTTAGAGGGGAAAGCTCGTGGAACCACGATGATTTTTAATAGTTTCTGCGAGTTTCTGAATAACGATTTACGTGCACATGCCAGTGAGCTTCTGCCTACAGCACCAGTTCCGGAGTTAGTATTGGACAGAGCTTGGGATGAAGCTACGCTGCACAACTTGACGCAACTTGTCTATGATGTGCGTAAAGACGATGCATTGTTCCGTCGTGAAATCAGTCAGCCTGGTGCGTTTGATTTGATGCGTAAACACTACTGGGATCGCCGTGAATACAGTGCAGTCACGCTGAGAGGAAGTGCAGAGGCTAACCTGCAACCACTAGCGAAATTAGGTTTTCAAATTGAGGTAAGTCAATGAGCCAGCAATATAACGTTGCCATTTTAGGTGCGACCGGCGCAGTCGGTGAAACAATTCTCGAAGTACTTCAGGAGCGTAAGTTTCCTGTTGGTGACCTTTTTCTACTAGCGAGTGAACGCAGTGAAGGCAAGACTTACCGTTTTAACGGCAAAAGCATCAAAGTCGAAAACGTAGAGAACTTTGATTGGTCTCAGGTACACATTGGCCTGTTTTCCGCAGGGGGAGAATTATCGGCTAAGTGGGCGCCAATCGCTGCCGATGAAGGGGTAATTGTCATCGATAATACCTCTAACTTCCGTTATGAGTATGACATTCCTTTGGTTGTGCCTGAGGTTAACCCTGAAGCGATTGCCGAGTTCCGTAACCGCAACATCATTGCTAATCCGAATTGTTCGACGATTCAAATGTTGGTAGCACTTAAGCCGATTCATGATGCCGTGGGTATTGATCGTATTAATGTCTCGACTTACCAATCCGTTTCTGGCGCTGGTAAATCTGGTATCGATGAGTTGGCAGGCCAAACTGCTAAGCTGCTTAATGGCATGCCGGCTGAAAATGAGCAGTTCTCACAGCAAATTGCTTTCAACTGTCTGCCGCAAATTGACCAGTTTATGGAAAATGGCTATACCAAAGAAGAGATGAAAATGGTGTGGGAAACGCAGAAAATATTTAATGACTCGTCAATCATGGTCAACCCGACTTGTGTGCGAGTGCCTGTTTTCTATGGTCATGCGGAAGCACTTCATATCGAAACTCGTGCACCCATTGATGCTCAGGAAGTGGCTAATTTGTTAGAACAGACCGAAGGTGTTGAAGTGTTCCATGGTGAAGATTTCCCGACACAGGTTCGTGATGCGGGTGGTAAAGATCACGTGATGGTTGGTCGTATTCGCAACGATATCAGCCACCATAGTGGTATCAACTTGTGGATTGTAGCAGATAACGTTCGCAAAGGCGCAGCAACCAATGCGGTTCAGATTGCAGAAGTTCTGATTCGCGACTACTACTGAGTGTATTATTATCACCTATAGCAAAGCCTCACCATCGTGTGAGGCTTTTTTAATCAGATTGCGAAATTTAGTGTGAGATTAGTGCGAATATGGCGGCAGCCACACATTTTTTAGCTATACGCCTATAGTTTTAGCGTGTTTATCCGATATATTTAACAGATCATTACATTAAAACTTATTGAGTACATAGCTGAGCCTTCTATGCTTCGAATTTTTAAGCGTCTGCTGCTGCCAGTTGCATTAGTAGCCGTGACTCAAACATCGATTGTTAGTGCAGAAAGTATTCGCCTTAAGGGACCCGATGGCGAAATTCAATCATCGCCGCGGTATTCTGATTTTGTTCCCCAAGATCTGCGTAACAATAACGAACCCTCTCGCTTTTATGGGCCAACCACTTCTCAGGAAACACTTTGGGCTATTGCAAGCCGTTTACGCCCGTCAACCAATGTGAGTGTTCAGCAAACATTACTTGCTGTATACCAGCTCAACCCTCAAGCATTTGACAATCAAAATATCCATGAGCTCATTCCTGGGAGTACGTTGCGTATTCCATCACTAGCTCAAGTACAAAGTGTATCAACCCAAGAAGCGGTTAATGTAATGGCCGCGCATCAGGCTCGGTTAACAAATATTCCTGCCACGCCACAACCTGCTCAACCTAAGCCGCCTGTTAATGAAACGCCCGCGACGACTGACATGGAGAAGCCGGTAGCGGATGATACTAAGCCAGCAGTTGAGGCCACTTCTGATCTCGCGAAAATTGCTAAGCAAGAACAAAAAGCTCAGGTATCGACACTTGAGCGTCAACTCGAAAGCTCAGAAAGCGAGCTAATGGCTCTTGAAGAAAAGAACCATAAATTGCGCTTAATGCTGGCTGATGTTCAGTCTGAAGTCGATGTACTTAAAGATGAATTGGGTGATGAATCTCGAATTCGTAACGAGGTCGAAAAGCTACTAGAAGCTGAGCGTTTACGTTTAGCTGAAGAGCAAAAGATGAAACCGTCACCCTTGGATGAACTGCTGTCCAACACGTGGTTAGTTGCTGCTGCCGCGATTATTCCAGGTCTATTCATAGGCCTACTGATCATGATGCTTCTGGGGCGCCGTAAGAGAGAAGAGACCCCCACACAAGAAGTGAATGAACAGCAAGTCGCGCCCGTTGCCCCTATTGCCCCAGACTCTCTCAATGAAGAAGTGGATGATGATCTTCTACTTGATGATGATTTGTTTGGCGACTCTACTGACGAAGAAGAGTTATTCTCCGATGAGAGCTTAGCTGAGGAAGGCAAAGACGAAGACGATATCTTTGCTGACTTGGAAGACAACGACCTCGATTTCAATCTTGAGGGAGAAGATGGAGAAGACCCATTCGCAGGTATCGGTGACGATGGTGAGTTAGATGAAGCGCTTGCCGATATGGATATGAGCGCTAACGGCATCAGTGTTAACAGTGAAGATAAAGCACTCGGTCTAGAAGAGATGGAGCGCGCTCTAGATGAAGTCGTTATTGAGGAGGATGATTCACCTGAAGGAGAGTTTGATCTATCAGACGATGATGAGGATATTTCTCAAGGTGACTTGGACTCGCTTCTGGCCTCAGATGGTGAATCTGAAGACCTAGAAATGGACGAGTTGGATCAATCTTTGTTAGACGATTTGTTTAATGAGACTGATTCTGACGAGGCTGGTGATGAATTGGACTTCGATTCGCTATTGGATGAAGCCGGTGATGGCTTCGATCTTAGTGATGACGATAGCGGTGCAAATACAGCTGAGTCAAATGAGCCTAATCTTGCCTCAGACAGTGAAATTGATGATCTGTTTGCCCAAGTTGAAGCGCAGGCAGATCTTGAAAAGCTAGAAGCAGAAGCGCTTGATGAAACTGCGTTGTTGGATGAAATGGTGGAAGAGCCTACAACAGCGGTCAGCGAAGATAGCACAGAGCTACTTGATGAATTGATGGACGAGGCTGATGAGCTTGGCACAGATGAAACGCTAGATGACTTTTTAAGTGATGATCTCGACTTAAGTACTGACAATGAAAATGCTTTTGATGAGCTCATTACTGAAGATAACAGTGACTTGGATGATGACTCTACAGAAACACTGGATGAGTTCCTGTCAGATGATCACATTGACGATGTTCCCTCGCTGGAAGAGAGTACAGATCTGCTTGATGAGTTGGTTGAGCCACAATCTGATATAGAGGCGCAGGCCTCCGAAGAGCTTGGAGATGAAGGTACTGACTTATTCGAAGAGTTGCTGGAAATTGAAAAGCAAAGTGAAGCACTTGAAGAAGCTTCAACAGTAGAGGCGAACCAAGATCTTATTACTGAGGAAGAGATAGAACCAGAAGCGCTAGCAAGTGACAGTAAATTTTCTAGTGAAGAATTTATTGACGACATGTTGAGTGTTGCTCCCGAGGGAGACCCATTGCTGGATGAGTTTGATCTTGATGAACCAGTAACAGAAGAAAATAAACTAGAGAGTGTTGAACAAACCCCGGAGACCGACAAAACTCTTGCAGAGCCAGAGCCAGAGCCAGAGCCAGAGCCAGAGCCAGAGCCAGAGCCAGAGCCAGAGCCAGAGCCAGAGCCAGAGCCAGAGCCAGAGCCAGAGCCAGAGCCAGAGCCAGAGCCAGAGCCAGAGCCAGAGCCAGAGCCAGAGCCAGAGCCAGAGCCAGAGCCAGAGCCAGAGCCAGAGCTAGAAGAAGACGATTGGCTAACGTCAGCGATCGATGAAGTTGAAAACCTTCAGTCCGGAGAGTCGTTGGATGTTGCGCCAGAATCTGATGTTGAAGAGAAGCAGGAGCAGCCACCTCAGCGAGAGGAAGCGGATCTTGCAGGTAATCAAGATGAAGAAGATGACTGGTTAACGTCTGCAATTGATGAGGTAGAAAATCCAAATATTGCACCGAGTGATCAAGACGATGTTCCAATCACTTCTTCCTCAGACTTGACAGAAAACGCAAACACGACGACTGAAGAAAATGAAATTGTAGAAGAAGATTTGCTTGCTCAGCAGGAGCAAGTAAATACACCATCTGAAGAGACTCCAGAGACTCCAGAGACTCCAGAGACTCCAGAGACTCCAGAGACTCCAGAGACTCCAGAGACTCCAGAGACTCCAGAGACTCCAGAGACTCCAGAGACTCCAGAGACTCCAGAGACTCCAGAGACTCCAGAGACTCCAGAGACTCCAGAGATCTCTGAACAGCCAGAACCTGAACCTATCTCTTCAATGCCAGAAGCGATTCCAAATGAGTTTGGTATCCCGGAAGATGATGATTGGTTAGTTGGTGATGATGCAGATCTTCTTGAGAACAGCGAAGAAGGTGCACTGGCGGATGTGGCGGAAGAATCCGAGCCTGAAGCGCCAGTGGAAGCCGAAGCGTCGCTAGAGCTGAATGATTTAGACCTTCCTGAGTACAGCGAAGAGGACGCACTGGCGGAAGAGCCTGAGCCTGAAGTGCCAGTGGAAGCCGAAGCGTCGCCAGAGCTGGATGATTTAGACCTTCCTGAGTACAGTGAAGAAGATGCACTAGCGGATGTGGCGGAAGAGCCTGAGCCTGAAGCGCCAGTGGAAGCCGAAGCGTCGCTAGAGCTGGATGATTTAGACCTTCCTGAGTACAGTGAAGAAGATGCACTGGCGGACGTGGCGGAAGAGCCTGAGCCTGAAGCGCCAGTGGAAGCCGAAGCGTCGCTAGAGCTGGATGATTTAGACCTTCCTGAGTACAGCGAAGAGGACGCACTGGCGGATGTGGCGGAAGAGCCTGAGCCTGAAGCGCCAGTGGAAGCCGAAGCGTCGCTAGATCTGGATGACTTAGACCTTCCTGAGTACAGCGAAGAGGACGCACTGGCGGACGTGGCGGAAGAGTCCGAGCCTGAAGCGCCAGTGGAAGCCGAAGAATCGCTAGAGCTGGATGATTTAGACCTTCCTGAGTACAGTGAAGAAGATGCACTGGCGGACGTGGCGGAAGAGCCTGAGCCTGAAGCGCCAGTGGAAGCCGAAGCGTCGCTAGAGCTGGATGATTTAGACCTTCCTGAGTACAGTGAAGAAGATGCACTGGCGGATGTGGCGGAAGAGCCCGAACCTGAAGCGCCAGTGGAATCTGAAGCATCGCTAGAGCTGGATGATTTAGACCTTCCTGAGTACAGCGAAGAAGATGCACTCGCCGATGTTGGTGAAGAATCGGACCTTGAAGGCCAATCCAGTGCTTCGAGTGTATCCGGTGAAACTTTGGACTTGGATGATCTGGATATTCCTACATTTGGGGATGTTGGGGCTCCCGATAGTGCTTCTGAAGGAGAAGGACATGATTCGAAGATCGACGATCAGGACCTTCCAGAATTTGATGAGCAAGATGCGTTGGCTGAAGCGGACGACTCTGGCTCAGAAGAAGTCGATTTTAAACTCGATGATTTGGAACTTCCGTCTTTGGGTGAGATTCCATCTGAGGCTGCACAAGAGTTAGCTAATCACGAGTATAATGAAGATGCTTTCGATGAGCTCCTTGCAGAAGAAGAGCCAAATCAAGCGGCTAACTTCGATTTTGAGTCTCCTGATACTCTGACTTCTGATAGCGCTGGTATGGATATCGAAGCTATGTTGGAGGTAGGAGGAGAAGATTGGAATGGTTTCAGCCTTTCTCCTGAGCAGCAAGCTCAGATCAACGATGATATCCCGGAAGACGAGCAGGGCGTATGGGATGAAAATAACCGCCCAGAACAAGCTCAGATTCTTGATGAAAACTGGGAAGATCAAGAAGAGCTGGGGGACTTCAATCCTCAGGAAGGAGAATTCCGAACCATTGATGAGCTGATGGCTGAGGTAGAGAAAGAAGAGCAGCAAGACTTTCAGGAAGAAGAGCTGAAATTAGATGTTGGGCTGAGTGATTTCCCAGATGTTATTGGTGATACAGGTAATGTTGATGTCGATAACAACTCAGAAGCAGCAGGTAAGCTTGATTTGGCGAAGATCTACATTGAAATGAACGATTCACAAGGGGCAATCAAGCTGCTTGAAGAGGCAATTGTTGATGGTAGTGACGAAATTCGTCGAGAGGCTAAAAACCTGATTGATGCGATTAACGGAAGGTAAACTTTTCCACGAATAAGGGGGCGTTAGCCCCTTTATCTTTTTGAGCAAAAATGTTTATACTTCCCGCCCAATTTTTTAAGAGAGCACCCCGATGAGAATTGCATTAGGTATTGAGTACAATGGCACTCAGTACTTCGGCTGGCAGCGTCAGAAAGAAGTGACAAGTGTTCAGGAAAAGCTGGAACGTGCACTGAGTATCGTAGCAAACCACCCAGTAGAAGTTCAGTGTGCAGGTCGTACAGATGCGGGAGTGCATGGCACCGGGCAAGTTGTTCATTTCGATACCACGGCTAGCCGAAAAACAGTGGCTTGGACAATGGGAGCTAACGCAAATCTACCCAGCGATATTGCAGTTCGATGGGCGAAAGAAGTTCCTGAAGAGTTCCATGCTCGGTTTTCTGCGACTGCTCGTCGTTACCGCTACATCATATTCAATAGTGCTCTGCGACCTGGTATTTTGTCATCTGGAGTGAGTCATTATCATGGTGAGCTTGATGCAGAAAAAATGCACGAAGCGGGCCAGTACTTGTTGGGTGAAAATGACTTTACGTCATTTCGTGCCGTGCATTGTCAGTCAAGAAGTCCATGGCGAAATATGATGCATCTTAATGTGACTCGCCATGGTCAGTATGTTGTCATCGATATCAAAGCCAATGCGTTTGTTCACCACATGGTTCGCAATATTACCGGCAGTTTGATATGTGTTGGGCGTGGCGAGCAGCCGCCTGAATGGTTAAACTGGCTGTTGGAAGTAAAAGATCGCAAACTGGCAGGTGCAACCGCTAAGGCTGAGGGGCTCTACTTGGTAGATGTGGATTACCCTGAAGAGTTTGGATTGCCGAGAGTGCCTATTGGGCCACTATTTTTGCCAGACAATTTGAACTAAACCGTGTTAAATTGTCCAACTAATCAGTTCTTTAGGGCGTGAGACATTAGTGTAAGAAATAGGTACAACCAGTTTTTTGTCTACACTTGGCATTTTATATGCTTTAATCCTCTCGCGTAAATTCAGAATTTTTGTCCTTCGCACCGTGCGGAGGCGATGTAGAGAAAAAGGTCTTCCATGAGTTGGCTTGAAAAGATTTTAGAAAAAAGCAACATTGTTAGTTCACGTAAAGCGTCCATTCCAGAAGGTGTTTGGACTAAGTGTACGTCTTGTGAACAAGTGCTTTATCACGCTGAACTAGAGCGTAACCTAGAAGTGTGTCCAAAATGTGATCATCACATGCGTATGAAGGCTCGTCGTCGCCTTGAAACATTTCTGGACGAAGACAACCGCATAGAATTAGCGGATGAACTTGAGCCACAAGACAAGCTGAAGTTCAAAGATTCGAAAAAATACAAAGATCGTATCTCTGCTGCACAAAAGAGTAGCGGTGAGAAAGATGCGCTTGTTGTAATGAAAGGTGAACTGTTAGGTCTACCTATCGTCGCTTGTGCATTTGAGTTTTCGTTCATGGGTGGTTCGATGGGCTCCGTCGTTGGTGCTCGTTTTGTTCGTGCGGTCGAGGCAGCGATAGAGAACAACTGTGGTTTAGTTTGTTTTTCTGCAAGCGGTGGTGCACGTATGCAAGAGGCGCTTATGTCTCTGATGCAAATGGCGAAGACGAGTGCGGCTTTAGAGCGTCTTTCTCAGAATGGCTTACCGTTTATCTCAGTAATGACAGACCCAACCATGGGTGGTGTGTCGGCAAGTCTCGCGATGCTTGGTGATGTGAATATTGGTGAGCCAAAAGCATTGATCGGTTTTGCTGGTCGCCGTGTTATTGAGCAGACAGTACGTGAAGATCTGCCAGAAGGTTTCCAGCGTAGCGAATTCTTGCTTGAGCATGGTGCGATCGACATGATTGTTGATCGCCGCGAAATGCGCCAGCGTGTGGGGAGCTTGATCGCTAAAATGACCAATCAACCCTCGCCTCTGGTAGTTTCTGTGAACGATTCACAAAATGAAGCTGCTTATTCTGTACCAGAAGCGGACGAAAAAGGGTAAAGTAACATACTAACAAACAACCACAATTACTTGGTTTAGAGTTAGATGAGTCAAACCCAAATTCCTCAAGCCACATCCTCTCTTGCGATGTGGCTTGATTATTTAACCACCATACACACTTCTGCAATCGACCTTGGCTTAGAGCGTGTCCAAACTGTCGCTGAAAAAGCTAACCTAGTTAAGCCTGCCCCAAAAGTTATTACTGTTGCCGGTACCAATGGCAAAGGTTCGACCTGTGCACTGATGGAAGCTATTTTGCTTGATGCTGGATATTCTGTTGGTGTCTATAGCTCGCCACACCTTATTCGTTATAACGAGCGTGTTCGTATTAATGGTCAAGATCTAGAGGATGAAAAGCACACTGAGGCTTTCGCCTTTGTAGAAAATCAGCGCGGTGATATTAGCCTAAGCTTCTTCGAATACGGGACACTTGCAGCATTACGTCTCTTTCAAACTGAAAACGTTGATATTGTCTTACTTGAAGTTGGTTTAGGCGGGAGACTGGACGCAACGAATGTTGTTGAGCACGACGTATCCGTGATTACCAGCTTAGCAGTAGACCATGTTGACTGGCTCGGTGATGACATTAATGTGATTGGCTATGAGAAAGCAGGTATTTACCGAAGTGGTAAGCCTGCAATCTGTGGTCAGCCTAAAGCGCCATCTACTGTGGCAGCGCATGCTGATGATATTGGTGCGGAGTTGTTTCAGGTTGGAATCCAATACAACTACCACATTGAGGATGAGAATACTTGGCGTTGGAGTCATGGCCCCTATGAACTTGACGCACTTCCTATCCCTGGCTTGCCACTGCAGAACGCAGCCACCGCATTGATGGCGCTAGCTTCAGCAAATCTGGATATCTCCGATATCAATATAGTCAAAGGGTTAAGAGAAGCCCAGCTACCTGGAAGAATGCAGATTGTCAGTACAGAGCCAACCATTATTCTTGACGTTGCGCATAACCCTCACTCGGCAGAGTATTTATTCGGTCAAATTCAGGAACAATACTCCGGCAAGAAGGTCCACGCTGTTGTTGCTATGTTGCATGACAAGGATATTAAAGCCACTCTGGAAGTTTTATCGCCTATTGCTAGCCAGTGGTACCCTGCCTCATTACAAGGTCCAAGAGCGGCGAGTGCCGATGAACTTTGTGTATTCTTACCTGAAAATAATCAGCGTTATGATAGCCCTGTTGACGCCTTTAAAGCCGCGATGACAAACGCACAGAGTAAAGATGTCATCTTAGTGTTGGGTTCATTCCATACTGTGGGTGAAGTCCTTGAGTACTGGCAGAGCCAAGGAGAGTAAATGGCGAGTAAATTTCAAAACCGCTTGGTTGGCACCATTATTCTGGTCGCAATCGGCGTCATCGTATTACCGGATGTCCTCGATGGTAAGAAAACACATTACAAAGAAGAGATTGCTAGCATTCCTATTAAACCAGAGCTTGATAGCGATGTAGAAAGCTTTGAAGTTTTAGAACCGATAGATGATTCAGCAAGCCTGCCTGAAACGCCGGTTGAAGTTATTGCACAAGAAGTTGAGGCCCCAGCTTCCGCTGAAAAAGTGAATGACGAACCACTCCCAGTCGCAGTTAAAGAGGTTCCTGAACGCAACGAATATCAGGACAGTGCTTGGATAATTCAGCTGATGGCACTGAAGAATGCTGAAAATGCGAAGAACGTAGTCAAGGATCTTCAAAAGCGTGGTTATCAAGCACACACCAAACTCGAAAATGGCTTCACTCGTGTCATTATTGGCCCTGACATCTCAAAGAGTAAGTTAGAGAGACAAGTTGTGGAACTGGAGAAAATTACTGGTTCAAAAGGTCGATTGCTCAAATTTAAACCATTAAATCCATAAGAAAACGTTTGCGTCAGCGTTTTTTCTGTTAAAATGCGCGCCAACTTAAGATGTAAGAACAGATGAATTCGTTAGATATTGTCATTTTAAGTGTGATCGGCCTGTCGGCATTGATCAGTTTAATTCGTGGCTTTGCAAAAGAAGCATTGTCTTTGGTTATCTGGTTTGGGGCGTTTTTTATCGCCAGTCAGTACTACGCAAAATTGGCGGTGTACTTTTCCAATATCCAAGACGACATGTTTCGTAACGGAGCAGCGATTGCAGCCTTGTTTGTTTCAACTTTGATAGTAGGGGCTATAGTCAACTATGTCATTGCTCAGTTGGTACAGAAAACAGGTTTGTCGGGAACAGACAGAGTACTTGGTGTCGTCTTTGGCGGCTTACGCGGTGTCCTGATTGTTTCTGCTGCATTATTTTTTATGGATGCGTTTACGTCGTTTCCAGACTCAGAGTGGTGGAGAAGCTCGCAATTGGTACCAGAGTTTAGCCGTATCATTGCGCCTTTCTTCGAGCACTTGCAAGCAACATCGAGTTTCTTATCTGGCGCGCTATAGCGCGCCAGCCATTGTCGCAAATCGAGGATTAGGACATGTGTGGTATTGTTGGAATCGTGGGTACAACGCCTGTAAACCAGTCTATCTATGACGCACTGACTGTGTTGCAGCATCGTGGCCAAGATGCCGCGGGTATTTGTACCATAGAAAGCAATCGTTTTCGTCTGAGGAAGGCGAATGGTTTAGTTAAGGATGTGTTTGAAGCTAAACATATGCAACGCCTTCAGGGAACGGTCGGAATTGGCCATGTTCGCTACCCAACAGCAGGTAGCTCAAGTGCTTCAGAGGCTCAACCTTTCTATGTAAACTCTCCTTTTGGTATTACGCTCGCTCACAATGGTAATTTAACTAACTCGGCGGAAGTGCGTGAGAAACTGTTTGAGAAAGATCGCCGTCATGTGAATACGACCTCTGACTCTGAAGTTTTACTCAATGTGCTTGCTCACGAGATTGATACTGTAAAGGGAAATGTCACAGCAGAAGATGTTTTTCGCGCAGTGACGAACGTACATCGCACGATTCGCGGTGCTTATGCAGTATCAGCGATGATCATTGGTCACGGCATGATAGCTTTCCGTGACCCAAATGGAATCCGTCCTCTTTGCCTTGGTAAGCGTGTAGTTGGAGATACGACTGAATATATGGTGGCATCGGAGTCTGTGGCACTGGATGCTGTTGGCTTTGATTTCATTCGTGACGTAGCACCGGGCGAAGCCATTTATGCGACTTTTGACGGCCAGTTACATACCAAGCAGTGTGCTGATAACCCAGCTTTGAATCCATGTATTTTTGAGTTTGTCTATTTCTCACGTCCAGACTCATTTATCGATAAGATTTCAGTTTACAGTGCTCGTGTTGAAATGGGTAAAAAGTTAGGTGAGCGTATTCGTGATGATTTCAGTCATCTCGATATCGATGTGGTTATCCCGATTCCAGAGACCTCATGTGATATTGCACTACAGATCGCACAAGCTATCGATAAACCTTACCGTCAAGGGTTTGTGAAAAACCGCTACGTTGGCCGTACCTTCATCATGCCGGGGCAGCAGCAGCGTAAAAAGTCGGTACGTCGAAAGCTGAATGCAATTCGTTCAGAATTTAAAGATAAAAATGTTTTACTTGTTGATGATTCAATTGTTCGTGGCACCACATCAGAACAAATCATTGAAATGGCACGTGATTCAGGCGCGAAGAAAGTCTTTATGGTTTCAGCCGCACCTGAAATTCGCTTCCCTAATGTGTATGGCATTGATATGCCTAGTGCGAATGAACTCATCGCTCATGGGCGTGACAACGATGCAATATGTAAGCAAATTGGTGCGGATGAGTTGATTTTCCAAACTCTGGATGACCTAGTGAAAGCTGTTGGAATGGGCAACACAGACATCACCAAATTTGAAACGTCGGTTTTTAATGGTGAATACGTAACGGGCGATATTGACCAGCAGTATCTGGACTTCCTACAGTCTTTGCGTAGTGACGATGCTAAGATCCAGCGAGAGATTCAACAGGACTTGGCTAATCTTGAGTTGCATAACGAAGGGGCTTAAAGAGAGCTTTGGCTGCAAGCGACACATAAACAAGAAGGGCTGATGCAATGCGTCAGCCCTTCTTTTATCTCCAATCTTTAGTATCTGATACGATATAACTGGGTCAACATAAACATGGCCGCTGCGCTGATGACAACGGAAGGGCCTGCAGGGGTGTCATAGTGCCATGACAAACTTAATCCAAGTAGAACGGCTATTGCGCCAATACAAGAGGCCATGAACGCCATTTGTTCAGGTGTTTTGGAGAAACGTCGCGCTGTGGCTGCGGGAATGATTAAAAGCGATGTCATGATGAGCGCCCCCACAAACTTCATACCAATTGCGATGACTAAACCAACCATAATCATCAGAATAAGTCTCATTAAGTCAACATTATGCCCTTCAACGGCAGCTAAATCTTCGTTGACCGTTGTGGCCAACAGTGAACGCCAAAAACAAAACAATATGACGGACACAAGCGCGGCTCCCGCATAGATATAAACAAGATCGGTGGGAGTCACTGCGAGTAAATCACCGAATAGGTAGCTCATTAAATCAATACGAACATTGTCTAGGAAGCTAACCGCCACTAAGCCTAAAGAGAGTGCACTGTGAGCTAAAATGCCTAACAAGGTGTCAGTGGCGACTAATTGCTGTCTTTGCAGCGCTACCAAAATGAAAGCGAGTGCAAGACAGCAGACGATCAAAGCAAAATAAAGATTGACGTCGAGTAAGAAGCCAAGAGCAAGCCCCATCAGTGATGCGTGTGCTAAGGTATCGCCAAAGTAGGCCATTTTGCGCCAGACGACAAACGAACCAAGTGGGCCGGCGATAGCTGCGATGCCAAGGCCGGCTAGAATAGAAGGTAACAAAAACTCAATCATGGTGATGACCGTGTGAATGATGGGAACAAGTAGACGCTTCACCTGAAACGGGATCACCCGCGAGATCATGATGATGGTGTTGATGCTGGTGATGGTAGAAGGCGAGAGATTCACTACGCACTTCACCGAATAAAGCAATGTAGCTTGGGTGTTTGGTGATATCGGCAGGGGCTCCTGAACAACAAATATGATGATGCAAACAGATCACATCATCCGTTTTTGCCATCACTAGATGCAAGTCGTGCGAGACCATGAATACAGCACAGCTAAAGCGATGGCGAATGGTGTCAATCAAGTCGTACAAATCAATCTGTCCTTGAACATCGACCCCTTGAGCTGGCTCGTCCAGTACTAATAGATCAGGCCGTTGTAACAAAGCCCTCGCCAGTAGAATGCGTTGATTCTCTCCTCCCGATAGCGAGTGCATATTAGACTTTATCAGGTGCTCTGCGCCGACAAGCTTTAGCGCATCTTGTAATTCTTGTTCGCTGTATTTACCTGCCAGCTTCATAAAGCGTTTAACGTTTAGAGGGAGTGAGTCATTAAGCCTGAGCTTCTGTGGGACATAACCAATTTTCAAGCCCTTGGATCGTTTGACAGAGCCTGTGAACTTTTTTTGAAGGCCTAAAAGCACTTTTACAAGTGTCGATTTTCCTGCGCCATTGGGGCCAATTAAAGTGGTTATCTCACCTCGTTTGATATTGAGGCTGATATTATCGAGAACTTTACGCTCACCAAACTGAACGCAAACTTGTTGAAGTTCGACTAATGCCGACATGAATGGAACTCATTTGCAAATAACTATTGTTATAATGTAACATTTGTCAAACTTTAACGCCAGAGAGTAGTGGTATTGATTTATGAAACATCTAATTCCTTTGTTATCCATTTTTGCGATAGGTAATGCTAATGCTAGCGAGATACTGACTAGTATCAAGCCGATTCAAATGATTACCTATGAGATCACTCAAGGTGTTTCTGAGCCAGAATTATTGCTTGATTCAAATACCTCTCCCCATGACTATGCGTTGAAACCCTCTGATGTGAAAAGGATCAGAAAAGCAGATTTAGTCATTTGGTTTGGTCATGATTTAGAGCCATTTCTATCTAAGGTGTTAGAAGGACAGAAAAATGTGCTGACGGTCAGTGAAATTGAGGGCATAGCGTTGCGTGAATTTGATGGCAGTCATCATGATCATGATGGGCACAACCATGGTTCGCATGACCCACATTTTTGGCTTGGTTATGAGCAAAGTATACAAGTGGCAGAAGCGATAAGTAAAAAGCTAGGTGAGTTAGATCCTAAAAACAAAGAAACATATCAGGCCAACTATCAAGCGTTCTTAAGCAACTCGAATGAGTATGACAAGAAATGGCGTGCGGCACTTGAGCCTATTAAGGATGTTGGTTACTACGTTTTCCATGACGCCTATGGCTACTTTGAACAGCATTATGGGTTGAATCATTTAGGTGAATTCACGGTAAGTCCCGAAAGAAAACCGGGAGCTAAAACTCTGATAAAAATAAAAAAAGCATTAGCGAAAGGAGATGCTAAATGTGTCTTTGCTGAGCCTCAATTTACTCCAGCAGTTGTGAATTCGGTGACGCGAGGAAGTCAAGCAAAGCAAGGTATTCTTGATCCTATCGGATCGGAGATTCCAGTTGGGCCTGGTAGCTACTTTACTTTCATTCAGTCCATTACCGACAGCTTTACGGAGTGTTTGGGCGAGTAAACATCGGTTAATGAATAACCTAGGGAAGCGCAATGCTTCCCTTTTTCGATGTAATTGAAAAAGAAAAGCTGGATTCTTTGAAGCAACATCTTGTTTATCCGTCTAAATACAAGATAATTATTGGCACAAAATAATTTAATGACGTTGTCTACATAGAACTGTATATCGTCAATCAAGCAGCCATGTTGTCACTCTTATTGGAGTATTGTGGCTGCGGATGCAAGGGAATTGTGAGTGAAAAGAGCCGTTTGCTTTCTGGCACTATATTTTATAGCTCGTTTAGCCGTCGCTATGGATCTTCCTTTATCGGTCTTTTATCCCTTACCGACACAGGCTAAGGGGAAGGCATTTGCGGCAAAAGAGCTTTTTCTTGCCGAAAATGGTGGTATTTGGTTTCAGGATGTCAGGAATCAAGTGCTATTTTTTGACGGTCAAAACATCTTGCCTAAATCAGGCTCCGCACTTGAGTTTAATCCAGCACATATTGCGTTTCTCGATAACGCATTTTGGTCTTTTGCTGGTAATGAGATTTATCGTACTACTCCGGGTAAGTCACGAGAACTCATGTTTAGTCTTACCCCTGGTACGGAAATTTTACGGATAGGGGTTTCCGGACGTTATGTTTGGGTATCCGATACTGCCAATTTTTACACCTATCATATTGAAAGCGGAGATTTTTCTTCATACTCCTTAATGGAGCTGTATCAGTATAATCAGTCGGCAGAAATCAGTGTCACGGATGCCAAACTCATTAAATCAAAATGGGTTTTAGCAACAAATTCAGGTGTGTACTTGTCAGATGGGGATCATTTTGAGCATGCTCCTCGCTCTGGAAAAAATCACATCGAAACGCTCTATTTTTCTGAGAAGCGACAAGAGTTGGTTGTTGGGACTCGAAGCGGAGCCATCCTTTTCAGTATTAGTCATCCTAACGGACCGCTCAAACGCATACCTGGAGGTCATGTTCTCAGTATTGCTGAGACAGAAGATGGATACTGGCTGGGCACCGAATCAGGCTTACAGGTTTATTCTTTCGGATCGAGTGAGAGCCGCTATGCCTTGAGAACCTTGACGTATAGCAATGCTTTGCCTGGTGAAAAGGTCTATTCATTGCTGAATGATCGTCGTGGCGGCATATGGATCGCTACGGAGAGGGGAATTCATTACTTTTCCTTGTTTTCTCATCATTTTCAACGCTTTCCAACTTTGATGATCAACCATGGCTCTACGTCGGAAAAGCTGATTCAGCTAAAGAGTATGCACAGTCGAGGCGGATTTTGGATGGTGACTAGTGTGGGCGTGTATACCCTTAAACTCAATAGCAGACCTTCCAGAAAACTGGTATATAAAGGCAGAGTGAATAATGTCATTGAGCATAACGGTACGCTGTGGCTAGCCACTGACAATGGCATCATTTGCATTGATAGTGTATCTGGTGCATTGCTCAAAGACAGTTTGCCCAATTTTTTAAAGACCTCATCGGTTGAATTGCTAGAACTGGATAAGCAAGGTCGAGTCTGGGGGGCCAGCGACCATAAGTTATGGCGTTTCGATACAAACAATCGTGAGCTGGTGCAATATGGCTCAGATTGGATGCTGAATCAGTACTTACCTGCACAACTTACTCAAATGTCCGTTACTGATGATGGCAGTTTGGTACTTGGTACTGATCATGGCGCTTATGTACTGATTGATGGTCAGATTCATTATATTGATGATTCGGAACACTTTGGGCGAGTTGTGAGCATAGAGGAAGGTAAGACAGGGGAAATTTGGGTAGCGAGTACTTACGGTTTGTACCGATTAGATCTAGCCAGTTTCCAACTCGAACCTCTAGGTATGGTAGAGAATCATATTACCCCTAAGTGTTTGCTTAGCAGTGGGAAAGGTATTTGGATGACTTCTTCTGCAGGGCTCACTCGTTATACAAGCAATGGGGAAATTGCAGCACATTTTGGTGAGCCATTGGGTTTAGTAAACAACGAATTCCTATCAGGCTTATGCAGTCTAGGCTCAGAAAGTCAGCAAAACCTCTTACTTGGTTCTAGGCGAAACTTGGTCAAGGTTGATACCCAAAGCCTGAGTATGAGTCATCCGCCGAAAGTACAGGCCATTATTAGCCAAGTCACTGCTAATCAAGAGCTATTTTCTCTTGGTGGAAGCCTATTCAATGCCCCACATGTAAAGTATGGGCAGCCAATTGCTTTTCAGTTTGGAGTGCTGCCTCAGGTGAGTCATGTCGCGCTTCAATACCGGCTCGGATCTCAGGAAGAGTGGCAAGATCTTGAGGGAATGAAGCTAACCATTGAGCATATTCTTCCAGGACATTATGCACTTGAAGCACGAGTGGTCAGCAATGGCATGGCTCAAAGCGCGATCGATCCGTTCGTGTTCTCGGTTGAAGAGCCTTGGTATTTACGCGGGTATGCGATCTTGTCATATATTGCCCTTACTTTAGTTTTGTTAGCGATAGTAATTTATTGGCGTTCACGAATAATGGCGAGAACGAATAAAGAGTTAAAATCACAGATTGCATTGAAGACGAACCAGTTGCGTCATCAAAGCCGAATTTTACTCACTAACAACGATCAATTAAGAAAGCAGCTCCAAATAAGGCGTATTCTTTACCGCCAGTCGGTGCAATCGTTGCGTGAAAGATTGCAAAGCTGTGCAGCTCAAGTCATTTCCGAATCGGAGCAAGGGAAGCAACAACTCATGAGCTTTATGATTCATGAATTAGATTTGCTCCTCAATGTACGTGCGGCAAATGGTGATGCCTTACCAGTGTACAACTTGTCTCTGGTATTGCGCTCAGCGTTGGATGGTTGGCGAGAAGAACTGAATAAAGCCGGTTTATCTGTTGAGATAAGTTCGGATCAAGATAAAGACATATACGTCACGCTCGACGTGTTTAACTTGGATAGTGTGTTTAATCTTCTGATTGATAACCTGATCAAACGTATGTATCGCGGACAAGTCGTTTTGATGGCTTGCCGCGTCGAGGATGGAAAAGTCCATTTTTCTATCACTGAACAAGGTAAAAAGCTTGATGGCGATTCAGTATCAGCTGAAGAACTATGGAATGAGATCGAGTCTCTCGTTAAAGAAAGTGGAGGTTGTTTCCATCGATATAGTTCAAATGAGAGAAATTTGCTCGAGTGCGTGTGGCCTGTAGGTAATGAGTTTGAAGAAAATTCGATCGTTCATCTGACTGATACAGGATTATTCGAAGAGCAATCTAAAGAGAAAGATCCATGGGTTGAAAAACTCGAAGCGCTGGTTATAAAACACTATTCAGACCCTGAATTTGGCACGGCTCTGGCCGCTAAGCAGATGTTTGTATCAGAACGCAGTTTGCAACGTCGATTTAAGACCGCCACACAACGTACGTTTATGGACTACGTCACGGAAGTACGTTTGGACTATGCATGCCGACGTTTACTTGCAGGAGAGAAGATCTCTGATGTCGCATTCGAGTGCGGGTTTAATGACCCTTCCTATTTCAGCCAGCGATTTAAACATCGTTTTGGTGTTTCCCCTTCTCAGTTCATTGAAGAACAAGAACAGTAATCTAAGGCGATTCTCTGCATTAAGTAAAAAGTGTTGTGTTGAGGTTGTTTGAATGAACACTCTGCGTGATGCGTGATGCGTGATGCGTGATGCGTGATGCGTGATGCGTGATGCGTGATGCGTGATGCGTGATGCGTGATGCGTGATGCGTGATGAAAAAAATATCGTGGTATAGCCGGGGGGACTATACCACGGGTGTCAATGACACCTTCGCTTGCTGCCGGAGTGGTGCGGTAGCACCACCTCTGGAATTCAATGTCTTCAAGAAGCTTTCCTCGTCGACGTGGTTAACTATAAAACTATCGACTTATTTTACTTATAAAATTAACGCCAAGGTTACATGATAAAAACGACACTTGGTTTAAGTTTTTGATATTTATTGTTTTTATTTTGTTTTTGAATGAAAGGAACTCAATGAAACTAGCTGATTAAGTGACATTAATTATGGCTTTTAACGGAATTAACGAGGCTTTAATTAACGAAAGTGACGTTCCATAAATGTAATGTTTGATTTCAGACAAGATTTAAAAATTTCACACGGGCTAATATCTAAATTCTTAATAATAATATTTCTCATTTTTATCTTTAATTGGCCTGTCTATGAAACTGTCAGATCTAACACAAGGACAAAAAGCAACCATTACTGGTTTCTCTGAGCTTTCAAGCGATGTCCGAAAAAAACTCATGGTTATGGGGTTATTGCCGCAAACACCAGTTACGCTTATCCGCAAAGCACCAATGGGCGATCCGCTTCAAGTTGAAGTGCGTGGCGTTTCTTTAGCGGTGAGAACCAATATTGCGAACGCTATTCTTGTGGAGGCTAGCTAATGAAGTACCACATTTTAACCGTTGGTAATCCAAACAGTGGCAAAACCACGCTGTTTAACGGTCTGACTGGGGCAAAGCAGCAAGTCGGTAACTGGGCTGGAGTTACGGTCGAAAAGAAAACAGGTCGATATCGCCATTCAGGTGATGAATTCATGCTGACTGACTTACCCGGTATTTATGCGCTTGATAGTGGCAATGATGGTAACAGTATCGATGAGTCCATTGCTTCTCGTGCCGTATTAACTCATCCAGCGGACCTGATTATTAATGTTGTTGATGCGACTTGTTTAGAGCGCAGCTTGTATATGACGCTTCAACTACGTGAATTAGGCAGACCTATGATGGTCGTGTTAAATAAAATGGATGCTTTAAAACGAGAACGCCAGACGATCGATATTAAAGCGCTAGAAAAAGTGTTGGGTTGTCCGGTGTTTGCGCTATCAGCGAATAATAATGGGCAGGTTCAACGCTTTAAAGAGCGTTTACATAAAGCTGTTGTCCAAGGTGTAGCGCTGGATGAGCTGAATATCCATTACCAATCAGATTTTGAATATGCAATCGAGCAGATCCAACCTATTTTTGAAAACCACTCTGAAGTATCTGCAAGAGCGCTTTCAATTCGCGCATTAGAGCAAGACTTGCTTGTCCTCAATAGCCTCTCTTCAGAGGAGAGAAGTATGATTGCCAATGTTCAGCAATCGATAGAGCTGGATATTGATTTATTAGTTGCCGACACTAAGTACACCTTCTTACATGAACAGTGTAAAAGAGTGCGCCGAACAGAAGGAAAGCTCAGTCATAGTTTTACCGAAAAGGTGGACAACGTCATCCTGAATAAGTGGGTTGGAGTGCCGTTTTTCTTTGTGGTTATGTATCTGATGTTTATGTTCTCAATTAACATCGGAAGTGCGTTCATTGATTTCTTTGATATTGGTGTTGGTGCCTTATTGGTTGATGGAGGGCACTATTTACTCGACGAACACCTTCCTGTTTGGCTTGTCACCTTAGTTGCTGATGGCGTTGGTGGGGGGATTCAGACGGTGGCAACCTTTATTCCAGTGATTGCCTGCCTCTATCTTTTCCTTGCCGTTCTTGAGAGCTCGGGCTACATGTCACGTGCAGCGTTTGTACTTGATAAAGTGATGCAAAAAATTGGTTTACCGGGCAAAGCATTTGTTCCACTAGTACTTGGCTTTGGGTGTAATGTACCGGCAATCATGGCAACACGTACCCTAGATCAAGAGCGCGAACGTAAGTTAGCGGCATCAATGGCACCATTTATGTCCTGTGGTGCTCGCCTGCCGGTATATGCTTTGTTTGCTGCCGCATTTTTCCCAGAAAGTGGTCAAAATATTGTGTTTGCATTGTATTTGCTGGGTATAGTAGCCGCTGTTTTTACAGGGCTAGTGTTGAAGCACACACTTTACCCGGGTTCAAGCGATAGCTTAGTGATGGAAATGCCAGATTACGAGCTACCTACAGTACAAAATGTTCTGATCAAAACATGGCAGAAACTTAAGCGATTTGTTTTAGGGGCTGGCAAAACCATTGTCGTTGTGGTCACCATTCTCAGCTTTCTTAATTCTGTTGGTACAGATGGTTCATTTGGTAATGAAGACAGTGAAACATCCGTATTGTCTAAAGTTTCTCAGGTTGTGACACCTGTATTTGCTCCTATTGGTGTCAAAGAAGATAACTGGCCAGCAACGGTAGGTATCATTACAGGTATTTTCGCAAAAGAGGCGGTTGTAGGTACGCTGAATAATCTCTATGCGCCTAGTGAAGGTGAAGAAGCCGAGTTTAACTTGATGGCGAGTTTAGAAGAGGCGGTGATGTCGATTCCTGATAATCTAGCAGGGTTAAGCTATTCAGATCCACTGGGTATCGAAGTCGGTGACTTAACGGATAGCTCTACGGTTGCTGAGGAACAGGAAGTGGATGCCTCGATTTTTGGCAACTTGAATCAGCACTTTGCATCGAGTCATGCGGCTTTTGCTTATTTGATCTTCATCCTGCTTTACACCCCTTGTGTGGCAGCTATGGGAGCTTATGTACGAGAGTTTGGTCAAAAGTATGCGCGTTTTATTGCTGCGTGGACAATGGGCTTAGCTTATGGTGGTGCAGCCTTATATTACCAAGTCATGCATTTTGCTGATCATCCTGTTTATAGCTCAGCGTGGATTGCTGGTATCCTGCTTGTCTCCTTGGTAACGTACCGCGTTCTTAAAACTGCAGGTGAGAAACAAACACTCTATGTGGAGACACAAACAGCATGATCCTGAGAGAGCTGAAACAGTATATCGAACAGCAGGGCTGTGTAAGTCAGAGAGAGCTTGCTAAGAAATTTGCGCTGAGTGAGGATGGTGTCGATGCTATGCTGGCGGTATGGATCAGGAAGGGTCAGATCTCTAGACTGGTTGATACGAATAAAGCTCACAGGGTGATGAGAGTGCGTTACTCCGCGAATTGTTCGGATGGGATTGCTCTCACGGTTACAATGTAAACAATGCCGCTGGATAACAGCGGCATTTTTTTATGCCTTTCGAAACAGACTACTTAGTGATAGTACGTTTTGAATGCGAGAAAGCATGGTTTGTTGTTCTTCCTCAGAACGAAACACGCCGTTGGTGTTACCCCAAATGGGACCGGGCCAAGCGATGTCGTCTTTGAAGCGAGCGATATGATGAATATGCAGCTGTGGGACCATATTTCCAAGCGCACCTAAGTTGAGTTTATCTGGGCGAAACGTTGCTTCTAATGCTTGGCTTACTGCTTGTGATTCGAGTAAGAACTGTTGTTGATCTTGCATTGGCAGGTGGTGCAGCTCCTTAAGACTTTCCCGTTTAGGGACAAGAATCACCCAAGGAACAGCGTTGTCCTTGTGGAGTAGAGCAATAGTCAAAGGAAAGTGACCGATGACGTTAGTATCCTTTGTCAGTTGTGGATGGAGTTCAAAACTCATGATTCATTCCTATTAGTATTTTTAGCCAGTATACGCCAGAAAAAACAAAAGGTTGATGCTTTCACATCAACCTTTATTTTCTATCGCTAAAGCCCTAGCTTACATACGTTCTAGTGTATCAATACCTAGCAGAGAAAGACCTTGTTTGATGGTCTTCGCCGTCAGTGCTGCCAGCTTCAGACGACTCTGTTTCACAGACTCATCTTCTGTGTTCAGAATTGGGCATGCTTCATAGAAGCTTGAGAATTGGCCAGCAAGTTCGAATAGGTAACTACACATAATGTGTGGTTGACCTTCACGAGCAACTGACTGCACGGCTTCTTCAAATTGAAGTAGCTTGGCGATAAGAGATTTCTCTTTCTCTTCGGTGATCTTAATGTCGCCCTCTAACTCATCCATTGAGATGCCCGCTTTAGCAAAAATAGATGCAACGCGCGTGTAAGCATACTGCATGTATGGGGCAGTGTTGCCTTCAAAGGCCAGCATGTTATCCCAGTCAAACACGTAGTCAGTCGTACGGTGCTTAGACAGGTCTGCGTACTTAACAGCAGCCATCGCTACCGTATTCGCGATGTTTTGCTTTTCAGCTGTTTCTAAGTCTGGGTTCTTAGACTCGATAAGTTTGATTGCACGCTCTTCTGCTTCGTCTAGTAGATCCGCCAGACGAACTGTGCCACCTGCACGCGTCTTAAATGGACGGCCATCCTTACCTAGCATCATACCGAAAGCGTGGTGCTCAAGAGTTACCTCTTCTGGCACATAGCCCGCTTTACGAACTATAGTCCAAGCTTGCATCAAATGTTGATGCTGACGTGAGTCAATAAAGTACAATACGCGGTCTGCACCTAGCGTTTCGTAGCGGTATTTAGCACAAGCGATATCGGTAGTGGTGTACAAGAAGCCGCCGTCACGCTTCTGGATGATCACACCCATAGGCTCGCCGTCTTTGTTTTTGTACTCTTCAAGGAACACAACTTGTGCACCGTCATCTTCTTGTGCAAGACCTTGTTCTTTCAGGTCTGCCACAATGCCAGGAAGCATGTCGTTGTACATGCTCTCACCCATTACGTTCTCACGAGTTAGAGAGACATTAAGACGATCGTAGTTGCGCTGGTTTTGGATCATGGTGATATCAACCAGCTTCTTCCACATCTCAGCGCAGTATTCATCACCACTTTGTAGTTTTACCACGTAATTACGAGCTTTTAGCGCAAATTCTTCGTCTTCATCGTACAGCTTTTTCGATTCACGATAGAAAGCTTCTAGATCAGCGAGTTCCATTGATATTTCACCAGACTCTTTTTGCACTCGCTCAAGGTTCGCAATCAGCATACCAAACTGAGTACCCCAGTCACCGATGTGGTTAGCACGAATGACTTTATGGCCTAAAAATTCAAGTGTGCGCACAACGGCGTCACCGATAATAGTTGAACGCAGGTGGCCAACGTGCATTTCTTTCGCCACGTTTGGCGCAGAGTAGTCAGCAACAATAGTCTTTTGAGTTTCAGGCGCGACACCAAGACGAGAGTCAGATAGTGCGGACTCAGCTTGTTTAGCAAGGAATTCTTCGCTCAAGAAGATGTTGATAAAACCTGGGCCAGCAATTTCTGTTTTGCTAGCGATGCCATCAAGGTCCAGAACATCCAGTACTTTTTGAGCAAATTCGCGTGGGTTGGTACCGAGTTTCTTAGCAACACCCATGACGCCGTTTGCTTGGTAATCACCAAACTGAGGCTTTGCTGATTGGCGAACTGCAGCAGGGCTACCTGCCGGTGCGCCAGCGGCTTCTAGAGCCTGAGATACTTTGTCGTTAATAAGTGCTTGGATATTCACACGCGCTTCCTTCAATTCTGGGAATTGGTTGGATATGCATATAAATATTCAGTTTAGTCAATGGCTATGGCTGAATAATATCCACTCTAGTGGAATAAATGCATATCTCTGTAGAGTTCATAAATTGGCGCACATAATACCAACTTTATTGCCTCTCTTATAGGGAGTGAACTGGGAAATTTTCTACTTTTCCTTAGGTTCTTGCTAGTATTGCGGAAAAATCAACGTTTTGGATAAATGAAAATGTCTCAAAGACTATTGGATGCTGAATTGATGCCTTCACAAATGAAAGGCAAGATTGAAGATTTTATGCATAAAATTCAAGGTTTAAGCGAGAAACTGCATATTAATTTACGTCCTTTTCAGGCGGATCATATTGCATTACGTATCAATGACTTGGAATTGGCAAAACTGGCTCATCAAGAGTGGTTAAAAGAAGGCTGTGAAATATCAAATGCGGTGATAAATGGTCGTCCGATCATCGTGATTGAATTCACTGAGCCATTGAAGGCGTTAAATTGGTCAATTGAATGCTTAGAGCTACCTTACCCGGCCGAGGGAAAACGCTACCCACAACAGAGTTGGGAACATGTTGAGTTTGTTGTGCCTTCGCAAGCTGAAACAGCAGAGGAATATCTACAGGAGATTAAGGGCATACAGCCAGAAATGGCGAAGCAATGGGAACAGTTAAGTGAGCAGGGAGTGAAGATCAAGTTATCTAGCCCGAAAGGTGAGGGTGAGCGGCTCAATAACCCCACAGTGGCGTTTAAGTATGAGGGTGTGTGTATTAAGCTTCACCCCCATTCATTAAAGACAATTGTCGAGTCTGAACAATCAGCCTAAGTCAATATCCTTCGGTCTAAGTTGAAACTCTTCTATTGAGCCTATTTCTAGGCCTAAGTCCAGTGGTGCTGACTCGTGATGTGCATTTCCTTGGGTGTGCATGATGAGTCGATTTGCTGTCCGTGGTTTGAGCTCATTGACAACAAAGCGGATCATATCTGCACGAGTTAAGGTTTTCAGTTCCTCTAATACCACTTCTTTCTGGTTGAAGTTATCGTCTTTGTTACCTATCGCAACCCAAAGGCGTTGAGCTCGGCTTCTTAGTGTCGTGTCAGGTGTCGCGATCTGATTCCATAGTCCTCGCTTGCTGCTATGCCATTGGTACTCATTCAGCTCAAGCAGCACCATATAGAAAGCATTGAGGAATTCATCAATGGAGCTGATTAGATCGATAGGTGCGGCATTGGGTGATTGTACATAGAGTACAATACCTGGATGACGATTGAGTGGTAAGTTGCCAGTACCGACCATATAGCCCAACTGCTGCTTGGTTCTTATTTCATGAAAAAAAGTTGCGGACATCAAATGGTTAGCCAGCGAATACAAAGCAATATTGCGTGGCTCTATATCATCGCATTGGTAATAAACGACAATTGCTGAATCTTCTTGGTTACACTCCACTGAACGCTGGAAAGTCCCATTTTTGCCAAGCATCACCAGAGGGCGCAGTGCTTCTTCGTACTGTTGGTTGTGTACTCTAAGTGCGTCTTTCAGTGTTGTCCCAAGATGGATAGCATCAGAGCGAGTCCAGTCTCCGTAGACAAACATTTCGACATGTAACTCAGCGAGTATTGCCTGCACAAATTCAGCCAATTCTTTCACATGGATGGTTTCCAAGGCTTCGAGCAAATCAGCGTAAGGAGGGTTGTTTGGTTGTAACAGGCCCGTCATAGCGTTGAAAAGTTGCGAGATAGGTTTATCCTGTGCCGCGTTCCGCCAATTCCTCAACAATTGATTCTTAATGGTATCAAAGCGTTTTGAACTGAAGTCACGTTTGGCAAAGCGCTCCAAGATCATTTTCATTAATTCTGGTTGTTTCTTACTGAAGCCTGAAAGTGTTAGGGTTACTCCACCTTGGTGGGCATACATGTTGTAACCCATACCTGCGATCTCAGCTTGATAAGTTTCTTTGGCTAAAGAATCGAGGAACATTTCCACGCACAAGCGAGTTTTCACAATATTTCTGGGGTTAGCGACGGCGTGAGGACTGTCTATCGCGACGTATATAACCCCTTTAGGTACCTTGAATTCATGATCTTGTAAGTGCCATAGCTTAAATCCTGGTAGCTCTTCTATCACTTCTGGAATGTCAGAAAGAGCTTCAACAGGTTGAGGATCCAAGTCATAACAGATAAAAGGGTTTTTAGGTGGAAGCGCGAAGTTCAAGTCGCTTGGTGTTTTATATTTGGCTAGCTGTTCCGATGAAAACGGTAACACTGAATAAGGGGATGCGTACCACTGAGCTTGTTTATCATAGTATAAGCCTTGAGCAATCAGCGTGACACGCAAATTCTCCGGCGTTAGGTATTGCAGAAGGCTTCTGAGCAGTGTTTCATTATATTCAGTCATCATAAAATCGCCATAGACGGTGTCTTCTGGCGCATAATGCTGCATATTAACTACTAAATGGCTGACAAGATCGAGTGGCCTGGTGGGTTCTTGAAAGTGGAATGCAGATTCCAATACGGCTTGCTTCTCGAGGTAGCGCCACTCGTCAAAACCTTCACGGCTTAGTAGCGATAAATAACTGAATATAGCTTGAACAATATCGTCAACATGCTCTATGCCCTCAGGGGTTAACGCGCAGCTAACCGTAAATTCTCGATAGTTACTTCCGCTGGTTCCGCCACCAGCTGAAAGGGAAGTAATCCATCCGGCTTCTTTGAGTTCGAGCATCAGGCTTCCGTCACCTTCGTAGCCGAGAAGATGAGCAAAGTAAGACAGAGGCTTTTGACGGTAATGTTCATCCATACATGGCATGGGAAAGGTCAAAATCAGTTTGCGAATGTCTTTAATCGGTTCGACATTGACCAAGATACGGGTGGAGTTTTCATCGGTATAAGGGACGTCGATTGATTTACCCGCGAGGTTGTGAGTCGGTATGGCTGAAAACTTTTTGGTGACCCAACTTTCTAGTTCGTCTAACGGCTGTGGGCCCATTACAGTCAATGTCATTAAGTCAGCGGAATATTGCTGATAATGGAAATCAACGATTTCATCTCGAATAGATTGACCGCCGCGGTCACCTAATGTCTCTAGGTTGCCCACAGAGAACTTGGCAAATGGATGCTTCGGATTGACGAGCTCCTTGTGGACCTGATACAGCCTTCGAGAGTCGTCGTTTAGTTTGAGTTTGTATTCAGATTCAACCGCTTGGCGTTCTTTGTCGAGCGCCTCAGGATTAAAGAGTGGGGCGGTAAAAAATTGACTAAACCTGTCGAGGCTATCGGCAAAAGCCGAAGGTGTGACGTCAAAAAAGAAGCAAGTATGTTCGGTACCAGTCCATGCGTTATTACTGCCACCATGTTGGTTAATGTAACTTTGAAATTCACCAACTTTAGGGTATTTTTCTGTCCCTAAAAACAGCATATGTTCCAAGTAATGAGCAAGACCTTGACGATCCATTGGATCATCAAAGTGCCCAACATTGACGGCTAACGCTGCGGCTGATTTTTGCGCGTCTTTATCTTGAATAGCTAACACTCTAAGCCCGTTTTTCAACGTGAGGTAGCGATATTGGTTGGTATCATTGGGGCTTATGTGCACAAGTATTTCTCCGCTGAAGGTGCTTAGGTATTAGTATGTACGCGATGTGGATGAGTGCCAACTATCTCTTTGAGAAATATAAGCATACACAAAATATGAATCCGTCCATTAAGATTGTTAAGAAAGTCGAAGTCTTTAGCAAGGTACTTGATATAATTATTTTTAAACAAGTGCTAAAAATCAGCGTATAAAAATAACAATGATGATAATTACAAGATCACAGATTTAGGAAGAAGCCATGAAAATATTCATTATGCGTCATGGGGAAGCTGAGCATTATGCAGCAACTGATGCAGAGCGTGCGCTGACAGAGAGAGGGCGCAGTGCCTCTGCGGCAGTAGCCCGAGCATGCGCAGAGCAAGGTTATGCACAATTCGATAAAGTATTAGTTAGCCCTTACTTACGTGCTCAGCAAACTTGGCAAGAGATCTCACGCAGTTTTAGTGCGAAACAGATCCAAACATGCGAAGACATTACACCGTACGGTGAGTCCAACCAAGTGGCGGACTATGTAGTAGCGACAGCCGAGGTAGAGGAGCTAGCATCAATATTGTTGGTGTCACATTTACCGCTTGTTGGGTATCTCACTGCAGAGTTGGTTCCGGATATGGTGCCTCCGATGTTTCCTACCTCAGGTATCGTGTGCGTGGACTATGACTTAGCAAAACGACGTGGTGAACTGCTTTTCAATATCCAACCTTAGTGCGTTCTCACGATTAATTGGGAAGCTCGCCAATTCAATGAGTTAGTGCTTCAAGTATAACCATATCTTAATGTAGCCATAAAATTGACAGGACTTATGGACTGAAACTTGCATATCGGCCTAAGTCCTTTAATTTTTTGGTTAAATTATAGATTTCACCTCTATGAAGTTTACGTTGCCGTTCGCGGATAAGTTACCTCCCATTCCTCAGAGAGCAATGCCAGCGGTAGGTGCGCCTATTATGGTGTTGGCGACGCTGGCGATGGTGGTATTACCGATACCTCCATTCCTGCTCGACTTATTCTTTACGTTCAATATCGCATTGGCGATGGTTGTCCTTCTCGTGACGGTCTATACCCGTAGGCCTTTAGACTTTGCGGCTTTTCCGACGGTACTGCTTATTGCAACTTTGTTACGTTTGGCGTTAAACGTTGCATCGACCCGTGTTGTACTGCTCTATGGCCATGAGGGAACGGGCGCAGCGGGTAGTGTGATTGAAGCTTTTGGTAGTGTCGTGATTGGTGGCAACTATGCCGTTGGTTTAGTCGTATTTCTTATCTTGATGATCATCAACTTTATGGTTGTGACGAAAGGTGCAGGTCGTATCTCTGAGGTGAGTGCTCGCTTTACCTTAGATGCCTTACCCGGTAAGCAGATGGCGATCGATGCCGACTTAAATGCGGGACTAATCGATCAAGATCAGGCAAGAACGCGTCGTCAAGAAGTCACTAAAGAAGCTGATTTCTATGGCTCGATGGACGGTGCGTCAAAATTTGTTAAAGGCGATGCTATTGCCGGTATTTTGATTCTATTTATCAATATTATCGGTGGTTTGTCGATTGGTATGGCTCAGTATGGACTAGCGTTTGGCGAGGCTATCCAAATCTATACTTTGCTGACCATCGGTGATGGCCTTGTTGCTCAAATTCCATCTCTATTACTCTCGATTGGCGCGGCGATCATGGTCACTCGTCAGAACACTGACGAAGATATGGGCCAGCAAGTTGTCTTCCAAATGTTTGACAACCCTAAAGCTCTGATGATCACGGCAGGTATATTAGGAGTAATGGGGGTTGTGCCGGGCATGCCTCATTTTGCTTTCTTGTTACTGGCGATACTGGCTGGTGGCGGGGCGTACTGGATTCATCGTAAACAGAAGAAAGACGCTGAAAAGGCTAAATTACCAGCAACAACCGAACAGGATGCTCCAACGCCAAAAGAGCTATCGTGGGATGATGTACAACCTGTTGATGTTATTGGTTTGGAAGTCGGCTACCGTTTGATCCCGCTCGTCGACAAAGATCAAGGGGGAGAACTGCTAGAGCGAGTGAAGGGAGTGCGTAAAAAGCTCTCTCAAGACTTCGGTTTTCTCATTCCCGCAGTCCACATCCGTGACAACCTTGAGCTGACCCCAAACAGTTACCGAATTACTTTGATGGGGGTGGCTGTAGGTGAGGCAGAAATTCGTCCGGATATGGAACTCGCCATTAACCCAGGGCAGGTGTATGGCATGGTGGAAGGTGAACCGACGATTGATCCTGCCTTTGGCCTTGAGGCGGTGTGGATCAAAGATGAGCAGCGTGAACATGCGCAGGCGCTAGGTTATACCGTGGTCGACTCTTCAACAGTGCTTGCGACTCACCTTAGCCAATTACTGACCAATAATGCTTCAAACTTAATTGGCCATGAAGAAGTACAGAACTTGTTGGAAATGCTTGGGCGTAGTGCGCCTAAACTGGTCGAGAACTTTGTGCCGGATCAGCTTCAACTTGGTGTCGTCGTGAAAGTATTACAGAACTTGCTTAATGAAGCGGTACCTATCCGAGACATCCGAACTATCGTCCAAACCTTGGCTGAATATTCAAGTAAGAGTCAAGAACCTGACATACTAACAGCGGCAGTTCGAATCTCGTTGAAACGACTAATTGTTCAGGAAATCAATGGAATAGAGCCAGAGTTGCCAGTCATTACATTGATTCCTGAGCTGGAACAAATATTGCATCAGACAATGCAAGCATCTGGGGGAGAATCTGCAGGTATCGAACCAGGTTTGGCTGAGCGGCTACAATCTTCTTTAACTCAAGCGACTCAAGAGCAAGAGTTGAAAGGGGAGCCCGCCGTCCTTCTGACCTCTGGCGTATTGCGTTCAACACTAGCTAAGTTTGTGAAGAACACAATTCCATCGTTACGCGTACTCTCTTATCAGGAAATCCCAGACGAGAAACAAATACGTATTGTTCAAGCTGTTGGTAACTAGCATTAATGCGTTAATAGACGGATATCTACTTTGAAGATTAAACGATTTTTTGCCAAAGACATGCGTACCGCGCTACTCCAAGTAAAAGGGGAGTTGGGCGATGATGCAGTAATCATGTCTAATAAAAAAGTCGCAGGTGGTGTAGAAATTGTTGCTGCGGTCGACAATGAGACGGCGGCAGCGCGCTCTAGCGCTAACTACAACTCCCAACCTCGCTACAACAATTCTCAAGCATCGGCAAACACGCAGAGTGCACCGACACCGAGGCAGCGTCAACTAGATGAAGACCGCGTAAGCCTGCAGACTAAAGCTGATTCAGGTCGTTCAATGACGAAGCGTTTTGCCAATATGCTCAAACAATACAGCAATGGTGTAGATGAAGCTGATGGCAGAGAGGTAGAAAGTGCTGACTCGCTCTCCGCATTGCTAAAACGCCAATCAGCAGCGCGCCATGAGCAAAATGGAGTTCAGTTAAAAGAAGACTCTCCACTCGCTCGTTTGATCGCTGAAGACCGAAATGCAGAGCGACCAGCGCCACGCCTCGATCCCTCTCGTTACGAGCGTAGCCGTGCAGAAGAGCAAAATGTACGTAATGAAGATCTCGAAGATATGCGCGAGGAGATGACTTCAATTCGTCGTTTGCTTGAACATCAAGTTTCAGGGTTAATGTGGCAAGAAGTCGAGCGCCGAGAGCCGCTGCGAGCCATGTTGATTAAGCGTCTTGAGCGCATGGGAGTGTCGGCTGAGCTTGCTGATCAGCTAGCTTGCTATATTCCAGAAGATACTCCTCCAACAAAAGCATGGAAAGCCTTACTAGGTTTGGTATCCGATCAGATTCCTATTTCTAAACAAGACATTCTTAAGCGTGGTGGTGTGGTTGCTCTTCTTGGACCAACTGGCGTTGGCAAAACCACAACGGTGGCTAAGCTTGCCGCAAGAGCGGCCATGGAGTTTGGTCCAGATAACGTTGCTCTAGTGACAACCGATACTTACCGTATTGGTGCTCATGAGCAATTAGCGATTTATGGACGCATTATGGGATGCGCTGTAAAAGTTGCTAAAGATTCCAAAGAGTTAGCCGATGTAATATATCAATTGAGAAATCGTCGCCTAATTCTGGTTGATACAGCAGGTATGGGGCAGAGAGATGTACGTCTGTCAGAGCAACTGGATACGCTTATGCACGAAAGTGGTGAAGTGATACACAGCTATCTCGTTCTACCTGCGACTGCACAGCGAAAAGTACTGCAGGAGACCATCGATCATTTCAAGAGGATCCCACTGTCGGGTTGTATCCTCACTAAATTGGATGAATCGCTAAGTCTGGGCGAGTTTGTGAGCGTCGTAGTACAAAACTCGTTACCTGTGGCTTATATCGCAAACGGACAGCGAGTCCCGGAAGATATAGTGATAGCGCAACCGAAATATATGGTTGCCAAGGCAAATGAATTGTTAGAGAAGTCGACAGATGACGAACCTCACTATTGGAATAGTGAATCAGACGGGTTCTAGGCGGCGGACGATTATGACTAAGAATATGATACAAGACCAAGCAAGCGGACTACGCCGCTTAACACAACCCTCACTCACCAAAGTCATTGCAGTGACTGGCGGTAAGGGGGGCGTGGGCAAATCAAATGTGACTTTAGGTCTCGCGATTTGTATGGCTCGTCAGGGCAAAAAGGTCATGGTACTTGATGCTGACCTTGGTTTGGCAAATGTTGATGTAATGCTGGGTATACGGGCGAAGAAAAACCTTGGCCATGTATTAGCAGGCGAATGTGACCTACAAGATGCTATTGTTGAAGGACCGTACGGAATTAGAATTATTCCTGCGACGTCAGGGACGCAGTCCATGACGGAGCTGTCCCACGCACAACATGTTGGTTTAATTCGCGCTTTTGGCAGCTTAGAAGATGAGATGGACGTGCTACTCATTGATACTGCTGCTGGGATCTCAGATATGGTAGTGAGCTTTTCACGTGCGGCTCAGGATGTGGTAGTTGTGGTCTGTGATGAACCAACTTCTATCACTGATGCATATGCTCTGATCAAACTTTTGAGTAAAGAACACCAAGTTCAACGATTTAAAATTGTTGCTAATATGGTCAGAAGCTATCGTGAAGGGAGAGAATTGTTTGCAAAGTTGACCTTGGTCACAGAGCGATTCTTGAATGTTAGCATTGAGCTCGTAGCATGTATTCCATTGGATGATAAAGTTCGACAAGCTGTGAAAAAACAAAAGATTGTCGTGGATGCATTTCCTCGCTCGCCAGCGTCATTAGCCTTGGGTTCGTTAGCAAATAAAGCTCTAACTTGGCCAATTCCTAAGACACCGAGTGGACATCTGGAGTTTTTTGTAGAACGCTTACTTCATAGAACAGAGATGTTAGAGGAACCATTTGGTGAATAAGGCATTGACCTATGACCAATACGCAAATCAAAACAGTCAGCGAGCATTTTTAGAGAAATACTCGGTGCTGGTGAAGCGGATTGCTCACCATTTACTCGGACGATTGCCGCCGAGTGTACAGGTCGAAGACCTTATTCAGGCTGGGATGATCGGCCTTTTAGAAGCCCAAAAAAACTACGATGGCAGTAAAGGAGCCAGCTTTGAAACCTATGCTGGTATTCGCATCCGTGGTGCTATGCTTGATGATATACGCCGCGGGGATTGGGTCCCTCGCTCTGTTCATAAAAACAGTCGAGAGATCAGTCAGGCCATAGCTCAATTGGAAGGGGAACTGAATCGAGACCCTACTGATGCTGAAGTGGCTAAGCACCTTGATATAAGCCTGACGCAGTATCACAGTGCATTAACTGACATTAACTGCTCTCGATTGATCGGTATTGACGATTTAGGTGTGTCAGAAGATGCGATTTCGCATGAAGATGCAGACGGAGAAAATATCCCGTTTCAGGGTGTCGCAGATGAATATTTTCGTACGGCACTTATAGAATCCATTAAATCACTTCCTGAAAGAGAAGCTCTAGTACTTTCGCTTTATTATGATGAAGAGTTAAACTTGAAGGAAATCGGCGAAGTTATTGGTGTTAGCGAGTCGCGCGTTAGCCAGATACTAAGCCAATCAATGCAGCGTCTACGCACTAAATTGAGTGTTTGGACAAATAATGACTAGAAATCACTGATATCGAACTCAGTGGAGGCAATTTTGAATAAAAACATGAAGATCCTTATTGTTGACGATTTTTCAACAATGCGCCGTATAGTTAAGAACTTACTTCGTGACTTAGGTTTCAATAATACTCAAGAAGCGGATGACGGCTTAACGGCGTTACCAATGCTAAAGAAGGGTGAGTTCGACTTTGTTGTGACAGACTGGAATATGCCAGGAATGCAAGGCATTGACCTTTTGAAGCATATTCGTGCCGACGATGAACTTAAACACCTACCTGTTCTGATGATCACGGCAGAAGCGAAGCGTGAACAGATCATCGAAGCTGCGCAAGCAGGTGTTAATGGTTACATTGTTAAGCCATTTACTGCAGCAACATTAAAAGAAAAATTAGATAAAATCTTTGAGCGTTTATAAGTCAAGGAATTGACGATAACGCGAAAGGCCAATTCAGAATGATTTCATTAGAACAGGCAAAGCACCTCGTAGAGTTGTTAGAGAACGACCAGCAGGAAGAAGCTGATAAACTTGTTAAAAATATACATGAAGGTTCAGCAAACCCTATGCTGCAAGAAATAGGCGAGCTGACTCGTGATCTCCATGAGTCTATCAAGCAATTTAGTCTTGATGAACGTATGAGTCAGATTGCCAATGACGAAATCCCAGATGCTCGGGATAGGCTTCAGTATGTGATTGACAAAACAGAAACAGCAGCGAACAAAACTATGGATGCTGTCGACCGTTGTATGCCAATAGCCGATAACCTCCATGAGGGCCTACTTCAGGTTCGCCCCCAGTGGAATGAGCTCATGCATGGGCGTATAGAACTCAATGAATTTAAAGCGCTTTGCCACCGTATTGACGCCTTACTAGGTGAGGTTGAGGGCGATAGCTCTGAACTTAGAGGTCAACTGACCGAGATTCTAATGGCTCAGGATTTCCAAGACTTGACGGGTCAGATTATTAGCAGAGTGATTACTTTAGTTAATGAAGTTGAAGGCCGTTTAGTAGAAATACTGACAGCATTTGGTGCTAGCCAGCTAGAAGATGCTGCAAACAATAAGAACAATTCATCGATAGACCCAGAGGGACCGATTCTCAACCCTCATGAAAGGGAAGATGCGGTTTCATCACAAGACGAAGTCGACGACTTACTCTCGAGTCTTGGGTTTTAGAGGTAACTTATGAGCTATGAACTAGACGAAGACATTCTACAGGACTTTTTGGTCGAAGCCGGAGAAATCTTAGAGCTTCTTTCAGAGCAGTTGGTAGAGTTGGAAAATAACCCTGATGACAAAGACCTTTTAAATGCAATCTTTCGTGGTTTCCACACTGTCAAAGGCGGGGCTGGTTTCCTCTCATTAACCGAATTGGTAGATACTTGTCACGGTGCGGAGAACGTGTTCGATATTTTGCGCAATGGACAGCGCCAGGTATCTGCAAGTCTCATGGATACCATGTTGACAGCGTTAGACACTGTTAATGAACAGTTCCAAGCAGTACAAGACCGTGAGCCTTTGACTCCTGCCGACCAATCTCTGTTGGATGAATTACATCGCTTAAGTCAGCCTCAATCGGCGGATGAAGATGAATCAACAGGTGCCACAGCACCCGCTGAACCTGAGGTCGTAGAAGAACCTGTGGTTTCTCAGGAACCTGTTGTCACTGAGCCAGCTGCTGAAGAGCCAAGTTCTGAAACGGTCTCTGCAGGTTCTATTGATGAAATTACGCAAGATGAATTTGAAAAACTGTTAGACGAGCTACATGGTGAAGGCAGTGCGCCGGGAGCCGGAGCCGATACAACCCCAGAAACCCCAGCCGCTCCATCAGCTCTCGATGGTGACATGAGCGGTGATATCACAGATGATGAGTTTGAAAAACTCTTAGATGAATTGCACGGAACCGGGAAAGCGCCAGGGGAAGGGGCTACCCCGAAGGCTTCTACACCACCTCCAAGCAAACCTGAATCACCGGCTCCGGCATCTGGCGGTGACAGTGACCTCATGACGGATGCCGAATTTGAAAAGCTTCTTGATGATTTACATGGTTCAGGAAAAGGCCCTTCTGTTGAAGAGTTGGATGCGGCAACTAAACCTATAGCACAAAATACCACACCAGCTCCGGAGCCTGCTAAAGCGGCTGCTGCTCCGAAAGCCAGCACAACTGCGGCTGCACCAGTCACTTCGGCGCCTAAACCTAAAGAGACAGCCGCGCCACCTGCCAAAAAAGAAGCCGCGCCGCCAGCAGCACAAGCCAAAAAGCCTCAAGCAGAAGCTACAGTGCGTGTTGACACTTCAACACTGGATACCATTATGAATATGGTGGGTGAGTTGGTCCTTGTCCGTAACCGCCTGTTGAGTTTAGGCTTGAACAGTAACGATGAAGAAATGTCTAAAGCGGTTGCTAACCTAGATGTTGTTACTGCGGATCTACAAGGCGCAGTAATGAAGACTCGTATGCAGCCAATTAAGAAGGTATTTGGCCGCTTCCCTCGAGTGGTACGAGACCTTGCTCGGAGCTTGAAGAAAGATATTAATCTTGAGATGCGTGGCGAGGATACCGATCTGGATAAAAACCTGGTTGAAGCCCTTGCGGATCCACTGATTCACTTAGTGCGTAACTCTGTTGACCACGGTGTTGAAATGCCAGATGACCGCGTTAAAGCAGGCAAGCCAAGAACGGGTAAAGTTATTTTATCTGCTTCACAAGAAGGTGACCATATCGAACTTGCCATTGTGGATGACGGTGGCGGTATGGATCCTGATAAGCTTCGAGGCATTGCTGTTAAGCGCGGCATAATGGATGAAGATGCCGCATCGCGTTTGACCAACAAAGAGTGTTTTAATCTGATCTTTATGCCTGGCTTCTCTAGTAAAGAGCAGATTTCGGATATTTCTGGCCGTGGTGTTGGTATGGATGTGGTGAAAACAGCCATCAATACTTTGAATGGTTCCATTGATATTGACTCAGAAATGGGTAAAGGCACTAAAATTACGATCAAGGTTCCATTAACTTTAGCGATTCTACCAACCTTGATGGTAGGTGTTGCCGGACATCCATTCGCTCTACCGCTAGCAAGCGTTAATGAAATTTTCCACCTCGACTTGAGCCGCACTAACGTTGTTGATGGGCAGTTGACCATTATCGTTCGTGAGAAATCAATCCCGCTATTTTACCTTCAAAACTGGCTTGCCCCGCAAGCTGGAGACGTAGAGCTTCGTAAAGGGCATGGTCATGTTGTTATCGTCCAGATTGGCAGTCAGCGCGTAGGTTTTGTTGTGGATACCTTGATTGGGCAAGAAGAAGTGGTCATTAAACCACTTGATAGTATGCTCCAAGGCACGCCAGGAATGGCGGGTGCGACAATTACCAGTGATGGACATATCGCGCTTATTCTGGATGTACCGGATTTGCTCAAGCAGTATGCAGCTGCTTCTCGAATCTAAGTCGTAGAACTAAAAAGGATAGCTATGGCGATTAAAGTTTTAGTAGTAGATGATTCGAGTTTTTTTCGTCGCCGAGTCAGTGAAATAATCAACTCTGAACCTCGCCTTGAGGTTATGGATGTGGCGACTAATGGCAAGGAAGCCGTTGAAAAAGCAGTCAGACTGAAGCCAGATGTCATTACGATGGACATTGAAATGCCAGTAATGGATGGAATCACCGCCGTCCGTGAAATTATGGCCAAAAGCCCAGTGCCAATTTTAATGTTCTCCTCGCTCACACATGATGGTGCAAAGGCTACATTGGATGCCCTCGATGCCGGAGCACTGGATTTTTTACCGAAGAAATTTGAGGATATTGCGCGCAATCGTGATGAAGCGGTGTCTTTGTTGCAGCAACGAGTTATTCAAATCTCTTCTCGCCGTACATTTATGCGCCGCCCTGCGGCAAAACCTGCATCAACGCCCAGTCCGGCTGCGAGGTCAGCAACTTCGACAACTGCGACTCAACGTGCGACTCGTCCAGTTACGTCATCTGCAGCGAAGCCAGCGGCTTCAGCGAGATTTAAGTCGAGTGGTAAGAAGTATCAGCTGACAGCTATTGGTACTTCAACTGGCGGCCCCGTTGCTTTGCAGAAGATTTTGACTAAATTACCAGCAAACTATCCTCACCCTATTGTGTTAATCCAGCATATGCCAGCGACGTTTACTGCTGCCTTTGCGAGTCGCCTGAATTCTTTATGTAAAATTCAAGTGAAAGAAGCAGAAGATGGCGATGCACTGAAACCAGGAGTGGCTTATTTGGCTCCGGGTGGTAAGCAGATGATGATCGATGGTCGTCCGGGCTCAGCTAAGTTGCGCATCATTGATGGTGGTGAGCGTATGAATTACAAGCCGTGTGTGGATGTGACATTTGGTAGTGCGGCAAAAATATACTCAGATCAAGTACTTTCTATGGTTCTGACAGGTATGGGAGCGGATGGGCGTGAAGGCGCTCGTATGCTTAAGAGTGCTGGCTCGACCATCTGGGCACAGGATGAAGAAAGCTGTGTTGTATATGGCATGCCACAAGCGGTTGCTAAAGCTGGTATTTCCACAGAAGACCTACCATTAGACCGTATCGCAGAGCGTATGCTGGTCGAAGTTGGTTTGTCGTAGGAGTAGTAGCGCATGATTGTTTGGAGTATCGCAAACCAAAAAGGAGGCGTAGGCAAGACAACGACTACGATTACTCTGGCTGGTTTGTTGAGCAAACAAGGTAAAAGGGTACTACTTGTTGACACGGACCCCCATGCTTCTCTGACGACGTATTTGGGGTACGACTCTGATGGTGTTCCAGCAAGCTTGTTCGATCTCTTTCAATTAAAGGAATTCAACGAGCAAAGTGTCTTGCCGCTGGTGATGAAATCTGACATTGAAGGTATTGATATCATTCCTGCACACATGTCACTCGCAACTCTGGACCGAGTGATGGGGAATCGCAGTGGCATGGGGCTCATTCTAAAGCGAGCGATGATGGCAATAAAAGACCATTATGATTACGTTTTAATAGATTGCCCGCCGATACTTGGCGTTATGATGGTGAATGCACTAGCGGCAAGTAATCGAATCCTCATCCCTGTTCAAACTGAATTTTTGGCGATGAAAGGTCTTGAGCGGATGGTTCGTACGCTCGCGATTATGCAGAAATCACGCAATAAAGCGTTTAATGTCACCATTGTTCCAACCATGTATGACAAGCGTACAAGGGCGTCATTACAAACTTTACAGCAATTAAAGAAGGATTATCCTGACCAAGTATGGTCTTCTGCAGTGCCAATCGATACTAAATTTAGAGATGCCAGTTTAAAACATCTCCCAGTTTCACACTTTGCTTCTGGAAGCAGGGGTGTTTTTGCTTACAAACAGCTGTTGATCTACTTAGAGAGGTTAGCGGTGAATGAGTAGTGATACTTTACTATCAAGTGAACAGGCGTTGGATGAATATTTTTCTGCGCTACTTGATGAAACGGTTGAATCTGAAGAGTTTCTAGAAGAGACAGTCAGTGCTCAGGATTACTTGCCAGAGCCAGAGCCAGAGCCAGAGCCAGAGCTCGAACCTGTTATGCAATCGGTAGAGGAAAAGAGTTACTACTCGGCACTCACAGCAGAAGTAGAAGTGCCAAATTTGGATGATGTGGAGAGACTGCTAGAGCAATTGGAGTCTACCAATCCGGTTGCTGAGCTTCAGCTTGAAGAAGTGATGGAGCAAAATACGGTTCAGATTGCTGAAGCGAAAGTGGCGATAGAAGAGATTCAGGAATGGGATGTTGAAACTCCTGATGTAGCCGAAGTTATTACTGAACCAGATATTTCAGTAGAAGTAGAAACAGAGCTTGAATCTGAGCCTGAAATCATCACCGAAAATGCAGAGCAAGTAGAAGTTCAGCCTGAAACACAGACTGGTGATAGTGGTTTAGGCACTTGGCATTCTACGGAGCGTGATATTGAGTTTCAGGTTCTCTACTTTGATGTCAATGGTGTTACGTTTGCAGTGCCATTGGATGAACTCGGTGGTATTCACCGAATTGCCGAGTTAAATCACTTAATAGGTCGCCCTGATTGGTACTTAGGTTTGCAAACCAGTCGTGAAGCTCAACTTGATGTGGTTGATACAGCGAAGTGGGTCATGGCGGAAAAACTGTCTGATGAAACCTACAAAGATGACTATCAATACATTGTGATGCTGGATGAAAGTATGTGGGGTCTTGCTTCTACACAGTTAATGGGCACAGAATCACTGAATCCAGAGAAAGTGCGTTGGCGTAAAACAGCAGGGAAACGCCCTTGGCTCGCAGGTATGGTTAAAGAAAAAATGTGTGCTTTGATCCATGTTGAAGCATTGATAGCTATGCTTAATGCAGGACTTGATGTAAAAGCCTTAGATAAATAAAACATTTATGCCGATTTAGGCTTAGAGAGGAATAGGTATGTCTCAAACTAATGAAGTCGAAGTAAGAAAAGATCAGTCCAATGACGAAGTGCTTCAGTGGGTGACGTTCCAGCTTGAAGAAGAAACTTACGGCATCAACGTAATGCAGGTACGTGAAGTGCTTCGCTATACAGAGATTGCCCCTGTACCAGGAGCGCCTGATTACGTTCTGGGTATTATCAATCTACGTGGTAATGTTGTCACCGTGATTGATACTCGTTCACGCTTCGGTTTGATGGAAGGTGAGATCACCGATAACACGCGTATTATCGTGATTGAATCAGAACACCAAGTCATTGGCATTCTTGTCGATAGCGTTGCTGAAGTGGTTTACTTACGCTCTTCTGAAATCGATACCACACCAAGCGTTGGTACGGATGAGAGTGCTAAGTTTATCCAAGGTGTGAGCAACCGCGATGGTAAGCTACTGATTCTTGTCGATCTGAACAAACTTCTCACCGATGAAGAATGGGATGAGATGGCACACCTGTAATGGATGCAGTTGTATTTGCAAATGCTCCTGTGATTGCGGGAGTTGCTGCACTGGTTGTACTGTTGGTTATATTAGCTCTTTTTCGAATTAAGAAAGGGCAGCGCTCGATGTCTGATCATTGGTGGCAACAAAATAGACACTTGGATAAAGAGTTACAGAAAGCGAACAAGCAGTTGCTTGAAGTACGTTCAGTGGTTGTTGGGCTAGGTCAGCGTGTCAGTGAACAGCAAGATATCATCCAGCATCTGAATGAAAGAATATCAGAACTAGAACAAGAAGATGGTGATGGACGTCTGTACTCCAGAGCGACAAAAATGGTTCAGTTGGGGGCAGATGTCAATGAGCTGATTGAAGAATGCGAATTACCAAAAGCTGAAGCTGAACTGATGTTGTCTCTGCAGAAGAAAATTGCAGGTAAAGAGAAAGTCCCGCCTTTGCGCGCTAGCGATGAACACAAAAAATCAGCTGTTCGGCGAAAAAGTGCCAGAAAGTAATAACAGGAAGGATGCCAGCGGCATCCTTTTTTGTTTTTAAATGTAACCATTTAGTGGTAGTTGAAATGAACCATGGTAGATTATTAACATAATCTTACCGAGTTTCGTGATTCGCGTGGGGCTAATTCTATTTTGTGTGAGAGTGGCTGTGGTACTATACCCACACAAAATTTATGTAGTGAATGTCCATGTTAGAAGTATCTCAGCTGACCGCCATCAGGGATGAAAGAGTTCTCTTTGAATCCCTCTCTTTTGTTATTAATTCCGGTGAGTTAGTCCAGATTGAAGGTCGCAATGGTACAGGAAAAACGACACTGTTGAGAATCGTTACTGGGCTTGGCGATCGAGATGATGGTGAGATATTTTGGAATGGTGAAAACATCGAATCCAATCGAGATGGTTACCATCAAGACTTGCTGTTTCTAGGCCATCAAACAGGCGTAAAACGTGAGCTGACTGCCTACGAAAACTTAAGATTTTATCTCAATGTACATACTCGAAAACGCGTAGACAAAGAGACCATTTTTAATGCCCTTGTTAAAGTAGGGCTAGCGGGGCGTGAAGATGTTCCTGTTGCACAGTTATCGGCTGGTCAACAACGTAGGGTTGCGCTGGCACGTTTGTGGCTGAGTGAGCACAAACTCTGGATTTTAGATGAGCCTTTAACGGCGATCGATAAGCAAGGAGTTAAAGTTCTAGAGTCACTCTTTCTCAGTCATGCTGAAAATGGGGGCATTGTGATACTGACGACGCATCAGGACATGTTTGCTGATAATCCAAAATTAAGAAAAATAAAGCTGGGTGAGTAGTCATGTTTGCAACGATGAGTAGTATTATTCGACGAGAACTGCTGATTGCTTTTCGCCGTCAGGCAGACATTTTCAACCCTCTGTGGTTTTTTATTATCGTCATCACGCTATTCCCGCTGAGTATAGGGCCTGAACCTAACCTCTTGGCTCGTATTGCTGCGGGTATCGTTTGGGTGGCTGCTCTTCTTTCGGCATTATTATCTCTTGAAAGGTTATTTAGAGATGACTTTCAAGATGGAGCTTTGGAACAAATGATGCTAATGCCTGTCCCATTGCCTGTCGTGGTGATTTCAAAAGTGATTGCACACTGGGTGTTGACTGGGTTGCCACTGATTTTAATTAGCCCCTTATTGGCCATTTTGCTTTCCCTGGATATGAACTCATGGCTGGCTGTTGTCACCACCCTGCTGATTGGTACACCTACGTTAAGTTTCATTGGTGCTATCGGGGTGGCATTAACGGTTGGTTTACAAAAAGGTGGTGTGCTACTGAGTTTGCTTGTGTTGCCTTTGTATATACCAATATTGATTTTCGCGACATCAGCGATTGATGCAGCATCACTGGGAATGGCATACAACGGCCAATTGGCCATACTTGGCGCCATGTTTATGGGCGCAATGACCTTGACGCCATTTGCTATTAGTGCGGCTTTGCGTGTAAGTGTAAATTAATTGTTTTCGATCAAGCACGAAAAATTCCCTTTATATAAATTACAAAACTAATAATTGTCAAAATCAGTCCGTGAGACGTAACAAGACAACACTGAAGTAAGAGTGAGAATGACGATGTGGAAATGGCTTCATCCTTATGCCAAGCCCGAAACCGCTTATCAGCTATGTGGTAAGCTTTTGCCCTGGTTTTCCATATTAGCCCTACTGTGTTTATCGGTCGGGACAGTATGGGGGCTGGCCTTCGCCCCTTCAGACTATCAACAAGGCGACAGTTTTAGGATTATCTACATCCATGTCCCTTCTGCGATTTGGTCAATGGGCGTATACATGTCCATGGCCATCGCTGCATTTATCGGTTTAGTTTGGCAGGTTAAATTGTCGGATATGGCGGCTTCCGCAATGGCTCCAATTGGTGCAGTGTATACCTTCATTGCTCTACTGACGGGAGCGGTCTGGGGGAAACCAATGTGGGGAGCATGGTGGGTGTGGGATGCGCGCTTAACCTCTGAGCTGATTCTTTTGTTCCTTTACTTGGGTGTGATTGCGTTATACCACGCATTTGATGACCAGAAAACAGCGGCTAAGGCAGCGGGGATTCTAGCCATTGTAGGGGTCGTGAATCTGCCGATCATTCATTTTTCAGTCGAGTGGTGGAATACCCTTCATCAAGGCGCGACTATCACCAAATTTGCCAAACCTTCTATTTCTACCGATATGCTCTGGCCGTTGTTGTTGAATATCTTTGGTTTTGCATTTTTCTTTGGTGCGGTGACTATGATTCGCCTACGTAATGAGATTATCAGCAAGGAGAGTCACCGTCCGTGGGTGATTGCTTTAGCTCAGTCTCAGAGAGGTAATTAAACTGATGCATTTTGAATCTTTGAGCGATTTTTTCGCAATGGGCGGTTATGCCGGCTATGTTTGGAGCGCTTTTGGTATCACATTTTTTTCGATGTTTGTTCTGCTTACGGTGAGTATCCGTCGTGGCAAAAAGCTGTTGAATGAAGTGCAGTCGAAAGTTGACAGACAAGCGCGTATTGATGCGGCTAAAAATTTGGAGAACACACTATGAATCCGAGGCGTAAAAAAAGGCTGGGAATTGTCTTAGCCATTTTCATTGGTATTGGTGCAACTGTTGGCTTAATGCTCTACGCACTGAATCAAAATATGGATCTATTTTATACACCAACGGAGCTCGTAGACGGTAAACCCGATGGCACGAAACCTGAAGTCGGCCAGCGGCTGCGTATCGGTGGTATGGTTGTTGAGGGTTCGGTACGACGTGACCCTGAGTCATTGCGCGTTTCTTTTGACTTACATGATGTAGGCCCGAAAGTGACTATTGTTTACGATGGAATTCTCCCTGACTTATTCCGTGAAGGGCAGGGGATTGTTGCCCAGGGTGTTCTTAAAGATGCCACTACGGTAGAAGCATTTGAAGTGTTGGCTAAGCATGATGAAGAGTACATGCCGCCTGAGATAGCGGAAGCGATGAAGAAAAATCACCAGCCGCTCGAATATACAGAACAACAAAAACAAGGAAGCGGTCAATGATTGCTGAGATTGGCCATTTTGCCATGATTGTTTCACTGGCGATGGCAGTACTGTTGAGCATACTGCCATTAGTCGGTGCATCACGAAATAATACAATGTTGATGAACACCGCAAGACCGTTGTCTTGGGGAATGTTCCTACTTCTATTGCTCTCTTTCGGTGCTTTACTTTGGGCTTTTTATACCAATGATTTTACACTGAATTACGTTGCGACTAACTCAAACAGTCAGTTGCCTTGGTACTACCGCCTGACTGCGGTCTGGGGAGCTCATGAAGGTTCTCTGTTACTTTGGGTATTGATCCAAGCGGCTTGGACGGTTGCAGTAGCAACATTTAGTCGTGGTATGCCTCAAGAATCGGTTGCGCGAGTGCTTGCTGTGATGGGGATGATCAGTGTCGGTTTCTTACTGTTTATAATCGTCACTTCTAACCCATTCCTTAGAACATTACCGTTTTTCCCTGTTGATGGGCGAGATCTAAACCCGCTACTCCAAGACCCTGGGCTGATCATTCATCCACCTATGCTGTACATGGGTTATGTCGGTTTCTCTGTCGCTTTCTCGTTCGCCATCGCCTCATTGATGACAGGACGACTCGATACGGCTTGGGCACGTTGGTCACGACCATGGACCACAGCCGCTTGGCTGTTCCTCACTTTGGGTATCGCACTAGGCTCTTGGTGGGCTTATTACGAACTTGGCTGGGGTGGCTGGTGGTTCTGGGATCCTGTCGAAAACGCGTCGTTTATGCCTTGGCTAGCAGGTACTGCGCTGATGCACTCGCTTGCAGTGACAGAAAAACGCGGCACTTTCAAAGCGTGGACGGTACTGTTAGCTATTTCAGCGTTCTCATTGAGTTTATTGGGTACGTTCCTTGTTCGCTCCGGCATTCTTGTTTCAGTTCACGCGTTTGCTTCCGATCCCTCACGAGGAATGTTTATTCTTGGCTTCCTAGTGTTTGTCATTGGTGGTTCATTACTCCTATTTGCATTAAAAGGTGCCACGGTTAGAGTTCGCGGTAACTTTGATCTTGTATCGCGTGAGAACGCACTACTTGGCAATAACGTGTTATTGATTGCTGCTTTAGTGGTTGTCTTAGTAGGAACACTATTACCGTTAGTACATAAGCAGATCGGCCTTGGTTCTGTTTCTATTGGAGCTCCATTCTTCGATATGCTATTTGCTTGGCTAATGATCCCATTCTCGTTCTTGTTGGGTATTGGTCCGCTGATTCGTTGGAAGCGCGATAATCTCTCCAGCTTGCTTAAACCTATGCTGATATCCGGTGTAGCGTCATTCGCTCTGGCGGGTGTTTTTGTCTACCTGTTTGCTGACTTCTTCCAATTCATGGCATATCTAGGTTGGGTGATGGCATTGTGGATTATCTTCATGCATGGTTTTGAGTTGTATGAACGAGCGACCCATCGCCACAGCTTTGCTGTCGGAATTAAGAAGTTGCAGCGAAGTCATTGGGCGATGATGATGGGGCATATTGGTTTAGCAGTCAGCATTATTGGTATTGCCATGGTGCAGAATTACAGTATCGAACGCGATGTACGTTTGGCCCCTGGTCAGCACTACAACATGCAAGGCTATGACTTCTATTTCCAAGGTCTGCGTGATAAAGATGGCCCGAACTATGACGGTTACATCGCAGACTTCGAAATCACTCATAATGGCAAATACATTAATACGCTTCATGCAGAAAAGCGTTTCTACCGTACCGCTCGCTCAATGATGACAGAAGCCGCAATTGACCGAGGCGTCACACGTGATTTGTATATTGCGATGGGAGAGCGTTTGGATGACAACAAGTCTTGGGCTGTCCGTATTTATTACAAACCCTTTGTTCGTTGGATTTGGGCTGGCTCGTTGCTGATGGCATTGGGCGGCGCAATTGCTATTAGCGATAAGCGTTACCGGTTCAGAAAAAGCGTGAAACCGCAGGAGGCATAATGAGTAAGAAACTTCTATTTATTCCACTGTTGGCGTTTTTAGGTTTGGTGGCAGTATTCGCTACTCAGTTGGTGAAGAACTCACATGGTGATGACCCAACTAAACTTGAGTCTGTTCTGGTAGGAAAGTCCGTGCCTGAGTTTCGTTTAGAAGATCTGGCTGAGCCGGGCAAACTCTACGATCAATCAATTTTTAAGGGTGAGCCTCTACTTTTAAATGTATGGGCGACGTGGTGCCCAACTTGTTACGCAGAACACCAATATTTGAATGAACTTGCAGCCCAAGACGTTAAGATCATCGGGATGAACTATAAAGATGATCGCAGTAAAGCCGTGCAATGGTTAAACGAGTTAGGCAACCCTTATTTGATCAGCTTGTTTGACGGAAATGGGATGTTAGGTTTGGACCTCGGGGTTTACGGTGCACCGGAAACCTTCTTAATCGATGCGCAAGGGAAAATCCGTTATCGTCACGTTGGTGATGTTAACGAGCGCAACTGGAATGAAACGCTCAAGCCTATGTATGAGCAAATGCTAGTGGAGGCAGGGAAATGAAAAAAATGATCCTTGCTGTACTAGCCGCAATGGCTTTTTCTCTCGTTGCAAATGCTGCTATTCAAATTTATGAGTTTGAAAGCCTGGAACAAGAGCAGCAGTTCAAGGAGCTAGGAAGTACACTTCGTTGCCCAAAATGCCAGAACAATACGATCGCGGATTCTAATGCCGAGCTGGCTGTCGACTTACGGCAAAAAGTGTATGAAATGACAAAAGAGGGCAAGTCGAAACAAGAAATCATAGATTATATGATTGCTCGCTACGGCAACTTTGTCACTTATAACCCACCGTTCACCATTGCAACGGCAATTTTGTGGTTAGGTCCTCTATTTGTGGTTGTATTTGGCTTTGGTTTTATTGTCTTAAGAACGCGTTCTCGAAAAGAGCAAACTGTTCAAGATTCAACATGGGATCAAGACAAAGAAGCACGCTTGAAAGAGCTGCTGAATAATAAGAATGATGGAGATAAGCAGTAATGACATTATTTTGGATAGCTTCAGTCATTCTTGTTGTATTGAGCTCAATTTTTATCGCGCTACCGATCATACGTAAGAAAGCCAATAATGATGAAGCGTTACGTGATGAGCTGAATAAAGCATTTTACAAAGATCGTTTATCAGAACTTAAAGAAGAAGCCGAAGAAGGCTTGGTTGAAAATCAGCAGGACCTGATTGATGATCTGAAGCAGTCTCTATTGGATGATATTCCAAATGAGCAGCAGAAAGAAAGCGTCAGTGGTATTTCACCGATGGCCGTCCTTGTTCCGTCCGTGCTTCTTGTTGTTGTTCTATCTTATGCGATGTACATGAAGTTTGGTGCTTCAGATAAAGTCGTAGAATGGCAACAAGTCAGTGCCAACTTACCAGCTTTGTCGAAAAAATTAATGGCACCGGAAGGAACAGCGTTGAGTGACGACGAAATGCGTGATTTAACGTTAGCATTACGTACCCGTCTTCACTATCAGCCTGATGATTCAACGGGTTGGCTGTTACTCGGTCGTATCGCTCTTGCGAATAGAGATGTGGGAACTGCCATTGGAGCAATGAAAAAGGCTTATAAGCTTGAGTCTGAAAACACCGATGTCAAATTGGGTTATGCTCAGGCATTGATGTTGTCACAGGATGAAATCGATCAAGACAAGGCTCGAAAGATTCTTGGTGAGTTGGTCCAAAGTGATTATGTGGACTTGAGGGTATTCTCGTTATTAGCTTTTGATGCTTACGAGCGTAAGGATTATTCGGCAGCGGTCCGCTACTGGGGGATTATGCAGCAGATGATTGGCCCGCAAGACAGTCGCTACGAAATGCTGTCACGCAGTATTGAAAATGCTCAGCAGCAAATGGGTGAGCATGTTGCTAGTGGCAAGTCAGTGTCTGTTTCTATATCGCTCAGTGATCAAGTTCAAGCGGACGCTAATTCAGTATTGATTGTCTCAGTGCATACCGCTGATGGGGCTCCTATGCCAGTTGCAGCTGCTAGGTATCCACTAGGCTCTTTTCCAAGGTCTGTAGTTCTAGATGATGGGAATAGCATGTTGCAAGATCGTAAGCTATCTTCATTGGAGTCTTTGATGGTAAGAGTGCGTCTTGATAGCGATGGAAACGTTGCAACTAAACAAGGGGACTGGTTTGGTGAGAGTGAAGCCGTTAAAATGGGTCAACCTGTTGAAGTTATAATTGATAAGCAGTATCAATAGATACTCGTTATGAATGTACAGAGACCGGTGTTTTTCACCGGTCTTTTTTATGGAAATTATAATAATGAAGAGCCTCAAGTCTCATATATGGGTTGTTGCTTGCACGTCAATATTTCTTTTTGGCTGTGCAGGGTCACCTCAGGAAAATGCAAACTCAACGTCAGTCGAATCAGAAGTGAATGATCCGTTCGAAGGGTTTAACCGAACAATGTGGTCGCTCAATTACGATTATTTAGATCCTTACTTCGTCCGCCCTGTTTCCTTAGCTTATGTGAATTATGTTCCTGATCCACTTCGCCACGGTGTGTCAAACTTTCTTGGTAATTTGGATGAACCAGCAAGCATGATTAATAACCTAGTGATGGGGAATGGGGAGAAAGCTCTCGATCACTTTAACCGTTTTTGGATCAACAGTACTTTTGGCTTACTCGGCCTTATCGACATTGCTTCCGAAGCTGGAATTACTGATCATAATGATAAAGCGTTCAGTGATGCTGTAGGCCACTATGGGGTAGGTAACGGCCCGTATGTGATGGTGCCTGGGTATGGCCCTTGGACTGTACGTGAGTCCACGGATATTGTCGATGGTTTGTATGTTCCCCTTTCATTACTCAACTTTTGGGCTGGCTTAGGGAAATGGGCGCTAGAAGGCATGGAGACGCGCGCGGCATTGGTGTCTCAAGAATCGATGCTAGAAGATTCACCGGACCCTTATGCATTAACACGTGGTGCCTATCTCCAAAGGCAAGACTTCAATGCGGAAATCGAACCTGAAGACGATTACGACGCAGAAGAAGAAGCTTACCTAGATGAGTACTTAGATGATGATTTCTAGTAGAAAGGCTTGGTCAGTGACCAAGCCTTTTCTTTACTGGATAGTTTATTTAGAACTTGTAATTCGCCTGAATACCAACTAGCCAGATATTACCACTGGCTTCACCAACAAATTGCCCACCGACTAATTCAGCGGCTTCATCTGATGCATAACCACGTGATTCGGTGATCGGCGCATCTTTCGCAAGAATATATGTTAGTCCACCATCTAGGGTGAATTGTTTTGTAAACTCATAGCTTGCACCCAAGCTTAACCATGTACGATCGGTTTCTGGGATGGTAATTGTGCGGTTCTTATCACTCACCGCTGAGGTGTCGTAAGCAATACCTGTACGAAGAGCCAGTTTTTGATCAAGCTGGTAGGTTGCACCGATGGCGAAGCGATAGTTATCGTCCCAGTTTTCTACCTTAACAACTTGTGAGTCTAGAGTGTCTAGATCTGCGTAAAGCTGCTGAAAGCTACTCCAATCGGTCCAATTTAGGCTAAAGTGAACAGCCAACTCTTCATTTAACTGATGGAAGCTTGCTAGCTCAAGAGTAGCAGGCAATGTTAAATCCATTGAGCCAGTGTCTTCCTGAACTTGAAAAGTTGTTGCATTGAGAATTTTGGCGTTTCCGGACAGCTTCAGATCAACGGCGGATTTGTAAGTAACACCTAGCCTATGTTCTGGATTGATTTGCCAAGCTGCACCCAGCTGCCAGCCCCATGCAGTATCATCGCCTTCCATATATTTTAAGGTTCGTCCAGATAGCGGCGAGTGAGTAGGTGCGATCGCGCCAAAACTACCTTCACCCATGATGTAACGGATGCCTCCCCCGATACTAATTGAGTCGTTAAGTTTATAGGCGGCATTTAAGTTTGCTTCCATTGTAGTAACGCTTGCTTCGTTACCAAAATGAGAAGCGGCAAAGTCTGTGCCTAGGTTGGTTTCCATACCGTAGTTTGTACCTAGTGCTAGGCCAACGACGAGTTGTTCGGAGTATTGATGAGATAGATAGAAGTTTGGAATGACAGCGTCGTCGGCAAAGTCTTTTGAATCTGCTCTCAGAGAATTATTAATCGTTCCACTAACATCAACATTAGGGTTTACATAGATAGCGCCGACAGAAACTTGAGTACCCTCAAGGTAGGTCAACATTGCAGGGTTACGCCACTGCGCACTGGCATTGTCAGCTATAGCAGCTTCACCTGCGTATGCTCGGCCTAAACCTGTTGCTGAATACTCAGCGAGCTGGAAACCCGCTGCATTTACGGATGCCGATGCTGAAAGAAGGCCACCTGCCACTGCAAGAGATAGAAGAGTTTTGCTTGTTTTCATTTTAATGTTCGCTGAATGATTTATAAATTCGTCATGCGATAATAGTTTTAGAGCTATTACTTTAAAAATTAAAAACAGTGTAAATCTTATATTTAATATAAAATTTCAATAAATCTAAATTTACATTATTAAAATTCTAAATGTTAATGACTTGTTTTTGTATTTGAGCGTACACATGTGGTGTGAAAATGTGGTTTATGAGTACAGGTGTAAGCTGAAAGGAAAGAAAAACAACACCTTGGATAGGAATTCAGGTTTGCTGAAAAAGAAAAGGATCAGCATAAGCTGACCCTTGTATAAATCGGAGTGATGGAATCTTTAGAAACTACGGCTGTATTGTAGGCCTAGTAGGATAGCATCAGCGTGAGTGGTTGCATTCAGTGTGGTCACTGAGCTTGCTTCAGTCACTTTCACATCATCACCCATCAAGTATGTAAAACCAAAATCTATATTTGATTCAGCGTCGATGTGATAAGTGAACCCTGTGGATAGCCATTGGCGATCTGAGTCTGGTACTGAAATAGAAGTTACATCATCTTGAGCACTAGTATCGTACATATATCCAGCACGTAATGTCCAGTCGCTGTTTAGGTAGTATGTACCACCGATGGCATAGTGCCAACCGTCTTGCCATTTATAGTCGCTGGTGTATACACCATTAACCGCTTCGCTACTACCGATTGTAGATTGTGTTGAGCTTAGATTAGAGAATTCAATTTTATCGAAATCTCCCCAACCGATATATTGGATACTATAATGTACTGCAAATTTAGTGTTTTCAATTTTGTGAAACCCGGAAAATTCAGCAATGTCTGGCAGTGGAAGAGTTACTTTTTGGCCATGGTCATCCTCTGCCTCGAATTCTGGACTGTAGCGATATGATAGGCCGAATCGGTTGTTCTCATCTAACTCGTAAACTGCACCAACATTTAAGCCAACTGCCCAGCCATCCGCTTTATCTATATTGATGATACTTGTACCAGCTGGAGGAATAGGACCTACCCCAGCGAAACCATCACCCGTTACTCTCTTGAAAGTACCTTGTCCATATATAAAATCTATGCCAGCACCAATGCTAAATTGTTCATCGATTCTGTATGAACCTGCTACACCTAAGTTAAAGCTCTTAACATCAGTTAAGCCACCAAACTCCGACGCTGGGTAGTTATCAGAAAACTCTGTTTTTGTACCAAAGTTTGAGTAAGCGTTAACACCCCAAGCAAACTTTTCATTTACTGGAACTATTAAGTGAATATTAGGAGCAATAGATGTATCTCCTACATCATCTGTATTTGCTACATCAACATCGCCGACTAGTGTACCAGAGTATGTCACGTCCTTAACTTCAATCATTGAGGTAATACTTTCAAAGCCAAGGGAAAGCTCCATTTTATCGAATAGTGCCATTGCAGCGGGGTTACGTGCCATTACGGAAGCATTATCAGCGATTACCGCATCACCGGCAAAGGCTCGACCGATACCTGTCGCGGATTGAGCATTCAGTTGGAAACCTGCAGCGAGAGCTTGCTGCGAAGCCATTGTGGTTGTGGCAATGGTCACTGCTAGAAGTGATTTTTTAAACAGACGCGTCTTGTTCATTTTTGCTTTTTCCTTTTTCTGTTCGTCTCTACCGGACGTTATACTCGAGCAAAAGCTCAGTGGTGGCTGATACTAGACTCAAGTATAAAAGATAGAAATCCGACCATTGCCTAATTGGATGATAAAATTATGGAAATGATGTCTATCTGGCAGGAATATGCTGAAAAAAACTTCTTTTTAGAGCTTGAGCTCTAATTTTGTGCTGAAAAAATGGCTTGAACGGTATGCTCAAGCCATGAAGTACGTCACAAAATGTTAACATTTGGTTAACTCATAGGTTTGATGATAGTCATCAGGTTTTCGGCGATTTTAGCCACATCTTCACCTTCTTCTCCGACTAAGATTAAACTGGTCTGACCGACAGGTTCTACAACACCTGCCATCCCCTCTTTCTCGAAGTCAACAGTTTTGTCAGAAGATATACCTGTAAAAAACAGGGTGACTTTGCCTTTTTCACCTCTGAAAACCATGTGAAGTGCATTTGACGGACCAAAACCACAATGATTGAGGTAGTAAACGTGATAAGGGAAGTTTTCACCGAGCTGATGATCAAACGGCATCATCTTGGCGTTGATCTGCGATGAAGCGACGTTTTCATCCAAGTGTTCAACAAATGGCTTTTCATCAATGACGTGTTTGATGGCAGTATCCGCCAGGCTGGCTTGTGCTGGTGATACTACGATGTTGCCCCAGTTTACCTGCCCGATAAGTAAACCAAAGACAAAAGCAATCGATGCGGCCATGGCCATGCTTCGTCTAACAAAACTTGGTCTAACGATATTTGCTTCGGCGCTTGATGTTTGATTGAACAATATTCGATCGGCCAAATCCTCAGGCACATCGACATTCATCGCTTTGGCGATTTGAGCGTCAAGATCAAGAATATCATCGGCGAATTTGCCATTGGCGTCATTCGACTTAATTGCCTCTAAAATATCACTGTCTCGGCCTTTAGGATCGGACATGATGCGACGACGAAATTCTAATTCATCCATTTTGCTGCCCTCTATGACTGTTTGCTGTATCCAGCATGTCTTTCAGTTGATTTCTTGCTCTGAACAGACGAGTCATTACCGTGTTCTTATTCAGGCCTAATATTTCACCTATCTCTTCTCCACTGAAGCCGCCGACGACTTGTAGGAAAAGTGGTTCGCGATATTCATCTTCTAGCTTCATGATCTGCGCTTGGACCCATTCCGACTGATGATGTGGGTCATCACTGACCTTTGCATCATTACCGTGGTCATCAATGTCGACCAAATCAAACTGTTTTCTTTCGAAGCGTCGGGCGTTTTCTCGTCTCAATATGGTAATAAGCCAAGACTTTGCGGCTTTTTCATCTTGTAAGCTATCTAAAGACTTCCAAGCTCGTAAGCAGGTTTCTTGTACTAAATCTTCTGCGACTGATTGATCTTTACATAACCAGTAAGCATAACGGTACAGGTCCCTATGGTACGCTCTGACAAGCGCTTCGTATTTTCTTTGTCTGTCCATATCCGAGTTGACCGGACTGCTGGACTTTTTCTTCCCAAAAAAATTGATGACTGACACATGAGCCTCCAAATTTGCTCTGTGGTTTGTGGTTATACGCCTGTAGATAGAGGCTGTTGCACGAGGCCTGAATCAAACGGGAATGTCCAACTTTGTATAGCAGTTAATGTTCTCATTGCTACGGAAAGAGTGAAACCTAGCCAATAGATTTTATAAAACTCAATAAGAGAGATAAATCCACCTAAACTTGATCTATTTCAAAATCTAATGAATTTCAAAGGTTATAGTACTCCTTGTCATCTAGTTGGTCTTATGACTAACAAGTTGAGCAAGATGACACTTCCTTTTGAAGGCTGACTTTACTTTCTCCTAATCAGGAAACTGATTATTTTCAATTGGCGTAAGTTAATTGTTTTATATATTCCGACCACACAGTTCTGTGTGGTTTTTTTTTGCCTAGTATTCTTCGTTGTTGTAACTATAGTTGATAGTATCTTAAGCTAACAGATTGGGTGGGCTAATCCTTTCTGGTTAGTTATTTATCCTACCAATGGCTACTTCGTTCAGTTTTAGTTCATTCCTATCAAGTAAAGTGCTTTTCCATCCTAAATCACGTTTATTTAAACGGCTGTTTGATTGTGTTAACATTCTGATTACAATGTTTCTGGTCAGACCTCTTATTCTTTAAAGGAGAAACAATGGGCAAACAGGAAGTGAAAACGCGTTCTGGAGAGCGCGTCGCGGTTGTCGCGGGTTTGCGTACACCATTTGCACGTCAAAGTACTGAGTTCAGTCAAGTGCCAGCAGTTGATCTGGGTAAAATGGTAGTGAGCGAAATGATGGCACGAACTGAGATCGATCCTAAGCTTATCGATCAGGTTGTTTTTGGTCAGGTCGTGCAAATGCCGGAAGCTCCGAACATCGCTCGTGAAATTGTTTTGGGCACCGGAATGAACATTCACACAGACGCTTACAGCGTGACCCGAGCTTGTGCGACGAGTTTTCAGTCTGCGGTCAACGTTGCTGAAAGTATTATGTCGGGCACGATTGATGTCGGAATCGCGGGTGGTGCTGATTCTTCTTCTGTTTTGCCAATTGGTGTATCTAAAAAGTTAGCGGCTAATCTACTGGCGCTAAGTAAAACGAAAACCATGGGCCAAAAGCTCAAGATCCTCAAGAACTTGTCTTTTAAAGACTTGATGCCAGTCCCTCCGGCTGTCGCTGAATATTCTACTGGTCTTTCTATGGGACAGACGGCAGAGCAGATGGCGAAGTCACACTCTATTACGCGTCTGGAACAGGATGCGTTAGCCCATCGCTCTCATACTCTCGCTGCACAAGCATGGAATGATGGAAAGATCGAAGGCGAGGTGATGACCGCGTTTCCCGAACCATATAAGAAGTGGATCTCACAAGATAACAACATCCGCCATGACTCTACCTTAGAGGGCTACGCTAAACTACGCCCTGCATTTGATCGTCAGTATGGCAGTGTGACGGCGGCAAACAGTACGCCTCTTACTGATGGTGCTGCAGCGATAATGTTGATGCGTGAAGGCAAAGCCAAAGAGCTTGGGTTAGATATCATGGGCTATATCCGCTCTTATGCATTCTCTGCTATTGGTGTTGAAAGCGATATGCTGATGGGGCCTTCTTATTCTACGCCAATGGCTCTTGATAGAGCCGGTATTGAGCTGTCAGATCTTACTCTGATCGATATGCATGAAGCGTTTGCAGCGCAAACTTTGTCCAATGTGAAAATGTTTGCCTCCAAAAAGTTTGCTCAAGAGCAGTTGGGTCGCTCTAAAGCAATCGGCGAAATCGATATGGACAAGTTCAATGTACTTGGTGGCTCCATTGCCTACGGTCACCCGTTTGCAGCGACTGGTGCACGTATGATCACTCAGACATTACGTGAGCTTCAGCGTCGAGGCGGTGGTCTGGCGTTGAATACAGCCTGTGCGGCAGGTGGTCTTGGTGCAGCTATGGTATTGGAGGTGGAGTAATGAGTGAGCAAAAAGCATTTGAGCTAAAGATTGACGAACAAGGTATCGCATGGTTATCGATTGATGTTCCAGGCGAGAAAATGAATACCTTGCAAGCGGCGTTTTCTCAGGAAATGGAAGATATTTTCACTCAGTTAAAAGAGAAAAAGTCCTCTGTAAAAGGTTTGATTGTCCACTCTCTTAAACCAGACAACTTTATCGCGGGAGCTGATGTTCGCATGTTGGATGCATGTGGTAGTGCTGCAGAAGCGCAAGCGTTAGCTGAGCAAGGGCAGAAAATGTTCCAGCAGTTGTCAGATCTTCCATACCCTGTGGTTGCGGCTATTCATGGCCCATGTCTTGGTGGTGGATTAGAACTAGCACTTGCATGTGATTACCGTGTTTGTACAAATTCAGATAAAACCCGTTTAGGCTTGCCAGAAGTGCAACTTGGTCTTCTTCCTGGTTCTGGTGGTACACAGCGACTGCCACGTCTTATCGGATTGTTACCATCTCTGGATATGATTCTTACAGGAAAGCAGTTACGCGCTAAAAAAGCCAAGAAGCTTGGTGTCGTTGATGCTGTCGTGCCGGAAACCATTCTTCTTGAAGTTGCGAAAAGCTTCGTTGAAAAGAATTCAGGCAAGTCTAAAGCTAAGCGTAAGGTTTCAACCAAAGAAAAATTGATTGCAAATACGGGTCTTGGTCGAAAGGTCATTTTTGAACAAGCATCTAAGAAAACCAATGAAAAGACTCGTGGTAATTACCCAGCAGCGGAGGCGATTCTTGAAGTCATTCGCTATGGCTTAGAGAAAGGGTTTGATAAAGGTCAGCAAAAAGAAGCGCAACGCTTTGGTGAGCTGGTAATGACTTCGGAGTCAAAAGCTCTTCGTTCTATTTTCTTTGCCACGACAGAGATGAAGAAAGAGAATGGCAGTGATGCCCAACCAAAAACCGTTGAACGTGCTGCTGTTTTAGGTGGTGGGTTAATGGGGGCTGGTATTAGCCATGTGAGCGTCTCGAAAGCGAAAGTTCCAGTGCGTATTAAAGATGTCTCTAACGATGGTGTTCTTAACGCATTGAAGTACAACTATAAGTTGTTTGATAAGCAGCGTAAGCGTCGCATTATTTCTAAAGCACAACTGCAGTCCAAAATGCTTCAAATGTCAGGTGGTACAGATTTCACTAGCTTCAATCACGCGGATGTTGTCGTAGAAGCCGTATTTGAAGATTTGAACCTGAAGCAGCAAATGGTTGCTGATGTGGAAGAGAATGCGAAAGAGAGCACTATCTTCGCGACTAATACGTCATCTCTGCCTATCCACCAAATTGCAGAGAAGGCACAGCGACCAGAGAATATTGTTGGCTTGCACTACTTTAGCCCAGTAGAAAAGATGCCGTTAGTGGAAGTCATCCCACATGAAACAACATCTGACGAGACTGTTTCTACGGTTGTCGAGTTTGCGCGTAAGCAAGGCAAGACACCGATTGTTGTCAAAGATTGCGCTGGCTTTTACGTTAACCGAATTCTTGCCCCGTACATGAATGAGGCAGCTCATGTTCTGATGGCCGGCGAACCAATTGAGCAACTGGATTCTGCCTTGTTGAATTTTGGTTTCCCAGTTGGCCCAATCACTTTGCTTGATGAAGTAGGTGTGGATATAGGTGCTAAGATCATGCCGATTCTGGTTGAAGAATTAGGCGAACGTTTCCAAGGCCCTGACGTATTCGATACTTTGCTCAACGATAACCGAAAAGGCCGTAAAACAGGTAAAGGTTTCTATACCTATAAAGGTAAGAAGAAGGAAGTCGACAAGTCAGTGTATAAGCTATTGAGCTTATCACCAGAGTCTAAGATGGCAGAGAAAGACATCGCGATGCGCTGTGTGTTACCAATGCTCAACGAAGCGGTTCGTTGTCTAGATGAAGGTATTATTCGTAGCCCTCGAGATGGTGATATTGGTGCAATTTTTGGCATCGGCTTCCCTCCTTTCCTTGGTGGTCCTTTCCGCTATATGGATCAGATTGGCGTGAAGAAACTGGTAGAAATGATGAACGATCACGCACAGAAATATGGTGATCGCTTCGCTCCATGTGACGGTTTGTTGACCCGAGCAGGGTTAGAGAAATCGTTCTACGAGTAATACACGACAAGATGACAATCAGGCGAGCCGTAAGGTTCGCCTTTTTTGTTACCTGAGGTTATGATCACGTTAAAGCAATTATAAAAACTCAGTAAGGAATTCAAATGGATGCTTTAGATTTGTTGCTCAACCGACGTTCAATAGCCAAGCTATCTGATCCGGCACCTGAAGGAAAGGTACTTGAGAATATTATCCGTGCAGGATTACGAGCCCCAGATCACGCAGGCCTAACACCTTGGCGTTTTGTTATTTCTCAAGGTGAGGGATTGAACAAGCTGTCGGACATTCTGGTTTCTGCAGCTCAAGCCGAAAATAGCGACGAGACGGTGATTGAAAAACTGAAGAATGCGCCTTTTAGAGCACCTATGGTTATTACAGTCATCGCTAAGGTAACAGAACATGACAAAGTGCCGGCTTTAGAGCAGTACTTGTCAGCAGGCTGTGCCGTACAAGCGATGCAACTGGCAGCAGTTGCACAAGGGTTCCAAGGTTTTTGGCGTTCAGGTAAGTGGATGTTCCACCAAGTGGTTCATGATGCGTTTGGATTACAAGGTGACGATGAAATCGTTGGTTTCCTTTACTTGGGCACACCGACTTGTACACCAATGAAGGTGCCAGAACGGGAATTGAGTAAGTTCGTTGAGTATTTGTAAAAGGAAGAGCTTGGGTTGCCCAAGCTCTTTTCTCATTAATGAATGTTGTAAGCGATCACAAAGTCAATAAACAAACGGACTTTTTCTGGGAGGTGATCTTTGTGGTTGTACAACATGTAAATGTCTCTTGGGTTGGCACTCCATTCTTCAAGCACTCGAGTTAAGCTACCATCTTCAATGTATTCTCTGAGCATAACATCTGGCATCAGCGTGATACCTAACCCATCAGAACAGGCGCTACGAACAACATCTAACGTGTTGGCTTGAAAACGTCCTTTATCGTTATTGACAACCGCTTCGCCGCTGGCGTTGGTAAGTTGCCATTTCAGGAGAGGTGAGCCTTTTAGAAGTGAGTGGCTATGTAAGTCTTCTGCGTGCTTAGGGGCAGGGTTGTTTTTTAAGTAACTAGGGCTGGCCACTAAGATGTCTTCTACCGAGCTTATCTTACGTGCAATGAGGCTCGAATCTCGTTGTGGTCCGACACGAAATATGACATCCCACTCTGTCGGATCGAGTTGATCTGCATGATTACTGGTGGTGAGTTCAATATTGATATCTGGGTAATGCGTCATGAACTCGTTGAACATCGGCATCATCATTCGTTTGGTAAGATTAGAAGGCGCTGAAATACGAATTTTACCTGCTGCACCACGGCATTCGTCGGTGATTTCTTCGGCGGCCATAGTAAGTCGGTTGAGTAGAGGAGAGCATTCGTTGTAGAAACGTTCGCCTGCTTCAGTAAGAGAAAGCTTACGAGCGTGGCGGTTGAGTAACCTAAGGTTGAGTGCCTCTTCTAACGCCTGTATGCGTCGAGTAATTGTCGCAACGGGAATCATCGTTTTACGAGATGTCGCAGTGTAACTCCCATTTTCAACAACTAGCCTAAAAAGGTTGAGATCGTCTAATTTCATTATGTCCGACACATTTTTACGAATTTGAGTAATTTATATCTATATCAGATGTCAAAGGTTGAGTCACATCAACAAGTTTGACGATCTGTGATATTGCGTACATATAGTATGCAACTAAAGCGAAAAGTGGAAGATTTGTATAAATACACTTTCGCGACTACTTTTAAATGAACGTTTGAAACAATTTATAAAAACAATAATAACAGCCGTTGTACGTTTTAAGTTGTGTGAGGCGAAGGTTTATGCATAAAACATATGAAGTGGCGACAACGCCCTCAGCTCAGCTGGCTGCTAGCCAAAAACTGATCATGTTAGTAGACGATGACCCAGTGTTTCGTAATATCACTTGTGGTTTTTTGAAAGCTCAAGGTTACCTAGTCGTAGAAGCTGAAAATGGCTTAGAAGGCCTAAAAAAACTTAGGGATGCTGAACCGGATTTAATTCTGTGTGATCTCTCCATGCCAGTATTGGATGGTATCGAATTTGTTGAAGAAGTGAGTTTGGAATACCCATCGCTTCCTTTGATTGTCGTGTCTGCAACGGATGAAATGTCCGATGTGGCAAAGGCATTACGCTTTGGTATTAAGGATTTCTTACCCAAGCCCATTTCTAATCATCAGCACCTCGCTGGCGCGATTGAAAATACATTGGATGACTCTGATAACCATTTGTGTGATCAGCGTGATTTTGCTAGCCAGTGGTTTCGCGTCGACAGTGGTGACATGCCTGAAGAGCAAGAGCTGCATTGGCATTTAGAATATCTTCAGGATAACCCTATTGCTGCCAAAGACCTTCTGCACGCCTTGTTGCCAGAAAAAGATACTTCTCAAGGCGACTGGAAATGCAGTTATCGCCTGTTGCAATCAACTGATGTTATGCCTCTGGTGTTTGATTATGCGTGGTTAATGAACGGTCAGTTTGCTTTTTACCTTGTTGATTCGGCCAGCGAAGGTCGACACGGTGCGGCAACGACCTTGCTAGTGCGTGCTCTCTTTCATGATTATTTGCGAAATCTAAAATGTTTTAATGCGGATCTCAAAGACATTGCCGACCTTTTAGAGAAAGGGTTAGCCTGTTCAGAGTGTGCAAGCCCCGTTAAAGCGCTCTTTGGCATTGCTGATGTATCGGAAGGCACGCTGTCTATTTTACCCGCAGGTTTGGATGCCCAATGGTCGAATGGGTACTTTTCTCAACACATTCCGGCTGGCGTTAAATTAGGTGATAGTTGCGCGAAAAACTTTATTACAACTGATTTGCCTATACAGTCTGCCTGCCAGCTAACGTTGAGTTGCCTAGGCTCAAGTAGCTTTAGTTTAGATATTTTCCGTGGCGGTAGCGCGTAAGCGCTATCCGACTATTGAGTGTAATGTCGAAATAACCCTTTTTTTGTTCGGTGTTTAAGACCCAGAGATTGATGTATAGTCCGCCAAAACAAAAATGACCCATTGTTTTAACGAAAGTGTAACTAGTGGTCGTAAAATCGTCATTTACATTTGAGAAGTAATCCCATGGCAGACAAAGATTTCAAAGAACCTTATAATATTTTTTACTTTTTAGGTTTTATTGCAGCTCTATTGATTCCCACACTACCTGCGACTCTAACTTGGATTCGAGTAGTCAACGGATATGCGGGCTTCTAACTGAATTCATCGGAGCTTCCCATCAGTATTCAAAGATTTGGCTTAAATATTGTTGGTGGCTTGAGCTTATGCCTAGGCTTCCTAGGCATATTCCTTCCTCTTCTCCCTACGACCCCTTTTATTCTTCTCGCGAGCGCATGCTTTATGCGTAGTAGTCCTGCTTTTCATCGTTGGTTGCATGAGCACAAAACATTTGGCCCCATATTAGATAACTGGCATCAACATGGCGCTGTGACCAGCAAGGTAAAAACACGTGGAGCGCTCTGCATGGTGGCAAGTTTTGTTTTTTCAATTTGGGTTGTGCCACATTTTTGGTTAAAGATCATGCTGGTGGTTATGTTGATTCTTCTATTGACCTGGTTTATTCGTTTGCCTGTGATTGAGTGCCTTGCTGACAAGCAAGAAAATCACTAAGATTGCAGTGAAGTGTGCCCGCTATTCCGAGTGGGCGTTTGTAATTCTAGGCACAGAAAATTTTAGTCAGCTGTTTAATGACCTGATGTGCAAAGAGTCCCTGCTATCGCTTGCCATACAATTACATGACAAGGAACAAGCTTAGCCAATCTAAGAAATGAGTTATGACAACTGAAACAATTTCACAGATCAAATCTAGTATTAAGAGCATCCCTGATTATCCGAAACCAGGCATCCTATTTCGTGATGTGACGAGTTTAATGGAAGATGCATCTGCCTATAAAGCAACGATTCAGCTTTTGGTTGAGAAGTATAAGGACATGGGGTTCACCAAAATTGTGGGTACCGAAGCACGTGGCTTTCTGTTTGGCGCCCCTTTAGCTTTAGAATTAGGACTGGGTTTTGTTCCTGTTCGCAAGCCGGGTAAATTACCACGTGAGACGATGGCTCAGTCGTATGAGCTTGAGTACGGTACAGACGTATTAGAAATCCATACAGATGCGATTTCAGAAGGGGATAAAGTACTCGTTGTCGACGATCTGTTGGCGACAGGTGGGACAATCGAAGCAACGACTAAGTTAATCCGCCAGTTAGGTGGTGTGGTAGAACATGCGGCTTTTGTTATTAACCTGCCTGAAATTGGCGGTGATAAGCGCCTTGAAGGCTTAGGTCTTAATGTGTATAGCATTTGCGAATTTGACGGTCATTAATCGGATATATTCATGAGTTATCTTGCTTTAGCTCGAAAGTGGCGCCCTACAAAATTTAGTGAAGTAGTAGGGCAAAGCCATGTTTTGACGGCGTTAGAAAACGCTTTAGCCCAAAACCGCCTTCATCATGCCTACTTGTTTAGCGGTACTCGAGGTGTTGGTAAAACAACGATAGGTCGATTGTTTGCCAAAGGGCTAAACTGCGAAACGGGTATTACCTCCACCCCTTGTGGCACCTGTGATACCTGTAAAGAGATTGACGAAGGTCGATTTGTTGACTTGCTCGAAATCGATGCTGCGTCCAGAACTAAGGTAGAAGATACTCGTGAATTACTCGATAACGTGCAGTACAAACCTGCACGTGGGCGCTTTAAAGTTTACCTAATCGATGAAGTCCACATGCTCTCGCGCCACAGTTTTAATGCTTTGCTGAAAACACTGGAAGAGCCGCCTGAGTATGTGAAATTCCTTCTGGCCACGACGGATCCACAGAAGCTGCCAGTCACGATTCTTTCTCGTTGTCTGCAGTTTCATCTTAAGCCTATCAGTGTTGATGATATCCATGAGCAACTGGAGCATATCCTAAAACAGGAACAAGTCTCGTTTGAGCCTAGAGCTTTAGGTATGATCGCGCATGCTGCAGACGGCAGTATGCGTGATGCGTTAAGTTTAAGTGATCAGGCGATAGCGTTAGGCAATGGTCAGGTTATAACGGATAGTGTTGCTCATATGTTGGGGACGCTGGATACTGACCAAGCATTACATTTGCTTGAGGCTATCAGTTCTAAGCAACCTCAAGTCGCGATGGATTGCTTATCAGCTCTAGCACGAAATGGTGTTGAATGGGATGGGCTTCTCCAGCAGTTGGCCACCCAACTACATCGAATGGCAATGTATCAAGCTCTGCCCGCAACGCTGGATAAGGCTCAGCCTGATTCGGAAAAAATAGAGCTTTTAAGCCGAAAATTAACACCGCAGGACGTGCAACTGTATTATCAAATGGCCTTAAAAGGTCGGCAAGATTTGCCTTTAGCACCCTCCGAGCGTATCGGCTTAGAAATGGTCGTACTACGAATGATGGCATTCAGACCTTCTTCTCAACCTCAAGTAAAGAATATTTCGGCCGAGGTGGGTTCTTTGCCTGCTAGTACTCCTACTGATGCACATTCACCCCATTTGTCATCGGCTAAGGCAACTGAAACGATAACGCCAGTTGATACTTATCCGCAGGGTAGGGAAGTACCAGCGCCTTCGGAAGTCATGCCAGAGCAATATCATGCAGAATCTATGGGGAATACGCCCCCTCAGTATGACACTTCTGCGCCTCCTATGCATGAAGAGCCGGTGACGCCACCGACACCACAAAATCAACCCGCGTCACCTATAAGCGGCTTGCGCCATCAGCTTCGTTCTCAGCGCAAAGGTAACCCTCAGGGAAATACGCCAAAAAAGGCTAATGCGACACCTGTAAAAAAATCTGAATCCGTTCTTGACCGTGTTGCTCAGCGACATTCAGGAACTATGCAGGTGTCGCCATTGTCAAACCCTCAATCGGTAGCGACACCTGAACGGGATAAAAACGAACCTTATCAGTGGAAGCCATCACTTCCTCAAGTAGAAAAGCAGGGCAGCGAGTTAACACCAACTCAAATAAAAAAGGCGTTAGAGCATGAAAAAACGCCTGAGATGGCGACCAAACTAGCCGAAGAAAGCCTAGCGAAGAGTGAGTGGGCAAAGCTGATTAGCCAGTTAGATACGGCTAAAATGACTGAGCAACTGGCTTTGAACTCTCATTTTGAAAAACAAGGTTCGTCTATCTCATTAACACTGCGACCTCAGCAAGCACACTTGAACACAGAGCGTGCTCAAAGTGAACTGCTCGAGGCGATAAATGGTGTGTTAGGTGAAGAGTGCCACCTGTCGGTTGAGATAGGTGACGGGGGGGAAACTCCGTTAGAGTTAAGAGAAAAGCTTTACCAAGGACGATTACAACAGGCATTTGTCAGCCTTGAAAATGACAAGCATGTCCAGTTTATCGCGCAGCGCTTTTCTGCTGAACTGGATAAAGACAGCGTGCGACCAATTTAACACTGGGGTTGAAAATCAGCATTTTCGGCCTCATTTAATAACGAAATAAGCTAACTAACCAGAGAGATAAGCATGTTTGGTAAAGGCGGTATGGGCAATCTAATGAAGCAAGCCCAGCAAATGCAAGAGCGTATGCAAAAGCTTCAAGAAGAAATTGCAAATATGGAAGTGACAGGTGAATCTGGTGCTGGTCTAGTAAAAGTGACCATTACAGGTAGCCACAGCGTTCGTCGCGTTGAAATTGACGAGAGTCTAATGGAAGACGATAAAGAAATGCTAGAAGATCTTATCGCAGCCGCTTTCAACGATGCGGCTCGTCGTGTTGAAGAAACTCAAAAAGAAAAAATGGCTGGCGTGACTGGAGGTATGCAACTACCACCAGGCATGAAAATGCCTTTCTAATCGATAGGGTTAGTTAATGCGCACCAGTCATATGCTGGAGCAATTGATGGAGGCCTTACGTTGTCTGCCTGGGGTTGGTCCCAAGTCAGCTCAACGTATGGCCTTTCATTTGTTACAGCGTGATAGAAAAGGCGGCTTACAACTGGCGGATGCATTGAGTCAAGCGATGACTGAAATCGGCCATTGCAACGAATGTCGTACGTTCACTGAAGAAGAAACGTGCCATATTTGTACTAATCCTAAACGTCAGGAGAATGGACAAATATGCGTGGTTGAAAGCCCAGCTGATATTGCCGCGGTGGAGTCAACCGGGCAGTTCTCAGGTCGCTATTTTGTCCTAATGGGGCACTTGTCGCCTCTTGATGGTATTGGCCCGAGTGATATTGGTCTTGACGTGCTTGATTATCGTCTACGTCGTGGAGATGTGTCTGAAGTGATTTTGGCAACAAACCCTACGGTCGAAGGTGAAGCAACGGCCCACTATATTGCTGAGCTGTGCAAAGAGCATCAGGTTCAGGCAAGCCGAATTGCTCATGGCGTTCCTGTGGGCGGTGAGTTAGAGCTTGTTGATGGAACGACACTGTCACACTCTTTACTTGGTCGACAAAAGCTGTAATTTATATCATTCCAATAAAAAGCCACTCATTTGAGTGGCTTACTATTATTTCTTTTTCGTATGGAACTGCTCACAAGCGAGCATTGTATTCTCAATGAGGCTTGCGACGGTCATAGGCCCAACACCACCGGGGACCGGTGTAATAAAGCTTGCGCTTTCTTTGGCATTCTCATAATCCACATCGCCAACCAACTTACCTGAGTCAAGTCGGTTGATACCAACATCGATCACAACAGCGCCTTCTTTAATCCAGTTTCCTGGGATAAAGTTAGGTTTACCGACGGCTACCACAACTACATCAGCTTGACGGACATGGCTTTCGAGATCTTTGGTGAATCTGTGGCAAGTTGTCGTCGTACAGCCGGCTAGTAGAAGCTCAAGCGTCATTGGGCGGCCAACAATGTTCGATGCCCCCACAACAACAGCATGTTTGCCGCGAAGGTTGATGTTGTAACGATCAAGGAGAGTAATGATACCTTTCGGGGTACAAGAGCGTAGTTTAGGAATACGTTGCGCTAAACGGCCAACGTTATATGGATGGAAGCCGTCAACGTCTTTTTCTGGGTGAATTCGTTCTAGTACATGAGTTGTATCAATACCTGCCGGTAATGGTAACTGCACCAGAATACCGTCAATCTCGTCATCTGCGTTTAGCTCATCTATTAGAGCAAGTAACTCTTCTTCTGTGGTGGAAGCCGATAAGTCAAAAGATTTTGAAACAAACCCCACTTCCTCACATGCACGACGTTTACTGCCCACATACACTTGTGAAGCTGGATCTTCGCCAACCAGTACTACTGCTAATCCTGGTGCTCTGAGGCCTGCATTAACACGGGCTTTAACTCGTGCAGCGACTTCCGAACGAACCGTTTGAGAAATAAGTGTTCCATCAATATTTTGAGCAGTCATGTCGTTCCTTTAAATAGAATGGCTATTTAGTTGCGCGCATTGTCGCAAATTATTTGACGAACATCTATAAGCAAACGTTTGCTTTGGACTGTTTTTAATCAAAATGAAATTCGGTGACCTTTTTTTAGTCATTCAGATCAGAATGTTAATAAAAGACCTTGTTTTAAGAACTCGAACTCGTATAATCCTTTCCCTGTAACGCGCCCTTAGCTCAGTTGGATAGAGCACGTGCCTTCTAAGCATGTGGTCACAGGTTCGAATCCTGTAGGGCGTGCCATTATTAGAAACCCTGATAGCTTAGTTGCTGTCAGGGTTTTGTCGTTTTAGACATTAAATGTGGTTACGCGAGCAAAGCTGTGAAAATGGCTTGAATTCAATCTGTACATAAGCTGAGCTTTTCGGTAGCATTGCGCCCCTTCTATGTAGTTGTATCTAATTGATAAGGCTTGAACACGGTATTTACGTTCAGACATCATGCGCAGTATTCACACCAAAATTAAACCCGAGTTTGAACCTCTCTTGTCTGAGCTAGCATTGCATGCGTTGCTTCACTTACGTAGCAACCACTCAGCCAAAGTACTGACACACAAGTCGAGATCCGATATTAACGACATTCTTTCTGCTTGGCTGAATAAAGCAGCGAACAGTAAGAAATATAAGCCTTTCAAGAAAAAAATACGTTCTCTAGTTACCCACGCTCGTTCTCAGCGGCTAGATATGGAAATGATGCTGGGTAATTTGCTTTCTCCCTTAAACGGGGACGAATTACCTCATTTAGACAGTTTCCTCTTGTTAATAAACACAATAGAGAAAGAACTCAATACGACAGTGTTGGTTTCAAGCCCAGAAGAGGTTGATCTCTCGTTTAACCCAAAAGGTTGCTTATTGTGTGTATTATCACAAGACCTTAACGCTCACTTTGATAACCGTAATCGTCTATCTGCGGATATCTCAATGCTTTTTAGAGGCTCACGTGGTGAGAAGCACTCTGTGCTGCGTATTATCTATACATCCGCTATTTTTGAGCACCGTATAGAATATGAAGACGAAGACTTTTTGCGTATTCGCCTAAGCCTTAAGTAGCCTTCTAACAGCCTAAGATTAGACAGATATGGCTTCGCTGATTTTGTCTGTGTTTCCCTCTACTTCTTCCAGGGTGTAAAATATAAATTACAGCTTTTGATAAATGAAAAGTTGTGTAATACCTCTCAAGTTCTATTGGCTGTCATAAAAATTTAATCTTCCTGTGTATTGAGGATTTTGTTCAAATTCATCATATTGTAATTAAGATGTAACAAATACTACGAGGAGAATATATGCAGCATCAAGAAATGATCCAACCTTCTAACTTCGGTGTTATCAGCCGTACCTGTCTTTTTTCACTTGTTGGTATTGTTGGTGTATTTGCACTTATCTAACAAGTCACGTAGAAAGCTAAGCCTTAATAAGTATGTGTTTGCTTACTTCAAAACCATTTGTTAAGGCGGCTTCTATTCTATTTTCTTCTCTTTGATATTGCTTCGGTCACAATATTTTCAGTGGTACTTCTTTGATTGTATCGCACACTTATCGCGAACTAAGACCACTTTGCTCTTCTGATGAAATGGCTGACGAACACCTACGAACTTATTTTTATATTTGTTAATAGGTTGTGATCTGAATCTGTTCTGTGATCAAATAATCTAAAATTTTCCATCTGCTTCCAAGCCTATTCCTCTCTAAACTAGGGCCAGACATCGTAAGTGATAACTGAAGTGAATGAACGCAAAGATACTTGTTGTAGATGATGATCTAGAAATTCGGGAGCTGTTGGGGGAATACCTAACCAAAGCGGGTTATCAGGTCAACGCCGTGGCGGATGGCGATGAATTAAAGGCGCACCTCGATCAAGAAGGCTATCCAGATATGGTGCTTCTTGACGTGATGCTACCGGGTGACGATGGCTTTACCTTGTGCCAATACATTCGTCGCGACTCTAATGTACCTATTATTATGCTGACCGCAGTGTCGGACGAAACTGATCAGATCATTGGTCTGGAAATTGGTGCCGATGACTACATTGCCAAGCCATTTAACCCACGTCAGCTTATCGCTCGAATCAAAGCAGTCTTGCGACGGGTTCAAGTCAATGAAGATAAAAGTTCAGACGCTCTACCGAAACAGATTACGTTTGGTGACTGGCAACTTGATACCTTAGCGCACAAAATTACCCATAGTGATACCCAAGAAGAACACGATCTGTCGGGCAGTGATTTCGCACTCTTAATGCTGTTTCTCTCGCGCCCGAACGAAGTTTTAGATCGTGACACGATTTCTTTTGCGACCAGAGGTCGAGAGGCACTTCCTTTTGAGCGAGGTATTGACGTCCAACTGAGTCGCTTACGTCATCGCTTGGGCGACAGCGGTAAATACCCGCAATATATTAAAACTATGCGTGGAAATGGCTACATCCTCGCTGTCCCTGTCAGTATTGAACATTGATAGATGAACACTCTGTTACGTAGGCTAAAACCCAATTCATTGGTCACCCGTACTCTAGGGTTAGCGTTATTAGCGGTGATATTAGCACAGGGCATTGCCACGGCGATATGGTATACCGAATCGAAGCAAAAAGAGCTAGCGGGTATTCAGTCAGCCTCTGAAAGCATGGCGAACATGTTTGCCTCAACGGTGACCTTCTTCCAATCCCTACCGACTCGCTATCGTCACATTGTGCTGGATCAGATTCGTAATATGGGTGGCACGCGTTTCTTTGTGTCATTCAATAAAGAAAAGCTGATTGTTGAGCCCATCCCAGATACACAGTTAAAAAGAGCCTCACTTTCTGCGGTGGAAACTGTGCTCAACGACAAACTACCTAAAGTGTCTTCGATATCTGTCGACTTTTCTCATGCGCACAATCTTCGTCTACTAAAGAATGATATCTACCTTAGTGATTTACCCAAATCATGGGCGCATCATACTTTAACATTATCGCCCATTGATCCTCCTGTTCTGGTGGTACAGATCGAGCTTAAAAGCAATGAGTGGGTCTATATTGCTGCGTTACTTCCCGCACCCTATGTCACATTGGATGACACCTTAATTGGCCGAGAGCAGATCCTGTTTATTTTCTTCTCGACGACCTTGTTGCTTGGTCTGACTTATCTGTTAATGCGCCGACAAGTCAAACCCTTAAAGCGTTTAGCAAAAGCGGCCAATGAAATGAGTATGGATATTGATCAGCCGCCATTAGGTGAAGAAGGGGCGAGTGAACTGGTGACCGCGACTCGAGCGTTTAACAGAATGCAGCAGCGTATTAGGCGCTATGTGGCTGATAGGGAGCACCTGTTTTCGTCCATATCCCATGATCTCAAAACGCCGATCACTCGATTACGTTTAAGAGCTGAGCTACTTGATGACGACAAAAAACGTCATAAATTCAATCAGGACTTAGATGAGCTGGAGATGATGGTCAAAGGCGCACTTCAATGTGTGAAAGACACTGATTTACACGAGAACAATGCCTTTATTGATCTCAATGCCATGATTCAGTCGGTAATCGAACCGATGAACTTTAAGAGCGATTGTGTCACTTTTACTCCAATCGAGATGGAACCTATGGTGGCTAAGCCCTTAGCCATTAAGCGAGTGTTGACCAATTTAATCGATAATGCGGTTAAATATGGAGAGAGTGCCACTGTGTCGATTGAAGTGACGGATGAATGGATTTCCGTCTCGATTGACGATGTTGGACCGGGCATTCCAAGTGATAAGCACGAAGCCGTTTTTGAGCCGTATTTTCGCTTAGCTTCTGATGATCAGGGCCACGGTTTAGGCTTAGGTATCTGCCGTAACATTCTGCATGGGCATGGTGGAGATCTCATTATTAGCAATCGTCCACAAGGCGGTTTGAGAGCGCAACTCTTTATTCCACCGACACTTGAAGTTTAATGTAACATTGTTGTTACATTCCTATTACGGTTTGTTTCAATCTAATCTGTGCAAATCTATACACTCATTTTCGAACACATGAAACAGGGGCTTGTTCGCTGTCAGCCCTGTGTCTAATCCAATACATGGAAGATAATAATGAAAATGAATAAAACCCTACTTACCTTATCCCTTCTATCAGCGGCTTCTATGACTCAAGCGGGTGAAGTTGAAGTGCTTCACTGGTGGACTTCGGGTGGCGAAGCTAAATCCATTTCTGTTCTGAAAGACATGTTGGAAGAGCAAGGCCACAGCTGGAAAGATTTTGCGGTTGCTGGTGGCGGTGGTGAAAGTGCGATGACGGTACTGAAAACTCGCGCGGTGTCAGGCAACCCACCTTCAGCGGCGCAGATCAAAGGTCATGATATTCAAGAGTGGGGTGGTCTGGGTTTCCTGACCAACCTAGATGATGTTGCAGAAAAAGGTAACTGGGATGGCGTTGTACCAAAAATGGTGACCGACGTCATGAAGTGGGACGGTGATTTTGTGGCCGTGCCAGTCAACGTTCACCGTGTGAACTGGCTTTGGGCAAACCCAGCGGTATTTGAAAAAGCGGGTGCAAAAGTTCCAACGACCTTGGATGAGTTTTTTGTCGCAGGTGACAAAATCAAAGCAGCAGGTCTAATCCCGTTGGCACACGGTGGTCAGCCATGGCAGGACGCAACCGTGTTTGAAGCGGTAGCACTGGATGTTCTAGGCAGCGAAGACTACGTAAAAGCCTTTGTTGAGCTGGATATGGATGTTCTGTCTGGCGATAAGATGGTCGAAGTGTTTGCCAAATTCCAGAAAATGCATGATTACATCGACTCGAACTCGCCGGGTCGTGACTGGAATGTTGCGACTTCTATGGTGATCAATGGTGAAGCGGCGATGCAAATCATGGGTGACTGGGCGAAAGGCGAATTCTCAGCAGCCGGCAAAGTGGCAGGTAAAGATTATGTCTGTGTGCCAGCTCCGGGTACCGCAGGTCAGTTTACTCATAACGTCGACAGCTTTGCTTTCTTTGAGCTAGGCGAATCAGGCAACCAACAAGCGCAAAAAGCGTTGGCAGCCACCATTCTTGACCCTAAATTCCAAGAAGTGTTCAACCTGAATAAAGGTTCTATTCCAGTGCGTCTGGATATGGATATGTCGAAGTTTGATAAGTGTGCACTGGATTCAATGGACGAGTTTAAAGCGACGGCGAAATCCGGTGATCTCGTACCAAGTATGGCGCACGGCATGTCAACAACCAGCTACGCACAAGGCGCGATCTTTGACGTTGTGACTAACTTCTTTAACGACAAAGATGCCAATCCGCAAGACGCCGCGCAGAAACTGGCGAAAGCAGTAAAAGCGGCGATTTAACGGCGTTTTATTCTGTCACCCCCAAGGGCAGGCAGGCTTGTGGGGAGCCTGCTTGTCCTTTCCTTCTAAGACTTACTTTCAGGGAAAGTGTCACAAGGATTCGTTATGGAGCATGTTTTGACTGGGTCAAAAAGTCAGTCTGTCTATAAGCAAAGCTTTGCTGACAGGCTACAAACCTGGCTGCCGAAGATCGTATTAGCACCGACCATGTTGGTTACTGTGGTGTGTATTTACGGTTACATCTTCTGGACTGCCGCACTATCTATGACCAACTCTCGATTTCTACCTAGCTTTAATTTTGTCGGTTTTACCCAGTACGAAAAGCTAATGGACAACGATCGTTGGATCACTTCGATTTCAAACTTAGGCATTTTTGGCCTGCTATTTATGCTGGTCGCAATCGGCTTAGGTGTCGGTCTAGCAATATTGCTCGATCAAAATATTCGTCAGGAAGGGGCGATTCGTACTATTTATCTCTATCCGATGGCGTTGTCGTTCATTGTTACAGGTACGGCTTGGAAATGGATTCTAAACCCGGGTCTGGGCATCGAGAAACTGATGCACGACTGGGGCTTTACAGACTTCAAATTCGACTGGTTGGTTGACTCTGATATGGCGGTCTACACGTTAGTCATCGCTGCAGTATGGCAATCTTCCGGTTTTGTAATGGCGATGTTCCTCGCGGGTCTTCGTGGTATCGATTCATCCATCATCAAAGCTGCTCAAATTGATGGTGCTAATCTGCCGACGATTTACGTGAAAATTATTCTACCTTGCCTAAGGCCTGTGTTCTTCAGCGCGGTAATCATTACTTCGCATATTGCGATTAAGAGTTTTGATTTAGTGACCGCAATGACGGCTGGGGGACCAGGTTATTCCTCAGACCTACCAGCATTGTTTATGTATGCCCATTCATTTACGCGTGGTCAGATTGGCCTTGGTGCTGCCAGTGCCATGATGATGCTAGCCGGGATTCTTGCCATCCTGGTGCCGTATTTGTATTCCGAACTTAGGGAGAAAAAATCATGACTCACAACGTGAATTTTGCTCGCCTGTTCATATACTCAGCGCTGATTTTCTTCTGTCTGGTTTATCTGATGCCGTTGTTTGTCATGGTCATCACGTCATTCAAAACCTTACCAGATATCAAAGCGGGTAATTTGATGAGCCTACCTAAAGAGTGGGTGTTTGACGCTTGGTATAAAGCTTGGGACGGAGCTTGCACCGGAGTGAAATGTGAAGGTGTGAAAGGTTATTTCTGGAACTCTTTCCAGATGGTGATACCTGCTGTTGCGATCTCAACCTTACTTGGCGCTTTTAATGGCTATGTTGTGACTAAGTGGCAGTTCCGTGGTTCGAATCTCTTCTTTAGCTTGCTGCTGTTTGGCTGCTTTATCCCATTTCAGGTCATCTTGCTGCCTATGGCGGCGGTACTAGGTAAGTTGGGTCTAGCTAATACCACTGCGGGCTTGGTGACCGTTCACGTTATCTACGGTATGGCCTTTACGACATTGTTCTTCCGCAACTTCTACATCAGCATTCCTGATGAGCTGATCAAAGCAGCGAAGCTGGATGGGGCGGGGTTCTTTACCATCTTCTTCAAAATCCTGCTGCCACTTTCAACGCCGATTATTATGGTGACTGTGATTTGGCAGTTCACATCAATCTGGAACGACTTCTTGTTTGGTGTGGTGTATTCAGGGTCGGACACACAGCCGATTACGGTAGCACTTAACAACTTGGTGAATACCAGCACAGGTGTGAAGGAATACAACGTGGATATGGCCGCGGCCATCATCGCCGCTCTACCGACGTTGCTGGTTTACGTGCTGGCAGGAAAATATTTTGTTCGTGGCCTGACCGCCGGATCAGTAAAAGGATAATCATAATGGCAACTTTAGAACTCAAACAGATCCGTAAAACCTACCCAAAAGCGGAACAGGAAACCCTCAAGGGAATCGATATCAGCATTGACTCGGGGGAGTTTCTGATTTTGGTTGGCCCATCGGGCTGTGGTAAATCAACCCTGATGAATACCATTGCTGGCCTAGAAGGTATCAGTTCAGGTGAAATCGTGATCGATGGCCGTGATGTCTCAGTCGTGGAGCCAAAAGATCGTGATATTGCGATGGTTTTCCAGTCGTACGCTTTGTACCCGAACATGACGGTGCGTGGCAACATCGCGTTTGGCCTTAAGATCCGTAAAATGCCCGACGCTGAGATTGATGCTGAAGTGCAGCGTGTGGCCGAGATGCTACAAATCGACCACTTGCTGGACCGCAAGCCGTCTCAGCTATCAGGTGGTCAGCGTCAGCGTGTTGCGATGGGACGAGCCTTAGCGCGTCGACCTAAGTTATATCTGTTTGATGAACCATTATCGAATCTGGACGCAAAACTCCGTGTCGAAATGCGTCATCAGATCAAACGCCTTCATCAGCAACTCAATACCACCATTGTTTATGTTACTCATGATCAGATTGAAGCCATGACTTTGGCTGATCGCATTGCCGTGATGAAAGATGGTGAATTGCAGCAACTGGGCACACCTCAGGAAATCTACAATACGCCCAACAATATGTTTGTTGCCGGTTTTATGGGATCACCATCGATGAACTTCATTAAGACCATGGTTGATCTTGATGATGAGCAGCAGCCTGTGATTAAAGTCAAAGGTGGTAACGATCAGGAACACCATATCCGTTTACCTAACTCAATGCGTGAGCAAGATGGTAAGGAAGTTGTGATTGGTTTGCGTCCAGAGCACATTACTGAAAAAGAAAATGAGGAATCGGGCGCTACCACGCAACTGGATCTGCAACTTGAGGTTCTGGAACCCACTGGGCCAGATACTATCGCAATGATTAAAGTCAACGATCAGGAGGTGGCATGCCGATTGTCTCCGGAGTTTGATGCTCGTGTTGGTCAGGTTGCTCTCCTGCATTTTGATCTGTCAAAAGCGGTATTCTTTGATGCGCAAACAGAACAAAGGATAGAGTTCCATTGATAAGATTGAACACACTCCCAACCAGTACGGGGGAGAATCGGACTGGCTTGCTGTCCGAGTTGGGAGCGTGTTCTCCCCTAATTTGGCTAGATAAATTTTTAACAAAAGTGTCAATAGTAACTATGCTTAAAGCATCAACATGAATATTCAATTCATGTATGTATTGAGAGTCAGTCTCGTCTCCTTGCTGACTCTCATGTCTCATCTAATAAAAATGGCAGCGCTTGGCTGCCATTTGTTTTTATAATATTTGCTTGATGTTAAATATGTGTAAACTGACACATTTGATTGTTATGAATGTGTCATATCCCACCCATTTTGAGCTGATGAAATCAGTCTTAATTGCTTTGATGTGGAAGTTTGTAGCTAAGTATTTGAAAAATAAGCATTAAATAAACAAAGCTAAGTTGGCTTGGTTATTGCCCTTATAAATATATCAACACCCAGTGATGGGGTTGTTCTATTAACAAGGAGAAAAACAATGCTAAAGCCTTTGACCCTACTATCTGCCTCCATTCTTGCTGTAACTAGTTTTAACGCTGCTGCGAACTGTGACCCTGGTGAAACCGTGATTAAGTTCAGCCATGTGACGAATACAGATAAACACCCTAAAGGTATTGCGGCTTCACTACTGGAAAAACGTGTTAACGAAGAGATGAATGGAAAAGTGTGTATGCAGGTTTTCCCGAATTCGACGCTTTACGATGACAATAAAGTGCTGGAAGCGCTGCTAAACGGTGACGTGCAACTTGCTGCCCCTTCTCTTTCTAAGTTTGAAAAGTTCACGAAGAAATACCGTATCTTTGACTTACCATTTTTGTTTGAAGATGTAGCTGCGGTTGATCGATTCCAAAACTCAGAATCTGGTGAGAAGCTAAAAAATGCAATGAAGCGTCGTGGCCTACAAGGTCTGGCCTTCTGGCATAATGGCATGAAGCAAATGTCGGCAAACAAGCCTCTTTTGACGCCTGAAGACGCAAAAGGTCTTAAATTCCGTGTTCAAGCGTCTGATGTATTGGTGGCGCAGTTCGAGCAACTTGGCGCAAACCCACAGAAGATGTCGTTTAAAGAAGTGTATGGCGGTCTACAAACTAAGGTTATTGACGGTCAAGAAAACACTTGGTCAAACATCTACGGTAAGAAGTTCTTTGAAGTTCAGGACGGCATTACAGAAACCAACCACGGTATCCTTGATTACCTTGTAGTTACCTCGAACGACTTCTGGAAAAATCTCCCTGCGGATCAGCGTGAGCAATTGAATACCATTATTCAGGAAGTTACCGCTCAGCGTAATGCTGAATCCACAAAAGTGAATCTAGCGAATAAGAATAACATTATCGAAGCGGGGGGTGAGGTTCGCTCGCTAACGCCTGAGCAGCGTCAGCAATGGGTTACTGCGTTGCAACCTGTTTGGAAGAAGTTTGAAAAAGACATAGGTTCAGATCTGATCGAAGCGGCACTGGCCTCTAACCAGTAATCTCATAATAAAAACATCCATGACTATTGGCCCTCTGAATCGAGAGGAGGGCCTTTTTTCCTTTCCATACCTGTGAGGTTATGCCAACAGGTGATTAAAGCGATGTAACTATGGAACAGTCAATTTTTGCCAGAATAGGAAAGGTGACAGATGCTATCGAGGAAACGCTGATTGCGTTTTTCTTGGGAGCAATGACACTGCTGACCTTTGCTAATGTGATTTTTCGATATGTCTTTAATGACAATATTCTTTGGGCTCTTGAGCTCACCGTTTTCCTTTTTGCCTGGATGGTGCTTGTTGGTGCATCTTATGGTGTGAAAAAACACTTTCATATCGGTGTTGATGTCATTATCAACATGGCACCAGAACAGCTACGCAAAGTGTATGCGCTACTTGCCGCAGCTTGCTGTCTTACCTTCTCAATACTTCTTTTGATCGGTTCGTGGAACTACTGGTATCCGTTTGTTACAGAGCGTGCTTGGTATGAGACGGATGATATTCCCATGCCTGAAATGTTGCAGTTCCTGGCTGACTGGCTGAACGAAGGAGAGCGTTATGAAAAGTTGCCACGCTTTATTCCTTATATGGCGCTGCCGATTGGCATGGCACTGATGACATTCCGTTTTATTCAAATCACCGTACAAATCGCAACCGGTAAATTAGACCGTTTGATTGCAGGTCATGAAGCAGAAGAAGAACTTGAGGCGCTGAAAGAAGAGCTCAAAGACGCTGGTGAAGCGATGGAGCCCAAGCAAACCAATGATAAGAGCAAGGAGAGCTAAGCCATGGATATTCTGTTTTTATTCGTAATGGTGGTTGGCTTTATGCTGATTGGTGTGCCAATCGCTGTATCGCTTGGCCTATCGAGTATCCTGTTTTTGATGATGCACTCTGACGCTTCTTTAGCCTCGGTAGCGCAAACCCTGTTCAATGCATTTGCAGGTCACTATACCTTACTCGCTATTCCATTCTTTATTTTGGCATCAAGCTTTATGTCGACTGGTGGTGTGGCTAAGCGAATTATTCGTTTTGCTATTGCAATGGTCGGCTGGTTCCGTGGCGGATTGGCGATGGCTTCTGTCGTTGCATGTATGATGTTCGCCGCCTTGTCTGGTTCATCACCAGCCACGGTTGTCGCCATCGGTAGTATCGTTATCGCAGGTATGATCAAAAACGGTTACTCCAAAGACTTTGCCGCTGGGGTAATTTGTAACGCGGGTACGCTAGGGATCTTGATCCCACCGTCAATCGTTATGGTTGTATACGCCGCTGCGACGGACGTGTCAGTTGGGCGTATGTTCCTCGGCGGTGTGATTCCAGGTCTTCTGGCGGGTGTGATGCTGATGATCGCTATCTATATTGCAGCGCGGGTAAAAAATCTGCCGAAACAGCCATTTGTTGGCTGGGGCGAAATGTTCGCAGCAGCGAAAGATGCGAGCTGGGGGTTATTGCTAGTAGTGATCATCCTAGGCGGTATCTATGGCGGCATCTTTACCCCAACAGAGGCGGCAGCCGTAGCGGCGGTATACTCGTTCCTGATTGCAAACTTTATTTACAAAGACATGGGCCCATTTGCCGATAAAAACAATCGCAAACCGGTCGTCGTAAAAGTCTTCCAAGCGTTTGTTCACAAAGATACTAAACATACGCTTTATGATGCCGGTAAACTGACCATTATGCTGCTGTTTATCATTGCTAATGCCCTGATTCTTAAGCATGTACTGACAGAAGAGCGCATCCCGCAGATGATTACCGAGTCGATGTTATCTGCTGGCCTTGGGCCGATTACTTTCCTCATTGTGGTCAACGTTTTGCTTCTGATTGGTGGTCAGTTTATGGAGCCGTCGGGCCTGCTGATCATTGTTGCTCCGTTGGTATTCCCCATCGCTATTGCATTGGGTATCGACCCAATTCACCTTGGTATCATGATGGTTGTGAACATGGAAATTGGGATGATCACACCACCTGTCGGGCTCAATTTATTTGTGACGGCTGGGGTCGCTAAGATGTCAATGATGCAGGTGGTCAAGGCTGCGCTCCCTTGGGTCGCGGTGATGTTCTTGTTCCTCATTATTGTTACTTACGTGCCATGGGTGTCAACTTGGCTGCCTACAACATTGATGGGACCGGAAATCATTACTAAATGATTTAATGGCTACCGAGAGCCTCACCAGATGGTGAGGCTTTTTTATGCTTTCCACTAACCAGTCTATAGTTATAGGGAGCCGTTACTGTCGAAGTAGCGCTGTTCTTTACCGTGATACGAGTGAGGCCATTATGGAAATGCACCAACACTCTATGCCAGATTTGTTTCGACAACTTGGGTTAGATAGCTCCGAAGAGAGTATTCGGGATTTCGTGAATAATCACAGCGGGTTGGTAGTTGGCACGGCGTTATATGAAGCGTTTTTCTGGTCACCGTCTCAGGCTACGTTTTTAAAAGAAGCGATAGAAGAAGATGCTGACTGGGCGGAAGTTGTCGACCAGCTTGATGCCATGCTGAGAGGTTAGAAAGTAACAGCCAGCACTTGGTGCTGGCTGTTACTTCGTAACTAGTTAATCCGATTTATAGTTGGCTTTATCTAATCCGTAGCGCTGCATTTTGTCATACAGTGTTTTTCTCGCCAAGCTCAGTTTATCCATGGTCTGTTTAATGCTTCCTCCCGATTCAAGCAAGGCTTGCTCTATGACACTTCGCTCGAACTCAGCGACTTGTTCCGCCAGTGAGTGTGACTGAGAGCTTTGCTCTGTATTTTCTCCAAATTGAGTCAGCTTACCCAGCAAGACAAAACGCTCTGCGGCGTTTCTTAACTCGCGTACATTACCGGGCCAATCGTGGCTCAAGAGCTGGCTTAATGTACTGTTAGGCAGCGCAGGCACCATTTTTCCGTAGCGGGAAGCGGCGACCAGTAAAAAATGATGAAACAAGGTTGTGATGTCTTCCTTACGTTCCCTCAGTGCGGGTAAATCCAGTGTGACGATGTTAAGGCGATAGTAGAGATCTTGACGAAATTCTCCTTTTTCTGCTGCCAGTTTGAGGTCAATTTTGGTGGCCGCAATGACCCGTATATCGAGCGGGAGTAATTCATTGGATCCAACGCGTTCGATCACTCTTTCTTGAAGCACGCGCAGTAAGCGAATTTGTGCCTGCATCGGCATGGATTCTATCTCATCAAGGAATAGGGTTCCCCCCTGAGCGTGTTCAAACTTACCGATACGCTTAGTTTCAGCACCTGTAAATGCTCCTTTTTCGTGGCCATAGAGTTCACTTTCAATGAGGTTCTCAGGCACTGCGCCACAGTTGATGGCGACAAAGTTCGCGTCGCGTCTTGAACTTTGTTCATGAATCGAACGAGCAACCAGTTCTTTGCCCGTCCCTGTTTCACCGAATAAGAGGATATCGGCGTCGGTATCGGCAATATGAGAAATGGTCTCTCTCAGCATCTGTATAGAGGGCGTGTCACCTATGATCCTTGGGCCGAGCGTCTGGCTCGCTTTGAGGCTGCGTTTGAGATCTTGATTCTCCAAGGTGAGATCACGCTTTTCTAATGCTCGGCGAGTGGTATCAATCAGTCGGTCGATAGGAAAGGGCTTTTCGATAAAATCATAAGCACCATTTCTGAGGGCATTGACCGCCATTGAAATGTCACCATGGCCGGTAATGAGAATCACAGGGACATCTTTATCTTGATGGAGAATCGTTGAGAGTAGGTTCTCTCCTGACAGGCCGGGTAAGCAGATATCGGAAATGACGACTTTGGGTAATCCGTCGCGTTTCATCGCTAGAAGTGCCTCTTCAGCACTGGCAAAAAATTGCGCGGATATTTCCTCTAATTCAAAGCTTTGCTCTATGGCTAAGCGAATGTCGCTTTCGTCATCAATAAAATAGACGTCGTACATCAAGATTCCTTTGCTGTCTCTTTTGGGGCTGAAGTACTAAATGGTAATTGTATGGTAAATCGGGCTCCCCCATAAGGAGAGTCTTCTACCCTTAACTGGCCATTCATTGCTTTAATAATTTGTTGTGAAATGGACAATCCCAGCCCTAATCCATTTTTCTTGGTGGTAAAAAAGGGCTCAAAAAGGTGCTTGGCTTGCTCTTTCTCAATACCTGGGCCGTTATCATCGATGCAGATGTGTATTTCCGTGTCTGTTTGTTCGGTAGACAACACCACTTTACGCTCATCTTGTTCTTCCACGGCTTGAGCGGCGTTAGTGATCAGATTGATCAAAACCTGTTCCAGCTGAATCGCATTGACCTCAGCCGCTGCTGTGGTGTGATTAAATTGTGTGGCTAATTCTACCCGATAAGATTTTATCTGAGGTGCAACCAGTTCCTTCGCTGATAGCAGGATAGGTTCGATATCGAGAACGCTTTTGTCGCTGGTGTCTGATTTGCGGGTAAAGGATTTTAACTGATTGCTAATTTTTGCCATCCGGTCAGTCAATGCTGAGATGCGCTTTAGGTTGTCATCAACACGATCGAGTTTATTTTTGCCGAGAAAGCGACGGCCGTTATCTGCAAAGCTTCGAATGGCGGCGAGTGGATTATTCAGTTCATGGCTTATACTGGCTGACATCTGACCAAGAACAGCCAGCTTCGCTGCTTGAATTAGCTCGTCTTGTGTTTGGCGTAAAATCTGTTCGGTGCGAGACCGTTCCATCACTTCAGCTTGTAACTCTGATGTTCGTTCCAAAACCAAAAACTCTAGCTTTTGCTTGGCTTCAGACTGCAATTGCTCAAACTGTCGTTTTTTCAGGTGTCTCTGATAAGTCAGTTGCAATGTCAAAAACGCAATCACAAACAGCAGAGTTAGTATCAGTGCGAAACTCAAAGTAGACCAAAATACGGTTGTCTTTTCAGTCAGGACACGAATGGTCAGATCAAGCAAAGAAAGTGGGCGGCTAGAGACGATATAATCGCCTTGAATCCAACCAAGAAAACGATTCTCTAGTTCGGACTGGGGCTTATCGAGTTGACCGACCAATCCGAGCGACTGAATGTCTTTATCTAAATACTGCCTGCTGGAGGTGATCTGCTGTCGCTCTGATTCTGAAAGTGTAATTAAACTTTTAAAGAGCCATTGGGGATTACTCGACATGAAAATGACATCGTAGCTATCGGTAGCGACAAAGGTGTTTTGCTTACTTTTCCAATTTTCTTCGATTGCAGACAGGTCCATCTTAACGACGATGACGCCTGCAATTTCACCCGCGTAAACTACGGGGAAAGAGTAGTAATAGCCTCTTTGTCCAGAGGTTGAGCCAAGCGCGAAATATTGGCTGGAATGACCTTTCACGGCTTCAGAAAAATAGGGTCGCCAAGCGAAGTTTTTGCCAATAAAAGAACGATCTAAATTCCAGTTACTCGCCGCGATGGTGTTACCGACTCGATCAATCAGATAAGTGTCTGACGCCTGGATGATGTTATTGACGTTTTCCAGATAACGATTGGTGATGTCTAGTTGAGCCGGATTGTCAGGCTGCATTAAGGCCGAAATTAACTCTGTGTCTTTAGCCAGTAACTGGGGGAGGTGAGCGTACTTATCCAGTCTTGAGGCAATGTGGCTAGCGAATCGGTCGAGCTGAGCTTGGTGTTCGTCTAACAAAGATTGATAGTGGTAATTCCATACCCATTGTGAACCGATAACAAGACAGAGTAGATAAAGAATCAACAGGTAGGCGTTTGCCCGACGAAAAGGTGACATTACATTCCTTGTAGCTGTGGTGCGACCGATAGCTTAGAGTAATGTTTTTTGTTACAGGTGTGTTTAGTTATGTAACGAAAATGAGGAACAAAACCGGACTTGGATCTAGTTTTATCGCTTAATTCAGAAAAAAGGCTAGTTTCTCTTGAAAAAGCGATTAATGTCCCCATTTCTGGAACCATTAGCTGCTTGATTGATGTTTTTTTTAGCAGTTAGCAGAGTTTTTAGGGTAAAGCCCAAGCTATGTTAGGGATCGGCTCGACAGTGACTGACGAGGTCGGTAGAATGCTGCGTCTAAATTTTAATCCTGAGGCTAATCGGAGATAGCTTTCACGAACTGAGTTTGTAAAGATATCGCTAATTAGTCCGGTAGCTGACTCGATCAGTTATCGATACTCGATTTACGAAAAGTGCTCTTAGAGTGCAAACAAGGATGGGCCTTTTGTTTTGTCATAATGGCATAAAGGCACATACGCTCAGCTCAGCTGAGCCAGTTTTGAGGTTAATGAATAATGCAAGTTACTGTTGAAACGCTAGAGGGCCTAGAGCGCCGTCTAAACATTACTGTTCCTGCTGCAAACATCGAAGATGCTGTAACAGCTGAACTACGCAACATCGCAAAGAACCGTCGTTTCGATGGTTTCCGTAAGGGTAAAGTGCCTCTGAAAATGGTTGCGAAGATGTACGGCAAAGCAGTACGTCAAGACGTGATGGGTGAAGTTATGCAACGTCACTTCATCGAAGCGATCGTTAAAGAGAAAATCAACCCAGCAGGCGCACCAACTTTTGCTCCAGTTGAGAGCAAAGAAGGTGAAGATCTCGTTTTCAACGCAACTTTCGAAGTTTACCCAGAAGTTGAGCTGAAAGGTCTAGAGAACATCGCTGTTGAAAAACCAACCACTGAAGTTCAAGACGCAGACGTTGAAGAAATGATCGAAACGCTACGTAAGCAGCAAGCAACTTGGGCAGAAGTTGAAGAAGCAGCGGCAGAAGGTAAGCGTGTTACTATCGACTTCGTTGGTTCTATCGATGGCGAAGAGTTTGAAGGTGGTAAAGCTGAGAACTTCCCTCTAGAAATGGGTGCAGGTCGCATGATCCCTGGTTTTGAAGACGGTATCGCAGGTAAAACTGCTGGTATGGAGTTCGAAATCGATGTGACTTTCCCAGAAGATTACCACGCTGAAAACCTAAAAGGTAAAGCGGCGAAGTTTGCTATCAAAGTAAACAAAGTTGAAGCTCGTGAACTACCAGAACTTAACGACGAGTTCGTTTCTAAGTTCGGCGTTGCTGAGGGTGGTGTTGACGCTCTTAAAGCAGAAGTTCGTAAGAACATGGAACGTGAGCTTAAGCAAGCAGTTAAAAACCGCATCAAAGAGCAGGCTATCGACGGTCTAGTGAAAGAAAACGAAATCGACGTACCAGCTGCACTTATCGATCAAGAAATCGGTACGCTACGTCAGCAAGCGGCACAACGCTTCGGTGGTAACCCTGAAGCTGCTGAGCAACTTCCACGTGAACTATTCGAAGAGCAAGCTAAGCGTCGTGTAGTCGTTGGCCTTCTTCTAGGTGAAGTCATCAAGTCTGAAGAGCTAAAAGCTGACGATGAGAAAGTGAAATCACTTATCGAAGAAATGGCGACAGCTTACGAAGACCCATCAGAAGTGATTGCTTACTACGAGCAAAACACTCAAATGATGGACAACATGCGTAATGTTGCTCTAGAAGAGCAAGCTATTGATGCGATCATCGCTAAAGCACAGATTTCTGAAAAGGAAGTTAGCTTCAACGAGCTAATGAACCAACAGCAGCCCGCTTAATAAGCAATATCTTGCGTAGAAGGTTGACGGATCGTTAACTATTCTGCTAACAATGGTCCGTATGATATTTATCATCCGGGCCATTTATTTTAGGGACATAAGAATATGAGCTACCAAGAAAAAAATGCAATGTCACCAATTTTAGACGCGCTGGTACCAATGGTGGTTGAACAAACTTCCCGTGGTGAACGTTCTTACGATATTTACTCTCGTCTACTCAAAGAGCGCGTGATTTTCTTAACAGGTCAAGTGGAAGACCACATGGCAAATCTTGTCGTGGCCCAACTGCTTTTCTTAGAATCTGAAAATCCTGATAAAGATATTTTTCTCTACATCAACTCGCCAGGTGGCAGTGTGACTGCCGGCATGTCAATCTATGACACTATGCAGTTCATCAAACCGAATGTGAGCACGGTATGTATGGGGCAAGCATGCTCAATGGGCGCTTTCCTTCTTGCTGGTGGTGCGCCAGGTAAGCGCTATGTGTTACCAAACTCACGAGTGATGATTCACCAGCCTTTGGGCGGTTTCCAAGGTCAGGCATCAGACATCCAAATTCACGCTCAAGAAATTTTGACTATCAAGCAGAAGCTAAACAAACTGCTTGCTGAACATACAGGTCAACCTCTTGAAGTGATTGAGCGTGATACTGATCGTGATAACTTTATGGCGGCAGAGCAAGCGGTGGAATACGGTTTGGTTGATGCTGTGCTCACTCATCGCGGTGAGTAATAATTGCCAGAGCATTTTGGCTATAATTGATATACACTCAGATTATAAAGAGTAAAGGCTAAGAGGTTAGCGAATGACAGACAAAAGCAAAGAGAGCGGTAGTAGTAAGCTTCTTTACTGCTCTTTCTGCGGCAAAAGCCAGCACGAAGTTCGCAAGCTAATCGCTGGTCCATCCGTTTACATTTGTGACGAATGTGTCGATTTGTGTAACGACATTATTCGTGAAGAAATCAAAGATGTTCTGCCGAAGAAACAATCGGAAGCACTTCCAGTGCCAAGAGAGATTCGTGAACACCTTGATGATTACGTGATTGGCCAAGATTACGCTAAGAAAGTGCTAGCAGTAGCCGTTTATAACCACTATAAGCGTTTACGTAATGGAGACACGACAAGTGAAGGTGTTGAGCTCGGTAAGAGTAACATCCTTCTAATTGGTCCTACGGGTAGTGGTAAAACACTGCTGGCTGAGACATTAGCGCGTTTCCTAGATGTACCATTTACAATGGCGGATGCCACTACGTTAACTGAAGCGGGTTACGTAGGTGAAGATGTTGAAAACATCATCCAGAAGCTACTGCAGAAATGCGACTATGACGTAGCAAAAGCCGAGCGCGGTATCGTGTACATCGATGAAATCGACAAGATTTCACGTAAGGCTGAAAACCCATCGATCACACGTGATGTGTCCGGTGAAGGTGTTCAGCAGGCGTTGCTAAAACTGATTGAAGGTACTGTGGCTTCAGTTCCACCTCAAGGTGGGCGTAAGCATCCTCAACAAGAATTCCTTCAAGTTGATACCTCTAAGATTCTATTTATCTGTGGCGGTGCATTTGCTGGCCTAGATAAAGTGATTGAACAACGTGTAGCCACGGGCACAGGTATTGGTTTTGGTGCGGAAGTTCGTTCTAAAGATGAAACTAAAACTGTCGGTGAACTGTTTACTCAGGTAGAACCAGAAGATTTAGTTAAATATGGTTTGATTCCAGAGTTCATAGGCCGTCTTCCTGTGACGACAACGTTGACAGAGCTGGATGAAGAAGCGCTTATCCAAATTCTTTGTGAGCCGAAGAACGCACTCACCAAACAATATGCAGCACTATTCGAACTCGAAAACTCAGAGCTTGAATTCCGTGAAGATGCTTTGCGTGCAATTGCTAAGAAAGCGATGGAACGTAAAACAGGTGCTCGTGGATTACGCTCAATCCTAGAAGGCGTTCTACTTGAAACTATGTATGAATTGCCATCGATGAGCGATGTGAGCAAAGTCGTGATTGACGAGTCTGTAATCAATGGTGAGTCTGACCCACTTCTGATTTACAGTAACTCTGATAATCAGGCTGCGGGTGCGGAATCTTAATCAAATTCACATAAATTAGTAAATAATTTAAGGAGGTAATCATTTACCTCCTTTTTTTTATTCTTTCATTGAATCCAACTAATTAGCCCCCATATACTGCTCATAAGACTAAGCGGAAGAGAGAAGAATATGAACTTGGAACGTTCCGAACGTATCGAGATCCCCGTACTACCTCTAAGAGATGTAGTCGTTTACCCGCACATGGTAATTCCTTTGTTTGTTGGACGTGAAAAGTCAATTGCTTGCCTTGAAGCGGCAATGGATAACAACAAACAAATACTGCTAGTGGCGCAGAAAAAAGCGGAAACCGATGAGCCAGCGAAAGACGACCTGTTCGATGTTGGTACCGTGGCAACCATTCTTCAATTATTGAAGCTGCCTGATGGGACCGTAAAAGTGCTGGTTGAAGGCCAGCAGCGTGCAAAAATTCATAAGTTTACTGAAGAAGAATTCTTCACCGCAGATGCTGAATACTTAACAACAGAACAGCTAGACGAGCGTGAAGAAGAAGTGATTGTTCGTAGTGCGATTAATCAGTTCGAAGGTTTTATCAAGCTAAATAAGAAGATCCCACCTGAAGTACTGACTTCCCTCAACGGTATTGATGAAGCGGCTCGCCTTGCCGATACAATTGCTGCCCATATGCCACTCAAGCTGGCTGACAAGCAAATTGTTTTGGAAACACTAGACATCACTGAGCGCCTTGAGTTCCTGATGGGACAAATGGAATCAGAGATCGATTTGCTGCAGGTTGAAAAGCGTATCCGTACTCGCGTTAAAAAGCAGATGGAAAAATCTCAGCGAGAGTACTATCTGAATGAGCAGATGAAAGCGATTCAGAAAGAGCTAGGTGAAACGGAAGACGGTGTTGATGAGTTCGAAACGCTGAAACAGAAAATCGTTGACTCAAAGATGCCTCAAGAAGCGCGTGAAAAGACTGAGCAAGAACTACAAAAGCTGAAAATGATGTCGCCAATGTCGGCTGAAGCCACTGTTGTTCGTGGTTATATCGACTGGATGTTAGGCGTGCCTTGGCACAAGCGATCTAAAGTTAAGAAAAATCTAGCGAAAGCGGAAGAAGTGCTGAACGAAGATCATTACGGCCTTGAGCGTGTTAAAGAGCGCATTCTTGAATACCTAGCGGTTCAAAATCGAATTAACAAACTTAAAGGACCTATCCTTTGTCTTGTTGGTCCACCGGGTGTAGGTAAAACCTCTTTAGGTCGCTCTATCGCAGCAGCAACCGGGCGTAAATATACGCGTATGGCATTGGGTGGTGTACGTGATGAAGCTGAAATTCGTGGTCACCGCCGTACTTACATTGGTTCTATGCCGGGTAAGCTTATTCAAAAAATGTCTAAAGTAGGCGTAAAAAACCCGCTGTTCTTGTTGGATGAAATCGACAAAATGTCTTCTGACATGCGTGGTGATCCGTCTTCTGCTCTACTAGAAGTACTCGACCCAGAACAAAACAACGCGTTTAATGATCACTACCTAGAGGTGGATTACGACCTGTCTGACGTGATGTTCGTTGCGACGTCTAACTCAATGAATATTCCAGGTCCTCTACTTGACCGTATGGAAGTGATTCGTCTATCGGGTTACACCGAAGACGAGAAACTCAATATTGCGAAACGTCACTTAGTAGAGAAACAGATCAAACGTAATGGTTTGAAACTGGGTGAAATTGAGATTGAAGACTCTGCGATTATTGGCATTATTCGCTACTACACCCGCGAAGCGGGGGTTCGTAATCTGGAACGAGAAATTTCGAAGATCTGTCGCAAAGCAGTGAAAAATATCCTGCTTGATAGCAACCTGAAAACGGTCACTGTGACAATGGATAACCTTAAAGATTACTTAGGTGTTCAGCGTCATGACTACGGTAAAGCTGATGATAGCAATCGAATTGGTCAAGTGACAGGTCTTGCATGGACTGAGGTTGGTGGTGATTTACTTACTATTGAAACCGAAGCAATGCCGGGTAAAGGCAAGCTGACACAGACCGGGTCACTTGGTGATGTCATGCAGGAGTCCATCCAAGCGGCAATGACAGTAGTGCGGTCTCGAGCAGTAAAACTTGGGATTAACTCGGACTTTTATGAGAAGCGTGATATTCACGTCCATGTACCAGAAGGGGCAACCCCAAAAGATGGGCCGAGTGCAGGTATTGCGATGTGTACAGCGCTGGTATCCAGCTTAACAGGTAACCCTGTGAAAGCGGAAGTGGCGATGACAGGTGAAATTACCCTACGTGGTGAAGTTCTTCCTATTGGTGGTTTAAAAGAGAAACTACTGGCAGCGCATCGCGGAGGTATCAAAACGGTCCTGATTCCTAAAGACAATGAACGTGATCTGGAAGAGATTCCTGATAATGTTATCGCTGATCTTAAGGTCATTCCGGTGCAATGGATTGATGATGTTCTTAAAGTCGCGTTAGAAAAAGACCCATCAGGTGTCGAAATTGCTGCTGTAAAATAGTGATGTGCAGCAAAAATAAGTAAAAGATTACGCTGATAAGCATAAAAAGGCTTGTCAGCGTTTTTTTTGGAGGCTAACGTTACCCACATAGCTTCAGGCCTTGTTGTATAAGGGATTGGAGTTAGTTTTAAATTGAAATGGAACGAATGCTGCCTTTAAAAAATAATAACAAGGTGGCGCAAAGGGGAATCACAGTGAATAAAACACAATTAGTAGAAAAAATTGCAGAAAACGCTGACCTTTCAAAAGCTTCAGCGGGCCGTGCCCTAGACGCATTTATTGAAGCTGTAGGCGACACTCTTCAGTCTGGTGACCAAGTCGCGCTAGTGGGCTTTGGTACATTCAGTGTTCGTACTCGTGCTGCGCGTACTGGTCGCAATCCAAAAACTGGTGAAGAAATCCAAATCGCAGAAGCAAAAGTACCTGCGTTTAAAGCTGGTAAAGCTCTAAAAGACTCTTGCAACTAGTTTAAAAGTTGCCAGCAGTGGCAGTTTTTATCGAACCTTTTTAAATTATGCGCATCATACTGATGCGCTTTTCTTTTTCTGATATTATCGCGCTATCTTATTTTAGTTATAACGTATGTCGTGTTAGCACGTGTAAAGGCTAATATGGACCACACGCGGAGAGTTTTTTACATATGATGGATCGATTACGCGAAGGCGTTAATAGCATCGCGGTTAAAATTATCCTTGGATTAATCATCCTGTCTTTTGTCTTTGCTGGAGTTGGTAGCTACATCGTTGGTGGTAGTAACAATTCTGCAGCCAAGGTTGGTAACGTGGAGATTGGCCGTGGTGAGTTTGAACAAGCTTACCAAAACGAGCGTAATCGTATGCAAGCCCAGCTTGGTGATTATTTTTCTAATCTGTTAGCAGATCCAAGCTACGTTGAATCTTTCCGTAAGTCAGTACTTGACCGAATGATTAACGATCTTTTATTGGAGCAGCATGCTGAAGCTTTGGGCCTACGTGTCAGCGATGCTCAGGTAAGAAGCATGATTGTTGATATGCCTCAGTTCCAAGTGGACGGCAAGTTTGATCAGGAAGTCTATCAAGCCTCTCTTCGTCGTGCTGGATTCACTCCGGATAGTTTTGCTGAGTATCTGCGCAGAGATCTTGTACGTAATCAGCTTCTAACGGCTGTCCAAGCAAGTGACTTCTCACTAGAAGGAGAGGTTGAAGCTCAAAGTAAGCTTCTGGCTCAGACGCGAGAAATTAAGAAAGTGACACTTTCTTTAACGGATTTCGCCTCTAAAGCGGAACTTTCTGACCAAGAAATTAACGACTATTACACTCAGAACGCAGACCAATATACGCGCCCTGAACAAGTGAAAGTGGCTTACATTGAGCTTTCAGCGCAGCAATTGAAAGATGCGATTCAAGTGTCTGACGAGCAAGCTAAACAATACTATCAAGAGCACCTTGATAAGTATTCTTCAGAAGAGCAGCGCCGTGTAAGCCATATTCTGATTGAAGGTGACGACAAAGCAAAAGCACAATCTGTTCTAGATGAGTTGAATGCTGGTGCTGACTTTGCCAGCTTGGCGGAAGAGAAATCTGACGACTTTGGCAGTGCTTCTGAAGGGGGGGCTCTTGGTTGGATCGAGCGTGATGTGATGGATCCGGCATTTGAAGAAGCCGCTTTTGCTCTGAAGAAAGTTGGTGATGTAACCGGTCTGGTGAAATCGGACTTCGGCTATCACATCATTCAGCTCGATGAACTGAAAGGCTCAGTTGCTAAGCCATATGAAGAAGTGGCGACTGAAATCAAGCAGGAGTTGAAAGACCAACAAGCAATCGATCAATTCTATGAATTGCAGAGTGAGCTTGAAAAAGTGGCATTTGAATACCCTGATTCTTTAGATGATGCTGCTGAAGCGATTAACGCGGATATTCACACCACAGATTTTATTTCTCAGGCTGATGCACCAGAACTGCTGAAAACACCTGCTGTAATGCAGGCTATTCTCAGCCCAGAAGTGAAAGAAGATGGCTTAAACTCTGAAGTACTTGAAGTTGCGCCCGAGCATGTCATCGTAGTTCGTGTTGAAGATACGCGTGATGAAACGGTACTTCCTTTGGAAGAAGTACGTGATCAAGTGACTGCTTCCTTAGCGAAAATTAAAGGTGAGCAAAGCGCAATTGAGCTTGCCGACAATTTGGTTGCAGAGCTGAAGAAGGGTAACAAAGACCTAATGACTGAAAATGGTCTTGAGTTCAGTGACGCGGAAAACATTGATCGTAGCTCTCCGTTGGCTGATGTTGTCTTCTCGATGAAGAAGCCAAGCAGTGGTCAAGTGGAGTTCGCTCAAGCTAAAGATTTTAACGGTGACATCGTTGTGGTTGAGTTGACCAACGTGAAATCTGATGTAAATGCGCAGTACAACGAACAGATTGGTACTCAGTTAACCCAGATGAACGCACAACAAGATCTCTCTGGTTTGATCAATATTCTTCGTAAAACTATCGATATCGAATATTACGCTGTGACTCAGTAATCTTAATCGATGTAACTGATAAACTACTTATGACGGGCTGCAGATGCAGCCCGTTTTATTATGTATCATCTCTCCACCCATAAATGAAAACGCCCTCTATGGTATCTATTCCACAATGTTATTTAGAGGAACAAAAGGGAAATGTTACATATACTATGGACTTGCTTATTATTGACAATCGCCGCATATAGTCCGATTACCATATCGGCTGAACAACCGACTCACGCTGAATACTCGGGAATAGAGATTACCGTGAATGTAAATACTGCTGAAGCGGCTGAATTGGCGACATTATTGAGTGGTATTGGGGAGAAAAAAGCCCAGGCTATTGTTCTATATAGGGATGAAAATGGTCCTTTCTTGAAGGTGGATGATCTGACTTTGGTAAAAGGTATCGGCCCCGCTTTAATAGATAAAAACCGCAGCCGAATAAAGTTGTAATTAGGTAGAGCGCTAAGCGCTCTATTTTTGGTTGTTTCCTTTCAATACCTGCTGGTGCCGAGAGACGAATCCCACTATAATTCACGCCGAATATTGGTCAGCTTAATGACTATTATTTTTAACTAATGTGGAGTAAAACATGTCGTCTCATACGCCAGTCGTAACCGTTGATGGACCAAGTGGTGCAGGTAAAGGCACTCTTTGTATGCTTCTAGCAAAGAAGCTAGGCTTTCATTTATTGGATTCCGGTGCGATTTATCGTGTATTGGCGTTGGCAGCAATCCACCATGGTGTCGATCTGGACTCTGAAGACGCACTTGTCCCAATTGCTACGCATCTAGACGTACAATTTATTGCTGAGGGTGACTTAGTAAAAGTTATCTTAGAGGGTGAAGACGTTTCCGGTGAGTTACGCAAAGAAGAGACGGGGATGGCGGCATCCAAAGTCGCTGCATTGCCACGAGTCCGTGAGGCTCTGTTGCGCCGCCAGCGTGCTTTTGCCGAAGGTAGTGGCTTAGTGGCTGATGGGCGCGATATGGGAACCGTAGTTTTCCCTCAAGCGGAAGTAAAGATTTTCCTAGATGCAAGTGCCGAAGAGCGCGCTAACCGCCGCCTTAAACAGTTGCAAGGCAAGGGGTTAGATGTTAAATTTGACGACCTTTTGAGCGAGATCCAAGAGCGTGACGATCGAGATCGTAACCGCCCGGTGGCGCCATTATGCCCCGCTGAGGATGCGCTATTGCTGGATTCTACTTCGATGAGTATCGACGAAGTGGTAGAAAAGGCACTACAATATATCGAATCTAAGCTAGTCGTTTAGGCGGCTAGGTCGGAGCGTTGGTCGCATGGATGATGACTGGCGAATTTAATAACCCCACGCGGTAGGATACCCGTGGACGTTTAATTTATTGAAGATTAAATAAATGACTGAATCTTTTGCTCAACTCTTTGAAGAGTTTCTAAACGAGACTGAATTCCAACAAGGTACTATCGTTAAAGGTACTGTAGTAGCTATCGAGAACGGTTTCGTTCTTGTTGACGCTGGTCTTAAGTCTGAGTCTGCAATCCCTGCTGAACAGTTCAAGAACGCTGCTGGCGAACTTGAAGTTGAAGTTGGTTCTGAAGTAGACGTAGCGCTAGACGCTGTTGAAGACGGTTTCGGTGAGACTCAACTTTCTCGTGAGAAAGCGAAGCGTCACGAAGCTTGGATCGTTCTTGAGAAAGCTTACGAAGAAGCTGAAACTGTTGTTGGTATCATCAACGGTAAAGTTAAAGGCGGTTTCACTGTTGAACTAAACGGTATCCGTGCTTTCCTTCCTGGTTCTCTAGTAGACGTACGTCCAATCCGCGACACTGCTCACCTAGAAAACAAAGAGCTAGAGTTCAAAGTTATCAAACTTGACCAGAAGCGTAACAACGTTGTTGTTTCTCGCCGTGCGGTAATCGAGTCTGAGAACAGCGTTGAGCGTGATGAGCTTCTTGAGTCTCTACAAGAAGGCGCAGAAGTTAAAGGTATCGTTAAGAACCTAACAGACTACGGTGCATTCGTAGATCTAGGTGGTGTTGACGGTCTTCTACACATCACAGACATGGCTTGGAAGCGCGTTAAGCACCCTTCTGAGATCGTGAACGTTGGTGACGAGATCCAAGTTAAAGTTCTTAAGTTCGACCGTGAGCGTACTCGCGTATCACTAGGTCTTAAGCAGCTAGGCGAAGATCCATGGGTAGCAATCGCTAAGCGTTACCCAGAAGGTCACAAACTATCTGGTCGCGTTACTAACCTAACTGACTACGGCTGTTTCGTTGAAATCGAAGAAGGCGTTGAAGGTCTAGTACACGTTTCTGAAATGGATTGGACTAACAAGAACATCCACCCATCTAAAGTTGTTAATGTTGGCGACGAAGTTGAGGTTATGGTTCTTGAAATCGACGAAGAACGTCGTCGTATCTCTCTAGGTCTGAAACAGTGTAAAGCTAACCCTTGGCAGTCTTTCGCTGAAGCGCAAGCTAAAGGCGACAAAGTTACTGGTAAGATCAAGTCTATCACTGACTTCGGTATCTTCATCGGTCTAGAAGGCGGTATTGACGGTCTTGTTCACCTATCTGACATTTCTTGGAATGTTGCAGGTGAAGAAGCGGTACGTGAGTACAAGAAAGGCGACGAAATCTCTGCAGTTGTTCTAGCAGTAGATGCAGAGCGTGAGCGTATCTCTCTAGGCGTTAAGCAAATGGAAAATGACCCATTCAATGCTTACGTTGCTGAGAACAAGAAAGGTGCACTAGTTAACGGTACTGTTACTGCAGTTGATGCTAAAGGTGCAACTATCGAGCTTGAAGAAGGCGTAGAAGGTTACATCCGCGCTTCTGAAGTTTCTCGCGACCGCGTAGAAGATGCTTCTCTAATCCTAAGCGTTGGCGACAGCGTTGAAGCGAAGTTCACTGGTGTAGACCGTAAGAACCGCGTAATCAACCTATCTGTTAAAGCTAAAGATGAAGCAGAAGAGCAAGAAGCAATGGCTTCTCTGAACAAAGCAGACGACGCTTCGTTCGGTAATGCAATGGCTGACGCTTTCAAAGCAGCTAAAGGCGAATAATATATCGCTTTATTGAAAAAGGAGCCGAAAGGCTCCTTTTTTATGGATTGAGCTAAACTAGTCCTAATACCAATCTCAGCAAGTGACTCTGATAAAACGCGATTTGAAAGTGCGCAATTTATTGGTTTTGCATCTAGAATTGATAGCAAGTGTTTGTTGGAATTGGTATTACTTACTATAATAAGTGATAAACTACTCTACGAGGGAAACTATGACTAAGTCTGAACTGATTGAGAGACTCTGCGCTGAGCAAACCCATCTTTCAGCAAAAGAGATTGAAGATGCTGTAAAAGACATTTTAGAGCATATGGCTTCGACACTAGAAACGGGCGATAGAATTGAAATTCGTGGATTTGGTAGCTTCTCTCTACATTATCGCGAGCCACGTGTGGGCCGCAATCCGAAAACTGGTGAGAAAGTAGAGTTGGATGGCAAGTATGTCCCTCACTTTAAACCAGGCAAAGAATTACGCGAGCGTGTCAACCTTGGCTGATCTCTAGTTATTTTCTTGAAAAGCGGCATACACTGTGTATGCCGCTTTTTTATGAGATGAAATTCGGAGATAGGAATGGTTTGTTCACGGGTTTTACTGCATAATCATATCGGCAGATATCCACTTAGGTGTAGAATATGAAAATTATAAAAATTGTTATCGTGCTGGCCCTATTTTTAATCGCACTGGCTTTAGGCTCTCAGAACCAAGAATTAGTTAACTTTAACTACTTATTGGCACAGGGTGAGTTTCATCTGTCAACATTACTCGGTGTTGTATTTGTTACTGGCTTTGTTTTGGCTTGGATTATCTTCGGTACTTTGCATTTACGTTCTCAACTTCAAGTGCGCAAACTAAGAAAACAAGTGAAAAAACTTTCACCTTCCGAGAGTGAACCTCAACAGGTTAAAGCCCACTAAGTAGTACAGGCAGGCTTTTTACTCGATGCTAGAAATACTCTTCTTGTTACTTCCAATCGCTGCTGCATACGGTTGGTATATGGGTAATCGAAGTGCCCAACAAGACAAGCAGAAACACTCCAATCAAATTTCCCGTCAGTATGTGACGGGTCTTAACCTGCTTTTGTCTGATCAATCGGACAAGGCAGTGGATCACTTCATTGAACTCCTTCAAGTCGATAACGAGACGATTGATACTCATTTAGCTCTGGGGAATTTGTTCCGATCTCGTGGTGAAGTTGACCGTGCCATTCGTATCCACCAGAATTTAATCTCCCGTTCGGGTCTGACTATTGATCAGAAAAATATTGCGCTTCAGCAATTAGCAAAAGACTACATGGCATCAGGCTTTCTTGATCGTGCAGAGAAAATTTTCGAACAACTTGTTGATGAACCAGATCATAGAGAAGCCGCATTGCAACAGTTGGTTTCGATTTATCAGCAAACCCGAGAGTGGGGTAAAGCGATTCAATACGCGACTCAGCTGGTCAAGTTAGGCCGTAAGAGAATGAGGAATAGCATTGCTCATTTTTGGTGTGAGCTTGCCATGCAAGAAAAAGCTGATGGTGATAATAACCGTGCTATTCAGCATTTTAAACGTGCCTTATCAGAAGATCCTAAGTGTGTCAGAGCAAGTATCGCGTTAGGCAAAATATACTTGGAAGTCGAAGACTATGCGAAAACAATCAAGCATATGGAAATGGTGCTTGAGCAAGATACGGACTTCATTAGTGAGGTACTGCCGACTCTTGCGGATTGTTACCACCACCTTGGGCAAGAAGAAGAGCTGTTAGACTTTTTACGCCAATGCATTGCCGCTAAAGCTGGGGTTTCTGCAGAGCTAATGTTGGCCCAATTGGTAGCCCAACATGAAGGGCCAGGTTCCGCGCAAGAGCTTTTAACACGCCAGTTAGTTAAGAACCCAACGATGAAGGGTTTCTACCGTTTAATGGACTACCACTTGGCTGATGCGGAGGAAGGCCGCGCTAAGGCCAGTTTGCAAACGTTGCAGAAACTTGTTGGTGAGCAACTTAAGGTCAAGCCGCATTATCGATGCCGAAAATGTGGCTTTTCAACCCACTCAATGTATTGGCATTGCCCATCATGTAAAGGCTGGGGCACCATTAAACCAATTCGAGGGCTTGATGGTGAATAAAAGATTCGATTGGTATTCCAATCAAAAATAGCAGCGGTGAGCCCGCTGCTTTTTTTAGATATGTATGAATTAAGTAGGAGATGAAATGATTGACCAAAAAGTTATTGTTGCACTGGATTACGACAATCAAGCAGAAGCATTGGCTTTTGTCGATAGAATTGATCCAAATTCTTGTCGATTAAAAGTGGGCAAAGAAATGTTCACGCTGTTTGGTCCTGATTTCGTTAAAGAGCTACATAAGCGCGGCTTTTCAGTATTCTTAGACCTTAAATTTCATGATATTCCAAACACCTGTTCAAAAGCTGTGCGCGCAGCAGCAGAGCTAGGGGTGTGGATGGTTAATGTTCATGCGAGTGGTGGTGAGCGCATGATGGCGGCATCACGTGAGATTCTTGAGCCTTATGGGAAACAACGCCCGCTATTGATCGGTGTGACGGTGTTGACCAGTATGGAACAAAGCGACTTAGCTGGTATTGGGCTCAACATTGAGCCTAAAGAGCAGGTAATTCGCTTAGCTTCGTTAACCCAAAATTCAGGTCTTGATGGCGTAGTATGTTCCGCTCAGGAATCTTCTATGCTGAAAGGTGAGTTAGGTAAGAGCTTTAAACTTGTAACGCCTGGAATTCGTCCTGTTGGCGCTGCGGTTGGGGATCAAAAGCGTATCATGACACCTGCTGATGCGATTCAAGCGGGTTCAGATTATTTGGTTATAGGTCGGCCAATTACTCAAGCACCGGATCCAGCGAGCGTATTATCAGAAATCAACCAATCTTTGATGATCTAAATTTTTTGAAAACTGTCAGCGAGCCTAAATTCCGTTCACTGTGAAGTAATACAATACGCTTAATGAGAAAGGGTGCCAAACGGAATCCTTTCTCATTGTGGTAGTGGCATGGTTAACTAACTTTGGATTGGTATACCACTGTGGAACTTAAAATCTTTATCAGGGCTAGAAATTAGTTCTGCCTCTAGCTTTCCGAAATAGGTAACGCGCGCCGAAATATCCTCCCCAGCGATTTCTTCAGCTAAGCATAGGTAATCCTGATAATGACGAGCTTCAGAGCGCAATAGTGAAACATAAAATTTAGCGATATCATCGTCCATATGAGGTGCAAGTTTGGCAAAGCGCTCACACGAGCGCGCCTCAATGTAGGCTCCAATGATCAATTTGTCGATCAGTGTTTGTGGTTCATAGGTTGCCATTTTGGCTAAAAGGCTTTTGGCGTAACGACTGGCTTGAACTGGCTCGTAAGCGATGCCTCGGCTATCCATGATTTCCAGAACTTGATAAAAGTGATGTAACTCTTCTTTAATTAAAAGCACCATCTTATCGATTAAATCTTGGCTATAGGGGGAATTTGATTTAGCCATAATCGCTTTGGATATATTGCTTTTACCTTTCAACGTTTCTAGGTCACCTACTTTTCGATATGCAAAGTCTTCATAGGGTTTAAACCAGTCTAATAGGTTATGCGCACTGTTTTTATCAACGGCATATTTACGAATAAGGTACATAGCTGACTGGCCAGCCTTTAACTCACACAACAGGTGATCGATCAGAATTGTTTTTAGGTTTTCGGCTTTTCGAGCTTCTGTTATCCAGGCTCCGGGGGTCGAGCATTGAAGAAAGTTATTGATAGGCTGCAGTAAAGAATCGTAGTTTTTTAAATCGATCATGATAAACATTTAATAAAATAGAAAAGGTCGCCAGCAGCGACCTTTTGAAATAGGCAGTGGGAATTATATTACCACTTTTTCTTTTCACCAAAGAGCTCATCCATATCATTTTTACGTTGGTCTTCTTCAATCTGATGAAGTTCTTCAGCGTTTTTAGACTGGCGTTTTTGCTCTAGTTCATCATACATTTCCTGAAGCTTTTCTCTGGCTTGGTTGGAATAGTTATCATTTTTGGTGCTAAGTGCATCAAGACCTTTACGCAGTAGCTGGATAGCTGTGCCAGGTTGGCCACGTACAATCGAATCATTGGCACGTTTAATGACATTTTCAATGTTAATCCGAACTTGGATAGTTTCTAGCCGAGCATTTTCTGCCACATAAGCTTGAGTTTCAAAACGACCTTTATTGTGTTCACTGCGGATGGTATCACGTAAACGCTTGACCAACTTAAGCATCACTATCGCTTGTTTGTCACTGCTTGGTGTCTTGAATGTGGTGCTTTCTCCACTTTTATTATCGTCTTTAAGCTGCTTAATTTGCTGTTTAACGTGTGCGACACGTTGTTCAAGTTGTTTATTCTTAGGATCGAGTTCATACATGCTTTCAACAGCATCCAAGATTCGATTATTTAAGCAAATCAATAAATCTTTGCTGTATGGCATGTGGTGCGCGTGACCAATGAGCTCTTCCGTCGCGTCAATGATAGCAAGGTATCTGGCACCTTCCTGCTTCCTAGCAGTTTCAACTTTCACTTTGTACTGGAGCATGATGTTATAGCCAAGCACTAACACCAGTAAGATGGCAACTAAAGCTATGATTAACCCAATATTCATAAATTCCGTATCTTATGTTTTGTTGGCTAGCGAACAAGGATACACGATTCTTAAGAACCACTGCACCTATTTTGTATTATTACGTTTCCATGGCTAATTATTAACGAAAACTCTGATCTATGAGTGATTTTTGAGTTATTGCTTACAAAAAACTCATCCAAACCAGAAATTCTTCTTTTATAAAGAACCCAAATAGTGAAATGGGGTATCAATTTCAACCAAGAGGCGTTATAACTAAATATTATAAACTATATTTGCTCATAATGGGGCGTCGAGTAAGGGATTACGGGGTCGAGAATGAAATTACAACAACTGAAGTACATTGTTGAGGTAGTTAACCACAATCTTAATGTATCAGCTACCGCAGAGAGTTTATATACCTCACAGCCTGGTATCAGTAAGCAGGTACGCTTGCTTGAAGACGAACTGGGCATTCAAATTTTTGAGCGTAGTGGTAAGCACTTGACTCAAGTTACTTCGGCTGGTGAAGACATCATTCGTATTTCTCAGGAAATCCTTGCCCGTGTTGAAAGCATTAAAGCGGTGGCTGGAGAACATACTCACCCTGAAATGGGTACCTTAAACATTTCGACGACCCATACTCAAGCTCGTTACGCTTTACCTGATGTCATCAAAGGGTTTACTGCCCGTTATCCTAAGGTTTCCCTACACATGCATCAAGGGACGCCATCTCAGATGTCTGAAGCGATTGCAAAAGGGACGGCAAATTTTGCGATAGCGACTGAAGCGCTGCACTTATATCAAGATGCTATCATGTTACCTTGTTATCATTGGAATCGCTCGATCGTTGTTCCGAAAGACCATCCCCTTGCGCAAAAGGGCACAATTTCCATTGAAGATCTTGCCTCGTATCCGTTGGTCACTTACGTCTTTGGCTTTACTGGTCGTTCGGAGCTGGATACAGCATTTAATAAAGTTGGTCTGACGCCTCGCGTTGTATTTACTGCAACAGACGCCGACGTGATCAAAACTTATGTACGCATGGGGATTGGTGTGGGTGTGATTGCGAGTATGGCAATCGACAAGGATCAAGATGAAGACTTGGTCGCGATTGATGCCAGCCATCTGTTTGGGGCGAGCACAACCAGTATCGGTTTCCGCCGCGGAACATTCCTTCGCTCGTACATGTTTGATTTCATGGAGCGTTTTGCACCACACCTAACCCGCCCTGTAGTGGAGCAAGCCTTATCGCTTAAATCGAATGCAGAAATAGAAGAAATGTTTAAAGATATTGAGTTGCCAGTGCGCTAAAACTTTCTTCTGATTATGCTTCCCTCTAGAATATCTCCTTGTCAGGGGGAAGTATGCAAAACACATTTTTACAACTCGATTCATTTCTTTATTCTTATCAGAACTTATGGCGTTTTGAGCCATTCTTTTCCAGTATTGATCAACAGTTACCATGGCATGACGATTACCCTGAATTGTGTGACTGGCTCATGCAGCTGGATCATGGTCAGATTGAGTCGCTCAAGTCTGACTCACGTGCTCTAACTGACGCTTTGCAAGCCTTTATCCCTGATTTAGAGGTAGCTTCCGTTCTCACTCAACTTCCTGTGACTCTTTTGCAAGGGCTGCAATTAGACAGAGGTTTAGATGCCGGAGTTCCTGGGAGAAAACTTGAGCAAATAGTTTCGATGGGAGAAGCTGCGCTACAGTCTCATCAAGGCAGTGAATGGCTAGAGTGGTGCTCAGGTAAAGGTTTCTTAGGAAGGCTCCTTGCTAGTCAAAGTCAGCAACCTGTGACCAGTTTCGAGTTTCAGAAAAAACTGTGTGAATCAGGGCAGAGAGAAGCGGATAAACACTCTTTACCGATGACATTCATTCAAGGTGATGCTTTGTCTGCGGATGCGGTTCGCGCCCTCAACCCCAATCAACATGCCGTAGCTTTACATGCATGCGGTGATTTACATGTATCACTAATAGAAAAAGCGGTCTTAGTCGGATTACCTGCAATAACGATTTCTCCTTGCTGTTATCACCTGATTCAACACGACCAATACCAAACTTTATCTCGGCTGGCCAAATCTTCATCGCTTGTACTCACACTATCTGAGTTAAGAATACCGCTTCAAGAAACTGTCACGGGTGGAGAAAGAGTTAAGCGGCATCGTTTTCAAGAAATGAGTTATCGGCTAGGGTTTGATTTACTATTGAGAGAAGCAGGAAGGTATCAAGACTATGTGCCCATACCGAGTATTAAAAAGTCTTTATTAGCCGATGGTTTTGAGTCTTTCTGTTACTGGGCGGCAGAAAAAAAACAGTTAGCTTTACCTGTTGATGTTTCCTTCCGTGAGTTTCAATTAAAAGGTGAGCTACGTTATTGGCAGATGGAGCGATTGAGTCTCGTTCAGCAGCATTTTCGTCGTAGCCTTGAAATGTGGTTAGTACTCGATAAAGCGTTATACCTTGCTGAGCATGGTTACGAGGTTTCAGTTGAAATGTTTTGTGAGAAGAAAATCACGCCGAGAAATATTCTTATTCAAGCGGTTAAAAAATAGCCGAATACACACCTCTAAATTTGTTGATTTATTGTTAAAACTCCCTTTCAATTTTTCTAAGTTATTGGTAATAATGAGTGATGTGCACAGAAAATGTGCAACTCAATCAATAAGTATATAAAGAACATCCGCACACAACATCACATCAATAATGCTGAAATCAAGGAGTTGAGATGAAAGCAGGAAACGTTATTGCAGCTGCTGTACTGGCAGGTGCAGCTCTACTGTCATCAACAAGTATCATGGCCAAAACAGCAAAAGTCGCAGTTTCTCAGATCGTTGAACACCCTGCGCTAGATGCCACTCGTCAGGGGCTGATAGATGGCCTTAAAGCGAAAGGCTATGAACAAGGTGAAAATCTTGAGTTTGACTACAAAACGGCACAAGGAAACCCAGCGATTGCGGTACAAATTGCTCGCCAATATGTAGGTGAAAAGCCAGATGTGCTGGTAGGAATCGCTACTCCAACCGCACAAGCGCTTGTGTCTGCAACACGCACTATACCTGTGGTCTTTACAGCCGTCACAGACCCTGTTGGTGCCAAGCTAGTTAAAAGCATGGAGAAACCAGGAAAGAACGTGACGGGCCTTTCGGATCTATCGCCAGTTAGTCAACATGTCGAGCTGATTAAAGAGATTATGCCGGATGTGAAATCGATTGGTGTTGTCTTTAACCCGGGTGAAGCAAATGCAGTGACCTTGGTGAAGCTACTTAAAGAGAGTGCCAAAGCACAGGGAATTGAAGTTGTTGAAGCAACAGCATTAAAAAGTGCAGATGTTCAGTCCGCGACGCAAGCAATTGCAGAAAAATCGGATGTGATTTACGCGCCAACTGATAACACGGTTGCAAGTGCAATAGAAGGGATGATTGTTGCGGCGAATCAGGCGAAAACCCCGGTTCTGGGCGGTGCGACTTCCTACGTTGAAAAAGGCGCTATTGCTAGTTTAGGTTTTGATTACTATCAGGTTGGAGTTCAAACGGCAGACTACGTGGCGGCGATTCTTGAAGGCTCGGAGCCTGGCTCATTGGATGTGAAGGTTGCCAAGGGGTCAGATCTGGTCATCAATGCGACAGCAGCCAAAAAGCTAGGTGTTACGATTCCTACCTCTGTTCTTGACCGAGCGACCAAGGTTAAGTAACCCAAGATGAGAGTGCGTAATGCGCTCTCTTGTTCAAAGCAGAAAAGGGAGTGGGTATGTCTGCTTTTGCTTTTTTTGGCGCGCTTGAGATTGGCTTGTTGTATGGCTTAGTGGCTCTGGGCGTTTATCTTACTTTCCGGGTTCTGGATTTTCCCGATTTAAGTGTTGACGGTAGTTTCCCAATGGGTGCTGCTGTGGCAGCAACGGCAATTGTCGCGGGCATTAATCCGTGGGTCGCAACCGTTATGGCTATATTGGCTGGTTCAGCGACTGGTTGGGTAACGGCCTTTTTGGCTGTACGCTGTGGGATTCTTCACTTACTAGCCTCTATTCTTACTATGATCGCGGCTTTCTCTATTAACATTCGCATAATGGGCCGACCCAATATGGCTCTACTAGGGGAAGAGACAATCCTGACCCCTTTTGAGACGATTGGTGATCCAATGTTGATGAGGCCATTACTTGTCGGTGTGCTCGTCTTGATTTCTGCTTGGTTTGTCGTGCGGTTACTAAACAGTGATTTTGGGTTAGGGCTACGTGCAACGGGAGTGAATGCGCGTATGGTGTCCTCTCAAGGCGGCAGCACGTCCTTTTACACATACTTTGGATTGGCGCTGTCTAATGGCTTTGTGGGTTTTGCTGGGGCTTTGTTTGCACAGACCAACAGTTTTGCTGACGTCACCTCTGGTGTCGGGACAATTGTGGTCGGTTTAGCTGCTGTTATTTTAGGGCAGACGCTCATTCCGGGACGAAAGATATGGGTGGCTGTATTGGCTGTTATCGTTGGGTCTGTACTGTATCGGCTCGCAGTGGCATTCGCTCTGAGTACAGGAATGTTTGGTCTACAGGCTTCTGATCTAAACTTGGTCACAGCGGTTCTGGTGGCGATTGCGCTCATTGCACCGAAGTTAAAAGGAAACATCAAAGCAAAAAAGCCTAACACGCCTGCGCAAGGAAAAACGAGGTCTGTGCAGGTTGAAAAGTCAGGAGATACAGTATGATTCAGCTGGAAAATATCCAAGTGACGTTTAACCCTGGAACCATTTTAGAAAACCCTGCGCTTAAAGGTGTCTCTTTAGAGGTGCCAGAACATCAGTTTTTGACAGTTATTGGTTCAAATGGTGCAGGTAAATCGACATTACTTGGGGCTGTAACGGGTGAAACACCTATGCTTGGCGGCCGAGTTATTATCGACAAGCTCGATGTGACTAAGCTGTCGGTTGATCAAAGAGCTCGCCAGTGTGCAAGAGTTTTTCAAGACCCGCTCGCGGGTACTTGTGGCGATCTGACGATAGAAGAGAACATGGCTTTAGCTTATATGCGGGGCAAAAAGCGTGGCTGGAGTCTGTCTTTATCAAGTAAGCGTCGCGAACTGTTTCAAGAGCGTATCAGCATTCTTGGCTTAGGCTTAGAAAACCGGCTAGGGGACAATATTGGTCTGTTATCGGGAGGCCAGCGTCAGGCGGTGAGCCTTGTCATGGCAACCCTTTCTGATAGTAAACTATTGTTACTTGATGAGCATACAGCGGCACTAGACCCTAGAATGGCGTCATTTATCATTGATTTAACCAAGAAGATAGTGACTGAGTTTAATCTGACGGTGATGATGGTGACACATTCCATGAAAGATGCACTAGCGTGTGGTGACCGAACTGTGATGCTGCATCAAGGGGAAGTCGTACTCGATGTTGCTGGACAACAAAGAGCTAACATGAAAGTCCCAGATTTGTTGGAGATGTTCTCTAAAGTCAGAGGAGAAGAGTTGGCAGATGACAGTCTGCTTCTTAATTAGAACTCAAAAATGTAGCGATATCCTACGTGTTGCTTTACTGCCTTTGTCATTGCAAGCAGTATGCTGGCGATGACGATAAAATAGCGGCAAGAGCTAATGAGGGCTTTAAACTGTACAAAGTTTGTCTTGGTAGGCTTTGATACGCTCTACAATCGGCTCTGCCTTGTTAAAGGTACGAATTTCACGAAATAGCTCATTGGCTTCAGGGTACTCATGACGTAAATATGAGAACCATTGCTTGACTCTATTAGGGTAATACAGCCCTTTGTCCCCTTTCATTTCGTATTGAGAGTAGAGCAGCAGCAGTTTAACCACTTCAGCCCATGGCATCACGGTATGATTATGTTTAACCACATTACCCAAGTTAGGCACATTGAAAGCCCCGCGACATACCATTAGTGAGTCAACACCTGTGGTTTCGATACAGGCTTGACCGTCTTCGTAGTTCCAAATCTCGCCATTGGCAATTAAGGGGATAGTAAAGCGTTGACGAATCTGGTTGATATAGTCCCACTTAATCTCGCTGGCCTTATAACCACCCGTTTTTGTGCGTGCGTGAACAGTGAGCTCGTCTGCACCAGCGCTTTGAATCGCATCTACGATCTCGAAGCAATCTTCAGGGTTATCCCAACCAAGGCGAATTTTGGCCGTGAGCGGAGTGCCTTCTGGTACGGCTTCACGACATGCTTTGACCACACGGTGAATAAGCTCAGGGTGCTGGAGTAGTGCTGCACCACCTTTACTTTTGTTTACTAGCTTTGCTGGGCAGCCGAAGTTGATATCAACGCCTTTCGCTCCCAGTTCAGCGGCGCGAATGGCATTTTCCGCCATCCAATGAGGATCTTGGCCGAGAAGTTGGATGTGGACAGGAACACCAGACTTCGTTTGTGATCCTTGCTTTAACTCTGGGCAGAGACGGTAGAATACGTGCTCAGGAAGTAGCTGATCAACCACGCGAACGAATTCCGTGACACACAGATCATAGTCGTTGATGTCAGTTAATATCTCTCGCATTAAATGGTCTAACACGCCCTCCATAGGGCCCAGAACAACTCGCATAAAAATCACCTTAGAATCAGGAGGCGTGATTTTAGAGATTTCGCTGCGAGATGTCTAACAACGAAACATCATTTTTTCTCATTGCTTTGCTCTATAGACTCTAATAAAGAGAGGAAGGGGCGAGAATATGAAGATAGCGTAAAGCGATGCTCTGGAAGACTGAGTGACCCCCAGCTTTTTATAGGGTTATAATGGCGCTAGAATCTTGCAACACTGAATCAGATAATGACTTATCAACTACTGACACTTGAACCATCCCAAACTGAAGAATCTGCACTGTATCTTGAAGGCGTCACCTTGGCGGCAAATTTGGCGACAAGGCCACTTGCGCCAGAAAGTTGGTTGCCTAGCCTTTTCTCTGAGCAAGCACCGGCTGTTAAGGCGGAGGTTGAAGGTCATATAAATCAGCAATACAGCTATTTAAAGCGCAATGAATATTCTTTGTTGTCCTTGCTTAATGAAGAGCAGCGTGACGAGCAGCTCGCTGATTTCGCTGAAGGTTTTATGATGCTCTGGCCCACCATCGAAGAGCAATGGGCGGAAACGTCTATCGGTGATGGGACATTACGCATGCTACAAGCTTTGCTAACTACAATGATGTTGGCAATCGATGAAGAGCAGACTCAAGCACAAATGGAAGAGGCAGGTATCGAAACGCCACCGGCACTAAATGACTTTCTTGGTCAGCTGGATTTGATGATTAATGAAGTCGCACAAGCGGCAGATGAAGCCATGGTTGGTGCCAAAGCACAAAGTGTAAACCCATTTAAAGATATCGGGCGTAACGACAATTGCCCGTGTGGTAGTGGTAAAAAATTCAAACAGTGTTGCGGTCAGTAGAACAAAGTTAACTTTACCCGGTCAAAACAGTATCTAAACCGAGGTATAACGTCGTATTCGCGACGAAATAGGATGATAAAGAATGAAGAAATTAGCCGCGTTGTTTTTCCTTAGCTTCTCCGTCATCGCAGCGCCCAAAGATGAATTGAGCCAGCGACTGCAACTGACTGATGGGTTTAGTGCGGATTTTTCACAGCAGTTGATCAGCCCTGAAGGGGAAATGTTGACGGAAGGTGAAGGCAAAGTCGAAATTGCGCGTCCAAGCTTGTTCCGTTGGACTACCACGTCACCAGATGAGAATGTCTTGGTGTCAGATGGTGAATCTCTGTGGTATTACAGCCCTTTCATCGAACAAGTCAGCATTTACTGGCAGGAGCAAGCTACTGAGCAAACGCCTTTTGTTCTGCTGACTCGCAACCGCGCCAGCGATTGGGAAAACTACAAAGTGTCACAGCAAGGCGATGTGTTTACATTGGTACCGACCGCAGTGGACACCAATCAGGGACAGTTTAAGCTAGAGATTGATGGTAAAGGTGCGGTGAAGGGCTTTAGTGTTATAGAGCAAGATGGCCAAAAAAGTACCTTCAAGTTTAATAACATCAAACTGGCTAAACCAAGTGCCGATCGCTTTACCTTTACTATTCCTGAAGGGGTAGAGGTCGACGACCAAAGGAATTAATAGTGAGCAACTATTCATTGGACTTTTCAGGGGACGAAGATTTTCGTCCCCTTGCTGCTAGAATGCGCCCAGAAACGCTGGACCAATATATTGGTCAGCAACATATTCTTGGGCTAGGTAAACCCCTGCGCCGTGCGCTGGAGGCAGGGCATATTCATTCGATGATTCTTTGGGGGCCGCCCGGAACCGGAAAAACCACTCTGGCTGAAGTTGCGGCAAATTATGCCAATGCGGAAGTCGAGCGAGTTTCAGCGGTGACGTCTGGCGTCAAAGACATTCGTGCAGCGATTGATAAAGCTCGTGAAAATAAACTAACCGGTCGAAGAACGATTTTGTTTGTTGATGAGGTTCATCGCTTTAACAAATCCCAACAAGATGCGTTTCTCCCTCATATTGAAGATGGCACCGTAACTTTTATTGGCGCGACAACGGAGAACCCATCTTTTGAGCTTAACAACGCTTTGTTGTCACGGGCTCGGGTCTACAAGCTTACCTCTTTGGCTCAGAAAGATATCCGTCTGGCCCTAGAACAAGCCATTAATGATGCCGAGCGTGGTTTAGGTCAGTTTGAAGCCCATTTCGCCGATAACGTATTGGATCGCTTATCTGAGTTAGTGAATGGTGATGCTCGTATGTCACTTAACTATCTTGAGCTGCTGTATGACATGGCGCAAGAGGATGATAAGGGCGTTAAGCAAATCACGTTAGAGCTCCTTGCTGAAGTGGCTGGCGAAAAAGTGTCGCGCTTTGATAACAAAGGAGACATTTGGTACGACTTGATCTCAGCAGTGCATAAATCGATTCGTGGTTCGAATCCAGATGCCGCACTTTACTGGTCAGCACGTATGATTGCCGCAGGTTGTGACCCTCTGTATATCGCACGCCGATTGTTAGCTATTGCATCTGAGGACATCGGTAATGCTGATCCGCGCGCAATGCAGGTCGCGCTGTCAGCGTGGGATTGCTTTACCAGAGTAGGACCAGCTGAGGGTGAAAGAGCCATTGCCCAGGCTATTGTATATCTTGCTTGTGCACCTAAAAGTAATGCGGTTTATACCGCTTGGAAACAAGCCTTGCGCGATGCCCACAATCAACCTGAGTACGAAGTACCACCTCATCTTCGCAATGCACCGACAAGTTTAATGAAAGATCTCGGTTATGGAGCGGAATATCGTTACGCTCATGACGAACCAGGTGCTTACGCGGCTGGAGAGAAATATCTACCACCAGAAATGGGGGAGACTCGTTACTATTCTCCTACAAACCGAGGCTTAGAGGCGAAAATTGGCGAAAAGTTAGATTACTTGGCTAGTTTAGATGCAAAAAGCCCACAAAAGCGCTATGAATAAGCGTCTTTTTTGGATACATTTGTTCGGTTAATTATAAAAGCGTTTGAGCATGAAGTTTGGACGCACTTTCACAACCAAAAAAGCATAGGATTAACAATGCTGGATTCTAAATTACTTCGTACAGAGCTGGATGAAACAGCTGCTAAACTGGCGCGTCGTGGCTTTAAGCTAGACGTAGAGACAATCCGTACACTTGAAGAACAACGTAAGTCCATTCAAGTAGAAGTTGAAAATTTACAATCCACGCGTAACTCCATCTCCAAGCAAATTGGTCAGAAAATGGCTGCTGGAGACAAAGAAGGTGCTGAAGAGATTAAAAAGCAGATTGGTACGTTAGGTAGCGATCTGGAAGCGAAAAAAGCTGAGCTGGTGGAAATCCAGAACAAACTGGAAGACATCACGCTGTCTGTGCCAAACCTGCCAGACGATGAAGTGCCAGATGGCAAAGATGAAAACGAGAACGTTGAAATCTCTCGTTGGGGAGAGCCTAAGTCTTACGATTTTGAAGTAAAAGATCACGTTGATCTTGGTGAAATGGGCGATGGCCTAGATTTCGCTAGCGCAACAAAGATCACTGGCGCTCGCTTTATCATCATGAAAGGCCAATTTGCTCGTCTACACCGTGCAATTGCTCAGTTCATGTTGGATCTTCATACAGAAGAGCATGGCTATACGGAAATGTATGTACCTTACTTAGTGAATTCTGACAGCTTGTTTGGTACTGGTCAGTTACCTAAGTTTGGTGAAGATCTGTTCCATACTGAGCCATTGACTGAAAAAGTGAATGATGAAGAACCACGTAAACTGTCTCTTATCCCAACGGCAGAAGTACCGGTAACCAACATGGTACGTGACACTATCGTTGATGAAGCGGATCTGCCAATTAAGATGACAGCACACACTCCTTGTTTCCGTTCTGAAGCAGGTTCTTACGGTCGTGATACTCGTGGTCTGATTCGTATGCACCAGTTCGACAAAGTTGAGCTAGTACAAATCACTAAGCCAGAAGAGTCAATGGCAGCACTTGAAGAGCTGACAGGTCATGCTGAGAAAGTGCTACAACTTCTAGAGCTTCCTTACCGTAAAGTGATTCTATGTACAGGTGACATGGGCTTTGGTGCTCGTAAAACTTATGACCTTGAAGTTTGGGTTCCTGCTCAAGAGACGTACCGTGAGATCTCTTCATGTTCAAACACTTGGGATTTCCAAGCTCGTCGTATGCAAGCTCGCTTCCGTCGTAAGGGCGAGAAGAAGCCAGAGCTAGTACACACGCTAAACGGCTCAGGTCTAGCAGTTGGTCGTACTATGGTTGCGCTTCTTGAAAACAATCAAGAAGCGGATGGCCGTATCGCAATCCCTGCTGTACTGCAAAAGTACATGGGCGGCGCAACGCACATCGGTTAATCTCAAATAAACACCAAAAAGCCAGCTCAAGTGAGCTGGCTTTTTATTATTAAAACCTTGTAAAGTAATATTATATCGACATTTCACCACGCAGCACTTGCTGCATTTGGACTTTCACTTGCTCGTGAGTCAGGTCTTGACTCAAAAGATAATGCAGCTTGGCAAGAGCCGCCTCTGGCGTCATATCATAGCCACTGATGACGCCGGCTTCAGCAAGGGCACATCCGGTAGCATACCCACCCATGTTGACTTTACCCGCTAGGCATTGAGTTAGGTTAACGACAATCACTTCTCGCTCTGAAGCATCTTTAAGGTGTGCCAATAGTTCCGGGTTTTGCGGTGCATTGCCCACTCCAAAAGTCAGTAGGATCATCGCGTTAACTGGTTGAAGTAAGGTGTTGCGAATCACTTCATGTGAGATGCCAGGATACATAGTAATCACACCTATTGGCTGGGGTGTAATATCATGAACTTTAAATTCACCTGCAGGTTCTTCACCAACCTCAATATCGCTGCTGATCTGGATGTTGATACCCGCTTCAAGCAGAGGAGGCAAGTTTGGCGACGTAAAGGCGTTGAAACCATCAGCATGTGATTTTGTGCTTCGGTTACCACGCATCAACTTGTTATTGAAGAATAAGGTAACTTCGTTAATAGGATAGTTAGCGGCAATATGCAGTGCGTTAAGCAGGTTTGCCTGACCATCTGAGCGAAGCTCAGCAAGCGGAATTTGTGAGCCCGTCACAATCACAGGCTTGCCGAGATTTTCCAACATGAAAGACAAGGCCGATGCTGTGTAAGCCATCGTGTCTGTGCCGTGCAGAATGACAAAACCGTCGTATTTTTCGTAGTTTTCTCGAATGTCATCCGCGATCTGTTGCCAGTCTTTCGGTGTCATGTCCGATGAGTCGATTAGAGGATCGTATTCGTGAATAGTAAATTCTGGCATTTCCGGGCGCTGGAACTCTGGCATACTAGCCAGTTGTTTTTCCATGAAACCAGCCACAGGTACATAACCGTGGTCATGCGACTTTTTCATGCCGATGGTTCCGCCCGTGTAGGCGATATAAATGTGTTTTCTTGCCATTGCTTAGAAACCAGTTAATTGTAGGGGGAACAGAGCGTGGGATTATATATCAATCAGTAGCAATAAAAAGGGGTATCCCGCACAGGAATACCCCACATAATTGGAATCCAACTGGTGAATCAGCAGTGTATAATTACTGAACTTGGCAGTTCAAACAGAATGCATATTGGCCTTTTGGATCGTTGAAGCTATCCAGTAGGCTGGTATCCTGAACAACTTGTGTCGCGACAGGTTGTAAAGCCGCAGGAATCAAGCTACTGACATCCAAGCCAAGATTAACTTTGACCTGGTTCATAAAGTCTTGGATGAACTGTTCGGCAGGTGATAACGGCTCTTCTACCCAGTACAGGTTGTAATCTTCGACTTTGGCTAGCTCTGCAGCTAGCTTTACGGCGTCATCGAAGTCACCCATTTTATCGACTAAGCCAAACTTTGCCGCATCTTGACCTGTCCAAACGCGGCCTTGGGCAATGCTATCCATGTCGTTCAACGGAATTTCACGGTTTTCACTAACAAGGCCCACAAAGCGATGGTAGCCGTGCTCAATACCCATCTGGAATGCATCGGCAGCCCCCTCCGATAAGCCAGTGGTTATCCCGACGCCTGAAAATGGAGAGGTCCCAACACCATCGGTATACACCCCCAGCTTATTGAGGCCTTTTTCAAAGGTCGTAATCACACTGAAAATACCGATAGAGCCAGTTAATGTAGTTGGCTGTGCAACAATACGATCAGCGCTCATTGAAATCCAGTAACCACCAGACGCAGCTAAGCTAGACATTGAAGCAACAACAGGTTTACCTACTTCTTTTAGCGCTTCGATTTCGTTGCGAATGACTTCAGAGGCAAATGCACTACCACCTGGGCTATCCACTCGTAGTACAACGGCTTTGACTTTATCATCGTTGCGGGCTTGACGAAGAAGCGCTGCAACCGTATCCCCCCCTGTTGTGCCTCGTGGTTGAGAGCCATCCATAATCGCTCCACTCGCCACTACAACGGCGATGTCATCCTGCGACAAATCGAATGTTGGTTTGATTGTGGTTTGATATTCATAGTAGTCAACGTAGTTGTAACTATCTTCACCATTACTACCAAAGACTTCAGTCAAATCAGCACGAACTTGTTGCCTAGTTGCCAGTTCATCAACTAAACCGAGTTCTAGTGATAAAGCGGCTAAATCGCCATCTTGTTCTTTCAATAAACTTAAGAATTCAGCCATACTCGGATTTAAGGTTTTTGCTGATACCTGACGATTAGTAGCAACGTCATCAACGTAGGCTCCCCATAGCTGGCTCAACCAGCGTGACGCGGATTCTTTCGCCGCGTCTGACATGTCGTCACGAACAAACGGTTCAATGGCTGATTTATAGGTGCCTACGCGGAAAACGTGGGTATTGACATCCAGCTTTTCTAATAGCGTCTTATAGTACATGGAGTAAGCACTGTAGCCTTTAATCAATACTGCGCCATCAGGTGCTAGATAAATCTTGTCAGCGTAACTGGCTAGGTAATACTGACTCTGATTGTAGAACTCACCCGCCGAATAAATTGGCTTGCCTGACGCTTTAAATTCATTTAGAGCTTTCGCAATGTAGCGCAGCTTAGTCAGGTTGGTTTCCGGCATGTCGCGTAGAGCCAGTACAATACCTGTGATCTCCGGGTCGTCTTTGGCATGGCGTATTGACTCAACAATGTCATACAAGACATTTTCCCTTGGCATATCCTGACCAAATAGTGACCCCGTGAAAGAATCCATAGGATTTACGTATCTTGATTGCTCCACAATAGGCCCTGAAATATTTAGCACCAGAGCGCCTTTTTGAGGTACTGAGGGTACCGGAGAGTCCGCATTGGTGTAGATGAAGTAGATAATACCAATGGTGGCAAGAAAGATAAGATTAACCAAGGCGAGACGAATAAAGGTGATGAGCTTCCATATACCTTTAAAAATCATACCAATAAACTTGAATAATTTTTTCATTAGGGCTCCGCTGTGCTAAGCACAGGTATAGGTCTTGGCAGTCTAAGACCTGATAAGTACAGAAAGTTATATCCTACTTAAACTAGTATACCCAAACAACTGCAAGATTGATCGGTGTTACAAAATTGTAAACGCCTGTTTGATTTTTATTACAACTCCTCATATTCTGGTCAGACCAGAACAAAATAACAAAGTGATGTCTGCCATGTACCCAAACTTGTTAAAGCCGTTGGATCTAGGATTTACTCAGATTAGAAACCGAGTCTTAATGGGCTCAATGCATACTGGTCTGGAAGAGCATAAAGAAGGTCTCGGAAAGTTGGCTGCTTTTTACGCTGAGCGCGCGAAAGGTGGTGTAGGTTTGATTGTTACCGGTGGCTTTTCGCCTAATCTACGTGGTCGTTTACACCCATTTAGCGCTGAGTTCAGTAAATCTAAACATGCCAAAGCGCATAAAGTCGTAACGGAAGCCGTTCACGAACATGGTGGAAAAATTGCTCTACAGTTGCTCCATGCAGGGCGTTATGCCATGCATCCATTTTCTCAAAGTTCATCTGCCATCAAAGCTCCTATTGCTCGTTTCTCGCCAAGTGAGATGAGTACCCGTCAGATCCATAAAACTATTGATGCCTTTGCTAACAGTGCCAAGCTGGCTCAGTCTGCGGGTTATGATGGGGTCGAAGTGATGGGCTCGGAAGGTTATCTGATAAATCAGTTCATCTGTAAACGTACTAACATGCGTTACGATGAGTGGGGTGGTTGCTATGAGAATCGCATGCGTATGCCTCTAGAAATTGTGCGCGCGATTCGCAAAGAAGTCGGGGAAGAATTTATCATCATCTTCCGTCTTTCTATGCTGGATTTGGTTGAAGAAGGTAGCACCTTTGATGAAGTCATAATGCTGGCAAAGGAGCTAGAAAAAGCGGGGGTCACTATTATCAACACGGGCATCGGCTGGCATGAGGCAAGAATCCCAACGATTGCCACTCAAGTGCCACGCGGTGCCTTCACATGGGTGACTGAAAAAGTGCGGCCACACGTCAATGTACCGATTGTCACCTGTAACCGTATCAATACGCCAGAAGAGGCGGAGCGCATTCTATCAGGTGGTCACGCTGATATGGTATCAATGGCGAGACCTTTCCTTGCTGACCCACATTTTGTTATCAAGGCTGAAAATAAACAGTCACATTTAATTAATACCTGTATCGGCTGTAACCAAGCCTGTTTGGATAACGTCTTCAAAGGCAAGCGTGCTAGTTGCTTGGTCAACCCATTAGCGTGTCGTGAAGATGAACTGAAAATCATACCGACTGACAAGCCTAAGAATATTGCTGTAGTTGGAGCTGGGCCTGCTGGGCTTTCATGCGCTACAACGTTGGCCAAGCGTGGCCATCATGTCGATCTGTTTGAGCGTAATGACCGTATTGGCGGGCAGTTCCGCTTAGCAATGCAAATACCCGGTAAAGAAGAATTTCGCGAGACTATTCGTTACTTTGCCAATCAGATTGATGAAACTGGTGTGAAGCTGCATCTTGAAACGGATGCAAACTTTGACCTGTTAGCTGAGTACGATGAAGTGGTCATGGCATCTGGTGTCGAACCCCGTAAAGTCAAGATTGAGGGTGTTGACAACCAAGAGAAAGTAATTGATTACCAGACATTAATTAAAGAGAAAACTTACGTTGGTGAGAAGGTCGCTATCGTCGGTGCGGGCGGTATTGGTGTGGATGTGGCTACCATGCTAACTGAGCCTGTGGGTCATAGTTTAGATGACTGGCTGCATGAGTGGGGGATCGATAAAGAGATTGCTCATCCCGGTGGGCTGTATCCGTACCCTGAGTCTTTAAGTGAAAAAGAGGTTTGGGTTCTCCAGCGCCGTAAAGGAAAAGTGGGTAAAGGGCCAGGTAAAACAACGGGTTGGATTCACAAGCGTACGTTAGAAAAACGAGGCGTTAACTTAGTTGGCGGTGTCAGCTATGACAAGATCGATGAGAGAGGCCTACACATCAGTCACGATGGGAAATCCGAGTTACTTGAAGTAGATAAAGTCATTATCTGTGCGGGTCAGGAGTCGGTAAGACCCTTTGAAGACCAGTGGCAGCAGTTTGGCGACAAGCTTCATATCATAGGCGGTGCCGATCATGCGGGTGAGCTAGATGCTGTTCGTGCTATTCGACAAGGTGTAGAGCTTGCTGCGAAGCTTTAAGCAAGCTCTAATAAACGCTTAGATTAAAAAAGACCTCCAGTGGGAGGTCTTTTAGCATTTGGAAGTTTAAAGAATCACCGTCTTGTTACCATAGACAAATACGTGGTCATTTATCACCTTATTGAGCGCTTTGCTCAATACATTCTTCTCAACATCTCGTCCTGCTTGTGCCATATCTTTCGCACTGAAGTTATGATCGACCGGAATCACGTCTTGCTTGATGATTGGCCCCTCATCTAGATCGTTCGTGACGAAGTGTGCTGTAGCACCAATGATCTTAACGCCGCGTTCATAAGCTTGTTGATAAGGTTTAGCGCCAATGAAAGCCGGTAAGAAACTATGGTGGATGTTAATAATCTTGTGGTGGTATTTTTCTACGAATGAAGGGGTTAGTACACGCATGTATTTTGCTAGTACGAGATAGTCAGCATCATATTGGTCGATCACTGCCAGCATCTTCTGTTCATGTTCTTCACGGTTTAGGCCTTCGTGAGATACATGATGATAGGGAATATCAAACTTTTCCGTCAGGCTTTGTAGTGTATCGTAGTTACCCACTACTGCAGCAATATCAACATCCAAACTACCATCATAGTTTTTCATCAGAATATCACCAATACAGTGTGCTTCTTTAGTCACGAGAATGACAATACGTTTGCGATTTGGGCCTATCAGCTTTCTTTTGGCCCCTTGTGGGAGGGCTTGATCAAGGTCGGCTAGAAAGGTTTGGTCATTGAAGTAACCTTCTAGCTCAGTACGCATGAAGAAGTGACCGCTGGTGTTATCGACGAATTCATTATTGTGGATGATGTTGAGCTGGTGCTTGTAACAGATATTGGTGATTTTAGAAATCAGTCCAGGCGCATCCGTACAATGAGTAAGCAGTGTTTTCTTTTCCATTGGGTTAAAACTTCCGTGATTTATTTTTTTCGTATTCTGAATTTTTTGCAGGGCTTTGAACGGTGAAGCACTCCACAATATGACAGCTACAATTAAACTAATATCAAGATGGTTTCAACAATTAATCTAAGTTAACCGATTAGCTTGGCGAATTTGTTTGGAAAGTATCCGATTTGAGCCCAACAGGTGGTAATTATGGATAAAGATCTACTAGCACGTAAGTTGTATTCTGAAAGAGTCAGTGCGTTACTGGGTGACCATGACATGAATGAAGAGCTTCTCAACGAAATGTGGGAAAACAAAGCGTCACCTAGTGAAGCGGCTCGAGCTATGATGGATGGTCAGAATGAGTTTTCTGGTCCAGCATGGCTATCACGATATCTCAACCGACGTTAACACTCTTCATTCATCAATACGATGGCTTATCGGCGCGGAGCAGATTTGCATTCGCGCCAAGTCTGTAAACCTGCCATAATCTCCCGTTTATCACTTGTTTCACTCACATAGTTAGTCCTTGATGATCTCAACAACTTTTTCCGCGGATGGTGCACTAGGCAAAGCGATCCCGGGGTTTCAACCTAGACAAGCTCAGTTAGATATGGCTGAGTCTGTGGTTAAGGCGATTAAACATGACCAGCAAGTCGTCATCGAAGCAGGTACTGGTACGGGAAAAACCTTTGCTTATTTAGTTCCTGCTCTTTTGAGTGGTAAAAAGACCATCATCAGTACGGGCTCGAAAAACTTGCAAGAGCAGTTGTTTCACCGCGATCTACCTTTGATGACCGACGCATTGGGGTTTTATGGTCAGGTGGCGCTGCTAAAAGGCCGAGCAAACTACTTGTGCTTAGATCGCCTTAGCCGTCAAATGGTAGAAAGCCATGGCCATCATGCCGATCCAACATTGCTTAGCCAGCTGATTAAAGTGCGTTCATGGGCGAGCGAGACCAAGAGTGGGGATTTAGGCGACTGTGACGAAATCGCTGAAGACAGCCCAGTGATCCCAACCATTACTTCAACCAACGACAATTGCTTAGGTAAAGAGTGCCCAAGTTATCAAGATTGCTTTGTTCTTAAGGCTCGCAAAAAAGCCATGGATGCTGATGTTGTGGTCGTCAACCATCATTTGTTTTTGGCCGATCTAGCGATCAAAGAAACGGGGTTTGGGGAGCTGATACCTGAAGCCGAAGTATTTATCTTTGATGAGGCTCACCAGCTACCTGATATTGCTAGCCAGTACTTTGGCCAATCTCTGTCCAGTCGCCAAATACAGGAACTGTCCAAAGATATTGAAATTGGCTATCGCACCGAAGCGAAAGACATGCGCCAATTGCAAAAGATCAGTGAGAAATTACAGCAAAGTGCGATGGATTTGCGAGTGGCGCTAGGTGAGCCTGGTTACCGTGGTAATTGGCGTGAAGCCATTCAGTCTCCCTCAATTTCAAGAGAGTTAGAGCGTTTACGCGAGTCCTTAGACTTTTGTCTCGAAGTACTCAAATTAGCATTAGGTCGCAGCCAACTGTTGGATACAGCTTATGAGCGAGCAAGTACGATTCAAGCGAGGCTAGAACGCATTTGCGAAGTCTCCATAACGGGGTACTCCTATTGGTACGATACTTCCCCACGTCACTTCAGCTTGCATATTACACCGCTTTCGGTATCGGATAAGTTTCGGGAACAGATCGAACTTAAGCAAGGGGCATGGATATTTACTTCTGCGACCTTGGGGGTAAAAGGGGATTTTGGTCACTTTACTTCTCGTCTAGGGCTAAAACCTGAGACGGAAATGTCATTGCCAAGTCCATTCGACTACCAAAGTCAGGCAAGGCTATGTGTTCCGCGTTACCTTCCGGAGCCGAATAGCCCGGGTATGGCGGATAAGCTCGTTCGCATGCTCAGTCCTTTGATTGAGCAGAATCAGGGGCGCTGTTTTTTCCTTTGTACCTCTCATAGCATGATGCGAGAGCTAGGTGAGAGATTCCGCGAATGCTTGAGTATTCCGGTGCTGATGCAAGGGGAAACCAGTAAACAAAAAACTCTGGCAGAGTTTATGGAGCTGGGTAATGCTTTGTTGGTGGCGACCGGAGCATTTTGGGAAGGGATTGATGTTAGAGGTGATACACTGAGCTGTGTTATTATCGACAAATTACCTTTCACTGCACCTGATGACCCGTTGCTTAAGGCGCGGATAGAAGATTGCCAGCTTAAAGGTGGTGACCCTTTTTCTCAGGTCCAGATTCCGGATGCCGTGATTACCCTTAAACAAGGGGTCGGGCGGTTAATCCGAGATAAGAAAGACAAAGGTGCGCTGATCATTTGTGACAATCGATTAGTTACACGTGATTATGGTGGCGTTTTCTTGGCCAGCCTCCCACCGATTCCTCGAACACGGGATTTAGGTCTGGTACAGGATTTCCTTAAGCAAATTTCAGAAACAACCGAATAATCAGAGAATTCAATGAGCGCAAAAATTCTTGCCTTAGACACATCAACAGAGAACTGTTCTGTTGCATTGCTAGTTAACGATCAGATCTATGTTCGCAGTGAAGTTGCACCGCGAGACCACACTAAGAAAATCCTCCCTATGGTAGATGAAGTGTTAAACGAAGCCGGGATCACTCTGGCAGAGCTCGATGCTCTTGCGTTTGGTCGTGGCCCAGGCAGCTTTACAGGTGTACGCATTGGCATCGGTATTGCACAAGGTTTAGCATTTGGGGCTGACCTGCCTATGATTGGGATTTCAACATTGCAAGCAATGGCTCAAGGTAGCTACCGTAAACATGGCGTAAGTCATGTAGCGTGTGCGATTGACGCGCGAATGAGCGAAGTCTATTGGGGGCGTTTTTCGCGTCAAGAAGATGGCACTTGGACTGCTGTTGATGCCGAATGTGTTATTCCACCAGCGGTTTTGGCTGAAAATAGTCAAAGTGACGAGCAACGCTGGCTGACTGCAGGAACCGGTTGGGAAGCGTATCAGGAAGTGCTAGCTGAGCTGAAATTTGAAGTCGCGGCGGGAGAAGTGCTTTTCCCTGATGCGGAAGATATCGTCGCACTAGCGAAATTCGAATTGGAACGTGGCAACACCGTGACGGTAGAGGATGCAAGTCCTGTGTATCTTCGTGATACCGTAGCATGGAAGAAATTGCCAGGCAGAGAATAAGGTGTAATTAGACGGATAGTATGGTTTCGATTAATGGATTGCCTCCTTCGGTTCCGGGACCGAATAAGGCCAATAAAACCGGAAAAAAAGATGAGACGAGAAAGTCTCAGAATAAGCCGTCTGTTGGTCAGCCATCTAAAGTCGCCAACGCGGTGGCGCACTCTATTCGTCATGTCAATGAAGCAGACATCCATAAAGCTCAAGTGCAATACGACTTGCCTGAAGGGCAGGGCCGCAAAGCGATGGAAGAGTATATGAATGTCATGAATCAGTCTAAGCGTGATGAACTATCACAGCTGTTAGGTGTCGATATTTATATATAATTCTTTACGGTAAGTCCTTATGTTGCCACGTGTTTTTAAACTTGTTTCTGTAGCTAGTGTGCTTGTTGCTCTCACCGCGTGTAGTACACTTCCAGAAAATCTCGCGTCAAATAACCCCGATCTACAAACGGATTACTCCGGCTGGCAAGCTTCAGCAGCAAAAAAGCAAGAGTTGCGATTGGGTGGTGTGATTGCCAGTGTGACTAACCTGAAAGACAAGACGCGAGTGGAAGTCGTTAATTTACCCATCAGTTCCAATGGTAAGCCTGATATTGACCAAGAACCTCAAGGCCGATTCGTAGGCTATATCGACGGCTTCGCCGACCCTGTGACTCTTTCTCAAGGTCGATTGATTACTTTGCTCGGTGATAGCAATGGCACTGAAGCTGCCAAAGTGGGTGAGTATAGCTACGATTTTCCTGTCATGAATATCAAGAGTTATCATCTGTGGCGAATTGAAGAGCGTGTAATTGTGCACGATGATTTTGGACCCTCAAGGTACCCTTGCCGAAGTTTGTATTGTCGTGACCTCACCCGAGGAACCAGACAGGGCAAAGTGATCCAAGAAGTCAAATGACCCTAAGAGACACTCGTTACCCACTAGCTGACGGTCATCTAGCCGCTATCGAATACGGTTATAGCCAAACAGCAGACTGCTCTATCGTTTTCCTTCACGGTTGGTTGGATAACGCCGCCAGTTTTCAATCTGTAATGAAGGCGTTGCACCAGTCAGCGCCTTTCTTACATCTTTGTGCTATCGATTTACCCGGTCATGGTCACTCTAGCCATAAGTCAGGTAGCAATTTTTACCCATTTCATGATTATATTGACGATGTTTACCAGTTTTTGGCTAAGTTATCGCCAAACAGGTTAGTGTTGGTTGGTCATTCACTTGGTGCTTTGATTGCAAGTTGCTATAGTGCCGCCTTTCCTGAACAAATCAGTGGATTAGTTCAGATAGAAGGGCGTGGGCCTCTGGCGGAAGAAGAAAGTAAAACCGTCTCTCGCTTAAGAGAAGGTGTTTTGAGCCGACAGAGAATACGCAATAAACCGACTAGAGCATTTGATTCCGATACCACCGCTATCGATGTCAGGGCCAAGATTAATCAAATCTCTCCTGAACTTATTAGCCCTGTTGTCAAAAGAGCACTGGCAAGGACTGATGATGGCTGGGTATGGCGTCATGATGAAAAATTACAAAGCCAATCTTTGTATCGAATGTCTTTTGAGCACGCGCAATCCGTTTGCCAACAGATAGTTTGCCCCCAGATCATTGTCCTGGGTGAACAAGGTTTTCCCCACTTGCAGAAACCAACAAATGATGCCTCGATGAATACCGATGTTGTCACGGTACCTGGTGGACATCACTGCCATCTACAAGTCCCTTCTAGAGTATCTAACCTAATTTTTGGCTTAGTTAACAAAATTTAAACAAGTGTTTGAGTCTTTCGTGCTCAAGCACTTGGCCTGTGTTGTAATGGTCGTCAATAAAAAACACGGCGTTTCGTCGACAACAGCCAGCTTATTTCGAGGAGTATTACCGTGGATAAACCTTGGTTATCACGTTATCCGAGCGATGTGCCAGAACACATCAACCCAGATCAATATCCGTCATTGGTGGAAATGTTTGAGCAGTCAGTACAAAAATTTGCTGATCAGCCTGCCTTTATGAATATGGGCTCGGTTATGACGTTCCGTAAACTAGAGGAACGTAGTCGTGCTTTCGCTGCTTATCTGCAAAATGAACTGAAATTGCAAAAAGGTGACCGTGTTGCTTTGATGATGCCAAACTTACTGCAATATCCAGTTGCACTGTTTGGTGTTCTGCGTGCAGGGCTTATTGCTGTTAATGTGAACCCTCTTTACACCCCACGTGAACTTGAACATCAGCTCAACGATTCTGGCGCCAAAGCGATCGTGATTGTCTCTAACTTTGCTAATACCTTAGAGCAAGTTGTCGAAAACACCCCTGTGAAACATGTAGTGCTGACTAGCCTTGGTCAGATGCTTCCACGTGCGAAAGGGACGATTGTCGATTTTGTTGTAAAGTACGTTAAAGGTATGGTGCCTAAGTATGATTTACCAGGTGCAATCTCCATGCGTAAGGCTCTTCATAAAGGTCGACGCTTGCAATACGTTAAGCCTTTTATGTCCGGGGATGATATTGCTTTTCTTCAGTACACCGGTGGGACAACAGGGGTCGCGAAAGGGGCAATTCTGACTCATAGCAATATGATTGCTAATATCATGCAAGCAAAAGGTATGTATGGGCCAGTTCTCAAAGAAGGTCGAGAAGTGGTTGTAACCGCTCTACCGCTTTATCATGTTTTTGCTCTCACGGTGAATTGCTTATTGTTCCTTGAGCTTGGCGGGCGCAATTTGTTGATCACCAACCCTAGAGATATTCCTGGTTTTGTCAAAGAGCTTCAAAAGTGTCCATTCACTGCGATCACAGGCGTAAACACTCTTTTCAATGCTTTGGTCAATAATGAAGACTTCCATGAACTCGACTTCAGTAATCTCAAATTGGCGGTAGGCGGCGGTATGGCCGTTCAGCGAGCTGTTGCTGAACAATGGAAGAAGACCACGGGTGTCCATCTGTTAGAAGGTTATGGACTGACCGAGTGCTCTCCATTGGTGACAGTTAACCCTTATGATCTGACAGAGTATACGGGCGCAATTGGTTTGCCAGTCCCTTCTACTGAAGTACGTATTGTTAATGACGAAGGTAACCCAGTGCCAAATACGGAAGTAGGTGAGCTACAAGTTCGCGGGCCACAGGTGATGCAAGGTTACTGGCAAAGACCGGAAGCCAGCAAAGAGGTGATCAATGGTGAAGGCTGGCTGTCTACTGGTGACATTGTTAAATTTGACGATGAAGGTCTTATCCATATTGTAGATCGCAAAAAGGATATGATTCTAGTCTCGGGCTTTAATGTCTATCCGAACGAGATTGAAGATGTGGTTGCACTGCACGGTAAAGTTCTGGAAGTTGCCGCGATTGGTCAGCCACATGAAGTATCAGGAGAACTGGTTAAAATCTATGTGGTTAAGCGTGATCCAAGCCTGACAAAAGATGAGATCATTGCTCACTGCCGCCAGCATCTAACGGGTTATAAAGTACCTAAGTTGGTTGAATTCAAAGATGAGCTGCCGAAAACCAACGTGGGTAAAATATTGCGTCGTGTTCTTCGTGAAGAGAATGATGCAAACCTAGCGAAGGCCAGCTAAAGTTAAAAATAAGCAGAACCAAGTGTTTAGTGTTAAAATGCCGACTAATACCAGTCGGCATTTTTATTTGCAGGCCCCATTAGTCACAGTGAGAACTTTGTGAATTATCAGATCATTACCTGTTCAGAACAGCTAGAAAGTGTGTGTCAACAAGCTCGAGAAACGGATGTTGTTATGCTCGATACTGAGTTTGTTCGAACCCGCACCTATTATCCTCAGCTTGGCCTTATTCAGTTGTTTGATGGTGAGAAACTTTCTCTGATTGATCCAACGGTCATCGATGATATGACGGCCTTTGTGCTCCTTCTTAAAGATACCTCAGTGCTTAAGGTCTTGCATGCATGTGGTGAAGACTTGGAAGTGTTTAATAACAGCTTTGGGTGCCTACCGTTCCCAATGGTGGATACTCAACTGATGGCTGCATTTTTAGGGCATGGTTTGTCGACGGGTTTCGCTTCTTTGGTTGAATCTTATCTGGCGATTGAACTGGATAAAAGTGAGTCTAGGACAGACTGGTTAGCGAGGCCATTGACTGATAAACAGCTCGATTATGCGGCAGCGGATGTCTACTACTTGTTCCCAGTGTACGAAAAGTTGCACGATGACATTGTTCAGGCTGGTTGGTGGGAAGCAGCTCAGCAGGAAAGTGAGTTACTGGCGACTAAACGTATCAAATCTGTTAATGCTGAATATGCTTACCTTGATATTAAAGGCGCATGGCAACTTAAACCTCGCGAGTTAGCAATATTGAAGCCTCTTGCCACTTGGCGTTATAAAGAGGCGGTTCGCCGCGACTTAGCATTGAACTTCGTTTTCAAAGAGAATGATTTACTTACTATTGCTAAGCTCGGTTTGCAAAACAAACAACGTATGGAACAAGAAGGTATGGATCTTCGCTCGGTGCAACGACACAGTGCGAGAATCATCTCTATTGTTAAGTCAGCACGTATGACGCCTGCGGAGGAGTATCCAGAAAAAATTGAACGCTTAATGGATATGCCGGGCTACAAGCAGAAATTTAAGACATTAAAAGATGAAGTGAAAAAAGTCTCGCAGTCTTCTGGTCTGGCAACGGAGTTCTTAGCCTCTAAGAAACAGCTTAATCAGCTGATCAGTTGGGTATGGAAAAAGGATCGAGATCCGGCACACTTACCAGATGTAATGCAGGGTTGGCGGCTGGAGTTGATGGGTGAAAAGTTAAGCAAGCATTTATAGCGGATAATAAAAGGGCTTCCATGTGGAAGCCCTTGATGTATTTGCTTAACCCGCTAATACGTCGGTTGCGACTTTATAGCTTGGATCTTCTTTGACGTTAATCTCGACCAAGCTGCCTGCTTTGTCGAGTAGCTTACGACAGTCTGGGCTTAGGTGGCGTAGATGAAGTGTCTTACCTTGCGCAGCGTAACGCTCAGCTAGTGTTTCTATCGCTTCAATAGCCGAGTGGTCGGTGACGCGAGAATCGGCAAAATCAACGATCACGTCACTTGGGTCTTCGTGAGCATCGAAAATTTCAAGGAAGTTAGCAACGGAACCGAAGAAGACCGGGCCGTGGATTTTGTACTCTTTAGAGCCTTCCTCATTGATATTAGTATCGGCATAAATATGCTTCGCATGTTGCCATGCAAACATAAGTGCGGATGCGATAACCCCAACAAATACCGCGATAGCAAGGTCAGTCAATACTGTAACCACTGTAACTAGTACAATAACGAAGAAGTCTTGTTTTGGTACACGACGAGCCAGTTTGAACGTTGCCCATTCAAAAGTACCAATCACAACCATAAACATGACGCCGACTAGGGCTGCAAGAGGGATCATCTCAATGAGAGAGGAGGCAAACAGGATGAATATTAACAGCGCAGATGCCGCTACGATGCCTGATAAACGTCCGCGACCACCGGAGTTAACGTTGATCATCGATTGGCCAATCATTGCGCAGCCACCCATAGCCCCAAACACAGAACACGTCATATTTGCCATACCCTGACCAATACATTCACGGTTTGATTGACCACGTGTGTTTGTCATTTCGTCGAGAACAGTCAGTGTTAGCAGAGATTCAATCAGACCAATCGCTGCAAGAATAATGGCGTAAGGCAGAATGATTTGTAGAGTTTCAAGTGTGAATGGCACCATAGGGATGGAGAAGGTTGGGAGCGAGCCTGCCAGCGTTGCAGCGTCATCACCTGACATCGTGCGTAGGAAGTCGACAACGGTACGGGTTTCCAGATCTAAGCCTACTACCAAAGCTGTCACTGTGACGATCGCTACCAAGGACGATGGTACGGCGGTCGTGAACTTTGGTAGGAAGTGGATAATAGCCATAGTTAGCGCCACCAAACCCAACATCAGCATCATTTGGTCTTGAGGTAGCCAAGTTAGCATGCCATTAATGTCCGGCGCTTTAAACTGACCAAGCTGAGCTAGGAAAATCACAATCGCCAGGCCATTCACAAAACCAATCATAACTGGATGCGGCACGATGCGAATGAATTTGCCGAGCTTAAACAAGCCCGCCGCTACTTGGAGGATACCTGCTAGCATGATCGCTCCGAACAGATACTGAACTCCATGGGATGCAACCAGTGATACCATAACAACAGCCATTGCGCCTGTTGCACCAGAGATCATACCGGGACGACCACCGAAGATAGAGGTAATAAGGCCAACAATGAATGCTGCGTAGAGACCAACCATAGGGTCAACGCCTGCAACGAATGCAAAAGCAACGGCTTCAGGCACTAACGCTAACGCAACGGTTAGGCCGGATAACACGTCGTTTTTTACAGAGTGTTTCGAAAATTGAGGGAATTCAAACATGATTGCTCAGTTATGCTAAATGTTTACGGTTATTCTGAATATCAGAGAACGACAGTTTAAAGTATAGGTTCTGGTTTAGTTTTCATGTGAGCAAAATGCGATGTAAAAGAGCACTGAAAACCAAACAATTGATTCAGATCGAGTCGGCGAATGCTACCTAAAAGTGTGATTAAGTTCAACAAAGAAGCCAATATTGGCTAATATTTGTGACAAATAGTGAGAGCAGTCATGAACTGCCCTAGGTATACATAAAAAAACAGCCCCAAAATGGGGCTGTTTTACTCTTCATCAAATCTAATTAAAAGCTTTGAGGCTTTGCCATTGCAGCACTGGCTTTATTGCTAGCAACTTGGCTGCCTGCCCCTTTAGACAGATAACGCTCTTCGCGGAAAGGTGCCGCAACCACATTGATTTCTTTCATCTCTGTAGTCCCTGGCGCTTTAGCCATTGGTGCAGAAGCGTGACCTTTAAAGGCTTTAGGCACGACAATATCTGAGCTTGGCTGAGTTTCAGGCGCGACAACCGTTTCTTTTACGGTGTTTTCTTCGACTACCGGTATAACGTCAGTTTTTGTCTCTTCAGTCTCTGCAGCTGCTATTGGAGCTGCTTCAACCGCTGTGGTCGCTTCAACTGGTTCAGCTTGTTCCACTACTGGCTCAATCACAGGTTCTTGTTGGCGAACAATTACTTTGCCCATTGCCATTTCTGGACAAGCAAAACCTCCAAGGACTGCTGTAGCTTCAGCGCTAGCGACTTGCTCAGTCTTTGCTTTCTGCTTAGCTTCTGGTTTGGTAATACCGTAACTTGGCATGACTTTACCCATTGCCATTTCTGGCGAAGCGACGCCACCTTTACGTAGACGGAAAGGATTAGGGCGACGATCACGACCACGACGACGGCGCTGTCCACTTGCACGAAGATGACGTGGTGAACGACGGTTACGACGCTGTTTTGGTTGTTCGCCTTCTTCCGCTGCTGCTTCATCAACAGATTGCTCAACCGCTTCTGCTACCGCTTCGGTTTTAACCTGTTTCACTTCTTCAACAGCTTCAGCTTGGGCTTTCTGATCTTTTACGCGAACCTGCTTATTCAGTTTACGGCGCTGGCGGCGCTCTTTAACTTTTGCAGCCTTTTCTTCTGCGCGATTAGGTTTGTCGTCTTTCTGTGCTTCGGCAGCAAGTTTTAGGCCCTCTTCAGCAACTTTACTTGCTTTGGCATCATCACGCTGCTTGTTACGGCGGTCTTGCTTAGGCTTACGGTTTTGCTGCTTACGCTCATTAGAAGCTGCTTTGTTCTCATTCGCAGATTCATCACGCTCACGCTGAGGCTTGTTACGTTTATTATCACGCTTGTCTTCACGATTCTCGTTACGGTTGTCACGAGAGTTGCGACGACGTTGGTCATTACGATTACGGCGGTTGCGATTGTTACGCTGGCCTTCTTTTTTCGTATGCTTCGGTGTCTCTTCTGGCTGCTCTTTTTCAGCATCTGAACTGAACAGGAAGTTACCTAATGCTTTGAAGAATCGAGTCACTAAGCTAGGTTTCTCCTCGCTAGGCTCTGTTTTCTTCTCAGATGTCTTCACTGGTTGTTTCGGCGCAGGTGCTGACTGAGAAGGTGCAGCGAAACCTTTAAGTGCTGGTTCTTCGAGTTTCTTTGGTTTAACTTCGGTTTCCGTGGTCTCGCGGCCTTCCGCTTCTTTCATTGACTCGAGTTTCTTAGGCAGCAAGTAAGACAGTAAATCAAACTCTTCACCTTCACGAACTCGGATCACTTCGAAATGCGGTGTTTCCATGTCTGAGTTAGGAACTACCGTGATCTTCACTTCCTGAATGCGTTCAATGTGGTTAACCGAGCGGCGTTTTTCATTCAGAAGGTATGATGCAATTGGAACAGGAACAACAGCCAAAACTTGAGCTGTGTTGTCTTTCAATGCTTCTTCTTCAATTAAACGAAGAACGGAAAGTGCAAGAGACTCGTTATCACGTACTACACCTGTACCACTACAGCGAGGACAGATATGGTGGCTAGCCTCTGCAAGAGATGGGCTCAGACGCTGGCGAGACATCTCTAGTAGCCCAAAGCGTGAGATACGACCAATTTGGACGCGAGCACGGTCAAGACGAACAGCATCACGCAGACGGTTTTCCACTTCACGTTGATGACGAACAGGCGTCATATCAATGAAGTCGATAACAACAAGACCACCTAAGTCACGAAGACGAAGCTGGCGCGCAATCTCATCCGCTGCTTCAAGGTTGGTGTTCAGTGCCGTCTCTTCGATATCGCCGCCTTTCGTTGCACGAGCGGAGTTAATATCGATTGACGTTAGTGCTTCTGTTGGATCAATCACAATTGAACCACCAGATGGCAAGCGCACTTCTCGTTGGAAAGCGGATTCAATCTGGCTTTCAATCTGATAATGGCTAAATAGAGGTACTTCACCGTCGTATTTTTTGACTCGATTCACGAAGTCAGGGCGAACAAGGCGAATGTGCTCTAATGCACGCTCATAGATGGTATTGCTATCTATCAGAATTTCACCAATATCACGACGAAGATAATCGCGAATGGCGCGTACGATAACATTACTTTCTTGGTGGATCAGAAGAGGGGCGGGGTTAGCATCAGAGGCTTGTTTGATCGCTCCCCAGTGGTTGAGTAGTACATTTAAGTCCCACTCAAGCTCTTCTGCGCTTTTACCAACACCCGCAGTGCGAACGATCAGGCCCATGCCTTGCGGCAGTTCCAAAGTGCTCAGTGCGGCTTTAAGTTGAGTGCGCTCATCCCCTTCGATTCGGCGAGAGATACCACCGGCACGAGGGTTATTTGGCATCAGAACAAGGTAACTACCAGCAAGAGAGATAAAAGTCGTGAGTGCAGCGCCTTTGCTGCCTCGTTCTTCTTTCTCAACCTGAACAATCACTTCCTGGCCTTCAGTCAGCACTTCTTTAATGCTAGGTCGGCCTTGGTAGGTGTAGCCTTCAGGGAAATATTCGCGGGCAATTTCTTTTAGAGGGAGGAAACCGTGTCTTTCAGCACCATAATCAACGAAGGCTGCTTCCAGACTTGGTTCGATGCGAGTGATACGTCCTTTGTAGATATTTGCTTTTTTGGATTCGTGGCCTGGGCTTTCGATATCTAAATCATATAAGCGCTGACCATCAACCAAAGCAACACGCAACTCTTCTTTTTGAGTTGCGTTGATTAACATTCTTTTCATTGATAAATCTCGTTGTCATTCTATGTCTTCTTGCTGCCTAGTAATTTCTTTCACGGTGCCTGATCCCATGGCTTAATGTGTGCAGCCTCCCGGCTGGAGGGATGCTCTTTGGGCACGTCAGTCTTACAAACGTTTGGCTTGTAAGCCGCAATAGTGGCGGATGATACTCAACATGAAAGATTTTTGAGTAGGGCAGCAAGCTGTACTAATCCCGAAAATGTCTTACGCCATATGCTGCATTTTGGTAAATTAGCGGGCTACTCATTCTCTTGCTCAAAAGTGATCGGGCTTGTTTAAAATGCAACCTAATCATTCATTGCAGGTGTGAACTATAGCAGTACCCATTAAACTCAGCAATCTGCTTTATTATAAAACGCTAAAAAACCTAATTTTAAATTTTTTAAGTTCATGTATTTAAAAACTTTGTATAAGGTTTTTTGAAAATTGCAATTAGCTTGGTGGATTTTTATTCGTAGAACAACAGAAATTCATTCTAAGAGAGGGGATGATTAAGTTGTTGCCTAGAAAACGTGAACTTACGCAAGCTAGAATGATAGAATAGCCAAATGAGCGAAATTAGAACAAAAGTCCAGTTTGTCGATATCGACGAAGACATGGCTGGCCAGCGTATCGATAACTTCTTACGCAACCAACTGAAAAGCATTCCAAAAAGCATGGTTTACCGGATCTTGCGCAAAGGGGAAGTGCGCGTAAACAAGAAGCGAATCAAAGCTGAATATAAATTGAAAGCGGGGGATTTAGTCAGAATTCCTCCTGTGACGATTGAAGAAAAGCAAGACGAAGTTGCACCAAGTGTCAAACTCAATAAGGTGGCTGAACTTGAACATATGATCATCCATGAAGATGAACATATGTTAATTCTAAACAAACCTTCGGGTACCGCTGTTCATGGTGGCAGTGGGCTAAAGTTTGGCGCGATTGAAGCATTACGTGCACTAAGACCACAAGCTCGTTTTCTTGAACTAGTGCATCGTATTGACCGTGATACTTCTGGTATTTTGCTCGTGGCGAAAAAGCGTTCAGCTTTGCGCCATCTTCAAGCTCAGTTTCGAGAGAAAACCGTGCAGAAATACTACTTTGCCTTGGTGATGGGTCAGTGGAAAAGCAGCTGTAAGGTTGTCAAAGCGCCACTACTCAAAAATGAGGTGAATAGTATTGTGCGTGTGAATCCGCAGGGAAAACCTTCAGAGACACGCTTTAAGATCATAGAAAAGTTCGCAGATGCGACTTTGATTCAGGCGAGTCCTATCACGGGGCGTACCCACCAAATCCGTGTTCATACTCAGTATACAGGTCATCCAATTGCTTGGGATGACCGATATGGTGATCGTCGATTTGATGCATATACCGCGAAAGTAGGGCTTGATCGCCTTTTCCTTCATGCAGCTAATATCAAGTTCCAACATCCATCTAATGACGAATGGATGGAGATAAGTGCCCCAATGGAGCCAAAGCTTGAAAAGGCATTAGCTGGACTTCGTAATCTTTAAATGAAGTGATAGGTCTTATAAGCGAGAGTTAAACAGTAACAGAGTTCTACTCTCGCGTGTGAATACACTCAATCTGATTAAAGTACAGAGACTCCTTGAGTTTCAAGCATATCTATCAGGTCAATCAAAGGAAGGCCAATTAAGGTGTTCGGGTCTTTACCTTCTAGTCGCTCAAATAAGGCGATGCCTAATCCTTCACTCTTAAAGCTACCTGCGCAATAGAATGGTTGTTCTTTATCGACATAATTGCAGATTTGTTGGTGCGTCAACTTTCGGAATTGAACGGTAAATGTATCTACCCGTACTTCTGTCTTTTCTGTTTCAGTGTTATGGATCGCTAGCCCAGTAAAAAATTGAATGGCCTTGCCGCTTTGTTGAGTGAGCTGCTGAATGGCTTTCTCCCTATTGTGAGGCTTACCTATTATTTGCCCATTAATAATACAAACCTGATCACTGCCTATGATAAGACTCGGCTGATCGGTCTGACAAGACTCAGCTTTACCTATTGCTAAGCGCTTGACTAGGTTTTCAGGTTGCTCATTAGAAAGTGGTGTCTCATCAAAACGAGGAGAGGCAGTGACAAAAGGGAGTGATAGCTTATCAAGCAGTTGTTTGCGATATGGAGAGGTTGAGGCTAAAACAAGTTGGTATTTTGACATTGTCTATTACAATCTTTCAGGGAGTTAGCCACAGCTTAATCGATATTACGCTAGTCGTCCTAGCTCTTCTGATACTAAGGAAAAAAACTCTAACTTTTTGTCCTTTTCCTTTGACTCAAAACGAATTGGAAGATAGAATTCGCGCCCTATGCAAAAGGTAAAAATACCGCGAACGGTTGATCCGGCACGCGCTGCTCAGAAGCGACTTGATTATGATGGTATCATTCAAGTTAGCCTTTTTAAGCGTTTGTTTGACTCAGTCGAAGGCGTTAAACGCGACGCTCAAGTGTCATTGTCATTTGAGTTAGATGAACAGCGGCTCGTTGTTATCTCTGGTAAAGCTAACATCGAAGTTGATTTAGAGTGTCAACGCTGTAATGAGGTTTTCGCACATGAGTGCGATGTCCAATTCACTTATACACCTTACAAAGGTGAAAAGACTGAAGAGGAAGCACCGGAAGAGTACGATTTGGTAGATCTGAACGAGTACGGTGAAATTGACCTAATACAGCTTGTTGAAGACGAGTTCATTCTAAACTTGCCTCAAATCGCAAAACATGATGAAGCGGACTGTAGCGTTAAATCAGACAATTTGGTATTTGGTGAAATTCCAGAAGAAATTGTGGAAGATAAGCCGAATCCATTCGATGTTTTAAAAAACTTAAAGAAGTAATTCTTTAAGAATTAACATAGGAGTAGGGTCAATGGCCGTACAAAAGAGCAAGAAATCACGTTCAAAGCGTGGCATGCGTCGTTCACACGATGCCCTATCTACAGCTGCACTATCTGTAGACGCAACTTCAGGTGAAACTCACCTGCGCCACAACGTAACTGCTGAAGGTTACTACCGTGGTAAAAAGGTTATCAACAAGTAAGGTTGACCTTTGCCTAATATAACCGTTGCACTTGATGCAATGGGCGGGGATTTCGGTCCTCGCGTCACAGTGCCTGCCGCCGTGCAGGCACTGTCGCATTTCCCAGAGCTGAAAGTGATCCTCACAGGTGATCAGACCGCGATCACAACTCAATTATTGTCTCTTGGTTATCAGCCTGATGCTCGTCTGAGTATTCAGCACAGTGACCGGGTGATCTCTAACTCAGAAAAACCTTCTCTTGCGCTGCGAAACAGCAATGGTACTTCAATGGCTACCGCTATTGATGCTGTGGCTCAAGGCGAAGCCGATGCCTGTGTCAGTGGTGGTAACACTGGTGCACTTATGGCTTTGTCACGTTTTCGACTGAAACTACTACCAGGAATTGAGCGTCCAGCACTAATCTCAGCCTTACCGACCGCTTCCGGTGGTCGAACTTGGATGTTAGATCTTGGTGCCAATGTATCGTGCGATGCGGATTCTCTGTTTCAGTTTGCGGTTATGGGTAGTGCTTTAACTGAACAGTATCTAGGCCGGCCTCCACGTGTTGCGATTCTTAATATCGGTGCCGAAGAAATTAAAGGTAACGATCTCGTAAAACGTTGTGCTGAAATGTTATCTCAGACGCAATCCGTGAATTTCGTCGGCTATATTGAAGGTAATCAGTTATTGCACGATTCTGCTGATGTGGTGGTTTGTGATGGTTTTGTCGGCAATGTGTGTCTCAAAGCATGTGAAGGTACCGCTCAACTGTTTATCGATAAGCTGAAAACGAGCATGATGGCTTCATCGATAAAAGGTTGGATTGCAAGAAAATTATTTTCTGGGCTATTTAATGAACTAAAAACATTGAACCCCGACCAGTATAACGGTGCAAGTTTGCTAGGATTGCGCGGCATTGTCATAAAAAGCCACGGAAGTGCTGATGTAGACGCGGTCATCAATGCCATTGGTGAAGCGTTACACGAGGTCAAACGACAAGTACCCAGCCGTATTAGTGATCGTTTGGAAGCGGTTTTACTCGAGAGGCATTATTAGTCTTCATGTATAGCAAAATTTTAGGTACTGGCAGCTACCTGCCATCTCAGGTGCGTTCAAACGCAGATTTAGAGAAAATGGTAGATACGAGTGATGAGTGGATTGTCGCTCGTACTGGTATTAAAGAGCGTCGCATCGCAGCCGAGGGTGAAACTGTTGCTGATATGGGGTATATCGCGGCAGAGAATGCTATTGAAATGGCGGGTATCGACAAAAACGATATCGACCTGATTATTGTCGCGACAACCAGTAGTAGTCATACTTTTCCATCTTCTGCGTGCCAAGTTCAGGCTAAATTGGATATCAAAGGTTGTCCTGCATTTGACATTGCCGCGGCATGTTCAGGTTTTGTCTACGCACTTTCTGTCGCTGACCAGCATGTCAAAACGGGTATGTGTAAGAATGTACTGGTTATCGGTTCAGACACTCTGTCGAAAACTTGTGATCCAACAGACCGTTCTACCATTATCTTGTTTGGTGATGGCGCTGGTGCAGTTGTTGTTGGTGCAAGTGAAGAGCCTGGGATTCTTTCAACGCATATCTACTCAGATGGCCGTTTCGGTGAGTTGCTAAGCCTTGAGGTTCCTGAGCGTGGTAAAGATGCTGATAAGTGGCTACATATGGCGGGCAACGAGGTCTTTAAAGTGGCGGTGACACAGCTGTCCAAACTCGTTAAGGACACGCTGGCTGCCAACGATATGCATAAGTCTGAACTAGATTGGTTAGTTCCTCATCAAGCCAATTACCGTATTATCTCCGCGACGGCTAAGAAACTGTCCATGTCATTAGATCAAGTAGTGATTACCTTGGATAGGCATGGCAATACATCTGCGGCCACTGTCCCGACAGCACTGGATGAAGCTGTGCGTGATGGGCGAATTAAACGTGGTCAGATGCTTCTGTTGGAGGCGTTTGGTGGCGGTTTTACTTGGGGCTCAGCTCTGGTTAAGTTCTAACCTCAATTGAATTTAAACTTTAAGGTGCCTTTTTAGGCATCTTTTCGTTCTTACTTTGTTTTAAGGAAAAGAAAATGAGCAATTTTGCTATCGTATTTCCAGGTCAAGGTTCTCAAGCAGTGGGTATGCTTGCAGAGCTTGGCGAACAGTATGAAGTAGTAAAAAACACTTTTTCGGAAGCATCTGAGGCGTTAGGTTACGACCTATGGGCGTTGGTTCAAAATGGCCCAGCTGAAGATCTCAACCAAACTTTCCGCACTCAGCCAGCACTGCTAGCATCCTCGGTTGCTATCTGGCGTGTTTGGCAAGAGCTTGGCCTAGAGCAGCCAGCAAACCTAGCGGGTCACAGCCTAGGTGAATATTCGGCATTAGTATGTGCTGGTGTGATTGACTTTAAACAAGCAATCAAGCTGGTTGAGCTACGTGGTCAGCTGATGCAAGAAGCAGTGCCTGCAGGCACTGGTGCTATGTTTGCAATCATTGGTCTAGATGACGAATCTATTGCTAAAGCGTGTGAAGAAGCGGCTCAGGGTGAAGTGGTATCTCCAGTAAACTACAACTCACCAGGTCAGGTTGTGATTGCAGGTAGTAAAGATGCCGTTGAGCGCGCAGGTGCCTTATGTAAAGAAGCTGGCGCTAAGCGAGCTCTACCGCTACCTGTTTCCGTGCCTTCTCATTGTGCTTTGATGAAGCCAGCAGCCGACAAACTGGCTGTCGCTCTTGAAGAGATTGAATTCAATGCTCCTCAGTTGCCAGTGATCAATAACGTTGATGTTGTTGCTGAAACGGACCCTGCGAAAATTAAGAATGCACTTGTACGCCAGCTATACAGCCCAGTCCGTTGGACGGAAAGCGTACAGCTAATGAGCGAGCAAGGCGTAGAGAAATTGCTTGAATTAGGCCCAGGTAAAGTTCTTACCGGCCTGACAAAACGTATCGTAAAGACACTTAGTGGCGCTGCAGTTAACGATGCTGCATCTCTAGAAGCGGCTAAGTAAACTTTTAAGGAATAAATCATGATGAACCTAGAAGGCAAGATCGCACTGGTCACAGGCGCAAGTCGTGGTATTGGCCGTGCTATCGCTGAACTACTTGTTGAACGTGGTGCTAAGGTTATCGGTACTGCGACCTCTGAGAATGGTGCTGCTGCAATCAGTGAATACCTTGGTGAAAATGGGAAAGGTCTGGCGCTAAACGTGACAGATATCGAATCAATTGAAGCAACTCTGAAAAATATTAACGATGAGTTTGGCGCAATCGATATTCTGGTGAACAATGCAGGTATTACGCGTGATAATTTATTGATGCGTATGAAGGATGATGAATGGAATGACATCATCAATACTAACCTGACGCCTATCTACCGCATGTCTAAAGCTGTACTTCGTGGCATGATGAAGAAGCGTGCAGGTCGTATCATCAACGTTGGTTCTGTTGTTGGTACTATGGGTAATGCAGGTCAAACTAACTACGCAGCAGCAAAAGCAGGTGTGATTGGTTTCACTAAATCTATGGCACGTGAAGTGGCTTCTCGTGGTGTAACCGTTAACACCGTTGCACCAGGATTTATCGAAACTGACATGACTAAGGCGCTAAATGACGAGCAACGTGCAGCAACTTTGGCTAACGTCCCAGCTGGTCGTCTTGGTGACCCACGTGAAATTGCATCAGCAGTAGCGTTCCTAGCTTCTCCAGAAGCTGCGTACATTACTGGTGAAACTTTGCATGTTAATGGTGGCATGTACATGGTTTAATGCCTAATCTTGAACCAAATGGGCTATTTGCTGTCACAAAAGTAGCCTATAGTTTGTGATAACTGGCATTAAAATGCGCAACATTTGTGCATGATATAAGTCAAAAATGTATTGAATTTCGGTTAAAATCGCGAAAATTGTGGTTTGACCAGCAAGGACCCCCTTGCAACTTTCAATAGTTCGAATAAACTACGGAATCATCGCATTGAGCGAAATCTGTAAAGGAAAAGAAAAATGAGCAACATCGAAGAACGCGTAAAGAAAATCATTGTTGAACAGCTAGGTGTAGACGAAGCAGAAGTTAAAAATGAAGCTTCTTTCGTTGACGATCTAGGTGCTGATTCTCTAGACACTGTTGAACTAGTAATGGCTCTAGAAGAAGAATTTGACACTGAGATTCCAGACGAAGAAGCTGAGAAGATCACTACTGTTCAAGCTGCTATCGACTACGTGAACAGCGCTCAGTAATATCTCTCCCAGGCGGCCTTCTGGCCGCCTGTGTTCTTTTTATTCCTTCTATCCTCTCATAGAATCATTTCAATCCCGGAGAATAAAATCGTGTCCAAGCGTCGTGTTGTTGTCACTGGCATGGGTATGTTGTCACCGGTCGGCAACACTGTAGAATCATCCTGGAAAGCCTTGCTAGCTGGTCAAAGTGGTATTGTGAATATCGAGCACTTTGATACTAAAAATTTCTCAACTCGTTTTGCAGGCTTAGTAAAAGATTTCGACTGTACAGAGTTCATGTCTAAAAAAGATGCTCGTAAGATGGACTTGTTTATCCAATACGGCATCGCTGCTGGTATCCAAGCTTTAGACGACTCTGGTTTACAAATTAATGAAGAAAACGCAGCGCGAGTAGGTGTTGCGATTGGTTCAGGCATCGGTGGTCTTGACCTTATTGAGTCTGGTCATACTGCACTAGTCGAAAAAGGCCCTCGCAAAGTTAGCCCATTCTTCGTCCCTTCAACCATTGTAAATATGGTTGCTGGTAACTTATCCATTATGCGTGGTTTGCGCGGTCCTAATATCGCGATTTCTACGGCGTGTACAACGGGTCTACATAATATCGGTCATGCTGCCCGTATGATTGCATACGGTGATGCTGACGCTATGGTTGCAGGTGGCGCAGAAAAAGCTTCGACTCCTCTGGGCATGGCTGGCTTTGGTGCAGCGAAAGCGCTGTCAACCCGTAATGACGAACCCCAAAAAGCTTCTCGCCCATGGGATAAAGACCGTGACGGTTTTGTACTGGGTGATGGCGCAGGTATCATTGTTCTGGAAGAGTACGAACATGCCAAAGCACGCGGTGCTAAGATCTACGCAGAGCTGGTTGGCTTTGGTATGTCTGGTGATGCTTACCACATGACCTCGCCGAGTGAAGATGGCTCTGGTGGTGCGCTGGCAATGGAAGCGGCAATGCGCGACGCTGGCATCACTGGTACACAAGTCGGCTATGTAAATGCTCACGGTACGTCTACTCCGGCTGGGGATGTTGCTGAAGTGAAAGGCATCCGTCGTGCACTGGGCGAAGAAGGTACTCAGCAAGTGAAAGTTTCTTCTACCAAGTCAATGACGGGTCACCTACTTGGCGCTGCTGGTTCTGTTGAAGCCATTGTGACGATTATGTCTTTGGTTGATCAAATGGTTCCACCAACCATTAACTTAGACAACCGTGAAGAAGGCCTTGAAGACATTGATTTAGTCCCTCATACGGCAAAACCAATCGATTCAGAGTACGCTATCTGTAACTCATTTGGCTTTGGTGGTACAAATGGCTCATTGGTTTTCAAAAAGATCTAAAGAGTCATTCTCTAATTTGTGATAAAACGGCTTAATGCTTTGGCATTAAGCCGTTTTCTTTTATTTGGGCACTGATATGTATTGGGTTAATGGACAGGCCGCTGAAATGATTGCGCTCGCAGATCGCTCGTTTCAATACGGAGATGGCTGTTTTACGACCATGTTGGTTGTTGATGGTGACATAGAACATTGGGGTAAGCACAAAGAGCGAATGCAGTCTTGTTTGGAGGTGCTCGATATCCAACCACCTGACTGGCAGGATGTAGAAACTTGGCTCAGGAGCGCGCGGATCAACGCACCTAAATCGGGTTTAAAGCTACATATCAGTCGCGGTGTAGGGGGGCGTGGATATAGCCCTACTCAAGTGACCTTACCAAATGTTACTATTAGCGCCTTTCACTATCCTGTCCATTATGAAAAATGGTTAACGGATGGGATTTGTCTAGGCGTGTGTCAAAAAAGGTTAGGCTTGAACCCTTTGTTAGCTGGTCATAAACATAATAATCGTCTTGAGCAGATATTGTTGAAAGCTGAAATGGATAATGCAGGTTGGGCGGATGGCATTGCTTTAGATGTGAACGATCGAGTCATTGAAACGACGATGGCCAATGTGTTCTGGGTTAAGCAAGGTATTATACATACCCCAGATTTGACGAATGCAGGTGTTTCAGGTGTTATGCGCCGAGTGGTCATTGAGACTTTGCTCCGTGACGGTGTTCAAGCTCAAAGCGGAGACTATACGCTTGATCAGCTCTGTAGTGCGGATGAAGTGTTTGTTTGTAACTCGATTCTTGGTGTTGCTCCTGTTAAAAGTGTTGGCACACAAGCCTATTCAATAGGAACGATAACGAAAAAAATTCAGGAGATGGTTAACCCGTGATTAAAAAGATCACCTTTTTTCTGGTTCTCGCCATGCTGATCGCTGGCGCTGGATATCTATATGTGAAGCAACAAGTGGATGAGTACGTGGCTCAGCCCCTTAAACTCGAACAAGAACAAATCTATACCTTAGAGTCCGGTGTGAGTTTCAATCGCCTTCTTTCCGAGTTGACAGAGCAAGGCCTAATCGAGTCTAGTGATATGGCTCGATTCGTTCGTCGCTTTCATCCCGAACTAACCCAAGTAAAAGCAGGTACCTATCTGCTTAAACCAGAGCTCAACCTCACTCAAGCGTTAGAATTATTCAAGACAGGTAAAGAGCATCAGTTTGCTATTACATTTGTTGAAGGCTCAACCTTTGCAGAGTGGCGTGAAGCAATGGAGAGTGCGCCATATCTTGAACATAAAACTTCAGAATTAAGTGAAGCAGAAATTGCTCAACAGATTGGTCTTACTCAATCCAAATTGGAGGGGGTACTTCTGGCTGAGACTTATCACTATACGTTTGGAACTTCCGACCTCGATATTCTCAAACGTGCGGCTGATAAACTTGAACAGGTTCTCGAAAAACATTGGCAGCAACGTCAGGACAACTTGCCGTTAAAGACACCTTACGATGCTTTAATTCTTGCCTCTATCATCGAAAAAGAAACGGCGGTAGGTGCTGAGCGCGAACGTGTTGCGAGTGTTTTTGTTAATCGCCTCAATAAGCGAATGCGTTTACAAACGGATCCCACTGTTATCTATGGCATGGGTGACAAGTATGATGGAAATATACGTAAGAAAGACTTGCGAACACCGACACCATATAACACTTATGTGATATTTGGCTTACCACCTACGCCAATTGCTATGCCTGGCGAAGCCTCTATCGCGGCAGCCACTAATCCTGAAAATAGCAACTATCTCTATTTTGTGGCAAGCGGTACAGGTGGCCACGTATTTTCCAAAACACTGAGCGAGCATAATCGAGCCGTTCGTGCGTATTTAAGACAATTAAGAAGCAACAAATGACACAAGCGAAATTCATCGTAATTGAAGGGTTAGAAGGCGCGGGGAAAAGCACGGCTATCAATGCAGTGCTTGATACGCTAAAACAAACGGGTATAGAAAGAATCCGAAACACCCGAGAACCTGGTGGCACGGTATTAGCGGAAAAACTCAGAACCTTGGTGAAGCAAGAGCACCAAGGTGAGGAGCTGCAAGATATGACTGAATTACTTCTTATGTATGCTGCTCGTGTTCAGTTGGTCGAAAATGTGATTAAACCAGCTCTCGCTGACGGTACATGGGTGGTAGGAGATCGTCATGATATGTCTTCTCAGGCCTACCAAGGCGGTGGTCGTCAAATCTCCAAGCAAACAATGAGTGTACTTAAACAGACCACATTGGGTGATTTCAAACCCGATCTAACGATATATCTTGACCTCGACCCACGCGTCGGCCTTGAACGAGCTCGTGGGCGTGGGGAGTTAGACCGAATCGAGAAAATGGATATGAGCTTTTTCGATCGTACACGAGAGCGTTATCTTGAGTTGGCAGACAACGACCCGAGCGTCGTTGTCGTTAACGCTGAGCAAAGTATTGATAAAGTTGCTTTAGACATCAAAACCGTCTTAACCAACTGGTTGGAACAATAGCTATGCAAGCACTGTATCCTTGGCTGACTGATATCTGGCAGGAGTGGCAATTAAGCCTTGAGGCTGAGCGATTCTCTAATGCCACCTTATTGGCTATAGAGGAAGGTCTTGGTGCTGAGCAGCTGGTCGAAAAATTCAGCAATGCTGTGATGTGTAGTAATTACGTCAATGAAGCTTGCGGCTTCTGTCATAGTTGTCAGTTGATGCAAGCGAACAACCATCCAGATTTTCATATCGTTAAGCCTGAAAAAGAAGGCAAGGCGATTACAGTGGAACAGATTCGCCAATGTAATCGCTTGGCACAGGAGTCTTCTCAGTTGTCGGGGGTTAGGCTGTTCATTATTGAACCAGCGGAAGCGATGAACGAGTCTGCGGCTAACGCATTACTGAAAACACTAGAAGAACCATCCGAAAGCTGTATGTTTCTTTTGTTGAGCCACAAAGTGCACCAACTGTTACCAACCATAACCAGCCGCTGTCAGCAATGGCAGGTGGTGAATCCAGAACCTGAGGTAGTCACTCAGTGGTTAAACACACAAGTGTCTGTCACTATCGCACCTTATGTCGCGCACATTAATGGTAACGCGCCGCTCAAAACACAAGCATTCATTGAACAAGATTACAAAGAGAAGTATTTGTCATTTGAAGCTGAACTCCTAAAGGTTGTTCAAAATATGGGAGATAATGTCAAGTTAGCAAAAGAACTGGCTAGTTCACCAGTAGAGTACCTACAATGGTTGTGGTACCTGATGACAGATGCTCAAAAAGTCCATTTTGGCTTGAATCAGCCTTACTTCACGCCAGGGGCAAAGTTATTAGCAGGATGTATCAGCTATCAGATATTGTACCGCCAAACTGACACATTGAGTCAGTTACTTGATCAGCTTAGAGAGCACGTTGGCCTAAATAGTGAGCTGTTAATCTTAGATTGGTTATTTAGATTTAATGAGGAATCATGTTCGTAGACTCGCACTGTCATTTAGACAAATTGGATTATCAGGAGCTGCATTCTGGTATTAAGGATGTCGTGGAGAAGGCCAAGGCCGCTAATGTATCAGAGCTACTTTCGGTTGGGGTGACGTTAGACTCTTTCCCTGCCATGCTGGAAATGATCGAGCCTTTTGACAACGTTTACGCTTCTTGTGGTGTTCATCCTTTGGATGTAGAGAGTGAGTTTGCGTTGGATCGGTTGCATGAATATGCCTCGAACCCAAGAGTGGTAGCGATAGGCGAAACCGGGCTGGATTATCACTACCAGCCTGAAACCGCTGAGTTACAAAGACTGAGATTTCAACAGCAAGTTGAGCTAGGTGTTAAGCTGAATAAGCCTTTGATTATACATACGCGTAATGCTAGACAAGATACGTTGGATATTCTTCGTCGTGGGCAAGCAGAAAAGTGTGGCGGTGTGATTCATTGTTTTACCGAAGATCTTGCGTTTGCCGAAGCTGCGATGGAGCTGGGCTTTTATATTTCTATCTCAGGGATTGTGACGTTTAAGCAAGCCATTGAGTTGAAAGAAGTGGTGAAAGCTTTACCGCTTGAAAGGCTTTTAATAGAAACCGATTCACCTTATCTGGCCCCTGTACCGCATCGAGGAAAGCAAAACCAGCCAGCCTATGTGGTTGAAGTCGCTTCCTATATTGCCCAATTGAAAAATACTTCGTTGAGCGAAGTCGGAAGTAAAACCAGTGAAAACTTCAGAAATCTTTTTTTGAGATAGAAAAAGAGTTCTGGTTAAAAAGGGAGCGCCTGCTCCTTTTTTTTGTGTCTAATATCACGTTAGTTCATAAAAAGTCGCTTGTTTACTAAATCTGTTGAAGGTGAGAGGCGGTAAATATCAAATTGTAATTTTGTTACATGAAATAACAATCGGGCTTATTTTATTTACTCATCAAAATTAATTGCGCTTCATGATAAGTTTATAAATATCAATAAGATATATGGTAAAAGTGAGCTAATTTAGTCTCTTATGGATTGTGATCCATCTATTAGTTTGAAACTAATTTCCATCACTAACTAGAAAGTTTGTTCACCATCAATATATATTTAGAGCCGGAAAATATACTGTTTTACGTGGTTACATTTTCTCTGGGTGCTAACATTTAAGGCTACGGGGGTGTGCCGTTAGAACCCAATAATTCTTATAACTTTTCAGGAGCATAAACATGTTTAAGAATCTTTTTGCCAACCTGCAAAAAGTGGGTAAAGCGCTGATGCTACCAGTATCGGTTTTACCTGTTGCAGGTATTCTACTCGGGGTTGGTGCTGCCGATCTGAGCTTTATTCCGGAAATTGTTTCCAACTTGATGGAACAGGCTGGTGGCTCTGTATTTGGTCAGATGGCATTGCTATTTGCGGTGGGTGTAGCGCTTGGTTTCACTAACAACGATGGTGTAGCAGGTCTGGCTGCAATCGTTGGCTACGGTATCATGACAGCAACGCTGGGTGTGATGGCTGGTGTCATGGGTGTTGAGAAAATAGACACAGGTGTGTTAGGTGGTATTCTTGTTGGTGGTGTGGCTGCATGGGCATTTAACCGCTTCTTCAAGATTCAACTGCCAGAATACCTAGGCTTCTTCGCTGGTAAGCGTGCTGTGCCTATCATTACTGGTTTCGCTGCTATCGCACTGGGTATTGTACTGTCAGTGGTATGGCCTCCAATTGGTGGCGCTATCGCTTCTTTCTCTGACTGGGCTGCACATCAGAACCCACAAGTTGCATTCGGCATCTACGGCATCGTTGAGCGTTCTCTAATCCCATTCGGTCTACACCATGTTTGGAACGTACCATTCTTCTTCGAAGCGGGTACTTGTGTGAATGCTGCTGGCGAAACACAAAACGGCGTTCTAACTTGTTACCTAGTTGCAGACGAAGCATCTCGTGCTGCGGGTAATGGCTTCGGTCAGTTAGCAGGTGGTTACATGTTCAAGATGTTCGGTCTACCAGCAGCAGCTATTGCAATCGCTCACTCTGCTAAGCCAGAGAACCGCGCGAAAGTAATGGGTATCATGGCGTCTGCTGCCCTGACTTCATTCCTAACAGGTATCACAGAGCCAATCGAATTCTCATTCCTATTTGTTGCTCCTGTACTGTACGGTATCCATGCTCTACTAGCGGGTTCTGCATACGTTGTTGCAAACACTCTAGGTTTTGTACATGGTACTTCGTTCTCACACGGTCTGATCGATTTCATTGTACTATCTGGTAACGCACAGAAAATTGGTCTGATGGTAGGTGTTGGTTTGGTTTATGCGGTTATCTACTACGCAGTATTCCGCGCTGTTATCAAAGCGATGGATCTTAAGACTCCAGGTCGTGAAGATGAATCTGAAGAAGCAGTCGCGACATCTGGTTCAGACATGGCTGGTGAGCTAGTTGCAGCATTCGGTGGTAAAGCAAACATCACGGGTCTAGACGCATGTATCACTCGTTTACGTGTAGCAGTATCGGATACAGAAGCTGTTGACCAAGACAAACTAAAACAACTAGGCGCTGCAGGCGTAGTAGTGGTGGCAGGTGGTGTTCAGGCTATCTTTGGTACTAAGTCTGACAACCTAAAAACTGAGATGGATGAATGGATCCGTAACCACGGTTAATTCCTACTCTTCATTCGTGTGAAAAAGGAGGCTTCGGCCTCCTTTTTTGATCCGAGCTAGCTTCATACCTGCCTTGCCTTTAACCCTACTTTTACCTCTATTTGACACTGTGAACTCATAAATTGGGATGATTGTATGTTGTTTTACTTTGTGGGAGTAAATAGTGATGAAGACAAGTGCACTAGTTAAAACTATGGTGGCCCTATCAGCGTTAATCGGTAGTACTGCTACGATTGCGGAGGGCTCTGAATCTACGAGCATTTCCGCGGGCTTGGCGGTTGATCAAGACTTAAGTGCAGTACTTGAACTGGATAATCAGTATCGCTTTACTGTTGGTAATGATGGCGCTGCGTTTGATTACATTATTAAGCGTGGTGAATTTAGCGAGAGTACACCTTTCACTTGGTATATTGGAGCGGGGGCATGGAGCGAATGGGACCATAACGAATTTGGTGCCCGTGTGCCGCTTGGTTTGAACTGGAATTTCAGTCAAGGTTGGAACATGTATGGTCAAGTTCACCCTGAGCTAGATTTGTATAGTGGCCCAGAACTTCAGATTGGCGGAGCCCTTGGCGTTAAGTACACATTTTAGCTCTGATCAATACACAAATGCCGACATTCAATGCCGGCATTTGAGATAAAGATAAGCAGTAAGGTTAGTCCTGCTTATTCATTGCTCTTTTGATACAGATAGCAGCACCACCCCATGTGATACCTAAACCTACTACCATCATAATAATTGCACCTGTTGTCATAATTAGGCCTCCTTGCGGCTAGCTGCATTAATGAGTACACCGATAACGAATAGAGCTGCTATCATTGCCCAACCTAGTGTTAGGTCATAGCCACCGTAGCCTTCAGTGAATAGGGTTTGTAGTTTGGTTGCGAGAATAACTGCCAGCATAATTGGAGTGATGAAGCGCAGACAAATCACGAACCAAGCACCGATAGAAAAGTCAGAGATCTCATTGACGTATTCGCGTACATCACCAACTTTATTCAGTAGCCAAGCCATAAGAATAATCTCGACAAAACCACCCACCATGATACCGACGTTGTTAGCAAAATGGTCGACCAAATCTAGTAGTAGTAGGCCACCATTGGTTGCAAATGCCATTGAGACAATCACGCCCGCGCCAATAACAACAGTTGCCGCTTTTTTGCGACTCCATTTTAGTTTGTCGATAACGGCTGACGTAACGGCCTCCATAATGGAGATATGTGAGCTCAATCCGGCCACGACAAGAGCGAAGAAGAACAGAGGACCGAGGATATATGGTGCTGGGAGCAAGTTAATTGCTGCTGGTAGAGTCACAAACGCTAACCCAACACCAGCAGAAACCACTTCAGTCAGTGGTTTGCCCTGTTCTTGTGCCATGTAGCCCAATACAGAGAAAATCATGATACCAGCCAGAATTGAGAAGCCACAGTTGATCAATACGGTCATAAACGCATTGTTGGTTATATCCGACTTCTCAGGTAGGTAACTAGAGTAAGCCAGCATGATGGCAAAACCAATACTGAGTGTGAAGAAGATTTGGCCGTACGCTGCTGCCCAAACTTTAACATCCCAAATTTTGCTGAAGTCAGGCTCGAACATATAGTTGACGCCATCCAGAGCACCAGGCAGAAATATCATGCGACCGATAAGAAGTACTACCATGATGAAGAGAATAGGCATCATGATTTTAGAGGCCCGCTCAATACCAGCCTTAACGCCACCAACAATAGCAGCGTAGGTGATCCCCCAAGCAATCAGCATCGCGATGGCAATCTTCCATTGGATACTGCCAAGGTCTGTTGGCGAGTTATCGCCTAAAGCTAGGTAATCACTAAAGAAGAATGCATTGGTGTCGGTTCCCCAGCTCTGGTTAAACGACATACCAAAATAGGAGATCGCCCAGCCAATCACAGCCACGTAGTAAACGGCAATGACAGCAGCAACGCCGACCTGGAACCAACCAAGCCATTCAAATTTGGAGTGAATTTTAGCTAAAGTTCTTGGCGCGCTGCCTCTATATTTTTGACCCATGCTGAACTCTAGGATCATAAAAGGTATGCCTGCAGTGATCATTGCAAAAAGGTAAGGGATAAAGAAAGCGCCACCGCCGTTTTCATAGGCCATATATGGGAAACGCCAAATGTTTCCTAAGCCGATAGCCGATCCCACTGCCGCCAGAATAAACCCGGCGCGGGATCCCCATTGTTCTCGCTTCATAAAGGACTCCTGTCAATCCGATTTCCGAGAGTGAAGCTACCTCAAACCCCTTCAGGCTGAACGGGAGCCTGAGCAAACTTATAATCAGTAAAGCAGATATAACGATTAATATGGATGCTTAACTGTCTTATCTAAATAAGTTTGTGGTTGTTTATTTGGGTTTCTTTAAGGTTTCTCAGATATAAATGCTTAATTTTTCAATGTGTGTTTGCTCTAACTGAAATAATCAGCTGTGCATATTGAAAAGACTAACTACAAGCATAGGTTAAAGCAATAGATTGTAATTGTGAGTTCAATGTTGGGGTTTGGTGAGAAAAATGTATTTGTGATGACTTATTAGTGAGTTAAATGGTTGTTACATACTTTTCTAGAAGAAACTTGAGATTTTTTTGTGTGCAGTGAAACATAACTCTTTTAAAATTAAGAGAGCGTATGACTGAAAAATATACGCTCAGTTAATGTATTTTACTAAATTATTTGCAATGAAAAGGCATTGCCTCTAAAAACGTAGGGTTAATCCGACATTTGCCGAGAATTGGTTCATCCAATCTGTTTTGAATTTAATGAGGCAACTTCCTTCCTGTGAAGCGGGCAGATTGCATACGCCACTGGTGTCGTTATCGACAACTGTGCCAAGCCAACGCAGCTTAGTATTCAGTGCAAAGTGCTCAGTGAGACGATATTCAAAACCACCGAAGATACTGGCAGAAAAGCCCAATTCATCGCCCACCCAATCTGCATCTATGTATGAACCGCCCAGCCCAACACCAAGATAACTGTATAGTGACTCTTCAACGGGATAATAAATGCTACTTTGAAAATGTAGATAGTGCATGGTTGAGCTGAGGCTGACGGTTTCTACATCGGTTTTTTGATTGGCGTAAAACAAACCGATTCTGCCTTTGTCTAGATCCATTTCAGCGCTTATTGCAAAGCTTTCGGAACCTTTCAGATCGTACTCTTGTTGATCTTGATTCTCTACACTGCCACCTGAGGTGTAACCAGCCCAAGGTGTTAGATATACATCTGCAAAAGTTGTCGGAGTAAAACTAAGCAAAATGCAACCGAGCAGAGGGATATTTTTGTTGTTCATAAGCACTGTCCTATCAGAGCGATATCTTCTAATTGTGATAGTAACGTCATAATTACGCACACAAAAAAGGGAATTATTGAAGATATCTCACAACGATGTTATTACTTTGTTACACAATAATGGAGGTGTCTATGGAACACGATCTGAAATATGCGTTAGTCATCACTGTAACAGTTTTTGCTGTTCTGATAGGTTTTGGCCTAATCGCAATCACTTCAGCCTAGGTTGAGCTTATGGACAATAGCGGTGTGGTTACCAGCGCTGCTATCCGGTTGGATACTCAACGCTTTGCAAAGTACACAGGTGGTAAAAATGCGCTGGTTGCTCAAGGGGGTGGTCAGCGTGGTATTTTTACCTCGGGAGTGCTTGATGCCTTTCAGTTATCGAATTTCGATCCCTTTGATACTTTTTATGGAACATCCGCAGGTGCATTAAACCTTTGCGCCTACCTATGTCGTCAAAGAGGTTTGGGACGCTCATTCATTCTTGAACTCACCACTGAACCAGAGTTTTTCAATCTATTTCGTTACATCCGCCGTAAACAATATCTAGGCCTTGACTGGGCTTTAGATAAAATCAGTGAATTTCCTTATAAGCTAGATATTGATATGGGTCGGCGGGTGTTGGCTGATCGTAAAGCATATGCGGCAGTGACAGATACCCGACGTCTATTGGACCATTATCTGCCCATGCTTGAAGATGATTGGAGAAAAGTGCTGATCGCTACCTGTGCAATTCCAAGGCTCTACCATGAAGCGGTTGAGTTTGAACATGGGGTTTATGTGGACGGCGGAGTCTCGGCGTCTATACCAGTCCAGGAAGCATGGCGTAAAGAGGCAAGGTGTATCGTTGTCATTCGCACGGAAGGTGAGGATCTAGAGGAGCCTGGGCCGTTACCTTTGCCTGAAGGTGAACGCATTAATTGGAATCGAGGCTCATTTCAATTAATACAGGAACAATGGCAAGAGAGGTTTGCCCAATGGAAAATTGACTGGCGAACGTTCTTTTATGAACAACTGCAACGTGCAAAAGAAGAAAAAATAAGCCAACAGTATATAGAGCCATTGAATGGAGGACGTTGGCTATTTGGAGCGGACAGCATATATAGATTGGGCTACTTACTTGGGGACAGATTTGACTCGAGTTTGGCTGACATGCTCATGGTGCACTATCAAACTTACGCATTAACTCAAAACTTTCTGCATAATCCTCCTGATGACTGCTTTATTGTGCAAATTAAGCCCGACAAGCCTTTGCTATCTAACTCTTTAATGAGCAGTCGCGATGCGTTGTTGCATGATTATCAGGTAGGGCTCGATTCCGGTTTCCGCTTTGTAGAAATGTTCTCTTCTGTCTCTGCGCGACGTATCCCAGAAGGGCAGTAATGAAGCCATCATATACAGATTCCAGTATATCTTCTTCAATTCTGGTAATGTTCTGAACGTTTAGTGAAGGATTACACCGCCCAACGAAAATCGAATCGTCAATAAGTCATGATGAGTGAATAAGGAGAATGGAATGGCAACATCACATAAAGTTTTGGTTGTTGGCGCCACAGGCTATTTGGGCACGCATATTGTGAAACAACTTTTAGAACAGAAGCGCGACTTTATTGCCCTTGCTCGTAATAAGAAAAAGCTGATTGAAATAGGGCTCAGCGAATCACAAATCGTTGAGGCGCAAGTCACTAAGCCAGAGCAACTTGAGGGCATATGCCGAGGTGTCGATGTGGTTATTTCTTGCTTAGGTATTACTCGCCAGAAGGATGATGTCAGTTATATGGATGTCGATTACCAAGCGAATCTAAATATCTTACTTGAAGCGGAAAGCTCTGGCGTTAGACGGTTTATCTATGTTTCGGCCTTTAAGGCACAAGAGTACCCACAAGTTCGATTGCTTCGAGCCAAAGAGAGATTTGCGCGTCGATTACTGAATTCAGAACATTTATCTCCGTGTGTCATCAGGCCAAATGGATTTTTTGTAGACCTTGAGGAGTTCTATCGTATGGCGGCCAAAGGACGAATCTATCAATTTGGTCAGGGGACGATGCGAATGAATCCCATTGATGGGGAAGACTTGGCTAGTTTTTGTTTAAGTCAGTTAGACTCAGATCAAAATGAGTATGATATCGGAGGCCCTGAGGTATTATCGATTAATGAGCTCGCACGTTTGGCTTTTCAAGTACAGAGCAAGCCTGTTTCGATCGTTTCTGTCCCTGATATTGTTCGTCGAGCTTTGTTATGGTTCTTTCCTCACTTGCCAGAGAATTGGGTCGGCCCCCCCGAGTTCTTCTTGACTGTATTAGGTAGTGACGCGATTGCACCATGTTATGGGAATAAAACCATTCGTGATCATTTTGTGGCTTGCCACAATGAAATGCGCCAGACGGAATAAACAAGTGTTCATATTTAGTCAGTTAGCCCGTACTTTACTCTGAGTTGCTCAAGCTTCTGAGCGGCATGCTCTCGGAAGTAGCGATTGAGAGCTGAGACGATTGCTTTAGCTTGTGGGTGATCTCGCCTGACGGCTGCGTGAAGCGGGGTTGAATCAAGGTAAGTCGTGCTAAAGTACAGCTCGCCCTTTTTAATTCTCATCTCTTTTACCGTCCATCTGCCGACAGCCTCGTCGGTGACTAATACATCAGCGCGATCCGTCATAACGAGACGGATACTATTAGGTAAGTCTATAGAGTCTATTGGAATCAACCCATCAAATTCGCGTAAGCCAGCACCGTAGCCGTAGTTGTTAATTAACGCGACTCTTTCCCCTTTTAAACTGTTTTGCGATACGTATTCGAACTTGGTGTCAGAGCGAGACACGAAAGCCATTTGGTTGTACATATAGACATCAGTAAACAAGTAATCCTTATTGCGTTGCTCTGTTTTCCAGATGGCGATGATGACGTCATTTTTTCCATTAATAGTTTCTTTCAGCACTCGCGACCATGGTTTGACAGAATACTCAATTTCATAGCCCGATGAGACAAGTCCATCGGTGACTAAATCATGCGCGATACCACTGCCTAATACAGAATTCATGACATACGGGGGCCATAAATCCTGAGCCACTCTCAGTGGCGAGGACCATACGACTCCACCCCAAAGAATGAGAATAAGGTAAATGAATTGTCCAATCGCGGATCTGTACACCAGTCTGTTCCATCAAACCTCTTAGTTATAAGTTTAGTTGAGGTTGAGAAAGCAAAGAATATTTCTGCTCAGGGCATAGGTATGGCGGTGTTTACTCAATCATGTTCGTGATTCAGTCCATTGGAGTGACAAGGCTGCTTTTCATCTTCTATGACAGCATGGGCACTTTTTTCTTTTAATTGAGTTACTTGTTATTAGTGATTAATAAAACTTAAGTGTTTTCGACAACCTTAATTATGTGGCTACGGTCATTTTTTATTGATTCATTTGTTAATAATTATTAGTGCCAATAGTTTCTATAGCCAGAGCGGGCAGGTGGTATTTGACGCTCATAAATAAAAATCTATAGGAACATAGAAAATGAAAAAGACAGTTTTAGCAGTAGCCCTATCTCTTATTACTGGTTCAGCGGTAGCCGCAGACGCACTTTCAGGCGACCAATTTACAGTATCAGGTGAAATCGCCGTTGGTGGTTATTACCAAACAGACCGTAAAGAAGTTAATGAAGAAGTAAATAATTTCGACAAACAAAAAGACGAAGAGTTTTACAACGGTGGTGTCACGGGTTTTGATATCTTCGCTGATTACGAAAACGGCAACATTGTCGGTAAGTTTGGTGGTGAATTTGACGTAGAAAATGACTACGGTACATCAGACTCAACGTTTACTATTACAGATACTTGGGTTGGTTACAAAACTGGAGCTGGTGTTGTTTCTGCTGGTTATGCTAACGACACAGCTCTCGACGCAGTGGATGGTGCTGCAGACCAAACTATTGAGTTCCTATGGTCACCAAATGACGCTTCTGACGCACGTCAGGTAGTTAAGTTTGAAGGCGATAAAGAAGGCGTTAAGTACGGCATCTCTTACTATGGTGACCGCAACTATACGGACGATTCTGCTGAAGAAGAGCGCCAACCAGGTTACAACGGTTACCTAGGTTATGAAAACGACACTTTCATGGTTAACTTTGGTTACGAAGATAACGATGAAGATAAAGGTACTACTGACAAACTTTACCTAGTGAACGGCTCTGTGAAGCTGGGCTCAGTAGGTATCGGCGCGACATTTGCCGAAGAAGAATTCGCAGATGGTAAGAAAGTGAAGATGTACAACACTTCTGCGGGTTACACTATCGATGCTCTTTACCTAGCAGTGGGCTACGTAACGATCGAAGACACTCGTGAGGCAGTGAACTTTGGCGGTTCTTACGCGTTCACTGACAATGTGACTGCGTTAGTAGATGTTGCTTACCACATCTCTGATGAAGGTTACAGCTTAGGTGTTGGCGCAGAAGAAGGCGACATCGAATCATTCGTTAAACTGGCTTACGCATTCTAATTTAACGACTGAGTTTGTTCATATCCCTTAAAGCCCACTGAGGTGGGCTTTTTTTAAGCAGGAAGCTTAGCGCAATAATCCACTGCCTTTTCGCCCTCCCGGAGTTGGAGGGCTTTTTCGTTTCATCTCTATGCTATACCTCATCTAAAACCGTATTTACTCAACTTGTGAATTTAAAGTGGACAATTCGTGACCTAGACCAATATTACCTAAGTTAGTGATTGGACAATAAAAAAGCCTAGTGCTCTAATTTGTTTAACAGTGCAAAAATATATAGGGTCTGGGAGTTCATTTATGTCGTTTTCAGTCAAACTGGAGAATGGTCGCACCCTGCGAGTAAGAGACATCAATCTTCAGGCCGATCTTAATCACAATGAGATTACGTTTACTTATCAAGGGTTGAATAATGATCCCATTGGTGGACGTTATGTCTTGGCGATTACTGAATTTGGCTTTGAGCATACTGCCACTTTGCTGGGTGATGGTTTTCAGATGTTAGCTCAGACGACTGGCACGGCGGAGCACCCCATTGATATAGGACGTTGTCCTGACAACTCTTCCAGTTACCGAATTTATCCTCCCACTGCGGCAAAACGTTACTACAACTATCTGGTGGTAGAAGATTCGATGGGTTACACCCTATTTGGTTTTACTTCTTGTCACCGTTTCGCTGGATATTTCGAAATTGTCGATATTGAAAATCACACTTGGTTGAAGATATGCATTGATGGTGAAAATACTCACCCGCTTGATTGGGCTTCTAATCAACTCGAATCTGTTGTTGTGCTGCAGGGAACGTCTCTTTCCACCCTTTATGATGAATATGCGACACTGATATCGCGACATCATCCTGCTCGTCAGGGCGCTATGAAGGACGCACCAATTGGCTGGTGCTCTTGGTACGCTTATTACGCTGAAGTTACACAAGGGCATATTCTGGATAACATGAAGTGTATGCAGGGTGATCTACAACAACTCGATTATGTTCTGTTGGATGACGGTTACCAGGCTTTTATGGGAGACTGGCTCGCACCGTCTGACAAATTCCCCTCTGGCGTAAAAGCGCTGATAAAAGAAATCAAACTTCAGGGTAAGAAGCCCGCGATTTGGCTAGCCCCCTTTATTGCTCAGCCAGAATCGGAGCTTTTTAAGCAACATCAAGATTGGTTTGTGACTCATGAAGATGGCTCTCTACTTAAAGCTGAAGAGGTGACTTACGCGGGCTGGCGTTGTACACCTTGGTACATATTAGATACGTCTAATCCAGATGTTCAGGAACATCTAACAAACGTAGTGAAAACGATGCGTGAAGAGTGGGGTATTGAGTTATTCAAGCTCGATGCGAACTATTGGGGAACATTGAAAGGTTTTAGACATCAGAGTGGTATCACAGGTGTAGAGGCGTATCGGCTGGGTATGGAAGCCATTGCCGAAGGAGCGGGTGAGGCCTTGATTCTTGGCTGTAATGCTCCAATGTGGCCATCGCTGGGACTTGTCGATGCAATGCGGATCTCAGACGATGTCGAGCGAGATGAGAGGCGCTTCGAACAGATTGCTAAAGAAACCTTTTATCGTAGTTGGCAGCATCGGAAGTTATGGCAGGTTGATCCGGATTGCGCCACGTTAGTCTCACTACCTAATCAAGCGACTGAGCGGCGTTACTATGAATTTCATCGTGATGTATTGCTGGCGAGTGGTGGGCTGTTGTTATCAGGTGACCCATTACCTGAGATGACGCCGTTTGCTCAGCGAACACTGTCGCGTTTGTTTATCCGCCATAAGCATAATCAAAATGCCGCCCGATTCACGTCATTGAGTTTGCACCACGCGTATCTACCCATGACGGAGCAAAACGACTTACATTGTCTATTTAATTTCCAGCAACCGGCACGAGAGGTCACTCTGACGTCTGATTTCCCAGTGCATTGGTATGACTACTGGAGTGGGGAAAAGCTTAGTCATGAGCGCACCGCGGTTATTGAAGTGACGTTGGATGCGGGTTTATCGAGCAGAGCAGTGGTCACTGCGCCCTGAAACCTCGCTAATGCTCATGGTGTAAGCTAAGATACGCGTTGGCTAAACGAATAGGTTTTATAAGCACTATGTCAATCATCTTGGGCATTGACCCGGGTTCCCGCATCACTGGATACGGCGTTATCCGCCAAACCGGACGTCACCTTCATTATCTAGGTAGTGGCTGTATTCGGACATCAGAAAAAGAGCTGCCAGGACGGCTCAAGCAAATCTACGCCGGAGTGACCGAAATCATCACCCAATTCCAACCGGATGTGTTCGCTATTGAGCAAGTGTTTATGGCGCGCAATGCGGACTCCGCCTTAAAGCTTGGTCAAGCCCGTGGCAGTGCGATTGTTGCTGCAGTGAATGCTGACCTTCCGGTATATGAATACGCAGCGCGCTTAATCAAACAGGCGGTGGTCGGGACTGGTGGCGCAGATAAAGAACAGGTACAACACATGGTGCAGTCAATGCTCAAGTTGCCTGCCAAGCCTCAAGCGGATGCCGCTGATGCCCTAGGCGTTGCTATCTGTCATGCGAATACCAATAAAACCTTAGTTGCTTTGGCTGGTAAAGCAACCAGTGCACGACGAGGTCGTTACCGTTGATTGTGTATAGTGATTTCAAAACTGAGACGTCCTAAACAGATCTAATAATGCGATTTGTTATGAAAATGTTGTAAACCTATAGTGGTCGGAGGTCTTACAACTTTCAATCAAGGATGATTGACAATGAACCCAGCCACTCTCTGGCGTCGTGCGTGCATGCCGAGCCAACACAATTGGACAAAATCACAACAGCGACAGGCTGACATCCTGTCTCTATTCACTTTTATTGCCTTCCTCGTTGGTCTTTATAGCTTTATTAAATGGGGTAAACACAGCCATGACAGCTTAGTGCTGACTTCTGTGTTTCTGATTGTCTTAGAGTTGATTTCTGCAGCTTGTCTGAAGTGGCTTAAACATCCCGGTTTTGCGCTCAATCTTGGGTTTGTTGGTATGACGGTCCATGCGCTCAACATCATTTACCAAAGTGGCGGAGTGGTAGAGTCAACTCAAACCTATTGGGTGCCTTTACTGGTTGTTGCTTTTTTCCTTTCAGGGACGAGGAGCATGGCGATTTGTTGGAGTGCGATTGTCATTTCGTTATCGGCTGCCATGACGTATCTTCATCTCTCGGATTTTAGCTTTCCTCAATTGATTCTATCTGAATCGGCATTGCGCATTGAAATATGGTCAGGAACCATTCTCCCGCTGGGGGTGATTTGTATTGCTCAAGCCTTTACGGTGAAACAGCGTGATCAGGCGATTGAGTTAGCAGAGTACGCAAAACAAAAAAGTGAAGCGGTAGCCGACAAAGCTACCCAAGGTGAGCGACATTTATCGAGTGTACTAGAGCAAGCAAATCAGAATTCTCATCAATTGAAAGAAGTCTCGCAAGTTTTAGAGTCTCAGTCGGAAGCTCTCGAAAGCCAGGTTAGTCAGCTCAACATCAATAGTGAATCTCAGGCCAGTGCCGCTGAACAGATGAGTCAGCAGGTGCATCAGATGACCGAGGGGCTTGAAGATTCTAGCCACTTTGTCACTGAGTTGCGCGGACGAAGTGACGCTGTCCATAAACAGGCAGAGAAGAGCTCAGAACTGCTTGAAGCTTCTATCAGTGCAATAAGCCAGATCATCGACAGCCATGATCAAATCATGAAAGTCGCTGATTTGATCACTTCGGTTGCGGAACAAACCAATTTACTGGCACTGAATGCAGCGATTGAAGCCGCTCGCGCGGGTGAACAGGGCAGAGGGTTTGCTGTGGTGGCGGATCAGGTTCGTGAGTTATCAGCTAAGAGTAGTGAGTCCGCGGTGGAGATTCGTAACTTGCTTGACCGAAGCGAACAGGAAGTGCGTTACGGTCAAGAGGTGGTCCACGCTAGTGCGACGCGAATGAAAGAAGTCATCGAACAAGTGACAGGTATCTCGAAAGATGTAAACGGCTTAGCCAATATCATGACCAACCAAATGTCGGCACTCAAAGAACTGGATGAAGCGAGCAGTGAAGTGGCTAATGGTGTGGTGGAAACCAAGACCATTTCCGAGCTTGTTGCACAAAATGGTTCGCAGTTAAACGGGCAGGTCGAGACAGTGCGTACTCTCACATCCCAACTTGATCAAGTGGTCTCAAAAATCTAGATACACCGTATAAAGAACTGGATGTCTATCCAGTTCTTTATTATCCTGTCGCAAATTCATTTCTAAAGAGTATTGAGTGTGATTGGACGTTTGCGTGGCATTCTGCTTGAAAAGCAACCCCCTGAATTGTTGATTGAAGTAAACGGTATTGGCTATGAAGTTCAGATGCCGATGAGCTGTTTTTATGAATTGCCGAATGTTGGTGAGGAAGCAATCATCTACACGCATTTTGTTGTTCGCGAAGATGCCCAGCTACTCTATGGCTTTAATACTGTTAAAGAACGTGCCTTATTCCGCGAAGTGATTAAAGCTAATGGCGTCGGTCCGAAACTGGGCTTGGGTATATTGTCAGGTATGACAGCCAGCCAATTTGTTTCATGTGTTGAACGTGAAGACATTTCAACACTGGTTAAATTGCCGGGTGTTGGTAAGAAAACAGCGGAACGTCTGGTTGTTGAGATGAAAGACCGTCTCAAAGGCTGGGGTGCGGGTGATTTGTTCACTCCTCATACAGACGCAGCCCCAGTGGATTCTGTACCGCAAGCCGATCAATCTAATGCAGAAGAAGAAGCGATTAGTGCCTTACTTGCACTAGGCTACAAACCGACCCAAGCTTCTAAAGTTGTGTCTCAGGTTAAGACTTCAGAGATGAGCAGTGAAGAGCTGATCCGCGAAGCACTGAAGTCCATGGTTTAAGTGACAACTAGGAACGGTTAATGATTGAAGCGGATCGTCTAATCGCACCGGATAATGCGGTTTATAAAGAAGAAGACGTCATCGATAGAGCCATTCGTCCAAAGAAGCTGGCGGATTATCAAGGTCAAGATCATGTTCGTGATCAAATGGAGATTTTCATCAAAGCAGCCAACCTCCGGGAAGAGGCGTTGGATCATCTGCTGATTTTTGGCCCTCCAGGTTTAGGTAAGACCACGTTGGCAAACATTGTTGCCAATGAAATGGGCGTAAACATTCGCACTACATCTGGTCCTGTTCTGGAAAAAGCGGGTGACTTGGCCGCGCTTCTGACCAACCTAGAAGAAAACGATGTGCTGTTCATTGATGAGATTCACCGTTTGAGTCCGATGGTTGAAGAGGTGTTGTATCCCGCGATGGAAGACTACCAACTCGATATTATGATTGGTGAAGGTCCTGCCGCGCGCTCTATTAAAATTGACTTACCTCCATTCACTCTAATAGGAGCCACGACGCGAGCGGGCTCGTTAACTTCTCCACTTCGAGATCGCTTTGGCATCACTCAGCGCCTTGAATACTACAAAATCCCAGATCTTCAGCATATTGTTCAGCGTAGCGCTGATTGTTTGGGCTTGTCGATGGAGAGCGAAGGCGCGCTTGAAGTCGCAAGACGTGCTCGTGGTACGCCACGTATCGCCAACCGATTGTTGCGCCGTGTGCGAGATTACGCAGAAGTGAAAGGTAACGGGCATATATGTGCAGACATCGCAGACAAGGCTCTTAACATGTTGGATGTTGATGCTCAGGGCTTTGATTACATGGACCGCAAGCTACTGTTAGCCATTATGGAGAAGTTCGGTGGTGGACCGGTTGGGCTGGATAATATGGCAGCCGCCATTGGTGAAGAGAAGGATACCATTGAAGATGTCTTGGAGCCATATCTGATACAGCAAGGCTATCTACAGCGGACGCCAAGAGGGCGTATAGCTACCGATAGGGCTTATCTTCATTTCGGAATTGAAAAATAAGTTTTCAGGACCAGCTCAATATGAGCTGGTTTTTATTTTTAGTGATGAAAGTCACAATAATGGAATCTTGCTCCTGCCATTTAGGTAACTAAAGTAGACGAGTTGTTAAGCACTTGTTTTGCATAAATACCTTGTTCTCCCTCACAAATAACCACAAATTAACAAAAGCTCGTTTAAACTGTTGATGTTGATCAATGTGATGGTTTTTTAGACAAAAATGCCGCACAAAATTTGATACAAATCAAAGCGAAGTCTAAATACAAACCTTTTGAAACAGACAGTTTTTAGCAGTAGTATTAGCACTAGCTATATTAGCTGATGCTTAACAATTAACTAACCGTTACGGTACATTTTTGCAACAACATGCTGTTCTTTAGCAACATTGTTTGAGTTTGTTCAACGCTTACTTATGCCGCAGAAATGTAAAAAGTGTCTTCAGCCGACACATAGGAGTAAACATGATTGATGTAGTCGATCTGTCGCGGTTGCAGTTTGCGCTCACTGCGATGTATCACTTCCTCTTCGTACCATTGACTCTGGGTATGGCTTTCCTTCTCGCCATCATGGAATCTCTGTACGTTATGACGGATAAGCAAATCTATAAGGACATGACAAAGTTCTGGGGTAAGCTGTTCGGTATTAACTTCGTACTAGGTGTTGCCACCGGTCTGACGATGGAGTTCCAGTTTGGTACTAACTGGTCTTACTATTCTCATTACGTCGGAGACATCTTCGGGGCACCTTTGGCCATCGAAGCCTTGGTTGCCTTCTTCCTTGAGTCCACTTTTGTTGGCCTTTTCTTTTTCGGCTGGGACCGATTGACTAAACGGCAACACTTAGTTGTCACTTGGTTAGTCGCTCTAGGTTCTAACTTCTCGGCATTGTGGATTTTGGTAGCAAATGGCTGGATGCAAAATCCAGTTGGGGCAGACTTTAACTTTGAAACCATGCGAATGGAAATGGTGAGCTTTGCTGAAGTGGTTCTTAACCCTGTGGCTCAAGTGAAATTCGTACACACAGTCGCTTCGGGCTATACGACAGGCGCGATGTTTATTCTTGGCATCAGTTCTTACTACCTATTAAAAGGTCGTGACATCGCTTTCGCTCGTCGTTCATTCGCCATTGCAGCCTCTTTTGGTATGGCGGCAATCCTGTCTGTAATCGTGCTTGGTGACGAATCTGGTTATGAATTAGGTGAAGTACAGAAAGTAAAACTGGCAGCAGTAGAAGCAGAATGGCACACCGAGCCAGCGCCAGCCGCTTTCACTTTGTTTGGTTTGCCAAATCAGGAAACCATGCATACTGATTATGCGATCAAGATTCCTTACGTCATGGGCATCATCGCGACTCGTTCTTTGGATGAGCAAGTAACAGGTCTACGTGATCTTCGTGATGAACACGTTGATCGTATCCGCACAGGTATGTACGCCTATGAACTGCTTGAAAAGCTTCGTGCAGGTGACAAGTCAGAAGAAAACATGGCCGCCTTTGATGAAGTGAAAGGTGACCTAGGTTACGGTCTTCTTCTGAAACGTTATACAGAAAACGTGGTTGATGCGACTGAAGATCAAATTCAAGCCGCGGCGGATGATTCTATCCCAACAGTTTGGCCACTATTCTGGTCGTTCCGAATCATGGTTGCGTGTGGCTTTATCATGCTATTCGTATTCGGTGCCGCATTCATCCAGACTTGTCGTCAGAAGATCGAGCAAAAACCATGGGTACTAAAAGCCGCGTTGCTGAGTATCCCACTGCCTTGGATTGCTATCGAAGCAGGTTGGTTTGTTGCTGAATTCGGTCGTCAGCCATGGGCTGTGGGTGAAATTCTACCTGTACATGTGGCGGCATCGGCACTCACCGCTGGAGAAATCTGGACGTCACTGTTTGCAATCTTGGCGCTATACACCGTCTTCCTGATTGCAGAAGTGTACTTGATGCTGAAATTTGCTCGCAAAGGTCCTAGCAGCCTGAAGACAGGTCGTTACCACTTTGAGCAAAACGCTGACTCTGTTGAAGACAAAGTTAGTCGTCAAGTAGACGCGTAAAGCAAGGAGAAACATATGTTTGAATACGAAATCTTGCGACTTATCTGGTGGGTTCTGATCGGTGTTCTCCTGGTAGGTTTCGCAGTGACTGATGGCTTCGATATGGGTGTTGGTGCGCTAGTACCTGTAATCGGAAAAAATGATACTGAACGTCGTGTGATGATCAACTCGATCGCACCTCACTGGGAAGGCAACCAAGTTTGGTTGGTGACAGCAGGTGGTGCACTCTTCGCTGCATGGCCTTTGGTTTACGCTACGTCTTTCTCAGGCTTCTATCTGGCGATGATTTTGACGTTGGCTGCGTTGTGGCTAAGACCTTTGGGCCTCTCTTATCGCTCGAAGATTGAAGATACTAAGTGGCGTCAAACGTGGGACATCTGTATTTCTATCAGTGGCTTCGTTCCACCAATCATCTTTGGTGTGGCATTTGGTAACCTACTGCAAGGTGTACCGTTCCAGCTGACTGAATTTTTGATGCCAACGTATCACGGTTCATTCTTTGGTCTATTAAACCCATTCGCCTTATTATGTGGTTTAGTCAGCTTGTTCATGATTTTAATGCAGGGCGCTACTTGGCTACAGATGAAGACTACAGACGAAGTTCACGCTCGCTCGCGTAGTGTTGCACAAATCATGGGTCTACTAACGGTTGCGACTTTCGTTGCTGCTGGTTTCTGGGTTCAAAGCATCGAAGGCTATGTGATTACTAGTGCAATTGACCATAACGGCGCATCTAACCCACTTGCTAAAGAAGTAGTTCGTGAAGCGGGTGCTTGGATGAACAACTTCGAGCAGTACCCGTTGATGTGGATTGCTCCGGCGCTGGGTGTAGTGATGTCTCTTGTGACTGTATTGGCTTCACGTCTTGAGCATGGTGGTATCGCATTTTTCGCTTCAAGCCTAGGTAATGCAGGTATTATTTTCACAGCGGGTCTGGCGATGTTCCCATTCATCATGCCTTCTGATTTGATGCCTAACCACAGCCTGACCATGTGGGATGCAACGTCATCTGAATTGACGCTCAACCTAATGACTGGTGTTGCCTTTATCATGGTGCCTATTATCTTGGCTTACACCATTTGGACTTACTACAAGATGTTTGGTCGTCTGGACAGCAAGTTCATTGAAGACAACAAAAACTCACTTTACTAAGGAGCTATTACTATGTGGTATTTCGCATGGATTCTAGGTGTACTACTTGCTTGTGCATTCGGCATCATCAACGCTCTTTGGTTAGAGCATTCTGAAATGATGGATAAAGATAGTGAGTAATCTGGCGGAGCAAGTAGCTAAGCTACATGCGCCAATAGATAAGGCTCTATTCAGAGCCTTATCCTTGATTCTCGGCTTTTACCATGTGGCTATGGTGATGTGGGATCCGGAGCAATATTCAGCCTCTATTGGCGGCTTTAATGCTTTAATCTCTCCGCTAATGATTTGGGCGATTTGTTCCAGCATGATCTTTGGTTTGAGCTTTAAGCCGAAAAACTGGTATTGGCAAGTATTATTCAGTCCCTATTTTTCCTTAACGATTCTAATTTATTTAACATTAATACGTGCTTTATAAGTTGAACTGACTGAAAATTATCCACTAAATAGTCACAATAGCGTCACTCATTGATAGTTGACGCTATTTTTTTGTCTAAACCTTTGAAAACCGTTATTAACCATTGCATAAACGGTAATGAGGTGCGTTATAGTAAAGCACCTCAAATGGTAGAAAGGGATTGATGTGCAAGACGAGCGTGCGGTATTTGAGCTGCCGGTAACAGTTTATTACGAAGATACTGATGTTGGTGGTGTGGTCTATCATGCCAACTACCTCAAGTATTTTGAGCGTGGTCGTTCGGAATACCTGACCAGTATTGGTGTTTCACAATCCAGCCTTTTGGAACAAAACACCGGTTTCGTAGTCCGACATATGGACATTGATTTTCTGCAAGGTGCCCGTCTTGAAGACCGTCTGACGGTTAAGACATCGGTTGCAGAGATCAAGAAAGCCACCCTTATTTTCTGTCAAGAGATCGTAAATCCTGATGCTAAAACATTGTGTAAAGCAATGGTTAAGGTAGCATGCATCGATAATAAAAAAATGAGGCCAAAAGCGATTCCTCAATCAATAGTTATGGAGTTTACTCACAGTGACCGCTGATATTTCAATGCTTGACCTGTTTTTGCAAGCAAGTCTGCTCGTAAAAATGGTGATGTTGACCTTGTTAGGTATGTCGATCGTGTCGTGGGCAATGATCATTAAGCGCAGCAAAGTGCTTTCTCAAGCGTCAAAAAGCGCAGAGACATTTGAAGATAAATTCTGGTCAGGTACAGATCTCTCTGTCCTGTATCAAAATGCGAAAAAGCGTAAAGATGAATTGGCTGGCACCGAAGAAATTTTCTATTCCGGTTTTACTGAGTTTGCTCGCCTTCGAAAATCTAACTCTGATTCGCCGGACTTTATAATGGAAGGCACTGGTCGTGCGATGCGTGTCGCTGTGGCACGCGAAGTGGACGAGTTAGAGACTAATCTGCCATTCCTTGCAACCGTAGGTTCTATCAGTCCATATATTGGTCTGTTTGGTACCGTTTGGGGCATTATGCATGCATTCATTGCTTTGGGTGAAGTTAAGCAAGCAACACTTGCTATGGTGGCACCAGGAATTGCCGAAGCGCTTATCGCGACAGCTATGGGCCTGTTTGCTGCGATCCCTGCAGTCATGGCCTATAACCGCTTGAGCAATAAAGTCGGTAAGCTGGAACATAACTACGCGACTTTTTCCGAAGAATTCCACAGTATCCTACATCGCCAAGCTATGGCTGGGCGTGACTCTTCCACTAGGGACTAATGGATATGGCTGGCTACCAACCTAAAAAACGTAAGATGACGGCAGAAATTAACGTTGTTCCTTATATCGACGTTATGCTGGTTTTGTTGATCATTTTCATGGTGACTTCCCCATTTGTAACACAGGGCGTTGATGTTGAGCTACCAAAAACCACGACAGCAAAGCCTGCCTCTGATTTAGCTGGAGATAGTGATGCCAGCTTTATCATTGTCGAAATCGATCGCGAAGGTAATTTAGGCCTGAGTGTGAACGATGAAGACGTGATAAGAGGTCTTTCTCTTCAGGATGTTATCGTACGGGTAAAAGCGGAGCTTTCGCTGAAGCCGGATTCGCCAGTCGCAGTGGGTGGTGATGCTTCAACGCCGTATGCTGAAGTCGTCTTAGTATTGGATGAATTAAGCCGCGCGGGTATCCCTAAAGTTGGTTTATTGACGGACATAAAGGAATAAGCGCTCTCTGGTTATGAAAGACACGAAACCGAAAAAAAAGAGTGATTACACTAAGCCGATAGTGATATCAGCGGTACTGCATTTGCTTTTGATCGTTGCGTTGATTTGGGGGACGGACTTTACCATGTCCAAACCTGAACCTTCCGGACAGATGGTTCAGGCAGTGGTAATAGATCCGAATTTAGTTCGTCAGCAAGCACAGCAAATACGCAGCCAGAGAGAAGCCGCAGCGAAGAAAGAGCAAGATCGCTTGGATAAGTTACGCCGTGAGAGTGAACAACTTGAGAAGAATCGCAAAGCTGAAGAAGAGCGTATTCGTAAGCTAAAAGAGCAGCAAGCGAGAGAGGCAAAAGCCGCGCGCGAGGCTGAGAGAGCGAGACAACAGAAAGAGAAAGAGCGGAAAGCAGAAGAAGCTCGTGTACGTAAAGAGCGTGAGCGTGCTGCGAAACTTGAAGCTGAACGTAAAGCGAAAGAAGAAGCCATTAAAAAAGCAGAGCAGGAACGGTTGGCTAAACAGGCTGCAATTGCTAAGGCAGAAAAAGAGCGAGTTGCTCGAGAGAAAGCGGCAAAAGAAGCGGAAGAGAAAGCTCGCCGTCAACGTGAAGCAGCCGAAAAAGCTGAAAAACAACGTATAGCTAAAGAAAAAGCAGCCAAAGAGGCCGCTGAAAAAGCGCGCAAGGAGAAGGAGCGTTTAGAACGTTTAGAGCGTGAGCGTAAAGAGCAAGAAGCAGCGTTAGATAATATTTTTTCGGGCCTTGAAAACGAAGCAGAGCAGAATAGCTCGGCAAGGCAACAGCATGTAAATAGTGAAACGGACCGTTATGGCGCTATTTATACTCAGCTAATTCAGCAAAATTTGCTTTTGGAGGATAGCTTTCGGGGAAAGTCCTGCAGAGTTAACCTGCGCCTGATACCGACGGGGTCAGGTGCAATAGTTGGCAATTTAAGTGTGCTTGATGGTGATAGCCGTTTATGTTCTGCAACAAAGCGTGCTGTTGCTCAGGTGGGTAGTTTTCCATTGCCCAAAGAGCAAGATGTCATTAATAAGCTAAAAAGTATCAATTTAACCGTAGAACCTAAGTCATAAGGAAAAGCTTGTGTTAAAGCGACTAGTATTAGGATGTTTGCTCACAGTGATGAGCGTGTTTCAGATGGCCAATGCGGCGCTGGAACTTGTGATTACAGACGGCATTGACTCTGCACGTCCAATCGCTATTGTCCCATTCAAATGGGAAGGTTCAACTAAATTACCTCATGATGTTTCGGCGATTATTGCCTCGGATTTACAGCGAAGTGGTAAGTTCAGCCCCGTGGCAACAAGTAAAATGCCACAAACTCCATACAGTGAAACTGAAATCAATTTTGATGCTTGGACGGGGTTAGGTGTTGATGCACTGCTAACAGGGACGATTTCTCAAAATGCTGAGGGGAACTATGTCGTTAACTATCAGCTCGTTGATGTGGTTCGAGGTCAGTTAACGCAAGGGAAAAGTAAGGCATTAAGTACGGATGGCCAGCTGGTACTGTCTAAAGATCATGTTCTATTCAACAAGCGTGCAACGGTTCCTGGCGAGCGCTTACGTGAATATGCCCACCGTATTTCTGACTTAGTTTATGAAGAGCTGACAGGCGAGCGTGGTGCTTTTTTGACTCGTACTGCTTATGTTGTTGTGAATGACAAAGACAGCTACCCGTATCAGTTACGCGTGTCTGATTATGATGGTTACAATGAGCGTTTGGTATTACGTTCTAAGCAGCCGCTGATGTCACCAGCTTGGTCTCCCGATGGTAAGAAACTGGCTTATGTGAGTTTCCAAAACGGCCAGTCAGAAATCTATATCATGAACATTTATACTGGTGAGCGTGAAAAAGTAACGTCATACCCACGTCATAATGGTGCGCCACGATTCTCTCCTGATGGCAATAAACTAGCTTTAGTGTTGTCGAAAACTGGCAGCCTGCAAGTGTATACATTGGATTTGAAAACCCGTAAGTTGACACAAATAACACGTGGTAGATCAAATAATACGGAACCATTTTGGCATCCTGACGGCAAATCCTTGATCTTTACCTCGGATCGGGGTGGTAAACCTCAGATTTATCAAGTAGATTTGGCTGGTGGTTCAACCAACCGTCTTACCTGGCAGGGGCATCAGAACCTAGGTGGGCAAATTACACCTGATGGACGATTCCTAGTAATGGTCAATCGTAGTAACTCGGGCTTCAATTTGGCGAAGCAGGATCTTGAAACGGGTGCCGTTCAAATTCTGACCAAAACTTTGCTAGATGAATCGCCGAGCATCGCACCAAATGGCGGTATGGTTATTTATAGCTCTATCTTTAATAAAACCAATGTACTTTCAATGGTTTCTATAGATGGACGCTTTAAAGCTCGATTACCGGCAACAAACGGTCGTGTCCGTGCACCAGCATGGTCTCCGTTCTTGTAGCAAGTAATAAGTATCAAAAAGTAAGGAAAATATAACAATGCAACTAAACAAAGTTCTAAAAGGGCTATTGATTGCGCTACCAGTTCTAGCTGTTACAGCGTGTAGTTCAAGCGATGATGCAGCTAACGCTTCTGGTTCTGAAACGAACCAATCAACATCTGGTTCTGCTAACGGTGTTGATACAACAGTAGTTTCACCAATCGGTGAGAACGGCCAACTTTCTGAGCAAGAGCTTAAAGAGCAGGCACTTCGTGAGTCTCAAACAATTTACTTCGCGTTTGACAACGCAACCATCGCTGGTGACTACGAAGAAATGCTAGCAGCACACGCGGCTTACCTAAGCAAAAACCCAGCGCTAAAAATGACTATCGAAGGTCACGCAGATGAGCGCGGTACTCCTGAGTACAACATTGCTCTTGGTGAGCGTCGTGCGACGGCAGTTGCTAAGTACCTACAAGCATTAGGTGTTCAAGCGGATCAAATCTCAATCGTGAGCTACGGTGAAGAGAAGCCTCTTCTTCTAGGTCAAGCGGAAGATGTATACGCTAAGAACCGTCGTGCGGTTCTAGTATACTAATCAAGGAAAGTCCTTATGTTCAGTAACCTTAAGCGCGTAGTTACGCTTACGTTACTGGCAAGTGCAGCGAACTCTGTGTTCGCTGCACCAGCTCCAGTATCAGATATCAGTGCTAGTCACTCTGCGCCATCCTCCTCAGCCGCTCCGGCTAATGAAACCGAAGTTCAACGTCTCGAACGTTTATTAGAAAACCGTAATCGTGTTCAGTTGCAAATGCAGCAACAGCTAGATGAAATGGCACTGGAAATTAGTGACCTTCGTGGTCAGCTAGAAAAGAATAACTATGACATGCAGCAGATGCTGCAACGTCAACGTGAGCTGTTTATCGAACTTGATAAACTTCGCGGTCAAGTGAATAGTGCCCCAGTAGCGGCTACGTCTACAAGCGATGCTAATGCTAAACCAGTGGGTAAATTTAGTACCAACGCTGATGAACAAACGGCTTACCAGAACGCCGTAGACTTAATTCTTAAAAAACGAGATTACACAGGAGCGATTTCAGCGTTCCAGCAATTTCAGAAAGACTTTCCTGATTCAACATTCTCGCCGAATGCGCATTATTGGTTAGGTCAGCTTTATTTTGCTAAGAAGCAAGACCAAGATGCGGTGAAGAGCTTTGCCTCGGTTGTGTCTTATAAAGATTCGAATAAGCGTGCAGATGCGTTAGTAAAACTGGGCGATATTGCTCAACGTAATAACAATGCAGCGCAGGCAAAAAAATACTATCAACAAGTACTTGATGAATATCCTGATAGTGCTTCTGCGAAATTAGCCGCAGAGCGTATTAAGTAACCAGGAAAGGAGTGCATGGTCACTCCTTTTTTATTGGCTCTATAAACACTATAAGTAATTCTTGTGGAAACTGGCATCTTGATCTGGGTTAAGGTTACAATACTCGGATTACTGGAAGTTGCGTAGAGCAAGAGCAATGAGCCACATTTTAGATACAATCGAAACAGTTTACCCTTTCCCGCCAAAACCAACACCGCTGACAGACGAACAAAAGCAAGCGCACATTAAAAATATTAAAGCATTGCTTAAAGAGAAAGACGCGGTATTGATTGCCCATTACTACACGGACCCTGAGATCCAAGCTCTCGCCGAAGAGACTGGTGGATTTGTTGGTGATTCACTAGAGATGGCTAAGTTTGGTAACCGCCATCCTGCGAGTACATTGATCATTGGTGGTGTGCGCTTTATGGGCGAGTCTGCGAAGATCTTGACGCCGGAAAAGCGTATCCTTATGCCAACGCTTGAAGCTGAATGTTCGTTAGATTTGGGCTGTCCTGCCGATAAGTTCACAGAGTTTTGTGATGCTCATCCAGACCATACTGTTGTGGTGTATGCCAATACTTCAGCAGCAGTAAAAGCCCGTGCTGACTGGGTGGTTACCTCAAGTATTGCTTTGGAAATCGTCGAGCACTTAGATTCTGAAGACAAACCTATTATCTGGGGGCCTGATCGTCATTTAGGTTCATACATTGCCAACCAAACTGGGGCAGACATGCTGCTGTGGCAAGGTGAATGTGTGGTTCACGATGAATTTTCTGCTGATGCATTACGCAAGATGAAAGGCTTGTATCCTGAAGCTGCTATTCTCGTACACCCTGAATCACCAGCGAGTGTTGTCGAGCTTGCCGACGCAGTTGGTTCAACCAGCCAGTTGATCAAAGCTGCGAAAGAGCTTCCTCAGCAAAAAATGATTGTTGCGACTGATAAAGGTATCTTTTTTAAGATGCAGCAACTGGTTCCGGAGAAAGAACTGATTGAAGCACCAACAGCCGGTGCCGGAGCCACTTGTCGTAGCTGTGCCCATTGTCCGTGGATGGCGATGAATGGTCTCAAAGCGATTGAGCAAGCGTTGCGAGAAGGTGGTGAACAGCATGAAATTTTTGTTGATGAAGCGCTTCGCGTTAAGTCATTAATTCCACTTAATCGTATGCTCGACTTCGCAGAGAAGCTTAACATGCAGGTTAAGGGTAACGCCTAAACGATATTGAATGTAAGCCAGCTTCGTGAAGCTGGCTTTTTTGTTTCCCTATACTTCATAGCAATCGCTTTTATTGAGTTTGGTGAAATGAGTAACTTGGGTACATATAGCTGTAAGTGACAGGATTGGCTTATCGGTCATGAGTCAGTTAGTCTTGTAAGAATATTGATAGTAATCAGTCGAGTAAGTGAAAGTATGTCAGCGTGGTTCGTCTTTAAAAAGTGGCTTCAAGTACGCTTGTTTCAATTAAGCAATCGTAACCTTATGGTATTGCTTTTAGTCTACATTGCATTGTCTTGGCTGGCCTTGGTTGCAAGTGGGGAAACCGCTCTTACAGAAGATGCTTCGACGTTTGTTTATTACCTCATGGTCACTGCGTCGACGGTGGGCTATGGCGATTATTCACCAGTGACTGAAGCGGGAAAATGGGTAGTCATTTTATTTGTTATACCGGGCGGCTTAACCTTGTTTGCTGCATTAATTGGACGGTTAGCTTCTGCTTCAGTGGATTATTGGCGGGCAGGCATATTAGGAAAACGGAGAGTTGGTGTGGAAAATCATATTCTGCTTTTGGGCTGGAATGGTCAACGAACAATGCATCTTATTCGCATGCTACAGCATGAGGAAGAGGGGAAGCGCCCCATAGTTCTGTGTAGTCGCTCTGATATTGAAAACCCGCTCCCTGGAGAAATAGATTTTGTTAAAGTGACTAGCTACACAGACGAACAAGAGATGGAAAAAGCGTCGATTACACAAGCAAGTTGTATTGTAGTGGACAACTTAGAAGATGATATTACGCTGTCAGCGGCCTTGTACTCTGCTAATGTGAACCCAAAGGCACATTTACTCGCGTACTTTAAAGACGAAGCACTAAGCCGATTGTTAAATCAACATTGCCCCAATGCTGAGTGTATTCCAGCTGTTGGTGCGGAAATGCTCGCAAAAGCAGCGGTGGACCCTGGCTCTAGTGCTCTTCATCAGGAACTATTGGCTTCGACGCGTGGAATGACCCAGTATTCAACCACCTACCCGGAAGACGCAGCTGCCACGGATGTGCAGTCTATATTTGTTTACATCAAGCGTGCCTATCAGGCGACACTTATCGCCATTGATACAGGGAAAGGGATCGAGCTCAACCCTGATTTAGATACGGTCATCCCACCAGGAACTAAGTTGTTTTACATCGCAGATGAACGGATAGAGTCTTTTGAATGGGAACGATTGAAATAACTCATTGTTAAGCATAAAGGGCCCAATTGGGCCCTTTATGCTTTAATCCGCTTCTGCCAACATGGAGCCGCGCATTGCTAGGCCACATAACATGGTCGGAATTGCATTAAATATCTCTTCAAACTGCTCAAGACCTTCAATTCCTTGCTCTGCAAGTGTTGCAATTGATGTCTCTGGGTCATAAAGCATGCTTAAAGATAGCAACACTCCGCCCAGCAATGCGCTGTCTTCGCTAGCTTCGGGCATGATGGTCTCCCAATCGTCTCTGGCGAGTTGCCAACCTTGTAGAACACCTTCACAGAAGTCTCTTGCTGCTTGATTGACGATGTCTGCTTCGTCTAGAGAACATGTACTTGGCCATACCCATTGGTTGCCCAGTAAAGCAGGGCGGTATTCATTCCATATTGCGATGATCAACTCGATGTAGGTTTCCAACTGCTCACCATCAGTGAATGGTGCTACCTCTTCACCTCCCCATAGAAAAGGAAGCCACTCTTCAGGTGGCAATACATTGGGTGCCGCAGCCATAGCGGTAACGAATCCTTGTGTTTTGGGTTCGTTGATCAGTCGGTTTTCCAGCTCTGGCTGAGAAAGAATGTCTTGTAGTGTCAAAATGAATACCAAAGAGGGGTAATTGAAATTGAGCTAATACTAACAGCCAAAACGAGACATAAAAAGGTGGCAGCTGCGCTATCTCCGCTATAATTGGATGTAAACGGACAAAATTCAAAGGCTTATGGAAATTCGTTCCTCCCTCAAAAGAAAGAGCTTTTTAGCGCTTGCTATGTACATGGCATTTGTCATAGCAGTGATAGGTACGGTGAGTTATCTTGTGGTTGAACCACCTGTGCGCGATCAGTTGGAGAAGAACCTCGACCTACGAACCCAAATCATCGCTGCTGAAATCAAAGAGCCTTTGAACAGTTCTCTTGGTATTTTGCAAAGTGTCGTTAGTATTGGGAGTACTAATGAACCACAAGGCCATCAGGCAGAGATGCTTTATAAGCTTTTCTCGGTGATCGATGGTGTGGCTATCAGCGGTGGTTTATGGCCGATTCCTTATTCAATAGATAGAGGGACTGCTTACAAAAGTTTGTTTTTCAATCGTGCCAGTGACGGTCAAGTCGATCAGGTTTTTTCTTGGGATAATCCGGAGTCGGGCGGCTACGACAAAGAGTCCTGGTATACCTCTGTAGTCAATAAACCGGTGGGGACGGTGTCTTGGTCAGAGGTATATATTGATCCTTTTACACATGTTCAAATGATCACCGCCTCCTCACCTTACTATATTGATGATGTTTTTTCTGGTGTAGCCACCATAGACATATCGCTCGAGAGCTTGGTTTCTTTTGTTCGCAAACATGCAGAAGAGTACGAACTAGGTGTCATACTAAAAGATTCCTATGGGGATGTGATCACTGAACATAATTTTCAGGTTGTTGAAGACATCTACATCAGTAGCACTGATTTTGGTGACTTTAAATGGTATATCGATGTCGTCAATGCTAATCGTTTAGTGACGGAGCAAGTGTATGACTTAGTGTCAAAAGTTGAAGCGGGTATCATCCCCATAATGCTGGCTTGTGTGATGATGGGGTATTTCTTAATCAATCGTTTCCTGATTTCGCCTATCGTGATTATCGCTAAGAAAGTTGATGATTCAATTGAGGGAGGAATCATCGACATGACTTATAACAGCCAAGACGAAATCAAACATCTTATTGATACATTCAACCAGAAAACCGTCTTTCTCGAAGCAGAGAAGCAAAAAGCACAAGCTTCAACAAAAGCCAAAAGCGCGTTTCTTGCCACCTTATCTCATGAAATTCGGACACCGATGAATGGCGTCCTTGGTACCGCGCAGATACTTCTGAAAACGGATCTCACGGAAGAGCAGCAAAAGCATATGAAAACCTTATATGAATCAGGTGATCATATGATGACACTACTTAACGAAATTCTTGATTTCTCGAAAATCGAGCAAGGTCATTTGGAGCTTGAAAATAATCCATTCCCACTTGAAGCCATCATCGGCAGTATTAATAGTGTCTACTTTACCCTTTGCTCAGAAAAAGGTCTGCAATTCAAAGTTTACTCAGAAGTCCCTCATGACCGCTGGTATATGTCTGATAAAGCACGTTTACGGCAAATATTGTTCAACCTCCTTAATAATGCTGTGAAGTTCACATCGCGTGGATATGTAGAGGTGTATTTCAAAGAGATAGAGAAGCAAGGGCAAAACTATTTGGAGATTAAAGTACGTGATACTGGAATTGGCATCGCAAAAGAAGCGCAGCAAAAAATATTCAAGCCTTTTGAACAGGCTGAGTCTTCTACCACGCGACGTTTTGGAGGTACAGGCTTAGGATTAGCCATCGTCAAACAGTTATGTAACCTAATGAATGGCAGTGTGACGTTAGCGAGTGAATTGGGTATAGGTACCAGTTTTGATGTATTGGTGGCAATGGACCACTGTGAGCCTCGCAATCAGGAGATTAAAGAACACAGTAAGCTCAACTATAGTGGCTTAAAAGCTCTTATCGTTGAGGATAACCGCACCAATGCCATCATCATCAATACCTTCATGACCAACAAAGGCTTTGAGTGTGATGTAGTTGAGAATGGTGAACTATCTATCCACGCTATTGCCAGTAAAGAGTATGATTTAGTGCTAATGGACAATCATATGCCAGTTATGGATGGTGTGGAGGCCACCTCTGCTATTCGCTCTTTGCCTAGCTCAAAATCTAAAATTCTAATTTTAGGCTGCACAGCTGATGTTTTTAAAGAAACGCGTGAACGAATGTTGGGGGTTGGAGTGGATTATATAGTATCTAAGCCCATTGACGAGAATGAGCTGGATGATGCACTTTATCAATATTCTGAGCGTTTGTACCAATACAAGCCCATGTTACTGAGTGGCTCAAACATAGAAACTGAAGAAACAGAATCAGTATTGCTGACGTTCTATATGTCTCTAGAGAATGGTGATCTAGAAGAAGCGCAAGAGCATTTTCAAGCCCTGAAAGCGGTGACAACAGGCATTGAAGATCAACACTTGGAAGAAACCCTGAAAGCGATACAGATGAAACTTACATTAGGGGAGGTCCCTTCCCAATCAGATTTGGACGTTTTAACCGTTCTGCTAAAAGATTTTTGTAAGTAAATTACTTGATTTTGGTTGCTTTGTGAGCAAAGTCCAGATTTTTAGTGAATTAATCTGACCTTTTTACTGAGCTTGGTGGTTTATTTACTACTTTTGTTTTTATTTGAAATCTAAAACTAATTAATTCATGGAATAATAGTCTTATATGCTGGTAATTTGAAATTTATCCAGTTTGTATCACTATCTTTGTTGTTTTAATTTGGATTTATATACTGAGGTTTTGGATGAAGCCGCGTGGGCCATTTTGTATTCGTAATGCCGCAGCAGACACTTTTGCTATGGTGGTATTCTGCTTTATTTCTGGGATGATCATAGAAATCTTTATTTCCGGGATGACGTTCGAACAATCGTTGGCTTCACGAACCCTTTCTATTCCGGTAAATATTGCGATTGCTTGGCCATACGGCATGTTCAGAGATTTCATGCTTAGGCAAGGTGAGCGAGTTTCATCCACAAGTATGATGAAGAATATGTCCGATTTGATCGCCTACGTACTGTTTCAATCGCCAGTGTATGCAGCGATCTTGGTGGCGGTTGGGGCCTCAAGTGATCAAATCCTAACTGCAGTAACCTCGAATGCAGTGATCTCATGTGGAATGGGCGTTCTCTATGGCTATTTTCTCGATATGTGCCGCAAGTGGTTTAAGGTGCCGGGATACTACCAGCAAGCCTGATTGTGCAGGAAATCTGGTCGAATTAGCCATTAAGTAATCAAACGTTCAAGATGTGGCGTTTTTTTTCCTCAATAGGCTTGACCTAACCCAATAGAATCATTAAATTAGCGCCTCGTTGGTGAGCAAACCAACCACAATTTGATTCGGTGAGTTGTCCGAGTGGCTGAAGGAGCACGCCTGGAAAGTGTGTATACGGCAACGTATCGAGAGTTCGAATCTCTCACTCACCGCCACATTCTATAGCAAAGACTTAGCTAAGTAGCTTATCTCTAACAAGTACGATAACGAGTATAATAGAGGATAAAGTGAAGATGGCTAAGTCTTTGTCGTTTCTAGCAGATAACAATTCTTCAAGTGCACTAAATAACACTACGAGAACAGCAAGCTACAGTGATGTAAATCCTAATTTATACATTGTTCGCTCTAGCTATGGTGTTTACTCATTTAGATGGCATGTCAAAGAGAGCGCTAGCTCCTACAAAAGATAAAGATTAGCCTTAGAACAAAGAACTTCCTAGAAGCTACATCACTAGTTCATGAGTTGTATGTTCAGATAAGAGACTCTAATAACCCCTCAGAAGCTCATATTGCTCAGTGGATTAAGGCTCAATACAGTTAAGAAGAAACAGCGAGGAAAGGTTAGAGAAAGAGTGAGAGCTTGAATAGGAGGTGCTCAAAGGAAATGAGACATCTAAGCGTAACTTAACTCTTAAAGATAAAAATCTTTATATAACAATGGCATATGTGAATTTAGTTTGCTTTAGACTTATTTATTCTCAATCATTGATCTATGAATTCTGCCAGTTGTACTATGCGATTGTGGTTTAGTAACAACTTTTGACAGCTAAAAGTAAACTACAACGGGAGCCGAAAGACTTGAACCTATTAAGGCAACTAGGGAACAGGTTTATCACAAATCTTAACGTTTTTCATGCCTAGCTGCCTAATATGATGAAGTTGTTGAAGATCTACTTCTAGCAATTAAAGATATTTATGAACCTAGACATAACGCATTATAAATAAGGACTACAAATTGGCTGTTTACTGTGGCGAAAAGAATTCGACTCATTTACTTAACAATATGTCGGAGTTCAAAGAGCGTTGTTTAATTCAAGGTTGCTCTCTTTTTACGGATCTCGCAGTGTGGAATCCACTCACGTGCCAAGAGCTTATTGATTTTTATGTTGAAAACTTGGATGAAGGTGATGGCGACTTTTTAGAAAAGTTGGAAACTCAACTGGCAAACTCCTCTGCAGAAGCGAAAGTACTAGCATCTGAGATGCTGTGGTTGATGTTTCTTTGCCCAAGTAATACTGGTCCCGAATCTAAGCGCAAAAGCATTGAAAGAGTATTTAACTGGAGTGGATATAAGATTACTACAGAATCGAGACAAAGATTCCTTTCTGACATCGCTTTAACTGGAATTGGTAGTGCTGGCACAGCGTATAACACGGGCCGCTGTCGTGAGCTCGTTTATGTTGTCCAGTTGGTTACTGTTTTGTTAAAACTCTCTGAATTGGAGAGAAGAGAGCTTTTGAATGATGTTGAGCGCTTACCTCAGTGGCTAGAGTCTATTCCAGAAAATGGTTCGAGACAGTTTCGTCATATGTTTTTATACCTGCTGTTTCCAGAGTCCCATGAGCGCATATTTGGTAATACTGATAGAAGAGCTATTCTAACGACTTTATCTGATATCTCTACTGCTCAATACAACCGCATGAATGCCAATGAGGTGGACGCTGAATTATTGGCGCTGAGACAATCATTTGAAGTTGAGTTCGGTACTCGAGAACTTGACTACTATGTTGAGCCATTGCTTTCGAAATGGAAACGGCCTAAGCCATCTTCCACTTATGAGATCAACGACACAGTACTGGAGTATGACGTAAAGATGAATGGTAAACCTCAACCACTTAATATGATCCTTTATGGACCTCCGGGAACGGGTAAAACCTACAATACAATTAATAAAGCTCTAGAGATTGTTGATCCTGAGTTTTACCATTTACATTGCGATGATCGAGTTGCTATCAAAAAGAGATTTGATGAACTTCTAAACATTAATCGTATTGGTTTTGTTACTTTTCATCAAAGCTTTAGTTATGAAGATTTTGTGGAAGGTTTGAAAGCGGCTACGGAAAATAATCAGGTAAATTACAAAGTCGAAGATGGTATTTTCAAAAAAATGTGCTCGCACATGGAAACTTCTAGATACAAGTTCAGCGATTTAATTGTCCAGCAAGAGTGCTTCGCAAGCTTTAGCGTAGAAGATATTACTGATGAATTAATTGTTTTTCGTAAGAGAAATGGGAACCGATTGCCAATCGCAAGAGAGGTCATTGACGAGTTTTGCCAAGCTTTCGATAATGGTAAGTTTGATTTAAGTTTAGATCAAAAGTATTGGCTGAAGAGTTTTGAGAACCGACTGGAGCCATATTTAATTACGGGTTTTGATACATTGTATCGAGATATGCTTCCCAAGCTTCTTGAAAGAAGAAGAGCAACAAATCCACCTTTATCGGGCGTATTTGAGGATTATTCTGCTCAAAAAGTACTTATTATCGATGAAATTAACCGAGGCAATATATCCAATATCTTTGGTGAACTCATTACCTTGATTGAGCCAAGTAAGAGGGCTGGTGGTGAAGAAGCATTGTCGGTAAGACTACCATATTCAAAAGAGACTTTTTCGGTTCCGGATAATTTGCATATCATTGGCACCATGAACACAGCGGATAAATCATTGGCTCAGGTCGACATTGCATTACGTCGTCGTTTTCAGTTTCAAGAGATGATGACGGACTATGAGTTACTTTCGACGATACCAACAATTAATGGTATTGACATTAAGAAGATGGTTGAAACTATCAACAAACGAATAGAGTTGCTTTATGATCATGAACATACAATAGGTCACAGCTTCTTTTTACCTCTGGTTAAAGATTCATCGATTGAAAGACTATCACAAATCATGGAACTAGAAATTCTTCCGCTGCTTGAAGAGTACTTTTTCGAGGACTGGGAACGTGTCGCGATGGTATTGGGAGATCACCTTAAGAGCAGTGAAGGTCATCGTTTCATTCGAGAGCAATTTGACATGAAAGAGATGACTAAGTTGATGGGTGTCGATTGGGAGTTAAATGGTGCTCAGCCTTATGTAAGAAACAGTGAAGCGTTAAAAAATCCTGATGCATACATTGGTATCTATTCTTAATGCTTTCTAGAAAAGTTTATTCTCATATTACTATTCGAGAGTTCGGCTTGTTGCTTAATGGTGGCGATAAGTCGAGCATTGATTGCCACTCAATACCACGCACAGCGTTTGAGTGGCTGATGGTCAACGGCCAAAGTAATAACCCAGAATCCGTTAATCTTGTAAGGGTAAAGAAGCACGGTAGTTTGATTGCTTTGCAAGTTATCAACTATGTCGGGGTTTTAGAGACCCCTTGTGGAACTCGTGTTGAAATTCTTCCTAAAATATCAGAGAAGGAAGACAGCCAAGCTACCACGAAAGTACTTCTCAAGATGCTTTCAACGGTCCATAAGCTTAACTTGCAGAGATTTGAAAGCTCTTCCCTGCAAACATTAAACAGGCCTTTATTTGAAGAATTGATTGGTTATTTCTTGAAAGAAGTTTCGGATGTACTTAAAAAGGGAGTCCGCAGCCAATACAAAAGAGTTCAGGCTCGGAAGTCTTATCTCAAAGGTCAGCTACAAACTTCAAAGCAAATCAATCAAAGACCAGGTTGTCTCAATAGCTTCCATATTTCTTACGATGAGTTTTCACCGGATAGAGCGGAAAATAGACTAATACGATCTGCGCTTAGTCAAGTGATAAAGTGGTCCAAAAATAGCGATAACTTGCGTTTAGGGAGTGAATTGCAGTTTGCGTTTGATGAGATCTCTTGCTCAACAAATTATGCATTGGATTTTCGTCAGTGGTCCAAGGAGCGCTCACTTATCCATTATTGGTCTGTGAAACCCTGGTGTGAGTTAATTTTGAGTTACCAATCACCAGTTTCACTATCAGGGGGGCATAATGGCATCTCGATGCTTTTCCCCATGGAGAGCCTATTTGAGCAATACGTAACAATCAGGCTCGGAAAATCGCTTTCTCATGAGCTCACGTTAAGAGCTCAAGCAAGCAGTTGTGCCCTAGTGACTCATAAGCCCCGTAGCGGAAAGTCTCAAGAGTGGTTTAGACTCAAGCCCGATATTGTTGTTAGGGATAAGACTTCGCATGAGCCGCTGTATGTGGCTGATACTAAGTGGAAACGAATTGACGAGAAGCAAGCCACGGCCAAGTATAAGTATGGTATTAGTCAACCGGACATGTATCAGATGTTTATATATGGTCAAAGTTATTTAGGTGGCTCAGGTGTGGTATATCTTATCTACCCAGCATACGAGAACTTTAATGAGCCTCTACCACCATTTAAATTTGACGAACGGCTGTCTGTAAGGGTTATTCCTTACGATCTCAGCAATGATGAATGCGATCTATTGAGTTCCGGTTCACCGGTATCACTTCTTCAATGAGGCCGTCAGATCAAGTCATAACGCAATCTATCGGCCTAGCTCAAAAGGAGCATCAATGTGATTGAAACAATGGTGTTTGTTGTTCTAGGTTTTTTTTACTTCTTTGTCGAGGGTAGTGAGACATCCTTAAAGGAAGCGCTTATTGCTATGGCATTGTATGGGATCTACCTGATTGTCTATCTGCTGATAGAGCCATTTCCCGCTATGACGTCTAAGTATATGGGGCAACTTTACGGTTTGTTACCAGCGCTATCTTTTGGTGCCATATTGTTTCCGCATTTCAATCAGCATTCTCCTGAAATTGTCACCAAAGCTATTGGCTGGGTCGGATTGACGACAGCGTTTATTATTCTTTGTTATTTTAAGTGGTTAGTGTGGTGAGGACTGAATTACTGATAGGTGACTAATTAAATTATGAATACCTTAAGTCAGTAATGCATGATTGGCTTTCTAATATGACCAACACGGACACACATCACCATAAGTGATTGCGGCATATATAACTCACGAGCTAATACAGGTCGAGATGCCGAATTCGCTCTTACCTTCTGACCGTGTCATGAGCCGACTGATAAAACGATACAGTAAGAGCAAAATGGGTGTGGAATAAAACTCATCAGCGGCTAGATATCCCCTAAAGTCCAGAGCCCCCCCACACACATTGTTAAGTGAGTTCGACCACGGGTAATGGGGCGCCTACTATCTTGTTGTCGGGTGAAAAAGGGAAAATAATTTCAATCGTGATACCGTTTGGATCGTCGAGAAAGATCTGATGCTCATTGATTTGCGGGATCACGCGTTCACGAAAAGGAATCTTCAGTTGCGTCAAGTGCTGCTGAGTTGATGCGAGGTGGTGCCCTTTGAATGAGATATGGTCTATGGCCCCTGAGCCTGATTGGCCTTCTTTGCCTCCTAAATAATCCACCAGAGCTTTGGGAGTATGCCCAGCAGGGAGAGACACTAGATGTAAAATAGGGTGTCCATCATCGTTGTACATCCAAGCACCTGGAAAAGCAAATTGAGGGCGAGGGCCGCGCTGCAGCCCAAGAGACTGTTCAAAGAACTGTATGGTTATATCTAGGTTAGAGGTTCTGATGGTAAAGTGATCGATGGCCTTTATACGCATATGATTGCCTTGTGCCTGAAGGGAAACGTACTATTCACAATACGTGATCGGTGACGGCAAAGAGAAGGGCAGCCAACCTAAAAACACTTTTTATCCAAACCGAATAGTCGATAACTTATCCTGCGACACACTAGTCATAGTTCTGTCGTACCCTGATATCTTGTCCACTATCACATCGGTTACAATGCCATGCTCTCCGCTTCTTGATCTTTAGTTGAGGCGGCTCACCCATTCAGCCCCTCATTCGTCATTATTTGGCTGAGCCGAATAGTTAATTCAAATTTCCCCTAATTATCAAACTAGCTCTGATCAATATACTGACTCCATGATTATCAGGTCGACTGGAGTTCGTTAGCAATCATCCCAGTGACCGCGTCTTAACTGAGGAACCGATGATGAGCAAACTATTTGAACCGACGCAACTAAAGCAACTGGATCTGCAAAACCGTGTTGTAATGGCACCCATGACCCGAGCGCGCACCAGCCAGCCGGGTAATATACCTAACCCAATGATGGCAACTTATTACCAGCAACGCGCGACCGCGGGCTTAATTATCTCTGAAGCAACACAGATTTCTGACGATTCGCAAGGTTATTCTTTCACTCCGGGCGTATACACCGACGAACAAGTCGCGGGTTGGAAAACCGTGACTCAAGCCGCCAAACAACAAGGTGCTGTCATGTTTTGTCAGCTCTGGCATGTCGGTCGCGTATCGCACCCAAGTTTTCAAAACGGCGAGCAACCTATCGCGCCATCAGCTCTGAAGCCAGTAGATACTCAAGTGTGGATCGCCGACGAAAATGGCGATGGCAATATGGTGGATTGTGTCGAGCCAAGAGCCATGTCTCAGGCAGATATTGACCGAGTGGTGAGCGATTTTGCTTATGCGGCAAAGCGTGCGATTGAAGCGGGTTTCGATGGCGTTGAAATTCACGGCGGTAACGGTTACTTGATTGATCAGTTCCTGCGCACAAACTCCAATCACAGAACCGATCAATACGGCGGAACTCAGGCAAACCGTATCCGCTTTTTATTAGAGGTGGTCGATGCCGTTAGTGATGCCATCGGTGCTGATAAAGTCGGAGTGCGACTGGCGCCTTTCATCACGTTTAAGGACATGAACTGCCCGGAGATTGTACCGACGATTTTAAAAGCGTCTAAGCAACTTCAAGCTCGTGATATTGCTTACTTACATCTGTCGGAAGCTGACTGGGATGACGCGCCAGTGATTCCCGAAAGTTTCAGAGCTGAGCTGCGTGACTACTTCACCAATACCATTATTGTCGCGGGCAGCTACACCCAACAACGTGCGGAGATCGTACTCGAAAAAGGGTATGTAGATTTAGTCGCGTTTGGGCGTCCGTTTGTTTCTAACCCAGATTTGGTGGCACGCCTAAAGCATCAACAGCCTCTGCAGGAGCTGGATGGTGCGACACTGTTTGGTGGTGATGAACGCGGGTATACCGATTACCCTACGTATGGCTAAAGGCACTGGGCTCAAGCTGCTACTTTTAAACAAAACAGGAAAGGACAACAATGAAAAAGATAGCTAAATCTTTACTGGCAGTCGGTATCCTAACGACGGGCTCTGTTCAGGCGTTTGAACTTATGAGCGAAGACGTTATTGAAGGCCATCCGATGCAGAAAACCTTTGAGTATCAGGGCTGGGGTTGTGATGGTGACAATTTGTCTCCTCAGCTGACATGGAAGGGAGCACCTGCTGGGACCAAGAGCTATGCAATCTCAGTGTATGATCCCGATGCACCGACAGGCAGTGGCTTCTGGCATTGGTTGGCATTTAACATTCCGGCTTCTGTTAATGCATTACCCCGCGGAGCAGACATTAACAAATTAGGTGGCACAGAATCTCGAATCGACTTTGGCACGACCGGCTATGGAGGTGCGTGCCCGCCCGTTGGAGATGGTATGCATCGCTACCAGTTTACTGTTTGGGCGCTTCCTACTGCCACCTTAGATCTTAATGCACAAACGCCCGCAGCAGTAGTCGGGTTTACCTTAAATAGTGTGGCTTTAGGTAAAGCGACATTGACAGCGACCTATACGCGCTAGAGAGTACAAAGCTCAGATCGTGTTTCATCACTGCTTACTCAGATACAAGCAGCACCCGTGCTGATTAGTTAAGCCCGAAATGGACGGTTGAACGAGCCTACGAGGATGTCAGAATCCAAGTGTATTCGTGCACTTGGATTTTTATGTTGTTAAGACGAGGTCTAAACAGCGCTCTGGTCTGTCAGGCTTATGCCTACTTAAGGTAATAGGTGGGTGTTTTAAAGAGGCTGGAGTCATTACCATCCATTACTTCTTATCTCAACAACCTCCAATCACCAACTCGGTATACCCCGTTGTTTCATCCTGTTCTCTGGAAAAATTCAGGTTAGGGTACTTGTGAAGGATCAGTTCTGCTGTGGTGTCTATGATACTGTTTTCGAGAAGATGGCCGCCAATTACCTGACCTGCGCTATTTGCGACCGAAATGTGGATGTGTTGGTGATTTGGGGTCAGTGTCCCCATCACTGAAACAATTTCAAAAGGTTGGGTTAGCGTTATGGATTGTTCGGCGCCTGCGAGGCGAATGCTGATTTGTTGCAAACACCCTACACAGGATGCAATTGTTCCTGCCTGAATACTATGTTGTTTTACCAGAGACTGAATTTGCTTTTTTAGGTCTTGCCCTTTGGTGAGTCGAGTCGCAATAGGCTGAATCATAGAATATTCTCACGCGCTAAAAGTTTGTAAAATAAAAGGAGCAAATTGATTGCTCCTTTACATTGTTTAATTTGTATCACTTCAAGCGTAAAAGCTTAATGCGCTCTTGCGACTGCACCTTGCGAGCTGACATTGATCGTTAGGGTTGATAGAGGGACGAAAGCGGACTGCCCTTTACTTAGAACTAAGGTATTGTCACCAGCTTGCAGTGTTACATCGTTATCGATGGCGAAGATGATCTCTGCTCGGCTCAACACCAATGTATGATTTTCTGGCTGTTGGAGCACAGAGAATTTAAAGTCGTCGACAGGAACTGGAAAGCTTAGCTCGCAACCGTCTGTAATTGGTTGAGTCAAGATTTTGTTGTTATCCAGTGCTTCGAATTTACAACTATTGACCAGCTCTTCAACATCCATGTATTTAGGGGTTAAGCCTGCACGCAACACGTTATCAGAGTTAGCCATGATTTCTAGACCTGTGCCTTTGATGTAGGCATGAGGAGTACCTGCATCTAAAAACATGGCTTCACCCGGCTGGAGCTCTAGTACATTCAACATCAACGGAGCAAGTAAGCCCACATCGTTCGGATATTGTTTGTTGAGTGCTAAAACCAGTGTTGCCAGTGGATCTTTACTATTTCCCGCCCAACTTAGCAGTGCATCAAGCGCTTTCGACTTCTTCTCGCCATCAAGCTCTAGTATCGCTTTAAAGAATTTCTGTAACCCTTGCGGAGAAAGGTCTGAACGAAATGCGTCAATATCGAATTGCAGAACTTGCGCGTTGAGGGCGTCAAATAGCGCGATAATATCGTTAAAATCACGAAAACCATTCATCGCCATATAAGGTGTAAGAGCGTAAACCAATTCCGGTTTATGGTTAGGGTCTTTGTAATTTCGGTTAGATGCCCCGCGGTCAATACCGGCTTTGTCTTCTCTCGCAAATCCTTCTTCAGCTTGTGCTTTGGACGGGTGTACTTGGATGGACAGCGCTTGTGCGGCAGCTAGCACTTTAAACAGGAAAGGCAGCTCACCGAAGCGTTGATTTGTCTCTGCACCGATGGTTTGGTCTGGGTTTTGCTCTATGTAGTCAGAAAGCAGTACGGTTTTATTATCAACCTGGATCTTTGAGCAGCCGTTTGGGTGGGCGCCCATCCAAATTTCCGCTTGAGGCTGATGGTCAGGGTTGGCGATACCAAACAATGTATTGATCGAATCGTGGCTACCCCAAGGGTAGTTTTGAATAACGTTTTCCAATAGGAAAAATGGAGCAGAGTGAGACATTCTTATACCTTACAAAAAATACCGCTAGCAAATGGCCAAAAAGTTCTCAGGCCTAAACTCGTCTAGTTTACAAACTTGCCAATATCATGAGCAAGATAAAAGAGATAGGAGTGTGACTATGTCATGATGAAGTGAAATTTTAGCAGGACGATGACGAGGAAAACTATGCTGGTAGGGCTGGATATAGGTGGGACAAAAATAGAAGGTGTGGGGTTAGATAAAGAGACCTATGCAACGCTAATCAAGTATCGTGAGTCAACGGATACCAAAAGCTATCAAGGGTTTCTCCATTCAGTCCTCACTGTGATCAAACAAGTTGAGAAATATGGTGAGGTTGATTCGATTGGCATTGGTTGTTGTGGCTCGGTGGGTAACGATGGGCTGATGCAAGGGGCGAATGTCACGGTGTTAAATGGTCAAGATTTCATTGGGGATTTGCGCAAGTTTATTGATGTTCCCGTTGCGCTCGCCAATGATGCTGATTGCCTTGCGCTGTCCGAGTTTAAAGATGGGGCAGCAAAACAGGCACAGAACTCCTGCGTCACTATGATTATTGGCACGGGCTGTGGTTCTGGCGTCATCATCAATAATGGTTTAGTGACGGGTTTAAATAAGCTAGGCGGAGAGTTAGGACATAACCCATTGCCTGGATACGATAAGGAAAAAGACGGTCAACCAGTTGAGTGTTACTGCGGTTCGCTTAACTGTACTGAGTCATTTGTATCTGGTACTGGATTTAGTCGTTCATTTTCAGAGAAGTACTATCCTGCGGATTCGAAAAAAATTATGGCTATGTATGCGCAAGGTAACCAAGATGCAAGACAGCATTTTGATCTCTACTGTGACCAACTAGCTCGCGTATGTGCTTCCATTGTCAATTTTATCGACCCTGAAGTAATTGTTCTTGGAGGTGGGATGTCAAATGTTGATGCCGTGTATCCGCTTGTCAATGAAAAACTTAACCAGTATACGTTTAATAAATCAGCCAAAACGCGCATTGTGAAAAACGTTCATGGTGACTCGTCAGGTGTTCGCGGAGCAGCGTTCCTGCATTCGTTTGAACAATAAATCAGTTAATCGAATAGCTTTTTACGCTTGGGTTTGTCTGCTTGGGTTCCGATTGCGTTTGTTCATTGAGAGGAGCCCATTTTAACGCGCCGTTAGTTTCAAAATCATTGGCTTCGGTGCACTTCATGTAGTGTTCTCCGACCTGAAGTATCGCGCCTAATGAGTATCCTTGGTCTTGATAGTAACAAACCCGCTTGGCCGCTTCGCTTCCATCAATGGCTATGACGGCTTTGCCGGGCGTCGTAATAACGTTTGCTGAAGCGGATGCTGATGCCAACAACAGCAAAGTGAATAGATTGATGCGCATAAACTCTCCTTAGACGAAATCATAAGTTATAGGCGACCGATCCTTAGTCGCGATTAAGTCGTTACCGAGAAAAATGTGTGATTGTGTTTGTTTCTCTTTAGTCTCCATATTTACGCTGATAACGAGGTAGCATACTTTCGTTCCCCAGTAAGCCACCTTGATGGACGTAAATGATCGTTTTATCAGGGTTCTCCGCAAACCAAGACCGTAAGCATTGCCACATCATTGGGTCGTAGAGTAAATCAAATTCAACGTCAGTTTGCTCCAAAAGTTTACGCCAGATTTCGTAATCTTGGCGATAAAGTTTGCCGAAATGATGTTTGTTTTCGAGTTCAAGGATATGTGGGAAATCGGTTTCGCCGAGCTGTTTAAATTGCTCGATAAGATACTCCTTACCTCCGACACATGGGCAAGTAATGACCTCGATATGATGCATTTTAAGAAATTGATGTAGGTATAAAGCGGTGGTGCCCGTTCCTGAAGGTAAGGCGACGGTAAACGTTTTACCTGTTTCAAAGCGAGTCCAAGACAATATTTCACGGGCAAGTTGTTCAACCCCCAATCGGGCATCGTTGGAGCGACCACCTTCTTCGACGACTAGGCAGGTGGAATCTGGCTGACGGACAGTTTTAATGAATTCAGTTGGGTGAAGGTTGAGTGCATTGACGGGGATGATGCTGGCACCAAGGTCTAGCGCACCACGATAATTACCGATAGGTCTTTCAATTAACCATTGGGGGATATGATCTACGTAAAATTCCAATGACCAGCCCTTGATTGCACACAGTGCTGCTAATGAATAGAGTGAATTGGCTTGTGCACTGCCATAGCTAATCAGCGTTTTTGTATTTGGGTAATCTCCTTCCAACAGTGTCATGAACTTGCGCGCTTTGTTACCACTGAAGTGGCTATGCAGCTGATCATCACGTTTTAGGTAAAAATCAATACCATCGAATTGATGCTGAGTGATTGGCGTGTCGCTAAGTTTCATTTGTCTGTCTGTCTGTGCATGAAGGAGGGCTATCTTACTCGAATAAGGTTCAAATGTATGAAGGTGGATCAAAAACCGATGCACGTAAGGTTGATGGCATATGGGAAAGGTTATGGCCTAGAAGTATTGTAGAAAATAATAGGATAAAAAAAGCCCAGAGCAATCTGGCCCTGGGCTGATACAAAACATAGGAGTTAATAAGAAAAAGCAGCGTAAATTAGTAGTGTCAGTCAAGAAAACAAGTATTACGGCCTGTAAACTTAAGAAGGCTCTGCTAACTACACCTATTCAGACCCCCTTTATTCAAATCAGTTCCATCAAAAGCAAAAAAATTTAATTTTTTCTTCAGAAGGTTATCTAGCAACTTTGATATCTGGTCGGACCAATGTTCAAAAGTGTGATGTTAAAAACTTGTTGGTTATTTGTTTCGGTTGTATATTTCAAACAGTTGTTTAATACGAGTGATTGAAATGTCGATGAGAAATACGACCAAAGAGAAAATCCTAGATGTTGCGGAAGCTCTGTTTGCAGAACACGGTTTCAATGACACGTCATTGCGTACGATAACCAGCAAAGCGGGTGTCAACCTAGCATCGGTGAACTATCACTTTGGTGATAAGAAGACATTGGTACGTGCCGTATTGAATCGCTATTTGGAGGCATTTATGCCAGCGGTTCAAGATGCCTTGATCAATCTTAATCTCAACGAAGATTACGCAATGTCCGACGTATTTGAATCATTGCGAGGGCCTTTGCGTGCGCTCAATGATGTCAGACCTAATGGTACGAGTCGTTTCATGTTGTTGATCGGCCGTGGCTATACCGATGTACAAGGTCATTTACGCTGGTTTATTACCACTCGTTATCAGGATACGTTGTCTTTATTTACTGAATCAGTAATGAAGGCGAATCCTAAACTGACTCAGGAAGAGCTGTTCTGGAGATTGCATTTCACCTTGGGGACTTGTGTCTTCACGATGGCGTCAAGCCAAGCTCTGATGGAAATTGCTGAGAATGCTTACGGGAAGCAGATGGACGCGAAGTCAATTGTCGATCAGCTTATCCCATACTTGGCGGCTGGTGTTGCAGCTGAGTAAATAGACAAATCGAAACATAAAACAAATATAAATTAGACCACCAACTGTGAACAAAAGGATCTGATTATGTGCTCTCTACGTAGAAAATGGGTCAGTGACCCAGCTTTCAAAATGTTTAAAAAAGTACTGCCACCGCTTTCCAGCACAGAGAAGGAAGCGATGGAAGCGGGTAGTGTTTGGTGGGACGGGGAGCTGTTCTCTGGTCGCCCGGACTTCTCCAAGTTACACCAATATCCAACGCCAACTTTGACCGCGGAAGAGCAATCTTTCATTGATAATGAGTTGGAAACTTTGTTGGGAATGCTTGATGACCATAAGATCGTTAAAGAAGACCGCGACTTGCCTCCTGAAGTTTGGGAGTACCTACGTAAAGAGCGTTTCTTCTCACTCATCATTTCTAAAGAATACGGTGGTCGAGAGTTTTCTGCGTTAGCAAATTCGACAATCGTCACTCGAATTGCAACACGCAGTATTAGTACTGCCGTTTCTGTCATGGTACCGAACTCATTAGGCCCAGGCGAACTTCTTTCACACTACGGGACTCAAGAACAAAAAGACTATTGGTTACCACGTCTTGCCGATGGTACGGATATTCCATGTTTTGCATTAACTGGCCCTGAAGCTGGCTCTGATGCTGGCGGCATTCCTGATGATGGTATCGTGTGCTATGGCGAACACGAAGGCAAAGAGGTACTGGGTATTCGCCTTAACTGGAACAAGCGTTATATCACGCTGGCGCCAGTCGCCACCGTACTTGGTCTTGCATTTAAAATGTACGACCCAGATGGCTTGATGGGCGATAAGAAAGAGTTGGGGATCACCTGTGCTCTTATCCCTGCCGATCACAAAGGGGTTGAGATTGGCGAGCGTCATGACCCACTAGGTCTTGCTTTCATGAACGGCCCAACGCGTGGTAAAGATGTGTTCATTCCAATGGAATGGCTGATTGGCGGTCAGGATTACGCAGGTAAAGGCTGGCGTATGCTGGTGGAATGTCTGTCTGCAGGGCGTGGTATCTCATTACCAGCACTGGGCACCGCGATTGGTCATCTAACATCACGCACCACGGGTGCTTATGCCTATGTTCGTAAGCAGTTCGGTATGTCGATTGGTAAGTTTGAAGGTGTGGCTGAAGCAATGGGCCGAATTGGTGGCCTTACCTACTTGTTGGAAGCGACACGTACTCTAACGACGACATCTTTGGATCTCAAAGAAAAGCCGGGCATTGTAACGGCAATTGCTAAATACCATATGACAGAAATGGCGCGCACCATCTTAAATGATTCGATGGATATTCACTCGGGTCGTGCGATTCAGGACGGTCCGATGAACTATTTGGCGACGCACTACTTAGGCATTCCGGTTGCCATTACGGTGGAAGGGGCAAACATTTTGACTCGAAATCTGATGATCTTTGGTCAAGGTGCGACGCGTTGTCATCCATTTGTTCTAAAAGAAATGGAAGCGGCAGCGAACCCAGATGAGAAGCAAGGGGCAAAAGAATTTGATGAGTTACTCTTCAAGCATATTGCCCATGCGACTAAGAATACATTTGGTGCGTTTGCGGCAGCCCTCACTGGTTCACGCTTCATCAAAGCCGATATGAGCGGTCCGACTCAAGGTTATTACAAAGACCTGACTCGTCTAAGCCGTGCTCTGGCCGTAAGTTCTGATATTGCAATGGCGACCTTGGGTGGAGATCTAAAACGTAAAGAAATGATCTCGGCGCGTTTAGGTGATGTTCTAGCATACCTTTACATGGGTTCAGCCGCGCTCAAGAAATACGAAGATGAAGGTCGTCAGCAGCAGGATCTTGATTACGTGCATTATGCGGTTCAACATTGTCTGCATAACGCTGCGAAAGCGCTTCAAGAAGCGTTTACCAACTATCCTCAAAAAGCAGTGGGCCGTTTGTTGAAGGTGCTGATCTTCCCATTGGGTAACCACTTTACCAAGCCAAGTGACAATTTAACTGTGAAATTGGCTGAAAGTTTGATGACACCAGGAGCGCACCGCGATCGCTTAACCCATCTTTGTTATATCGGTAAAGAAGAGGACGACAGCGTTGGTCTGATGGAAAATGCTTTCCTTGCGATGTACGGGGTGAAGAGCCTTGAACGCAAGCTAATGAGAGCAGCCAAAGAGGGCAAGGTTGCCCGCAAAGGCCTACTTAAAGATCGCCTCGCACAAGCGCTTGAAGCCAACGTGCTGACTCAGGACGAAGTCGATCAAATTGTTGCTGCGGATGCATTGCGCTACCAAGCGATTCAGGTCGATGACTTTAGCCACGACTTTAGTGAAGTGAGAACGGGTCAAGCGCCGGTAAAGCCAAAATTGGATAGTGTTGCATAAAGCGCTAATCCATAATCAGTCAAGGCACCTTAGCGGGTGCCTTTCTTTTTTGGGCGAAATCTAAAACTCGTATGAAAGTGCTCCAACCACTTGCATTTTGCCGACATTTTTACAGAAATTAGATGCGAACTGGTGTTGAACCTTTTATCCTAGCGGAGTTTTTTAAAGGAAGTTGAATATGATCATCAAACCTAGAATTCGTGGATTTATCTGTACTACAACGCACCCTGTGGGTTGTGAAGCTAACGTAAAAGAACAAATTGCTTACACAAAAGCACAAGGCCCAATCAAAAACGCGCCTAAGCGTGTTCTTGTTGTTGGTGCTTCAAGTGGCTACGGTCTATCTTCTCGTATCGCTGCGGCATTTGGTGGCGGCGCTTCAACTATCGGTGTGTTCTTTGAAAAAGAAGGCACAGAGAAAAAGCCAGGCACAGCAGGTTTCTACAACTCAGTTGCCTTCGAAAAGCTGGCTCGTGAAGAAGGTCTTTACGCGAAGAGTCTGAATGGCGACGCTTTTTCTAATGAAGCGAAGCAAAAAACAATTGATCTCATCAAAGAAGATCTAGGCCAAATCGATATGGTGGTTTACTCACTGGCTTCTCCAGTGCGTAAAATGCCAGAAACGGGCGAAGTGATTCGCTCATCGCTAAAGCCAATCGGTGAGACTTACACGTCTACCGCTGTTGACACCAACAAAGATGTCATCATCGAAGCAAGCGTTGAGCCTGCTACTGAAGAAGAAATCAAAGACACTGTCACAGTAATGGGCGGTGAAGATTGGGAACTTTGGATCAACGCGCTTTCTGATGCTGGCGTTCTAGCTGAAGGTTGTAAAACCGTTGCATACAGCTACATAGGTACTGAGCTTACTTGGCCAATCTACTGGGATGGTGCGCTAGGTAAAGCGAAAATGGATCTAGACCGTGCTGCGACTGCTCTAAACGAGAAGCTTTCTGCAACAGGTGGAACCGCAAACGTTGCAGTTTTGAAGTCTGTCGTGACTCAAGCAAGCTCTGCAATCCCAGTAATGCCGCTATATATTGCAATGGTATTCAAAAAAATGCGTGAAGAAGGCGTACACGAAGGTTGTATGGAACAAATCTTCCGTATGTTCAGCCAGCGTCTATACAAGGAAGACGGTTCTGCGCCTGAAGTTGATGACAAGAACCGCCTGCGTCTGGATGATTGGGAACTGCGTGATGACATTCAGCAGCACTGCCGTAACCTATGGCCACAAATCACCTCTGAGAACCTTAAAGAGCTGACAGACTACGTTGAGTATAAAGAAGAGTTCTTGAAGCTATTTGGCTTTGGCGTTGAAGGTGTTGATTATGATGCTGATGTTAACCCTGACTACAAAGCAGACTTTATTACTATCTAATTGAGCATCAAAATTAGAAAGCAAATCCGGAGTCTAGGCTCCGGATTTTTTATACCCGTAATTTCTATAATTGGCAGTCAATGTGGGTTTCTACTTAGACCGCGAGCGACGAATCATGCCTGTCCCTAAGAAGATGACATTCGCTAATAGCGGATTCATCAAACCCTAATTTTCCCCTGATTTCTCACTTAACAGCCCAATTACTCACAGTAATAAGCCACTAAGATAAACCTGCATATAACGCTGGTAGGACTGTCTAATGTTGAGGCTTAGCGAATAATTTAAAATCGGTGTTTAGCTAATTGTTTGAAATATCTTGCTTTATAGAGTCGATATCTTTAGGTGGTGCGTTTTGATTTTATGGTATTCATTTTCTAAGTGAGAAATCAATGAGCAATAAATATTTAACTGACATCGTTTCACAGCCAGATATAGCGCAGTATAAAAAAAGTTTGGTCTTAAGGCTTTTGAATTCAAAAAGGCCTTTTGTGCATTACCCACCCAGTGCCAGAGGGGATATGAATGCCTACAAATACGTCGCCTTCAAAGACGAAATGTCGCGACCGATTACGGTATTTGAATATTTTGATTCTCCCAAAGAAGGGTCTGAGCAGGAAGAATTTAATCGAAATATCCCGGCAATCAATCAGCACATTAGAGATCTTGGCTTACTCCAAGAGGGGCGGGACTATGTTTGGTTGACCACCAAGGATGTCAATGAAGTCAAAAAGCACGCAGATAAAGTCCATCATTACCAAGAATATGACAACAACACTTATGATCGCGATATCCGCCGACAAGCGTTGCTATTCTATAAAGACAAAATCAACAATGATCTGAGTGTCATACAATATCTAAACTCGAAAAACATTGTACAGGTTAGAAACAGAGAAAAGTGCCTGGCGATATTCAACATTAACCGGCGAGCCAAAAGCGAGGTTTGGGATCCGAGAAATGAAAGACACAGCACTTACATGCAAGCCTTTAAAGACATTGTAAACATCATCAATGAAATCAATGAAGATAAGCATTTACCCATGCATGATATTTGTTTCGTGGGTAGTAAATTAACGCCAGGTGAGGTCACCGATTGGCAGAACTATTGCGCCGCGGTGGGAACAAATTTGATTGACCTGACCGATGTGATGGATGCGCCTCATGGCCTGAATCGCACTCAGCAAAGGTGCGTACATGTTGCGTTAGCGGAGAACTACAAAAGTACCCTCTATTTTGGTCATCAATCTGGCGTTAATGAAGACGCGAACATCCTCCCCAGAACCAACGTGTTCAGCTTAAGTGAATATCTTCACCTTGGGCAAATCGGCATTAGTCGGGTTGAAGCGCGATCTCAGTTGGACCCTGAGTATCAAAACGAATTGGGCATGGGTGGGGCATATAGCGCTTTTGGCAATTTTTACAGTTTGCGTAACTGTGAGTTTCTCACTTCTGACGGCGTGCTAGCGGCAATTCAGCTCAAATTGGATATGCACAAAGACAATCATATTTCTCTTGAAACAGTATGGGATGACGTTTTAGGGCGATATGCTTGGGAGTTGGATGTGCCTTCCATCCCAAAGAAGAGGTTGGATAAGTCAGAGCCTTACGTTGTGTTTTGCAATAAGTATTACTATATCGATGACATAGGGATATCCGATGATCAGGCGGTAAAAAGGTTACTTAATCGGATCTTTGTCAGTGCAGGGGTGGATGAGACCAAGTTCTGGGATAAGGTGGAAGATAAGGAAGCCAAAAGGGCCTATATTGAGGCGGCAGAATTATTGGTACGGCGAAAGCTGAAAAACCAAAATCAATTCACTGAACAAACTAAGGTATGGCTGACTCGCATCCTTGAGCAATTGTTTGAGAGACATGATAGTGAGTCGCCACTTTCAGCGCATAAGAAAAGGCTTGAAGCGCAAAATGCAGGACGAGTCATGTATACGCTGGGTGGCAATCAAATTAAACACCGTGCCATTAAAGACACGTCGTGGAGTGACTTCTGGAATCTAGTCGATAATCAATCCGAGTAAGACTAGAAATAGGCCACTGAAAATCGCATCGACGTTGGGACCAATATGTTGCGTTTGGGCATGCAAAAAGGGTGACAAAACACGTCACCCCTTGACCTCTTTTCGCTATTTAAACGTTGACCAAATCGGCGCGTGGTCGGAAGGTTTTTCGATACCACGCAGTTCGTAGTCGATATCTGACTCGATACATTTTTCAGCGAGCTTTGGTGTCGCCAGTACCACGTCAATGCGCAGCCCCCGATTGTCATCAAAACCGCGTGAGCGGTAATCAAACCATGAGAAACGATCCTCTACCTCAGGGTGAAGCTGGCGGAAGGTATCCACAAACCCCCAGTCCATTAATGTTTTCAACCATTCACGCTCTTCTGGTTGGAAAGAACATTTACCTGTCTTCAGCCAGCGTTTACGGTTAGGTTCTCCAATGCCGATGTCGGCATCAATTGGGCTGATATTGATATCGCCCATCACGATAAGCTGTTCGTCGCTGTTGTGATGATCATTAAGGTAAGTCATCAGGTCTTTGTAGAACTGGCGTTTGTAAGGGTATTTGGTTTCGTGACTGATGTTGTCACCTTGTGGGAAGTAGCCGTTGAGCACGGTGACTTTCTCACCATTATCATCTTCAAACGTCGCGATGATCATACGCTTTTGATGTTCTTCATTGTCAGTTGGAAAGCCTTTCTGCACTGAAAGCGGTTCTTTCTTACATAGCATAGCAACACCGTAGTGTGCTTTCTGACCATGGAAGTAGACTTTGTAGCCCATCGCTTCAACGTCTTCGATAGGGAAAGCTTCATCATGCACTTTGATCTCTTGAAGACCGATTACGTCTGGCTGATGCTTATCAATAACTGCCTGTAATTGATGCAAGCGTGCACGAAGACCATTGATATTAAAGCTGATGACTTTCATTTTTATTCCTTATTATTGAAATAATTCAACGAATTGAAATTTTTCCGATATTACCACTTTCTTTATCCTGCGCCTAAAGTTAACAGTGACTGATTGGTATTAACATATTGGTAATATTTCAATTGATAATTGATTGCAATATGTTGTAATTGGTCTCGGAATGTAGAATCTGCTTTTGTTCTTAATCTGTATGAATGAGTTTGCTTATAAGGATGTACTATGCGAGCCCTTTCCGTTCAATGGAAAATAACCTTACTAGCAGGTTGCTGCCTGCTCATCACATCTCTATCCCTGATCGGGTTCTCTGTCTACAACGCGGTGACTAACCAGCAGCAGATCAAAGCACAGAGTGCTGCATCTGTTATCAATAAATCGGAACAACTACTTGAAACTCGAGCCTTACTCAATGCGACAGAGGTTGCCGAATACCTCAATGAGGCTTTGTATCGCGCTGAGATGTTGGCATCGAACGCACTGTTTCTGAAAACCAATACCGAAGAAAATTTTGGAGATAGTGAAGAATTACGCACAGCGCTGGATGAAATGGTGCGCAAATCAGTATTGGGCTTTGAATCTATTCAGGGAGCTTACTTGGTATTTAGGCCCAACATGTTAGATGGCGAAGACAGTAACTACGTTGATGCGGAATACGTAGGCTCGAATGAGAGAGGGCAATTTGCGCCTTATTGGGTGACAGCGCAAAATGGAGAGAATGTTGTATCGAATGTGCTAAGTGAAGCTGCACTGGAAGATACTCAAAATAGTGAGAGATTCTTTTGCCCGCTATCTAGTGGCGGTTCATGTGTTAGCACGCCTAGATTCATCAGCCAAGCTGGTGGACAGGTTCTGGCTACCTCTATATCTGTTCCTATCATGATTGATGATACTGTGATTGGCTTCTTTGGTACTGATCTTCGCCTAGATACGATGGCGAATATTGTGGCTGAGTCAGACAGCCAGCTTTTTGATGGTAGCGGAAATGTCAATATTATCAGCTTGGATGGTTCCTTAATTGCTAGTGATGATCCTTCTCATGCAGTCGGTCAAGCTTTCAATAGTAAGACGTTGTCCAATGACCAACTGACGGACCTTCTGTTTGGCCAAGAGGTGCAAACCCAATGGAGTGCAGATGGAAAATGGTTGAGCGTATTTGCCCCTATTATGGTTGCTAATCAAACTTGGGGTGTATTATTTGATATGCCAAGAAGCAGTGTGTTGGCTGATGCAGAGATGCTTGATCAGACCATCAGTCACCAAGTAGAGTCGAGTGTGAAAACCGAAGTACTAGCGGGCTTAATTTTGGTTATTTTTGGTTTAGTGACCATCGCGTTGATGGCCTCTCGTTTAGTCAAACCCATTCGTGAAGTGGTTGCGAGGTTGGATGATATTGCATCTGGTGAAGGGGACTTAACTCAACGGCTGGATGTGAAATCCCAAGACGAGATTGGTCAGCTTGCTACTGGGTTCAACAAATTCCTTGATAAGCTTCAGTCTATTATTAGTGATGTCGTAGAAACGACGTTGCAGATAGGTACGACGACAGAGCAGTCTCGAATCGCAGCTCAGCAAACTCGCTCAAGCAGTGATTCTCAGTTTAAAGAAGTCGATTTGGTGGCCACCGCCTCTGAAGAAATGACACAAACGGCAGGCCTTGTTGTTCAAAACGCGGAAGTGGCTGTCAGTGAAGCTGAAAAAGCCAACGTCGCTGCAGACTCAGGTAAAAAAGTAATAGAACAATCTCAGGATGAGATGGTTCGTTTGGTTGAGAGAATGACGGCAGCGGTGCCTGTTGTTGAAGAGTTAGCGAAGAATAATGCCAACATCACTGAGATATTGACGGTTATTGAAGGGATTTCTGAACAGACAAATTTGCTGGCATTAAACGCTGCTATCGAAGCTGCACGGGCCGGTGACCAAGGGCGTGGCTTTGCGGTTGTTGCTGATGAGGTACGCAACCTCGCTAGCCGAACTCAGTCTTCTGTGGGAGAGATTCGTCAAGTGATTGAAGATGTTCAAAAGGGGACGCAAGATGTGGTGAATGCCATTCAAGACGGTAATGATCTCGCCAACGATTCTGCTCAGCAAGTTGAAAGAGCGGTGTTGCAACTGAACAATATCTTTGAAGCCATTGCTTCGATTAACGATATGAACTCGCAGATTGTGAAAGCGGCTGAAGAGCAGCAGTCGGTCTCTACGGAGGTCAATCAGAGCGTCAGCAATATTCGAGACTTGAGCGCACAAATCTTATCTCAAGCAGAAGAGTCCGAAACTGTCAGTAGGCAAATTGGAAATTTGTCCCAAAGACAGCAACAGCTGGTGAGCCAGTTTAAAGTGTAAAAGTAAAGGGCCTCTTGATGAGGCCCTTTTGCTACCTAATCTAGGTACCAGTAACCAAGGTTAACTAGTGTTGTAAGTAGCTGCATTTGTGAGTCAGATAATTTGCCATCGATGTGTTCGATCTCAATCGACTCTTGATTACACAGTAGGTCGACGAGATGTTGTGACTCAGCCAGATAAGCATCACCGTTAATGTAAACATGTGTAGATTCATTCTCATGGTACAGCGCGCGTAAACCAGAGACTTTGCGTAAACTGCCCAGTGATTCTAGATGGTGGTAGATTTCTAGAGTATTGAGCGACTCTTCAGGTTCGACAATATCGAGCTGATGGCGAGACTGACTTAACATGCCCCCCATAAACTCTCGGATATCGGATTCTGATTGTAGGGCTGAACGAAGCATGGCTGTCAGCTTTTCTAAGTCAGTGTTGAGTATCTCGCCGTATTGATGCTGAACCGTCATCTCAGGGTTATGCAGGTGAACATCGCCTTTTTCATTGGCTAGCACATAGTCAGCGAAATTACTGAGCAGTTCTTGTTCTTTGGGGGAGCGGAAACCCATAGAGTAGCTCATGCTTGGCTCTAATGTATTTCCTTCGTGAGGAAAACCTGGGGGAATATAGAGAATATCTCCGGGTTCGAGAACTTCATCAATGATGGCATCAAAACCTTCAATCTGTCGCAGCGCACCAGCTTGGATAGATTCACGATATTGCCCCTTGTCCAGTTCACCGACACGCCAGCGTCGCTTACCACTTCCTTGGATAATAAATACATCATATTGATCTATGTGTGGGCCAACTCCTCCTTCTGGTGCGGAAAAGCAGACCATCAGATCATCAAATAGCCAGTTTGGCAGCTGCTTAAAAGGCTCTATGAGCTCGGCTGCCCCAAGGTGCCAGTGATTACAGGCTTGAACAACTAACTGCCAGTGTGACTCAGGAAGATGTTCAAACAGAGAATCGTCAAAAGGGCCGTGTTGTGCAGACCATTGGCCATTTGAATTGGAAATGTAACGAGAATCAACCTCTTCCTCCATGGCAAGCCCGGCTAATTCGTTTGGAGAAATTGGGTCAACAAAATTACTAAATCCGTTTTTAATTACGGTGGGCTTCTTGTGCCAATATTGGGTGAGAAACTCGGCCATATCAAAATTGATGGGATAATTCACGAGTTAGACTCCAGCTTTCTTTCCAAATCCGACTTAACAATCTTGATGGCGGCAAGGGCCACTTTAGGATCGATGTCGTTACTTTCGATAAGATAAATCAGATCAACGGCGAGTTTGATTTCGTCTGGCGCTTGATCCAGACCTGACGAGTTCGATGACATGTTACTGATTCCGCTCTTTGTAGATAATTTGCTTTTCGATTTTGACTTTAGCTTGCTGGCATCGTTGTAAGCGGCGACGAGCCGACTGCAATGTCTGCGCTGCAAGTGATTTGCTTCTCGCATCGGCATGCTTATGTTCGATTTCCTTACTTTGAACCAAATCTTTTAAGCGCAGTTCCCACTCTTGATGCTGAGCTAGATTTTGATAGAGATCGTTAAGGCTTTGTTGATTGAAAGACTTATCCCTAGGTTCGTTTATTCTCAACGATTGGGTGGCAAGCTCTCGCTTAATCGCACTCACTTGGCAAAGTAGGCGTTCAGACAAAAATTCGGCCTGTTCGGGTGTTAGTGACCTTGATGATTGCTCCATAAGAATTTTGTCTAGGGTCTCTCGAGTTTCGTCTACATACGGAGCTAATTGTTTGGACTGACAGCGAAATAACTTTTGATCAAATAGAGGACCGTAGTGCTCGCCTCTGGTGGAGTCTAACTGAGCAGCCTCACTTTCTAGATGTTCTAACAATGATGACAGTCGGTTAAATTGATTCATAAGCTTACAAACCAAGCCTCATAAGCAAGCTTAACGGCAAGAATACTCACTACCGTAACAAATACGGGGCGAATAAACTTAGCGCCGAATCGTATTGCCGAATGCGCACCGACAAAAGCTCCCGCCATCAGGCAGACGCCCATGGTTAGCCCCAACAGCCAATCAATGTGACCAAGAATGGCAAAGGTGATTAGTGAGGTGAAGTTACTGGTAAAGTTCATTGCTTTCGATAAACCGGATGCCAGCAAAATATTCAGTCGATAGAGAGCCATAGAGCTGACGGTCCAAAATGCGCCTGTCCCCGGACCTGCGATGCCGTCATAGAAACCTATACTCAACCCTTGGAGGTATTGCTTCTTGTTGAACTTAGGGCATGGCTGTGGCATTTCATTACTGTTCGAATGCGGTGTCTTATGCCAAATGGTATAAATCGCCGCCAGCAAGATGATCAGCGGGAGAATTTTTTCCAACCACTCGGTGCTGATTAGATCGACAACCAGTGTGCCAAGTATGGCACCGACTAAAGTGGCGATAAATGCCCGTCCCCAGCAGTGAGGCTTGAATAAGCGTTTTTTGTAGTAGGTAAACGCAGCCGTCGAGGAAGCAAACGTGGCGGCTAGTTTATTGGTCCCTAAAGCGATATGAGGGGGTAAGCCCAATGAAAGAAGGGCAGGGACAGTCAGCATACCGCCTCCACCAGCGACAGCATCAATAAAGCCTGCAACGAAGGCGACCAGCGCTAGCACCAACAGCATTGTTGGTTCAAAAAATTCCATACAGTGTCTTAATTCTAGTTATTCGATGATACGTTTAAATGGCGGCAGAGAATCGAGTAGCGCCTTTCCATATCGCTTAGTCACGATACGGCGGTCAAGGATGATGACTGTACCAGAATCCCGCTCTTTGCGCAGCAGCCGTCCCACGGATTGAATCATTTTTTTGCTCGCTTCAGGCACTGTGATTTGCATAAAAGGATTACCGCCTTTACTTTCAATGTATTCGGCATGAGCTTGCTCTACGGGGGATGTGGGTACTGCAAAAGGTATCTTAGTGATGATCAGGTTTTCCAGTAATTCTCCCGGAAGATCAAGCCCTTCCGAAAAACTGCCAGTGCCAAATAGTATGCTAGTTTTTTGACATTGAACTAAGGTTTTATGTTTTTTTAGGATCTCTGAGCGCGACTCTTTACCTTGAACCTGTAACGTCCATCCTTTTTTTATAAAATATGAGGATAAAGCATCTGTCACCTGATTCATCTGCCAGTAGGATGAAAACAAAACAAGATTGGCTTTGTTCTTTGCAATAAGCTCTGGTAAACGGTCCACTAAATAATCGGTAAACTGAGGCGCTTGAGGTTCATAAGCCATTTTCGGGACGCGCAGTTCTGCTTGGTTTTGGTAATCGAACGGGGAGGCAAGAGCTAAAAACCTGACACCGTCTTCTGGCTTTTCACTGATCCCAGCCTGTCGACAGAAAAAACTAAATGAATTAAGGGCTCTCATGGTTGCAGACACAAGAACGGCGCCAATACAACGGCTCCAAAGCCGTTGATCTAATTGCCAGCCGACCTCCAGTGGTGACACATTTACGACGAAGTCACCTTCACGCTCTGGGGCGACTTCCAACCATCTCGCTAGAGGTGCGCCTTTCTCGCGCTGAGGCTCAGCCATCAAATTCCAAACTTGGGCAAGATTGTCCATTCTCTGTATGTAAAAGCCAAGCTCTGCTAAAGCCGGCTCGGCAAGTCGATTGGCAAGCTCACCATCTTTGACCTGCTCAGCGATGAGGTCGGCAATCTTGGCGACAGATTGCGCACCTTTTTGAGTCATCACTTTTAATTGCTTAGATTCCTCCTCTAACCATGCAGGTAGGTCACCATTTTCGAAGCGATAACAGCCATCCTCAAATTGGTCAGCATTAAAACGACTAGCCAGTTGAGTAAGAGAAGGGATGAGCTGTTGTACAGAGTCCTGAAGCTCATTTCGAAAGCGGCCTACACGCTTTTCATCAGCCAAGTTGGCAAATTTAGTCACGGATTGATTTAAACGCTCAAGCCAGCTTGACGCACCTTTTAAACTCGCGGCGGCTGAAGAGTGATCTCGTGCCACATGAGGTAGATGATGAGCCTCATCAAAAACGTAAATCGTGTTCTCGGGCTCAGGAAGAATGACACCCCCGCCGAGATCTGCATCAGCCATGACTAGGCTGTGGTTGGCAATGATGACATCCGCTTTGTCTAACTCTGAACGTGCTTTTTGAAAAGGGCAGTCACGGTGAACGGGCATGCTGTTATTACAGCTGTGTTTGTCACTAACGATGGACTGCCAAATTTCATCTGGGATCGGCTTTGGCCAAGAATCTCTGTCACCATCCCATTTGTTTTGGGCGAGTTTCTTATACATCAACTCAAGCTGCTCGATGTCTTTTCGTTTTGGCTTGCTATCAAACATCGTCATTTGACCGCCATCAGCACCACATGCAGCAGCAAGTTTTTCTGCGCAGCAATAGCGTTGCCTGCCCTTTGCCAAAATGAAAGAGAACTCCCGATCAATAAGCCTTCTATAAAGAGGAAGATCTTTATTCATTAACTGCTCTTGTAATGCAACAGTGGCAGTAGAAATAACGACTTTGCGATTATTGAATAAAGCTACTGGAATCGCTGCCATTAAATAGGAGAGCGATTTCCCGATACCTGTCCCAGCTTCTGCGACAATCATACGTGTTGATTTGTGGTACTCGCCACATAGGGTTTTAGCAATCTCTGCAACGAGATAGTTTTGAGCTCTGCGAGGCACAAAATGATCCAGCTGAGACTGCAAATTTTGATAACTGGTACGAATGGATTTCTGGATTTTACTGGTTGTCATACAGGAGCCTTCAATTGGGGAAGGCGATGTTAGCACATTTCTTCAAATGATATGTAGTTCACGAAATGAGATCATTTCATGCCAAATCTAGATCTCCTTCACAAAAAAAAACTGAACCTTCATAAACTTAGAGCATATTTTTTGATTTAAAAATATATCTCTCCATAAGTGTTTTTTGATAAGAGAAAAGCTCTGTTTATTAACTTTAATTTAACTATTTTTGGGTTTATATGTTGATAATTTCGTTTTTTCTTTTTGATGATAGTTTACTTAGTTTGCTTATATCTTGCTCTAAATACCATGCTTGATGTGTCTAAGTTTTTGTAATGAAAGGTTTTTATGTTTTTTGATTTGTTTTATTTATATCATTTGACAGTGAGAGGATTCTTTTGCAATCTAGACCCCGAATTTTAGTGGCGACAACATCTGACCAGTTAGAGTTCAGAGTTGTCATCAAAAAACATAAAGGGAACCGGATAAGGATTTCCCCTATTCTATAGAAAAGGCAGTGGATTATTATGAAAAAGTCTCTATTAGCACTTTTAGTTGCTTCGGCAGCAACAACAGTTAGCGCTGGCGAGATCTACAGCACGGATACGTCTGTAGTTAAGCTAAAAGGTGAAGTTGATGCTTACCTATCAAAAACAGAAGTAGACAACGGCACTACTAAAACACAAACTGACCCAGATGTTAATGTATGGGCTAAAATCCAGTTGGATGCAGAGCACAATATCAGTGATTCACTAACTGGTTTTGCGTCATTCGAGATTGAATCTGGTTCTGGTTACAATGAAACTAATAACAACGCCAAATTTGATGACGTACATGTTGGTGTTAAAACTGACGTATGGGGTTTTGCTGTTGGTGAAGTTGGTGACGTAGCTGACTCTATGGATGCTATCCAAAAAGATGACATCACTAACGAAGGTGAGTACATGGGTTCTACAGGTGGTCACCGTGCAGAATCTACTGGCCATGGTGCTGTATTCAAAGCTAAGGTTACTGATGGCCTAGTATTCGTTGCTGATATCAACACAGAGTCTGACGAAGATATCGATAATACTGCAGGTGCTTCTTTTGACTGGGCTATTAACGACATGTTCTCTGTAGGTGCTTCATACGTATCTGGCGAACAAGCAAAAGATACTGACTACTCAGTAATGGGTGTGTCTGCATCTGTTGACGTTGAAGGTTTCTACTTTGCTGCGACTTACGGTGCTTTCGAAGGTAACAACAGCTGGGGTCTATTCGATGACTCTGCTGCATACTACGATGGTGATGCATACGGTGTAGCTGCTGCGTACACTATTGAGAAGACTCGCCTTTACACTACTTATGCTGTTATGTCTCTAGATGAAGCGACAGTTTCTGGTGCAGACGCAAATGGCGATACGTCTAACTGGGTTCTAGGTGTTGATTACGCTCTACTAGACAATGTAACTATCTTCGGTGAGTACCAAACTGCAGAAACTTCTAACGATTTCTCTGCTGGCGCTGACCAAGACGCTGATACAGTTGTTCTAGGTGCTTACTACACATTCTAATTGCTAGTTATTTAGAATAAGTTAAAGCCAACGCTCACGCGTTGGCTTTTTGTTATTTAACAAGGGAATACCACGTGAAAAAAATGAAACCTCTATTTCTGGCTGTACTGGCGACTGCTATTTCTCTTCCTTCTCTAGCGCTTGATTTGGATTTAGGCAGTGGTATTTCAGCGGAAATACTTAACGGTAAAAAAGTCAAAGATGAAAGTTATGAGCTGATTAATGGTGACAATCAGTTTGTGTTTGAATTTAACGGTAAGCTCAAAGATGGCCACAAGCGCGAATATTACTCTTCTCGCCCGTATATCGTGACGCTGGATTTAGAAAATGCGGATATTTTGAAAGTAGAGTTGGTTTCAAATCGACTCAGCAGCATTGAAAAAAAAGTTGATAAGCGTGAGCCTATTTTTAAGTTTATCATTGATGGTAAAACAGTCACCGATACTCAAGAAATGCTACCTCCAGCTGAAGGGGCGTTTCCTTATTCAAATGTCCCTGCTTTGGTAGATGCATACAACAAAGAGCGTGGTTTGGTTTTTGATTCAGGTAAAGTCGTGGAGCTTAAAGCAGAGCTAGCGAAACTTGAGCAAAGTGAGGCTGTCGGATCAGGCGAGAGAAAAACGACGACTATTGCAGGAGTAGTAGAATCAGAAAATACACTGCAGTTAAAGCTTTTGTATCTACGCTCAAGTGATGAAGAGCGCAAAAATTTCAAGCGCTGGATGATTGAACAAGACTAATTTGATGTAAAGAGGCTTCCAATTGGAAGCCTCTTTAGTATCAATGTTTAATTGAAACAAGTTGGATTTAATAGAGCAGCTTCAATCGCACCAATGAGAGTTTCTATATGGTTGGGCTGACTAATAAACGGTGGCATCATATAAATAAGCTTACCAAAAGGCCTGATCCATACCCCCTGTTCAACAAAGAGTGCTTGTATTTTTTCCATATTGACTGAGTTGGTTGTTTCAACCACTCCAATCGCTCCCAGCCATCTCACATCAGCCACTAAGTCGTATTTTTTTAATCTAGGCAATAGTTCTGAAAAAGAGGATTGGATTTGTTGTGTCTGGCGAAGCCAATGATTTTGCTCAAGCAATTCTAAACTTGCAGCTGCTACAGCACATGCTAACGGGTTACCCATAAAAGTTGGCCCATGCATAAAACAGCTGGCTTCACCTCCACATACTGTGTCAGCAACGTCTTTTGAAGCAAGAGTGGCTGACAGTGTCATATACCCACCCGTAAGAGCTTTGCCCACACAAAGAATATCGGGCTCGACTTCTGAATGTTCACAGGCAAACATTTTTCCTGTTCTTCCAAAGCCCGTTGCTATCTCATCAAGAATCAATAATACCCCGTACTGATCACATAGCTTACGTACCCCTTTTAGAAAGTTAGGATGGTAAATACGCATCCCTCCCGCCCCTTGAACAATAGGCTCAAGGATCACTGCTGCGATTTCGTTATGATGCTTTTTTAGCTTCGAGGCGAAGTCCTCAAGATCAGAGTCATCCCACTCCTGATGGAAGCCAATTTTTGGGGATTCAGCAAAGATATGTTCTGGAAGAAAGCCCTTGTATAGAGAGTGCATGGAGTTGTCAGGATCGGTGACTGACATCGCTGCAAAAGTATCACCGTGATAACCATCTCTGAGCGTTAGGAACTTTGGTCGCTTTTCTCCTTTGGCATGCCAATATTGAAGCGCCATTTTCAAACTTACTTCAACGGCAACAGAGCCTGAATCTGCGAGAAAGACATGTTTAAGGTTAGTGGGAGTGAGAGAAAGGAGCTTTTTGCATAAATGAATCGCTGGGTCGTGAGTTATGCCACCAAACATAACATGCGACATTTTTTCTATTTGTTCATGAGCTGCTTTATTAAGATGAGGATGGTTGTAACCATGAATAGCCGACCACCAAGAAGACATACCATCAATTAACTCTCTGCCATCTTCAAGTTGAATATAAACACCTTTAGCTGATGTCACGGGGTAGCAGGTCAGAGGTGTCAGTGTCGACGTATAGGGATGCCATATATGGCGGCGGTCAAACTCAAGATCCATTAATATTTCCTAAATACAATTCGAGTAAAAAATAACCAAATGTAAACTTTTGATTTTGAATTTAATTGACAGTTTAACGCGCGTCAGTAGACTAGCCAAGTCAAGAAACTAACAATAATAGTAAGGAATACATGTGGAAGTACGTCATAACTGGACCGTGGCTGAAGTACGCGAGCTAATGGCAAAACCGTTTATGGATCTTCTTTTTGAAGCGCAGTTAGTCCATCGTCACTATCAACAACACAACCACGTACAGGTCAGTACGTTACTTTCTATTAAAACTGGGGCTTGTCCTGAAGACTGTAAATACTGCCCTCAAAGTGCGCGTTATCAGACTGACATTGAAAGAGAGCGTTTGATGGAAGTGGAACGCGTGCTCGATGCTGCACAAAAAGCGAAAAGTGCAGGTTCGACGCGTTTTTGTATGGGGGCTGCTTGGAAGAACCCAAAAGCTCGTGACATGCCGCACCTGACCGAAATGATTAAGGGCGTAAAAGGAATGGGGCTTGAGACTTGTATGACTTTGGGAATGCTGACTCCAGACCAAGCAAAAGAGCTGGCTGATGCTGGTCTGGATTATTACAACCACAACCTCGATACCTCTCCAGAGTTTTACGGCAATATTATTACGACACGCACTTATCAAGATCGTCTTGATACATTGTCTCACGTGCGTGATGCCGGCATGAAAATTTGCTCGGGTGGCATCATCGGCATGGGGGAAAGTGCTAACGATCGAGCAGGCTTGTTGGTTGAATTGGCTAACTTACCCACTCACCCTGAAAGTGTGCCAATCAATATGCTGGTCAAAGTCAAAGGTACACCACTGGAAGAAGTCGACGATGTTGAACCCTTCGACTTTATTCGTCTAATTGCCATTGCTCGTATCTTGATGCCCAAGTCGGCGGTTCGTTTGTCTGCTGGCCGTGAAAATATGAATGAGCAAATGCAAGCTCTGTGTTTTATGGCTGGTGCGAACTCGGTGTTTTATGGATGTAAATTGCTGACCACACCAAACCCGTCTGAAGATAAAGACATGCAATTGTTTAATAAACTGGGTATCAATAGTCAGGAAGTATCCCAGCGCCCAGATGAAATTGAAGAAAATGACTTGCTTGACCGAGTTGTTGAGCGTGTAGCTGCTCGCCCAACGCAAGACGATCTTTTCTACGATGCCAGTGTTTAGCGACCGTATCCGCCAATCCCTGATATCAAGAAAACATCAGGGATTGGAACGTTCACTTCAAGTGGTTGGGGCTGGTAACAGTGCGAACCTGCTCTTTGAAGGCAAACCTTACATCAACTTTTCCAATAATGATTATTTAGGCCTTGCTGCCGACAAAGAGTTGGCCATTGCATGGCAGCGTGGATTAGATCTGTATGGTAATGGCAGTGGAGCCTCCCCGTTGGTAACCGGATATTCAAAAGCGCACCACAATTTAGAAGTTTCTCTATGTGATTGGCTAGGTTATGAACGCGCTATTTTGTTCAGTTCAGGTTTTTCTGCTAACCAAGCATTGCTATTTAGCCTATTGCATAAAGACGATCTTCTCCTCCAAGACAAACGGAATCATGCGTCACTAATGGAAGCTGGCATGCTCTCTCCAGCGAAAATGAAACGCTTTCACCATAATGACCCAGTTCATTTACAAACTCTATTGGAGCAAAGTGCTCTTGTTGTGACAGAGGGGGTGTTTAGTATGGATGGCGATTTGGCTCCTCTTGCAAAGATACATGCTGTCACGCGAGGAGGCTCTTGGTTGGTTGTGGATGATGCGCACGGTATTGGCGTGCTCGGAAAAGAAGGACGAGGCAGTTGTCACTTTGCTGGTATTCAGCCAGAGGTACTCGTTGTTACCTTTGGTAAAGCTCTGGGGCTTTCTGGTGCTGCTATCATGTGCAACAAAGAAACCGGAGACTACTTAACTCAATTCGCTCGACACCATGTTTACTCGACCGCTATACCTCCCTCTCAAGCGTTTGCGCTTACCCACGCTGTTCATATGGTACGAAATCAAGCTTGGAGGAGAGAGAAGCTTCAAGAGCTACAAGAAGAGTACAAACAGTGCTTTTCTTCGTTTGAAGGCTATGTTGATACACCAACCCCGATCAAACCGTTGTTACTGGGAGAGAGCCAACTTTCGGTCAAAGTTGCAGATTCTGTCAGGCAATCAGGTTATTGGCTAACAGCGATTAGGCCCCCAACAGTGGCGAAAAATTCAGCAAGGCTTAGGGTGACCCTCTCAGTTAATCACTCTGTACAACAAGTTCGAGAGTTGGCGAACATCGTTGAGACTGCGATGGAGAAGGAATATTGATGGAACAAGCGACTTTAGTACAGAAGACTTGTCTGCAAGACAAATCTGCCATCGCAGAAGCGTTTGGAAAAGCCGCGAATACCTATGACAGTCATGCCGCTTTTCAAAGAGAAGTGGGAGAGCGTTTATTAGAAAGGCTACCTCACAATCTTTTTGGTAAAACAGTACTCGATTTGGGCTGCGGGACTGGGTATTTTTCTGAGAAACTGCGCGAACGTGGGGCTTTAGTGATCTGTTGTGACTTATCTCAACAAATGTTGAATAAAGCAAAAGAGAGGTGTGGCTCTGAGGGGGTTAAATATCAGCAAGCAGATGCTGAGTCCTTACCATTTCGTGATAGTTCGGTAGATTATGTGTTTTCTAGTCTTGCACTGCAATGGTGTGACGACTTATCACTGCCCTTACGCGAAATGCGCAGAGTGATCAAACCTCAAGGTAAAGCCTATTTCTCTACACTGTTAGACGGCTCTCTAAAAGAGTTGAAGTGCGCGTGGCGTGAAATTGATTCATATCAACACGTCAACGATTTTATCAGCAGCAATCAGGTAAAAATTGCGTTAGCGCAATCTGGTAACCAGAACCATCATCTAGACTTGCCTACCATGACAGTTTGGTACGATACCGCGTTTGCACTCATGCGTGATTTAAAGGGGATTGGAGCCAATCATGTTAACGGTCGTTCACATGGGTTGACCAGTCGCAGTACGTTGCTGCAAGTTGAACGGGCGTATCGACAGTTCAAAAACCATCAAGGTCTTCTACCTGCAACTTATCAGGTTTGTTTAGGGGTTATACATCTATGATTGATGCATTTTTTATTGCTGGTACGGACACCGATGTTGGTAAAACAGTTGCTTCAAAGGCAATTCTGAACGCGTTAGCGCAAAAGGACTTAAAAACTATTGGTTATAAACCTGTCGCGGCAGGTTGTGAAAAAACATCGCACGGATACCGTAATTCTGACGCATTGTACCTTCAAAGTGCGGCAACACTTGACGTCGATTATGATGATGTCAATCCATATGCATTAGAGCTACCAGCGTCACCACATATTGCGGCGAAACGAGAAGGGGTCAATATTCAATATTCTGTTCTGAGTGAGAAACTGGCGGAACACAAAGCGAAATCCGATGTGGTGTTGGTTGAAGGGGCGGGTGGCTGGCGTGTGCCAGTGTCTGATTCAGATTGCCTTTCAAGCTGGGTTCAACAAGAGAACTTACCGGTCATACTGGTGGTAGGTATAAAACTAGGCTGTTTGAGCCATGCCATGTTAACTATTGATGCTATTAAAGCTGATGGCATAAATGTAATTGGTTGGGTGGCTAACCGAGTCAATCCTGGCACTGAGCATTATGCTGATATCATTGAAATGCTAGAGCAGAAAATAGAAGCCCCTAAACTTGGAGAGATTCCCTACGTACCGAGTGTTAAACAGAAAGACTTGGCCAAATATATTGATGTCTCAACTTTGCTCACAGTGTAGTAGTCATCACTTAACCTAAACAAAAAGGCTGCCATTGGCAGCCTTTGTCGTCTTTATGTTCTAATGTTTACTTGTCTTGGTTTAAGCCCATCAGTGCTTGTTGGGTATCAGAGATACGCTTTTGTGCATGTTGCTCTGAAGAAATACCAAGTTGCTGCTTGGCTTCTTCCTCTGAAATACCAAGGTGGCAGCATAGTAGGTCAATAGCCATTTGATAGTTGTTAGTTTCAACCATGATTTTGTCCTTTTCACACATGGGTATTTGAATCTGATAACAATCTAGCACGCTTTAGTCTAGGTACAATAAGACCAAAGTCTAATATCTCTGTATTATGTTGGTGCTTTTTGATGGTTTCGTGGCGTGTGAAATAAGAAGTTTTCACAATTTTTACAGCTAAGAAAACAAATGTTTCAATTTGCATCTATCCCTTGTATTTAAAAGGGATAGACTATATCTATTAATTAGACATAAAGCCTTGGTGCGACGTTCGTATCGGTGAGGCAAATCATTAAGCTTCCAGTTTCGGAGAAAAGTAATGAAGCGAGTAATGCTGTTTTTGGCGACCAACCTAGCCGTTGTGCTGGTTTTGAGCGTTGTTCTTAATATTGTTTATGCGGTAACCGGGATGCAACCAGGCAGCTTATCGGGGCTGCTGATCATGGCTGCGGTATTTGGTTTTGGTGGTTCTTTCATCTCGTTAATGATGTCAAAAGGCATGGCTTTGCGCTCGGTTGGTGGCATGGTTATTGAGAGTCCACGTAACGAGACCGAACACTGGCTGTTAGAAACCGTTCGACGCCAGTCCGAGCAAGTGGGTATTGGTATGCCAACTGTTGCTATTTATGACTCTGCAGATATCAATGCTTTTGCGACAGGAGCTAAGCGCAATGACTCATTGGTCGCGGTCTCTACTGGCCTACTTCATAATATGACACGTGATGAAGCCGAAGCTGTACTTGCGCATGAGGTGAGCCACATTGCTAATGGTGATATGGTCACGATGACACTGATGCAAGGTGTTGTGAACACGTTTGTTATCTTCCTATCACGCTTCATTGCGAATATTGTGTCTTCTAATGATGAAGAAGAAGGCGGTAGCAATATGATGGTTTACTTTGGGGTTTCCATTGTTCTTGAACTCGTTTTTGGCTTCCTCGCGAGCTTTATTACTATGTGGTATAGCCGTCACCGTGAGTTCCATGCGGATGCAGGTGCTGCGCAGCTGGTTGGTAAGCACAAAATGATTGCTGCGTTAGAGCGTTTGAAAGTCAGCCATGAATCCCAACTTGAAGGCTCCATGATGGCATTTGGTATTAATGGCAAACGTTCAATGACAGAGCTACTGATGAGTCACCCACCATTGGACAAGCGCATTGCGGCGTTGCGTAACTCATAAGTTTTTGATTTAACGAAAAGGCTTGATTCTATATCAAGCCTTTTTTGATCCCTTCCTATCGAATCGACGTACAAATGTACAAATTAAACTTTTACAAAATTTATATTTGTACAACTCAAGAAAGTGACCTAATCTTTAGTTTATCTTGTACATAAAAATATTTTGTATAACTAAATTGCTTATCGGAGAAGGCATGAACGTCGAGTCGGTTGGTCAAGTCTACCAGCAACTAAGTAAAAGCAATCTGTATCTGTTGAACGATGTGTATCACCAAGATGTGATCTTTGAAGATTCAGCGCATCGCCTCCAAGGTTGGCAGGCCTTACAAAGTTATTTCGATAGTCTTTACACTAATGTCAGACGCTGTGACTTTGATATAAAAGAACATCAGCAATTAGGCGACAGTGGATTCTTGACTTGGTCAATGTCGCTAGAGCACCCCAAGCTGCAAAAAGGTAAGACGGTTGTCGTCAATGGAGTCAGTCATCTCAAGTTCAAAGATGGCAGGGTGATCTATCACCGGGATTATTTCGACCTAGGTGAAATGCTGTATGAAAATCTACCTTTGCTTGGCTCAATCATCAAAACAATCAAGCAGAGGTTAGGACAATGACTTGTGTTCTCATCACTGGTGCCACATCTGGTATCGGCAGGCAACTTGCTGAAGATTATGCTAAAGCGGGTTATGAAGTAGTGGCTTGTGGAAGAAACCAACAAGCGCTTGAAGAGCTAAGATCGAGCTCTCCTTTTATTACTACGCTTGAGTTCGATTTAACCGAGTTATCTAGTACAAAACGGTCGCTAGAAACTCTAGAGGTTATACCTGAGGTTTGGATATTTAACGCTGGTGATTGTGAGTATATAGACGACGGTGTCATTGATGCTCAATTGATTAAGCGCGTATTCGAAATCAATGTGATTGGTCTTGCCAACGCTATTGAAGCCAGTCAGCACCACTTTCAACCCGGGCACATTGTTGCTCTGGTGGGGTCTATCGCCAGTGAAGTGGCGTTACCAAGAGCAGAAGCCTATGGGGCATCTAAAGCCGCGGTGAGTTATCTAGGCCGAACACTTCAACTCGACTTGGATAAGAAAAACATCTCAGTGTCACTCATATATCCAGGCTTTGTCAAAACGCCTCTTACGGACAAAAACACATTTCCAATGCCAATGCTGGTATCGGTACAACAGGCTTCTGAAGCAATACGGAAAGGGCTGTCGGCACGTAAACCTTACATTTACTTTCCGCGAAGATTTACAACGCTATTGCGTCTCATCGGCACGATGCCATACCGCTGGCAGAAGTGGCTTACCGCCAAATTGATCTCAGAGTAAGAGGATTCACAATGAAAATAGCCATAATCGGGACAGGTATCTCTGGGTTGACATGCGCTTATCATCTCAACAAGCAACATGATGTCACTCTTTTTGAAGCCAACGACTATATTGGTGGCCACACTGCTACGGTCAATGTTGAGGTGCAAGGTGAGAACTATGCAGTCGACACTGGCTTTATTGTTTACAATGATAGGACTTATCCCAATTTCATTGCCATGATGAAGCAAGTTGGTGTCGAAGGTATTCCAACGCAGATGAGCTTTAGCGTGCGCAATGACGGTTGTGGCCTAGAGTATAACGGCCATACATTATCGACACTTTTCGCGCAGAAAAGAAATTGGTTCAATCCTAAATTCTACGCTTTCATATTCGAGATCTTACGCTTCAACAAACAGGTAAAACAGTTAGTCAAGCAAGCTAATGAACCTGAAAAAACGCTTGGCGAATTTTTATCAGAAGAGAAGTTTAGTGACTATTTTTGCGACAACTATATCTTACCCATGGGGGCTGCTATCTGGTCTTCCACTTTGGCTGATATGCGTGCTTTTCCTCTTCAGTTTTTTGCTCGTTTCTTTCTGAATCATGGGTTACTCGATGTACTGAACAGACCTCAGTGGTACGTTGTGAAAGGAGGCTCAAATGCTTATGTTGAGCCGCTAACCCGTGAGTTCGCACATCGTATACGGCTGTCAACGCCGGTTAAATCTGTCCGCAGAGAGCAACTTGGTGTACGAATCGACCTAGGTCAGCGAACTGAACGCTTTGACCAAGTGATTTTTGCATGTCACAGCGATCAGGCGCTAGCTTTGCTACAGGATGCTAATGACCTAGAGAATGAAGTGCTTAGTCAGTTGGAGTACCAAGCCAATGAGGTCACTCTTCATACGGACGAAAGTTTACTTCCCAAGCGAAAATCAGCGTGGGCTTCTTGGAATTATTGGTTAGATGGAGAGCAAGGTGAAAGTGAGTGTCCGCCAACGCTGACCTACAACATGAACATACTGCAGCACATACAAGCTCCCGTGACATTCTGTGTTTCTTTAAACAGTTCACACCTGATAGAGCCGAGCAAAGTGCTTAAAACATTTACCTATCATCACCCTGTTTTTAGTGAACAATCGATGCGCGCTCAAAAGCGCCGCCCTGACATAAATGGACAGGATAAAGTTTGGTTCTGTGGTGCCTATTGGTATAACGGGTTCCATGAAGACGGGGTAAAAAGTGCTTTGGATGTCGTGAGAGAGCTTCGCCTTCGTGATGAAGAAGAACGACAGAGAGGTGCCGCATAATGAAGCCTGAGCATGGCTGCTCTCTGCTTGTTGGTGACGTAAGACATCGACGCTTTAGCCCAGTAGAGCATCAGTTAAAATACCCCATTTTTATGCCTTGTATTGATTTGGACCAGATCAAAGCAGTGGAAAAATCTGTATGGGGGTTTGGGCAGAAGTGGTGGCACTGGGCGAGATTCAAACGAACGGATTACCTTGGGGAAGGAGATCTAAAACGCGCGGTCTTCGATAAGATAGAAGAATTGACTGGAGAGAAAGTGGATGGGCGCGTTGAGGCAGTTATTCACCTTCGCTATCTCGGCATCTATTTCAGTCCGGTAAACTTCTACTATGTTTATAACAAGGATGGAGATTGGCGTTATCTGTTGGCTGAGGTAAGTAATACTCCCTGGAATCAAAGGCACTACTATGCAGTTCCTGCTTTCGATGAAACATTGTGGCGACACAGCAAAGCATTTCATGTGTCCCCTTTTAACCCCATAGAACAAGAATATGTTTGGCGGTTGAAACCCTTAGGGAAGAAGCTTTCTATTCATCTTGAGTGTCATCGGGATCAAAAGGAATTTGATGCCACGCTCAGTATGAGTAAGCAACCACTTACATCAAGGATACTCCTTAAACATTTGATTAGAACGCCGTTAATGGCAGCAAAAATGTTGTCAGGCATATACTGGCATGCGTTTAAGTTGTGGTGTAAAGGTGCACCGTTCTACTCACATCCTAAATATAAAATAAAGCCGGAAGCCTCTTCCGGAAAATATAAATCGAGAGATCAGGTTAAGGAGCATAGGACATGATCAACTCCCAAACTTTAGGTTACTCATCATCACTGAGCGCAGGGCAAAAAACAGCGCGCAGTTTGGCAATGTCATTCCTAAAAAAAATCACATCAGGTTCACTCACTGTCATAGAATCTTTCTCACAGTCAGAAGTTAGAGCAACTTTTGGCGCAGCGCAGACATCACGGTTACATGCGGTCATTGAGATCAAACACCCGAGTTTTTACGCAAGGTTGCTTAAAGGTGGCAGTATTGCTGCTGGTGAAGCTTATATGGATGGTTGGTGGGATAGCCCGGATTTAACCAAGCTGATGGAATTGATGGCCTTAAATTTAAAAACCTTAGATTCTATCGAAGGACAGAGTAGTTTTATTTCCCGCATATCTTACCAACTCGGGCATTGGTTCAATCGCAATACAGAGAAAAATGCCGCGAAGAATATTAGTGCTCATTATGATTTGAGTAACGAGCTTTATGAAACCTTTCTTGATAAAGAAATGTTGTATTCGGCAGCCCTCTTCAACTCAGCGTCAGATAGCTTAGAGCAAGCTCAGCTCAATAAAATGGAAAGGCTATGTCAGCAGCTTGAGCTGACATCCAGTGATAGGGTGATTGAAATTGGTACCGGTTGGGGAGGGATGGCGATATACATGGCGGAAAAGTATGGCTGCCATGTAACGACCACCACGATATCGGAGCAACAGTACCAGTACGCTCAACAGAAGATAATCGAAAAGGGACTTGAGCATAAGATAACTCTACTAAAACAGGATTACAGACAGTTAAAAGGCCATTACGATAAGTTAGTGTCTATTGAGATGATCGAAGCGGTGGGCAAAGAATACTTGGGGTCATATATCGACAAATGTCAGTCCCTTTTAAGACCACAAGGGTTAATGGCGATTCAAGCGATAACCATTGCCGATCAAAGGTACGATTACTACAGCAACAATGTAGATTTTATCCAGAAGTATATTTTTCCTGGCGGTTTTTTACCCTCGATAACAGCCTTAACTCACGCGACGACGACTCATAGCGATCTAGTCTTGAGAAACCTTTTCGACATTGGCTTAGATTATGCGAACACTTTGAAAGAGTGGCATGCAAGGTTTGTGGCATCGGAGAGAGACGTAAGACAACTAGGGTTTGATGAGACGTTTATTCGTATGTGGAAATATTATTTTTGCTATTGCGAGGGTGGATTCCGTGCGAGAAGTATCAGCACGGTACATATGACTTTTCAAAAGGCTTGATATGACAAACAAAAGGCTGATCGTTTACTCTCTCTGGTTCCAAGTTGTCTGGCTTGTCGCGGTATTAGGCCGGGAGGACTTTGAGTGGGTGGCTGTTGGCCTTGTTGTTGTTAGTTACGTATACAGTCAGTTAGTCGCACCGATAAAGCTTGAACGAGTGTTTTTAATGGCGGTATTGGGCGTCGTTGTTGATTACGCCAATATGACGCTGGGGATCTTTCGTTTCCAATTCAGTGAATTCCCGATTTGGTTGATGGCACTCTGGTTTATTTTTGCTTGGTATGCGTATTTTCTTGCCCCACTAGTGAGCCGATTTCCAATTTTTCTCGTATCTATATTAGGAGGAATTGGAGGAGCACTCAGTTATTTAGCAGGAGAAAAACTGGGCGCAGTCTATTTTCCTTTACCGACAACCACAACGATTCTTATATTAATGGTCGAGTGGTTACTCATAATTGCTGCTGTGATAAAGGTTTATGGAAATACGTCAAATAAAATCGGTTACGCTGGCAGGGTTAATCGCTAGCTCTTTAACCATCAGTACAAGCATAAAAGCTGATGCTGTGAGTGATAAAAATTGGCAGGAGTGGCGCCAAGTTGGGAGTGCTCAACTTACTTATTTCTTTTTCGAAATCTACCATTCTCAGCTTCTCACACCTACTGGTAATTATACCCAAAGCGGAGATCTTTCCCCACATCCTCTCGCTTTATCTATTGAGTATCAAAGAGATATTAGCCAAAAGCAGTTGGTTAATGCCACCAGAGAGCAGTGGGAGAAACTTGGCTATTCTGACACTGGCCCATGGGTTACTCAGTTAGAAAAAATCTTCCCAGATATCAAAGATGGACAGCAACTGACCTACGTATCCGATGGTGATAAAGGACGTTTCTACTTTTCTTCTCATCAAGAAAAAAATCAGTGGATTGGATCGATTACGGATCCGAAGCTCAATGACGCGTTTCTTGCGATCTGGCTATCTCCTCAAACGCAATACCCAAAGCTTAGACAAGACTTAATTGGAGCTAAGTAGCATGCGAAAAATGAAAACGGCCATCATCGGTGTACTTTTAACGATACTTATCGGCTGTTCGACAGAAGTTTCTGAATATAAAGGAAGTACGCCAGCTTTTAATCTATTTGAGTACTTTGATGGTGAAGTGACCGCTTGGGGAATGGTTCAAGATTATACCAATAAACAGCAGCGCCGTTTTAAGGTTGACATCGTTGGCACTATTAATGGAGATACCATAACTCTCGTTGAAGATTTTGTGTTTGATGATGGTGAGCTTGACCAGAGAATTTGGAAAATTAAGCGATTAAGTGACAGCACTTATGAGGGGGAAGCGGGGGATATATTGGGTATTGCACAAGGTAAAGAAGTAGGTAATGCGCTCCACTGGGTATACGACTTTGAGCTGACCCTTGATGATTCAAAGGTGAAGGTCACTTTTGATGATTGGTTATTCAGACAGGACGATCGACATGTATTTAATATCACCAGTATTCGTAAGTTGGGTGTTGAAGTCGGTCAAATCACTTTGTTCTTTCAAAAACGGACACCGAATTAACTCGATAGCTTTCAGGTAATTGGGAGTCAAAAAGAAAGGGTTGACGTTGTTACGTCAACCCTGTTGTTTTTATACCGTGTTCTATTACAGCTTATCTGTCAATTCAATCGCTTGACCGATGTAGTTAGCTGGCGTCATCTCTTTCAGACGTGCTTTCTCGTGCTCAGGAAGCTCAAGACCATCGATAAAGTGACGCATTGCTTCGCCATCTACACGCTTACCACGAGTTAGCTCTTTTAGCTTCTCGTATGGTTTTTCGATACCGTAGCGACGCATTACTGTTTGTACTGGTTCTGCAAGAACTTCCCAGTTTTGGTCTAGCTCTGCAAGCAGTGCTTCACGGTTAACTTCTAGCTTGCTGATACCTTTCAGAGTAGAAGTGTATGCGATGATCGCGTAGCCAACACCTACACCTAGGTTACGAAGAACCGTAGAGTCAGTTAGGTCACGCTGCCAGCGAGAGATAGGCAGTTTTTGTGCTAGGTGGCCGAATACCGCGTTTGCAAGACCAAGGTTGCCTTCTGAGTTTTCAAAGTCGATTGGGTTAACTTTGTGAGGCATTGTGGATGAGCCGATCTCACCGGCGATCGTTTTCTGTTTGAAGTGACCCAGTGCAATGTAGCCCCAAATGTCACGGTCGAAGTCGATTAGGATAGTGTTGAAGCGTGCAACAGCATCGAATAGTTCAGCGATGTAATCGTGCGGTTCGATTTGGGTTGTGTACGGGTTCCAAGTCACGCCTAGAGACTCAGTGATAAACTCTTCAGAGAATTGGTGCCAATCTACTTCTGGGTAAGCAGAAAGGTGAGCGTTGTAGTTACCTACAGCACCGTTGATCTTACCTAGGATTTCAACGTTAGCGATCTGCTTGTATTGACGCTCCATACGGTACGCCACGTTCGCCATTTCTTTACCCATAGTAGATGGAGAAGCAGGCTGGCCGTGTGTACGTGATAAAAGAGGGATGTCACGGTATTCAACAGCAAGTGCTTTAATAGCATCTATGATGTTTTTGATTTCAGGAAGAATCACTTCGTCACGAGCTTCTTTCAGCATTAGAGCGTGAGACGTGTTGTTGATGTCTTCTGATGTACATGCAAAGTGGATGAACTCGTTTACCGCGTGAAGCTCAGGAATACCAGCTACTTTCTCTTTTAGAAAATACTCAACCGCTTTAACGTCGTGGTTAGTGGTACGTTCGATTTCTTTGATGCGCGCTGCGTCCTCTTCCGAGAAGTTTGCTGCTAACTCATCAAGGAACTGGTTTGCTTCTGCACTGAAAGCTGGTACTTCTTTGATTGCATCAGTGGCTGCTAGCTTTTGCAACCAACGAATTTCAACGATAGAGCGGTACTTTAGAAGGCCGAACTCGCTAAAAATGCTGCGAAGTGCAATGGTCTTACTTCCGTAACGGCCGTCTACTGGCGAAACAGCAGTCAATGCTGACAGTTCCATGATGTTCTCCTGAATTGAGTGTCTAAATTTCGTGAGCTTTATACCAATAACTTACGCAATTGTCACGCACATTGCGCAAACGTTTGCTTTGGGTTTGTTCTGGTAGAAAAAATACGCTCGCGTCGTGACGCGAGCGGTATGATTAAGTCTTACATTCTGGCGAGTAGGATTTGAGCTTGTTCAACCATCTTCTTACGCCCAAAGATAAGGTGACGGCGCTTGCCTCCGACTTGACGCCAAAGCACTGCGCTTCGAATACCCGATAGCAGCAATGCTCTAACCTTGTGCTGGTTACCTGTCTGCTGTAGGACAGAAGGGGTACCAGTGACTTGGATTCTAGGACCAATTGGGCTAATGACATCGAGATAGATACTGGCCAAGTTGCTGATCATTTGGTCGTCAAGCAACTCAAAGTGATCAAGCTGTCTTTCGATCATCTGGATACGATCACCAAGTTGAGACATTGCATCGTTACGGCCACTCAGCTTACGTTCTAACGCCATCAGGCTAATAATGTAGCGAGTAATTTCACTACCAGTAGGGGTACTATCAATGCCTTTTACTAGGCACTCAAGTCCTAGCTTTAAATCCGACTCACGACCATAAACACTAACGGTGTTGCTTGGGTTAATGTTGAGGATCGCTTTTAGTGACGTTTCAAACGCATCAGAGTCACAGTGACCATTTTTCGCGACCTGTTGAACCAGAGCGACAGCTTGGCAAATTCCTGCAAATGCGATGGTGCGATCGTAAAGTGCGTTAGCCACGTAGTAATACTCCTAAATGCGTTGAATTAAATTCGTTCTTCAATGATGCCGCCACCTAAGCAGACATCGTCTTTATAAAATACCGCTGACTGACCAGGAGTCACGGCGACCTGGGGATCGTCGAAGATTACTTTGATCGTTTCATCATCAATAGGGATGAGAGTACATGGAATATCTGTCTGACGGTAACGCGTTTTCACGCTGCACTGAACAGGTGCTTTGATGACTTCACGGTCTACCCAGTGTAGTTGAGAGGCAATTAGCCCTTGAGACTTTAGTAATGGATGATCAGCGCCTTGAACTGCGATAAGTACGTTACGCTTTAAATCTTTATCAGCAACGTACCAAGGATCTTCATTGCCGCCACCACCTTTCTGGCCACCAATATGCAGGCCTTTACGTTGTCCCAAAGTGTGATACATCAGACCTTGGTGCTCACCGATCACTTTACCTTCCGGTGTTTCGATCTTACCTGGTTGTGCCGGTAAATAGCGTGACAAGAAGTCGGTGAATTTACGCTCACCGATGAAGCAGATTCCGGTTGAGTCTTTTTTCTTAGCGGTAATCAAATCTTGCTCTTCTGCAATACGACGTACTTCAGGCTTTTCTAGTTCACCGACAGGGAAAAGACTGCGAGCGATTTGCTCACTGCTGAGTGTGTACAAGAAATAGCTTTGATCTTTATTACCATCAAGGCCACGAAGCATTTGAGGTTTTTCGCCGTTTTCAGGGAAAGTACGGCGTACGTAGTGACCCATTGCGATGTAGTCGGCATCGAGCACTTCATCGGCGAATTCAAGAAAAGCTTTGAACTTGATTTCTTTGTTACAAAGGATATCTGGGTTAGGGGTGCGGCCAGCTTTGTATTCTGCCAAAAAGTATTCAAAAACGTTGTCCCAGTACTCTGCAGCAAAGTTGATGGTGTGCAGATGAATACCTAGCTTGTCACAAACGGCTTGAGCGTCAGCCAAATCTTCTGCAGCAGTACAGTATTCTTCGTTATCGTCTTCCTCCCAGTTCTTCATGAACAGTCCTTCGACCTGATAGCCCTGTTGTTTCAGAAGATACGCGGAAACGGATGAGTCGACACCGCCAGACATGCCGACGATAACTTTCTTTTTACTGTTGTCAGTACAGTTCTCAGACATTACTAAACACCACACAATTTAACTGGAGGCAGATCTTAACAGAAAGCGTTTCGAGGTGACAGTTCCGAGATCGAACTCACACTTCGATTTTGCTGCAATTTTACTCGCACGTAACTGAAATCTACGATTTTATGACTATAGACAGCCTATATATGGCATAGTTGACGAAATTCAAGTTAAACAAGGTGTAAACATGAGTGATGATAACCAATTCATGTCGGAAGCAGAGCTGATTGAGATTGTTGAAAATCAGCTTGAAGATGGTAAGCCGCTGAAGGTTAAAGAAACGCTAATGCGATTGATGATGACGGGAACACCAAAAGACGAAGCCATAGCGATGATGGCTTGTGCTGTTTCGATTGAAATATTTGATGTCATGAAAAACGAGGGTAAATTCAACTTAAAGCGCTACTCTGAGCACTTAGACAGGCTCCCCGATATAGGGTTTATGGAAGGCGAATAAGCCTCCATTTAGGTACCCAATGTGCCACTCAAATAGAGCTGGCATATTTTTCATACAGACCCTTGAAGGGTTTTATGAGTCCCTCTTATTTATTACATCAAGATTAAATTTTAGTGGCAAACGTTTGCTATAATTCCAGTTATTGCCGCGTTAGGTAGTGCGAGGTAGAATCCGGCATCCTTTCATCCCTTACTCAGAATATTTGTTATGAAGTTTCCTGGCCAACGAAAATCTAAGCACTATTTTCCTGTGCATGCGCGTGACCCTTTAGTGAGTCAATCTCAAGAAAGCAAGAAAATGTCCAGCACGCACATTATTGGTATTGACCAAACTTTGGTCGATATTGAAGCGAAAGTAAGCTCGGAGCTTATTGAGAAATACAAGCTGAGTAAAGGTCACTCATTAGTCATAGATGATGCTACTGCAGAAGCGCTTTATAATGAGTTGAAAGATAATGCCCTCATCACCAATGAATATGCTGGTGGGACGATCGGTAATACACTTCATAACTATTCTGTTCTGGCCGATGATCGTTCAACACTTTTGGGTGTCATGAGCCAAGATATTAAGATCGGAAGTTACGGCTTTCGCTATTTATGCAACACTTCAAGCCGGATGGATTTGAATTACCTTCAAGGTGTTGATGGTGCAATTGGTCGGTGTTTTGCTCTCATTTCTGATGATGGTGAAAGGACGTTTGCTATTAGCGAAGGTCAGATGAATCAATTACATCCAAGTAGTATTCCTGAAACGATTTTCGAGAATGCCTCTGCTTTAGTATTAACCGCCTATTTAGTGCGTTGCAAAGAAGGTGATCCAATGCCGGAAGCGACGATGAAAGCCATTGAATATGCGAAGAAATACAATGTGCCAGTCGTTCTTACTCTCGGAACGAAATTTGTGATTCAAGATGATCCTGTATTCTGGCAAGACTTTTTGCGTGACCACGTTAGCGTCGTAGCAATGAATGAGGATGAAGCTGAGGCGTTAACCGGTGAGTCCGATCCGTTAGCGGCGTCAGATAAGACATTGGAGTGGGTAGATTTGGTTCTCTGTACCGCCGGTCCTGTGGGTCTATTTATGGCAGGTTATACTGAGGAAGCGGCCAAGCGTCAGACTTCTCTACCATTACTTCCAGGTAGTATTGCTGAATTTAATCGTTTTGAATTTAGTCGTCCAGCAGCGAAAGCGGCCTGTGAGAACCCAATTAAGGTGTATTCGCATATTTCACCTTACATGGGGGGGCCAGAAAAAATTAAAAATACTAATGGGGCAGGTGATGCAGCATTGTCCGCGTTATTGCATGATATGGCTGCGAATAAATACCATAAAGAAAATGTGCCTAATTCAAGTAAGCATGCACATACATTCTTGACATATTCGTCATTCTCTCAGGTTTGCAAATATTCGAATCGTGCTAGTTATGAGGTTTTAGTTCAGCATTCACCACGCCTATCACGAGGCTTGCCAGAGCGTGAAGATAGTTTAGAAGAAGCATATTGGGAACGTTAATTCAGTAATAATTAATTACAAAAAAACCTCGCATAGCGAGGTTTTTTTTACAATACAAAAGTGTTTATTAAAAACACTTCTATAAATTTCAATTAGATCAGGAAGTCATCAAGTGATTTACCTGCATCTAGCTGTTCTTGGATTGCTGAAGGTGTACGACCTTGACCTGTCCATGTTTTTTCTTCGCCGTTAGCATCTACATATTTGTATTTTGCTGGGCGTGGAGCGCGTTTTGATTTCTGTTTACCAGTAGCTTCACCTGCTAGAGCTGAAATAACCATGTCTTTATCTAGACCTAGTTGCTTAATTTGCTCAGCAATATCTGCCAATTTTGCTTCTTGTGCTGCTTTGGCTTCACGCTCTGCTTCTTCCGCTTCTTTTCGTTCAGCTACAACAGTTGATAATTTGTCTAGAGCTTCCTCTAGTTGTTCCAAGGTAAGCTCACGCGCAAATGCTCGTAGGCTACGAATGTTTAATAGAGTTTTTGTTAGTTCCGACATGTAATTTCCCACTTAATTAAGGAGCCGATGAAATAAATATTAAACCCGTATTATTCGCAATACAATATTTTCCAGTTAAATTGTTATAAAAACTATTAATTAATCGCCTAAGGATTAGAGTAATGAGACCTTTCTTATTAACTGATGAATTCTTGTTGCATAGAATATCGTTGGTTTTGTGATTTTGACAATACTGATAGAGGATAAGTTTCATACACTAATGATATTTATTTTATATCATAAAAATAAGTTGGATTATCCTTTTGTCATGACATTATCAAGATAGTAACAAATCTTCTTTAATTCATATTTTTTCTCACTAAATGCTGATTTTTTTCTTCACTTTACGAGCGTAATCGAAGATGTACATCGAAAAGACCGAGTTGATGAATAAATAGGAAGGGTCATCGCTCGCCCATTATGATATTAGTTGAGCTTAAATGGTATGAGCAGAAACTTTATGCACAGAAGAAGAAAAATCATTAATGCTTAATTGGGTAAGATGTATTGCAATGGGGCTTTCGATCAGTACAATGGGCGCCACCTAATGCGATGTGTTGGTTAAATTGTTGTTAAAATTGTTTTTCAGTAGTTTAAAATATCAACTGTCGCGGTAGAGGTGCGAAATAAATCAGTAGTATTTGTTGGGGTGATGCCAATGAACAGATATGAAAGGTTGTTTTGCCGAAGTGAGTATTCATATCAACGGTGCTTGCTGGGGTTACACTCGAAAGGGGTAACACTGCCATAGTCTATAATTTTGTAAAACTATGGAGCGCTACTGTAGGGCAGGGTGGAGTTTTCGCTTCCCTTTCGCTTAGTTCAACATAAATTGTTTGATACTCATTTCTTTCAATTTATCTGCAGTAGATCTCTAACCATTGATTACTGGTTTTTGAAGATCATGAATTTAATTGATTTTGCAACATCTCCGATTTCTTTGCTACCTCCATTGGTTGCACTGAGTTTGGCGATTATTACTCGTCGTGTACTGGTGTCTTTAGGTGTGGGTATCACTTTGGGCGCTGTCCTTCTTAACGATTACTCTCTGGGTAATACACTCAGCTATGTAGGCTCAACGGTATCGAGTGTCTTCATTGAAGACGGCGGTATTAATACATGGAATATGAGTATCGTTGGTTTCCTACTTTTACTTGGTATGATGACGGCGTTACTGACGTTATCGGGTGGTACCCGTGCTTTCGCCGAATGGGCGCAATCGCGCGTTAAAAGTAAACGTGGTTCCAAATTACTCGCGGCTTTTCTAGGCGTATTTATTTTTGTTGATGACTATTTTAACAGCCTAGCCGTTGGTGCGATTTCTCGTCCTGTCACAGACCGCTTCTATGTGTCTCGAGCTAAATTGGCTTACATCTTAGACTCAACAGCAGCACCAATGTGTGTGATTATGCCTGCATCAAGCTGGGGCGCGTATATCATGACGATTATTGGTGGCATTCTCGTTTCACATGGCATTACTGAGTATTCCGCTCTTGGCGCATATGTGCGTCTTATTCCAATGAACTTCTATGCGGTATTTGCATTGCTGATGGTGTTTGCCGTTGCTTGGTTTGGCCTTGATATTGGTAAAATGCGTAATCACGAAATTGCGGCCTCACAAGGCCATGGTTTTGAGAAAGAGCAAGCGAATGATTCACAGGAAGCTCATGAAATCAATGAAGAGTTAGATATTCAAGAGAGCGAAGGCGGTAAAGTTTCAGACTTGGTTTTACCGATCGTATTCCTGATTGTTGCGACCATTGCTTCTATGTTATACACCGGCGGTCAAGCTTTGGCTGCTGATGGCAAGGCATTTAATATTCTAGGTGCCTTTGAAAACACCGATGTAGGCACCTCGTTAATTTATGGTGGCCTTGTTGGTTTAGCTATCGCACTGTTTACGGTATTTAAGCAAGGTATTGCGGTAAGCGAGATCACACGCACACTATGGATTGGTGCAAAATCAATGTTTGGTGCCATTTTGATCTTAGTTTTTGCTTGGACTATTGGCTCAGTGATTGGTGATATGAATACGGGTAAATACCTGTCGACATTGGCGCAAGGTAATATAAATCCAAATTGGCTGCCAGTTATTCTATTCCTACTCTCTGGCCTTATGGCATTTTCTACCGGTACGTCATGGGGGACATTTGGCATCATGCTTCCAATTGCCGGTGATATGGCTGGCGCAACGGATCTTGCTTTGATGTTGCCTATGCTAAGTGCTGTATTAGCTGGTTCAGTATTTGGTGACCACTGCTCGCCAATTTCTGATACGACGATTCTATCTTCAACAGGGGCTCGTTGTAACCATATTGATCATGTAGCGACCCAGTTACCTTATGCGCTTTCAGTGGCTGCTGTATCTTGTATTGGTTTTATCACATTGGGGATGACGGCTTCCGTAGGAATTTCATTTGCCGCTTCAGCCGTTGCCTTCTTTGGCGTTTGTGTATTGTTGTCAATTCTTTCAAGAGCCAAGATAGCAAGCTGTCATAACGCTTAATGAATTGAACTCAATAAAGAACTTAAAAGGGAGCGAAAGCTCCTTTTTTATTTGTCTAATACAAATTTTAAAAATCTTTAATTTTTAGTTGAAAAATAGTTTTTCCTTGGTTAGTGTGGTTATCAAGCAAGCGAACTGAAGAGCTTATAAGTATGCGTAATTTTGTAATGAACATTCATCACCATCATCACCCAGTCTAGTCTTTCGGGAGATGTACGCATACCCGGGGGACAGGAAACTCCCGGAGGCAGAAATCGCAAACTACAAGATTTAGAACCCTCGGGAGACTACTCTTCCGAGGGTTTTTTAGTTTTAACGATTTAAGAATTAATTTGCACAGGGATAAAAGCAATGCAAACACAACGCCTGAGAATCGCAATCCAAAAGAAAGGTCGCCTCAGTAAAGAGAGCCAAGCTCTACTTAAAAAGTGTGGCGTTAAATTCAACGTTATGGGTGAGCGCCTTGTCGTTCACTCTGAAAATATGCCAATTGATTTACTTTTGGTTCGTGACGACGATATTCCGGGTCTGATTATGGATGGTGTCGTTGACCTAGGCTTTATTGGTGAAAATGAATTAGAAGAAGTTCGCCTCGACCGTAAAGCATTGGGCGAACCATCGGAATTTATCCAACTTCGTCGACTTGATTTCGGTGGCTGCCGTTTGTCTATCGCAATTGACAAAGACGAAGAGTACAACGGCCCTCAAGACCTTGCTGGTAAGCGCATCGCAACTACATACCCACAGTTGCTAAAAGCTTACATGGATGAAGCGGGTGTCCCATTCTCAACATGTATGCTGACAGGCTCAGTAGAAGTTGCCCCTCGCGCTGGTCTTGCAGATGCGATCGCTGACTTAGTGTCTACGGGGGCAACACTGGAAGCGAACGGCCTCAAAGAAGCAGAAATCATCTTCAAGTCAAAAGCGACACTGATTCAACGCACCGGTGAATTCGATGCGGACAAGGTGGCGTTAATCGAGAAACTCCTGACTCGTATGCAAGGCGTACAGCAAGCGAAAGAATCTAAATACATCATGCTACATGCACCTGCTGAGAAGCTAGGCCAAATCAAGGCACTACTTCCGGGCGCTGAAGACCCTACTGTATTACCTCTGTCTGCCGACAAGCAAAAAGTTGCGGTTCATTTGGTCAGTACTGAAAACCTGTTCTGGGAAACCATGGAACAGCTGAAAGAGCTGGGCGCAAGCTCAATCCTAGTGCTACCAATTGACAAAATGATGGAGTAACCGCAATGAGAACCGTCGTATGGCAATCGCTGAGTGAATCTCAGCAAGACTCGATTCTAGAACGTCCTGCAATTGCAGAGGGTGCAAACATCACTGCTGCGGTTTCTGACGTTATCGCGAAAGTTCGTAGTGAGGGCGATTCAGCCCTGCTTGAATTAACTGAGAAGTTTGATCGCGTGAAGCCGGAATCCATTCGTGTATCGGCTCAAGAGATTGAGGAAGCGTCAGCACGTCTTTCTGAAAAAATGAAGAACGCACTGGAGCAAGCTTATGCCAACATCTCTAAGTTTCACAAAGCGCAGAAGCCACAACCTATCAAAGTAGAAACTCAACCGGGTGTGCTTTGTGAACAGGTCACGCGTCCAATCCAAAAAGTGGGTTTGTACATTCCAGGTGGCAGCGCTCCATTACCATCGACGGTTTTGATGCTTGGGGTTCCTGCAAAAATTGCAGGCTGTCGTAAAGTGGTGCTTTGTTCTCCACCGCCAATTGCTGACGAGATCCTTTATGTAGCAAAACTGTGTGGTATTGATGAAGTGTACAACGTCGGTGGTGGCCAAGCCGTTGCTGCGATGGCCTATGGTACAGAGACAGTATCCAAAGTCGATAAGATCTTTGGCCCGGGCAACGCCTATGTGACAGAAGCAAAACGTCAGGTAAGTAATGATTTTCGCGGCGCAGCGATTGACATGCCAGCGGGTCCTTCAGAAGTACTGGTTTTGGCCGATGAAACTGCGGACCCTGATTTTATTGCTGCCGACCTGCTAAGCCAAGCAGAGCACGGCCCTGACTCTCAAGTAGTGCTTGTGACGCCTTCACCTGTGATTGCGGACCAAGTCACTGACGCAGTTCAGCGCCAACTCAAAGAGCTATCTCGTGCGGATATTGCTGAGAAGGCACTCGCTTCAAGTTTGGTTATCATCGCGGAGTCGTTGACTCAGGCGGTTTCAATCTCAAATTACTACGGCCCTGAGCACTTGATTGTTCAGACCAAGAACCCTCGCGAGCTTTTGCCTTTACTCGATAATGCAGGTTCCATCTTCCTAGGGGATTGGTCACCAGAATCGGCGGGTGATTACGCATCGGGCACTAACCACGTTCTCCCTACTTACGGTTACACGCGTACGTATTCGAGCTTAGGTTTAGCGGATTTCTCTAAGCGGATGACAGTTCAAGAGTTGTCTGCTGATGGTCTAAAAAACCTTGCTCCAACGGTGGTGACCATGGCTGAAGCAGAAGGTTTGGATGCACACAAACGTGCCGTGACTATTCGTGTAGAAAAACTGGCAGTTAAGTAAGAGGGCAATGAGATGGAAAAGCTAGCGCGTAAACAGGTCCAAAAACTGACCCCTTATTTATCGGCTCGTCGTATCGGTGGTACAGGTGATGTTTGGCTGAACGCCAACGAATCGCCATTCAACAATGAATACAAAACAGACTTCGCTCGTCTTAATCGTTATAGCGAATGTCAGCCTAAAGAACTGATTTCTGCATACGCTGCGTATGCAGGGGTGAACCCAGAACAAACGTTGACTTCTCGCGGTGCAGATGAAGGCATCGAGTTACTGATTCGTGCTTTCTGTGAGCCAGGTGAAGATGCGATTCTTTACTGCCCACCGACTTACGGTATGTACTCCATCAGCGCTGAAGCCATTGGTGTAGAGCGCAAAACCGTGCCGCTAACATCAGATTGGCAACTAGACCTTGCTGGCATCGAAGCTAATCTGGATAACGTTAAACTGGTTTTCGTATGTTCACCAAATAACCCTACGGGTAACTTGGTTAAGCGTGAAGATATTGTCTCTCTGCTTGAAATGACAAAAGACCGCGCAATCGTGGTGATGGACGAAGCGTACATTGATTTCTGCCCAGAAGCGTCAACGGTAGATTTACTGGCGCAATACCCGAATCTTGCAATTCTGCGTACTCTGTCGAAAGCTTTTGCCCTTGCGGGTTTGCGTTGTGGATTTACGCTTGCGAACGAAGAGCTGATTAATGTACTTCTGAAAGTCATCGCACCATACCCAGTCCCAGTTCCTGTTGCAGAAATTGCCACTCAAGCGCTTTCTGAAGCAGGCCTAGCGAGAGCGAAGTTCCAAGTTCTCGATTTGAACGCGAACCGTGCTTATTTGCAGGTGGGGTTGTCGATGATTCCGGGCTTGGAAGTCTTTGAAGGATGGGGTAACTACCTATTGGTTAAATTCCCAGATGGTGATGATCTTTTCAAAGCCGCTTGGGAAACAGGCATTATCTTGCGTAACTCGCCAATTGAGAACTGCGTACGTATCAGTGTGGGTAACCGCGACGAGTGCGAAAAAACACTCGGATTTATTAGAAACTACTACTCATAAGTAGAGACAAAATTAATTGCTTTCGCTGACAAAGCGGAGGCGCCAAAGATTAGCAATAAGGAAGTTCGAGTGAGCAAACAACAAAAAATCCTTTTTATCGACCGTGATGGCACCTTAATTGTTGAGCCGCCGGTTGATTTTCAAGTTGATCGTTTAGATAAACTAAAACTAGAACCATTTGTTATCCCAAGTCTGCTGTCGTTGCAGGATGCAGGATACCGTCTAGTGATGGTAACGAACCAAGACGGTTTAGGGACTGACAGCTACCCACAAGCAGATTTTGATGCACCGCACGATATGATGATGGAAATCTTCGAATCTCAAGGTGTGAAGTTCGATGACGTACTGATTTGCCCTCACTTTGAAGAAGATAACTGCTCATGCCGTAAGCCTAAATTAGGCATGGTGAAAGAGTACCTTCAGGGTGGCAAAGTGGACTTCCAAAACTCTGTTGTGATTGGCGATCGTCAAACCGATCTTCAACTTGCAGAAAACATGGCAATTCGAGGTATTCAATACAACCCAGAAACCATGGGTTGGAAACAGATCCTGAAAGATCTGACGGTGAAGGCTCGCGTTGCTGAAGTGGTTCGAACTACGAAAGAAACTGATATTAAAGTCGCGGTAAATCTTGATGACCAAGGCGGTAATGACATTTCTACGGGCTTAGGCTTCTTCGATCACATGTTGGATCAAATCGCAACACACGGTGGATTTAAGATGGTGTGTAAAGTGGAGGGCGATCTACACATAGACGATCACCACTCAGTAGAAGATACCGCACTTGCGTTGGGCCAAGCGCTGAAAGAAGCGCTAGGTGATAAGCGTGGTATTGGCCGATTTGGCTTTAGCCTGCCAATGGATGAGTGTTTGGCACAATGTGCGCTAGACCTATCAGGGCGTCCTTACCTTAAGTTCGACGCGAAGTTTAGCCGTGAGCAAGTGGGTGACCTTTCAACCGAGATGGTGGTTCACTTCTTCCGCTCTCTAACTGACACCCTAGCGTGTACGCTACACCTCTCTTCTGCGGGCAACAATGATCACCACATCATCGAGAGCCTATTTAAAGCGTTTGGTCGCACTCTGCGCCAAGCAATCAAAGTAGAAGGCACTGAGCTACCGAGTAGTAAAGGCGTGCTATAAGGCTCACGTTAGCAAGGAGAAAAACAGTGACAGAACAGAAAGTTGTCATCATCGATACTGGCTGCGCCAACGTCTCTTCGGTGAAGTTTGCTATTGAACGCCTAGGTTATGACGTAACGATTTCAAAAGATCCACAAGTTGTATTGTCGGCAGATAAGCTATTTCTACCGGGCGTAGGAACCGCCAGTGAAGCGATGAAGAACCTAGAAGAGCGCGATCTTATCAGCTTGGTAAAACAGGTAGAAAAGCCACTACTAGGTATCTGTTTAGGCATGCAACTGTTAGGTAAAGTGTCTCAAGAGAAAGGACAGAAAGCTGATGAATTGGTTGAGTGTCTTGGACTTTGTGATGGCGAAGTGAAGCTACTACAAACTGGCGACTTGCCGCTGCCGCATATGGGCTGGAACACAGTCTCTGCGAAAACAGGCAACCCGCTGTTCAAAGGCATTGAAGAAGGTGAGTACTTCTACTTTGTACACAGCTTTGCCATGCCAGTAGGGGACTACACCATTGCAGAATGTGAATACGGAAATCCGTTCACGGCAGCGGTGCAAAGCGGTAATTACTACGGCGTGCAATTCCACCCTGAGCGTTCTTCAAAAGCGGGCGCAAAGCTTATTCAAAACTTCTTAGAATTATAAAAGGGATTTAGTGTGATTATTCCAGCTCTTGATTTAATTGAAGGACAGGTGGTTCGTCTTTATCAAGGTGATTACGGTCAAGTAACCGAGTACAAAGTCGACCCAGCAGAGCAGTTCAACTTGTACCACCAAGCAGGTGCTAACTGGCTGCACTTGGTGGATTTAACTGGCGCGAAAGACACGACAGCACGCCAGCTTGATTTGATTGCAAAGCTATTAGCAAGTACGCCAGCGAACATCCAAATCGGTGGTGGTGTGCGTACTGAGCAAGACGTGATTGATCTGTTAGAAGCCGGTGCTCAACGTGTTGTAGTTGGTTCTACAGCAGTAAAACAACCAGAGCTTGTGAAAGGTTGGATGGAAAAATACGGCGCAGAGAAAATCGTTCTCGCACTAGACATTAACATCGACCAAAACGGCACACGTAAAGTGGCGATCTCTGGTTGGCAAGAAGACTCAGGCGTGACCATCGAATCGCTTATCAACGATTACCTAACAGTAGGTCTACGGCATGTGCTTTGTACCGACATTTCACGTGACGGTACGTTAGAAGGCTCAAACGTAGAGCTTTATGTTGACCTATGTAAACAGTACCCACAAGTGCAGTTCCAATCTTCAGGCGGTATCGGATCGCTAGCAGATATCGAAGCACTAAAAGGCAGTGGTGTGGCAGGCGTGATTGTTGGTCGCGCACTGCTAGACGGAAAGTTCACGGCAGAGGAGGCATTTGCATGCTGGCAAAGCGAATAATTCCATGTCTTGATGTTCGCGATGGACAAGTGGTGAAGGGCGTTCAGTTCCGCAACCACGAAATCATTGGCGACATCGTTCCTCTGGCACAGCGTTATGCGGAAGAAGGCGCCGACGAGCTGGTGTTTTACGATATTACCGCTTCCAGTGATGGTCGTGTCGTCGATAAAAGCTGGGTCGCTCGCGTTGCAGAAGTGATTGATATTCCGTTCTGCGTCGCTGGTGGCATTAAATCAGCCGAAGACGCAGCACGCATTCTTGAGTTTGGTGCGGACAAGGTGTCGATCAACTCACCGGCATTGGCGAACCCGCAACTGATTACCGACCTTGCTGATAAATTTGGTGTTCAGTGTATCGTGGTTGGCATCGACTCTTATTACGACAAAGATACTGGCAAGTATCAGGTTTACCAGTTTACTGGCGATGAGGAACGCACTAAAGCGACCCAATGGGAAACGCGTGATTGGGTGCAAGAAGTGCAAAAGCGTGGCGCTGGTGAAATCGTATTGAACATGATGAACCAAGACGGCGTGCGTAACGGTTACGACATCGAACAACTGAACATGGTACGTGAAGTGTGTAACGTTCCGCTGATTGCATCAGGCGGGGCGGGGGCCATGGAGCACTTCGCAGAAGCTTACCAAAAAGCGAATGTGGATGGTGCGCTTGCCGCATCGGTATTCCACAAACAAGTCATCAACATTGGTGAACTAAAGCAGTATTTGAAACAACAAGGCATTGAGGTACGACTATGAGTGTGAAAGCCGCCGAAGTCAGTTCGCTAGCTGAGCGAATCAACTGGGAAAAGGTGGATGGTCTGGTACCTGCCATCGTACAAGATTTCCAATCAAGCCAAGTGCTGATGATGGGTTACATGAACCAAGATGCGTTGGCAAAAACGGGTGAAACGGGTCAAGTGACGTTTTTCTCTCGTACCAAACAGCGTCTTTGGACCAAAGGTGAGACCTCTGGCAATGTATTGCAATTGGTGAACATTCAGCTCGATTGTGACAACGATACGCTACTGGTGAAAGTGAATCCCATTGGTCCTACGTGCCACTTGGGTAACACAACTTGCTGGGATGTCGATCCACAAGAGGAGTCACAAATGGTGTGGCTTCATCAACTTGAGCAGCTATTGGCTGCCCGCAAGAGTGCCGACCCAGATTCCTCTTATACTGCCAGTCTTTATGCCCGTGGCACCAAGCGTATTTCGCAGAAAGTGGGCGAAGAAGGCGTTGAAGTCGCGCTTGCGGCGACGTCGGGTGACAAGGCGGAGTTAGTGTGTGAATCAGCAGACTTGATTTATCACTTGCTGGTATTGCTGCAAGACCAAGGCTTATCGATGAATGACGTAGTGAACAAACTTAAAGAGCGTCATAAATAGCTTTTTGGCTTTCGAGCAAAACCTAATCTTATAAGTATACTCATCTCAACATCTCCCCTGACTAAACCGTAAGTACGCCTTACGGTTTTTTTGTTGTAAATATCATCTTTATCGATCGTTTCTTTCGTTATCGCGTATATAAACTACTCTTCTTAAAAGGGCTTTTATGTTGCTACTTTTGTTGGTAAGAAGTTGTAGCGTAAGACGAAATGAGGTTGTTGAGTTATGAGGAGGTCGGAGTGAAGGTGGCTCACGGCAAAAAAATAACGCTTATTGCAGATGATCAAAAAGTAGTGAGGCACACCCTGAAGCTCTGCTTACAAAATCTCGATTATCAGGATGTGCTAGAAGCATGTGATGGAAAAGAAGCCAAGCAACTCGCAGTCGAGCACGATATTGATATCATCTTTTGTGACTTAAATATGCCAGTTGAAGATGGCTTTGAGGTGTTGCGATACTTAGGCGAAATCCATTTCAGTGGCAGTGTGATTTTAATCAGTGGCGAGGAAGAAGAAGTGTTATCTTCATCTTCGAACCTAGCCCGTCTTTACAAGCTCGACATTTTAGGTAGTTTGAAGAAACCCATCTCTTTTACTACGGTGAAAGATTTGATGTCACAGGTCGAAAAGTCAACAATATCAAGAATCAACAATCGTCCTCCCCCGGTTTTGAGTGCGGCATCGGTTCAACACTTTATTGATACGGGTTGCGTGAGGGCATTCTTTCAACCCCAGATAGAGTTGGAAACGGGTCGGGTCTGTGGCTTAGAAGTTTTGGCTCGTGTTGTGGATGAAGATGATAATATTATCCCTCCTGACAGTTTTATTCCCGTAGCAGAAAAGAATTTAGACCTCATTTTATCACTCACCAAAACCATTATTCGAGCAGCCTTTTCTGATATAGCCAAACATTTCCAATCTCTTCAAGACATTACATTTTCCCTCAATATATCGGCAAAAGTTTTGGAAGACCAAGGTTTTACTAGCTGGCTGGACCAGGTTGCAAATGAATATCAAATTCCGCAAGAAAGCATTTTATGTGAGTTAACCGAAACAGCGCTGACTCATGATCAGGCGGCTATTAACACGCAATTGCTTCGGCTAAGGCTACTTAAGTTTAATCTTTCAATCGATGACTTTGGTACAGGCTATTCTTCTATTGCTCAGCTTCACTCTATACCTTTCAATGAACTTAAAGTAGACAAGCGCTTTGTGCTCGACTGCTTAACAAACACCAAGTCTCAAGCAATCTTGGAGCAAAGTGTTCGGATGGGTAAAGCAATGGGTATGAGTGTTGTAGCCGAAGGGGTCGAAAATCGTGAAGTTGAAGAATTTTTAGTGTCTATCGGTTGCAATATTGCCCAAGGCTACTTGTATTCTAAGCCGGACGAACTGAGCTACATCCTTGCTTATATGAAGCGCTCAAATAGCATTTATGAGGATCGCTCATGAAGTTTTCTACCAAACTACCGTTACTGTTTTTTGTTTTTGGAGTGTTGATGTTGGGAGCGGTGACTCTGACATCTTGGAAAGGTAAAGACATTCTACAAGAGACGACGTTCACGAATATTGAAAGGGAAGCGGCGCTGCTTATCCGCCTTATTGAGCGTAACTTATTTGAGCGCTACCACGATGCTCAAGCGTTTCCTATGTCGTTAGGTGTGGTAGATAAAGAGCAGTTAGACTACGTGGCAACCAGTTCTTTGATGGCTGAAAACCTTAATAATTTTGTACAAAATTATAAAGTTTATAGGCGGATACTTATTTTCGATTACGAAGGTAATATTCTTGCTAGTAATACAGAGAATGAATTTGGAAAAACGTTACCTAATCTCACACGTACCGCACGAGAGGTAAGAGAGACCCAGTGGTTTTCGGAAGCCATTTCTGGAATCACATTAGCCCCAGACAGCCCAAGAAGTAGTTATGTTTTTGGGCCTGAACGATATTTGATCGATGACAACCCTAATTCTTACGATATGGTTTTTGCCACGCTAATTTTAGACCGAGCTGGAGAGCCGGCGGGCCTTTGGGTAAATGTGGTTGATTTTAAAGCTGTAGAGGCCATTGTCTCTGATACATACGACCTGTTATCGAAACGTGGTTTCTTAAGTTCTGAGTTAACGATACTTGATAACAAGGGCCGGATAATTGTTGACTACGATCCGGTAGGACAAAGTGAAGCTGTCTATGAAAGGGATTTCGACGTTCTGAGCCAGTTAAACTTAGCAACCAATGGTGTTGAGGGGGCAAGACTGGCGGTGTCAGGGCTGAGTGGCTCAAATGTGTCTACCCATTTTCGGAAACAAGTCGATCAGGTGACAGGATACGCCTACACCAATGGCGCTTATGACTACCCAGGTTTAGGTTGGTCCGCGTTAATACGTGTTGAAGTCAGCGAGGCATTCGCGGATTCGGAAAGTCTATACAAAAGCTCTTTTGCGCTGGCGGGCTTATTATTGACGCTCATCATCTTAGTGGCGTTTTATCTTGGGAAAAGAATCGCCAGACCGCTGAATGAATTATCTAAAGCAATCAACAGCTTAGCACATGGAGAGAAGGATGTGACTTTACCGGAAATATCCGGAAAAGATGAAATTGCTAAAATGGTTTCTGAGTTGAAAAACCTCAAAGAAATCGTTGTGGAGCGAGCTAAGCTAACCAAAGAAACGGATGAGCAGCGTTTTCAATTAGAAATCCAAAGCCGCGCAATCGATTCGACAGCAACGGGTATTACGGTTGCAGATGTACGGTTGCCTGACTCACCAATCATATTTACTAATAAAGCGTTTGAAGATCTTACTGGGTATACACGAGATGAAGTCATCGGTCGCAATTGCCGATTCCTGCAAGGTAATGATACCGAGCAACCTGATATTGAGAAACTCAGGTATGCAATAGCCAATAAAGTATCTTGTTCGGTAGTGCTAAAGAACTACAAAAAAGACGGTACCTTGTTCTATAACAATTTACGTATCGACCCTGTATTTAATGATGATGGCGAACTCACTCATTACATTGGTGTTCAGACGGATATTACTGAAATTAAGAGGATTGAGGATCAAGCGAAAATTAAGCTTGAGGATGAAGTTGCCCGAAGAACCCAGCAAGCTCGTGATTCTGAAAGTCGCCTACGTACGGTTTTTGATACTGCGCTCGATGGTACGGTGGTGATTGATAATAAAGGCATTATCGTTGATGTTAACCGCTCGCTTGAAATGATTTTTGGTCGAATAAGAGAGGAGCTGGTTGGGGAAAATGTCAGCATTCTTATGCCTCCACACTATGCTGATGTTCATGACGGTTTCATTTCTAAGTACTTGTTAACTGGAAATAAAAAACTCATCGGGACACCACGCCAAGTAGAAGGGTTACATAAATCTGGTCGTGTATTTCCTATCGAGGTTTCTGTTGGGGAAACTTGGTTGGGAGATGCTCAGGTTTTTGTTGGCGTAGTCAAAGACATTACATCACAAGAAGAAACCAAACAGCGAGAGAAGAGACTACAGTCGGAATTACGCGAGCGGGAACTGGTCTACCGCGCCGCATTCAATCAGGCGGCAGTAGGTATTTGCCGAGTGGATCTTGATGGCAACTTTATCGAAGTAAACGACAAAATGTGTGAGATCTTCGGTTACAGTGAACCTGAGCTATTAGAGCTGAGCTATCTCGATGTGACTCATCCTGAATACCGCGAAAAGAGCCAACGTTTGGTAGGGCAACTGACCGAAAGCGATAAGCGATCGTTCACTATCGATAAGCTCTACTTAAGTAAATCGGGGTCAGAGTTCTGGGCGACTATTTCAGTGTCCATCGTTTGCGAGGACGACACAGTACCCAAATATTTTGTGGCTGTTGTTGAAGATATCTCTAATCGAAAACGGATTGAAAAAGAGCTTCGCTCTGCAAAAGCTGTTCGAGACGAGTTATTACGAGGAATGCGTTTAGCCTCTGACGCTGGTGGTATCTGTAACTGGTCGCTAGACATTCAGTCACAGGCACTACGCTGGGATGAAGGCATGTATCGCCTATATGGTATTGAACCCAATAAGCCAGTGTCCTATCCCGATTGGGAACAAAGCATACACCCTGATGACCGTGAAAGTGCAGTAACAAGCTTTAATCGCGCGGTTGAAGACGGTGATGTATACAACGCAGAGTTTCGAATCATTAACCAGGCTACAGGCACAATGCATTGGGTGAAGGCCGCTGGGGATGTAGTTGTTGATAAAGACTCTAATTTACGTCATGTCTTTGGTATTAACCTCGATATCACAGAAGAAAGAGATATTCAGGCCGCTCTCGAGAAAGAGAGTATTGCCGCAAAACAAGCGAATGAAGCCAAATCTCGCTTCCTCGCCACGATGAGCCATGAAATACGTACACCGATGAATGGTGTTATAGGCATGGTAGACCTTCTGAAAGAAACTGCTCTCGACTACGATCAAGGGAGAATGGTGAGCACCATTCGTGATTCGTCCTTCTCCTTACTGGAAATCATTAACGACATTCTCGATTTCTCGAAAATCGAATCGGGGCAGATGGAGTTAGATCCGACGGAAACTAACCCTCTTTATCTGATAGAAAAAACACTGGAGGCGCTGTGGTTAAGCGCTAATCAGAAAGGCGTTGATGTGTTTATGACATACGAGAGCCAAATTCCAGAATTTATACTTATAGATCCAGTTAGAACTCGCCAAATTATCCTTAATCTGCTTGGCAATGCCGTCAAGTTTAGTCAGTGCAAAGATAAATCGGGCTTAGTCAAAGTGGCGACGAGCTATGATAATACACAGCAGCTTCTCTCGATCTCGGTAGAAGATAATGGCGTGGGTATGACAGAAGAGCAGCAATTGAAGCTGTTTAAGCCATTTACACAAGCTGACAGCTCAACCACAAGAAAGTTTGGTGGTACAGGGCTTGGTCTTAGCATTACTAAATCCTTCATTGATCTAATGGGGGGGAATATTGATGTCGAAAGCCGTATTGGTGAAGGAAGCAAATTTTCGTTTACGATTCCTGCCGCGCCATGCCGTACCCACTCAGTATTTGGTCGTTTTGATTTCTCTACGATAACGTTGGTTTTAGACATTGAAAATGCCAACCTCAAGCATATATGTGCTGAAATTCTAAGTAGCTTCGAGACACGAGATATTATTGTTGATGTTCAGTCATCGTTTACTTGGGAAGAGCATAAAGCGGTCTATTTGACCGACGATGATATCGCCAATGTGGCTCAAGGGCGTTCGCTGATACTCAGTGATAATCCGGCAGCAAAAGGGGGGTACATAGCGCCGGATAAGTATGGTGTTGGTACACACCCACTCAAGCCCAGTGAGCTAGTGATCGGTCTAGCTATCTTGACCGGTCAAGAAAGCCCAGATTTTGATTGGAGCGAAGCGATTACAGCTGAGAGCACCGATAACAGCGAAATTGATTGGGTGAATAATCAAGATATCACAATCCTATGCGCAGAGGATCAACCAACCAATCAGATGGTATTGGCTCAGCAGCTTACTAAGTTAGGTTATCGCTTTGATATGGTGGACAACGGGCGTGAGGCGCTTGAAAAATGGCAATCAAATGACTATGCGCTAGTGTTAACAGATTGCCATATGCCGGAAATGGATGGCTTTGAACTGACTTCAGAAATTCGCCGTATTGAGTCGGAAATGGTCAGTGAAAGGACTCTGATCATTGCCATTACTGCCAATGCGTTGGTCGGTGAAGCGGAACATTGTTTAGAAGCGGGAATGGATGACTATATTCCCAAGCCTGTTGAGCTTTCTACCCTAAGGAAAGTATTAGCACTTCGTTTACGTGGCAAATCACTACGCAAGCCGAAAGGTGACAGTGAGAACCAACTTGCTGAACCAGTCAAAACTCTTGATTTACCTGAAAATGACTCGAAGCCATTGATCGACTTAAATCACCTTAGTGAAGTGATCGGTAGCCGAGATGAAGAAATGACTCGAGCTGTTTTATCGATGTTTTGGGAAAGTGTGTCGCAGGATATCGAGAAAATGCAAGTAGCCTGCCAAGAGAACGACTTATCACAAGTTAAAAGTTTGTCTCATGGTGCGAAGGGGGCAGCAGCTTCCAGTGGGGCTTTATTACTGAGTGAGATCTTTCGTTCGATAGAAAAAAACAGCCATGATATTGAACACGTCGAGCAAGCGATAAAAGAAGTGGTCAATATGATGAAGAAAATACAGCAGCAGTTAGAGCGAGATAAAATCATCTAGCCGATGGCAAGGAGGTACTTTGTTAAACCTACATGTGATGGATCAAACGCCTTTTGCGACATTTTCTGAGGCGAGTCGTAGTACGCTGAAATACCTTAGAAATAAGTATGGGTATGGGGCTTGGATGATGACGCGTAAAAATGAGGATGAGTGGGTTATATTACAGGTTGAAGGAGATGGGTATCAAATCGACGAGTTAACGGTCATTAATTGGAATGACTCTATGTGCAGTCGCATGGTCAAAGGTGAAGGGCCTAGGTGGGCTCCTGATGTCGATGACATTCCATCTTATGTTGAAGCGCCAATTTATAGAGCGGAAAAAATTAAGTCATATGTTGGGATCCCAGTTTGTTTTGCCAATGGCGATCTGTTTGGCACCTTATGTGCGATTGATACAGTACCATCTGGTAGAATCCCTGCGGATGGTAAAGAAACCGTTGAATTAGTCTCTAAACTACTCTCAAGCCTATTGCAGTTAGAACTGCAAAATATAGCTTTATCTCGTAAGCAAATTAGTTTTTTACCTGAACCATTAAAAGATAACCAAACGGGTTTTTTAAACCGATTAGGGTGGTCAATATACTTGGAGAAGGAGGAGAGTAATGTTCGTGCAGTGGGGACTCCTCTGTATATTGTGGCTCTGGATGTGACCTTGCCTGGCAAAGAAAAGGGAGATGAGTATCAACAGTTGCTGACTATTGTTGTATCTATCATTAATTCATCAGTCACTGATGAGGGGGTTATCGCCCGGCTTAGTGATAACATATTTACCATTTTGTTAGCGAATAGCTCAAATAAGCAGTTTAAACTTTGTCTGGATACACTAGAAAGGGAATTAACCGAGGCGAGTGTTGTCGCTCAAATTGGCTCTGAGAAACACAACTATACAGATAAGCTAGATGCGACGGTAATGAGTGCAATAAAAAGTGCACGATCGAGTTAAAAGAAAGAGTTAGGGGGTGACATGGATGTTTCGCAAACCAGTATTTACATATTCTATAATTCGAAAGAAATACTAGATATGGTAAAGCCTGTTGCGTCAATATTGTTCGATAATGTGTCACCCATTAATATTGAGAAAGAACAAGCCAAGTTTGTGCAGTCGCTTAAGCAGCCACACTTAAGCATTATTTCTATCTATGCTTTTGAAAGTCCTAAAGAAGCGGCCACCCTTTCCAAGTTGCTCAATGAGCATGGTGCTCTTCAACATCAAGCACACATTCCTAAATACGATCTATTAATGTGCAATAAATCTTATCGTCAGGAAGCATATGACCTATGCGTTAAGGAACTGTTCTATAGCTATGAAACGATCAAGCCAATTTATGACACCAACAAGGTTATCCTGACATTGCGTCGACTAGCGCAGCACTTGGCGACCAAAGTAGAGCTCCAACAAGTTGAACAAGATAATCTTAAGATGGAAGAGAGCATTAATAGCAGTATTGAGTCGATAGATGCTTTGCAAACGCAGGTACAGGAGACATCAACTCAGCAAGATAGTGAGTTTGAACAGGTGACTAAGTCGCTTAATGAGCTATTGGCTCGAGTGCCAGCCATTGAGTGGGAAAAAGCATTTACTAATATTGTGCGCTCAATGCCGGAATCTGTACAAAGAACGACACTCAGCCAATTCTCTATTAAAGAATTTCGTGATGATCTAGAAAAATATCGCAATAACAGTGCAGAAATGCTGAATAAGATTTCCAGCTCTCTGGACGCTTCAAAGCCTCAGACTTTATCTAAAGGGCCGTTGATCGTTGTTGCTGATGATCAGCCTGTGATGCTAAAAATCATATCCTCAATTTTAGAGCCAAAGGGCTATAAAGTCGAAAGCGCAAGTAATGGTGTCGAAGCTCTTATGAAAGCAAAAGTCATGAAACCAGAGCTCATACTTCTCGATATAGATATGCCGATCATGGATGGTTTAGCAACGTTAGACGCAGTGAAAAAGGTCGAGACTATTAAGCACATACCAATTATCATGCTAACCAGTCACTCTGATAAAGACATCATTAAATCCAGTATCAGCCTGGGTGCTGTCGATTATGTTGTGAAACCGACGAAAGCTGATATCCTTCTTGCGAAAATCGCGAATGCGTTAAAATAGGCCACATGAGCTAGTTATTAAACGATAGAAGCCATCAATTTTATGCAAACTCATTTGTGCGTTGACTTAACGTTGTCACTCGAATACTAGGTAGTAACTGTAACCCACCACTAGGGCTGGAATCGCAGAGTAAACAGTCGCAACTAGTGCCGCTTTAGGGGCCAATGCGATAGCAGGAAATAGCGCATCGCCATCATTGGATATCGCATTCGCTAATTGTGCAGATAAAGGCACCGCGCCTGAAATGTAGAGACTGGTGACTAAGATTTGAGGCCCACATCCTGGTAGCATACCGACAGCGACCCCGAGCAAAGGCATCCACGCACCCCAACCGGAAAAAGTCTCCGTTAAGTTAATGTGACCAAAGTAGGCTATGAGTTCAAAGGTCATAAAAGCGAGAACAACCCATGCAGTTACGAAGTTAGTATCTTGCGCCGCTTTCTGCAGGGGATGTGAAGAAACGGTTTTTTTATCTTCCGATACTGTTGACTCATAATCTTTGATTTCTTTGGTTAAGGACCAAAGTAACATGCTAAGAATGATAAGCCCTGTTCCTAGCCATTCAATACTCGCTGCAGGAAGAGAAAGAAGCGTGTTGATATCCACTTGAAACGAGCCTAGTACGGCAACAAATATTGCTGGTACGATTAGCCATTGCCAAAAGGCACCTTGGAGATTGATGGCCTTCTTTTCAAAGTGGGACTGCTGACTATGATCAGAGCGGCAGCAGAACTTTTCAGCTAATGCTGATGTAACGGTTGGTCTTAAGAAGTCGTCTTGATGGATAGCGTTGACAACCCATCCAGAGACCGAGCCTACCACAATGCCCAGTGCAACAACGGCCAAACCTATGTCAGGTTTACTGGCTAACAGAAGAAACGCAGCATCCCCCATCGTAGAGGTTAACACCGCGACAATAGCACCAAACCCGACTCGTCCACTAACGAATTGTGTCGTGACTATGATGGCACCACCGCATCCGGGAAGTGCACCCAGTAAAGAAGCAAAGAAAACCTGATAGCTACGTGAGCTCTGGTATAAGTTAACCAGCTTGCTCTCTTTGTTCATCCATAGGGACATATAGTGGTAGATGACCAAAGTAAAAGCAACGTAGGCTGACACTGCCCAAAAGGCATCAGACAACGTTGAAACTGTGACCTCTCGGGTTGCTTCGTTAAGCACTAAAGCCAGCAAAACGACGGGTAATAAAAGGCGTTTGTAAGCTGGTTGGAACTGAGAGAAAGACAGCCAATGGGGTAAAGCCGCTAGAAGTCTAATCGAATTCATAATTCCAAAATACAAATGAGAATAATTATCAATATATTTTAATGAGAATTATTTGCAACTAAAAGTTGTGATTTACACTTTTCTTTTTGCTAACTCATGACAAATTTCAAAATTCAGGTAAAGTAACGGCCTTTGTGAGTAATTGCCCAATATGGGCCTATGTAAGTCGTAATAGGAAAAAAGATGATTCTAGTTGTAGGTCACAAGAACCCTGATAGTGATAGCATCTGTAGTGCATTGGTAGCAACTGAGCTGCTAAAAGCTCGTGGCGTTGAAGCAATGCCAATTCGCCAAGGCGAAATCAATCGTGAAACACAGCACATTCTTGAAGTCGCGGGCGCAGAAGTACCTGAACTTCGTACTTCTGTTGCGGGTGAAAAAATTTGGTTGGTTGACTACTCAGATCTAGCGCAAGCACCGGATGACGTGGCTGAAGCTGAAATTTTAGGTATTGTTGACCATCACCGTCTTGGTGATGTCATGACCGTAAACCCTATGGAAGCATGGATCTGGCCTGTTGGTTGTACCAACACTGTTCTATTCAACATGTTCAAAATTGAAGGTCATGAAATCTCACCGCAAATCGCTAAGCTAATGATGTCGGCTATCCTGTCTGACACCGTCGGCTTTGCTTCTCCAACTTGCACACAGAAAGATAAAGATGCCGTTGAAGAGCTAGCGAAAATTGCAGACGTATGTGATGTTGACGCTTTCATCAAGGATCTTCTTATCGCAAAAACAAACATCGAAGGTCTTTCTGCGGCTGAGCTTGTAGAAAAAGATCTGAAAGGCTATCCATTTAACGGCCGTGATGTTGTTGTCGGTCAGGTTGAACTGGCGACTCTAGAGCAAGTAGACGGCATGATTGAAGCGCTGGAGTCAGATCTAGAACGCCGCTGTGCCGAAGAAAACCTAGCCTTTGCTGCAGTAATGCTAACTGACATCACTACAGCTCAAACTCGCCTACTATACAAAGGTGAGTGGGCAGAGAAACTGACTCAGCACGAGCAAGACGGCATGCTGATGATGGAAAATACGCTAAGTCGTAAGAAGCAAGGTTGGCCTTGGCTTCAGGCTGAGTTAGCATAACACCGTTCAATGATTAAATGTAACGCCCACGGTCATCGTGGGCGTTTTGCTTTAAGGAGTAAGGAAATGTCAGAGCCACTTTCACAACAACAGATAGACTCTGTGCTAAAAATGCGTGAAGACGAGCGATTCAGTTACACGGTGAAAGAAATCGCCAAAAACAGACAAGTCTGGATTTTGACTGATGAGCATGGCTGCGTGATGCTTAATACAGAAGATGAAGATTGTATACCGGTTTGGCCCCATGAAGAATTTGCCAATCAATGGGCTACAGGTGATTGGGAGCACTGCAAAGCAGAGGCTATATCGACCGCAAAATGGTTTAGTCGTTGGACCTACGGACTTGAAGACGATGAGTTATCTATTGTCGTGTTTCCCAATCAAAGCGAAGAAGGGCTAGTTCTGTACCCTGATGAGTTCGAATTTGAACTGAAAAAGCACCAAAAGAAATGCTAAACCTGAGGGCATCTTTTCCCAAGAGATGTCACTACCGTATTGGCTAAGTCAAACAGTGTATGATCCCATTGCAGCCTTGGCAGATGGGATTATTATTTGAAACAGGTTGCTTTGTTGAAGTGACTTTCCACCATGCGTTGAGTAATGATGTTGTCTGGGCAGGTTAACACTTGCTGTGTTTCACCTGCTTCCACTACCTCTCCATCATGCATAACCATCACCTTGTCAGTAATGTGTTTGACAACCCCTAAGTGTTGGGAAACATAGATAAACGATACGCCCATCTCTTCCTGCAATTCTAAGAATAAATTAATAATCTGAGAACGCATGGCCATGTCTAAACCATTTAGTGCTTCATCAGCGATAATAATCGAAGGTTGTAGAATCAACGCACGAGCCAAGCATATGCGCTGCTTTTGGCCTGCAGCTAGCATCTGAGGGTAAAAATAAGCGTGCTCTGGAAGCAGTCCGACCCTAAGCAAAACATCTTTAACGCGCTTCATACGTGCTTCAGGTGTCATACTGGTATTTCGTTTCAAAGGACTTTCAAGAATGCGGCCAATCTGAATACGTGGATTGAGTGACGTATTCGGGTCTTGAAATATCATCCTGATCAATTTGCAACGAGTCGAGTAATCTTTGTGTTCCAAAAGTTCGCCATTGACCCGTATTTCACCACTGGTTGGCTCGATCATTCCCGCAAGCATGCGAGCTAATGTCGACTTTCCTGAACCGTTTTGACCAATAAAACCAATGGTTTGCCCAGCTTCTAATGTAAAGCTGACAGGTTTAACGGCATGGTGGATTTTTTTGCGAAACAAGCCTGAGCGAGTGACAAACTCTTTACTTAGGCCATTAACTTCTAGTAGCGCACTCATGCTTTCTTCTTCTCCATATTCAGAGGGAAGTGGCAGGCAAATTTGTGATTTTTGACTCGTCTAGTGATTGGCATTTCTACGCACTGCCTTTGAGCATAAGGACAACGGGGGCCAAGCCGGCAACCAATGGGCAGATGCTGCAGTGGCGGAATACTACCTGGGAGAGACTGGAGTTTCTCTTTATGAGGAATCCATTCACCGAAATCGGGCATAGCTTTAAGTAAAGCAACGGTATAAGGGTGCTTTGGCTTGGCAAGAATCTTTTTAGTGTCCGCTGACTCAACAGACTGGCCACAGTACATGACGGTAATCCGCGTTGCCCACTGGGTAATGGTTGTCAAGTCATGGCCGATGAGCATGATCGACGTGTTGTTGATCTGATTCATACGACTAAGAAGTCGTAGGATTTGGGATTGAGTGATTGGGTCGAGATCGTTGGTCGGTTCATCGGCAATCAGAAGCTTAGGCTTAGCGGCGATGGCCATCGCAATCATGATCTTTTGACATTCGCCATCCGTCAGCTCATACGGATAGCTTGACATGATTTGTTCGTGGTTTCTGATCCCTACTTTATGAAGTAGAGCAACCGCTTGTTTCTTACGCCATTTAAAGCGCTCCCACCACTTTCCGCTAAAAGAATGAGCGGGGATGGACTCTATCAATTGGCGTCCGACTTCTTCCGAAGGATCCAGACACGTTGAAGGCTCTTGAAAGATCATCGCAATATCACGTGCGATGACTCTGCGACGCTCTTTAGGGGTTAACTGCAGCAAATCCACATTGCCAAGGCGCATTCGGTCGGCTGTTATCTTCCAGTTTTCCTTACAGACTCCAACGATGGCTTTGGCTACCAAACTCTTACCTGAGCCAGATTCTCCCACCAATCCACGAATTTCTCCTTCGTTCATGGTTAGACTCATGCGATCCACTGCCTTCATCAGGCCTTGCGGAGTTTCAATCTCAATCGTTAGGTGGCGAATATCTAGTAACGGCATTATTCGATCCCCGCGTTAAGTGCCTGACGAACGCCTTCACCCACCAAATTAATGACAATCACGATGAACATGATGGCAAGGCCAGGAAGCGTCACTGTCCAAGGTGCTAAATAGATTAATTCAACAGAGTCACCAAGAATCGCACCCCACTCAGTGCTTGGGGTTTGTGCGCCTAAACCAAGGAAGCCCAGTGCAGTAATATCCAAAATCGCGATTGACAGAGCGAGGGTTACCTCAGAAGCAATCACAACCAAAATATTGGGAAGAATGGAGTTCCAGAGCAGATAAAAGTCGTTCGCACCATCAAGGCGAGCAGCCATAATGTAGTCTTTTTCAACTTCAGTATGCACAGCGATATAGACTGAGCGGACGAATCTTGGGATCAAAGCGAGGCATATCGCAAGTAGAATATTAAACTCGCCAAACCCCAAGAAAGCGACAAAAATAATCGCGAGGAGAAGCGATGGAATCGACATGACGGTGTCAAGTAAATGGTTGAGTGTACTTGATAACAATCCTTTGGTCATGCCAGCTAAAATACCAATCAAACAACCCACAATTGTTGCAATGAGTGTGATGATAACAGCAGCGCCGAACGTTAACTGTGATCCCTCAATAAGCCGAGATAGGATATCTCGACCTAGGTCATCAGTACCGAGAAAATATTCGACTGTGCCTGCTGGGTTCCAAGAGGGAGGGACCAGCAGTTCCCCCGTCTGGGCTTGAGGGTCATGAGGAGTTAGCCAAGGAGAAGCTAAAGTGACGACAACAATAAAAACAAGGCACCATAAACCGAACATGGCTAAGCCGTTTGCACGATAGCTGCGCCAGAAACGCTCGAATTGCGTCGGGATTTGTTCTTCTTGATAGATGTTATCGGTTAGCATACCACTCTTTCCTTACTAACGGATTGACCATAGCGCCAACCAAATCTGAAAGAATATTCGCCGTCAACACTAAGGTGGCGACAACAATAACACCAGCCTGAATAGAAACATAATCCTGATTGGAAAGTGCGTCGAGTAACCAGCGACCAATACCCGGCCAGTTAAAGATCGATTCTGTAATGATAGCTAGAGTCAACATACTAGATAGCTGAACGCCTATCTTAGGGATAATCGGCGGTATCGCATTTCTCAGCACGTGTTGAGTGACGATTTTGTGCGTCGATAGACCTTTGATGCGAGCGGCTCGAATATAGTTTTGGCCCATGACTTCGGCAACCGAAGTACGCATTAAGCCAATGACTTGAGTGGTTGGAGCAAGTGCTAACACTAAACAAGGTAGTATCAAGTGCTCTAAAACACTTTGTAGTGCATGAGCGCGATACTCGCCACGCGCAAAGAATGCATCCACGATGGCAAAACCCGTGACATGATCAATTTCATAGAGTAGGTCATAACGGCCAGCGACTGGGAATAGCTCGAAATGCAGTGAGAATGCCATGATCATGAGGAGTGCGACCCAAAAAATCGGTGCGGAGTAACCGGACATTGAGGTAAAGGAAATGGCTGTGTCAATCCACTTGCCTTGCTTCATACCGGCGAGCGTGCCAACTGGGATCCCGATCAGGAGAGAAAGGGCAAAAGCAATCAAACATAATTCCAACGTTGCAGGGAAAACAACAGCGAGTTCATCTGCGATTGGAACACCGCTTTTTGTCATCCCAAAGTTGAGGTGCATCAGCTCGCCAATATAAGTCATCCAACCCGGCCAGAAATCTTGAACGGTCCAAGGAGAATTTGGGTCAAGCCTAAGCAGGCTAAAGCCTACCATGGTTAGGATAAGTAATGTGATGATGAAAAGGTTGATACGTCGAACAGTATAGAGAAACATTATTTGACCCTCTCTACCGCATCAAAAGGTTGTGCGTTAAATGGACTCACTTTAAACCCTTGTAATGAAGCATCATAAGCTTGGAACTGCATACCATGGCTAAGTGGAATCACCGGAAATTCTTCGTTGAGAATGTTTTGTGCCTGTTTATACAAGTTAAGACGGTAACGTGGCTTATCGACTTCCAGTGCAAGGTCGAGTAGGAAATCGAAATCAGCATTACACCAGCTGGAGACATTCAAGCCCACTCGTTTTGAATCACACGATAGTAATGGTCGGAGGAAATTATCTGGGTCACCTGTATTGGCAATCCAGCCTGTAAGGTACAGATCGATGTTGGTGTTGCTGGCGACGTCAGTGCGATCATAGCGATCATCTGTCAGTAGGTTAAGTGTAATGCCGATATCTGCTAAGTTTGCTTGGATAAGCTCAGCCGTTTTACGAGGGCTTGGGTTGTAAGCACGTGGCTCAAGAGGGACTGACATGGTCAACTCCAGCCCTTTATCGAATCCTGCTTCTTTAATTAATGCAATCGCGTAATTACGGTCGTAACGAATTTGCACACTGTCTTTGAGATAAGCCCAAGAGCTGGGAGGGAGCACCGAATAGGCCTGACTACCGGTGCCGTAGTAAACGGATTCGAGAATGTTTTGGCGATTAATGGCGTAGTTAAGAGCTTTACGAACTCTAGGGTCATTAAGTGCTGGGTGAGTGGTATTGACGGCAATGAATGAAATATTCATCGCGGGTTTAGCCATTAGTTTAATATCGCTTTGTTGTTTAATAATGGGGATCTGACTCGATAATGGCGAGTTGAGTACATCACACTCATTACGAAGTAGCTTGGCTAAAGTGCCTGTACCTCGGTGAGAAATATCAAATACCACTTGAGCCATCTTAGGTTTGCCTTTCCAGTACCCATTGTGACGTTTGAGCCTGACGAGGTCATTGACCTGATAATCATCAAGATAAAATGGACCGGTTCCAACAGGGTGGCTGTCGAGCATGGCTTTGTTATCGCTCAGCGTAAGTTGGCTAGCGTACTCTGCAGAGTGGATAACTGCATGGCTAGTGGCGATATTGGACAGAAACGTATTGTCTGGTCGGCTTAGGGTGAAACGGACTTGATATGGTGAGATAGCCCGAACATCAACGAGTAGGTTTTGAAAATCGATCCCGCTAAACCAAGGGTAGAGGCCACTTCCAACATAATGATAAGGATGGGAATTGTCGATGATTCGACGGAAGCTGAACACTACATCTTCAGCATTCATGGCTCGGCTGGGCGTAAACCAAGCGGTATTTTGGAATTGAGCGTCTTTGCGCAGGTTAAACGTATATTCTGTGCCGGATTTGTTAACGGACCAGCTGGTCGCAAGGTTGGCAATAGGTTTGAAATTGTTCGAGTCTAGCGTCAGCAAAGTATCAAATAGCTGAGGGCTAAGAGTTTCAGACGTAATGCCGCTATCAACCAATTGAGGGTTAAAGCTGGTTGGACCGCCTTGACCACAGTAGACGAAACCACTTTGGCGAATTTTATTGTGATCAAGCTCTTCACCACAGCCTGTAAGCAAGGTGATGCTGAAGATACTTAATGTCAGTTGAATGAATGCTTTCATAGAAGAACAATTGCCAGAGACAAAGCATAATAGAACTCACCATTATGCCTTAATATCTCAGTAATTTACCATTATTAGTTTATGGTTTTTAAAATAACCTATACGCACTCAGGAAAGATTCGAGAGGTCGTACTTTCTGATCATCCCTCTTAGCTGATGATAGCTCAGGCCAAGCATATCGGCTGCCTTCCGTTGGTTAAATTTGCTCTCTTCAAGGGCCGCTTTCAGCAGGCGAATATCTTGGCTTTCCTGCCACGCTTTGTAGTCCATTGGAAAATGAAAGGTTGGTTGGTCTGGTAATGGTTGTGATTGAAGAGAAACGGGCTCAGGTTCTGTTTGCCACTGTGTTGCAAACGGGTCGAATATCAATTGTTTGATTGGCTCATCTTGCTGACCATGCTGATAAACCGCCCTTTCTATCACATTTTTAAGTTCACGGACGTTTCCGGGCCATTGATAGTCAAGCAGTGCTTGCTGAGCATCAGGAGAGAAACCAACGAAGTAGTCAAAGTTCAACTCTCGACACATCTTGATGGCGTAATATTCCGCTAACAGCAGAATGTCTTCTTGGCGTTCTCGAAGTGGAGGTAAATGAATGACATCGAAAGCAAGCCTGTCAAGCAGATCTGCTCGAAACTTACCGTCCTCAGCCATTGTCGGCAGATCGGCGTTAGTCGCGCAGATCAGCCGCACATTGGCGTTAAGCAATTGGTGCCCACCAACGCGTTCATATTGGCCGTATTCAATCACTCGTAATAGCTTTTCCTGCACCAGCAATGGAGCGGTGGCGAGCTCATCGAGAAAGAGGGTGCCATTTTCAGCTCGTTCAAAGCGCCCCTTGTGACGTCCTTTTGAACCAGTAAAAGCGCCTTGCTCATGGCCGAATAACTCTGAGTCGATCAGGCCTTCGCTCAAGGTAGAGCAATTGAGGGAAATTAGTGGCTGATCCCAACGTTTTGATAGGTAATGGAGGCGTTGAGCAATCAGTTCTTTACCTGTCCCTCGTTCACCAATGATCAGAATAGGACGTTCTATGGCTGCGAGTTTGGAGACCTTGTCTAGTATCGTCAGGAAAGCTGGTGACTCGCCAATGAGATTTTGTTGCATGAAAACACTCCAATGGTGAAATTTACCTATTGTTAGCTAAATTCATCATAGATAAGTTCGAATTACAATGGTAGTTTTCGTAAGTGTTTGTTTTGTATTTATTTATAAGTTGGCACGTATCTTGGTTATTGAATAAGTAAGTGAAACCTACAATGAACATCAGATGTAACCAAGTCGCGATAATGTGATTGATTACAGGATAAGGAGTTAAATATGGGTATTTTTTCTCGTTTTGCCGACATCGTAAACTCAAACATTAGTGCCTTATTAGATAAAGCGGAAGATCCTGAAAAAATGATTCGTCTTATTATTCAGGAAATGGAAGATACATTAGTCGAAGTTCGTACGAATTCGGCCAAGGCGATTGCTGATAAAAAAGAGTTGGCACGTAAAGTTGAATCTCTTGAAGGCCAAATTAGCGATTGGCAAGAGAAAGCTACACTAGCTCTGACCAAGCAGCGTGAGGATTTGGCTCGTGCAGCTTTAATTGAAAAGCAAAAACTGCAAGATATGTTGAAAGGTTTGCATACTGAGCAAACATTAGTGGAAGAAACGATTGAAAAGCTCACCGGCGAAATCAGTAAGCTTGAAAGTAAAATCACCGAAACACGTGCTAAGCAGCAAGCACTTGCTATTCGTTCTCAAGCGGCTTCGAACCGACGTGATGTGCAAAAGCATTTACATACGGCGCGTACATCTGAAGCAATGGCAAAGTTCGAGCAATACACTCGTAAGATAGATGAACTGGAAGCAGAAGCAGATGTATATGCTAAGTCCGGTAATTCGAAATCCTTAGATCAGGAATTTGCTGAGCTGCAAGCGCAAGACGAGATTGAACAAGAGCTTGAAAATTTGAAAAAACAGATGAACGAAAAAAAGTCATAAAAGTCGAGATCTGAAGGTGCACAGGTCAGGTGGGTCGCACCTGACCTCATCAAAACCAATTTATGGTTTTTCCAATATTTTCGAAGTTCTTAGTTTTATTTAATTGATTTTATAACAGCTTGCGGCAGAGTAGAGGTGTACTCGTGTGAAACTGTTGTCTATTTATTAGGAGTCATTTATGTCGTCATTTCTTATTGCAGGACCACTGATTGTCTTTCTGATTTTCGTCGCTCCACTATGGTTAATACTTCATTATCGTAGCAAGAAGAAAACGGCAAGTGGTCTATCAGAAGATGATTTCCAGAGATTACAAACCTTGTCAGAAAAAGCAGAACAGATGCAAAAGCGTGTGGACACGTTAGAGCGTATTCTTGATGCTGAAACCCCTAACTGGAGACGCCGATATGAATAAGCGAGAGCTGTACCGCGATACCGTTAATGGTAAGATTTCAGGTGTTTGTGCAGGCTTAGCTAATTACTTTGGTACTGAAGTTTGGTTGATTCGAATCTTAGTGATCTCTGCTGCACTTCTTGGTGGCAGCTTCTTGGTGTTGTTGGCCTATATCGCGATGACTTTCATGCTTGAAAAACAACCTGCTAATTATGTTGAATCTCTTAAAATGGAGCAGGAACACAAGTTGAAAAGTAAACCATGGCAACAAGGTCAGGCTCCTGGGGCATTGCTAGAAACGCTTGAGAAAGATTTTGATGGCCTTGAAAATCAAATTCGTGGCCTAGAGGCGTATGTCACCTCCGATACGTTTAAAGTTGATCGAGAGTTTAAAAGTTTATAGTTCGATAATGAGAACCGCCACTATGTTTTGTTAGCAAATTATTAATTTTAATAATAATTTACTGGTATGTGTCTGGCAGTCGCGTAATCATTCATCTATCTTTGTAACTAAAAGTGACAAATGGATGTTTGACTATGCACAAGAATTTTGTGCTTCTCGCCATAGCTGCAACATTAGGTGGCTGTGGTAAGGAGCTCCCTCCTGTTCCTGAACCCGAATCCAGACCAGCAAAACTCTTTACCGTTTCGGTTGGCAACGCACAGTTTGAAAGACATTTTCCCGCCACATCCGAAGCTGGTGACAAAGCGATTTTAGCTTTCCGAGTACCCGGACAACTTCAGTCTATCGATGTCCTTTCGGGCCAACCTGTGAGCAAAGGTGAAGCCCTTGCCTCCCTAAACCCAGATGAATATTCCTTATTAGCTAAGCAGGCAGAAGCGCAGTACCGCCTCGCGGATGTTCAGTTTGAACGTTATAAAAAACTGCGTGTTGATAAGGTAGTTTCAGAGCAAGATTTTGATCAAGCTAAAGCGAACCTTAACTCTGCCAAAGCCACATTAGAACAAGCCCGTGCCAATCTTCGTTATACCAAGTTGGTTGCACCTTATGATGGCACGATTTCACTGATTACGGCTGATAACTACGAATACATTGCTGCTAAGCAAGGTGTAATGAATATTCAGACGAATCAGTTAATGAAAGTACAATTCCAGCTCCCTGACCACCTGTTGAATCGCTTTGCAAGCGGCATCAACCTGACTGCAACTATGAAATTTGATGCTTTTCCTGAGAGCCGCTATGAGCTGACTTTTCAGGAAGTAGATACGGAGGCCGATCCTAAAACGGGCTCTTACAAGGTCACCATGGTCATGGCACGCCCAACAGATACCGGAATTTTGCCGGGTATGGCGGGGGAGGTGCATGTCAAAATTGATTCAGAAGGAGCGACACGGATTCCTAATGCAGCAATATTTAACGAAAACGGAAAAACTTGTGTTTGGCGTGTAGCACACAATGGCGTAGTGGAAAAAGCTTCCATTGTGTTGAACAACAAGCGTGAAGTTAAGAGTGGTTTAAATGATGGTGATCAGATCATCATTTCTGGTGTCAGTGGCATTGAACCCGGGACCAAAGTGAGGGAGTGGATCAAGGAGCGAGGATTGTAATATGAAGCAATGGATTAGCCTCATCGTGCTCTCAACAGCTGTCATTCTTGTAGGCTGCGGTGGTGATAGTGAATACGTTGACTTTGGCCCCCCTAAAGTCAAAATCATAGAAATAGACAGTGGTATCCCAAAGGAGCACTTATATTTCCCTGCTGTCGCCAATGCCGCTGAGCGCTCTCATTTAAGTTTTCGGGTAGCGGGTGAAATCAGTGAGCTCAACGTTAAAGAAGGCGATCAGGTAAAAAAAGGCGATGTGCTTGCGAAGCTGGATCCGACAGATTACAAGCTTGATGTTGATAACGCATCGGCAAAGTTTAGTGTTATCGATAGCCAATATAGACGTTCTAAGCCTCTTGTCGATAAAGGCCTGCTGGCCAAGTCGCAATTTGATGAGATTGCCGCCAATCGTCAGATAGCCTACTCAGAGCTGAAGTTAGCGCAGTTGAGGCTATCTTTCACTAAGTTGCTGGCGCCTGTCGATGGCATCATTTCCCGAGTGAATGTCGAGCAATTTGAAAACATTCAAGTCGGTCAGCAAATCGTGAATATTCATAGTCTCGATAGTGTTGAAGTGCTCATACAGTTGCCAGATCGTCTATACGTCAACCAGCCGGATCAAGAAACCCTATCGCGTATTGAGGCTCTGGTTAAAGTACCAAGTGGTAACGAATACTCGGCCTCAATTAAAGAATTTACGACTGAACCTGACCCAGCCACAAGGACGTTTACCGTAACTTTGTCACTTCCTATGCCTGAGGAAGAGTTCATCCTTGACGGTATGGCCGTTGAAGTTACGTCCAAAAGTAATGATATTGGTCTGAACTTGAATACTGGTGTTTTGGTTCCTATAGAAGCGGTATTCAATGCAGATGGTGATGAGATTGACCGACTTAACAGGTTTGTTTGGGTGCTAAACGATGATAATACCGTTGCCAAACAAGCTGTGACGATTGGCAAAATGACGAAAGAAGCGTTGCAAATCCTAGAGGGGCTCGAGAGCAAACAAAAAGTTGTCGTGGCGGGAATTTCCCGATTAAGAGAAGGGGTGAAAGTGGAAATCGTAAAGCAGGAGGCAGGCAATGAGTGATCAAAATAACCCACTGTCTCAGAAAGACCAAGATGTGACTGGTATCGCTGCATATTTCATTCGCAACCGTGTCATCAGTTGGATGATTTCATTAATTTTCTTGATTGGTGGTGTAGCCGCTTTCTTTGGTTTAGGCCGTCTCGAAGATCCTGCTTTCACGATCAAAGATGCCATGGTGGTGACATCCTATCCAGGGGCGACACCTCAGCAAGTCGAGGAAGAAGTGACTTACCCAATCGAAAAGGCCATTCAGCAACTGACTTATGTTGATGAAGTTAATTCGATCTCCAGCCGAGGTTTATCTCAAATTACCGTGACCATGAAAAATAACTATGGTCCTGATGATTTACCGCAGATTTGGGATGAATTACGCCGTAAGGTCAATGACCTTAAAGGTCAGTTTCCTCCCGGAGTGAATGATCCAAAGGTCATTGACGATTTTGGTGATGTTTACGGTATTTTACTTGCCGTCACAGGAGAAGGTTACAGTTACAAGGAGTTACTCGATTATGTTGACTATTTGAGGCGTGAATTAGAGTTGGTAGAGGGGGTCAGTAAAGTCTCTGTTTCTGGCCAGCAACAAGAGCAAGTCTTCATTGAGATTTCGATGAAGCGTTTGAGTAGTTTAGGTTTGGCTCCTAATACCGTGTTTAATTTGCTCTCAACTCAAAATGTGGTCTCGGATGCCGGTGCAATTCGGATCGGTGATGAGTACATCCGTATCCAACCAACGGGTGAGTTCCAGAATGTTGACCAGCTAGGAGACTTGATCATTACTGAAAGTGGTGCCCAAGGATTAATTTATCTGCGTGACGTTGCGGAAATCAAACGCGGTTACATCGACGTACCGGACAATATTATTACTTTTAATGGCAAGTTAGCGCTCAATCTCGGTGTTTCTTTTGCGCAAGGCGTTAACGTGGTTGAGGTAGGTAAGCGCTTTGCCCGTCGCCTTGCCGAACTAAAGTACCAACAACCTGTGGGAGTTGGGATCTCTGAAATCTACAGTCAGCCAAAAGAAGTCGACAAATCAGTGAGTGGCTTTGTCGTTAGTTTGGGGCAAGCGGTCGCGATCGTTATTATCGTTTTACTGTTCTTTATGGGGCTACGCTCCGGCTTACTTATTGGCTTGATTCTGCTCCTTACCGTGTTGGGTACATTTATCTTTATGAAGTACTTTGCAATCGACCTGCAACGCATCTCGTTGGGAGCATTGGTGATTGCGCTCGGTATGCTGGTGGACAATGCGATTGTAGTGGTTGAAGGAATACTCATCGGGACCCAGAAAGGCCGAACAAGAATGCAGGCGGCGACTGATATCGTGACTCAGACTAAATGGCCATTGCTTGGTGCTACCGTCATCGCCGTGACTGCCTTTGCCCCTATTGGGTTGTCTGAGGATGCGACAGGTGAGTATTGTGGTACTTTGTTCACGGTACTATTAATCTCACTCATGCTCAGTTGGTTCACTGCGATTTCGTTGACGCCTTTTTTTGCTGATATCTTCTTTAAAGGGCAAAAAATCAAAGGGGGTGGCGAAGGCAGTGACCCCTACAACGGTATGATCTTTGTGCTATACAAGGGGTTTCTAGAGTTTTGTATGAAGCGGGCTTGGCTAACGGTTGTGGTTATGATTGTTGGTCTTGCGGCAAGTATCTATGGCTTTACTTTCGTTAAGCAGTCGTTTTTCCCATCGTCAACAACGCCTATGTTCCAAGCCGATATCTGGTTACCAGAAGGGACCGATATTCGTGCAACCAACACCAAGCTTAAAGCTTTGGAATCTTGGCTGTCAGATCAAGACGGAGTTGAGCATATAACTACGACAGCAGGTAAAGGTTTGCAACGTTTCATGCTGACTTATGCGCCAGAGAAAAGCTACGCTGCCTATGGTGAAATCACCACTCGAGTCGAGAATTATGAGCAACTTGCGGATTTGATGTCTAATTTTCGAGCGCATGTTGAAGCCAACTTCCCAGAGATCAATTACAAGCTCAAGCAAATTGAACTCGGCCCTGGCGGCGGAGCTAAAATTGAGGCACGTATCATTGGGTCTGACCCAACTATCCTTAGAGGGATTGCCAGACAAGTTGAAGATATCATGCATGCGGACCCTGGAGCGACGAACATCCGCCATGATTGGCGTGAACGTACTAAAGTGTTAGAGCCGCAGTTTAACGAAGGACAAGCTCGCCGTTACGGCATCACTAAATCAGATGTTGACGAGTTCCTTGCAATGTCTTTCTCAGGTAAATCAGTCGGGGTATATCGTGACGGTACAACGTTAATGCCAATTGTTGCTCGATTGCCAGAAGAAGAGCGTGTCGATATTCGCAATATTGAGGGCATGAAAATTTGGAGCCCAGCGTTAAGTGAATATATCCCTTTGCAGCAAGTGACATTAGGCTACGACATGCGCTGGGAAGACCCGATTATAGTACGTAAGAATCGTAAGCGTATATTGACGGTTATGGCTGATCCTGACTTGTTGGGAGAGGAAACGGCTTCGACATTGCAAAAGCGTTTACAGCCTTTGATTGAAGCCATCGAACTGCCATCTGGTTATGCGTTGGAGTGGGGGGGGGAGTATGAATCCTCTGGCGATGCGCAGGCCTCACTGTTCACTACCATGCCAATGGGCTATTTATTTATGTTCTTAGTCACAGTGTTCTTGTTCAACACTGTTAAAGAGCCGCTCATCGTCTGGTTGACAGTGCCACTGGCAATTATCGGTGTCACAACAGGGCTGTTGGTTTTGGATACCCCATTTGGTTTCATGGCATTACTCGGTTTTCTTAGCTTGTCAGGCATGCTGCTGAAAAATGGCATCGTATTGCTCGATCAGATTGAAATTGAAATGAAGTCAGGCAAAGACCCATATTTAGCTGTTGTCGAGGCATCTCTAAGCCGTGTGCGACCTGTTTGCATGGCAGCAATCACGACTATTTTGGGCATGATCCCACTGTTACCGGATATCTTCTTCAAACCCATGGCGGTTACCATCATGTTTGGTTTGGGATTTGCGACCGTACTGACACTTATTGTCGTGCCAGTGTTGTATCGTATCTTCCACAAAGTGACAGTGCCAAACTGATTCAACTAAGATCGAAGACGTCCCTGACTTTGTTGGGGGCGTTTTATTTAAGGAGAAAGCAATGGATACCACTTGCGCATGGGCAATGAATCATGAACTTGAGCGTGAATACCACGATAAAGAGTGGGGCGTTCCGGTTTATGACGATAAGGTATTGTTCGAGTTTATTACGTTAGAGGGTGCTCAAGCAGGACTGAGTTGGATAACCATATTAAAGAAGCGAGAAGGTTACCGACAGGCTTTTGATGATTATGACTTAGATAAGTTGGCGGCATACGATGATGAACATGCGGAACATATCGTAGAAAGTTATGATGTGGTCAAGCACAGAGGAAAAATCAAATCAGTGTTCAGCAACGCGCGGGCGGCTAAAGCTCTTATCGAAGAATATGGCAGCTTATCGAAGGCGTTATGGCAGTTTGTAGATGGTAAGCCTAAGGTCAACCAGTGGCAGGATATGAGCGAAGTGCCAGCCTCGACAGAGCAGTCAAAAGCCATGAGCAAATTCCTGAAAAAGAAAGGCTTTAAGTTTGTAGGTGAGACCATTTGCTATGCGTTTATGCAGGCTGTAGGCATGGTTGACGATCATATGGTGAATTGCCCCAAGAAACCTAGATACTAGTGACGTAGGGGCATGCTATGGCGATAAGTTTTGATCATGGATGCGTTCCAGTGCTTCGACTCTGCGCCACTGTACGGTGTCAAAGCTTTGCTCTCTTAGGTAAGCTATCTGGGTTTGCTTTGCGGCATCCGATAAAGTGTTGTCAGCCAGTATTTCATTTCGCTGCGCCAAATAGCTATCCAGTTGAGAATTAAACTGCTCGCGTTTCTCGTCGAGTTTACTTAGCCTGCCCGCAGCCTCTTCCCCAACCAACTCGACACGGGTGAGGTGTTTATCTTGTGCTTCCATCTGCTCACTGTGGTTGAGCCCTATAATGAGCTGGTTATTGCGTTCTGCTTGCTGAATGTAATCAGGTTGTTCGGCTAAGGTCTCTTCTAACCATTGCGCTTGCGACTCCGCATCCAAGTTTTGATTGGCTATCGCAAGCTTATCGATCGCGAGCTGGCGTAATCGATTTTCTTCACCAAACAATGTCTGTATCTGTTCGTCAGTAAAATACTGACTTTGCAGCGCCATAATCTGCTGATGAAGCTGCTCTAAGTCGGTCAAGGTAATTTGCTGTGAGGTTATAGACTCCAGAGTTTCTAGTTCTGTTTTGTATTGTAAATAGGTCTCGAAAAGTGCTTCATCGACGACTAGCCCTTGTTGGTCTTTAGGAAGACTTTGTATCCGAGCTTTAATTTGGTCTAATTGCTGTTCTCCTAAGCTGCTTAACGCGTAATCAAACAAATCTCGACTTGAGGAGGTATCGATCTGGGTATCTCGTTGGGATTGCGATTGATTTGTAATTTCTTCACTGCCTTGATTGATAAAATAGACCGCTCCGAGGCTCATCAAGGCGATCATCATTGTCGTTATTAGAGCGGTCTTTTTCATCTTTTATTTCCTATAAGCCTTGCAGCTTCAGGCGATTAGCATGTTGACGATAAAGGGTGACTGGGTCTGTTTCAAATAAATGATGAATACCGAGCAATCCATTTATTTCATCCAGATGGTTCATCTTGTAATCGTCGCGAATAACTTGCCCTAAGTGAGTGCTACACGCCCCAACAAGACCATCATTTGGCTCGTCAAATGCTAGACCAAGAATCATCATTGCAGCGTCAGTCGGGTCAAAGATGTTAGAAAAAGTGGATGAACCCGTCCAAGAATAGTAGTACACACCGTTATCAGCTAATAAATCGCCATTGCCACATTCAGTGTCGGGAATACCCTCCGGGTAGTGTTGATTGAACGCAAGTGAGCCTTCGGTCGTTAAGGCATCCAAAGAGGCAAGAGGATCTTGATCAAGGTCACTGCCACCAGACAATAGATTAATCAGTGTCGTTAGCCCTTCAGCCAGTTTTACCGCTAAAGCTTCTAACCCAGATCCTTCAGGCACCGTACCGCGAACGAGGTCAGCTACTTTAGAACCTTTATTGACACCACCGATGCTGGTCACAGAGGCGATAAGATCTGGCCTGACAGAAGCCACATAGCGCGCTGTTGGACCGCCATGACTATGACCGATTAAGTTGACTTTTGCTGCGCCTGTTGCCGCAAGTAAAGTTTCAACTTGTTCTAGCAACTGCTCGCCTCGAACTTCTGAGCTATTCGTCGCAGAGACCTGAGCAACGTAAACACTTGCTCCGTCTTTGGTTAAAGCGTGAGGAATGCCGTAGAAATAGTCCACGCCAGCTAATGTATCAAAACCGAATAACCCATGGACAAGAACAATAGGGTGTTGAGTTTGTGTGTAACCGCTAGCACTGGACGCACTAGTGGTTGCTGATAGCCCTAAGCTGAAGATACAGAGCGCAGCAAGTATCAGTTTGTGTTTCAAAGTTTAGCTCCTTCTGGTTTGACCTCTGATGAGTAAATAAACAGTAGATTAGAAAATGAGCTATAAGAAATATGAATATAAGCTAAGCGATAGAACTGTGAATTGAGAAAGGAAAACAACACAATTGTTTAACGTGTTATTATGTATTGATAAAATATTCAATAATATCAATATTTTAAAATCAAGCCCCAGAGGTGGGGCTTATAGGAGTTTGTTAGATCAAGCGGTGGTATGTTGTTCTAGAATGAGCGAATTATAGCGCTCCAAGCCACGTTCAAGATCAGTGATCAGATCGTCGATATTTTCCAGCCCTATATGTAGCCGAATGAGTGTGCCTTCGAAGTTGGGGTTCGCAACGGTTCGTAGGCTATTAAAGCTTTTTGGCTCGTTCGCTAAAATCAGACTTTCAAACCCGCCCCAAGAGTACCCCATACTGAAATGCTTCATACCATCAAGCAGTGCCGTGGTGGCGCGAGGATAGCTAGTTTTTAACACAAATGAGAATAAGCCATTACCACCGGTGAAATCACGTTGGAAAAACTCATGGCCAGGGCAAGTTTCTAGTGCAGGGTGGCGAACATGATCGACTTCCGGACGATTTTGTAACCACTTAGCAATTTTCAGGCTGTTCTCTGCATGTTGGCGAAGACGTACGTCGAGAGTACGAATGCCACGTAGCCCAAGATAGGCATCATCAGGTGACACACATTGGCCCATTAAATAGCTTTGTTCTCGCAACTGATCCCAGTGTTTTTCATTTGCGACAGCGGTGCCCAGCATGACATCAGAGTGGCCAACAATGTACTTAGTCGCGGCTTGAATGGAAATATCAACACCATGCTCAAAAGGTGAGAAATTCACACCAGCGGCCCAAGTGTTGTCGAGCATGACAATGATGTCATGTTCATGGGCAATTTTGGCTAAGGTTGGAACGTCTTGTACTTCCATGGTAATAGAGCCGGGCGACTCTAGGAACAGCACTTTGGTGTTTGGCTGAATTAAATCACGGATACCTTCGCCGATCACTGGGTCGTAATAGGTTGTTTCCACTCCCATCTTCTTCATGATCTTGTCACAGAAGTCTCGAGTTGGTTCATAGCAGGTATCCACCATCAGAATATGATCGCCTGATTCAATAAAAGAAAGAATCGCGTTGGAAATAGCTGCTGTACCACAAGGATACAAAGCGCAGCCGGCACCACCCTCAACTTCAACCATTGCATCTTGGAAAGCAAAGTGAGTATGGGTGCCACGACGGCCATAAAAGAGGGTTTTATTTGCTCGGTTAACCGTTGCGTGATGTTTTTCTGCAACGGTATCAAATACGACAGTAGAAGCGCGTTGAACTGGTGGATTCACGACCCCATTGGTCCATTTTTTGTCTCGACCTGCGGTGACCAGCTTGGTTTGCTTATCTTCTGACATTGAAAATCCTTATCTGAAAATGCGTTGCCTTATTTAAAACATGGCAACGCATTAATAGCAAGAGAGTCAGAAGTCAGAAATTACTTATCATAGAAGAGGATTGAATAAGTAGTAGGTTCGCTCTAAGAAACGTGAATATAGAGAGCGCTTTTTCCACTCCTCTAGTTTTACTTCATGAGAGGTTTCTATATAACTTTGTTGCAGCCAGTACATTTCTTTGGTGAAAGCTTCGTCATCAATGGCTAGCGTCAATTCAAAATTGAGCCATAAGCTGCGCATGTCAATATTTACGGTGCCAACTAAACAGAATTGCTGATCTATGACCACGGATTTTGTATGCAGTAGGCCGCCATAAAACTCATAAATTTTTACACCTGCTTCCATAAGTTCTGCGTAAAAAGCACGTGAAGCCCATTGCACCATGAGTGAATTATTTTTTTGTGGAATGATCAGCTCAACAGTAATGCCACGCTGCGCTGTCATTTTAAGCGTTTCGAGCAGATCCGCGCTGGGTACAAAATATGGTGTTGTGATTCTCACTGATTGGTTTGCCTGATTGATGGCAAGGGTCAATACCTGAGAAATTAGGTGCTCTGGCATCCCTGGTCCTGAAGGGACGACTTGAACTGGGTGCTGAGGCTCGTTAGGGTCTAATTGGCATTCTGGTAATTGGGGAAGAGAGCGCGACCCAGTTTCAACTTCCCAGTCCCAGCAGTGGATAGCAGAGAGTACATTAACGGTTGGCCCTGTCACTCGCACCATGATGTCTATCCATTGACCAACCCCTGATTCCTGTTTGAAGAAGGCAGGATCAACTAAGTTCATTGAACCTGTATAGCCAATCTTGTCATCTATAACGATGATTTTACGATGCTGACGTAGGTCGAGGCGGCGGAGAAAAATACGCCAAGGGCTGACCTCTAAAGCTTGTACGACTTCAACCCCAGCTGTTTGCATCATCTTGAGCCACTGACTGCGGAAGAAACGTAGGCTGCCAGCAGAGTCAAGAAGCAGTTTGACTTCTACACCGCGCTTCGCAGCTCTGATCAGAGCAGAAGCCACGGCATCAGCCAATCCACCCGGATGCCAGATATAAAAAACCATTCGTACACTGGTTTGCGCATTCTCAATATCTTCAATGATCGAATGTAGAATATCATTCGGAGAACTTTGTAATGATAAGGTGTTGCCACTCAGGGCAGGTAATCCAAGTCGATTGTTACACAGTTCATCAATGCGATAGATGTGACGACCGAAGCTCTCAGTATCGTGTGCATGGCATTCATTAAGGCTGGAAAACCATTTGGCGAACGGAACGAACATTTCTTTTGCTCTTTCTGCTCTTCTTCGGCCGAGGTTTAGTTCCCCAAAGAGGAAGTAACAAGCCACGCCGACGATAGGAATGATGTAGATGATCATCAGCCAAGAAAGAGACACGCTCACCGCTCTTCGTTTGAGAACAACTCGTAATGTTACCCCAGCAACCAGAATCCAGTAGAAGACAATGCCAGCCAATGTGAGGAAGTGATAGAACTTTTCCATTCAATTTCCTGAATAAATCAATCGCTTGAGTATAATAAAGGATTAACTTAAATATTAAATCCAGTTAGGTGCGGCGACAACAAACATTTCGTTTTCAAATGTTGTTATGAGTAATGTGACGTAGTGGGTTAGATAAATATCCTAAATAGAATTATTATGTTGCAAAAGTGTAAAATGTAGATAAAAGGGGAGGTATTAGTTCAAAAAAGCAGCGTTTAAGCGCGATATACCGTGCGGTGGTGGGAATTTACACTTTTTGGGGTTCCAATTTTAATCTCAAACTGTTTTACTTGCCACATTGTTAGGGTCACCTAGAATTCTAATAAGTGTAAATTTTTTTATACACTCAACTTTTCGACGCCTAACGTAAGCAAACACAACTTATAAATTTTTAATGGAGTAATCGTGGCTAACAGTATAAGTGCACAGCCCCGTGATACATGGGGGTCTAAATTAGGCTTCGTTATGGCCGCAGCAGGTTCTGCTGTTGGTTTGGGTAACATATGGAAGTTTCCTTACACGGCAGGTGAGAGTGGTGGCGGTGCGTTCGTTGCTATCTACCTGATTTTTGTAATTTTCATTGGCTTTAGCGTTATGCTGACAGAATTCGCTATTGGCCGTAAGACAGGTCTATCTGCAGTAGGTGCATTTAAGTCTACTGATCGTCGTTGGACATTTACCGGCGTTATCGGTGTTGTCAGTGGCTTGCTTATCATGGGCTTCTACCCGGTAGTAGGCGGTTGGGCACTGGCATACATCTTTAAAGTAGGTGGTGGTCTGCTTAGCACGCCAGAAGCTATTGGTGATAGTTTTGGTGGCTTTATCTCTGACCCAGTACAGCCACTGATGTGGATGGGTATTTACCTGATGTTTAACATCGTTATCGTAATGAAAGGTATTTCTGGCGGTATCGAAAAAGCAGGTAAGATTCTGATGCCACTATTATTCCTTATCCTGATCGTTGTATCAGTGAAAGGTCTGATGCTTCCAGGTGCGATGGCAGGTCTAGAGTTCCTGTTCATGCCGGACTTCTCCAAAGTAGATAGCAACGTAGTGCTTGCAGCGCTGGGTCAGGCGTTCTTCTCTCTAAGTCTTGGTATGGGTTGTATGATGACGTACGGTTCTTACCTGAAGAAGAAAGAGAACCTAGTTCAGACTACCGGTATGGTAACGGCTATGGATACGGGTGTTGCTATCCTAGCTGGTGTGGCAATGTTCCCAGCTATGTTCGCATTTGGTATGGAACCAGCAGCAGGTCCTGGTCTGGTCTTTGTTGTTGTGCCTCAGCTATTCGCTGAAATGGGCGGCGTTATTGGTCTTCTGTTCGCACTGCTGTTCTTCATTGGTCTAACAGTAGCGGCACTGACATCTTCGGTATCATTGCTTGAAGTTGTAGTTTCTTACCTAATCGATGAGAAAGGTATGAAGCGCCCAACAGCGGTAATCGCAGCAAGCTCAGTAATGGCGGCACTATGTGTGTTTGCTTCTCTATCTCTGGGTGGCGTTGGTCCAACTCTGTTTGGTACTGGTGCATTTGATATCTTCGACCTACTGACTGATAAGATTTTCCTAGCAGTTGGCGGTATGTTGGTATGTATCTTTGCGGGCTGGCGTCTAAGCCGTGCTGACCTTGAGAAAGAAATCACTAATGACGGTGAAGTCTCTTTCCCACTGTTTGGCCTATGGTACAACCTAGTGAAATACGTAATCCCTGTTGCTATCGCAATCGTTGCTTTCATGGGCATCAAGTCTGGCTTTGATAGTGGCAAAGGTGAAATCATGCTACTGGGTATCGGAATCATTGCGTTTGCAGGTGTGCTTTCTAAGAAACTGTAACGCTGAATCCAGTTAACAACGTAAACGGGGAGCCTACATGGCTCCCCGTTTTTATTTGCTTATCTACTTGTGGAATTAGAACGCATAACAGGTATACTCATGCGTCCAAAGTGGAGCCCTCTATGTTTGATATCGTTTTTTCTCATTCAGACTTTGTCGTCATTAATAAACACCCCAATGTTTCCGTTCATAAAGATGATGGCGAAACCATGTTGCTACATGAAGTGGCATTAGTTACTGGTGATGAGCAACTCTATCTTGTGCATCGATTGGATAAGATGACTTCTGGGCTTCTCTTGCTTGCGCGCAACGCTGCGGCTGCGAGTGAGTTATCGACACAATTTGCTCAACGTCGTGTGGTAAAATTCTATTTGGCGATTGGTAGTAAGAAGCCGAAAAAGAAACAAGGGCTTGTTAGTGGTGATATGGAGCGCTCGCGTCGCTCTGCATGGAAATTAACCAACTCTCATTCAAATCCTGCGATCACGCAGTTTCTTTCAGCTAGCGCGGAACCGGGAGAGCGTTTGTTCTTGTGCAAGCCCCATACAGGTAAAACGCATCAAATCAGGGTAGCACTAAAGTCGGTCGGTTCACCTATCGTCGGAGATGCGATTTATGCCCCCACCAGTAAATCAGACCGAGGTTACCTCCATGCATTTGCGCTTGAATTTGAGTTTCATGGAGAAGCATTCCAGTTTGTCTGTGAGCCGAGAGAAAATGCTCGGCTTGGTGAGAAATGGCGGCAGGAAAATGTCAGCCAAGGCATTAATACTTGGCTAAAACCTTGGGAGCTCTCATGGCCGAAAATCAAAAAATAACAGGAACCAGTATGCAGGTTGAACAACTCCCTACATTCTTCGCTCACATTTCGGAGCAGTTATCGAGTACTTCCAACGAAGTCAGGCGTGTATTTCACGGTCGAGGCCGCGTATACCAAGGTTTAGAGCAGATCACTTGTGACTGGGTCGATTGCCAATTGCTGATCAATATATTCAAGAGTGTTGACGACGAGTTTCTTGAACAGCTCAAACAGGGATTACGTGAGCTATCTGAGACTGTGCTATGGCAGGAGAAAGGCGTCAAATGTGTGGTTATCCAGCATAGATACAGCGAAGGTTCGCCATCGGAAGTGATCATCGGTGAACTGAACACTAAACCTGTTGTGGTTGAGTCAGGGCTGAAGTACCAACTCGACATTGGACGTAACCAAAACTTTGGTTTGTTTCTCGATATGCGCCTAGGCCGAGAGTGGGTTCAGCAGCATGCTAAACATAAAAATGTTCTCAACTTATTTGCCTATACCTGTGGATTTTCAGTTGCGGCTATCGATGGTGGTGCTGATCAGGTTGTGAATGTCGATATGGCAAGGGCGTCTCTGTCGAAAGGGCGAGATAACCATAGATTGAATGAGCACAACCTTAATCAAGTGAAGTTTCTGGCTTATGACATTTTTAGATCTTGGGGAAAAATCAAAAGATCAGGGCCGTATGATCTAGTCATCATCGATCCACCTTCCTTTCAAAAAGGCAGCTTTGCGCTAACCAAAGACTATAAGAGAATTCTTCGTCGTCTACCTGAGCTGCTCACTGATAAGGGCGAAGTGCTTGCGTGTGTGAACTCTCCTCAGGTCAGTAGCGATTTCTTAATTGAAAGTATGAAGGAAGAAGCACCGGAGCTGAGCTTTGTACAACGGTTAGATAATCCGCCAGAATTTGCTGATGTTGATAGTGAAGCGGCGCTTAAAGTGATGCTGTTCCGCTAAATTTACTGAGTTCTTTGTAATTCCATATTGACCTCAACTTAACTTGAGCTTCTATGCTGAAGTCAGAATTACTTCAGTTGGGAGAACGGATATGCAAAATGACTACATCAAGGAATTATCAAAGAAAACATTTCAGGAAGAGCCAGCACTAGAATTCCAATCTATGCCGAAACGTCAGTTTCATGTTCCGAGTTTCTTCTCCGGATTGTTGGTCGCAGTGATAATCAATTTTGTCTTTTAAAAAAGGTCGCATTGAGCGACCTATTTTATGTCTATTTCAGAGTGTGGAAACCTGAATAGATGCGAGTAAAGGTCGTGAACCAGCAGGCGGTGCCAAACAGATATGCAATGATGGCAAAGTGCTGTGGGAAAAGACAAAACGCAATGAAACACGCTATGGTTTCAGTGCCCTCAGTCAGCCCACTCATATAGTAAAGGGATTTGTTTTTATAAACAGGATTCTCAATTCCACGTTTCCCTGCCATGACGGCAAAAGCAAGAAAGCTGCAGCCAGTACCAATGAATGAGAAAATGAGAAAGGCGCCCGCCACCGCGTTTTGCTCTGGATTAGCGACCACAAAGCCAAATGGGATCAGAGAGTAAAACAGGAAGTCGAGGCTGATATCGAGAAATCCACCTGCATCTGTGATGCCCTGACGCCGAGCTAGCGCGCCATCCAAACCATCAAATACTCGGTTAATAACGATGAACACAAGTGCCAGCTCGTATTGCTCAAAGTACAGAGCAGGAAACGCTAGGCACCCAAGAAGAAAACCACTTAGCGTGGTTTGGTTTGCGGTCACACCGAGTTTATCTAATCCGGCGGCTGTAATAGCCAAAGGGGAGCGAATGACTTTGATACTGAACCGATCAAGCATGATGAGTCTCCCACGGCCAACTTAATACCCGTCCGTTCTCAGGAACATCATCCTTGTCATGTGTCACCATCAAGGTAGGAATATTTGCTTCTGCCAGTTGAGCGATGACCCAGTCACGAAACTGTGTTCTAAGTTCTTTATCCAGTTTGCTAAACGGTTCATCTAACAGCGCTAGTTTAGGCTTGGCCAGTAGCATTCTTAGCAAGCTGACACGAGCACGTTGGCCGCCGGAAATCTGGTCAGGAAATGAATCTGCGAGTTGTGAGAGCTCAACCTTGTTCAATGCGACCATGGCTTGGTGGCGTCTTTCATCGCCTTTGATTGAGTTAGGAAGGGCAAAAGCGAGGTTCTGCCACACGTTTAGGTGTGGAAATAGCAAATCATCCTGAAACAGAATTCCAACTTGTCGCTGATGGGGTTCAAGTTTAGCTAAGTTAATGCCATTCAGTAGCACGCGCCCGGAATGGACAAACTCACTGCTCATATGCCCGGCGATCAAACTCAATAAGGTTGATTTTCCGCATCCACTGGGGCCCATTAGGCAAACGACTTCCTGCGCTGAAACGGATATATTCAAATCAGAAAATAGGGCTTCGCCGCTGGTTTTATGGATGGCGAGGCTTTCTAGAGACAGCGTCATGCGTAAGGGCATCCTTGTTCGTTTGTTTTTGATAATCAGGTTGTCGCAATGCGAATCTGCCAATAAGGATGGCAGAGACAAAGAAAACAAATGGCAAGATGGCTTGCCAAATCGCGTAGATGGCAGTAACGCGTCGATCGAAGCCACTCGAAAGAGCGACGGCTTCCGTGGTCACGGTTGCAATCCTGCCCCCACCGAGCATCAGAGTCGGTAGATATTGCGCCAAGCTCACACTGGCTCCGACAGCCCAAGCGTACAAGATGGCTGGTAGCAGCAACTTAACCTTAATATGAAAAAAGACAAAGAGAGGCGTTTTGCCAAGGCTTAATGCTGCTCGAGTATAGTTGTTGTCATAGCTTCGCCATGGGCCATCGAGTGCTAAGTACACAAATGGGAAAGCGAAGAACACGTGTGACCAGATGACCCAGATGTAATAGGCATCACCAGACAAGTAGAGAGTGGTTATCTGGATACCAAATAAGATAGAAAGCTGTGGGATAAGCATAGGTAAAGCAATGACATAACCTGGCAAGTGTAAGCGAAAACGGATACGACTTTCTTGAGCCACCACACCCAATATCAAAGCAAAACAAGCGGTAACGGCAGCAATGATCAAACTTTGGTTAATCGTCGGTAATATATTGAGCCACTCATTGCTCCAAAAGCGGTCACTATATCGGGTAGGGAGAAAGTCCGGAAAGCGCCATCGATGAGCGAAGCTCCAGATCAACATCAGTGGAAACATAATGCCGGCTAAAATGGCCGAAACGGTAAACAGCGTTTTCCCGGGGAGACTAAACCCTCTTCGACCTGAGTATTGCCACTGACCAAAATGGCCGACGAGAAGCTTTTCGACCAGTACGATTAAGACTAAAAGTAAACTGGCTAACACAAACAGCATAACCGCGCCAGATGCCGCACGAGGGATTAGTGATAAGTCAGGGTCGTTAAACCACTGCCATACTAATACGGCCAAAGTAGGTGGATTGGTTGGGCCCAAGATCAAACTCAAATCGACCACGGAAACGCCATAAGCCATCACGGCAAACATAGCGAAGCGCATTCTTACCAACCAAAGAGGGAAGACCGCCTTCCACCACATTTGTGCGGGTGAATAGCCCAGAGAACTGCTAACTTGATACAGTTTGTCGATTTTAATCTGCTGCAAAACGGGAATGCTCATGAGCAGTAAAAATGGCACTTCTTTAAATGAAAGTGCCATGGCTAACCCCAGCGCATAAGGGTCATGCACTAACCAAGTTGCTTCATGTGTGTCGACGTCAATACCTAAGGTTTGAGCCAACAAACGTGCAACCATGCCTGTAGGAGCGAAAAGAAAAGCAAACCCTATCGCGAAAGCGACGTGAGGCATCGCTAGCAAGGGGGAAAGCAGTGCTTCAACTTTTCGCCAATGGTGGTCTAACCAAAGGCTTTGAAGAATCGCAAAGCAGATTAAACAAGAAAGATAAGTACTGGCTATGGAGCTGAATAAAGTGAGCCCAATGGAGTGCTCAATCCCCGGCCATTCGAAAAACTGCTGATAGCTGCTGAGTGAGAAATCGAACAGGCCGACAGGAGGAACATAACCAAATGATGAGAGCAATACACCAACTAATCCGGGGATTGTTGGGGTAATGCAAATCAAAATGAATACTGTGTACGCAGCTCTTAACATCTGGCTTTCGTCACTTAATGGTTATGGTTGCTCTTAATTACCGTAGCGCTTCTGCCACTCTGTTTCCAGAGCAGCCTGCCAGCTAGGGTGTGGTTCAGCAACAGATTTGAATAGCGTTGTTTTCTTTGCGCTGCCTGTTAAGTATTGATTCTCAAGCACGGATGGATCGCCCCAAATAGACAAGTCACCTTTGCGAGATTGAGCTTCAGGGCTCAACAGGAAGTTAACTGCCACTAATGCACCCTCTTTGGCGTTGGCATTCCATGGGATCGCAAGGAAGTGAATATTAGAGAGAGCACCTCCATCCATTGCATAAACCGTTGTGCTCTCGGCTAGGTTACCGTTTGCCTGAGCAGAGTAAACGGAATTTGGGTTAAATGTGATGGCAAGATCAAGCTGTCCGTCATCTAAGAGCTGTACTGTTTCTGCAGAGCTTGCCGGAAATTGCTTACCTTGTCGCCAAGCGACTTGATGGAATTCATCTAAGTATTTCCATAAAGGCGCAGTGACAGCATCAAAGTTGACCTGTTCAACCGGCTTAGCCAAAGCAGGATCATTGGCAGTCAGTTCAATCAATACGGCTTTAAGAAAGCTGGTACCATGAAACTCTGGCGGGCGAGGGTAGCTCAGCTTGTTTGGAAATGCCTTGGCGTAACTTAACATCTCCGTATAGGAGGCAGGAGGGTTGTTGAGAGTTAGTTTATCGTGAATAAAAACTAACTGCCCGACACCCCATGGGGCTTCTAAACCTTCTGTTGGCTCTGAAAAATCACGATCAACCGGTAAGGATTTATCTACTTTCTGCCAGCTTGGTAAGTGCTGAACAAAAGGGCCAAAAAGTAATTGATTGTTCTTCATAGATTTGAAGTTTTCGCCATTAATCCAAACCATATCGACACTGCCGCCAGTATTCTTTCCGGCCGCTTTCTCTGCAATCAAGCGTGTTGTGGTTTCGGCGATGTCAGTTACTTTTACATGCTGTAATGTCACATCATAGCGCGCTTGCAGTTGGCTATTTGCCCAGCGTAGATAGTTGTTGATTTCTTGACTGCCACCCCATGCATGGAAGTATACGGTTTGCCCTTTGGCTTTCTCTGTAATCTGTTGCCAATTATCTTGCGCCGTTGCCCCAAAAGACAGCAACAAGGTAGAGATGAAAGTGATCAGCCTTTTCATGGTTGTCCTTACCCTTTGAATGAGTTCATTGATGTGGTGATAGACCGTGCTATCTATGGTTTTCATTCATTATGACTGAAAAAATTTAATTTTCTTATGTATTTGAAGGAATTGTAAGCGGACTGTATGAGAATTGAACATGTTCTTAGCTTAATAACAAAAAAGCAGCCATTGATGGCTGCTTTATAATATGTAGGTTAATAACTAGCCTTTCCAGTCGCTAAGCTTGAAAGTCAAAGTATGAATGTCGTTCTTTAATACCATACCTTCATCGGTCAATGTTACGTCACTCCATTCCGCCAAGGATTGAGAGAATGCACGTTCTAAGTCCATCACGTCTCCAATACACATTTTCATCGTCATGCCCATTTTTTCAATGCGGAGCTGGTTACCCTTGAGCTCAGCTTGACCGAAAAAATTGTTACAGCCTGCATTACCATTAGCCATCAAATTTTCTCCCACTTCAAGGCGAGGTTTTTTCTGATGGTTTTCTACCTTAACTGCTTCGCCATCAATACTAACCAGTTCCCAGTTGTGATGCTGAAGATCTTGAGCTGTAATTTGTTTCACATCGCCTCCATTGCTTGCACAAGCTGTCATGACAAAAGGGAGTGAGGCAGCAGCAAGTAATGTTTTTGGACTAAACTTCATAGTAATGAACTCCGAAATATAGAAACGTTATTCGACATTTTGTCGACTTTAATGGCACAAAGTATAGGTCAGAAAGCACTATTTTTGTCAGGTTAAGGTCATAGTTTGTTTACAGTCACATAATGAAAGTTATTGAATTTCATTTAATTATAAATTTAATACAGTAGGAGTAAGTGCTTAAAGCGTAGCTAAGAAAACTATGATGAGGCACATATGGAACAACTAGAATTTTTTGCCGTCCCAAGCCCATGTGTAGGCGTTTGCACAGTAGATGAAAAAGGCTACTGTAAAGGTTGTATGCGCAAGCGTGACGAGCGTTTTAATTGGTTGAATTTTACCCCAGACGAACAGCGCCACATTATCAAACTGTGCCGCTTACGCTATCGCCGAAAAATGCAAGGTGCGAAGACCGAGCCAGAAGTGGGCTTAGAGCTTCAAAGCCCACAGCAAGATCTATTTTAATACCAATCTAGATTCGCCTTCTTTTTTGAAAGCGAGGAGGGTCTATTTAATTCCCCACTTATCACTTATCCAACCACCGACATGGTCGTCAAAGTGATTGCCGCTAAAGCGATAGTTTTGTTCAGGGTGTTGCTCAGATTCAGGTTTTGAATCAAGCAGTTGTTGAATGTAATTGGCCATAGGATCACTGCAATTTAGCCGTTCTTGCCGAGTCGCGACTTCTTTTATTAATTGCAGACGATAGGAATTGCTTGCGCGTTTCATTTAGGTGATCCTCCTTGGTTATGACACTAATATGAAAAGTTAGGAGTCGATTGAGCTATCGTCAATATGAGATCACACTTTTAAAGAATAATTGTCTTTGCTTTGGTTCTTATGTATTCAGTGGGAGGAGGATTATTTTGTTAAACAATATGACCTTAGGTGAGATTGTCTCATTTTGCCTATATAAGTAATGTCATAAAAATTTCATTAATTTATGTTAGCTCGATGTGCGGTGTGGATTGATGTGAAATGATACCTATTTATTGGAAGGCTTAAAGAAAAAGACTTCGCTTGTGGAAGTCTTTTTACATTCCAGAGTCTTTAGAGAATTTTAAGGGGTCGCGGCTTGGCAGGTTTGTTTTGTGACGATTTCGTCGACCATCAGTTGCCCGCGGCTGTTACGCATCTTAAGTCGATAGCTTAAGCCAACCTCCAAATTATTTTTTGTGTCAGGGTTCGTGCAGTAACTATTAACGCTGTGACGAAGCACTTGCTTCAATGGCTTAGCGCCCTGAGCATCTTGGTTATACACCATCATGATCTCGATCATTGTGCCTTTGGAGTTTGCTCTCATGATAGAAAGTGGGCCAGCTTCCATAGGTAACTCCGAAGCCAACAAATTCGCTCGATTGGCGGCAAGCAATTCGAGCTCGCGCTGTTTATCGCCCTCTGGTGAGGCACAGCCTGCCAATATGGCAGCAGAAAGCACGGCTAAGGTAATCTTCAGTTTCATCTTAAAATACTTTCTTGAATGGTTTAACGATGACTTTCTCGTACACACCCGCCTCAATATACGGATCAGCATCTGCCCAGCTTTGCGCTTGCGCAAGTGAATCGAACTCTGCGATAACTGTTGAACCTGTAAAGCCAGCTTCACCTGGGTTATCTGAATCGATGGCAGGCATAGGCCCCGCTGTCAGTAAACGTCCTTCATCTCGAAGCTTTTGAAGTCGTTCTAAGTGTGCTGGGCGTGCACTTAGACGTTTTTCCAATGAGTTTTCAACGTCTTGAGAGAAAATAACATACCACATGTATTGATGTCCTTATAATGAATAAGCGACTAAGCAGCCGGTTATTGTGTGATTTACCTAACTCTACAGAATGTAACAGCTTTTTAAAGACTTTCTGACAGCAAAGTGTGAGATTAGTTTTGTTTGATTGGGCGAGGTTTACCCTCAGTATCAATAGCGACGTAGTTGAATGTCGCGTCACACACCATAAAGCGATCTTCTACACCATGTTCTTTGACTGGCTTAACCCATACTTCGAGATCAATACTCATTGATGTGCGACCAATCTTGGTACATTCACCGTAGCAGCAAACCACATCACCCACCTTTACTGGCTTTTTAAAGGTAATACTTGAGACGGAAACCGTCACAATACGCCCACCCGATATTTCTTTAGCCAGAATCCCACCAGCTAAGTCGAGCTGAGACATGATCCAGCCTCCGAATATATCACCATTCGCATTAGTATCTGCAGGCATTGCAAGGGTGCGCAAAAGCATTTGTCCACGAGGGGAAGTGATTTCTTTACTCATTTTGACATCCGTAAAACTAAACAGCGGCCGAAGTGGCCGCTGCAATATCTCAAAGGGGAAAAATTAGTATGAATTATATCAAAAGCGTGTGGTTAGTCACCAGAATTGGCTTCGGATTTATCTTTTGGAAGATGTTTATAGATGTAGATACCTGTGATTAAGGTGAAGCCAAATGTTGCTGCGAGTAAGCCGAAGACTTTGAAATTAACCCAAACATCGAGCGGAAGTTTAAAGGCAATATAGACGTTCACTCCAGCACAGAAAGAAAAGAAGGCAACCCACGCCCAAGTCACTTTTGACCACACGTGGTCTGGTAGGCTGATTTCTTTACCTAACATCCCCTTTATCGCGGATTTGCCTATTACATGGCTTACTGCAAGGCCGATAGCGAAAACGATATAAACAATAGTGACTTTCCATTTGATGAAATCATCGTTGTGCAGGACGATGGTCATTCCGCCAAACAGAGCAACCATAACAAAGGTGATCAACTGCATTTTCTCGATTTTCCTATATAAGGCATAGGTGATAACCAATTGGATAGCAGTTGCTATGATTAGAGCACCAGTCGCCACATAGATATCGTGCATTTTGTATAAAACGAAAAAGATAATGAGCGGAATAAAATCGATCAGTTGTTTCATTATTGCCGGTTCTATAGAGTTTGGGGAGGATTCAGTCTAACCAAGTCTGATGAAATCACAAAGGTATTAAAAGCAGCGGATTTAAAACCTTATTTTGCTGTTTCAAGTGTTCAAGTGGCTGGCCATATTTGACCAGCCTAATACTGATGACTTATGAGTGCATTTCTAATCGCCTAATTAGGGGCTTAATATCTTCGAGGTAGCCCTCGTCTTTCAAGTTAGAAACGGCAACTTGAAGCTCTTCATTGGACATTGCGAAACAGCTCGATTTGCCTGTCATATAGTTGAGGTAGTCGTGATATTCATGCTCAGTAAAGTGACCAAGACGATCAACCAACAAGCTTTTAATGCCATGATGAATAAGGCGATAGTATGTATGACGATGAATTTCCATAAGCTGCCTCTCTTAGCTATGTCAGTCTGATGTCTCTCTCAGACTGAGAAAGTGGCAAAGACAAAATATTGCCACTTTTTCATTCATAGCTGTCTAAAAGCATAATAAGTGCCACAACTACTGAAAATGCCATGACATAGATTTTTTATTAACGATATTAACCAGTTAATGTAGGTTAAAGTCACGTCAACATCCAAACACATATGAGGCGTTGATAATGAAAATGAGTCCTTGGGTTATCGCATGATAGCTGACATGCAAATTGCGAGTCGTTTTGAAACAGCGATGTATTAGACAGGAGCAGGCGCTAATGCAGTGGTCAACACCTCATCTAATGCTTGCTTTGATGTCGGCTTGGATAAATGACCATCCATCAGTTCATTGATTTTTTTTAGCTCTTTATCACCCGACTCTCCGGACAGAGCAATGATGGGCAAAGATGGGTGTGAGCGTTTGATGATGCTAGCCGCTTCAAACCCATCCATTATCGGCATTTGAATGTCCATAAAGACGAGATCAATAGGGTTGTTCTGAATCGTCTGAACTGCGACCTTCCCGTTATTGGCTAGTAGGACGTTATAGCCTAGTTGCTCAAGATAAAGCTTAGCAAGTAAAAGCTGAACCCGCTTATCGTCTACTACGAGGATTAACGGCTTTTCCATTCGTTTGGCTGAGGGCTTTATCTGATTTGAAATAGCAATCGTTGGCGTGCTGGAAATGAGCTCCAAGGATTCGTTAGCGCCGTTATTAAGTTTAACATTAGTGGTGTTAGGCATCGGTGGAAAAGACAAATAAAATGTTGTGAAATCTCCTTCTTTTGACTCACAGCAAATCGTGCCACCAAAAGCCTTCATTACACGTTGACAGTATCCTAGTCCTAATCCACTGCCACCGCTTTTGTTGTGGCTAAAGAAGTCGTCAAATATTTTAGACAAATATGCTTCAGGAATACCGGGACCAGTATCTGAGAATATAACTTGGTTTTGGTCATTACCTTTTAATGTTCGGATTGTTATTGTGCTATCAGGGTAGGGGTCAAAGTAATATATCGCATTACGTAGCAAATTGAAGAGAACGAAGTTAAACAGGGTTTCGTTTATTTTTACGACAAAATCTTGCTCAATATCTAAGTGGACTCTTTGACGCATAGAATCGTCATCAAACCCATATTGGTTCACTGCTGCAAGTATCACCGATGACATAGATGAAGGGAGTACAGGCTCCTGATCGAGCGATGCATTATCCACTTCGCGCACTATGATATCAATTAATTGGTGACCACGTTTTATGGCCTGTTTTCCTTTGTTTACGTGGGTAGCAAGTTCTTCAAGTGGTCGGTTGCTATCGATTCCTGAGCCTAGGTGCTCAAACTGAAATTGGACTTGAGCGAAGGGGTTACGCATCTCATGGGCAATAGAACTTGCTAAGGCTTGTGACTGACGAACTTCTCGTTCGTAGTTAATATGTACTTGTACTTTTTTAAACACCCTCTCTAATGCGGATAACTCTTCATAGGAAAAATACACACCATCATTCTTAGGACTTGACACTAAGACATGTGAAAGATTGTTTTTACTCTTATATATAGGGAGGACAAGTGCCGATTGCGTCTTGTTCATATTCTGGTGAACGAGACTTAATGTATGATTCCCAAGTTGTGACAATACCTCTTCAACCTCTTCAATGACGAGTGCTGCACTGTGATCTTTAAAATATGCACGATATAAATGTGCGCCTTGATAGTCATCAAGTAAACGAAGCTTATCTTTGGGTACTTGCAAATAATTGGCAAGGCTTTCTATGGCTTGAGCCGGTGAGTGCTGAAATTCTTCCTCCAGCCGAGAAATGCGCTCTACAGGGCATATTGAATCACCGTACAGAAGCAAGCTGGCTCCTCTTCTTATCGTTTTGTAGAGTGTTTGCCAAGTCACGCCAACGAGCAATACTGATAGCAGTACATCGGTCAATCTAATTTCAATAAAGGGATAAAGAATTGAAATCAAGCTTGCATAAATAAGAGCGGTTGTTCCAACGTTTAGAGCTACAAAGCAAATGTATTTTGGACTATAGAATCTAGAAGTAAGTAGTCCATAACCCATGAAAAGCATTTCACTGAGTGAAAGCGTTGGTGGTAACCAAGTGAGTGAAAATTCATTGAAAAAATAGGTTAGGCCTACTTGAATAATTGCTGTTGAGCACATGAATATGGTTATACCCAATATCATGTAGTTGATACGAGTTCTGCGGATTGGGCTATTACTATTTTTAAGTGAAAGCAGGTTAGTAAATGTAAGTAAAATCAGTGTTACGATGCCAAGAAAGAAGTATTTAGTGTATGGACCGAACTCCAGTCGAAAGTTACTCGGTGCGGTAATTTCTATGCCTTTTATTGTCCAGCCTGGAAGTAGATTACAAGCAACACTAGAGATAAAAATGGCAAAAACCAATTTCTGTTGCCAATAAGGGACTGATTGTCCTGTGTAATGTTTGTGTAGCTTTGCAATAAAGCAATAAGCACAAGCAAATGCAATCAAGTTGGCTAAGTTGGCTAAGATAGCCATATTGATAGCCACTTCATGACTAAATTGCTTAATCAGGTCTGTATGAAAATAGCTATTACTCAGCATCCATATGAAAACACCAATTGTGTAGCCAATATAGTAGCCATATTGCTGCAAACTGAACGTACCATGACGTTTTGCAAGCGCTGTACAAAAGTAGACAGCCCACAATAGTACGAGTAGGGCGGTTAAAACTAAAACAACCGCCTTGGTATACATTAATTGATTCAATAAATAATTGAACATGATGTTCTGTTTTCACCAGATATTGACATTGCTATCGTGGGTCCGAGTTGGGTTGGTGTCTTCGTCGGTATTCATTTGTATCTAGGCAATTAACTGACTTTTGAGTGAAAAGTGTAAGACAACCAATGACTAATGTGAGTTAGTAGATTCAACGTTGATAGACTTATTTACCTGACAAAAGTAATTATGCAACTAGTTTTTTATTTGTGTCTGAGCGCTGTCCCACTTTTTGATATGAAAAGCTTGTTCTATGTAAAGTTTTAGAGTGGATAATGACTAGATTTAGTCTGGTTCGGCTGAATGGCTCACTCTATGAACAGCATGATGATAAAACGAAAAAGCGGTGAAAGTGAGTCTCCCTTTTACCGCTTTTTTATTCCACCTTTCTTTGAGTGTTATTCTGCTCCAGTATAGAGGAGTTGTTAATGAACATTCATCGATAGAGCTGATGTTAACATTTGTTCGAGCGCTTGTTTGGTTGTCGGTTTCGAAAGGCGTCCATCCATGAGTTCACTTATCATACTTAATTCCCTTTCTCCTGACTCTCCAGATAACGCAATAATGGGAATTGTCGGGTAAGAGCGCTTTATGATGCTTGCCGCTTCAAAACCATTCATGACGGGCATTTGTATATCCATGAAAACTAGATTAATTGGGTTGTTGTGTATAATCTCAATAGCGACTTTACCATTGTTGGCTAGGACGACATCGTAGCCTAGTTGCTCAAGATATAATTTGACAAGGGAGCGTTGAACTTCTTTATCATCGACAACTAAAATGAGGTGCTTATCGAACCTCTCAATAGAGTGTGTCAAATTAGCGACAAAGGCATTCGTTTGCTCTTGCATACTAGTTTTCACATTTTGAGGTACATCGTTATCTACTTTAACTGGTTTTACTCCAGCGACAGTGGGGAATGATAGATGAAACTCTGTGAATTCTCCTTCTTGGGACTCGCAGCGAATTGAACCTCCGAATGCTTTCATCACTCTTTGGCAGTATCCCAAACCAAGACCACTTCCTCCACTTTTGTTATGGCTGAAAAAGTCATCGAAGATTCTTGTTAAGTAATCTTGAGGTATACCAGGGCCAGTATCGGAAAAGATTACTCTATTTTCATACTCTCCTGCTTCTGTTCGAATGCATATAGTGCTATTAGGGTATGAATCAAAATAATAGATAGCATTACGGAGCAAGTTAAATAGTACAAAGTTAAATAGCGTTTCATTGAGCTTAACAACAAAGTCTTGTTGGATATCTAGCTGAACACGCTGTCTCATCAGTTCATCATCAAATCCATATTGATTGACCGCTGAGTGAATTGCTGAAGATATAGATGTCGGTACAGCAGGTTCTTGATCTAGAGACGAACTATTGACTTCACGAAGAATAATATCGATCAATTGCCGACCTCTATTGATAGCTTGCCTCCCCTTGTCTACATGTATAGCTAGATCACTATATGATTGTCGACTTTCAATCTTTTGCTCTAAGTTTTCAAATTCAAACTGAACTTGTGTAAGTGGGTTTCTCATCTCATGGGCGATGGAGTTCGCAAGAGCTTGGGACTGTCGCACTTTTCTCTCGTAATTGATGTGGACCTGAACTTTCTGCAAAACTCGCTCGAGAGCAGACAGCTCTTCATTGGAGAAGTGCAAGCCATCGTTTTTATAACTAGAAACTAGTACATGGGAGAGCCTATTTCTTCCTTCATAGATAGGAAGCACTATTGCTGACTGTGTCTCGCTCATGTTGTGATGGATGTTGCTCAACGTTTGGTTTCTGGTCTGAGATAGCTCCTCTTCAACCTCATCAATCACAAGCGGAGTAGTGCTGCTTTCGAAATAAGGCCTGTAAAAGCTTGCACCTTGGTAGTCATCAAGTAAACGAAGATTTTCTTTTGGTACACCTAAGTAGTTAGCGAGCATATCTATTGCCAAAGTCGGTGAATTTTGAAATTCCTCTTCTAGACGTGAAATTTTTTCTACCGGAGAAAGTGGGTCACCATAAAGGGCTCGACTTATGACCATTTGCGTTGTTTGATAAGCTTTTCGCCATGTCAGTCCTACAAATAGCACTATCAGTATAACTTCTGTCCGCTTAACATCGTCAAATACATTGAGAACAGATAACAGCCCCGTATAGATCAAAGCGGTAGCTACTACGCTGGTCATGATAAAGAAAACGTATTTGGGGCTATAAAATCTCGATGTAAGCAATGCGTAGCCCATAAACAACATCTCACTTACTGAAAGTGCTGGTGGTAGCCAGGTCAAAGAGAAGTCATTGAAAAAGAATGTGAAACCAAGTTGGATTATTGCTGTGGAGCACATGAATATGGTCATACCAAGAATCATATAATTAATTCTTGTACGACGGATCCTATTACTACATTTTTTAAGTGATAGCAGGTTGATGAAGGTTAGTATAACTAGTGCTGTGAGCCCTAAGAAAAATGGTTGTGTATAGGGGCCAAAGTCTAGCTCAAATTGACTTGGGCCCGTAATTGTAACTCCTTTAACCGTTAGTTCAGGAACTAGGTTACAGATGACTCCAAAGATGACAATGACCGTCACCGAAAGGCTTTGCCATGCAGCAACGGACTTATGAGCGTAGTAGGTTTGTAATTTTACAGAAAAGAGATAAGCAGAAGTAAACGCCACTAAGGCTGAAATATTTGCTACTACTGCCATATTAATTGCAATAGCATTTCCAAATTCTTTCAGTAGCCCAGTATGAAAGTAGCTATTACTCAATATCCAAATGAACAAACCCGCAGTGTATGAGATGTAGTAGGAATATTGCTTCAAGCTCAAAGAACCGTGTCTTTTAGCTAAAGCCATGCAGAAATAGCCTGTCCATACTAGAACTAGAGTAGCAGTAAGGGCTAAGAACACAGCTTTTGTATACAAAATTTGACTAAATAGATAACTGGACATGATGTTCTTCTAGCACCGGCTTGTGATGTTGTTTAAGCTGACTTAAAGTTTGTCTTTTGTACTTTCTAAAGTCAGAGTTTTGTAATTCATAGTTAAGGTTTTTTATCAACCACAGCCCCTTGTAAGTCGAAAACCCGCTATCGGAGAGAGTATTCCTACTGATATGACAGTATGCGTCAGTGGGTAGACTCTCATAATACTTGATCATGAACGGTTGTTCGATCACAACAAAAGCGATCTCGAAGTTTTTCTCGTGAAGCTGCTTCATTAATCGCTTTTGTGATAGGTACAAAAAGAACATTTTCTGGTTCTGAGTTCCACTGACTGTCATGCGAATGATCTCACAACAATGATGTTTAGTGGATAGTTCCGGCCAAATTTGTGTGTCAAAGTCGGATGCTGAAAGTGACAGGGGGCTAGAGAGAAGATGATGTGTTACTCCAAGTTGTGCCAGAATATTACGCTTAGGAACTAACTGCCAGTTTGGAGACATAAAGAAAGATGAGAAATAAAGCCAATTCTTAGCGTCTTCATATAAGTTTATTCTCACCGTTGAGACTATCGTGGGGACAGTTGTTTCTTCCGAATTATACGTCAGTATAAAGTGCCTCCCTGCGTTTGACAGTTCAATTGAACCAAGCATTTCGTACCATTGTTGCTCTTTAACAAAGGTCGAAAGGTTTATTAATGTGACTGCATCTGACAATTTCATCGGGGTATCAGAATGCAGAGTATAATATTGCTGTTCATGGTTAGATATGTCTTCAATGACACTATCAGTGAAATTATCTTCATTGATTGAGATCTGTTTTGGATAGCTTCCACTCATGGAAGAAGTACCACAATATTTTTCTTTAATTTGCCATATTAGATATTCGCACCAAGCTTCCGCCCAGTTATCGAATAACTGATAGGCTTGACGTTCTATCGTGTGCCAACCCTGCGGTAGATAAGGGCACTCCTTGCTAATGATTTTTTGGTAGTAGGTTGAGTTTACCTTCTTTGATGAACTTTGATATTTAAGGTCAGGAATAAGTTCATCTATTTGTTTAAAGCGAGCATTCAGAACTTGATTAAAAAATAGGTGAGTTTCGTTTTCAAATAAGCCTTTTAATTCCTTGAACCACGATGCTCTCTTATCTTCCAGTTTACCTGTCGGTAGTAATTGATTTGTATTAACCATAGACGTTGTAAGTTGCATTTATATTTTTATACTTATCTATTTACATGATGACAGTGTCAATGCAACTTGATTTGTATGACTATCTGAGCTTCATCTCATCATTTTATAAAAATATGACAGATTGTTAATGTAACTTTGGGTTATATAATCGGGGCTGTTACAAAAGTCGATGGAAAGTAGTATTTAGTTGTTGGGGTGTTTAGGTTTTAGCTATTACTGTGAGTCTGGTTTAGGCATCATTGACAGTAGCGATAAAATGATGATTTAGCTTGGTTAGTATTCGTTTTTGAGTTTTATGTAAATATAATCAGAATGAAATTCCTTGAAGCTAGAAATATGGAGGCTAATCTCTGGTTTTATAGAGCCAGATTGCATCCTGAGTAATACATAAATCTAGATTAAGAATACTATATACTGCTGATTTTTTTGGTTAATTTGCGTTCTCTTAACAAAAAAGTTGGCGAAAATCAGAAGGTTGGCATACACTTTCCCAAGTAAAGCCGATATGTTGTTGATTGGCTGGGCAAAATGCTTTGGCGCTACCCATTCGGTAGCAATGTTTAACACAGCTTTGAGGAAAGTTTTATGGCGCTCACAAAGGCCGATTTGGCAGAAAACCTGTTTGAGAAGCTCGGATACAGTAAACGGGATGCCAAGGAAACGGTTGAGGCGTTTTTCGAAGAAATTCGTAAGGCACTAGAGAGTGGCGAACAGGTAAAACTGTCTGGATTTGGTAACTTTGATCTCCGAGAAAAAAATGAACGTCCAGGTCGAAACCCAAAGACGGGTGAAGACATTCCAATCAGTGCTCGTCGCGTTGTCACCTTCCGCCCGGGGCAAAAACTAAAAGCCCGTGTAGAAAATGCCAAGGTAGAAGACTAACACGCATGATGCTTGTCAGTTGAAACCTACAGAATTCTAGAAGACGGATTAATCGATAATTCGTCCTCTAGCTATTCCTAAAAATACCCAAGCTATCACAGCTTGGGTATTTTTGTTCTTAATCTCTTTTCCATAGAATGTGGCAGAATTTGTGTTCTGGATCTCGGCTCACTAACAAACGAGCAAACACTTCATCTAACACATCATTCTCTTCATTGACTAGGCCTATACGTACTTCAGCGTAGGTTTCTTTGTTGACTTCAAAACCTACGTGGCCCGCCCAATCGTCGCCAGTTTCAACCAGTTCAGCTGCACCACGGTCATCAAACTGAGCGGTGAATATGATCACATCTGCCGCTTCTAGATTATCCGCAGCCATCTCTAGGAAGATGTCGTAAGCCGTCTCAATGGCGTCATCATAAGAGATAAGTTCAGACATAATTAGGCTCGACTCATGTATTTGCGTTCAGTTGTGTTGACCACAATGCGATCACCTGTTGCTATGTACTCCGGTACTTGAACCGTAAGGCCTGTTGCAAAACGTGCAGGTTTTGTGCGGGCAGAGGCTGATGCGCCTTTGATTGATGGATCGGTTTCCTCAATAACAAGCTCTACGGAAGCAGGAAGCTCTAAACCAACAGCGTTGCCATCGACCACAATAACGTGTAGCCCCTGAATTTCTTCAGTAACGAACATGAGCTCTTCTTCGATCTCTTCTTTCTTGAAAGTGTACTGCGTGTAGTCTTCGTTATCCATGAAGATGTATTCGTCGCCATCGACGTACGAGAAAGCCACAGCACGTTTAAACATGTCCACGGTCTCAACCACGTCGTCCGATTTAAAACGTTCGTCAACTCGTGCGCCAGTGGAAAGGTCAGTACAACGCAGTTTGTAGATTTTTGCGCCGCCACGTCCACCTGGTGTGGTAACTTCGATATCTTTGATCAGGAGAGTTTTACCATTAGATTCAATCGCAAAACCTTTTTTAAGCTCACTTGCCCTTGGCATAAAAGTGTTTCCTTAGTGTGGAATGGAATTGTCGTATTATATACATAGAGTTTAGGGTAAGGAATATCTTGATTCGTGTAAGCGTGTAGGCGAACATTAAGATATCGAAAGTCTAACAATTATTGCTATCAATTTAATGCTTCTTTCCGTTATCGATCCTAAGCAACCTTTTCAAGAAAGGTACCAACCTGCCATCAATGATCTTATTGCTTTTCTAAGAGGAGGATTAGGCGATAATTTACACAGCGTATATATCTATGGAAGCGTGGCTCGCAAACGAGCGAAGCCACATCGTTCGAATCTTGATGTACTAGTCGTTACGCATGAGAGCTTTAGTGATATCAGAACAACGCTCTTCAACTCGATAAAGTGGCGATTTCAGAAATCTTACCCTTTCATCACTGAGGTCTCTTTAAAAAATACACTCGCGAAAGAAGTAGCAAGTTTAGAGAGTATTTTTTCTTGGGGTTTCCAGCTACGCCACTGTTCTGTTTGTATTTATGGTGAAGACTTATCTGAATGTTTTGGCGACTATGAGCCGAGCTGGGAAATTGCTAAACATTGGAACATGGATGTGGAAGATTGGGTTGCTGTTTATCGTAATCGTATTGCTCGCTCTGCAACACCAGAAGAGCAGTCTAAAGCTCAGCAAATTATTGCTAAGAAGCTGCTACGTGCGAGTTATTCATTGGTTATGTACAAAGACAAAAATTGGTTTGACGATCCTGTCGAGTGTGGTCAGAACTTTCTGCGCTATTATCCAGAAAAAAAGGTCGAGATAGAGCGCTTGGGGATTTTGCTCACTGGCCGAGTGATCGCAAAACGCTCTGTCATAGGTATTCTTGATGGCTTCGGTGAGTGGTTGGCGAAGCAGTACAAAAAAACCGAATTTAAGATAGGGTAAGAGCTCGGCTGGTTCAGAATAAACCTAGCTGCGGTTCGCTGAGTGTCGCAAAGTCGATGCCAATAAAAGGTAGGATAGCTTCGGCTACGGGTTTGAGTTGTTTATCAATGTAATGTTGATAATCGATAGTACTCTTAAGGTACTCTTTGGGTTCTGGACCAAATATCGTGATCAAGTATTCTATTCGCCCTTTATTTTGGTATTGCAAAGGACGGCCTAACTGAGCATTAATTTCGTCGGCTAATCGAGCGGCACGTACTTGTGGAGGCACATTTTTCTGGTATTCGTATAGTTTTCGACGTAAGCGCTTTTGATAAACTAATTCTTCATCAAACTGACCTGCCATGGTCTTCTCAACCAAACCTCGAATGTAACTGGAAGGGTCTTCACCGTGAAAAACTAGACTGTACAAGTCTTGCTGGAAGCGTTGAGCGAGCGGTGTCCAATCGGTACGTGCACTTTCCAGACCTTTAAAGACAATTTTCTCTTCTATACCTTGACCTATTAGGCCTGCATAACGCTTTTTAGATCCAGTTTCTTGGCCGCGAATGGTTGGCATCAAAAATTTTTTATAATGAGTCTCATATTCTAGCTCTAAGATAGAAGTGAGGTTGTATTCGTTTTTTAGGTGAGCAGTCCACCAAGCATTAATGTGTTCAACAAGCTGGTGCCCAACCTCATCGGCTTCGCTTTGCGAGAATTTTCCGTTTAGTGATACAAAGGTTGAGTCAGTATCCCCATAGATCACCTGATAGCCTTTCTCCTCAATCAGTTTCTTGGTTTGCTTCATGATTTCATGCCCACGCATGGTGATGCTTGATGCTAGGCGAGTATCAAAGAAGCGGCAACCGGAAGAGCCCAATACGCCATAGAAGGAGTTCATGATGATTTTAATCGCTTGTGAGAAGGCTTTTTCATTGTTTTTCTTAGCAACATCACGGGCAGCCCATAAGTGTTCGATCATCTCAGGCAGAAAATGTTTGTGACGATGAAACTGACCCCCGCGAAATCCTGCTACAGCCTGATTTTCACCTTTACCTACTTCCAATTTAAGGCCTTCTATTAAGCCCATGGGATCGATGAGAAATGAACGGATAATCGATGGATAAAGGCTCTTAAAATCCAGCACAAGTACCGAGTCATAAAGATTGGGAATCGAATCCATTACGTATCCCCCAGGGCTTGCCAACCAGTTCTCAGGTTGGAGATTAGGAGCAACGTAGCCGGCACGGTGAATTTGTGGCAAATAGAGATTGGTGAATGCAGCGACTGAGCCACCGACGCGATCTAACTCAACACCAGTGAGCTTGGAACGTTCAATGGCAAATTCGAGTAGGTGAGTGTGGGCAAAAATCTTGTTAACTAAAACACAATCTTGCAGGTTGTACTTGGCCAGTGACGGTTTGTCCTTTTTGAACATATGGTTGATTTCTGCCATTCGGTCATGGACGTTGTGAATTTGCTTCCCTTCGCCGAGCAGCTCCTGTGACACTGACTCCAATGACCAACTGCGAAAATGGTAGGTTGCCGTTTTCAGAGTATCAATGCCGTCCATCACCACACGTCCTGGGATAGAAATAAAGGCTTGCTGTGTGCTATTTGAGGTACGGAAAAAGCTCGCTTGGTTGGCTCGCCCAATGGTTAATCGAACTTTGTTCCATTCAGCTCTTTTATGTAGGAGTCGAAAGTCAAAATCGATGACATTCCAACCTACGATGACATCGGGGTCAAATTGCCTAAACCACGAGATCAATGAGAGGAGTAATTGCTTTTCATCTTTGACCCACTCGATCTCCGTTTCTGCCTCTTGTGGTTCTCCAATCATGATGACACGGCTGTCCATTGGACTATCTAAACCGATAGAGTAGAGAAGCCCCTTTTCTGAGCATTCGATGTCAAGTGAAACGACCTTTAACTGAGGGGTATAACTACCTTGGCGGCATTTCACATTGGCAACTTGAGTATAACCGTTTCTCTTTTGTGGCTGACCAGTAAACTCAACGCTGCCTTGAACAAAGCGTTCCATGAGATAGCGATCCGCCAGGCGTATATCATCCTCTAGGACGAGGATTTCTTGGTGCTTGAGCTTTTGACTCAGTAGTTGTGAGTCTTTAATCGTTGAACAGTAACAAGCAGCCAGCTTGGTGCCATCGAAGCTTTCAAGAGAGAGAGGCTTAACTTCGGCATCAACGGATAATTGCTTCATCAAGGAGAGACTTGTTGTTATATCCGCTTGAGGAATAAAGAAAACAGGTTTTTCACCTATGATCACAAGCCTAGTCGGGCCGCTATCAGTCGAGAGCCACAAATCAATTTGCGTTTTACCAGAAATATCTCTGGCTTGTCGAGTAAGGAGAAAACCGTGTTGGACTGCCATGAAACTGCTCTAAAAGAAAACCAAGCAACGGATGAAGCTTGGTTTCACTAGCTTAGCATAAGCAGGCGTGCTCTTAATAATAGATAAAGCCTGTCACCTTGGCACCAATATTCTCAGACTGCCAACTTTGGTAACTCAATTGTGTCCGCACGGCAAAATTACGGTTAAAGCTCCAGTTCCAGCTGGCATCAATCTCAACATGACTGTCATCCTGAGAGTCGATTAGCGCCATGTATTGAGTTTGTAATCCGATTCTGTGGTGACGGCCTGCTTGGTAAATGGCGCCCATCTCTAAACCTAGCCCCGGGATCGCATCATATTGAGTCAGAGTGCCGCCACTTACCGCACCTGATAAGAGCGAGTATACGTGGAGTTTATCCGAAGAGCCCCAAGCTTTACCAAATCCACCTTGACCAAACCATCTTCCAGCCAATTCATCGGACATAGGCTGCCTATCAAAGCCTGTACGAATGTTCCAAGCCCAACTATCGAACACCCTATTGCTGGGTGCGAGCGCCATTGTGTCGATAAAGTAAAATCTATCGAGTCGAGAAGTGCCTTGCTGGTCGACACTCACTTGCGTATCTAGGAAGTTGATTTGGGCTCCGGGTATAAAGCCGTCCTGAGAATCAAGCAAATCGTGATACGCTGCTCTCCATTCAATAGTGGCTTGATTATTGTGTTCATCCCAGTATTGGTAGCTCAATCCGATTCGAGCGGATGCATGTCCTTTTTCCGGTGGGACTTCAGGTTGCGGAACAGGAGTAAATGGAGACTCTACTTTTATTCTACTACGCAGATAAAGTAGCTTGGTTAGCCTTTTGGCTGTCGGATCGCGCTCTAAACCAGAATCGTATAGTTGGAAGTTAAGCCATTCGTAAGCGAGTTCTAGGATTGCTGCTCGCTCTTGAACTGAGAACTCGCTTTCACTTGGGTATTCACCTTGTATGGCTCTTTGCGCCGCCTCGAAGATCTCCTTGTTGGCTTCATTAGCTTGGTGTAATAATCGGGTTCCAAACGCTTCTCGGTAATGAGGTTCTGCCAACAATCCATTTTCAGCCAAGGCATACACAGTGTCTGATGGGATTGCTTGGATTGGAAAGCCTTCAATTAATCGTAAGTCGTCTCGGGCGACATCCAATAGTGAAAGAAGCTGGTAAGAGCAGTTTTCATCTAGGAAATAGTAATCAAACTCTGCCCGCTGCATTTCCCATAAGTGGAGCAAAACGCGATTGACTTCCTCTTCAGTGAGGTTGAGTTTGTATTCCCAGATATCTCTAGATTCGATGTCATTATATTCTCGAACTTTTCGATAGTATGGCATCACGGTATAACGACCGGGGTAGCTACCGAACAACCCTTTGAGCGCAAATAAGGCGGGGTTGTCGTCGGTTTCTGGTTCCGCAGCAAAATTAATGGCAAACGCGACTAATTCTTTGTGTCTCGTTTGGTCTTTGGAATCGACACGCAGCAGAGTGTGTCCAAACATAGAAGAAGGGTTATTCATAAACGCTGTGGGAAAAACCAGCGTAAGGCCTGCAGGGTCAATCACTTGGCTCCAAGTTTCTAGCTCTGGACAATTGAGTTTTGCCTGGCGGCCTTGTTGTTGCTCCAACCAGTGATAACGCGCAGGGTATTGGCATTGAGTCTCTACAGCGAGTTGTTTGTCTTCGGAGTACAGCCGACTGATAGTTGCTTCCAGTTCTGCTTTAGGGGAGTATTTTCCCTCTTTCGCAAGAAAAAACTCACTTTTATCAACAGTACTTTCGTAACCAGATAGAAACGTCGGCAAATAGTGGCCGAGTTTGAGCCAATAGGAGTGCTTTGAAAGTTGATCGACATCGAACTCACTAGCCATTAACGTCGAAGGTAATAAAAGGCTTAAGCTTAAGCCGCACAACAAAGAGGTTTTCAGCACAGGTGACTTCATCTAATACACAGTCTTACGGTTTGGTTGAGTTTCTTACTTTCTGCGTCAAGACACAACGAATAATAGGAAGGCTTGAGAGTGATGTTAAAAAGGTGCCTAGGAAGGCACCTTTTAGGGGGTATAACTTAAATAGCGTAACCTGCTAGTTGTGCGTTATCGGCAACAACATTGTTTAGGTTTACAAATACTTCTTGAGAAGTGACATTTTCAGATTTGAAAACTTGGGCAAAGTTTTCTTGAGCTAGAGTATTGAATGTTGCTTTGTCCGCTTCATTGATACCCCAAACTTCAGAAAGAGTTGCAAGAGTTTCGCCTTCGCCTTTAGCGATGTCACGTGCTAGGTTATCCATATTTCCATCAATAAACATGGCTAGTTTTTCAGATGAAGAAATAGTGCCAGTACCGTCACAACCTAAAGTACCGAAAGTGATACCAAAAGTTTGGTTACCAGAAGTGCCGTTCGTTGTCGCCGCTAGAATTTTAGAAACCTTACCTGATTGACCGTCAAATACCATAGTACCCAAACCACAACCTACATCGTTATCAGCCAGTGCAAAGTTAGACATTGGAAGAGTTGTTGCTAGGGCTGCCACTGCTAGAAGCTTTTTCATAATATATCCTTATAAGATATCATTTAAAGTGTATTTATTTTGTGCAATTGTATGTATGCACTATGTATTAATAAGTGAAATTAGATTCATTTTCAATGGTAAGCCTTGTGTTGTGTGGCTATATGCAGATTTCTGAATCATAACCGCAGTGTATGGCTTAAATTATTGATTGTAATGTCATTAGTGTACTAAGCGGCAGATGTGAAAATAAGTACTTGCTAAAGTTTGCGTTTGGGCACATATTCAGAGTAAGCAAAAAACGAAATTTGAGTTAAAATAGGCTGCTATGCTGTCATCTGCTTCAGAGTAGATACAGAGCCAATCAAGAAGTGTGGAGATACAAGTTTGATAAGTGTTTTCCTTGTAGATGATCACGAGCTGGTTCGCACAGGGATACGACGTATTATTGAAGACGTCCGTGGAATGAACGTAGCAGGGGAAGCTGAAAGCGGTGAAGATGCAGCAAAATGGTGTCGAGGCAACCATGCCGATGTCATTTTGATGGATATGAATATGCCGGGTATTGGTGGCTTAGAGGCAACCAAAAAAATACTGCGTTTCAATCCTGATGTGAAAATCATTGTTTTAACTGTTCATACGGAAAATCCGTTTCCAACTAAAGTGATGCAAGCAGGTGCCGCTGGCTACCTGACTAAAGGGGCGGGACCAGATGAAATGGTCAACGCCATTCGTGTCGTTAATAGCGGCCAACGTTATATCTCACCTGAAATTGCTCAACAGATGGCGCTTAGCCAATTCTCTCCAGCATCGGAAAACCCTTTTGCCGATCTGTCTGAGCGTGAGTTACAGATCATGATGATGATCACCAAAGGGCAGAAAGTGACGGATATTTCAGAGCAGCTAAACCTGAGTCCGAAAACCGTCAACAGCTACCGTTATCGCCTGTTCAACAAGCTGGACATAAGCGGTGATGTCGAGCTGACCCACCTTGCTATCCGTCATGGAATGTTAGATACCGAGACATTGTAGTGAATGCCACATTTGACTCGGCTTCCTTTCTTAAAACAGTGACCAATCAGCCCGGCGTTTACAGAATGTATAACGCTGAGGCTGTAGTGATCTATGTTGGTAAAGCCAAAGATCTCAAAAAGCGTCTTTCTAGCTACTTTCGCAAGAAGGTAGATAGTGAAAAAACACGTGCATTAGTCAGTAATATTAACAAGATTGATGTCACGGTCACGCACAGTGAAACAGAAGCGCTGATCCTAGAACATAATTACATTAAGCAGTACTTACCCAAGTACAACGTGTTACTGCGTGATGATAAATCATATCCTTACATCTTTGTCAGCGGGCATAAGCACCCTAGATTATCGATGCACCGTGGGGCTAAAAAGCGGAAAGGTGAGTATTTTGGGCCTTACCCTGATTCTGGAGCAGTAAGAGAAACGCTACATCTTATTCAGAAAATCTTTCCTGTTAGACAGTGTGAAGATACGGTGTACAGTAATCGGACACGCCCATGTTTGATGTACCAGATTGGCCGATGTGCAGGCCCTTGTGTTAGCAGCATTATTTCTGATCAAGACTACGCTGAGTTAGTTGGGTTTGTGCGTTTATTCCTGCAAGGAAAAGATCAGCAAGTATTGACGACCCTGGTTGAGAAAATGGAGCTTGCCAGTCGTAGCCTTAAGTTTGAAGAGGCGGCGAAATTTAGAGACCAAATCCAAGCCATACGTCGCATTCAGGAACAGCAATTTGTATCTGAAGACTCTCAAGACGATATGGATGTACTGGGTTTTGCTCAAGAAAATGGTATCGCTTGTATTCATATCCTTATGATCCGTCAAGGTAAGATCTTAGGCAGTCGAAGTCACTTTCCTAAAATTCCTAATGACACTACTCAGGAAGAGGTTTTCTATAGTTTTTTGAGTCAGTATTACCTGAGTCACAACGAAGCTCGAACCATTCCTACACGAATCATCCTTAACTCTGGGTTGATGACGGAGTTACAATCACTGCAAGATGCATTAGGGGACATTGCAGGGAGAAAAGTTCACTTCCACGTAAACCCGACGGGCACTCGAGGTCGCTATCTTAAATTGTCGAATACCAACGCGCTGACAGCAATTACGACTAAGATCAATCACAAAATGACCATCTCGCAACGCTTTAAAGAGCTACGAGAAGTGTTGGGGATGGACAACATCTCACGGATGGAATGTTTTGATATTTCGCATACGATGGGGGAAAGCACTATCGCTTCATGTGTAGTGTTTAATCATGAAGGCCCTGTCAAACAAGAATACCGCCGCTACAATATCACGGGAATCACAGGTGGTGACGACTATGCTGCGATGGGGCAAGCTTTAGAGCGGCGCTACTCGAAGCAATTGGATGTCGAGAAAATCCCTGACATTGTATTTATTGATGGTGGCAAAGGGCAGCTTAACCGAGCGCTTGAAATTATCTCTCAATATTGGGGAGATTGGCCTAAGCGACCACGCTTGATTGGCATTGCAAAAGGTGTGACCCGTAAGCCGGGGCTGGAAACTTTAATTAGCTCAGATGGTGAAGAATTCAATCTACCCAGTGATGCGCCTGCCTTGCACTTAATGCAACATATCCGTGATGAAAGCCACAACCATGCGATTGCTGGGCACAGGGCTAAGCGCGGTAAAACTCGGCGAACCAGTGCACTCGAAGGTATTGAAGGGATAGGGCCTAAGCGTCGTCAAGCCTTGCTCAAATACATGGGAGGTTTACAGGAACTGCAGCGTGCGAGCGTTGAAGAAATCGCCAAAGTTCCTGGGATTAGTGTTTCTTTGGCAGAAAACATTTATCAAGCATTGAAACAATAGGAAAAATCCCGCACCATAAGAGCCCTGTTTTTCAGCAGTAAACAGAGCAATACGCAAACGATAAGAGCCTCAATAAATATGCGTTTAAATATCCCTAACATTTTATCTTTACTACGACTTTTCCTTATCCCTGTATTTGTCGTAGTTTTCTATTTACCTTATGGCTGGGCTCCGTTTGCTGCTGCGATGGTGTTCTGGGTGGCAGGCTTTACAGACTGGCTAGACGGAATGTTAGCTCGAAAGTTGGGTCAAACTTCCCGTTTCGGCGCTTTTATCGACCCTGTTGCGGATAAAGTTCTCGTGGCGACGGCTCTTATTCTTATCACTGAACATTATCACTCTATTTGGGTGACGATCCCTGCTGTAACTATGATCGCTCGCGAGATCATTATTTCCGCGTTACGAGAATGGATGGCAGAGATCGGTAAACGCGCGAGTGTGGCTGTATCTTGGGTCGGTAAAGTGAAGACGCTTAGCCAGATGTTTGCTTTGTGGGTACTTATCTGGCGTTATGATGATTGGATGGTTTGGCTGGGGTATGTGGCTTTGTATATAGCAACAGTGCTTACCTATTGGTCGATGGCGCAGTATCTTATGGCTGCGAAAGACGATCTACTTAATGAAGAACATCACTAAAGAAGCGGGCGGTTGCCCGTTTTTTTATGCCTACAATTTACTTTGTTTAAGCTAACTTAGTCAAAATCAAAAGAATTTTGGCAGTAAATTAATCAAATTGACTGCTTTTGACTGTTAATTAGACAAACGATTCAAAAAATTAAAAATAGTGTTGACTCATTAGTTCGAATCCGTAGAATGCATCCCGTACCCAAGAGGAACGCAGAAAAGCATCCAATTGGAGTTACGAAGGCGCGTTGGCAGAGTGGCTATGCAGCGGATTGCAAATCCGTGGACCTCGGTTCGACTCCGGGACGCGCCTCCATTTGCGACACTAGCTCAGTTGGTAGAGCGCAACCTTGCCAAGGTTGAGGTCACGAGTTCGAACCTCGTGTGTCGCTCCAAATTTCAGGATAGCGCTGAGAATGTAGCGATATCCAAGATGGTGTCTCCATCACAAATTAGATTTGTGTGCCCTGGTGGTGGAATTGGTAGACACAAGGGATTTAAAATCCCTCGGCGTTCGCGCTGTGCCGGTTCAAGTCCGGCCCGGGGCACCATCTAACGCATTTATGCGACACTAGCTCAGTTGGTAGAGCGCAACCTTGCCAAGGTTGAGGTCACGAGTTCGAACCTCGTGTGTCGCTCCAAGTTAAGAAAGCCCTGACCTAAGGTCAGGGCTTTTTTGATTATGGCGTACATAATCAAAATCAGCAGCGAAAGCTGCCGATCTCTAGTCATGGGCTCAAACTAGTTGCGCCAACATTTCTTCAGAGTAGTCAGTTAGATCAGAGCCGGATTTTACTTTCTCTACATAATCTGGGTTTGCGATCAATGGCCGACCGATTGCCAGTAAATCGAATTTCCCAGCTTCAAGGGCAGCACTACCTGTCTCTGGTGTAAAGCCACCAACCCCCATTAACGTCTTACTATAATGAGAGCGCATATACTCAGATACTGTGCCGCCTAAATAATCAAATGTCATACTGTCATCAAAAATGCCAACGTGAAGGTAGCTCAAGTCTCGACTTTCTAGTGCTTGAAGTAAGTAATCAAACACCAATCGATCACGATTGTCGGCTTCCATGTTGAAGTAAGCGCCAGGAGAGAGCCGCAGTGCGGTTCTATTTTTACCAATGGCATCAACGACAGCGTCTACGACTTGTAGGGGGAAACGTGCCATATTTTCTGCCGAACCGCCAAACTCATCGTCACGAGTGTTGCTTGAATAATGAAGAAATTGATCAATTAGATAGCCATTTGCACCATGGATTTCAACGCCATCAAAGCCCGCCTCTAATGCATTGATGGCCGCTTGGCGGTAATCTTCAACCAACTCTTCAATTTCTTCGCGAGAGGCAGGTTTAGGAATGGTGTATGTCAGCTCACGCATGCGCGGTACACTTCCTTCAACGCCTATGGCAGAGGGCGCTAAAACGAATTCACCGTTGAAAAAGTGTGGGTGAGCAACGCGACCGGTGTGCCACAGCTGAACAAATATTTTCCCTCCTTTGGCATGAACAGCATCTGTCACTTTTCGCCATCCTGCTATTTGTTTCTGACTGTAGATACCCGGGGTGTTAGGGTAGCCTTGTCCATCTGGGCGAATGATGGTTGCTTCGCTGATAATAAGTCCAGTGTCTGCACGACGGGCATAATAATCTACCATTTGTTGAGTTGGTACTAAGTGATTGTCTGCCATGCAGCGGGTCAGTGGAGCCATCACAATTCGATTGTTTAGCGTAATAGTGTCGTTTAGTGCTATTGGCTCAAATAGGTTGTTCATGATGTTCCCTTGTATGATTTCTTGAATGCCCATTCAAGTTATTCTAATTTGAACCTGCGTTCAACTACTTTTTGAATGATTGTTCAAAATAAAGTAGAATCAACACATATTGATGATTGAGATAAGAGAGCCGATGCGCAGCGCTGAATTTGATCGAAAAGACGTCCTACGTTCTGCTATGGATGCATTTGTGACTAAGGGTTACGCTAAAACCAGTATGCAAGATCTAAAAGCCGTAACCGGGTTGCACCCGGGGTCGATCTACTGTGCTTTTGAAAATAAACGAGGCTTGCTAATCGCAGCTCTAGAGCAATACCGTGACGATAAAAAACGAGACTTTCAAACTCTTTTTGAATCTCAGACCAGTGTTATGGCTGGTTTTGAGATGTACTTAAATTGGGTGCTTGAAGAGTGTGAAACAGAGGAGATCAAAGACTGTTTACTGCAGAAATCACTCAGCGAAATGGCACAGCAAGATGATGAAGTAGAGCGTTTAATCAGTATGATGCTACAAGATTGGCATCAGTCGATTGAAGATAAAATTGCTTTAGCACAGCAAGCAGGAGAAGCTAGCCTGCATAAGTCAGCGACCCAATTGGCTCAATTTTTAGTTATGGGTATTTATGGGATCCGTACTCTGTCTCATACACAGCCCAAGCCAGGTGTACTGCGTGAATTGAAAGATGAATTGTTGGACTACATTAAAGCCTAATTGGGTTGCGATTACCCTCTTCAATGAGTGATAACATCGACTTTCATCATGGTGGGATACTCAATTTTCTGCACTTCTACTTAAACAAAGGCCTGAAAGGCTCCTTTTCTTGCTTTTTATACTTGGAAAAACATGCTATTAATCCTGTTAATTTCTTATTGAAGTATGAGCAAGGAACCTCGAAATGGACAATGTTTATAACTTTAGTGCTGGGCCTGCTGGTCTACCTAGAGCTGTAATGGAAAAAGCACAAGCTGAATTCGTTGAATGGAATGGACTTGGCACCTCTGTGATGGAAATTAGTCATAGAAGTAAAGAATTCATTAAGGTAGCAGAAGAAGCAGAGCAAGATCTACGCGACCTACTGAATGTCCCTGACAATTATAAAGTCTTATTCTGTCAAGGTGGGGCTCGTGCTCAGTTTGCAGCGGTTCCTCTGAACCTTTTAGGGAGTGCTAAGAAAGCGACGTATATCAATGCAGGTTACTGGGCGGAAAGTGCGATCAAAGAAGCAGAAAAATACTGTGAAGTTGATGTTTTTAATGCCAAAACGACAAAAGATGGCAAACTAACGGTTACAGACCCTATTGAATGGCAAATTGACCCTCAATCAGCTTATGTGCACTTTTGTCCAAACGAGACGATCGATGGTATTGAAATCTCAGATTTGCCAAAGACCGACAAACCTATCGTTGCAGATATGTCATCTAACATATTGTCACGAGAAATAGATGTTTCTCAATATGGTGTTATTTATGCCGGTGCGCAAAAGAACATTGGTCCGGCAGGGATTTGTATTGCCATAGTTCGCGATGACTTACTCGATCTTGCCCACGATCTTTTACCAAGTTTTATCAGTTATAAAATTTTAGCTGAAAAAGATTCAATGTTTAATACGCCCCCAACTTTCGCATGGTATCTGTCAGGCTTGGTGTTCAAATGGCTGAAAGAACAGGGTGGTGTCGCAGCGATGGAGCAGGTTAACCGTGAGAAAGCCGCGATCTTGTACAATTACATTGATAGTTCGGATTTTTATAAAAATGATGTCCATGCTCAGAACCGCTCCCGAATGAATGTACCTTTTCAGTTAGCAAAACCAGAATTAGACAGCATGTTCTTAGAGCTGGCCGCGGAAAAAGGCCTTGTTTCGTTGAAAGGCCACCGTGCAGTGGGAGGTATGCGTGCTTCGATTTATAACGCGATGCCCGTTGAAGGGGTTAAAGCGCTGGTTGAGTTTATGAAAGAGTTTGAAGCAGAGAACGCTTAACTCATAAATAGACAAAGGCTTAGCCACAATGGCTAAGCCTTTTTTATGGCTTAAAGCCGGAATCTCGCCACGACTTGCTCTAGCTCTTCGACTTTTCTATACAGCTGACTAACGGCCTGCTCACCATCTTGAGTCGTCCGAACGGAATTACCTGCAATTTGGCTAATGGCGTTGATATCACGTGATATTTCTTGCGCAGCGGTGGCTTGTTCATTACCTGCTGTGGCAATCATATCGATCATTTGATTGACATCTTGGGCTCTCGAAACAATTTGTGTCAGAGCATCACCCGCAGAGTTCGATAAAGTAACTCCCTCAGCGACCAGTTGAGTGCCTTCACTCATTCTAGAGACTGCCTGGCGGGTCTCATTCTGAATGGAAGAAATCAAACCACCTACTTCTTCGGTTGCTTTCGAGGTTCTTTCCGCGAGCCCTCGGACCTCATCAGCGACGACGGCGAATCCCCGGCCTAACTCACCTGCACGAGCTGCCTCTATCGCAGCGTTTAGTGCCAGCAAATTGGTTTGTTCAGCAATATCGTTGATCACTTGGATCACATTGCCAATCTCTTCTCCTCGCTTGCCTAGACTATCGATCGTCTCCGCAGTTTCATTCACGACTTCCGAAATACGGTTCATACCGTGAACGGTTTCTTGCATTAGTTTTCCGCCACTGGTGGCTTCTTCTCCCGCTTGCCTAGAACTTTCAGCCGCATCGCTACTTTGATCGGCAACTTGATTAACTGTCACCGTCATTTCTTCAACGGCACTGGCGATTAATGTCGCTTTGTCTGCTTGCTCTTTAATACCTAAAGCAACCTGTTTGCTTGTGTCATCTACCATCTGAGTGTTGCTGGCCACTTCGGAGGCGACATTGGTGATGTTGGAAAGCACACGTCTGAGAGATTGTTGCATAGCATCAATAGCACGAGCGAGTTCGCCCAGTTCATCCTTGTTGGTTTCGTTGATGGGTGGTTCTGACAAATCGCCATCGGCAATAGATTTCGCTTTGGCGGCAATCACATCCAGTCTCTGACGTATGATGTTCGAAAGCCCCCAAGCGACAACAATGCCGACGACTAATACCACAATGACATTGACGGTTAGCCAGAAGATAATTGTCGACATATTGTCATTCAATTCTGCGAGAGCTTGTATAGAGTCACTGGTTTCTTCAGTGGCTGAGGTGTTAAGTACTTTTTCGAGTGGTAGGATAATAGATTGTTTTAGTTCCCTTACCAATTGATTTGCAGACATTTTTCCTGATGGATCATAGCCTTCAAATACTTCCTGAGCGGTACGGATAATGTCGTAGTAATATTGTTCTACATCATCGATTTGGCTTGCAGCTTGTGGGTCTGGTTCCAGAGGGCGAAGCTTATCAAGATAGCCAGCAAAGGAGCCAGCATCATCATTAAATGTCTCACGAGCAGTCGGATCACCCATGATATAAGCATTGAGAGTTGCAATCATATCGCCTGCTTCGTCAACGAGCTCAAGGTAATAGCGAATACTCGGCAAATCTTGATTGAGAGAGCGGTTAAGATTGGTACTACTGTAGGCTTCGGTAAAGCGTTTTTCAGCCAATTGATTGAGTAAATCTTCCAGTGGAGCCCCTACATTTTTGGTTAATTGGTTTATTTTTTGAATGGCTTGTTGCTCGTCGGCGGGGTTGTATTTGGTGAAAACACCTTGCTTCACTTGATCTATGTATTGGTTAGCCAGTCCTATGATACGGTCCATTTTTTTGACGTCAGACGCTTTCGCTGACTCTAGAGAGCGGAGTCGAGAGTAGTGTTGCTGAAACTCGCTGGCATTCACTTCAAATGCGTTACGCTGACCAGCATCTCCATTAAGATATTCCAGAGCGTTGGTTTGAAGATCACCTATCTCATCCAAGACGTTGAAATACGCAAGTACACCGGGAACATCATCTGATTCTATATCTTCTGAAATAGTGGCGGATTTATTGACTAGAGACCAGACGACGAAAGCTAATATTAGGGTCGTAATGATGATAATTGAAAAGCCCATGTAGAGGGCATGGGACAGACGAACATTCATCTATATCTCTCCATCGGGAGTTGGATTCCAATGAACTAAGTATGGAGCTTATGACTTAAGGTGCAAAAATAATTGACAAATTCGGTGATAATTATCGGCATGATGTTGATTGGTTGTCATAAAAAATCGCAGCCTAAGCTGCGATTTTGAAATGTGTTAAAGTGGTTTGCTTATCGACGTTTAGGTTTGCGACCTGCCGAAGGTTTCCCGCCCGCTACTGGCCTGCTATTTCCTTGACCAGCCGATTTTCCGTTGCGACCACCTGTTGGTTTACCACCGTTGCCTGAGTTGCGGCTATTGTTTGGCTTTTTGTTACCAGAGCCGTTCATCTTTTCAAAACCTGGCTGGCTCTTGGTGTGCTTGGTTGCGAATCGATTCGAGCCATGACGACCAGATTTTCTTCGCTGTGCGGGAGTCAGGGCTTCATTGTCTTCTGCTGGGACTAGACAGCTTGGTTTGTCGCCTATCAGGTGTTTTTTGCCCATGCTGATCAATGCCTCGCGGATCAAAGGCCAGTTGGCGGGATCATGGTAGCGAAGTAGGGCTTTATGTAATCGGCGTTGGCGCTCACCCTTCGCAACTGGGACTTCCTCACGCTGTTTGTATTTCACTCGCTTAAGCGGGTTCGTTTCTGAGTAATACATAGAGGTGGCATTACACATAGGTGATGGGTAGAAGTTTTGTACTTGATCGCACTCGAAGTCGTTTTTCTTCAGCCATAGAGCCAAGTTCAGCATATCTTCATCTTCGGTGCCTGGGTGCGCGGAGATGAAGTAAGGGATCAGATACTGCTTCTTACCTGCTTCAGCACTGTACTTTTCGAACATTTCTTTGAAGCGGTCATAAGTGCCCATGCCCGGCTTCATCATCAGATCAAGCGGACCTTTTTCTGTGTGCTCAGGCGCTATCTTCAAGTAACCACCAACATGGTGTGTAACCAGTTCTTTAACGTATTCTGGTGACTCGATGGCCAAATCGTAACGAACGCCAGAAGCTATCATTACCTTCTTTACGCCTTCTACTTTGCGCGCTGCGCGATACAGATCGATAGTGTGCTTGTGGTCGGTATTCAGCTTGTTACAGATCCCAGGGAAAACACACGATGGACGGCGACAGTTTGCTTCAGCTTTCGGATCGCTACAGCCGAGTCGATACATGTTTGCAGTTGGACCACCAAGATCGGAAATAGTACCAGTGAAGCCTGGTACTTTGTCTCGGATCTCTTCAAGCTCGTTTATGATCGACTCTTGAGAACGGTTTTGGATGATACGACCTTCGTGCTCAGTAATAGAACAGAAAGAACAGCCACCAAAACAGCCACGCATGATGTTCACGGAGGTTTTGATCATGTCGTAGGCAGGAATCTTTGCTTTACCATATTTCGGGTGCGGTACACGGGCGTAAGGCAGGCCGAAAACGTAATCCATTTCTTCCGTTGAAAGAGGAATCGGAGCTTGGTTAACCCAAAGTTCACGATCACCATGACGCTGAATCAATGCACGCCCCGAGTAAGGGTTGGTTTCAAGGTGCATAATACGGCTAGCGTGAGCATAGAGAATTCGGTCATTATTCAGCTTTTCAAAGTGTGGAATGCGCACTGCCGTGGTTGCTGCATCATGACGTGATGGACGAATAGTGATTGGCTTCGCTGTTTGTTCTTCTGCTTTTGCTTTAGTGTCACATTGTTCTTCGACGGCATATGGATTGGGCGGTATGAAGGCCTCTTTACGTGGTTTCTCAATGCGTGAAGAGTCAATGATCTTGTAGCCTTCTGGCGCTGCTGGGAGGCTCACTACCGTGCCGCGAATGTTGGTCATATTACCAATATCTTCGCCGTCAGCCAGTCGATGTGCGACCTCAACCAAAGCACGTTCAGCATTACCAAACAGCAATATATCCGCTTTGGCATCAAACAGAATAGAGCGGCGAACTTTGTCTGACCAATAATCGTAGTGGGCCAAACGGCGCAAACTGGCTTCGATTCCTCCGAGAACAATCGGCACCCCTTTGTAGGCTTCTCTACAACGCTGAGAATAAACCAGCGTTGCACGGTCTGGACGTTTTCCCCCTTCATTATTAGGGGTATAAGCATCGTCATGGCGTAGTTTACGATCAGCGGTGTATCGGTTGATCATTGAGTCCATGTTGCCTGCAGTAATACCAAAGAACAGGTTTGGCCTACCCAGTTGAGTAAAGGCATCTTTGTTTTGCCATTCAGGCTGCGCAATAATGCCGACTCGAAATCCCTGTGCTTCTAGCAAGCGGCCAATGATCGCCATGCCAAAGCTGGGGTGATCAACGTAAGCATCGCCAGTTACGATAATAATGTCACAGCTGTCCCATCCTAGGGCATCCATTTCCTTGCGACTTGTCGGTAGGAAAGGGGCATTACCGAAGCATTCTGCCCAGTATTTTTTGTGCTCATGAATAGGGGTGATATTGCTGTACATATTTTGTTCTCTGTTCCAGGGAGCGCGAATTATAGCGGCTTGCGAGCGGAGTATCTACCTCAACATATCCCTAGGTTTTGCATGTTTAAGTGTCTCTCGGTTAGTTATGCATCACGTTGTTATTAGATGTGTTGGCTATATAACAGATTACGGTACCATATGGGACTAGTATTATAGAGTAGTGATGAGCACTAAACTTGAGGTGGGCGCTTATGTATGAGGTTGATTCTGGTACCGCTGTGAAGGAGATGGTCGCGCCTACTCGCCAGCGAAAGTACAAAACGTACGCTTGGCAGTTGGACCTTGTGACTCAGGAATTTAGCTGTGAGCCAGAAGCGATGAAGCAATTATTCGGTTGTGACAAGCTCACCATTTCGGCTAAGGAACTACTTAAGCTATTGCCTACCGCTCAACGCCGTATGGCTCGCACCATGTTTAAAACCGCATTAACCTCCAACAAAGCCCATTCCTTTCCCTGTTGCTTACTGACGCCCAATAGCCTCTTTACTTATGTAGAGTTCATTATCAAAGCTGAAAGTGAGTTTTTACTGAAAGGGGTTGTTGCACCTTGTTTGGTCATTTCATCACGGATGGTGGCAGCAGATATTTTCTATTCTGTGTTTGAGAATAGGCATCATGGTGTGGTCGTAACGGACTCAGAGACTCGAATTCTAGCTTGCAATCGTCATTTCGAGCGTATAACGGGCCATAGGCTTGAGGATATCCTTGGTCTAAAAACGAATATTTTGAATGCAGGGAAACTCAGTGATGATTATTACCGTGAGCTTTGGCAAAGCATAGAACAACATGGGCATTGGAGTGGTCCTATGCTGACAAGAAAGGCTGATGATTCTTTACTGCCTCAAGAACTGACAATTCACAAGATTGAACCCGGGAACGGCGAGTCGTATTTACTGGGGTTGTGTGCAGACTTATCGAATCAGCTTCAGCGGATTGATGGCAGAGAAACTGGCGGTGTAGATTTACTGACGCAACTGCCATCGCGTGAACGCTTTTTAGAGCAGCTCGAGCAAGACTACGCTGACAGCCAATGTGAAGATTTGTTGATCATGTTGGCATTACAACCACAATTTCCTTTGGAGAATGAGCAGGAAATCAAGCGTCAATTTGCCAGTTATATTGCTGAAAATTCGCTAGTCTCGTCTGCTAGTTATGTTGGTGATAGCCGGTTTGCCGTTACGCTAAAAGCGAGTATGAAGCAGGGGAGTGAGAGTATCCGCTCTATCCGAAAGTTAATTAAAGCTTTTTTCCACAGTTTTAAGCATGCTCAAGCGCCCGTTGCACAAGCACTTAGATTTGGTCTCACCGGTGTCTCTGTGTTGCATTCTGATGCGAAATCGCCCAAGCGATTACTCTCGCACGCATTGCAAGCTTTGCTGGAGTTGCACTCAGACGAAAATAAAAGAGTGAGGTTTTATGACCGCGAACTTCACGAACAAGTGGAGCGTAAGAAACGGCTGGAAAGCTGGGTTGAACAAGCCATATTGGAAGAGACAATAGATGTTTTTTACCAACCGATTGTGAATATCAAAAAAGGAAGAATTGATAAATTTGAGGCCTTGTGTCGCTTTCCTGAAAGTGACACTGCCAGCGCCTCAACGCAGGAGTTGATCAATGTCGTTGAAGATCTTGATCTAATTGTCCGATTGGATGATGTTGTCAATCGAAAAGCTATGTCGGCATTGCCGGAACTGCAGCAATTGTTTGGCGAGGACATTGGGCTGTCTGTTAATCGTTCATTCAATTCTAAACAAGACATTGTCGAAATCCTTCGTCACTGTGCCCAGCTCATCGATGAAAGCGGCATTAAACCAAACATGCTGACGATTGAGTTCACCGAAAGTGCGTACTTTGGTGGCGACAGTTATCAAGAGCAGTTACTGGCAGCGATTCGAAAAGCAGGCGTCTCCATCGCGGTTGACGATTTTGGTACTGGGTGCGCGTCTTTCGATTATCTTAATCGAAACTATTTTGATGTACTGAAGATTGATCGAAGCTTTGTTCAAGATATTTGCTTTGGCAGTCGGCAATATCATGTCGTGAATACCATCATTCAGTTAGCCCAAAAACTCAGGCTAAAAGTGGTGGCTGAAGGTGTTGAAACCGAAAGTGAGTATACAACATTACGTAATTTAGGCGTTGATTGCATTCAGGGTTACTTCTTCTCGAAGCCATTGCCAATAAAAGATCTACGATCGGTGAGTCATTACTGTGTTTTACCGTCAACTCAAAGTATGTCAAATGCTAAAACCGGTACGTTATTAGAGTTGATAACACCTCAGTTACCACATCTTGACCCGGGCGAACCTCTGTCCCTTATTTACACTTATTTTAAAACGGAAACGATCAATGTTTTGCCTGTTATTGAATCACATCATTGCGTGGGCATTATTAGCAGAGCTGCAATGAATTTGCATTTGACGCCGAATATGGGAACAGATCATGAGACCAGTAAAGAGCACACGATGTGGCATAAGTCTGCTCACCGTATAATGTCTGCACCGGAATCACTACTGTCTTGGCATACACCATTAATGGAATTGGAAGACTTAATGGCAAGATCACCGCTGCCCTGGGTGCTGGTTGATGATGAATCACGATTCAAAGGTATCGTCGAACATGAAAGAGTTATGCAGTATTTATTGAGTTGTAAATCTAAGCCTTAGACGAGTTTATTTAGGGATGAGCTTTGCAAATTTTTAAATATGAATCGCTGGTGGAATTGGCCTTAGCAAGTCTGTTATTATCCGCACCCATCAGAAATTACAGCGATATCAGACATCATGGTTCAGCAATTGTTAGCAGTGTTTGCTCCTATGCTTTTAGGTGCTCAATTCATTTTGACGCTCATTTTGGTCAAGGGTGATATCTGCCCGGGTCAGAGAGGCCGTATTCATAAGGTCCTTCCTGTGCTCGCAATTATGTGGCTGGCTGTTGCTTCATTGAAAATTGAAGCCATGATGATTGTATTTGCCATTGCATACTTCTACTCTCAAGTTCAAACCAAAAAAACGCGAGTACAAGGGCCAATGTGGGTTATGTACCTTGCTAATGGTTTGGCACTTGCCTATGTTGCGATTGGTATTGGAGAGCAATCCGATCTTGCGGCTAGCCTGAGTGTGTTTATTCAAATCATACTTTTAGGTGCGCTGTTTGCTCACTTGCTCCTCACCGTAGCGAGAACGCGTTTACAAGCTTTTCACCGTATTCTGCCGGTGACTGGTGTGCTTTCAGCAATGCTGATGAGTTTAGCGATTTTGCTTAAAGCCTTTGGCCTAGATGAAGCCATTCTTGCTCAAGCTACTCAGCCACTATTGATTGGGTTTGCACTGCTCATTACTTCGGTTCTTATCTGGTGTTGGCACATCATTATGTCAAAGACGGTACATAAGGCTCAGTTGGCGATTGCATTATTAAGTCTTATCTCGGCAATGACGTTCAATCAAGGCTTGTTTGTTCTTTAGAAGAGAAATCGCTCACTGTTAATTTGAAGATTTGACGCTACGCTTGATATAGATGGTCAACACAGGAGCGTGGTTATGGATATGACTCATGTAGGTCGGTTAGACAGTGCGATTTTACTTGGCATTGTTAATGAAAAGCTGAGACTCGAGTGTGATAGCTTTGAAGAACTCGTGACCATGTATGAAATGGATGTCGAAACAGTGGTGGGGAAATTGGATATATTGGGTTATCAATATGATCCGCTCACCAATCAGTTTAAATCTTACGATAGATAGAATGAAACAGGAGGCTGATGCCTCCTTTTTTATACCGTTTTTATCCCTTCTAAATGGCTTTTTGATTGTTGTCTGGCAGTATTAAAAAAGGCTTGAAGGTAGCGTTTGTCTTTGTCTGAATTTCGTGTTGCAGCGAACAGACGTCGCCACAACCCATCGCCAAAAGAGAGACTGGTAATCAAGCCTTGACGGGAGAACTCGCTTATTGCCCAGTTAGGTAAAGCGGCTACTCCTAAACCGGCAGACACCATTTGTACTAGCATCAGTGTGTTGTCTGCTTGTTTCCATTTGGCGGGCTCAATGCCTGCGGGCTGTAGAAAGTGTTTCACCACGTCAAGTCGGTTCTTTTGAACTGGGTAGGACAACATGGTCTCATTGGCTAAATCTTCCGGCTCAATAGAGGTTTTTGATGCCAGTGGGTGGGTAGTTGCGGTAACTAAGCGCATTTCAAAATCAAAGAGAGGCTCATAATGGACTTCTGATCTTGGTTGAATATCAGAGGTGATCACCAAGTCCAACTCGCCATTCATCAGCGCCGGTAGAGGCTCAAAACCAAATCCAGATGAGAAATCTAGAGTTACACTTGGCCAAGCCACTTGATATTCTCTTAGCGCAGGCATTAGCCACTGAAAACAGGAGTGGCATTCGATAGCCATATGCAAACGTCCGTTAACGTCCTCTTTCAAACTGGCTAATTCATTTTCCGCTCTGGCAATGCGTGGTAGCACTTCATCTGCCAAGCTAAGAAGGATTTCGCCTTCAGAGGTAAATCTCACAGGACGAGTCTTACGCAGAAAAAGCTGACCACCAATACGAGCTTCTAGATCTTTTATTTGATGAGACAGGGCTGACTGAGTCAGATGTAGCGTTGTTGCAGTGGCAGTCAAAGAGCCAGTGTCCCGCAATGTGGCTAATGTTTTCAGATGCTTAATCTCAATCATGAAATCCCTTCAATCTTGCTCGCTGATGATGAATATAACTAACTTACCTGTGTTTTATAGGCATGTAAACATCTAGACGTCTAAAAAGACATTAATGATTGAATTCGTTAGTTGAGCTAATTCGCTGTCGTGGACATGAAGTTTTCTAATAAACAGCTTGAATAATTGGAGGTTGTTCATTCATGTCTTAATCGAGATAGTTTAGCCATCTAGACGCCTTACTGTTGTTTAGGCAGTACAGGCCTAATTGCTTTAATAATCAAGAAGGATTAGAAATATGGCGACGACGACTCATATCCTAGGCTACCCAAGAATCGGCGAAAAGCGTGAATTGAAATTTGCACTGGAGAAATATTGGCGAGGAGAAATTAACCAAGCTGAGCTCAAAGCAGTGGGGGCCCAGCTTCGAAAGAAAAATTGGCAAGTACAATCTGAGGCCGAACTGAGCTTTGTTACCGCAGGTGATTTTGCATGGTATGACCATGTTCTGACCACGACCTTATTACTAGGGCATGTTCCTAAACGTCACCGAGAAGGGGAGTCTGATTTGGATACCTTGTTCAAAGTTGGACGTGGTCAGTCTCAGGCAAATTGTTGCTGTAGCGGATCTGCGGCGTCGGATATGACCAAATGGTTTAACACCAATTATCATTACATCGTACCTGAGTTTAGTCGGGATGATAGCTTTGAAGTTAGCTGGCCTCAACTGTTTGAGGAAGTTAATGAGGCTATCAAAGCGGGACAAAATGTGAAACCTGTTCTGTTAGGTCCGTTGAGCTATCTCTACCTTGGTAAAGAAGTGGAACAAGGGTTTGATCGCTTGACGCTGTTACCACGTCTTCTTACCGCTTATCAAAACATTCTAGCCAAATTAGCAGGCCAAGGTGTTGAGTGGGTGCAGATCGACGAACCTATTCTATCACTAGAGTTGGAGGCACCTTGGCTTGATGCATTCAAGCTTGCTTATCAGGTCATTCGTGGCGAGGTGAAAATACTGCTAACGACCTACTTTGATTCAGTGGAAGACACATTGGACAAGATTGTCGAATTAGAGATCGATGGTTTGCATGTTGACCTGTCAGAAGCCCCAGAACAGTTAAGTGAAGTCATTTCTCGATTACCGAAAGAGTGGGTGTTTTCGGCAGGCGTTATTAATGGGCGCAATGTTTGGCGGGCGGATCTAAGCGCGCAGCTTGCACGGCTTCAGCCTGTGAAAAAGCGTCTGGGCGATAGGTTATGGGTTGCGAGCTCGTGTTCATTGCTTCATAGCCCTGTGGATCTGGATCTTGAACCTGAGTTGACCGAAGAAGTACGCAGTTGGTTTGCTTTTGCAAAGCAAAAAGTGGCCGAAGTGGCCTTATTAGGCAGAGCCTTGGATGGTGATCATCAGGCTATTTTAGCGTGCGATACATACAGTGCTTCAATTCAGGCTCGTAAGAATGCCGTCCACGTCAACAAGCCTCAAGTTCAGCAGCGTCTTAATCAGATAACAAAAGCTTGGTCTGATCGCAGTGTACCTTATGAGGAGCGCGCTCAGTATCAAAATGCGGTATTAGGTTTGCCATTGTTCCCCACAACGACGATTGGTTCTTTTCCACAAACGAATGAAATACGAGTTCAGCGTAGTGCTTACCGTAGCGGCCAGCTATCGGAATCAGACTATTTGACAGCCTTGAAAGGTCACATCGAAGATGCGGTAAAACGCCAGGAAGCACTGGACCTTGATGTACTGGTGCATGGTGAGGCCGAACGTAACGACATGGTGGAATATTTTGCCGAGAACTTAGCAGGGTTTCAAACCACCAAATTTGGCTGGGTACAGAGCTACGGCTCACGATGCGTTAAACCAGCGATAGTCGTTGCGGATATCGAGCGCGAAAAACCCATTACAGTTGAATGGTCGACATATGCCCAGTCACTCACTTCTAAGCAAATGAAAGGGATGTTGACAGGACCAGTGACAATTCTTTGTTGGACATTCCCTCGTGAGGATATCAGTCGCAAAGAAATAACCAATCAATTGGCGCTAGCATTGCGTGATGAAGTGTCTGCTCTGCAAGAGGCAGGTATCAATATTATCCAGATTGATGAGCCGGCTATTCGAGAAGGCTTGCCACTTAAAAAACGTGATCATGCCGAATATTTAGAGTGGGCGGTAGCGGCATTCAAGATCGCTGCAGCCAGTGCCAAGCCCGAGACACAAATCCATACACATATGTGCTATTCAGAGTTTAATGAGATTATTGATTCCGTGGCTGAATTAGATGCGGATGTGATTACGATAGAAACTTCTCGCTCAAATATGGAGTTACTAAAAGCGTTTGAGGAGTTTGACTATCCTAATGAAATTGGCCCTGGCGTTTACGACATTCACTCTCCAAATATCCCAACTGAAGAGTGGATTGAAGGCCTGTTGTACAAGGCCGCTGATAAGATACCGGCAAACCGTTTGTGGGTGAATCCAGATTGCGGTTTGAAGACACGAGACTGGGCAGAAACCGAAGCGTCACTGGCTAACATGGTTTCGGCGGCGAAAAAGCTACGAGTGGCATTTGCTTAATACACCAAAGATGAGATGCCGGCTTTATGTCGGCATTTTTATGTGTGTATCTATACATAATTAAAATAAATAATTTACAGCTTTTTCATTGGCTTAGGGAGTTTATTCTCACGCGTTACTGGTATTTTTTTCATGATTACCCTTAATTATCTATCTTATTGTTTGATGTAAAAAAACTGACTTAGAACTGTAAAACAGAGTTTCTAAAGTGTCGCACTTTTCAATGTGGCGTTGAACAGTTCAAGCCACTTTTAGCCTTTCTTCGGATGAACAATGAAGATCAAGTTTAAATATTCTTCAGTAGCAGTCATGCTGATGCTGGCCTTGTCAGGCTGCGATGACTCTTCTGATAACGACACAGTTAATGGTGACAACAATTTCGGAGTCAACATTATTACCCCGCCCGATGATATTGAAGAGCAGTTTTTACCAATAGATCCACCAGTCGTTGATGGAACTACTGGAGCTGAGCCTGACTCTACCGAGATCTCTGATTACAACGAGTATCAAATTAACTCGGATTTGAAGCTGACCCGTGGTGAACTGAACCACACTAAAGGCTCATCTATCATGTCAATGGAGTTCTTAACCGGAAACGGTTTAGATCTTTTACCGCTAGAGCGCTCAACGGGTCAGTTCACTATGGAATCGACCACCGAGTCAGCCAACAGTGAACTGGAAAAAGGCATCAATGTTATCGGCGCGGTAAATGGAGATTTTTTCGACATTTATGATGGGTGGAACCTAGGTATTTTTACCCGTGATGGAGTGAACTACACCGGTTGGGACACCAATAGTGAAGCCGCCATTGTGATCAAACATGATGGTCAGGTAGACATTGTCGAATCTTCCCCTTATTTCGAGCTGGTTTGGGCTTTAAATGGTGGTGAGTTTGAGCGCGTAAAAGGGGTTCACTATTTCGATAAAGCTGAACATATAAGTAAAATTTATACGTCAGAAACCCCAGATAAGGGCTCAATTTCGATTTACCCAGGCGATAGTTACCGCGGCACAGTCGATCTCTCTAGTATGACTGGTGCTTTGGTCAAACCTGAGGTAAACGGCATCACTGTGGTGGCAAACAGCGATGATTCGGCACAAGTGCAGTTTGCTCCTTTAGCGGGTGAAATCACTGAGATTATTCAAGGGGATAGTAGTTATGTGATCCCTTCTGGCTACGCGCTAGTGGCTTACGATGCTGGAAAAACAGATTTGGCAATAGGTGATAAATTCGAGGCTAAATTTATCACCGAAGACTCGGATTGGGCTGATGTAAAGCACGCTATCGGTGCCGGCAACCATGCACACTTGCTTGTTAAAGAGGGCGAGCTTTCTGATGGTGCTATCGATGATCCAAGCGATATCAATAGTCGTACCGCATTTGGTATTAAGGCAGATGGATCCTCTTTCTTTCTTACGGTGGATAAACCTGTTGGTTCTAATGGCGATGGCATTAGTTTGAAGAAGCTGGGTCAAATCATGCTGGGTTATGGCGCAGTGAAAGCGGTTAACCTAGATGGTGGCGGCTCGACCACTATGGTGGCGAAGATGCCTGGGCAGAAACAAAATCATGTGATTAATGTCCCTGCTGATGGCAGTGAGCGTGAAGTTGCCAATAAACTGGCACTGACTTTAGATAAAGATCAAGCGACTTATCCTGATGATGTGGCGATTTATCCAAAAACTATGACCATTTTGGCTGGTGCTGAATATGAGAGCTTTATGGCGATTGGCTACGATGGCTCCACGCTTGCTGGAAATGAGGTCGATAAAGAGTTTGGTATTAGCTCAATCGATATCGGTCGAATAAATATTGATTCAGGTGCATTTAAAGCGTCTGACAAAGCGGCTGAAGGTTATGTCGGTGTTAATGTCGGTGAGCTGCAAGGCTTTGCTCAAGTTGAAGTGGTAGACAGTGTTGATTCTCTCATCTTCGATTTGGAGGAAGTGACTGTGGATGCGGGCGGTGAAGTGACGCTCCTCCCGACTCTTATTGCTAACGATGAACAGGTAACCTATACACCTGACCAACTTGAATATCAGCTAAGTAGTGATGAGTTTGGCTATATTGACCCAGAGACTGGGGTTTTCCATGCCAAAGATGTTCAAGGCGCGGAAGTTGAAGCGACGGTTAAATATCAAGACCAGCAAGCCTCTGTACTGATTAAGATAGGTGTACCACCTGAGGTGGTGGATGACTTTGAGTCTGGGGTTGATACTTATGTAGCTAGTGGTTCTAGACATTTGGAAGTTAACATTGAGCCAGAAAGTGAAAATGTCTTTGATGGTAGCTCTGCATTAAAGTTAAGCTGGATAACAGACCCAGCACAGCCAGGCACGTTTGGTGCTTATGTGGTAGATGATCTGCAACGAGAACTTAGCGGTTATCCTCAAGCATTTGGTGTGAATGTTTATATTCCCGAAGAGCTGGCTGGAAAAGAGTGGTGGGTGCGCGGCAAGCTTGTCGATAAAAATGGCTCTGACGTAGCCATCGATTACAATAATGAAGGTGATAGTTTGCCCGAGAAAGGCTGGCACTTTATGCAAGCGCCAGTACCTGAAGGCTTTACTCCTCCATTTAAAATGAGTGAACCATTCCGTTTCTTGGTGTTGGAAACAGCCAATCGCATTGATTCGCACGTTATTCTTGATAACTTCACGACCATTTATAGCAGTGATACCGACCTGAATGGCCCAAGTGTGACCGTGACACCAGCAGACCAAGAGACGGTCGACAGCCAAGATGTTTCGATTCGTCTGCAGTTATTTGACGACTCAGAAGTGGATTTCGAGCGCACCGAACTGATCCTAGATGGCGAAGATGTCAGTGGCTCACTGCAAAGCAATGGCATTGATGCGGTATGGTTTGATGCGAGCGGTTTGTCTGATGGTTGGCACAAGGTCGAATATCGTGCTTACGATAAGAATGGCAACGTTTCTGCAGGGGACACACTATTTAATGTGGTGACCGATCAATCTCGAGTGTATGTTGAATCTGAACATGAGTTGATCTATCCATCAGGTACGTTTGATTTCCCTGTTAAAGTGACTAAAGGCGAAGATCTCGGTACCTTTGTTCTAGAGCTGACTTATGATGCGACTAAATCGCAGTTGATTGTTCAGGCTGAAGATATTGTGCCTACTGATGTTGAAACAGATGTGGGTTATTGGAAAGGCACCTTCACTGGTATGGACGAAAATTCAGAGACTTTGGCTCGCGTTGAGCTAATGGTTAATGATTATGTTCAGAACAGTGCTATATCTCTGGGCATTGGCGGTACCCTAGATGGTGAAACTTACTATCATCCAATGATCAAGCAGGATGTGGGTGGTAAGTATATGCTGATCACGGACCACACTATTCAAGGTCAAACGAAATGGCTATTGGTCACCGATGCACAAGGCAAACCTGCTCCTGGTGTTGAGGTAGAAACCTTCTTGTATAACAGTGAAAACGATGAAGTTTCATTCCCTAGATGGTTAGGTACCACAGATCACACAGGTAGAGTTGAGTTCGATGAGATAGATGCAGGGCCAAGCCGAGAAGTTTATTTCCGAGCTTATGATGATGAAGGCGCTTCTCTGATGTCTACTTTGATGTCTCTTGATGAGCAGTTAACAGATGTACCAAGTCAAGTGTTTATTACACCAGGTCGTGATGTGAGTGAGGTGAATGTAACTTGGTTCACCGAATCTACGGTTGAAGATACAGTGGCTTTTTATGGTACGGATGGTTTGAACCAAACCGCTTCTGTTACTTCTTCTGAGATCTTACCGTTTTTCTACGGTGAGGAAGCGGGTGTTGTTCGTGTTCATCATGCTCTATTGAGCGGCTTGAAACCTGGTACTGAGTACCAATATCGAGTGGGTCATCAAGGGAAGTTGAGTGAAACTTATCGCTTTACTACCGATGATCAAGACGATGATGTGCGTATCATGTTGTACGGTGACACGCAAACAACCGGTGATGGTAGTATTAACCATGGTGCTCCTCTGGTGACTGAGCTGTTTGATAAAATGGAGAGTCAACTTCCAGATACTGACCTTATCATGCATGTTGGTGACTTTACTGAAGATATGAGTGACTACCAATTGGTGCGTCAATTCTTCGATGCAATTTCTGGTGAAGGTCGTCTGGCGTCTAAGCTATTCGTTCCGACTGTGGGTAATCATGAGGTTTATAACGAAGGACGCGAGAAATTCGAAGCCATCTTCAATACACCTCAGAACGGGCCTTTCGGATACCCTAACCAAAAGTCTATCTATAGTTTTGATTATGGCAACGCTCATATTGCTGTGTTGAATACCGAACTCTTTACTGATGAAGAGTGGATTGATATGACCGATTGGCTGGTAAATGATATGCAAGCTTCTGATAAGCCATGGAAACTAGTTATGCTGCACCGTCCACCATACAATGCGAATCCGAATTCGGGTAATGACATGGTGAATCAGTACCTTCCGCAAGCAGCAGACACAGCAGGCGTTGACCTTGTGCTCTCGGGTCATGACCATATCTACTCTCGCAGTGTTGCGGTTGAAGGTGGTAAGCCAAACGCTGCAGGGGTGAACTATTTGATTGCAGGTTCTGCGTCAATGAAGTTCTATGATGCGGGTCAAGATGGCATAGTACCGATTGCAGATGTTTTGTATGACGATGATGTTCATACTTTCACAACTTTGCATATTCAAGGCGAAGAGCTGACAATCGAGTCACGCAATATCAATGGTGTGCTAATTGACAGTAAAGTTCTGACCAACAATTGAACTTGAATTCGATTATATTGAAGCTCTAAATGAAAATAGAGACCCATTTGGGTCTCTATTGTTATGTCGCGGTGTCTCTTGAATACGAGGTTTTTAGTCAGGGACATCTTTTGGAAGCTCATACCGAAGGTTTAATCTTCGGTTGCTATCTAACTTAGATCGACTCACCATTTACACTGACCTGAACATCCACATTACCACGGACCGCGTTTGAGTACGGACATACCTGATGGGCAACGCGTGTGAGCTCCAAAGCTTGTTCTTGTGGTAAGTCCACTTCTGCAGCTAGGCTTACAGTAAGTGCAAATCCACCATTGTCATTTGGACCAATTCCTACCTCTGCCGTGACAGGTGCTTGGCTAAGGGCCACTTTCGCTTCACGAGCAACATGCAAAATGGCATTAGAGAAACAGGCAGAATAACCTGCGGCAAAAAGTTGTTCTGGGTTAGTCGCTGCACCACTACCGCCCATTTCTTTCGGATAAGTCAGTTCTAGATCAAGTAAACCATCGTCTGTTTTAACTTGGCCGTTACGACCTGCCAGTGCTTTAGCGGAAGTTTTGTATAGAGTTGTCATGTTATCTTTCCTTCTATTTGTGTTGTGTGCAATTTAATTGCTTGCAATATTAGATCGAAAGTTGTCTGGAATGCAACTATATTGTGCGCAACTTAAATGTTTCTGTGAGCGTCGAATGAGAGAATGCCAAAACGTAGACAACATAACAGATGAAGAGAAGTTGCTTCTCGATAATCAGCTTTGCTTCCCACTTTACAGTGCTGCTAATGCCGTCATCCGCGCGTATCGTCCTATGCTTGATAAGTTGGATCTCACCTACTCACAGTATTTAGTGATGATGCTGCTATGGGAGAAAGACGGTGCTAGCGTAAAGGACTTAGGTACAAGGCTGTACCTTGATTCAGGCACGTTGACACCATTACTGAAAAGGTTAGAAGCAAAAGGGTTTGTTATAAGGGGAAGAAGTCAGGACGATGAGAGAGTGAGAGTGCTTAACCTAACCAAATCAGGTCAAGCACTGAAAGAAACCGCCAAGTCAGTCCCTAACGCTATGCGCTGTAAAATCGACCTTGAACTCGATGAACTGATTACGTTGAAACAGTTATGTGAAAAAGTGCTGAAGAACCTAGTTTAGGCTAAACACGATTGTCTCCGGTGCTAAACGCAATCGTCTGGCTAATCTGAGTCAGGCTGCGTCCACTTTGTTGTTGCCATTCAGCGAAGGCTTTATTTGCTGCCTCTAAAGAACGTTTAGTGTCTTTACCACCTTCGATGATTTTGCAGTTTCTTAGATAAGCTTCAACGTCACCGGACAAAATAAAGGTATCGACGCCCATTTGGCGAAGACTATAAGGACCAGTATTTCCGCCAAGTCGATGACCTTTGTTCTTCAAAAAAAGCCATAATTCCGTGATGGTCTCGGTGGGCCACTCTGCGACCATTTGCCCGAAAGAACCATGCTCAAGTGACGCTTCATGAATCATTTGCGCATTAGCATAAATGGATTTCACTTTGGCATGGTGGCGAATGATACGTTTATCCGCTGCTTTGTTATCCCATTGCTCTTCAGACAACATCAGTAACGGCTCAATTTTAAAACCGAAGAAAACTTCTTCAAAGTTAGGCCATTTATTACGAACTACACTCCATGAAATCCCGCTTTGGAATACCTTCATACTGAATGCCGATAGCCAGCGATCGTTGGGTATAGCAGCGATCTCTTCTTTACTCAGCGGAGTAGAGAGTAGGGCTTCCAGTTGCTCTTCACCACCTTTTCGTTGTGCCGCTCTCTGATAGATATGTTCAAATTTCTCAACAGTCATACACGTTGCCCTTTTTAAATTTTCCACATCATAACAGCCTGTTAGGCTTTATCTCAATTGACTATGCCGGCAGTTTTTGAGGATGAAATCAGCAAATGTTCGGTTCTTTAGCGACAGGTGTTTATTCTTGTAAAGCAAGTGTATGGGTTTTGGCTCTGGTGCATCCTGCTTGAGTATTTCGACCAGTCTGCCATTCGCTAGATCATCAGCGACTAATATAGCAGGTTGCAGCATCACACCTACACCGGATAGCGCAGCACTGCGCAATACTTCGCCATTGTTCGAGGCTAGTCGAGTCTGTCCGCGTAAGAACGCGCTCCTAGCCAGTTGTGTGGTTAGGTTGGCGCTGCATTCACTGTAACTGAAGCCAAGGCATTGATGCTGGTTAAGTTGAGAGATTGAATGGATGGGGTCGTGAGCACTAAGGTAGCTAGGTGCAGCACAGAAGATGAGTTGATAATCTCCGAGGTAACGTGCGACCAGAGTAGAGTTTTCAAGATTGCCGATCCGTACCATCATGTCTGCGTCAGTAAGGTGTGGGTCAACGAGCTCGTTACTGAGCTCCATTTCGACGTTAATGTTGGGGTTCAATGAGAGAAAATCAGCAATGAGTGGTGCGATGACCTTGTTACCATAAGTGATTGGGCAATTGATTTTTACCGTTCCTTTCGGGCGGTTTTCCAACGTTTGGATTAGATTCTCAGCATTCGCGATGTCCTCAAGAATGCGCAGACATTCCTCGTAGTAGAGTTGACCTGACTCGGTCAATGTTTGTTTTCGAGTAGTTCGATGGATCAATTGCGTCGCCAGATTCCTCTCTAGGTGACTAATGTGTTTGCTGATCATGGTCGGTGAAAGGCCAAAGTGATTCGCTGCCCTGCGAAAACTGCCATGTTCTACGATGTAGGCAAAGACTCTCATACTTGTGAATTTATCCATTGAACACTCAGGGTTTATAAATAATTAACTAAAGCTGAGTTTATCAATTGAATGGAGATAATTACATTATGGAGTCTGAATATGAGTCGAATTCTGAGAGTAAAGAAATGATTTACGTCACGGCCGAATTAAAAATTAAACCTGAAGTGCAGCGCCATGAAGCTCGTATGGCAATCGAACAGTTTTGTAGGGATATGGAGAATGAGCTTGGCTGCTTGGAAGCTAAAGCCACGTATGATCTAGAGGATCCGAGCCGAGTGATTCTTTGGGAAAGGTATCAGGATCGCACAGCGATTGAAGCGCATTTTACTATGTGCCATACAAAGGCGTTTATCGAGATGGGTATGACGGATTTAGTGCAGGTGTTTGAGTCACGAAGTGGAGAGGTGGAACGATGAAATGGGGCATCCTCGGAACCAGTTTTATATCGGGCGTGATGGCGGAAGCGATCAATAATGATGAAGGCAGCGAGTTATATGCAGTAGCAGGGCGTAGCCAAGCACCTTTGGAGGATTTTGTTTCAAACTACAAGCCTGTTAAAACCTATTCAAACTACGATGAAGTGCTAAGTGATGACAAAGTCGATATCGTTTATATTGCACTTCCAAATCATGTTCATCACGAGTATGTCATTAAAGCGGCTCAAAAAAGTAAAGCGATACTTTGTGAGAAGTCGTTATCGGTGGATATGGAGAAAACTCAGCAAGCACTGGAAGTAGTGAAGCAGAGTGGAGTCTTTTTTGCGGAAGGTCTGATGTATCTCAATCATCCTTTAGTGAGCGCGGTTCTTGAAGAGCTAAATCAGGGCACCATAGGCGAAATTCGTTCAATTCAGGCATCGTATATTGCTGCTATCTCACAGTTTACTAATCCGGGCAGTAAAGGTGCTCTGTATAACTTAGGCTGCTATCCAATGTCTCTGCTGCACCTACTCCTTCAATCGCAATTTGGCGATCAGATCTTCGATAGTTACTCGATGCAGGCTTTGGGTCGTTTAGGGCAAGACGGTAATATTTGTGAATCTTCAGTGCTGATTCATTTTAGTGACAGCTTAACCGCTCAAATTCATACTGCTGAAGATCATGGTTTGAAGCACAGCTTCACCATTTTGGGGAGCAAAGGGGCGATCTCGCTCGATTCAAACCCTTGGCTTGCGACACAGAGCAACCAATTCACTGTGGAAGTTTATGAAGCGTCACAACGACAAGTCGAAATAGAGGCAGATGGGGACGGGTTCTTCTACCAAGTGGCGAACATACGCAAAGCAATTGAAGGAGGTAAGAAGGGCTTGAGCAGACCAAGTGCTACCCTTGATGATTCATACCAGATCATGAAGTTGCTCACCGATTGGGAAAAGGCAGCTTATCAATAAGCTCTGGCCTCTTGTCATAGTTAGTTAACCAGCTTGCCGAAGTTCTTCTGCGTCGAATTTACTGAAAATCTGCTATGTGAATATTTAGTTTTCACTTCCTTGGTCGAACTTTATTTATGTAGTCGATGTCCTATCTAGCAAACTTTTCAACTCCATACGTTTATGTTCAATTTGAAACATGCTTTGCTCGTTATAACTGTGTTTGTGTCAGCTGAGGTGTTTGCTAACCCGTCTTTGACTTATCAGTTATCTGTCGATCCTGATGACGCTGATATTGTCATCGTCACTGTAGATACGAGTAATTTAGAGCAAGTAGAGATGATATCTGCTCGCACTTTAACTACCATGGATCAGCCGTCGGTATCATGCGAATCTGGTTTGGGGCGGGTCACAGCTTTAGAGCAATTGAACCCTAAGGAATGCCAACAGGTTCAATGGTCGTTGCGAATGGAGCACACACCTGAGCAAGGTATGGATACCTCACAACAAATTGATAGCAGGAGCATCAATGATGGTTGGTATTTCGTTAGTGAGTGGAATTCCCTGCCGCGTTTCAAAGGGAGTGAAGATATTCGCGTTTGTACTCCTGCTCATAGCTGTCAGTCGATGCCTGACTTATCTGAGCCACCATTGTTTGTTGTTTGGGGCATGGAAAGTACAGAACTAAACATCAATGACAAAAAAGTCACCGTTTTCAGCGATGCGCCTCAAGTGATGCAGCAGGTAGAACAATGGAAGCCAGTATTAAAAACGTCACTCAATTACTTGAATAGCGTATTCTCGAACTCACAGCGACACGATTGGCAAATGGCGTTTTTCAAAAAGGACAGCTCGTCAGGGAGTATAAGTGGAGCTGCTGGTGAAAATATGATCTTGATTAATGCCTGGCTAGAGAAAGGAAAACTCACCCCAGCTTCACTAAAGATGTTACTCAAGATTGCAGCGCATGAGTCAGTGCATGTTTTAGACTCAGCTAGCAGACCAACTTGGGCAGCGGAAAGTTTGGCTGAGTACTACGCGATAAAATCGCTGCAAGCTACGGATTATGCTGCTGAAGAACCGACTCGTTTCTGGGGTAGTTTTGCTAAAAAATTTCCTTTTTCTACAACAGGGCTGATTAAAGCAAACCGCCTCTACAATGAACAAGGAGCAGGGCAATATTATCCGTTGTTTTACTTTAAAGGCTCTGCGTTTTGGTATGAATTGGATTCAGCTTTGAATGGGGTAGGCTCAAGTCTAGATAACTTGATGACTCAATTGAAATTTGAAACTGATGGAAGTTTATCTGCAGAATTTGTTAAGGCCGTGACTGAAAAAATAGGCGATAAGCGATGGCATGAGATCAGTTATCGTTATCTATGAATCTGGTCGGTATATAACTGCAAATGGGAGTTTTTCTCCCATTTGCATCCGTAAGACAAGGACTATTTTTTAAAGTAGTCCGACATAATTTGCTTGCTGTCGATTTTTTTCAGCCCCTCATCAACGATTGCTTTCCACTTTTTACCTGTTTCATCATTACCAAATGCAATGAACAGTTCCTTCTCTTCAAGTAACTTTGAGTTCATTTGCAACTTGTCTTGTGCTGCTTGGAGGCTCTTGTCACTAGTCAGTAAGTAGTTAAGAACATTGCTATCTATAACGGCGAGAGGGATGCGCTGCCCCGAGACTTTTTTCAGGTTTTGGTTATCACTGGTGACCGCTTCAGATTGAAGTGTACCGCTCGCAATCATGCTGTCGAGTTCCTCGGTGTTCACGTACCCACGCACCACCCCGATCTTAACGGATTTTAAGTCTTGTAAACTGCTCCATGAGATGGGATTGGCTTTATTCTCAACAAAACCTAAAGGACCGGTTCCTATGGGGTTAGAAAATATTAGGTCAGAGGCGTCGAAGTAGTATTCTGGGAAGTAGCCAGCATATTTTGCTTGATTCTTCGCGAGATGGACCGCTCTTTCCCAAGGGTAGAATTCGACGTTTAGCTCGTGCCCCATGGCTTCTACAGCGGCTTTTACAACAGCAACGGAGGCTCCTTGAGCGTCTAAGTTTCGCCCTGCATAGGGAGGCCACTCAAGAGATGTAAGAGTAAGAACATCGCCACGTACTGGCGATGTTAGCAAGATCAGGCTAAAAAACATCAATGTCAGGTTGCGCATTAGCTAATTCCTTGTTGTGGAGAGTGTTTTAACAGCATAGACAAGATTGGTGGGTAGGGATGTCGAAAATATTCAATCTTTTGTTTTTTGCTGGGGGTAGGCTACCAATATCAAACAAGGAGATAGACTTATGACACCAAGATTAAATTACTTTAATGCAGCGCCAGAAGGTATCCAAATTTTAATGGGGCAAGAAGAGTATCTTAAAGCTCAATTTGAGCAGCAAAGTACATTGTCGATCACGCTGTGGGAGCTGGTTAAACTTCGCATATCCCAGATCAATCAATGTGCCTTTTGTATCGATATGCACAGTAAAGATGCTCTGAAGCAAGGTGAGTCTCAGCACCGCTTGATCGGGTTGAGTGCATGGCGAGATATGCCTTTGTATAGCGAACAAGAAAAAGTTGCGCTACATTGGGCAGAGAGTATAACGAAGGGTGGTCAGGTAGCGGATGCTGACTATCAAGTGACACTCGATACGTTTGGTGAAAAAGGGCTTGTCGTCCTGACGTTGGCAATCAATGCGATAAACAGCTGGAATCGTATTGTCAAAGCATTCAAGCCAGAAGTGGGCAGCTTTTCAAAAGAGTGAGTATAGCTATTTCTCAGAATATGGATTTTCAAATAGTTAACCCAATTGGGCCACTCGCCGACCATATTCAAGCAATATGGTCGGTCAACGTGTCTCACGAAGGCGAGGTCTGTAAACCTCTCTACTGTGATGGCGGCTCTGGTGTGATGTTTGTTTTACAAGGGATGGTAGGCCTTGAAGGTAAAACCTACACTGAGAGTGCGATGTATCAGCCATACAGCAAAATTACCAAAACCATTACTCTTGCACCAAAAAGCCAGCTTTGTGGTATTCGTTTTCACCCTGGGATGAGCTTTTCGTTTTTGGATCGTTTGGTTGAGACGAATCAAGTGTGCTTTCAAGACACGTTTCCCTTTAAGGGACCAAGTAAGTTGCTTACCCAACTCAAAGAGGCGCCAAGCCACAGTGTTCGTATCGTGCTTTTGATGCGTTGGTGTTTGGGCTTTGTGGCTCAAAGTAATACCACTGATGAGAGAGCGAAACTGATTCAACGAGCTCAGGATGGCAAGATAGGTGAGTGCTTCGGTGAGAGTCAAAGACAGGTGGAACGCAAATTCCAGCACTGGATTGGTATGTCCCCTAAGCACTTTCAACGCCTGCGTCGTGTGCATACATCAATTCAAGCGCTGCGAAATAACCCCGAGTTATCGCTTGCCGACTTAGCCGCTTATCAAGGCTTTTCTGACCAAGCGCATATGACCAGAGAGTTTAAGAGCTTTGCGCGGATCACGCCGGGCAAACTCAGTCGTCGTATCAAGCAAAACAACGCCTAAATTATTCATCCTTCATTTTGATTGCTTCCTGTACTCGCTGGGGCTCATTCCTGCAATGCGATTAAATTCTCGATTGAAGTTAGATTTAGTCTGAAAACCTGAGTTCATCATAATTTGCGTAACAGGCTCATCGGTTTGAATTAGAGCGTTCTGTGCATGACGTATTCGATACTCGTTGACGAGCTTTGATATATTTTTGCCGTGAACCAAATTGACGGCCATTGATATTTGCTTAGCGGGAATACCAAGCTTGCGCGACAAACGAGAAAGCGTCAGTTCTGGATCTAGGTATAAGCACTTTTCTTTGATGGTTTCATCCAGCTGTGATGCGATTTCCTTGGCTTTACATGTTGACATAGCAGGTTGAGCTGTCGGTTCTTTGTGTTCAAATGCCGGTTCTGCTCTGCTGGGTGATGTGTGAATACCTGTAATCACAACCGCCAAAGATAAAATGGGTAAGAGGACAAGGTGTCCGATAGTTAATATATACAGTGTCAGGTTGCCATGGTTATAGGCAAAATCGAGCGATATAAAAGCGTCGATGGAAGCGGAAAACATGAGCATCCAACCCGCTATCACTCTTGCGTGCTTCACTCTTTCCCAACTGCCCAGCGAGACATTCACTAGCAGTTCTTGAGCAGAAGAGGTTCTCATCAAAGCGATGCCATAAAACAAGTAAATAACCGTCAGTAATTCATCGAGCGGAGGCTGCCAAAACGTTTGGGTAAGGAGAAATAGTACGACAATCAATGGAAGCACAGCATGCTTGTATATCGAGCTTAGAGCTGTGTTATGAGTACGTGTGAATGCATACCATGCTGCGATTGGAATGATAGACGCTAAGATAGGTTGAGCGAACAAAAGAAGAGGTGCCTGATATGTCCATCTAAGCCCTACAACAGCGGTCGTCAAGGCACAGAGAAGTAAGAAACCGCAAGCAAACTTTGATTGATCACGATTATTTGAATAGAGGCTGACAGCCAGTAGCCCTAAAAGCAATGAGACAACAAAAGGGACAGGAATCGCGAGCATAGTTTGTCCTGGATTGAAAAAGTGATAGATAAACTCGTCATAGCATAACGATATGAAACTGAATTAGAAGCTCAGACTAGACTAAAACGGGTATCAGAACGTCCTAAAACCCGTTTTAGGACGCATCGTTTCTCTTTTCATGAGCAAAATACACTCTCATTTTACAATCTAGAGAGAACAAAGATGCACTTCTATTGGTTAGCTTGGAAACGAGGATTGGACTTTTCGGGTCACTCATCAAGGCAAGAGTTTTGGGTGTTTATGTTGGTTCATGTAGTGGTGAGTTTGGTATTTATTGCTGTGGACGTTAGCTTGTCTTTATCTTCGTTTGACGTGTTGTATAGCATCGCCAGCTTTATTCCTATCATCGCTTTGGTATCAAGGCGGATGCATGATATTGGCAAGTCGGGCTATTGGGGGCTAGTGTTTTTTATCCCCGCCCTAGGCCCATTCTGGTTGACGTACCTACTTGTTCAGCATGGCATTGTGCCTGAAAGCCATGGAGGACAATGCTCATGAAGTGGATAGTATGGCTACTACTTGTTTTTGTTTCTGAATCCATGGCGGGGTTTGACCCTCATATTTATCCTGAAAAGGTACTGGGTATTTTTGAGGTCGATGATACGGCATCTGGTGAATTGCTTTGGCTTCGAGGTCGTGTGGGAGAAGGCAATTACACTTGGGTGAATCGACATGGCCATCATTGCACGATGAAAATACCAGTTGCAGTAGGGCAAAGAGGAGAATCAGGCCTAGGAATTGGTTTGGCCGAGGGAATAAAAATCGTGGTGAGAAGTCAAGCGTTGAATAAGGCTTTGATTCAGGGCGAGCGAGTCAGCAGTCAAGACTGGCAATTTTCAGCACTTGGCCAAAGCAAGGATGTTGATGGTTGGATTGTTGATGGTATCGGCCCAGAGGAAGAGTTTGTCCTCAATTCCAGAAAACGTTGGATTTCTTGGTTGTTAGGCAAGACAAGAAATAAATTTTGCCGGTAGTGTTTGGGAAGCCTACCTGTAAGGCTTAGGGGGCTCATTGATCTTTGGGTGGGGAAAATAAAGCCTTTAGTTTGTGGGCTATCGATGTCTTACTCTTGAAGACATCTTGGTATAGGTTTCCCCACTCTTGAAAGGTCACGATCAAAGGATTGAAGCTGTTTACTGGCTTTGTGACACCGTAGCGGACGGTCTCTACTTCGGGTTCGAAGGTGCCAAACAATTTGTCCCAGATAATCAATACGCCCGCATAGTTTTTATCTATGTACTGAGGGTTTCTTCCGTGATGAACTCTGTGATGGGAAGGAGTGTTAAAAATAGACTCTAAGGGGCCAAGCGAGCGTATCCATTGCGTATGGACGAAGAACTGCAAACCTAAGTTCAGTAGTACGGCGAAAATAACCCATTTAGGCTCGAATCCGATGATCACCAGAGGCACCCAAAATAACCACATCCCAGCGAAAGGGTACATCAAGCTCTGGCGAAAGGCGGTACTGAAGTTCATACGTTCAGAGCTGTGATGAGCGACATGTGCTGCCCACATCCAGCGAGTACGATGACTGGCTCGATGGAACCAGTAGTAAAAGAAATCTTGCAGAACGAGCAGTATCACAAAGCTGGTCACTCCCATTTCAATCTCTAATAGACGCCAGCCAAATAACCACTGATATAGTTGAATGATCAAAAGCCCAGTTAATAGATCTGCGAGTTGGTGCATGCCTGCAAGGGTAAAGTTACACAGAACTTCAGGGAGTATATAGGAGGAGCTTCTAGGTAGCTTACCGCGTTTTTGTCCGATGAAGTATTCGGCCAACATTAAACCAATAAATAAGGGGGCTAACAGTATCAGCAGCCATTCTGGGTGCTCGATAAGAGTTCTGAAGTCCATAAGTGAAGCTCCGAGAGAGTTACCAACGAGCGAAATGATCTTCGGTTAACCCAAGTTGTTGATCTAGCGTGTGACGGATACCATTTCCATCCTCAATAAAACCAGAAAAGCGGCCAATAAACTGACGAAAATTACTTTGTAGCAGCCAAAGATTAAGCTTTTCGCTTCTTCTGTTGATTGGTGTGAAGGTGAGATCAACTCGACTATCATCCGAGAAAATATGCCAATTTCTCTGAGAGGATTGACGATCAAAACGAAAGTGGACGGCTCCTAGCAAATGTCGTGAACCGTTGAGCCATAA